>JADZCT010000033.1 GCA_020851455.1 Gemmatimonadaceae bacterium | reverse complement strand
GGCGCCGATGTTGTCTTCCTCGAGGTTGAGCGCGAGGGCGGTGATCTTCGCGCCCGTTTCGGAGCTCGTCACGTCGAGCATCTCGCCGGCCATCGCCTTCTGAAGGCCGTAGATGCGGGCGATGCCGTCCTTCACTTCGAGCACCGTTCCCACCTCCTCGACGTCCAGCGCGTGGAGGTCAGCGGCCTCGATTTCGCGGAGGAGGATGTCCTTGATTTCGCCAGGACGGAGCGACGACGATGTAGCCATTTGTCAGCGGTCTTGAACCGGGTAGGGGCCAATCAGGTGCACAGCTTGTGAAAATTATCACAAGCCCGCGCCAATGCAACAATAAGAGTGGCGCTGCCGCCCCCCGGCCGCCAGTCAGCCGCGGCTGTGGCTTCGCCCCCTGCCCTGCTGCTGGAAACGCTCCAGGATATCGCCGGCGCGGAGACGAGCCAGCGACGCAGCCCGCGTCCCGCACACCCGCTGCGCGGTGCTCGCCAGGTGGGACGCCGACGCAAACTGCAGCACCCTGGCAACCGCGGCGGAATCGTAACCGGGGCACTTGGATAGCTCCGCGGCGGCGATGACGCGCACGAGGTCCATGACCCGCTTCAGGTTGGGCGCGCCGCCGGCCGCGAAGCTGCGGCTCAGGTGCTCGCGGCTGAGCCCGAGAGCCCGGGCAAGCCGGTCGGTGCGAATCGGCCGGCCGCCGTGTTCCACCATCATCGCCCAGGCCTCACGCTGCAAACGGGAGCGGAACCCGAGGGCGTCGCCGGCGGGCACGACAGCGGCCGCGAATCTGGTGGTAAACGCGTGGGGCGCAACCAGTTCACGGAGGACGTGGCCGTCTATACCCTCCGCGAGGACGTCCGCGAACTCCGCATCGGCGCAACGGGCGATCGCCGGCGCGTCGGTCACTCGAAGGGCCGCGAACCCGAAGAACGGCGTGCATGGGTACTCCACGGCAAGCCGCGCGGCCTTCCATGCCTCGTCCGTTCCGCTGCCCACGTCCACGAAGGCAGCGTCAACCAGTTCACGCGAGAACGCGCGCTGCAGCTCGGCGGCGGTGCGGCAGAACCTGAGACTGGCGCCACGACGGGAGAATGCCTTCCTGAGCAGGGTGCGGGTATGTTCGCGGGCCGCACACGCCACGACGTGCGGCGCATCGCTCGCAGCTCCGCCACGGCGGGCACTCATCGGCTCACCGCGCCTCGGCCGCGCACCGGGCGTCCCAGGCCGCGCGCGCCGAATCCAGCACGCCGCGCGCATTGTCCCACGTCAGAAGCCGGCGCGCCACGTCGGGAGAGACCCAGCGGCAGGCGGTGATTCCTTCCTTCCGTTGGGGGGTGGTGCGCACCTGCTCCGTGACCAGCGCGAAGAAGTGGCACGTCTTGCTCACTCGCGTGCCGCGTGAACTGAACCGCCAGCGGATTGACTTCAACTGCCCGACCACCGCGGCCGCGTTTACTCCAGTCTCCTCGCAGACTTCGCGGATGGCGGCCTCCTCGGCGGCCTCTCCGGGCTCGACGTGGCCCTTCGGGAAGCCCCAGTGGCCCCGTGAGTCGCAGATCACCAGCACCAGCGTACGGCTCCCGTCGCGTCGGAAGACGACCCCGCCCGCCGAGCGCTCGCGGCGCGTGCGCGCACGGGTCACCGCGGCGCCGGCGCCGAAGGTTCGACGGGATTCGCGCGACCTTCAATAAACTGGCGCACCACGGGATCGGAGGTGGCCTTGATCTCCTCGGGTGTGCCGACCTGCCTGATGGCTCCCTCGTAGAGCATCGCGATCCTGTTGCTCACGGTCCACGCGGTGCGGAGGTCGTGGGTGATGACGACGCTCGTGGCGCCGAGGTGCCGCTGCATGCGCAGCATCAGATCGTCTATCACGGCCGAGGTGACGGGGTCGAGGCCCGTGGTCGGTTCATCGTAGAGCAGATACTTCGGATGGAGAGCGATTGCGCGCGCGACGCCAACCCGCTTTCGCATTCCACCGGAGAGGTCGCTCGGCATCAGGTCAGCGGCTTCGGGAAGGTCAACGAGGTCGAGTGCCTCCTGTACGCGCCACTCGATCTGCGCCGGGGTCATTTCGGACCGCTGGCGGAGGCCCATGCCCACGTTCTCCGCGACCGTGAGCGAGTCGAACAGCGCCGCCGACTGGAACACGTAGCCGATCCGGGCGCGCAGTTCGTAGAGCCGCGTGCGGGGAAGCGTGGGCACGTCGAGGTCGTCAACGACGACCGTTCCCTTGTCGGGAACCAGGAGGCCGACGATGTGCTTGAGCGCCACGCTCTTGCCCGTGCCCGAGTAGCCGAGGAGCGCGACCGTGTCGCCCTCGTGGACTTCGAGGGTGAAGCCATCCAGAACCCGCTTGGGCCCGAACGATTTGGAGACGTTTTCGAAGCGGATCATCGGAGGTGGTTCAATATAGGAAGGCACAATACCCCGTGATGCCGGTTCGTGTCACCGGCGCTGGTTGGGAGCGCCTGCGAGGCCGGCCGACCCGCCCCCCCACGCGCTGGCGACGGTCCTTGACAGACGGCGGGGGTGGGCCGGAGATTCGCGTCTGGCAGCGTGATGGTTCCATGCGCGATGCTGGTGTGCAACCGTCTGCTGCGACCCCTACCCCAGGAGGAACACTTGTTCCGCAGGATCACCACGCTTGCGACCGCGGCGCTGCTCGCGGTCATGCCGGCAATTGCGTCGGCGCAAGGACGTGAGGTCACCGGCAAGGTGACGGCCGCCGAGGGCGGCGCGCCGATCACGGAGGCGATCGTCACAATCTTCGGTCAGCCGCTCGGCGTCCGTACAGATGCCGCTGGCCAGTATCGCATCCGCGTACCGGCCGGCGAGGTAACGCTCCTCGTCCGCGCGATCGGCTACAAGCGCCAGACGGTGAAGGTTACCGGCGCGACCCAGGATTTCTCGCTCGACAAGGACGTGCTGCAGTTGGAGGGCGTGACCGTCACCGGCCAGGCGACGACGGTTGACAAGCGCAACGCCTCGACGGCGATTGCCACCGTTTCCGCGGACGAGCTGATCAAGGCGCCAGCGAAGTCAATCGAGGGCAACCTCGCCGGCAAGGTGGCCGGCGCGCAGATCTTCGAGAACTCCGGCGTTCCCGGCGGCGGCATGCAGATCCAGATCCGCGGCGCCACCTCGATCATGGCCTCCGGCGACCCGCTGTACGTGGTGGACGGCGTGATCGTGTCGAACGCCTCGATCCCCGGCGGCCTCTCCTCCATCTCGCGTTCGAGCGGCTCGACCTCCTCGACGCAGGACCAGGTGGTGAACCGCCTCGCCGACCTCAACCCGAACGACATCGAGAGCGTGGAGGTGCTCAAGTCGGCAGCAGCCAGCGCCATTTACGGCTCGCGCGCGACGAACGGCGTCGTGGTGATCACGACCAAGCGCGGCCGCTCCGGGCAAACGCGCTACAACCTCACGCAGCGCGTTGGCACGCAGCAGGTCACGCGCCTCGTCGGGTCGCGGCACTTTAAGGACTATGCGCAGGTATCGCCGTGGCTCGGCGGCTCGCCCGTCGCCGACTCGATCGCGAAGGCGAACTGCACTCCCGGGCCGTGCCGCTGGTACGACTGGCAGGGCCAGCTCTACGGCGTGGAGGATCCCTCGTACGAGACGATCCTCTCTGCTTCCGGGGGCGCCAACAACACGCGCTTCTTCGCCTCGATCAACGACCGCCAGAACAAGGGTGTCGAGCTGAACACCGGCGCGCGACGCACCTCGGGCCGCATCAACCTCGACCAGACGATCGGCGACAAGCTGACCGTGAGCGGCGGCATTGACGTCACGCACAACTTCACGCAGAACGGCATCGGCAACAACGACAACGCCGGCATCAGCCCGATGTACGCGCTGGGCTACGCGCCCGCCATCTACGACCTCCGCCAGATTGACCCGGCAACCGGCCGGCTCATCTGGATGTGGATGAACGGCGGCAGTTTCGGCACGGCGAACCCGTTCGACGTCCTCACCGCCATCACGAACAACGAAGACACCTGGCGGCAGACTGCCAACCTTCGCCTGGGCTACACGCTTCTGAGCAGCGCGGCGAACACGCTCCAGCTCACCTACCAGGGCGGCGCCGACCGCTACCAGCTCGAGGGCACGCAGTATTCGCCGGGCTACCTGCAGTTCGAGCCCGCCGACGGCTACCCCGGCACGGCGCAGGTGCTGAACGCCGACAGCCGCTTCATCAACCAGGCAATCAACGCAGTGTGGACGTACTCGCCGAAGTGGCGGTTCTGGAACTCCGCGCAGACCTCGGTCGGCGGCACGTACGAGACCCAGAAGCTCAACCAGTACAACATCCGCTCGCGCGGACTCCTGCCCACGCGGCTCGTCCCGGCGACGTCGTCCACGGACAACACCTTCGGGAACGCGATCACGGAAATCCGCGACCAGTCGGCGTACGTGAACGAGCAGATGATCATGTTCGACGAGAAGCTGGCGCTGTCGGCCGGCGTCCGGGCGGACCGGTCGAGCGCCAACGGCGACCGCGAGCAGTACTACACCTTCCCGAAGTTCTCAGCGAGCTACCGATTCGTGAACCCGTTCTCGCGGCTCACGGGCAAGATTGACGAGATCAAGACGCGCGCGTCGTTTGGCCGCGCGGGCAACCGCCCGAACTTCGGCGTCCGCGACGTCACGATCGCGTCCGGCGGAATCATCGGAGGCGCCGGCTCGCTCGTTGCGTCCGGCACGCTGGGCAACACGGCGATCCGGCCGGAAGTGATGAACGAGCTCGAGTTCGGCATTGACGGCTCGGCGTTCAACCAGCGGGTCGGCTTCGAGGCGTCGCACTACGAGCGCGTCATCAAGGATCTGCTCGTGAGCTTCCCGCTCCCGCCCAGCTCGGGCCTCTCGTCGCAGACGATCAACGGCGGCCAGATGTCCACGCGCGGGTTCGAAGGGTCACTCACCCTCGTGCCGATCAGCAGGCGCAACTTCGAATGGTCGTTCCGCACGACCTTCCAGGCCAACGTTCAGAACGTGGACGCGCTCGCCGTTCCCGCCTTCGCGGTCGCCGGCTCGTTCGGTTCCTCCTACGGGCGTAACCGTATCGCGCTCGGCACCCGCCCGACGATGATCTGGGGCAACCTGCAGTTCAGCTGCGTGAACACCACCGACGCAAGCGGCAAGGTCGTCGTGGGCACCGGTACCGACGGCAAGGCATGCCACCGGCTGGCGCCGGGTGAAGTCGTGGCCAAGGCAGTCACGCGCGACTCGATGATCGCCGACGCGAACCCGCGCCAGCAGACCCAGTTCCTCAACTCGGTCACCTGGGGGCGGTGGAACTTCTCGATGCTCCTCGACTGGCGCAACGGCGGCTACACGTCCGACATGACCAAGAACCTGTGGGACGAAGGCGGCAACTCGCGCGACTACGACGCCCCGTCGCCCGACCCGAAGCAGACGCTCGGGCAGTTCCGCTACAACGTGTGGAGCGGCGGCAATATCTCGACGTACATTGACGACGGCACATACGTGAAGCTGCGGGAGCTCACGATTACCTACGACGCGCCGCGCAGCTGGGCCGAAGTCGCCCACGCCCGCGAGCTGCGCCTCAGCTTCCAGGCCCGCAACCTGGCGATGTGGACCAAGTACTGGAGTTTCGATCCGGAGTTCAACAACTTCGGCAACGCGAACTTCAACCGGTTCATTGACCTCGGCCCCTATCCGCCGAGCAAGCAGTTCTTCTTCAGCATTGACCTGGGGTACTAGGCCATGCCAATGCGCACACTCATCCAATCGCACTCAATGACTTTCCATCGCATTCGCCGCGCGGCGATTGCCCTCGTCGCGCTGGCAGGGTTCGCATGCGCCGACGACCTGAACGTCACCAACCCCAACGTCGCGAGCGTGGCGGGCGCGACTGCGGATCCGTCCGCGCTGCAACTGCTGGCCACCGGCCTGCTGGCCGACTACCGTGGGCAGAGCACCGCGCTGTACACCGGCGCCGGCGTCCTCGGGCGCGAGGCGTACAGCTTCCCGCCGCAGGAAGGGCGCAACACGACGCACTTCCTGATCGGAATCACCGTGGGCGGGGTCCAGAAGCTCGATCCGTCCGGTTTCGCGACGGGGCCGTGGGGCGGGCCGTACGGGATGGCCCGCGACATCTACAACTTCAGGAACACGGTGGCCAGCAGCAAGACGCTGAGCACGGCGCAGAAGGCCGCCGCGCTCGGCCTCGCGCAGACGCTCGACGCCGCCGGCATGCTGATCATCGTGACGTCCCACGACCAGTTGGGCGGCATCACGGAGATCAAGGACAAGGCAACCGACCTCGCGCCGTTCGTGTCGCGTGACTCGATGTACAAGTACGTGCTCGGCACGCTCGACGCCGCGGCCGCGAACCTGCAGAACGGCGGGTCGGCGTTCCCGTTCAGCCTGCACGCCGGCTTTGCCGGGTTCAACACGCCCGCGACGTTCCTCCAGTTCAACCGCGCGCTGAAGGCGCGTGCGGCGGCTTACTACGCCACGGCGGAAGGAGGCGCGGCCGCGTGGGCGCAGGTGCTCTCGGCGCTCCAGGGTTCGTTCCTGAACGCCGGTGCCACCACCCGCGCGCAGTTCGACGTGGGGCCGACGCAGATCTACTCGACGGCCACCGGTGACGCGACCAACGGGCTCTCCGTTGCGACCAACACCACGCTATACGCCCACATGTCGGTGCAGGCCGACGCGCAGAAGAAGGCCGACGGCACCCCGGACAACCGCTATACCGCCAAGGTGCGCTCAGGCCTTCCCGTACGGACCGGACCGCTCACGAACGACGGACCGACGAGCGGGTCGTCCACGCTTGGATTCGCGATCTGGCCAAGCAGCACCTCACCGATCTCCATCATCCGCAACGAGGAACTCATCCTCCTCCGCGCGGAGGCGCGGCTCGCGACTGGCGACAAGGCCGGGGCGATTGCCGACATCAACCAGGTGCGCGTGAACTCCGGCGGGCTTGCGCCGACAACCGTTACCACGGCGTCGAGCAACGACGACATCCTCACGGCACTGCTCTACGAGAAGCGGTACTCCCTGATGATGGAAGGCATGCGCTGGATTGACATGCGCCGGTACGGGCGGCTCGGCCAGCTCCCGCTCGACATCACCAGCGGCCCGAACAAGAACTTCGTCGCGTCGTACTTCCCGATCACGCAGGCGGAGTGCCTGGTGCGGGTCGGGGCGCAGGGCAAGGACATGCTCGGACCGAACGGCACGAACAGCTGCGCGCCGTAAGCGCACGCCGGGAAGTTGACACCGCCCCGGGGCAGCCCATGCGGCCCCGGGGTGGTGTGTTTTCGGGGGCGTCGCCGGGCCGCTACCCTTCGCGGGCGGCACCGGCTTGATTCAATACGATGCGCCACACGGCAACCCGGTCCGTTATCACACGTTATGCGGCGGTGATCGCGACAGGTGCGGCACTGGCGGGCGTTCCCGGCGCCCTGGCCGCGCAGCGGATCCGCAGCATCACAGGCAGCGCCGGCGACACCGCCCGCCTGACCCCAAGGCGCGACGTCGGAACGATTGACGGGGTCATCACCGACTCCACGCTCGCCCCGCTCGTGGGCGCGCAGGTGACGGTGCTCAGCACCGCCGTGCGGGTCGGCACGGGGCCGAGCGGCCGGTTTCGCATCGAGCACGTGCCCGTGGGCGACTACGTGCTGATCGTGCGGAGGGCGGGGTACGAGCCAACTTCCCAGCTCGTGCAGGTGCGCGCAACGGACACGCTGCGCGTGGCATACACCCTGCAGCGCGCCGTTACGTCGCTCGCGCCGGCGATCGTAACGGAGGAGCGGCACTCGATCCGCCTCGCCGGGTTCGACGAGCGGCGAAAGCTGGGCGTGGGCGAGTTCATGACCAGCGCGGAGATCGAGAAGCGCAACAGCGTGTTCGCCACGGATCTGATGCGGAGGTTCCCCTCGATCAACGTATCGCCATCGCACGGCAAGGGCGCAATGGCCGAGTATTACGCGCTGTCGAAGCGCGAGGGTGCGAACCCCAGTCTCGGCGCGTGCCCGATGGCCGTGTTCGTGGACAACGTCTCGATGCCCACGCCGTTCAACCTCGACCTGCTGCCCTCGCCCAGGACGATCGCGGGGATCGAGGTGTACAACGGCCCGGCAAGCGCCCCGCCGCAGTTCGCCGGGTTCAACCGGGGCTGCGGCGTGATCCTGATCTGGACGAAGGACGGCTACTGAAGCAGCCGTCCGCGGGCGCGCGACTCGCGTCCCGGACGGGCGCGCATCGCACGGCCATCTGCACGGTTCCCGTCAGGCCGCGAACGAGCCCAGAGCGCGCCCGATCTCCCCTTCGCGAAGGCGCTTGAGCGCGCGATCGCGCAACTGTCGTACGCGCTCGCGCGTGACGCCCAGCATCGAGCCGATCTCTTCGAGCGTATGCTCGCGCCCCCCTTCGAGCCCGAAGTAGAGACGCAGCACCTTGGCATCGCGTGGAGGCAGCGTGTTGAGCGCCGACTCGACCTCATCGTTGAGGAAGCGGTTCATCGCCTCCTCTTCGGTGTCGGGCATCTCGTCGGCGACGAAGCGTTCGATGAGCGAGCGGTCGCCGTCCGGATCCATGGGCGCGTCGAGGCGCACGTCGCCCGTGTTGAGCGCGGCGAGCGACTGAACCACGTCAACCGAGAGGCCCGTGAGCTGCGCGAGCTCCTCGGGCGAGGGCTCGCGGCGCAGTTTCTGCCGCAGGATCTCCGACGCCTTTATGATGCGGGAGAGGTCGGCCGTCCGGTTGAGCGGCACGCGCACGGTGCGACCCTGGCGCGCGAGCGATGAAAGGATCGCCTGGCGGATCCACCAGACGGCGTACGAGATGAACTTGACGCCCTGGTCGGGATCGAACTTCCGCGCCGCAGTGAGCAGCCCGACGTTCCCTTCGCCGATGAGGTCAATGAGCGGGAGGCCCCGGTTCTGGTATTTCTTCGCGACCGAGATCACGAACCGGAGGTTGCGCTTGACGAGCTCCTGGAGGGCGTCGGCGTCGCCGGCCCGGATCTTCCGCGCGATGTCAATCTCCTCGTGCCCCTTGAGGAGCGGGTACGTGGAGACCTCGTAGAGGTACTGGTCGAGGATGTCGCGCTCGGGTTCCGTTGGCGCGATCCCCGCCGGCGCGGCGCGGCGACGGCGGCGAACCTTGGGAGCGGCTGTCGCGGGCACAGCAGGCTGCGCCGGCTTGGGCGCCGCGCCGGGATCCGCCGCGGCGCGTCCGTTGCCGGCCACCGCCTTTGGCGTGACGTTCGACGCCGTGGGCGCCGCCTTCGCCGCCGCCCTGGCGGCTGCGGCTTTCGAAGTCGGCTTCGCGTGTGAGCCCGCAGCAGCCTTGGCCGGGGACTTGGCGGCTGCCGTGGTCTTCGTGGCTGCTGGCGTGCCCTTGGCAGGCTTGGCGGCAGGCTTGGCCCTGCGCGTGGTGTTACTCGACTTCATCTCGGGCCTGCGCCTCCTGGGGCGTTCCTTATGGTGCGCCGACGGGGTGCTCGTATGGCGTCTGCCCCCGGCGGACGGGACTATCCTTGCGCCCGGAACGGTGCCGAGCAAAAGGAGACAAAAAATAGCGTATTTCCACTCGGAGTGCCAACCGTTTCACCTTGACCCTCTTAAACACCGTGGATAGCTTTTTTGGTTCCTGTCTGGCGCGCCGGGCCGCTGAAGGCGCCCTGGGCAGGATCAGCTTGTGCACCGGCGGGGGGCGTAGCTCAGTTGGGAGAGCGCTTGAATGGCATTCAAGAGGTCAGGGGTTCGATTCCCCTCGCCTCCATTCGCCGGGTGTTTCGCGGGAATAGCTCAGTTGGTAGAGCACAACCTTGCCAAGGTTGGGGTCGCGGGTTCGAGTCCCGTTTCCCGCTCTGCGGCGTAATGGCTGCAAGCACTGGCAGTACGGGCGGTTAGCTCAGTTGGTTAGAGCGCCACGTTGACATCGTGGAGGTCACAAGTTCGAGTCTTGTACCGCCCATTTGGGAGCTGCGGGGTAGGACTATCCGACCCCGCGGTTCACCCCCAAGCCCGGATCGTGCGCCGTATCGGGACGATCCGTGGAATCGTACCCTATTGAGGCGAGTTGCCATGCCGCACGTGTCACGTTTGCTCTCGTTCACAGGCGCCCTGCTGGTCGCCCTTCCCGTGGCGGCGCAGCAGCCGGCCGCCGCGCCCCCCGCCTGCGACGTTGACCAGATGTCGCCGGGATCCCTTGCCATCGCGGCAATCGCCCGGAACAAGGCAGTGCAGGCGAAGTCGCCGGACGAAGGAATGAAAACCGTCCGCGACGCGATGAAGAACATCTTCGACAAGCAGAGCAACGAGAATCCGATCGGCCGGGACTACTCTGCCGCCCAGTTCATGATCCTCGCGATCGAGTTCGGCGGCGAAGTCCAGCCGCGCGGGAACCTGAATCTTCCGGGCGACAAGAAGGCGCCGATTGACCTCGTGGTCGCGGCCGATTCGCTGTTCAAGATCGTCGAGACGGCCAAGCCGGGCTGCAAGGAAGACGCCGAGCAGTGGCGCCAGTACAAGCCCTACGCCAGTCGGATCAAGGCGGGCTATGAGGCGCTGGCGGCCAACCAGCTCGACTCGGCGCAGCACTCCGCGGAACGCGCGATGATCCTGTCGCGCGAGGCGCCGCAGGCGTTCGACCTGCTCTGGCGGCTCGCGGCCGCCCGCGGCGACGACGCAACGCAGCTCAAGTACCTGCGGCTGACGGTGGACAAGCTTGCCAGCGACACGGCGAACGCTCGCACGCGGGCGAATCTCCTGTTCAACCTCGGGCGGATCCAGCAGGACCTCGCCGAGAAGGCCCCGGCCGGCCAGAAGGCGGCGCTGCTGAAGGGGGCAACCGACGCATACCTCGAGGTTATCTCGCAGTACCCCGGCGGCGAGGAAGCGCCGTACGCGGTGAACGGGATCTCCGTTGCGTGGGCGCTGACCCAGGACAGCACCGGCGCGCTCGCGGCCATCAAGGCCGCGCTGCCGCAGCTCAGCCACATGAGCGACCAGACTGCCTCGCAGATGGCGATCCTCGCCACGCGGCTGAACCATTCTGCTGAGGCCGCGCAGTTCTTCAAGGACGCAGTTGACGCGAACCCGTACTGGCGCGATTACCTCTACAACTATGCGGCCACGCTCTTCGACCTCAAGAAGCCGCAGGAGATGCTGGGCGTCGTTGGCAAGCTGCTCGACCTCGACCCGAGCAACCCCGACAACGTCCTGCTGAATGCGTACGCGTACAAGGGGCTTGCCGACGCCGCGACCGACGCTGCGATCAAGAAGGCATACACCGACTCGGCCGTTGCCTACACGGGCAAGTCGGACGCGATGAAGACCAAGGTGAGCTTCGGTTCGTTCGACCGCGGCCGCGCCAAGACGCAACTGAAGGGAGAGATCGAGAACCGCGACAAGGCCGCCCGGTCGTACACGCTGGACCTCCAGTTCCTCGACAAGAGCGGTGCGGTCATCGAGACCAAGTCGGTCACCGTAGGGCCGGTGGCGCCCAACGCGACCGGCGCGTTCGACGTGGAAGTCGCCAAGGGCGGAGTGATGGGCGTGAAGTACGCGCCGATTCCGTAGCCTGGCGGCACTGGCGACCGCCCGGGAAGGGGGGTTGGCGTTGACCCTCCTCCCGGGCGGGCCTATTTTTCAGGGCTTGCCGCTGCGACGGCGAAGGCGATTGGCAGGGCGTTGCGCTCGTAGCTCAATTGGATAGAGCATCTGACTACGGATCAGAAGGTTCGGGGTTCGAGTCCCTGCGAGCGCGTAGGAGGAAATCGGAAGGGAGTTCGGGGCGTAGCTTAGCCCGGTAGAGCGCCTGCTTCGGGAGCAGGAGGTCGCTGGTTCAAATCCAGTCGCCCCGACTGGTACGGAAGAACGCCTGACGATTATCGTCGCGCGAGGACGGAAGACCGCTTGACGATTATCGCCGCGCGACGTCAGTTGCCAAGCATGCGTGCGAGTACGTCGGAGAGCTGTCGCTCGGTAAACGGTTTGTCCATGCGCGCAGTGACGCCGATGCCGTCGAGTGCGGCTGCCTGTTCGGAATCGAGCCTGCCGCTGGCCACGGCAACCGGCAGGTGGGGATAGGCCTCCCGCAGCGCGCGCGCCAGCTCGACGCCGGTCATGCCAGGCATGTGCAGATCCGTCACGACGGCGCGAATCAGCGACCCGTGCTCGCGCAGCTTGCGCATGGCGTCGGCGCCGTCTTCGGCGATGAGCGGCTTGAATCCGGTGCGCTTCAGCACGACCTCCGCGAGTCGGCGCACCATGCGCTCGTCGTCCACGAAGAGAACCGTCTCGCCGCTGCCGCGGAAGGCAGGCGCCGAATTGCGCTGGGCGCCGCCAGCGTGGCGAAGAAATGCGGAGCTTGCCGGTACGTAAACCTCGACCTGCGTGTACTCGCCAACCACCGACTCGACGTGAATGAATCCCTTGTGCGCCGCGGCAATGTGAAGCGCCGTCGAGAGGCCCAGCCCCGTGCCGCCTTCGGTGCCCTTGGTGGTGAAGAAGGGGTCGAAGATCTTCTCGATGGACTCCTCGGGAATGCCGCAGCCGGTATCGCGCACGGTGAACCGGAGGTACCGCCCGGGCAAGGCGCCGGCAAGCGTTGACGCCGTTGCAGCATCGAGGTCAACGCCCGCCGCCTGTATCGAGAGCGTTCCGCCGCGCGGCATCGCATCGCGCGCGTTGACGACGAGGTTCAGCAGCACCTGGTGCAGTTGCGTGGGGTTTCCCTCGACGCTCGGCGCGTCGGGGTCACAGCGGATCTCGAGCGCGATTTCCTTTGGAAGGACGCTCACCAGGAAGTGCCGCACCTCCAGCACGAGCGATTGCGGGTTGACCGGAACGAACTCGCCTTCCACGCCCCTGGCAAAGCCAAGCAACCGGCGGAGCATCGCGGCCGCCCGGTCAACACCGGACGCTACCTGGTCAACCAGTGCGGCCTGCGCCGGATTTCTCTCCCGCAGCAACTCGAGCCCCATCGCGACCGGGGTGAGCGCGTTGTTCAGGTCGTGGGCGATGCCGCCGGCCATGCTGCCGATCACTTCGAGCCGTTGGGCTCTTCGTTCCGCCAGTTGCCGCGCGACCCGCTCCGAGATGTCGCGGGCCAGCGCAACGATTCGTCGCACGCCATGCTCGAGGGTCACGAGGCGCACCGTCACCTCGACTGGGATGAAATCGCCATCCTTGCGGCGGTGCCTGGTCTCGAGTGTGACCAGATCGGCCTTCGCGTCGGCCAGCGGCGCGATAGCCGCGCGGAACCCATGGCCGCTACGGTTCTCTCCGATGTCGAGCACGGTCATTTCGAGCAACTCGGCGCGAGAGAAGCCGAGTGTGCGCGTGGCGCCCTGGTTCACGTACAGGAAACGCATCGTTGCCGGGTCAATGATGTACGCGGCATCCGGGCTGGCATCGAGCACCGCCAGCGCTTCGGCGATTCGGGACTCGGCCGCCTTGCGCTCGGTAATATCGCGGATAATGGCCTGCGTGCCACTGACCGTGCCGTTCTGGTCCGTGATTGGCACGACGCCTACGTCGAGCCACACGGGCGTGCCGTCTGCGCGGAGCGCCTGAAGCTCGAGGCGATCGGGTACCGGCTGGCCCTGCACACGCCGCCGCCTGCGCGCGACCGCAGCCGCGCGCTGCCCGGGGGGCACGAAATCTTCGATAGCCCCTGGGATCTGCGACCCGCGTTCGTAGCCCATGATCCGAAGAGCCTGGTCGTTGAAGAACGTAACCCTGCCGTCCACGTCCCAGGTGACCAGCCCGTCGCCGATATGATCCACCACGCGTCTGAGGCGTGCCTCGCTGTCGCGCATTGCGAGGACAGCCAGTTGCCGCTCTATCCGGTCGGCAACTATGCGGAGTATGTCCGCGATGAAATCGCCCTTACCGCGCAACGGTTGCCGGCTCTGCACGCACAGCATTCCCCATAATTGGCCTTCACCGGAGCGCAACACGATGCTGGCGTACGCTTCGATGCCGTCTGCAACGAGCGGCCCGTCGCCCCGGCCCTCACGTGCCCCGGACTGAACCAACCGTATGCCGTCGGGTTCGCGACTAGCTTCGGCCAGGAGCATGCCGCACGCACAGTCTCCCGCCGTCTCGCCAAACGCGCCGTCGCGCCACGATACGATCGTTCGCACGGCGCCATCAGCGCCGTCTTCGGCGCGGGCAACCTGGACCATCTCGACGCCGAGCGCCTCGGCCACCCGCCTCACGCAAGAGCGAAGGTAGGTGTCGAGATCGGGCGTCCCACTGGTGACGATGAGCGCCCGGAGCGTGCGTTCGATTTCGACGTGCTCCGTCGTATCGTAGCTCGACCCGACCCACCCGACGAGCGCGCCTTGTTCGTCCAGCCACGGCGCCAGCAGCACGTCCACCCATCGTGCTACTCCATCGCCGGGACCGCGCGCGCGCATCCGGAACTGGAATGGCTGTCCGCTCTCGAGCCCGCGTTCGATTTCACCCTCTACGCGAGCAAGGTTGTCGGGGTGAATGATGCGCCGCCAACCATCGCCGAGGGCCTCGCTCTCGGACAGCCCTGTCCGCCCATAGAACCGTTCGTTCGCGTACAGAAACTTCCCTTCTTTGTCCGTGCGGAAGAGGCCGGCGGGGGCCGTAGTGGTCAGTGCCGTGAGCAGCGCTTCGCGATCTGCAAGCGCGCGCTGACCTGCCGTACGCTGCATCCTGAGTGTGCGCATCGCACGGAGGGTCCACCACCCGTAGAAGAGGGCGCCGGCAAGGAGGGCCAGGAGGGTTCCAACCAGCCACCGCGTGACGACCGCATGCCTCGCGACCTGCCGAACGGCGAGGTCTTCCTGGGCCCTGCGATGCGCCGACTGGAGCTGCTGCAACGTGAGCACGAGCTGCGGACGCACGCGTTTGAGGCCTGCCAGCGCGCTCGCCTTGCCGAGCGACAATTCCTCTGTTTCGCGCCGGAACAGGGCCCAGTCGCGGCGGAGCCGGTCGTCGGCGCGATCAATGACGTCCGACGACATCAGCCGCGAGGCGAGCAGTGAGTCCACCCGCTCGGCGAGCAACGCCAGTTCGCCCTCGATCACTTCCGGCGGTTCATGCCATGGAACGGACGTCTGCACGCGGTTGGCAATGCCCTCCAGCCGCAAGCGCGCCGCATTCGCATCGAGTGCGGCACGGAGGTGATCCGCTGCGGCGCCCGCGAGGCGGACTTCGCCGACGTCGAGGCTGAGCAGCCCGCCTACCGCCGCGCCAATCAGGATCAGGAGCACGGCGAGCCCCGCAAGGTTCAACCGCCGCGCAACCGCCGGGCCGAGCAGGCTACCTGGCACCCGACGACCTCCGCAGCACGCCCGCATTCCGCACGGCCTCCTCTACGGCGTAGAACCTCTGGCGCTCGACCGGGATGTAGCCGGTCACCCCCTCCGCACGGAGCACGCCAGCATGCACGCTGTCGAGCGGGGAGAGGGTAAGGAACGCCTCGACCAGCCGCGCGCGCAGCGGAGCGGCGAGCGTGGACCTGGCGATCCAGAACTGATCGGGGAAGGGTGGGCTTACCCACACGACGCGCACCTGGTCGCGCCGGACGACCCCGCGGGTGAAGATACGGTCGAGCGCAAACGTACTCACCGCGCCGAGGTCGGCCTTGCCGTCGCGCACCGCCTCGGCGGTCTCCTCGTGAGTGGAGGACTGGGTGATATCGGCGAACGCGCTTTCGGGCGCCAGACCCTGGGAAACGAGGAACCGGCGCGCCATCACGTAGCCGGCAGTTGAGAGACTCTCGCCAAGCCGGAGCCGTCGGCCGCGAAACCCGGCCAGGCTCTTCGTCGTGTCGCTCGCGCGGGCGATGAAGCTCGTCGTGAAGTTCAGGTCATCCAGCCCGACCGCAATCGGGGCGATGTCCGCGTGGCGCAGTGCGATCACGTATTCGACCCCGTTGACATAGGCGACATCCGCTGCCTTCCGGTCGAGCATCGCGACCAGGTCGCCGTACGCCCTGGGAATCACGAGATCAACAGGCAGCCCGACCTCGCGCTCGATGTAGTGCTGGAGCGGCGCATGGATGGCCTGCAGCGCCTCCGGGCGCAAGGCGGGTGTCATGACGATGCGCAAGCGGGTGGGGGTATCCGTGGCCGCGCGCGTGCAAGCGCAGACCGCGAGCACGAGGGCGGAGTTCCGCAGGTGCCGAACGGCACGCCACCCGCTGTGTGTCCAGCAGCAGATCGAACGAGTCACGGTGCCCGCATGCGCTACTCCAATGCAAAGCCCCTCTTCCAGAACAATACGTTGAACACCGAGTTGGTGGCGAGGGAAGCGCCAGGTTCCAGGCGCACCAACTGAGGCGCCTCCACCTGCATCAACCATGTGTCGTAGCCCCGCTGGTCCATCCAGCCACGCAGCTCCTCCTCGCTCGTCCCCATTGCGTTGAGGCCGCCGCGGTTGACCTCGGCAACGACGAATGGCACGCCATCGCTCCCGGCGAGCAGCGCCTCCGCGCCGCGCAACGCGTCGAGTTCGGCGCCTTCGACATCCAGCTTCATCGCGCGGACCGGCCCGGAGCCCACCGCGTCCTCGATGCGCACAGCCCACGCCTGATGCGTACGCGGCGTTGCCCGCGATCGTTCGTTGAGGGGGTGCTGGCGCACGTCCCACAACGCGTGGCCGCCGTCGTTGTCGCTGTTGAGATGCAGCGTTACGCCTCCCGGCTCCGCTGCCGCGGCGAGGTGCAGAGGCACCACGTTGCGGCATTCATTGAGCGCGACATGGCGAACAAGTCGCTGGTAGTTGGCTGGCGCCGGTTCGAAGGCGAAGACACGGCCCTGGTTCCCGACGGCGCTCGAGGCAATCACCGTGAAGTACCCAACATGGCCGCCGACGTCAACGAACCGGTCGCCCGGGCGCAGGACGCTGAGGATGAAGAGCGTGGTCTCGGGCTCATAGAAGGCGCCGCCGGCGAGGTCGCGGTGCATCGCGCGCTGGACACCGCTGTCGAGATCGAACTCGAACGCAACGGCGCTCTCGCCCTGCGGTGTCCTGAGGGAGAGCGCGATTGGCGTGTAGGGTGGCGCGAGGGCGACGGCGGTCAAAGAATGGGCCCGGAACCAAGCACGGCCGGGTTGGCCAGCTTGCTGCTTGCACGCTTCAACTGCAGTAGTCGTGCCAGCCCGCTTCGAGCCTATTCACGAGGCGTGAGCCGGGCCTCGCACCTGCAAGCGGCAGGGGTTTCCTATGCCGGCAACTCGTGCCGAGCCGTGCGAAGCACCGACGCCACGGTCGAGAAGAGCTCGGGCAGGCGGAAGGGCTTCGGAAGGAACGACGCGATTCCATCGCCAGCCCTGCCTTCGGCGGGCGAGGGCGCCCCGGCGCTGCCGCTCATTACGACTACCGGCAACGAGGGAGCGAACTTCCTCAGCCTGGTGAATACCTCGGTGCCGCTGACGCCCGGGAGGCTGAGATCGAGCAGGACCGCCGCGACCTCTTCATGCGTCCGCTCGAGCAGTTCCACGCACTCGAGACCATCGCGCGTGAGGCAAACCTGGTAGCCGTTTTCTTCGAGCGACATGGCAACCATATCGCCTATGGAGGGTTCGTCCTCGGCCACGACGATGGTTGGCCGCGTGCTGGTGCCGGATCGCAGCAGGGGGATGCGGATCACTCAAGTTACTCCGGGAATGGCCGAGACTGCATGGTGTCAGGCACTGACGATGTTGGCAGCGGGCGTCCCGGGCAGGCTCCCCGGGACGCCTGCGTCATTGAGGGAGCGTCGGGGGGAGCTCGCAGGCCAGTCGGCATCGGGCACGGCAGGTGCGGACGCGCCCGGGCACTCGCTGAACTGGCCGCAGCCAGGCACCACACCAAGCGCCCGCAGTTCGCCGCGAACGACGCGGACGAGCGCGTCTGCGTCGTAGAGCAGGAAATCCCGGTGTGCAGAGTCCATTGGACTAGGACGGCGGCAAGGTCGCCTTCATCGCGTCAATCTTCTCCTTGAGGATCTGAGGCGTGAAGGGTTTCACGATGTAGTTGTTCACGTGCGACTCGAGCGCCGAGACGATGTCTTCCTTGGCCGATCGCGCGGTGATCATGAGGACGGGCAGGTCCCGGCGGGATGGCAACGCCCGGATCGCCTGCGTGAGCTCGAGCCCCGTCATCTTCGGCATGTTCCAGTCGGTAATGACGAAGTTGATCGAGTCGTCGAGTTTCTCGAGTGCCTCGGCGCCATCGGAGGCCTCGACGACGGCCTGGAAGCCGATACGGTTGAGCGAGTTGACCACGATTCGCCGCATGGTGGCGCTGTCGTCAACGACGAGGAACTTCATGGCAGGCTCGGGGCCATTTCGACGCGCTCAAGGGGTCGCATCAAAGGTCACCGCTGGCAAGGATGCGTCGGGCGACGGCATCAACGACGCGAAGGTCGTTGTAGGTGCCGTCCGAGATCCGGGTGCGTATTGCATCGAGTTGTTCGCCAGGCAGTGACGCCGCGTGCGCCCTTGCGCGCGCCGTCTGAGACAGCTCGACGCGGTCGCCGGCGGCGGGTCGTGAGGCAGCGTTGGATGCGGCATCGCGCTGAGTCCCGGCCTTCCGCTGCTCGAGGCGGCGGGCGGCTTCGAGGTCCAGGCCGGCATCTGGTGAAATACGTGGCCCAACGTTCATCCTGTAGTCTCCTCCGTCGGTGGCGGAAGGACCGGGCGCCCTTGCTCGCACCGACTCGTCCGACGGTAATGTCCAACTGCTGCCGCTACGGATACTCGTGACGCCACGAACCGTTCGTGGCGCCGGTATACGGCGGTGAGCACATCGCCCAGCACGCGCCCCGGCTCTCCATCCGCGCCTCGTCCCGCCGACGCAGCCTGCTCGCGCCCGGAATCTGCCGCGTCAGCATTGGCGGGCGAGGCACAGACATGGCGCAGCAGGTCGGGCCAGCGTTGAACGGGAGCTCCTGCCCTTCGCGAATGGAAGCCGCTCATGGCTATAGCATCGTCAGTTCGCCGCCGGACTTTAGCGCTTCGCATGGACGCCCTCTGGCACGGAACGTGCGAACACATGTCGAGGACCAATTCAACCCCCGAGGAAGCACGGTGCGAATCACCGACAACCAGGTGGCCAGCCACACGCTGGAGTCTTTCAGCACGGCGCGGGGACGGATGGACGCAGCCCAACTCCGTGTCACGACTGGACATCGCTTCGACAAGGCATCGGAGGATCCCGTAGCGGCAGGATCGCTGATCAAGCTTGCGTCGCAGTCGCGTGCGGTGACCCAGTACCAGAGGAACATCGGCGCCGCGACGTCGCGGCTCAACCTCGAACAGGGTTCGCTGGACCAGCTAACCGACCTGTTGACGCGCGCCAAGGAGCTGGGAGTTGCAGGCGGCACGGATACGGTCAATGACGCCGGCAGGAAGGCGATGGCGGCGGAAGTGGGCCAGTTGCTGGCCCAAGCCGTGCAGATCGCTAATACCAAGAGCGGCGGCGAATACATATATGGTGGCGACCGCTCGACGACGGTCCCGTACAGCATTGACACGAGCGGGCCGGTAGTCCAGTTCAGTGTCGCAGCGCCGGCGCCGAGCGGAACAAGGTCCGTGGAAATCGGCGCATCGCAGACCGTGACCGCTGGCAGCGACGGAACGCGGATATTCGGCACCAGCTCCAGCGGGATGCTCGCGGCGCTTCAGAGTCTCGCTGCCGCGCTGGAGTCCGGCGGGCGCGGGCAGGTCGCCGCGGCTCTGCCCGGGATAGACCAGGCACTGAGCGGCGCACAGGCGATGACGGCCGAAACCGGCGCGAGAATCAATGCGCTCGACGTAGCGTCGAACAACCTCCAGGCGCTGGCCACCCAGTACGCCGCCAGCGCATCGGACTTGCAGGACGTGAACATGGAAGAGGCGCTCTCCGACCTCGTGAACCGGCAGACCGCGTACCAGGCGGCGCTGGCAGCCACGTCGCGCATACTGAACACATCACTGACGGACTATCTGCGATGACAGCCGCCGTCCAGCTCATGCCCGAGCCAACGCGCTCGATAGACTCTCACCTGCTCGGCTCCCTCGTTGTCACGGAGAGTCGCGTCTTCGGGTTCCCCGACGGACTGCCGGGCTTTCCCGCGTGCCGGGAGTGGGTGCTCGTCGACGCCGGATCGCCCGGGTGCGCGTGGCTCCAGTCCACGAGCGAGCGAATGGTCACGTTTTTCGTCGTGGATCCGTTCCTGTTCATTCCTGGCTATTCCGTGGACCTCCCCAGCGAGCAACTGACGCGGCTTCCGGGAACCGCGACATCGGAGGGCATCGCGATTCTGTGCATCGCAACGCTGCCAGGGTCGGCCGGAGAAGGCGCGACCGTCAACCTCCAGGGTCCGCTGGTGCTGGACGTGCGTACCCGGCTCGGCGCCCAGATGATCATCGCGGACAGCAAGTACGGGCTGCGCCATCCGATTGAGTTGATCGGGCTCGGCTGATGGCGAGCAACCGCCAGCGTCGTCGCGGCAGCGAAGCCGCGACGCAGAAGTTCAGGACGGCAGCCGCGCGCGAAAGCCGCATCGGTGTGGCAAAGCCCCACGTTGACGCGCTCCTGCGCGAGTCAATCGCATGTCACCTGAGAGGCGATCTCGACGGCGCCGTGGCCGGCTACCGCAGGGTGCTCGCGCGTGCCCCGTGCGCGGGAGCGTTCAACAACCTCGGCGCGATCCTCGCGGGCGGTGGGCAATACCATGAAGCCGCGAAGCTGTTTCGCGAGTCGCTCGCGCTCGACCCTGGAGACGCGGAAGCGCAGCACAACCTGGGACTGGCGATGGGAGCGTTGCAGCGGCCGGCGGAAGCGGTCGAGGCTCTGTCGGCCGCCGTGGCCATGGACGCGGGGCGCGCCGCGTGGTGGACGGACCTCGGCAACGTGCTTGTTGGAGAGCAGCGCTGTGACGAGGCGCTGGCTGCGTACGATCGCGCGGTCGCGATCACGCCCGGCAACGCGACCGCGCTGGCCAATCGCGCTATTGCGCTTCGCGGGCTGCGGCGACTCGATGATGCCGCGGAGGCGACGCGCGCGGCGCTGGCGGTTGATCCCGCCTACGTGGACGCGCTCAGCAACCTGGGGATCATCGAGAAGGAGCGCCGGCGATTCGATGCTGCGCGCGCGGCGTTCGACGAAGCACTTGCCCTGGCGCCCGGGCACGCGACCGTCCGCGTGAACCTTGCGGTCCTGCTCATGGAGATGAACAGGCACGCGGAGGCCGAAGCGATCGCGGCAGGAGTGGAAGCCGAATGCCCGGGGCACCCCGAAGCGCTGAACGTACTCGGCAACTGCGCCCTCGAACGCGGGGCGCTCGACGAGGCAGAGCGGCTGCACCGCGCCGCTCTTGCCGCGGAGCCGGCCAATCGAAACGCAAGCTGGAACCTTGCGGTGCTCGACCTGTTGCGCGGCGACTACGAGAACGGGTTCCGCGCATTCGAGGCGCGGAAGCGGCTGATCTCTGTCGTCTTCACGCGTCGGCAGTTCGACGTTCCCGAGTGGGACGGCTCGCCACTGGACGGCCGCTCGATCTTCATCACGGGCGAGCAGGGCGCGGGTGATGTCATCCAGTTTGCGAGGTACGCCAATGAGTTGAAGATCCGCGGAGCCGGGCGAGTGACGCTGGAATGCCCTGCGCAGCTCGCGGGAATCCTGAAGGATTGCCCTGGCGTGGACGCCACCGCGTCGCCGGGCGACGTGGTACCGCACTTCGACACGTACGCGTATCTGATGAGTCTGCCGATGCTCTGCGGCACCACGCTCGAAACGATACCGTATCCCGGCGGTTACCTGGCGCACCCGGCGCGGGCGGTGCGCGAGCGGGTCGCGGCGCTGCGTGGCCGGCTGCGCGTCGGCGTGGCGTGGGCTGGCAACCCGGCACACCAGCGGGACGCGATCCGGTCGGTGCCGCTGAACCTGCTCCGGCCATTGTTCGACTCAGGCGACATCTCGTTCGTCAGCCTGCAGAAGGGCCCTGACGCCACGCTGCTGTCGGGGCTCAATGCGCCGGGCAACGTACTGAACCTCGACGACGACCTCCACGACTACTCCGACACGGCCGCAGCGATGGCCGGCCTGGACCTCGTCATCACGGTTGACACATCGGTCGCGCACCTCGCCGGCGCGCTCGGCGTTCCTACGTGGATACTGTGCCCATACACGCCGGATTGGCGCTGGATGCTCGGGCGGACCGACTCTCCGTGGTATTCGTCGGTCCGGCTCTACCGACAGCCGCGCCCCGGCGCATGGGGAGAGGTGATCGCGAGCGTACGCGACGACCTCGGGCGGCTTCGCGACGCAGCGCCGGTTCGCGCAGCGCCGGTTCGCGACGCAGCGCCGGTTCGCGCAGCGCCGGTTAGCGTGCGCGAAGAGATCGAGATCAGCTGGCCTGTTGGATTGCAGTCCGGCTGGGGGACGTACGGCATGCACCTCGCGCTGGCGCTGCGGTCCAGCGAACACGTGGAGCCGGTTCTTCGGACGGCACCCGCATTCGGAGGGATGTCGCCCATCCAGCAGGCGGCCGCGGCGCGCCTGCGCGTGGCGCGGTCAACGACGGGCAACGCGCGGCATCGGCTCATTGCCCTCGGGAACCATGCCCTTGGGGATTCCAGCGCGGCCACGCCACGCGGGAAGGCGCACACGGGGGTCATTTTCTTCGAGGACACGGCATGGGATGCGGCCGCGATTGCCCGCGCCAGGAGTTACGACGGCATCATCGCCGGCTCGACGTGGAACGCCGAGCTCCTGAGGGCAGTCGGGATTACGAATGTCTCGCTGGTGCTGCAGGGCGTTGACCCTGCCGTATTTCACCCAGCCCCACGCGCCGGCCTGCTCGGCGACCGGTTCCTGGTGTTCAGCGGCGGGAAGCTGGAGTACCGGAAGGGACAGGATATCGTAGTCGAGGCATTCCGGCGCTTCCACGCCCGCCACGACGACGCGGTGCTGGTGACCGCATGGCACAACATGTGGCCGCAAACGATGGCAGGGATCGAGGCCACCGGATACGTGGACGGCCTGCCCGAGATCGCCGATGGCCGGCTTCGCGTGACGGAGTGGCTGGCGCGCCAGGGGGTACCTCGGGACGCCGTGCTGGACCTGGGCCTGCAGTCACACGCAACCATTGCCTCGGTGCTGCACGAGGTTGACATCGCCGTGTTCCCGAACCGGTGTGAAGGCGGCACCAACCTGGTCGCGATGGAAGCCATGGCCTGTGGTGTGCCAGTCGTGCTCTCGGCCAACACCGGCCACCTCAACCTCATTGGCGCGGACACCTGTTACGTGCTCGAACACCAGGCGCCGATCGCGACGGCTCCTGCGCCGTACACCGGAACGTTCTGCTGGGGCGAGTCGGATCCGGACGAACTGATCGCGCATCTCGAGGCGGCGTATGTTGACCGCAGCGGTGCGGCGAGGCGCGGTGCGACTGCTGCTGCTCTCATGCAGGAGCTGCCGTGGCAAAGCCAAGCGGAGCTGCTGGTTGCAGCGCTCGGCATCTCCTGATCCGGCAGCCGGGCCGGATGGCACGTTTTGCCGGCAACGGCCGATGCTAATGGTACCCACACCCTAACGGATCGGTGCGCCCTGCGCATGCCTACGGATACTGAATCCGGCACCAGCCTACTCGTTGCGCGTCAGCCGCTGTTCGACCGTTCGCTCGACATCATCGGATACGAGTTGCTGTATCGCGAGAACGCACTCGCGACGGTGGCCGACTCGCACGAACTCTCGATGATGACCCACGTGACGCTCGCGAGCGCGGTACTCGGCATTGGCCTGGAGCCGCTCGTCGGCTCGACCCCGGCGTGGATCAACCTGCCGCAGGATCTGCTCGAGCAGGATCTCTGGCACGCGCTCGACCCGCGCCGCTCGGTTATCGAGGTGCACGAAACCACGGAGCCAACGGAGCCGGTAGTGAGCGCACTGCGGCGGGCGCGCGCCGCCGGGTACTCGCTCGCACTCGACGATTACCTGCCCGACGGCAAGACAGCCGGTCTCGTCGGCGAGGCGCAGATGGTCAAGGTCGAGATGACGTACGATCATGACCTCATAAGGCGTACGGTTGCCCAGCTGCGGCGCGGGCATCATCTGCTTCTCGTGGCGGAGAAGGTCGAGACGCCGAACGATTTCGAGTTCGCGTACGAACTCGGCTTCGACCTGTTCCAGGGATGGCACTTCGGGATGGCCGAGACGGTGAGCGGCCGCGACATGCCGCCGGTCGTTGCGTCGGTGGCCACCGCGATGCAGCGGCTCCGCAACCCTTCCGCCACGGACGCGGACATCGAGGCCAGCTTCCAGGCCGACCCCACGCTCGTGATCAAGCTGCTTCAGCTCGCCAACAGCGCCAGCTACGGTTTTCGCAACGTCACGTCCGCCCGCAAGGCGCTGCAACTGCTTGGCCGCGGCAAGCTGTACCAGTGGCTCGCAATCCTGCTGGTGGCGTGCGTGCCCCGCCGCTCGGGCGTTGACGACGAGCACCTGCGCATCGCGCTCGAGCGTGCGCGTTTCTGTGAACTGATCGGCGGACGGATCCCCGGAGCGGAAGATGCATCCGCGTATTTCCTCTCGGGGCTGTTATCGCGCATGGATGCGCTCATTGGCGTGCCGATCGCGACGGTGCTCGACCGCGTGCATGCGCCGCAGCACGTGAGGGACGCGATACTGGGGGGAGGCGGCGTAATGGCAGAAGTGCTGCGCCTGTCGGATGCCGTGGAGCGCGCCCAGTTTGCCGATGCGCGCAAGCTCGCGGACGCGCTTGGCGTTGACGCGCAGCTGCACGCTGCAATCGTCGAGAGCGCGACATGGGCCGCTGACACCCGCGCCAGTCTCGCCTGAGAAGATGCGCACCGTTCAAGTTGCCGCATGGTGCCCCGATACTGATTGGTGTCCTCCCTGCACTTCCGCGGAGAGGCTCGGGAGAACGGACTCTCCCGTCAACCAGCCAATGGAGTAGGCCATGCGCATCAACACGAACGTCTCGGCACTGCAGGCAGCGCGCAATCTCGGCAACGTGACCAAGGCGCTTGCCGCCTCGACGGAGAAACTGTCGAGCGGTTTCCGCATCAACAAGGCCGCGGATGACGCTGCCGGACTCGGCGTCGCGAACGGCCTGCGCTCGGACCTTCGCGCTTACACGCAGGCGTCGAGGAACGCGGAGCAGGTGAACTCGGTGTACGCGATCGCCGAGGGCGCGGCGAGCTCGATCCAGAACATGCTCGAGCGGATGAAGGAACTCGCAGCCCAGGCTGCGTCGGACAGCGTTGATTCCGCGGGCCGGTCACGCATCAACGCCGAGTTCAACGCACTGCAGGCGGAGATCGGCCGGACCGTCAACATCACGAAGTTCCAGGGCCAGGCGCTGCTGAACGGCGGCTTCGGCGCGACGGTTGACTCGGCCTCCACGGCCATTGCCACCGCCACCGCGGGCGTGTACGACGTGCAGATCAGCGGAGCCGCGACGGGTTCCTATACGCTCTCGGCTGCAGCCAGCGTCGTCACCCTGACGAACGGGACGCTCTCGCAGACTCTCGGCGTCACTGCGGGCAAGAACCAGTCACTCAACTTCTCGCAGTTCGGGATCACCGTCCAGACGAACACGACCGTAGGCGCCGCGACGCTCAACGGAATGAACGTCACCGTTGGCGGCGGGGCGGGAACCTTCCTGGTTGGCGCATCGGGCTCGTACACAACGAACGACGTCATCACTGTCACCGGCAGCGCCCTCGACCTGAGGACGTCAACCCTCGGCGTGGACGCGTCGGCGGTTGATACGCGCGCCAACGCCGCGACGGCCTTGTCGGCGATAGACACTGCGATCAGCAAGGTGAACACGGCACTCGGCGTGATCGGCGCAGGCCAGAGCCGCGTGGACAACGCGATCTCGAACCTCAAGACGACGATCCAGAACTATGCCGCGGCCGAGAGTGTGATTCGCGATGCGGACATGGCCGAAGAGATGACGACCTTCTCGAAGAACCAGATCCTCTCGCAGGCCGGCATCGCGATGCTCGCCCAGGCGAACCAGTCTGGCGCAGGCGTCCTGCGCCTCCTCGGCGGCTGATGACGCGCAGCTTCACGGCGCCGCATGGCGCCGCAGTCCCCCGGGGCCTCACACGGCCCCGGGGCGGCTCGTTTCCGGAGTAGACAATGGGCGACCCAGTCAGCACGATCAGCGGCCTCAGCAGCGGCATCCAGTGGCGTGACCTGCTCGACCAGATCAGCGCGGCGGATCGCGCGCGCACGATGGGGAGCATCACAACGGCGCAGGCCTCGGTTACGGCCGCGCAGAAGGCCTGGAACGACTTCAGAGCCGTCGCGACGAAGCTCTCCTCGGCGGCTGCGGCCCTCGCGGGCGCGGACTCGCTGCGCCGCTTCACGGCCGCCGCCAGCACACCGCTGTCCGGCATCCAGACGGTCCGCGCAACGGCAACGGCCGATGCGAGCCCTGGCTCGTTCACCGTGGAGGTCCGTAGTCTGGCCACTGCCGCGAAGCTCGGGAGCGGTACGTTCGACTCAGCGACGACGGCACTCGGCATTGCCGGCACGATCGGTGTCAATGGCCGCGCGGTAGACGTGTCGGCCGGAGACTCGCTCTCGTCGCTTCGCGACAAGTTCTCAGCGGCCAACGGCGGTGATGCGCCGAGCGGCGTTGGGGCCGCGATACTGCGTACGGCGGCAGGGTATCGCCTCATCCTGACCAGCGAGGCAACCGGTCGCGCCGGTATAGACCTCATTGACGACGCAGCCGGGACGCTCGCGGCACTCGGGTTCACTGACGGGACTGCGTCGGCGAACCTGGGGGCCAATGGCGCAGTGCAGTCGGCGCGATTCCGCAGCGCATCCGCCTCGGTCTCCGGTCTGCTTGGCATGGACGCCCCCGCCGCGAGCACGATCCTCGCGGCCGGGCGTACGATCGCCATAGACGTCGCCAGCGACTCGCTGAACGACATAGTCGAGCGCATCAACGCCGCGGTCGGCGATGCGAGCGCCGCACGCGTGGTGGCCGAGACGATTGGCGGGGCAGCGTGGTACCGGATCGAATCCAACGTGACATTGAATGCAGATCCGTCCGGAGACGTTGCCGACAGCACTCGCGCGCTGACGCTGCTCGGAGCGCTGAGGGGCGGCCAAGGTGGGACGGCGCAGGTGGTGCAGTCGAGCAATGCCTTCGGCGATGTGGTCACTGGCATGGACGCCACTGGCGCAACGCTGGCTACCGATCTTTCCGTGAGCGGCAGTCCACTGGGCATCGCCGCCGGCGGCACCCTCCGAATCAGCGGACGCACCGGCGACGGGCGGGTCGTCGCGAAATCGGTGGCCATCACCGCGTCCACCACCGTGGACGACATTCTTGCGGCGCTCAACGACGCCAGCGACGGATTTGGTTCGGGGACGCGAACCGCGTCGGCATCACTCGTCGGAGGCCGGATCACCCTGACCGACGGCACCGCGGGCGAGTCACAGCTCGCGCTGACGATGTCGGTCGAGCCTGCGGGCGGCGGCGCGATCGGCCTGGGCAGCTTCACGACCGGCAGCGGCGGCAAGGCGGGCAGCAGCCGCGTCCTCGTAGCTGGCACCGATGCAGAGGTCTGGATTGACGGACAGCGCGTCCAGGGGAACTCGAATACGGTGACGGACGCGGTTGCAGGCGTGACGCTGAGTCTCCTGGGCGCCGCGCCCGGCGAGCCGCTGACAGTGTCGGTCGGCCTCGACACAGCAGGGATCAGCGGGCTCGTCAAGGAGTTCGCCTCGGCGTACAACGCGCTGCGTTCATTCGTCAAGACGGCGACGGCGTCGGGCGGGTCACTGGCCAACAACACCACCATCCGCGCCATCGCAAGCTCGCTGACATCCAGCCTCACCGGGCCGGTTGCCGGCCTGAGCGGTTCGTACACGACTGCCGCGATGCTTGGCATGCAGCACGACGCGAACGGAGTGCTGGCGCTGAACGAAGGAGCGCTGGCGGCTGCGCTCGCCGCCGACTTCGACAGCGCGCGCGCGGTGCTGTCCACACGGGTCGTACCGTCGAGTTCCTACGTGTCGTTCGAGGCGACTGGGCCAGGCACGAAGGCAAGCGAGACGCCGTACGACGTGAACATCACGCAGGCGGCTACGCTTGCGGGCGTCACGGGCGCCGCGTGGGCGAGCTACTCCACGGCGGGCACGCCCGATACCATGACAATACTCGATGCGGCAACCGGCAAGTCCGCGAACGTCGAGTTGCGGAACGGGGATGGGATCGCGACGGTCGCAGCGCGGCTGAATGCCGCGTTCGCATCGTCCGGAGTGCGCCTCACCGCATCGGTCAGCGCTTCACGGCTGAAGCTCGAGTCCAGCGACTACGGATCCACCGGCGGCTTCACGGTCGCGTACGTGCCGGGCACGGGCGACGGCACGGCTTCACTCGGCATTGCCGCACGCGCGTACAGCGGTCTGGACGTAGCCGGTTCCATCAATGGCGCCGCCGCGACCGGAAGAGGACAGGTTCTAACCGGAGCAGCCGGGGACGCCACCGAAGGGCTTGCGCTCCGCTATACGGGCGCGGCGACGGGCGCGATGGGCACGGTGCGGGTCAGCCTCGGAGTGGGTGGGGTCATCAAGCAGCTTGCCGAGGCGATAGTCGCCGCCGGAGGAGGCAGCATAGACCAGCAACTGCAGGCGCTTTCTTCCCGCGCGGATGGCCTCGGCAACCGCGCATCGCGGGCAGAGACCCTCCTGGCAGCGCGCCGGGCGGCGCTGACGCGACAGTTCGTGGCCATGGAAGCGGCAATGGCCAAGGCGCAGTCACTGGGACTCGCGTTGAGCAGCCAGTTCAACGCCATGCAGAAGTAGTCGGAGCGCGCCGATACTCAGGGTGACCACCACGGAGACACAGTTGATGCCCCTGCCAGCAAGTGCCCAGGCGTACCGAGAGATGGAGGTGCTGTCTGCATCTCCCGGGCGACTCGTCGTCATCACGTTCGATGCCATCCTGGGCGCGCTAACGCGCGCGCGATCCGGATTCACGATGGCAAACGACGACGTGTCACTTCCAGCACTCGACAAGGGCCGCCTGCTCATCGGGGATCTGCTCGCATCGCTCGATCGCGATCGCGGCGGCGAGATAGCCGGAAGCCTGGCGTCAATGTACGTGTATTCGCTGGGCGAACTGACGGAACTTGGCGTTCACCCGAACCTCAGCCGGCTGGACAGGATCATCAGCATGTTCCGCCAGCTGCGTGATGCGTTCGCCGACGCAGCGCAGGCCCGCGCTGGCATCGCGGCGGCGTAATGGACGGTCGCTCCGCCGCCGACCAATTCGAGCACCTCGCGGGCGTGCTCGACGCCGCCCGCGACAAGGTCAGCGACGACATCGAGAGCGCAGCGGGGCTGCTGGACTCCGTGGATCGCATGGTGGAGCGCGTCACCCAGCGCCTCAGGCTGGAAGGCGCGCCCGTGGACACCCGCACGCAAGCGGCGGCCGAGCGCGTTCGGCGCAGCCACGCCGAGCTTGTGCACGTGCTGGAAGGGCGCGCCGCGTCGCTACGCGACGAACGCGCCGAACTCGAAGCCGTGGCGCAGGCCGTGTTGCGCTACGGCGGGCTGTCAACGGCCCACGCAAGCATCGTAGACCGGCTCTGCTGAACGCGGCAGGACCGCGGCTCCGCCGGCGCTTCGCCCGAACGACTCGGCGGCCGCACGCCACGCACGCTCGAATCGCTCACGAAATGCCGCGACCGAAAAGAGGCGGCGCACCGTGTCGCGCGCCATGCGTCCCATGCGTCGTGCGAGGGCGATGTCGTCAACCAGACATTGTGCGTATTCACGCGCCTCCGTCGGAGTACGGGCCTGAAAGCCATTGACGCCGTGCACCACGGGGGATGTGGGGTGCACGTTGGTGATGAGGGGAAGGCCGGCGGCGAGACCCTCGACCACAGCCATGTTGAAGCCGTCCTCATACGCCGGATCGGCTGTGTGCACCTGAAAGCGATGGCACGCGAACATTGCCCTCAGGTCGTCCCAGTCCCTCGCCGCCGAAACACCAAGCTCCGGGTTGTGCCCCACCAGCGTAAGCCCGACGGAACCGAACGCTTCCGCGTGAAAGTCCCAGGCGAGGAAGACCCGCTTTGACGTGACGTGGTTCGCAACGCGAATCCCCGCCGCTGCTGCGTAGGTTGGCTCGTAGTAGTCGGCCGGATCGGCACAGCAGTAGAGTGGCTCTCCGTGGACACCCCACGATTCGCCCTTGGCTGGCGTCACGCCCACGGCATGGCCCCCGACCGACTCCAGGTACGTCGCCAGCATTGCCGACATGGACTGAGGGTCGAAGGTCGCCCCTTGTTGCGCCATGCGCCCGTGCAGTGTCTCGTGCAGGACGAGCAGCTTGGGAACCCGCAGGACTGCAAGGTCCAGCAGGTCGGTGATGTTGTGGCACACGGCGAGGTCGTACGTATCCGGCCCGGCGGCAAGTGCGCGCTCGAGGGATGTGATCCGGCCGTTTGACGGCAGCGGTCGCATCCGCCAGTCCCAGCCCCGCACCTTCCTTCCAGCCAGACCAACGACGATGTGCAGTTCGGCGGCGATATGCCGCAACTGGTGGATCCACGCCTCGTGACAGTTCATCACGAGGATCTTCCGGCCGGCCGGCGACATGGCCTCCAGCGGTTGTTCCGGATTGCGGACAGTCATTCCATCGGCCATATATTGCAAGATTCGCACCAGCGCCTATACCGATCCATGGCTACCATTCTCTGCGTTGACGACGAACCTTCGGTCGCACTTGTGGTGGAGGATGCCCTCACCCAGGCAGGCCACATGGTTGTTGGAGTGCAGAGCGTGCCGGAGGCGCTGCAGGTGCTGGCCAAGGACAGCATTGACCTGATCATCTCGGACTACCGGATGCCGGGACTGACGGGGCTCGAGTTGCTCGACATGCTCCGGCGGGACGGGTGCGACGTGCCCGTGATCATGCTCACAGGGTACGCCAGCATCGAGCACGCGGTGGCGAGCATCCGCGCAGGCGCGGTGGATTACATCACGAAGCCGCTACGGCCTCAGCAACTGGAACTGGCGGTCAGCCAGGCGCTGGAGCTGGTGCAGCTCAAGCGGGAGAACGAAGCTCTCAGGCGCGAAGTGATGGAGCTGCGGAGCGAGCGGCAGATTGTCGGCGACTCGGAGCCCATCCGCCGCCTGCTGCGCACGGTGGCAATGGCGGCGCCAACGAAGGCAACCGTCCTCCTGCAAGGCGAGAGCGGCACTGGCAAGGAGCTTTTTGCGCGCGCGATCCATGAGCAGAGCGACCGGCGCGATCGTCCGTTCATCCAGTTGAACTGCGCTGCACTGCCCGAGGGATTGATCGAGAGCGCGCTGTTCGGCCACGAACGGGGAGCCTTCACCGGCGCGATCAGGCGTGTGGAGGGGGCGTTCGAACGCGCGCATGGAGGAACGCTGCTCCTGGACGAGATCAGCGAAATGCGGCTCGACCTGCAGGCGAAGCTGCTTCGCGTGCTGCAGGAGCGCGAGTTCGAGCGGGTGGGAGGCACTTCGCCGGTCCGGGTGGATGTCCGCATCGTTGCCACGACGAATCGCGACCTCGGCGCGGAGGTCGCGCAGGGTAAGTTCCGCCAGGACCTGTACTATCGGCTGAGCGTCATCCCGATGCTGATCCCGCCGCTGCGCGAGCGGCCGGAGGATATTCCCCTGCTGGCGCACCGATTCGCGGTCCGGGCGGCGGCCGATATCGGGAAGGAAGTAGATGGCATAGCCCCGGACGCCCTGGACTACCTCAAGCAGCAGCCGTGGCCGGGCAACGTGCGCGAGTTGCAGCACGCGGTGGAGCGCGCGGTGATCTTCGCGACGGAGCCGACGCTTCAGATGCAGACGTTCGAGGGCGCACGGTACGGGCTGACACCGTCCCACGGGATCTCCCCGGTTACGCCACCGGAGTCAACACCAGCCACCGCTCCGCAGAAACGGCGGGCGGCATCGCCACCGTCGCCTGGCACCGGACGGATCGGCATACCCCAGCCGGGCGCGTCAGAGCCGGTGGTGTTCTCATCCTTTAATGTTGCGGACGCCGAGCGTTTGCTGATCGAGCGAGCGCTCGCAGCGGCGAGCGGCAACCGCACACGGGCGGCCGACCTGCTCGGAATCAGCGTGCGCACGCTGCGCAACAAGCTGAACTCGACCGGCGAAGAAGACCAGCAGCCCGAAGCATAGGGCGCAATGGGGAGCAGGCTCCTCCGTCTATTGGCGGAGAAGCGGGCAACCCGGCGGCGTTCGCAGGCAGCCTTGTCCGCCGGCAGCCTTTGCCGGTGCGCACGGCCACCGCGCGGCAACGGCCGCACACCGGGACCAGAACGCCTAACTCATTCAGCCACAACGCGGTCGCGCCGCGGCGCAAGCCGTACGGCGGGCTGGCATCGGTATTGCTTGTTCAGTGGGTCAAGCCATTGACGAGGATGCGATGCAGGTGAACGTGATTGATCGGACGACGATGGCAGGCGCGCTCAAGCACGGGCTGGACGCGTCGTCAACGCGCATGCGGTCCATTGCCGATCGCGTGGCGAATGCATCCACGCCCGCGGGGTCGTTCGCGCTGCCTGCGAATGGCGCACAGTCGGCCTCCGAGCCGATTGATGTCGAGACCGAGATGGCTCGCCTCGCCGACGAGCAGGCGCGATACGAGACCACGGCTCGTCTCCTCTCGAAGGCGTACGCCGGCCTGCGTGCGAGCATGCGCGAGTCCGCAGGATGACGATCCCAGGCGGCGGCATTGGCCCGGCAGCAGGCGCGCCGCCGCTGCGCCATCGCGCGCTCGAAATCGCCGCCAGCGGCATGAGCGTGCAGCGGCAGCGCATGGAGACGATTGCGACGAACATCGCGAATGCTGAGACGACGCGCACCGAAGGCGGCGGCCCGTATCGTCGCCGCGTAGTGCAGGTCAGCGCGGGCGGCGAACCGCCGGGTCAGGCAGCGCCCCGACCCGTCACCGGCCGCAACGGGGTCCTGGTCGGCGGCCCGGCCGCGGAGTTGCAGCAAGGTGCGCGCGTTACGGGGATCGTGGAGGATCCATCGGAAGGCCCGCGCATCTACGAGCCCGGGCATCCCGACGCCGACGCGGACGGATACGTGCGGTACCCGAACGTGAGCGTCACGCAGGAGACGGTTGACATGATGGGCGCGCGACGCCTGTTCGAAGCAAACGCGATGGTCTTTCAGGCAGTCAAGGCGATGCTTCGGCGCGCCATTGACATATAGGGTGACCGATGAGGATTGACGGATCGTCACTTCCAACCAACGCAGGCGGCGCCGTTCATTCCTTGCGCCCTCATGCGCCGCGGCCCGGCGCGGCGCAGGCACCTGCGCGCGCCACGAGGCCTGCCACGCCGCGCGACGCGGGCGAGGCCGCGGTGATCGCGCCTCAGCGGCAAGCAATACCCGTTGAACCGCCGCCGGGCACTGATCCACAGCTATGGAGCATCCTCACGGCGGACGAGCGCGCGTTCTTCGCGACAACGGCGGCAAACGGTCCGTTGACGTACATGCGCGTGATGTCGCCGAGCCGCGCCGCCGCCCCTCCGGTGGCGCGCGGCGGGCGCCTCGACGTGCGAGGCTGACATGGCCGACCCGATCGGGGCGCTCGCAGGCCAGATGGGGATCAACGGATACACCACGCGGCCTCTCATCGGCGGCCAAGGTGGCGGCATTGACAGCCCGATCCGGCAAGTGCCGGTGCTGCCCGCGACGGACGATGAGAACGCGACGTCGTTTGCCGATACGCTCGTGCGTTCGCTGAATTCCGTATCCGACGGCCAGACTCGCGCCAATGACGCGATCTCGGCGTACCTGCGCGGTGACGACGTGGAAGTTCACGCGGTCGTTGCGGCCGCCGAAGAAGCACAGCTGTCGCTGGAGCTCCTCGTGCAGGTACGCAACAAGTTCATCGAGGCGTACCGCATCCTGTCGAACATGCAAGGATGAACGACTTCCTGATACGCATCACCGAGCGTCTTGGCGGCGGACGCCGTGCGCTGCTCCTCGCGGCGGGACTTGGTCTCTCGGCCGCGGTATTCGCCGCGTCACGAATGGCCTCGGCCCCCACATGGGTTCCGGCCGTGTCGAACGTGCCGATCGAACATGCGTCAGCTCTGACGGAACGGCTGTCATCCGGCGGAATAACGTACCGGCTCGCACGGGGCGGAACGGAGATAGAGGTCGCAGAGACAGACCTGGCGCGGGCGCGCGTGACGCTTGCAAAGGACGGGCTGCCCGGAACCGGACGTCCCGGGCTTGAACTGTTCGACCGCCCCACGTGGGGATGGAACGAGTTTACGGAGCGCGTCAACTACCGTCGTGCGCTCGAGGGCGAACTCGAGCGGACGATCGGCCGGATGACGGGAATCGAGCGGGCGGAGGTGCACCTCGGGCTGCCGGAGGAGGCGTCGTACCGACGGACCGACAGGCGGCCGGCCACGGCATCGGTGCTCATCGCGCTGCAGAGCGGCGCTTCTCCCGCCGCGGAAGTGGTTCGCGGGATCGCCAACCTCGTCTCGTCGAGCGTGGACGGCCTCTCAGCGGACCACGTGAGCATCCACGATGAGACGGGGCGGGAATGGTCGGAACGCGCGGAGTCGGGTTCCGCCGCCGGAATGACGAGCGTCCAACTGCGCACCCAGACGGAAGTGGAGCGCAGCCTGGAGCAGAAGGTCGCGGGGCTGCTGGCGGGCGTGGTGGGCGAAGGCAACTCGCGCGTCAAAGTCAGCGCAGTGCTGAATTTCGACCGGCTGGCGCGGACCACGCAGAGCGTTGACCCGGACCGGCAGTCGCTGGCAAGCGAGCAGAAGTCGGAATCCACACCGGGCGCGGACGGCGGCGTGGCGTCCTCGGCGACGGCGCGGACGTATGAGAACACGCGCAGCACCGAGACCTTCTCCGGCTCCGTGGGCCGGCTGCAGCGCCTCTCGGTGGCGGTGCTCGTAAACGAGCAGCGCCAGGCGCCTGCCGGCCCTGACGACACCATTCCCCGCTTCGTTCCGCGCTCCACCGCCGAGCTGGCGCGTATTGACACCCTCGTTCGCACGGCGGTTGGCGCCGACGGAACCAGGGGAGACCAGGTCAGCGTCGTCAGCTTGCGCTTCGACCTGCCGCGGGTGGCGACGGCAAGGCCGGCACCAGTCTCCACGATGGATCGGGTGCGTCCATTCATCCAGCCATTCATCACGGTCCTCGGCCTGCTGCTGGCATTTGCGCTCATGTATCGCACGCTCGGCATGATTCGCCCGGCGCCCGCAAAGGCACGCGCAGCGGTTGCGCTGGCGGGCAACGGCGCCGCGCCGTCCGATGGTGCCGCGGCGCCTCCGGCGAGCATCGCGGCACGCACACCGGCGGCGTTCCCCGTGACCGATAACAGCGCCAGCGCGCCGCGGTTCTCATTCAGGGAAGCTGACACCGAGATGCGCGACAAGGTGGTCGCCACGGTTGCCGAGCATCCCGAGGCAGCGACGCGCCTGGTGAAGGCGTGGCTGAAGGGACCGTAGCATGGCTGCTTCGACGGCTACGGCCACCCTCATGCCTGTTGAACAATTCACCGGCCGGCAGAAGGCCGCGATCCTGTGCCTTGCGCTCGGGGCGGAGAATGCGGCGCAGATAACCCAGAAGCTTTCGAACGACGAAGCGGAGATCATCTCCTACGAGATCGCCCGGCTGGAGCGGCTCGATCCTGCCACGGCCGAGCTGGTGCTCGTGGAGTGGGTCGAGTCCATCCTCGCGAGCACGGCGCTATCGTCGGGGGGCGTGGACTACGCGCGCGAAATCCTCGAGAAGGCGTTCGCACCCCAGAAGGCATCGTCCATCCTCAAGCGGGTGATTGGCCAGCTTGCCGACACCGAGGGGTTGCAGCGGCTTCGGAATGTGGACGGTCAGCAACTCGCGACGATGTTCCGGAACGAGTACCCGCAGACCACGGCCCTGGTCCTGGCCCACCTCGCGGCACCGCAGGCAGCGGCCGTGCTCAAGGCATTCGATCCGCCCGTCGCCGCCGACCTGATCGTGCGGATCGCGCGCATGGAGAAGGTGTCGCCCGACATGCTTCTGCTGATTGACAAGTCGATCGGCACGGATTCGGCGCTCGAGTTCCAGCGCGGCATGGCGACGGCGGGCGGGCCGGCGTCGGTTGCGGCAATGCTGAACCTGATGCAGGCATCGGCGGAGCGGCAGATTCTCGATATCGTGTCGCAGGCCGACGGAACGCTTGCCGAGCAGATCAAGAACCTGATGTTCACGTTCGAGGATATGCGTGGCCTGGACGACCGTTCATTGCAGCGCGTGCTCCGCGACGTGGAGACGAAGTCGCTGGCGCTCGCGCTCAAGGGGGCAAGTGCCGAGCTGCGCAACCGCGTGCTCTCGCAGATGTCGCAGCGCGCGAGCCGGGCTCTCAACGAAGAGATGGAGATGCTGGGCCCGACGCGTGTCCGCGACGTGGAGGCCGCGCAGGCCAACATCATCGCGGCAATCAGGGCGCTCGAGGAATCGGGCGAGGTAGTGCTCGGCGGAGGCGGCGATGATGCACTTATGGTCTGACGGCATCGCCTTCCCCGCCACTCGCGACACCGGCGCGAGTGCGTGGCTTCCCGCCGACCTGGCCAAGGCAGCTCACGATGCGGTCGAAGCGGAGAACGATCGGCGTATGGACGAGGTCAATCAGGCGTACGACGATGGCTTCGCGGCCGGGCTAGCCGATGGGGTAGCCACCGAGCGGGCGCGGCTGCAGAGCAGCATGCGGGCGCTCGACGAGGCGGTGGAAGTGTTCGGCGAGGCATCGGCGGGCTGGACGTCGGCCCTCGAGGAGAACATAGCGGCGCTCGCGGTCGCCATCGCGCGGCTAATCGTGGATCGTGAGCTGACGAGCGACACGGGGATCGTCAGGGGGCTGGTTGCGCAGGCGCTCACGGAGTATACGGTGGACGAGCCAGTGCAGGTGCGCCTCAATCCCGACGATCTTTCCGCGCTTCGAGCTACCATTGACGATGACGGCGCTGGCGAGCTCGCCACCAAGGAGCGGTGCCAGTGGGTAGCCGACCCGCACGTTGTTCCCGGAGGATGCATCCTGCAAGGGCGGCAGCGCATCATTGACGGGCGGGTGGACACAGCTCTCGAGCGCGTCTATCGCCGGCTGGTTCGCCAGCATGCGTGACATCCTCGAGCGGCGAGTAGGCCAGGTATCGCGGCTCGCGCGCTACGGCCGCGTCACCCGCATCACCGGACTCGTGGTGGAGGCAGCCGGCATCGAAGTCGGCATCGGGGAGATCTGCGGAATAACGCCGCTTGCCGGCGGCAGGGAAGTGCTTGCCGAGGCCTGCGGGTTCCACGATGGCGCGGTGCTCCTGATGGCGCTTGGCGAACTGGATGGCGTGCACCCGGGCGCGATGGTCGTGCCGATGGGCCGGGCGTTCGACGTGCGCGTTGGCCCGGGGATGCTCGGGCGCGTGTTCAACGGGCTTGGCGAGGCAATAGACGGCGGCCCTCCGATCCGGTTCGAGGATCGCATGCCGCTATCCGCCACACCCCCGAACCCCCTGCACCGCCGCACGATAGACTCGCCCCTGGAGACCGGAGTACGCGCGATAGACGGGATGCTCACGATTGGCCGAGGCCAGCGGGTCGGGATATTCGCGGGCTCAGGCGTCGGCAAGAGCACGTTGCTGGGCATGATCGCGCGGCATGCGCATGCGGACGTGAACGTGATTGCCCTGCTTGGCGAGCGCGGGCGCGAAGTACGCGACTTCATCCACCAGTCGCTCGGCGCCGAGGGCCTGGCGCGGTCTGTGCTGGTCGTCGCGACCGGCAACGAAGCCGCCCTCGTGCGTGCGCGCGGCGCTCTCGTGGCGACAGCGATCGCGGAGTACTTTCGCGACGCGGGCAAGCACGTCCTGCTCATGGTTGACTCGATCACTCGCGTCGCGATGGCGTGGCGCGAGATCGGCCTGGCCGTTGGCGAACCGCCGACGACCAAGGGCTACCCGCCGAGCGTGTTTGCCTCGCTCCCGCGCCTGCTCGAGCGCGCGGGCAACTCGAGCCACGGCGGCATTACCGGCCTCTACACCGTGCTCGTGGACGGCGACGACTTCAATGAGCCCGTGGCCGACGCCGCCAGATCCATCCTGGACGGCCATTTCGTGCTGAGCAGGAAGCTGGCGGCGGCCGGGCATTACCCGGCGATTGACGTCCTCGAGAGCAAGAGCCGCGTACGCGATCACGTGATTGCGCCGAACCATCTCTCCGCCGCGCAGCGTTTCCTGCGCGCCGAAGCTGCGTACCGAGAGAAGGAGGATCTCGTGCTCGTTGGCGCATACCAACGCGGCTCGGACCCTGTCATGGATTCGGCGCTGCACTGCCGGCCGGCGATGCTCGGGTTCCTGCAGCAGCAGCCGACCGACTTCACACAGTTCGCGACGACCGTGCGCGGCGTGCAGGGAGTCGCGCATGAGCTCCAGACAGCGTTGCCGCTCGTCAAGGCAGGAGCCCAGTGAGTCAGTTCCGGTTTTCGCTCGCCCGGCTGCTTGCGCTGCGCCAGCGCGTCAAGCGCGATGCCGCGGCGCAGGCGGCGCAGGCGCGCGCGCTGCTGACCGAAGCAGAAGAGGCGCGCGATGCGGTTGCCCAGGAATGCGATGCCGCCCGCTCCATGATGCAGCCCGCGCTTGACTCCCAGGCCCAGGTGTCAACGCTCCGCCAGGCGTCGGTGCTCCGGGATTCGCTGATGCGCCACCTCGAGCTGTCGCAGGCAGCCGTGGCGGCACAGTCGGATGAACTCCAGCGCCGCATCGCCAGACTGCAGGCGTGCTCGAGCGCCAGCCGTGTGCTGGAACGACTGGAAGACAAGCGCCGGGAGGCGTGGCAGGTCGAGGCAGCGCGCAGCGACCAGGCCGTGACTGACGACGCCGCGCAGGCACGGTTCTTGCGCGACGTGGAGGAATAGCCACCGTGGAGGTCGTGCAATGATCCGGCTGCTGATTCCGTTCGTCGTCGCGTTCGTTCTTGCAGCAGCCGGGACGTCCATAGTCGCTGGACGACGGGCCGTTGCGGACGAGGCGGCTGCAGCGGGTGTGACCCACGGCGACTCCACGGCCGCGTCCGCTCCGGCGGCGCCACCGGAGGGCGAAGCGGCCGCAGTGCAGCACGCCCCCGATTCCGCTGCGCAGCCGGCGAGCGCCGCCGTGGCCCGCCCGGCTCTTGCGGCAGTAGCGGCCGCGCCCGCATTGCCCACGGCCGCTGCTGCGACAGCCACGCCCTCACTTGCAGCAACGGCGGCCGCACCTGCGCGTGGCGTGGCCGCAAGCATGCCTCAGTCCTCCGCACGAACCGACAGCACCTGCGCGGCGTCCGGCTGTGCCGCGGGCGAGAGTCCGTCTGCGGTGGTGATGGGCAACCGGCTGTCGAAGATGTTCAGCGCGATGGAGCCAAAGGCCGCCGCGCAGGTGCTTGCGCGCATGGACGATGCCGATGCACGCACCATCCTGGTTTCGCTGTCCGAGCGCAAGGCCGGCGAGATACTCGCGTTTCTACCGCCCGACAGGGCCGCGGCGGTAAGCCGCGGCCTCATTCGGCCGGCAGGCAAGTAGTCGCGTGAGCGACAGCATCGGCCTGCTGCCGCCCGGGCTCTTCCCCGTTGCGGATGCCGTCGGCCGCACGTTCGGCGACGCCGCTGGGCAGTTCGCGGCGCGCGCAGGCGAAGCGGCGAGCTTCCTCGCCGTATTCGAGCGCGTGGCTGGCGAAGAGCGTACAGAGAGCGCGGACGCAGAAGGACGAACCGATAGCCGCGCGGGGACGCGATTCGCGGAGCGCAGTGCGGCCGGGCCGCCGCTGTGCGCGTTCGTGGCGCAGGCACTGCAGCCCGCGCCCTCCGCAGGCCTTGCGGCTCCTGCGTCGTTCGCTGAGGATGGCGCTGGCGAATCGGACGCCGATAGCCGCACTGCCGATGCTGCCGCCGGTGGTGCTACCGAGGTAGCCACTCGACGCGCCGACGATCCACCGCGACGGAGCGCATCCGCGAATACGCCGCGCGCATCCGGGAACGCGCCGCGCGCGTACGCGGTTTTCGCCGCACCGAAGGAGCCGGGTGCGGCAGTGCGCGTCGGCGATGACGAGCCGTCTGCGACAAGCCGGGAGCTCATGCCGGATGACTCGCGCCGGGACGATGCAGGCGTGATGACGGAAGGCGATGTGTGGAGCGGCGTCGTCCCGGCGGCCGCGCCAGCAGCTATACCCGCGAACGCACCAGTAGCTACACCCGCGAATGCACCAGTAGGTGCGCTCTCGGCTGGAACCACCGCTGCCACCACCGCTACGCTTACGGGTGCGCTCACGGCTGCGCTGATATCGGGCACGTCGGCTGCCGCAACGGCAACGGGACCGGGTGTGCCTGCGGGTGAAGGCGGGCCGGCCGCGCCGACCCGCGAAGGCGGGCGGAGCGAGCCGCTTGGAGCCGATGTCATTCGAGCCAAGCCGGGCAGGGCGGCCGCGCCCGCGCCAGCAATCGCGAATGCGTCGCGCGATGCGCCACCTAGCGCGCATAGCAGTGGGCGGATGCGTCCGGATGCGGTGGTGCGCGACATGGATGCGCTCGACCCTGCTTTCCGCCGTCCGCTTACCCGAGTGATCTCACGTCTGAGGGAAGAAGGCATCCAGGTGCGCGTTGCGGAGACGACGCGCACGCAGGGTCGGCAGGAGGCACTGTATGCCCAGGGCCGCACAGATCCAGGGCCAATCGTCACATGGACGCGCAACTCACGCCACCGGAGCGGCGCTGCGGCTGACCTCATCGTTGACGGGCCCGAGGGCAGCGCGCGGGCCTATGAGCGCATGCACGCAATCGCGGCTGACGAAGGATTGCGCACGCTGGGCCCAAGGGACCCCGGGCACGTAGAACTTGCGCGGCAGCCCGCAGCACCGTTTGCGCCCGCTGACGCGACGCGCGTGGCCGCGCCACGCCCAGCGGCCGTTCCGGACGCCGCGCTTCCCGCCCAGCCACTGCCGCGGGCGGACGTAGTGCAGCGCGTTGCGCGGGTAAGCGAGCTGCTCACAGCTCGCAACGTCGCATCGCCGTCGTCCATTACGATGCACGCAGCGGATGCCAACGGCGACCTCACCCGAATTGTCGTAAGCCTGCGTGGAAGCGCGTTACAGGCCGCGATTCGAACGGCAAGTTCAGCACATGCGGCAGAACTTTCCTCAGCGAGCGGGCAATTGCACGAAGCGCTGGCAGACCTTGGGCTGCGCGCCGATGCGATCACCATCCGGCATGCGGCGACGTCGGTTGACTCGGGGCCTGCAACGAGGGAACGCATGCAGGGACAGGTCGTATCGGCGTCCAGCGCGCTCGCGGACCGCGAGCATACCGCTGGCATGATCTTCGCAGGGGGAAGGCATGAATCATCAGGCGCCGATGACGACCGACCTCCGCTCCGGCACCAGGCGGCGGAGAGCCGCAACCGCCACCGGCCCAGGCGTGACCAATACCAGGAGCGTGAATGATCGCGGCAGTCCAGTCTTCGCAAACAGCTGCACAGCAGCCGGCGGCTCCCGCCGCGCCTGGCGGTGCGCTCGGGCAGGACGCCTTCATGAAGCTCCTGGTGGCGCAGCTTCGTCACCAGGATCCGCTGAACCCGTCGGACGGTACGGCAATGGCAACGCAGTTGGCGCAGTTCTCCTCGCTGGAGCAGCTGGTTGACATCGGGAACATCCTGAGGGCGCAGTCGGCTGAGTCGAGTGGTCTGAGCGCGGCGATTGACCGGTCCACCGCACTCGCGATGGTTGGCAAGACGGCGGTAGTGGACAGCGACGAGATCGTAGCGGGAGACGGCGCCACTCCATGGGTGTCCGCCACCGTGGAAGGCTCCGGCGGGTCGCTCTCGCTACGCCTCGTGGACGACGCCGGCAAGACCGTGGCGACACACGATTTTGGCGCCGTGGGCGCTGGCCCGCTGCGCGTCCCCCTGGACGCGATCACGCGCGGCCTTCCCGCGGGCCGGTACCGCGTGGAGTTCGACTTCTCCTCCGGCAAGGCAACAACACACCCCGCTGCCTCCGTCCCGGTCACCATTGACGGAATCGGATTCCAGGATGGAACGCTCGTGTTCACATCGGGCGACCGCACGTACCCCCTTACGGCCGTCCGCTCCGTGACGGCTCACCCCTAACCTGCAGGGAGAACCCGATGCTTCGCTCGCTCTTCGCCGGCGTCTCCGGTCTTCGGAACCATCAGGCACGGCTCGACGTGATCGGCAACAACATCGCAAACGTGAATACCGTGGCATTCAAGTCCGGGCGCGTCACCTTCAAAGAAGGCTTCGCCCAGTTGCTGCAGGGCGCGAGCCGGCCACCGGGCAACCAGGGCGGCATCAACCCGATCCAGGTCGGGCTGGGAATGCAGATCGGCTCCGTTGACACGCTGATGTCGCAGGGCAACCTCGAGACGACTGGCCTGAACACAGACGTGGCGATCCAGGGCGATTCGTTCTTCGTCGTACGCAAGGGGAACCAGAGCTATTACACCCGATCGGGCAACTTCCAGGTTGACGCAGACGGCAAACTGGTGTCGCCGACCAACGGATTCATCGTGCAGGGCCGGCGCGCGGTGAACGGTGTGCTCGAGAACAGCGTGCAGGACATCCAGCTTCCGTTCGGGCAGAAGACGCCGGCAAAGCAGACCACCAGCGTGAAGCTGCGTGGCAACCTCGATGCCGCCGCGCCGGAGTTCGATCTCAGCGACCCGGACGGCGCCGGCCCGCTGACGGGCGGATTTGGCCCCGACACACAGGGTGTGGCGGCGAACAAGGCATCGTGGACTGAAGCAGCGATCACTGTGTATGATTCGCTCGGCACGAAGTACGACCTGAGGATCCAGATCTACAAGTCCGGCCCCGGGACGTGGGAGTGGCAGATGGACGACACGAGTCTCGTGGCCGCGGGGGTGCCGTCCGGTTCCATCAACGGCAGCGGAACCCTGACGTTCCGGGATGACGGCACACTTGACCCGGCAACAGCTTCCGGCACGATATCATTTTCGCCGCCGGGAGCCAGCGACATGAGCGTCACGCTCGACTTCGGCAGCGGCGTGGACGGGCTGAGCCAGTTCTCGTCCACCACCAACGCTGTGCTGCGTGACCAGAATGGGTACACATCCGGCACGCTGCAGAACTTCACGATAGACCGGGCCGGCGTCATTACAGGTTCCTTCACCAATGGCGTCAACGTTTCGCTCGCGCAGATCGTCCTCGCGGACTTCAACAACCCGGCGGGCCTTCTGCGGATCGGCGACAACATGTACCAGGAGTCCGGGAACTCTGGCGGGGCGGTGCTCGGCTACGCGCTCGAGGGCAGCCAGTCGGTACTGACGAGCGGCGCGCTCGAGATGTCGAACGTGGATCTCGCGAATGAGTTTACCGCGATGATCGTCGCGCAGCGCGGCTTCCAGGCCAACAGCAAGGTCATCACCACGAGCGACGAGATGCTGCAGGAGCTGGTGAACCTCAAGCGCTGATCCGGACATGGCAGTGGCAGCGTCATGGGCTGGCTCAGCGCCGGCCCATGACGCGCTTGCATTGTGCCGGCCGGAGCGCCGGGCTCGCCGGCGCTCGCGCTGAGCGGAGTGGCACGCGACGTGCAATGGCATGTGGGCGACTTCCAACCCACCGCCACGCATGCCAGCCGAAGCGACGACACAGGCCGATACCACCCTTCCCGCCGCGGACGACGCGCAGCCCGACGAAGCCGCTGTCCAGCAACCCGCAAAGGGGAAGGTGTTGAAGGTGGCTATTGCCGCGGCGGCGGGAATCGCGCTTGGCATTGGCGGCGGATGGTTCGTTGGAGCGCCGCTCATCGCGCGGCGCGCCGCGGCTCATCCGGCGCCTGCAGCGCCGCACGACACCGCGTCGTCGGCAGAAGCCGGGCCGGTCCACCTTCTGGACAACATGGTCCTCAACCCGGCCGAGAGCGGCGGTTCCAGGTTCCTCCTCATCTCCGTCGCGTTGCAATTGACGAGCGAGAGTGCGCTTGGTACCGTCAAGGCGCGCGACGCCGCCCTCCGCGACATGGTGCTGGGCATCCTCGGGTCGTTAACTGTGGAGGACCTTACCGACATTGCCAGGCGCGGCGACCTCCGGGCGAGGATCCAGGTGGGCGTTGACTCGCTTGCCGGCGCCCGCATCGTCGCCGCCGTGTACTTCCCGCAGTTCGTCATCCAATAGAGCAGAGACAGCGCCGTGGCTGACGAAAGTCTGTCGCAGACCGACATTGACCTGCTGCTCTCGAAGGGGCTGAGCGCCGAGGCAGCGCCGCGGCAAGCTGCGCATGCGGACGCGCAACTCTACGACTTCCGGCGTCCGCGCCGCGTATCCAAGGAGCGGCAGCGTACGCTCGAGGGCATCTACGACCGCTTCGCCAAAGCGCTGGACGCGTGGCTGCTCGGTCGCGTGCGGCGTCCAGTCGAAACACGCCTGGTGGGCGTGGAACAGTGCAGCTTCGGGGAGTTCACCCTGTCTCTCCCCGCGCCCTGCGCGACGTTCGGATTCGACGTGCGCGACGGCAACGGTCACAGGGGCGCAGTTGACGTCGGCTACTCGCTGGCATCGCTGCTCGTGGACCGTCTGTTCGGCGGCAGCGGCGCGCCGCTGGACATCTCGCGCGGGCTCACGCCGATCGAGCGGCTCGCGATCCGGACGTTCGTAGAGCACGTGATTGGAGCGCTGACTGAAGTCTGGCGGGATTACGTCCGCTTGCCATGCGAAATCGCGGGGTTCGAGTTCTCGCCGGACATGGTTCAGCTGATGAATCGCGAGGAGCCGGTGCTCGTGGCGACGCTGGAGGTGAGTTGCGACGGCGCGAGCTCGCTCCTCATCGTCTGTCTGCCGTTCCTCGCCCTCGACAGCTTCTTCTCGCCGGGCGAGGAAGCCGGCATACAGGGGCGGAAGCTGTCGCTCGAGGAGCAGCAGGCGAACCACGTGCTGATCGAGGCATCGCTGCGGCGAACGTCGCTCGACGTGGCCGCGCGCCTTCCGGCGACCAGGGTCCGCATGGCGGAACTCCTGCGGGCGGTGCCCGGCCAGGTCCTGCGCACCAACATACCGGCCCACGCGCGCCTCGAGGTCTTCGTCTCGGAAAACCTTCGCTTTCATGCATCTCCAGGCCGCGTCAACACCCAGATCGCGGTCCGGATACTGGATCCGCACGAGTCCATCGAGACCAACCTGCCACCGACGGCCTGACCAAGGAAGCCACCGATGACTATTCCGCACGCAGATGCTGCCGCCGCGGCGCCTCCTTCCCTTGCGGATTTCGACAGCGCCACGGACGCGAGCCGCGAGAATCCGTTCCATACCTTGCTCGACCTCCCGATCCCCGTGACCATAGAGCTCGGCAAGACGCGTATGACCGTGCAGGACATCCTGCGGCTTGGGCGAGGGTCGGTGATCCAGCTCGAGCGAATGGCGGGCGAGCCGGTTGACATCATCGTTGGCGACCGGCGTTTCGGCGAGGGCGAAGTGGTCGTAATAAACGAGCACTTCGGTATTCGCATCACGCGGCTCATCCCGCGGACGCCGTCGCCGGATGCGACGGCATGACCGCCCCGCGAGCGTGATGACTTCCGTGGGCGGAGTGGTCGGCGCCACGGCGCTGATCGCCGGGCTCGTGGTGCTGCTGATGGCCGCGTTGCGCTCGTTTCCGGGCATTCGCGCGGCCGGCAGCACGCAAGGGCTCAAGGTGATCGGACGCGTTGCGCTTGGCCCGCGCCAGGGAATCGTGCTGGTGGAGATAGGCGATCGCATCCTGGCGCTTTCCGTTGGCGAAGGCGGCGTACGCGTACTCGCCGAGCTGGAGCGCGACGAGTTGCCCGAAGCGCGCGTGCAACAGGCCGGCCTGCTGCCGGCTCTGCCGCGCGCGCTGGCGAACGCGATGCGCCGGGCCGCCGGCGCGGCGGCCATCGCAATCGGCCTGTTGTACGCCGCACATCCCGCCTTCGCGCAGGCGACAGGCGCCGACGCGCCGGCGCGCGGCAACCCCGTTCTCGCGGCCGACTCTTCCGGACGCGTGACTGCCGGCGCTGTGCCGCCGCGTCAGGGAGTCCGCGCCGCCCGCGCCGCTGCCCAGGTCATGCCGCGCGCCGATTCCGCGCTCGCGCGTCTTGCCCCGCGGCTCGACCTCTCGCTGTCCAGCGGCGGCGCCGGCGGCGGCCTCCGCCTCTCAGGCACCGTGGGCGTGGTCGTCATGCTGGGGCTCCTCACGCTGCTGCCCATGCTGGTGCTGCTCATGACGAGCTTCACGCGCGTCCTCATCGTGCTGCAGCTGCTGAGGCAGGCACTCGGCGCCCAGAACGTTCCACCGCCGCAGGTGGTCACCGCGATGGCGCTCCTGATAACGAGCTTCGTGATGGCGCCCACGCTCAGCGAGGCCAACCGCGCCGCGCTCACTCCCTGGCTCGACGGCAAGATCGAGCAGGCGCAGATGCTTTCCGCCGGGGTACAGCCTTTCCGGGAGTTCATGCTGCGCGAAACGCGCCCGTCGGACGTGCAGCTCTACCTCTCCCTCGCGGATCATCCGCCGGTGGCGGAAGCGCGCGACATCCCGTTGCCGGTGCTCATGACGGCGTTCGTGACGAGCGAGATCCGCGTTGCCTTCCAGATGGGCTTTGCGTTGTTCCTGCCCTTCCTCGTCATAGACATCGTCGTCGCGTCAGTGCTGATGTCCATGGGCATGATGATGCTCCCGCCGACGATGGTTTCGCTCCCGTTCAAGCTCCTGTTGTTCGTGCTCGTGGACGGGTGGAACCTGGTCGTGCAGGGCCTGATCCGGAGCTTTCACTGATGTCGGACGCGGCAATCGTTGCGCTTGCCCGGCATGCCATGAGCATGGCGCTGCTCCTCGCCGCGCCGATGCTGGTCGCGGCGCTGCTGGTCGGGATCGCGGTGAGCGTCCTGCAAGCCGTCACGCAGGTTCAGGAAGCGACTCTCAGCTTCGTTCCCAAGCTCCTCGCGGTCGCCGGCGTGGCGCTCATCGCGCTGCCCTGGCTCATCCAGACGGCGGTCAAGTACGCGACTGAGATCCTGCGCAGCCTGCCGGGGCTCGCGTCGTGACGGCACCGGCAGCCGCCAACTTCCTGTCTCAAGGCACGGCCGTGTGCGCAGTGCTGCTTGGCACGCGCATCAGCGCCATGCTCCTCGTGGCGCCGGCCGTATCGGTACGGGTCGTGCCGCGCCGCGTCCGCATCGCGCTCGCGGTTCTGCTCACGGGCCTCATGCTGCCGTCGCTCGCCACCGGCGCCGAGGGTGCTGCAATCACACTCCCGGGGATGGCTACGGAAGCGGCGGTCGGGTTGCTGCTCGGCGGCGGAGCGGCCGTGCTCATCGTTGCCGCGGAAGTCGCTGGCGACGCGATGAGCATCCACTCAGGCCTCAGCGGAGCTGCATTGCTCGACCCGCTGCAGGGCACGTCCACGCTCGTGCTGACGCCGCTGATTCGGATTGCCGCGCTGACGCTCCTGCTATCGCTCAACCTGCACGCCGTCATGCTGGCGGCCCTTCGGCAGTCGCTCGAAGCCGTACCGCTGGGCACGCCGGGCCATCTGGTTGGGAGCGTTGACGCGGCGCTCCGGAGCGCAAGCGTCCTGTTCGCGCTGGGGATTCAATTCGCGGCCCCGGTAATTGCCTCGGCCCTGCTCGCCACACTCACGCTTGCGCTGCTCACGCGCGCGGCGCCGCAACTGAACGCGTTTGCCATCGCCTTTCCCATTCAGACCGGGGCGGGTCTCGTCGCCACCGGCGCAGCCTTGACGGCAATGAGCTACATGCTCCGCCAGTGGCAGGGCCCATATCGCGACCTCGTCGGGCGGATCCTCTTCCAGGTTACGGCGCCGTAGGCCATGAGCGAAAACTCCGACCTCGAACGCACCGAAGAGCCCACACAACGCCGACGCGACGACGCGCGGAAGGAAGGCCGCGTCGCACGTTCCGCGGAACTGATGACGGCGATCCTCTTCCTCGGAGGCGCTGCGGTGCTGCAGCGGCTCGGATCCGCTGCCGGCCCCGGCCTTGGCTCGTCGTTCCGGTCGTCGCTCCATGCGTTCGACGCCGCAGTTGACGCCAACCAGCTGGTTCCGATGCTCCAGGCCAGCGCGCGGACCGCCATCGGCGCGGCAGTGCTGGCCTGCGGTACGATCGCGCTCGGCGCTGTCGCAATAGGCGCGGTGCAGGCGCGAGGGGTGCTAAGCATGTCGCCCCTGACCCCGCAGGCAAGCCGGATATTCTCGCTCGCCAACGTGCGGCGCGTGCTTGGCGGGTCGGCGCCGGTGGAACTCATCCGGTCGCTGTTCAAGCTCGCAATCGTAGGCGGCGTGGCGTGGCAGGTGCTCAGCGCGCACTGGCTCGAGCTGTCGCAGCTCGCGGCACGCGGCCCCGTTGCCCTGCTCTCGACGGTCAACGTTGTGGGCGTCACGCTGCTCCGCAACGTCGGCCTCGCATACCTCGGCCTCGCGGCCCTGGACTATGCGTGGCAGTTGCGCCGCCACAACCAGGGGCTGCGCATGACCAAGGCAGAAGTGCGCGAGGAGATCCGCCGCCAGGAAGGCGATCCCACGCTCAAGGCCCGCATCCGGGCGATTGCGCGAAGCCGCGTGCGGCGCCGGATGATGCAGGATGTCCCGAAGGCCGACGTCGTGATCGTCAATCCGACGCACGTCGCAATCGCCCTGCGCTACGACCCCGCCGTGGCCCCGGCTCCACTCGTACTCGCAATGGGCGAGCGCCTGGTCGCGCAGCGCATCCGCGAGATCGCCGAGGCCCATGGCATCGCGATCGTCCAGAACGTTACGCTTGCACGCGCCTTGCTGCGGTCAACACGCGTCGGCTCGGTAGTCCCGGCAGAGCTGTACGCCGCCGTGGCCGAGGTGCTCGCATTCGTCTTCCGCGCGCGTGCAGCGCGCGCGCAGCACACGGGCGCCCGGTGACCAGCGGCGTGCTGCCCATGGCTCCGGGTTCCGACCGCTCCCGGGCGGTCGAGTTGAGCGTCACGCTCGTAATCGTGAGCGTGGTCGTGCTGCTCATACTCCCGCTCCCGCCGGTGCTGCTCGACCTCTTCATATCGCTGTCAATCGGCGCCTCGCTTGTGGTGCTGCTGGTTGCCCTCTACACGACGGATCCGCTCGAGTTCAGCTCGTTCCCTTCGCTGCTCCTGCTGCTCACCCTGTTCCGGCTGGCGCTGAACGTCAGTTCCACCCGCCTCATCCTTTCGCGAGGGCACGCAGGCGAGGTCATCCAGGTATTCGGGCAGTTCGTCATCGGCGGGAACTACATCGTTGGGCTGGTGCTCTTCCTGATCCTGGTGGGCATCAACTTCATTGTCATCACGAAAGGCGCGGGCCGCGTGGCGGAGGTTGCCGCGCGCTTCACGCTCGACGCCATGCCAGGCCGCCAGATGGCGATCGATGCCGACCTCGGGGCAGGGCTCATTGACGAGGCAACCGCGCGCGAGCGCCGCGCCGTGATCTCGCGGCAGGCGGACTTCTACGGAGCAATGGACGGCGCTTCCAAGTTTGTGAAGGGCGACGCGATAGCCAGCCTGCTGATCACCGGAATCAACATCGTCGGCGGAATCGTGATCGCCGTCGCGCAACGCGGCATGACGCTCTCGCAGGCCGCGTCAACGTACACGGTGCTCACCGTCGGCGAGGGGCTCGTCGCCCAGATCCCGGCGCTGATCGTTTCAACCGCCGCCGGCCTCGTCGTCACGCATGCCGCGGGCGGTGCGCGCATCAGCCGCGTCCTGGCGAGCCAACTTGGAGCACAGCCACGCGCGCTGTACATCGCCGCCGGAGCCCTGGCAACGCTCGCCCTCATCCCCGGGCTTCCCACGGTTCCGTTTCTCGCCCTTGGCGGCGTGCTTGGCGTTCTCGGGCGCATGGCGGCAGACGCCGGGCGCAGACGCGCTGATGCCGAAGGCGTGGCGAAGGCCGGCAGCGTGCCGGAAGCTGCCTCGGGACCCACTCCGCTGCAGGAACTGCTGCAGATGGATCCCATCGAGATCGAAGTGGGCTATGCCCTCGTTCCGCTCGTTGACGAGTCGCTCGGCGGCGATCTGCTCGGCCGGATCAGCCAGCTCCGGAAGCAGGCCGCGCTGGACGCGGGCATACTCGTGCCGCCAGTGCGGATCCGGGACGACATCCGGCTCCCGGCCACCGAGTACGCGATCAAGCTCCGCGGCCACGAAGTGGGTCACGCTGACGTCATGCCACGCCATCTGCTGGCGCTTGATACGGGAAGTGCGGCCGGGTTCGTGGACGGGGTGGAGGGGCGGGATCCGAGCTTCGGCCTGCCGGCCAGATGGATCGCACCCGGGCTCCGCGACGAGGCCGAGGCGCTTGGCTACGTCGTCGTGGATGCGACCACCATGATCGCGACGCACCTCATGGAGACCCTGCGGGAAAATGCTGCCGAGTTGCTGGGGCGGCAGGATGTGCAGGACATGGTGGACATCGTCAAGAAGACGCACCCCGCGCTGGTCAATGAATTGATCCCGACGCGGCTCGCCATCGGTACGCTCCACAGGGTGCTGCAACGCCTTTTGCGCGAACGAGTTCCGATTCGTGACCTGGTGACGATCCTGGAGGCCGTGGGCGATGCGATTGACCAGACCAAGGATCCGGAACAGCTCGTCGAGCACGCGCGGCGGGCGCTTGGCCCGGTGATTGCAAGGCAATGGACAGGGCCGGACAACGTGATCTCCGGGATCACCCTTGGGCCACGACTGGAGGCATCCCTGATGGCTCTCTTCTCTCCGCGTAACGGAATGACTGGCGCTGGCGCGCTCACGGCGGACTCGCTCGCGGCACTGCTTGGGGACCTCCAGGCGATGAGCGCGTCGGGGCCCAGCGGCGCGCCGGTACCGCTCATCGTGCCCCCGGGGCTCAGGGTCGGAGTCCGCCGCCTCGTGGAGCCGGTCATGCCGGCGTTGCCCGTCCTGTCGCTCGCGGAACTTCCCGTCAGCGCCAACCTGCGCAGCACCGGAGTATGGGAGGTTCACCATGCGGCTTGAGACGATCCGGGGCCGCGACATGCGCTCCGTCGCCGCGGCAGCGCGGCGCGAGTTTGGCGACGACGCCATGATCCTTCATTCCCGGACGACGACGATCGAGTCGGTGCCGATGATCGAGGTAGTCGCGGGCGCGGCGGAAGACGTGGACCGGCTGCGCGAACTGATCAGCCCCGGCGCGCCGCCGCCGGCGCCGAGGAAGTCTGCGCGCCGCGGCCCGTACTGCGTGGCGCTCGTCGGCCCCACCGGCGCTGGCAAGACGACGACCGCGGCGAAGCTCGCGGTGAGCGACGCCGCCTTCGGGCGCATGCGCGCCGGGTTCATGACGCTCGACACATACCGTGCCGGCGGAACGGAGCAGCTGCAGGCGTACGCGGACATTGCGGGCGTCCCGTTCGAGGTGGTCCATGATCGCCGCGAGCTGCCATCTGCCATGCGGCGGCTCGCATCGTGCGACGTCGTGCTCGTGGACACCCCGGGACGCAGCCCGCGCCGCGACGCCATGGACGACGCATGGCGCGATATCTTCCGCGCAATAGCGCCCGACGAGACGCACTTCGTTGCGTCGAGCACGACGCGCACGGAAGTGCTTGCCACGGCGCTGCAGGCCGAGAATGCGTGCAAACCGACGCACGTCCTGCTCACCAAGCTGGATGAAGTCGCCGATACCGCAATCGCCATCGAAGCCGCCAGCACGCTGTCCCTGCCCGTCCGCTGGGTCGCCGACGGCCAGCGCGTGCCGGCGGACTTTCACATGGCGTCCGACATGCTCCTCGTGGGCCGGGGCCAGGCAGAGGCGGTGGCGAAGTGAGCGGGCAGCTCAAGGGGCTTCGGCGATTCGTTGCCGCGCGCGTCGGCCGTCCATGGACCGCCTCGCGCAGCCGACGGATCGTCGTTGCAAGCGGCAAAGGCGGCGTGGGCGCATCCACGGTCACCTTTCTGCTCGGCATCGCGGCTTCGCGCGCGGGCTACAACACGTTGCTCATGGACACCGATGAACTGAGCGGCAGCCTGCACCGCATGGCGGGGCTGGAAGCAACCCACAGCCTTGACGCCGTTGCCAACGGCGCCGTTCCGCTCGCCGAAGCGGTGTTGCCCATCGCCCCGCAGTTGTCGCTCATTTCCGGCGGCTCGGCAGTGCGCGACAACCCAGGGTCAATGCCGCACGTTGACCATCGCGCGTTCGTTGCCCGGTGCGAACCGCTCTACGCCGAGTACGATTGCGTGATCGTGGACGCCGGGGCGACGATTGCGCGCGTCCTGGCCGCAACTTCGCGTCCGACGCAGCAGGTGCTGCTCGTTGCCGGCCATGACCCCATCGCCCTCGCCGCATCGTTTGCCATGGCCAAGGTGGTTGACGGACAGTCGCGGGGGATCCCCCTGCGCGCGGTGTTCAACCGCGTCGGCCCGCAGCCGGCGGCGCATGCATTCTCGCGCCTCGCGGCCGCAACCCAGAGGTTCCTGAGCCGACCCATCGGCCTCGCGGGATGCATACCGGACTGCGCCGGGGTGACATCTGCTGAATCGCCTGCCGCGTTCGCGCAATGCGCAGCCATGGATGCCGTCGAACCGATGATGCGCTCGATCCTGATGTCACTTCAAGTCGAGGCAGCGCTGATGCCCGCTGCCGCCAACGCCTGATCCACCAGCGACCATGCCTCCTCAGCCAAGCACGGCAAGCCAAGCCGACGACAGCCGCCAGCGGCTCATGCACGACCACATCGCGCTGGTCCATCATGTGGCGCGCCAGGTGGCGCGCTCGCTCTCCGCGGAAGTTGATACCGACGAACTCGTCAGCGCTGGGGCGCTGGGGCTGATGTCTGCGGTGGACGCGTTCGACGCATCCCGCGGGCTCGCGTTCAGCACATTCGCCGTTCCCCGCATTCGCGGCGCAATGCTCGATGAACTTCGCCGACAGGCGCCCTCATCGCGCTCTACGCGCCAGAAGGCCCGCGCCATCGCCACTGCCCGCAGCCAGCTCGCATCGCAGAAGGGCAGCACGCCTACGTCGCGTGAGGTGGCGATGGCGATGAACGTGGACATCGCGACATTCTGGCATTGGGAACGCGAAGTGGAAGGCGGGATACAGGTCTCGCTGGACCACCTCGACGACGAATCCGACTCGCTGCCCCATCTCCAGGAAACCATTGGAGCCGACGACGCCGAGGGTGTCGAGGACCGGCTGACCCGCGAACGCCAGGTCGAGATCATGAAGTCCGCGATCATGGAGCTGAACGAGACCGAACGCGTCGTAATCACCCTGAACTACTACGAAGACCTGCGCCTGCGCGAGATCGCGGAGGTTCTCGAACTCACCGAGAGCCGCGTGTCGCAGATCCGCACCCGCGCGCTCGGCAAGCTCCGAAAGACGCTTGCCAGGGTCCGGTAGGAGGGAAACGCAATGCCATCAGCATCGCCGCTCACCATCGCCACGCTCGCAGCCATCGCGCTCGGCGGTGTCGCGATGGCGACGCTCGGCGCCCGCTTCGCCCGGTCCCCGCTGCACAGGATACGATCCATGGCACGCCGCAACGTGCCGCTTCGCGACATCGCCCGTAGGACGGGCCTGCCCCAGGACGTAGTCCGAAGCGCGCTCCGCGCGCCCGGCCAGCCCGCGCCGGCACAGCGGCTGCCCGCCCGCGGGGAACCGGCACGAGTGAAACCGGAGCTCCTGCCGACACGCGCGCAGCGAAAGCCCGCGGCTCTGCGCGTCGTCCGGACGGCTGCGAGATGACCGCGATGAGCCACGCAGCATGCCGCCGCGGGCGCACGCCCGGAGCCGCCACATGACAGCCGGCATTCCCCCAGCGACGAACGAGCGGCTCGCAGCCGCGCTGTCGGTGCTCGAAGGCCGGCAGGCCATCATCGCAAACAACCTCGCGAACACCTCGACCGTCGGGTTCAAGGGGGCAATGAGTTTCACGTCCCTGATGGCCGACGGAGCGACGCCCGCGCTGGAATCCGCCATTGACTTCCGGCCCGGCGCCCTCGCGACGACGGGCAACCCGCTTGACGTGGCGATACTCGGCGACGGCAGCTTCCTGGTTCGCACGCCACAGGGAGAGCGCCTGACGAGGGCAGGCCAGTTCGGCGTGAACGGAGACGGCGAACTGGTGGACCGCAACGGGTTCACGGTCCTTGGCGCCGGCCCCACGCCATCCGAGCGGCATCCGATCCGGATTCCGTCGGGTACCGCCGAAATCGTCATTACCGCAAGCGGCTCGGTGCACGCCGATGGCATCGCCGTCGGCGAGCTTGCCATACATCGCGCGCCGGAAGGCGCGATCACACGTCAGGAGGCCGGTGGGCTCGCTGCCACGACGCCGGCGTCTGTGGCTGTTGACTTCCCGCAGCGCGCGGTACGGCAGGGCGCCATCGAGGAGAGCAACGTGTCGGCCGTGGACACGCTGGTGCAGATGATCAACGTGCAGCGCCTCTACGCATCGGCGCAGAGGGCTCTCAGCGCCGTGGATTCGGCGCGCGGCATCGCCATCTCCGAAATCGGCAAGCCACTCTAACCACTCCAGCCACTCGCAACGACCGGGACGCTCCAATGGATCCAGCACTCCGCACCGCCGCCACTGGCATGATGGCCCAGCAGCTTCGCACCGAAGTCATCGCGAACAACCTGGCCAACGTGAACACCACGGCATTCAAGCGCAGCCGCGCGCACTTCGTTGACCTGCTGTACCAGACGATACAGGCGCCCAGCGTCGTCGCAGGGCACGACGCGGGAGTGGTGCCTGCAATCCAGGTCGGACGCGGCACGCGGCTCGCGGGTGTGCAGCGCCTCGAGACGCAAGGGGCGCTGGAGCAGACCAACCGAACGCTCGACCTCGCAATCAACGGCGACGGCTATTTCCAGGTTCAGTTGCCAAGCGGCCAGGTCGCGTACACGCGTGACGGATCCTTTCATGTATCCGACCAGGGGATGCTCTCGACGTCCGAGGGCTATGCAGTCGCCCCGGGCATCCAGATCCCGCCTGACGCCGCCAATATCGCGATCTCTCCCGCGGGCATCGTCACCTGCACCCCGGCCCAGTCAACGCAGCCCGTGGAGCTCGGTACGATCGAGCTCGCGCGTTTCCTGAACCCCGCGGGGCTCCAGGCGCTTGGCTCGAACCTCTACCAGGCGACGCCTGCATCCGGCGAGCCAGCCGCGGGACTGCCGCTCGACGAAGGGCTGGGTCAGATAGAGCAGGGCTACCTGGAATCGAGCAACGTCGAAGTCGTGCAGGAAATGGTGGACATGATCAGCGCAATGCGCGCCTACGAGATCACCTCGAAGGCCGTCAAGAACAGCGAGTCAATGGCAGAGATCGCCAACAATCTCATCCGATGACACGGCGTTTCACGCACGCGTTGCTGCTCCCGGGCATGCTGCTCGGCGGAGCGCCAGCGCTGCTGGCGCAATCACCGCCAGCGACCGTACCGGCAGCCGGCCCTCCCGCGGCGGCGATGCCCGCGGCAAGCCCTTCTACTCCCCAGGCGGCCCGCGATATCGCGCGCGGCACGGTGCTCGGTCGCGCCGACGTTGCTGGGGACTCGGCGGCCGCGGACTCCCTGGCTGGCTGGGTGGCTCGCCGCCGAATCCGGATGGGCGAAGCGCTCCGCTCTCCTGCGATCGGCCATCGCGCGCTCGTTTCACCAGGAATGGAGGTCACAGTGCTTTCGTCACACGAAGGCGTCAGCGTGAAATGGACTGGCACTGCGCTCTCCGGCGGGGCGTTGGGCGAGCGTATCCGCGTTCGCATGGAAGGAGCGCGCATCGTCGTGGCCAGCGTGACCGGGCCGGCGGAGGCGGCGGTACCATGAGGGCCCGCGCACCGCACCGAGGCGCCAGTCGCTCGCCCACACGCCCTCGCGCGCGCCTGCGCGGAGCGCTTGTCATCGCGGCGGCAGCGTCCAGTGCGCTCGTCACCGCAGCGCCGTACGCCGTCGCAGCGCAGGGAAGAACCGCCGTCCCCGCACAGCGCGTACTCGACTCGTCAGCCACGGCACAACCCCGCCGGCGTTCGTGGACATCTGACGGAACGCAATACGCGCTGGGCGACATAGTGACCGTGCTCGTGGTAAACCGCACCAGCGCCACGGCCAACTCCCGCGACATCGCGGCGGAATCCCGCGACAAGAAGCTTGGCGCCGACGTGCGGCCGCCCGCGGGAGAAGCCGGCCCGTCGGTGCCGATGACCGCCAAGGTAAGCTTCGACCAGGACGGAAACTCGCGGCGTACCGGTGAGATGCTGCGCGGCGCCGACTTCCGGACAACGGTGAGCGCGCGCGTTACCGCCATCTCGCCGACGGGCATGCTGCGCATCGAGGGGCGCTCGATGCTCAACGTTGACCGCAACGTGCAGGAGGTAAGCGTGACCGGCTGGGTCCGGCCGCAGGATATCACGCCGGGCGCCAATACCGTCGAGTCGTCGCGTATCGCCGACGCTTCGATCAACTACACGCGCAAGGGAAGCCTCGGCAAGCCGTCCGCGGGCATCGTTTCGCGAATCCTGGGATGGGTCTGGCCGTGACGCCGCGCGCCCTCGTCCTGGTGATCGGCACGGCCGCCGCGTGCCTGAGCGCCGACCCGCGCGCATTGCGGGCGCAGGACGCGGCCATTCGTGACCTGGTGGTCGTGGGCGGGGCTGCGCCCGTGCGCCTGATGGGGTACGGACTCGTGACCGGCCTCACCGGCACTGGCGACCGCGCGACGACAAATGTGGGCGCGCGGCACACGGTGCAGTCCGTCGCGAACCTCCTGCGGCGCTTCGGCGTGGACGTTCCCGCTTCCGCGCTGCGTGTGCGCAACGTGGCGGCGGTACTCGTCACGGCGGAGGTATCGCCGTACCTGCGCCCCGGCGGGCGCTTCGACGTCAGCGTGTCGTCAATCGGCGACGCACGCTCATTGCGCGGCGGCACGCTCTGGATGACCCCGCTTGTTGCCGATGCTGGCGGCAGTCCGCTTGGCGGTGCGCAGGGGTCGCTGCTCACGTCCGAGGGAACGGGTAACGAGTACCGCAGTTACCTGAAGCCGGCGAACGCCGGCGTCATACCGGGTGGCGGCGTCCTCGAGGCCGAGTTGCAGCGACCCGAGCCGTCGGCGATGTCGCGCCTCGCCTTGCGCGTGCCGGATGCCGGCACTGCCACGCGCATCGCGACGGCCATTGACTCGCTCATAGGCGGACGCGGAAATGCAGTGGTTGAGGATCCCGGCTCCATCAGGCTCACACCGCGCGATACGACTGGCGGCCTCTCCTCGTGGTTAGCGCGGGTACTCGATGCCCGCGTCAGAAGCCCCGGCACCGCGCGCGTCGTCATTGACGCTCGCAGCGGCACCGTGATCGCCGGCGGCGCACTGGCCGTTGGCGAAGGCGCGATCAGCCACGGCGGGCTCACGATCATGGTTGGCGACGCGCCCGACAGCACAGGCAGCGCGCCAGGCGTTCGTCTGCGTAGCGGCGCGACTGTCCAGGCCGTCGTAGCAGCGTTGCACGGAATGCGCGCGACCGCGCAGGAAATCGGCGCGGTGCTCGCTGCCCTGCATGACGCCGGCGCGCTGGCCGCGGAGGTTGTCGTAAGGTGACGCGCATCGTCGCCGCCGGGCCAGCACCCGCTTCCGGCGACCAGCGCCGGCTACGCGACGTCGCCACGCAGATCGAAGGCGTGTTCGTCGCGGAGATGTTCAAGGCAATGCGGGCTACCGTGCCTGCCGAAGGCGACGCCCGCGGGGGCGCCGGCGAGGAGATCTTCACGGCGATGATGGATGGCCGCATCTCCGAAGCGGTTGCGCGCGGGTTGTCGCGCGGAGTCGCCGATGCAATCACGCGTCAGCTCGGGAGGCGGGCGTGACCGCGCTCCATACCGTGGCGCCTGCGAAGGCGCCTGCGATGTCGCAACTCGTCGCAATGCTCGTTGCCGCGCTCGACACGGAAGCGCGCCTCGTGACGAAACTTCTCGACGTGATGAAGCGCCAGCGGGCTGCGGTTGCGCGTGGCGACGTCGAAGCGCTCGAAGCCGAGAACGGCGCCGCGCACCGCGTGCTGACGACGCTCGGCGAGGCGAAGCGATACCGCAGCACGCTGAACGAGCAGCTCGGTGAATCGGCGGACCTGCGCCTGAGTGCGATAGCAGAGTGGTTCGGTGGGGCCGCGCCAACTGCACTCGAGGCAGCCGTGTTGCAACTTGCGCATGTGGCGCGGGTGCTGGACGACGAACTGCTCGTGAACCAGCAAGTTCTGCGCGCCGTCTCCGCGTCAACCGACCGCGAGGTGAGGATGCTGCTCGGCGCCGTTGCGGCCCCGGCCATCCAGTACCAGGCGTCGCCCGAACCCTGCGCAGGCCGGAGCGTACTCGTGGACCGGAAGGGCTGATGCCGTCAATCGAGAGTTTGCTCAGCATTGCGCGCTCAGGGATCATGGCGCAGCAGGCCGCAATCGACACGATCGGCCACAACATCGCGAACGCGGGTACCCCGGGATACACGCGACAGGTGGCCGTACTCTCGCCGGCGCCGGCGCTTCGCACCCCGGTCGGAGTGTTCGGCAGGGGCGTGGACGTGACCAACGTCCGCGGCAACCGCGACGCGCTCCTCACGCAGGCCGCCCGGACCACGGGCAGCACCTCCGGCGGCGCGGGCGTCCGGAGCGATCTCCTCGACCGGGTGGAATCCATCTTTGGGGAGCCATCGGACTCCGGGCTTGCCTCGGCAATGGACGCGTTCTGGAATGCATGGTCGGACCTTTCCAACGCGCCCACGGACCGTGCGGCGCGCGTAGTCGTGCAGCAGCGCGGCGACGCGCTCGCGCGTCAGTTCAACGCAAAGGCCACGCAGCTCGCCGAACTGGAGGCCGATACACGAGCCGCCGCGTCGCGTGACGTGCAGCGGATCAACGAGCTCGCCGCCCAGGTCGCGTCAATCAATGGCCAGATCGTGCCCGCCGAGGCCGGCGGTCACGAAGCAAGCGACCTTCGCGATGCCCGCGACCGGCTCATCAATGAGATGGCCACCATCGCCAGCGTTACCGTGCTCGACCGCTCCGATGGCACGGACGCGGTGCTGATCGGCGGCATGCCGGTTGTGGACGGCAGCGTCGCGAAGACGATTGCCATGTCGTCCACGTCGCCTCCCGGCGCGACGTTTGTCGGCGGCGCCGGAACCGTGCGCCTCGGCAGCGGGTCGCTCCAGGCGCGATTCGAGTTCCTCGCAACCGACATTCCACGGGCGGTGGCTGCGCTCGACCAGTTGAGCAGCGGGATGGTGACGGCCGTCAACGCCGTGCACGTGACGGGGTGGTCGCCCACGGCTGGCGCTGGCGGAAACTGGGATCCGCTCATGGGTGCGACGGGGTCGGGCGTTGCCTTCTTCGACCCGGCCGGCGTCACCGCGCGGGGCATGCGCCTCTCGCAGGCCGTCGCCGCCGACGCATCGGCCATCGCCACGGGCGATGCCCTCGACGCTCCTGGCAACAACCGGATTTCGCTCGCGATTGCAGCCCTTCGCACCGACGCGCCGGGATCGCCATTCGGGACGTTTGGTAGCGAATTCCAGTCGCTGGTAGCGCAGATCGCCGGCGGTTTGAGCGCGGCCAGGAATGACGCGGAGGTCGCCTCGACCCTGTCCGCACAGGCCCAGGCACGCCTCGACTCGCGCACGGGAGTGAGCACCGACGAAGAATTGGTTGACCTGATCAGGCGACAGCAGGCCTATGCAGCGTCCGCGCGAATCATAGACACGGCCCGCGGCCTGTACGACGCGCTCATGTCCATTGGCCGCTAAGGCGCCAGGTGCTGATCCTTTCCCGCGCAGAGGGCCAGTCAATCCTCATTGACGGCGGAATCCGCGTGGTGATCCTCGATGCCGATCGCCGCGGGGTGCGCGTCGGCATCGAAGCCCCGGCCGGAGTACGGATCCTGCGCAGCGAGCTCGTCGCAGACATCGCCGAGGAGAACATTCGGGCAACGGCCTCACTGCCGCGCCACGCAAGTGAAGGGCGCGGCCTCGTCGCTCCGCGGCCCGCACCTTCAGGAGCGGTGGCGAGCCGCGACGAGCGGTAGACGCAGCGCGGCGATGTACGACCTGCCCGGGTCGAGGACGCACCATGCATCGGGCGCCGGCCGCCCGACGAACTGCGCCGCGCGCTGTACGAGTACGGCGTCGGCATCGGCGTCAACACCTGGCCGTGTCGTGGCCATCACGGTCACGTCGCCCGCCCCGACCTCGTAGCGCCACAGCACGCCGCCTCCGCCGCGCTCAGCGCGCCGCGCCGCCTCGTGCAGCAGGACGAGAAAGGCCCGCACGGCGCTGCGCCTCGGGAGAGTGACCACCGCGTTCTCGGGCGCGATCTCGCTGCCGATGATGACGTCCCGCAGCGCCAGATGGTGCCTCAGGAGACTGGTTGCGTCGGCAACGGGCTCCGACACGTGCATCGGCTCTGCGCGCTCATCCGGCACGGCTTCCAGAAGCCGGTACAACTGAAGAAGCTGCGTCGAGCGCTCCTGCTCCGCCAGTATGCTGGGCCAGTCCACCGCGCCGCGGCGCTGGCCGATCGCGATGACACCCTCCATGCCCATCACGCGATTGCTCAGGGCATGGTTGAGGCCGGCAAAGACGGCGTCGTGCACGATTGCCCATGGGTCTCCGCCGAGGGCATAGTGCGCACCTGCCCGAAAGGGCCCTGTCATGGAGAAGAAGGATAAGTGGTCTGGAGGCGCGGCAGCGGCCGATACTCAATAGTGGATATCCGCGCCGTTTCCTGCTCCCTCAATTATCGTCTGCATCCCGGTGTTTCTTATCATTGGCGCCGTACTCGTGCTCGGAAGTGTCATCGGTGGCTACGTGATGCACCATGGCAACCTCCTCGTGCTCTTCCAGCCGAACGAGTTCCTGATCATCGGAGGCGCGGGCCTGGGCTCCATGGTCGTCGGCAACTCGCCAGGCACTCTGAAGCGCGCCACGAGGCAGGCACTGGGCCTGCTGAAGCCGTCTCCATACGGCGTCGAATCCTACTCCGACCTGCTGCACCTCCTCTTCAAGGTCTTCCAGAAAGCCAGGAAGGAAGGGCTGATGGGCATCGAGTCGCACGTCGAGGACCCCGAGGCAAGCACGCTGTTCAACGAGCACCCGCGCTTTCTGCACAACCACCACGCTGTCGCGATGTTGTGCGACACTATCAAGGTGCTCCTGACAGGAACCGTGGAGAATCATCATCTGGATGATATCCTTACACTCGACCTCGACCGGCACCACCACGAGGCCCTTGGCGGACCGTCCGCGATCGCGAAGGTGGCGGATGCGATGCCTGGCTTCGGCATCGTCGCGGCCGTGCTGGGCGTCGTGATAACGATGGGGGCAATCGGCGGCTCGGCGACCGAGGTGGGAGAGAAAGTCGCGGCAGCCCTGATCGGCACCTTCCTGGGGATCCTGCTCTCATATGGCGTCCTCGGGCCCGTGGCGCAGGCAATAGAAGGGCGCGTCAACTCCGAGCACGAGTACATGCTCGTCATCAAGACCGCCCTGCTGGCATTCGCCCGCGGAGATGCGCCGATGTCGGCAATCGAATTCGCACGCCGTAACATCCAGCCCGACGACAGGCCAAGCTTCACGGACATGGAAGCGCTCGTGCGCGGAAAGGGCGCATGACCGGCAAGCGGGGGGACGCTCCGGTCATAGTGAAGCGCGTGGTGAAGAAGGGGCACGGGCACCACGGCGGCTCATGGAAGGTGGCATACGCCGATTTCGTCACGGCCATGATGGCGTTCTTCCTCGTCATGTGGATCGTCGGGATGGACGACAAGACCAAGCAGGCCATCGAAGGGTACTTCTCGAATCCCGCTGGCTACAAGCGCGGGTACGGTGCGGGCGCGTCCCCGATCAGCGCCGGCACGACCCCGACCGAGATGCGGACGAAGCAGTTCCGCCTGATCGTGCACCAGGCGGAGCAGCGCGCGTTCGATGCGATGGCGCAGCGCCTCCGCGAGAAAGCCGACTCCCTGCGCGGCATGCTCGGCAGTGCCGCGATCGAGGTCCACGTGGTGGAAGGCGGGCTGCGCATCGAGCTCATTGACGGGGGCGCGTCGGACGTGTTCTTCAACCGTGGATCGGCCGCGCTCCGACCGCTCGGTCAGGTCGCGCTCTCGCTCGTGGCCGGCGAGCTGATATCGCTGAGAAACCCGATCGTCGTCGAGGGCCATACCGACGCGATTCCGTACGGCGATCCGGCTTACTCCAACTGGGAGCTGAGCACCGACCGCGCGAACGCGGCGCGGCGCGAGCTCGAGGCCTCGGGCGTCTCGCCTGGGCGCATCGCTGAGGTACGTGGCTTTGCCGCGCGCCAGCCCCGCTTGCGGAGCGATCCCTCGGCGGCCGTCAACCGCCGCATCACGATCATGCTTCCCTTCTCGCCCATCGCGGATCCCGAGCCGCGCGCCTCAGCGTCCGAATCAGACTGAGCGCCGACGTTGCGGAGGTCACCCGCGGGCCAGCGCCTCACGCGCCCACTTGACTGCGGCGTGGGCCCACTGCGGGAGCTGATGAAGGACGTCCAGTTGCCGACCGATGGCCTCGGCCTCGGTCCAGTTGCCATACGAGTAGGCGCTGGCAAGGCTCAGGACGGGAGTGTACAGGCCGTTGTCGCCTGCGAGGGCGCGCGCGACGTCACTGTTGACCGCGATGCCGTCAACAACGCCATCGTTCGGTTTGCCAACCATCGGCAGCATGGCGGAGAGCATGCCGGTAAGGAAGAGCGAGCTCGCATGACGGCGCAACGCGGTGCCCTCGGCTATGAGCTCGCAGAGCCGGGCGCGCTCGAGCACGAACATACGGCGCTCGCGCTCCATCGGCGTGCTCGCCGCGCTGTTGCCCACGGCGAGCAGCGCGCACCATCGCTGGAGCCCGTTGCGGCCCACGATCTGAATCGCATGCAGGATGGAGCCGATTGCTCCCAGGCCCGTGGAGGCGGCATTCGCCATTCGGAGCAGATTGTAACTCAGCGCCGGGTCGGAGCGCAGTTCCTTCTCGATGGCCCGATCGCTCAGATCAGGCCTCGCGAGCATGCCCATGAGCTTCGCGGCGGTCCCGAGGCTGACTGAGAGCTGCATGGACGGTGCCGCTTCCGGCGTCGTGTAGAAGCGGCCCGTGAAGTACCGCACGCCCGCATTGCGAAGAGTGGCGTGCTCCGTCAGCGAATCAACGCCAACGGCCGCCAGCGGCCGCCCCAGTCCGGTCAACTCCTTGGCGAATCCGTCCGCGGCTTCGCGGCAGCAACCCCCCGCGTCGAACGATATTGCGTAAGCCAGCGAGTAGAGCTGTTCCTGCCTTCCGCCCCTCTGGGCCGCGCGCACGGCAATGCGGAACCCTGCGTCGCTCCAGTCGCGGCATGCCGCGACCGCCTGCCCGTCGGCAGCCAGCGACGCGGGCACCTCGAGCACCGTGGCATCGCGCAGCCCGGGGACGAATGCGCGGTCGTAGAGCGCGTCCGGCGCGAGCGGCACCCAGATGCGGCTGCCGCCGCCATAGTCAGCGACGACTTCAGGCGTCAGCGCGCTCAGCGGCGGAAAGGAGGCCTGGCAATTAGCCGTGCCGTCGGCCGGGCTGCCAGCCAGTGCGCAGCCAGCCAGCCGAAACCGGTCGTCGAAGAGCGGGCTCCGCGTCAGGTACATGGAAGTCGCGTACGTCCCCGGAATTGCGCCGCCCTCTGGTCGTCAGGCCGCGGGCGCCTCGAAGATCCTGTCAGCAAGGGCTTGGCGGGCCTCGGGGTTCGACATGGTTGCCGTTGGCGCGAATGCCAGCGACCTCGAGTCTGCCGGCTCGGCCGGCAGCGCCGGACTGGACGCCACCAGCGCGCGCGGATCGAGGAGTTCGGCGACCGACGCAAGCCGCACCTCGATTTGCTCGATCATCTGCGTGGCATGCGCCAGTTGCTGCGCCGCGATATCCTGAAACTGCAGCCCGCCCTGGGCAACGTAGAGTTCGTCACGCAGCCGGTTGCGCGCCGCGGCTGCCGCCTCACTGCCGCCGGTGTCCAGTCCGTCCAGTTCGTCAACGAGCCGCAACGCGCCGTCCAGGCGGTCCAGTATGTCGGTGGCGGCCTGTTCGGTAACGGAGGTCACCTCGCGCAACTTTTCTGTAGTGTGACGGAGGCGTTCGCTCGCCGCCTGACGGAGGGAATCGCGGCTATGCCTGAGGTTCTCGAGCATCACCCGAATCTCGGTGTACGCCTGCATCAGCGCACCCGAAGAGCACTCCGTTCCGCCGGGCTCGAACAGCATCATTCCTCCACGTGGATGCAATTGTGTGCGATGCCGCCCGCACGCGTTCGTCACTTCTTCCGCGATGCCTCGTACTTCTCCACTTCCCGCGTCAGTTCCTTATAGGCCTCGGTTGCGCGCAGGCGCGCGTACGCGGCCTGCTGCTGCGCCATGCGTTCGACGAGTTGCCTGCTGGCTTCGCCCACTGGCATCTCCATCAACACCCACGCGCGGTACACGCTACCCTCCAGCACCAGTTTGCGCTCGCGCGAGCGGCTGCCGACGAGCACCTGGCTAACGACCGCCTTGTACGATTGCTCATACTCCTTGAGCAATTCAGCGTCGCTGGCAAGCCCCGTCTCTTCGGAGAAGCGCCTCGTAAGCGCCGCATACTTGACCTCGAGCTGCGTCGCAATGCCAAGGCGGCCTTCCATCTCGGCGCGATCGAAGGCCATCTGCAGATCCTTCGACGTTGCCGTTGCCGGCGCAAAGACCCAGTCGCCGTCGGACTTCGGCGGCGAACGATACCAGCCGGGCATGTCACGCAGCGGCGCACGGCTCGCAGCTGCCGGGCCGCCGGTGCGCGCGGCGCCACAGGCCGACGTCACGCACGCGGCCACCGTCGTTGCAAGGGCTAAGCGGAGTCTCATGGACAGTTCCCCTGACTCCCAGTATCGGCCCTCATGGCTGTTTCCGTACCTCGAGGCTGGCCGTGGCCAGCGACCGCTCCCTGGGCGGGATCGCCGCAAGCCACCGGTTGAACTCCTCCAGGCCAACCTTCCGCCGCGCGCCTTCCCCAGCCACCGGTGGCGCCACAAGGGCGCGCGTTGCCACGGCAATGATGGACTCATGGCTCGCGCTCCGCGATGGATCGAGCGAACAGCGGAACCGCAGGCCGATGGCACGCAACGAGTCGGCCGGGACGGCCCGCCACTCGCCGGCTTCGCTCGCCACCTCGCGCTCGATGCCATTGGGCGCGAGGATGCTGACGGAGTCGTCGGCCATGCTCAGGATGATCCACTTCGCATCGGCGCTCGCCGCCACGGCAACCTGAATCTCCTCGCCATCTGTGAGCGCCGGCCCGCGCACGACGCACGTCGGCGACGACAGCCGCAGGGACGCGGTGAACGCGGGGTCAGGGCCGTCGCGTTCGCGCCTGACGAGCACGCGCACGCGGATGGCGTACGTGGGCACGCCGGCGCCGCCCGCTGTTCGCCGCACCCTCCATCCCTCCGACAGCACGGTCCACCCGATCGCGATGCCGCGGCCTTCCACGTGAAGCGACCTCACGTACGCATCGTGGATGCCGCCGCCGGAATCGCTGCGTACCGCTACCGAACTGCTCTGCACGATGGCGCCGCCCGCTTGCGCGACCGCGTCGGCGAGTGCGCCGTACAGCGCGCTTCGGCTGACCTCAGCGGCGACGCCATCGCTCCCCAGCGCGGCCTCGCGCTCCACCACTACCCACACGCTGTCGCCTGGAGGCACGGGCGCCGAAGCCGGGGCTGCACGCTGTCCGGCCGGCGCTCCCACCGCGGCACAGCCGAGCACGGCGTACGCCACCAAGGTGAGCCGCGCGCCAGGAAGCGTCGGAAGCCAGCCAAACACGCAAGTCATCCCGGCGGCAGCCATACTAGCGGCATGCGGCGGTTGCGCGTGATGAGCTGCGGCGACTGCTCGCGACCGATCTCCGCGGCAGTCGTGCGCACCCGGCGCGCTACATAGTCACCCAGCTCGCCAGCGTCCACGATGCCGTCGGCGTTGGCGTCCGCGGCGCCCCGCATGCCGTCGAGCAGCCAATAGGTGAAGAGGCCATGGCGCTGCTGAGCCCACTCCATGGCTGTCTCGCCCGCGCCTGCTGCCGCCAGGACGACCATGTTCGGGTACTTGAGGGCGGGGTGTTCGATGCTGACGCTTACGTCACGGGTCCACGGAACCAGTGAGGATCCATCGCGCGTCGTTCCGCTGAAGCACGCATCGAGGAAGACGGTCACCGACCGCGCCGGGAGCGCCCCGAGCCGGTCGAGCAGCGAGTCGAGCGCCACTCCTGTCTGCGCGGGATACGCCGGGTCGGCGTCGCTCGGAAGCAGGTACGCCGCCCTCGCCTTGACGTCCACCGTTCCATGCGATGCGATGAACACCACGACGTCGGTAGTCGCATCGGCCCTTCGCGCTAACCAGCCGCCGGGGTCGAACAGCTTGCGCATCGTGCTGAGCGACACCTCTTCGTTGACCCCGTAGAACAGCCGTGACGCGTCGTCGCCGGTGCCGAACAGAGCCTGCGCGTACTCACGAAACACGGCCGCGTCACGTTGCGCGAAGCGCGCGGCCGGCGCGTGCTCATACTGCTCGACACCCAGCACGACCGCGACCGTACCGGGCCGGAGCGCCGCGCGCGGCACCCCTGTGTCAACGCTCGATACGAGGGCCGGCGCCGTCGGGCGTGCATCCAGCGGGCTGTCGCGCGGACGGAGGAGCTCAACCCGCGACCGCGTCGTCCGGTCGAGCACGAGCGGAAGCGTGAAGCTGGTGTCGAATCGTGCGCGTGCCTCGCGCACGATTACAGTGACGGGGAACCCGGCCGCGCGGGAATCGCTGAACGCCGAGAAGCGCAGTTCGCGGGCGTCGCCCGGAGCCATCGCGCCCAGGATCGAGTCGTCGCGCGCGCCCGGCACAAGGTGAATGCCGGCACCGGGCACGACGATCGCCCTCACGTCGCGCGCCTGCCCTTCCCCTGCGTTCTCGATACGAACCGCAATGTCCACCACCTGGCGCGGCTCGATCCGGCTCTCGCCGGGACGACCCTCGACCGCCACTTCCTTCAGGACCAGACGGGGCGGTAGCGCTGGCCGCAGCGGCACGCGCACCCGAAGCGGCGGGTCCAGATCGAATCGCCCGGCTTCGCTGATGGCGATGGCGATGTCGAGGACGGTGTCGCGCGGAACGTCGCTCACCATGAGCGCAAGACGGAACGTGTACGCCGCGCCGGCGGCAAGGGAGTCGAGCGATGGCCATGCGCCATCCGGCTGGATCGCGGCGCCAGCGCCCTTCACGCTCAGCGCCAGCATCCGCGCCGTGGCCGGGCCGCCATTGGAGACGGTGATGTCGAGGGCCATGGATCCGTCGGCATCCACCCGGCCGTCACGGCCCGCGGTTGCAAGCGTGGCCTGCGCCCTCAGCGTTGCGGGCCCGCGCGGCGGGTCCTTCGAACGCGCTTCACCCGTCAGCCCAACACCTTCGCTCGCACCGCCCTCCGGAGCATCCGGTCCAACGACTCTGCGGGTCGCCGCGTCAATCACGAGCGACGTCACCCCGTAGCGCAGGACTATGGCGCCACGCAGACGGTCCGGCGTGTAACCGTCCGGCGTGCCGCGCAGCCGCACGACGTCACTCAGTGTGGACGCGCGCGCAACGCCGATGCCGACGCCCGTGTCGGCCCCCGGCCGCAGGTACACAGCGAGACGCGCACCGGGATTCCACCACCCGATGACGGTATCGCCTGAAAGCGCGATGCGCACCCACGCCTGGCCGTAGTGCCAGGCCTGGTATCCGAGCGAAGCGAGCAGGTCCACCCGGTCCGCTTCCCCTTCGGCACGGCGCACCTCTTCGGCTGTCGAGCCCAGTGTCCATCCGGGAGCATCGCGACCCCGCTGCTGGCCCGGCGAACGTTGGGCGCGAACATCGGACCGTGCGCCGCAGAGCCCGGCCAGCGTCAGTGCGATGGAGAGCCAGGCCCTGCCCTCGCGGCGTATCACGGCCGGCCCCGCGCGCATCACGGGCCCAACGCCTCGCGCACCGCGCGCAGCAGGGTTGACGGAGAAAACGGCTTCTGCAGCAGCACCACGTCGTCGCGCAGGATTCCCTGACGCACGATTGCGTCTTCCGTGTGCCCGCTGACGTACAGCGCACGTACGCGCGGGTTCAGCCGCTGCGCGTGCGCGACGACGGCGCGACCGCTCCTGTGGGGCATGACGACATCGGTCACCACCAGGTCCACCCGGGCGAGCGCAGAGTCGAGCTGACCGAACGCCTCCGCCCCGTCCGCGGCGGCAATCACGCTATACCCGTGATCCGTAAGGATGGCGCCCACGAACGCGCGCACGGCGGCGTCGTCCTCGACGAGCAGCACGGTCTCGCCGCGGCCCGCGGCTTCTTGCGGCTCCTCGCCTGCCCCCACCGCCCGGTCGTGTCGCTCCCCGACCGGGAGATAGACGAGCACCGTCGTGCCAGCGCCAACGGCGCTCGCGAGGGTGATGTATCCGTCGCTTTCCCTCACGATTGCCTGAACGGTCGCCATGCCAAGCCCCGTTCCGCGACCCTCGCCCTTGGTCGTGAAGAACGGCTCGAAGGCGCGCGCTCTCTCCTCTTCGGACATCCCGACGCCGGTGTCGCCAACGGTCAGGAGGACGTACTCGCCTGGCTGCAACACGCCCGGATGCCTCGCGTCGTCCTGCCGCACCGTTACGACTGCAGTGGAAACGGAGAGCGTGCCGCCCGACGGCATGGCATCGCGCGCATTGAGCACGAGGTTCATTATCACCTGCGCCAACCGGCCGCCATCGCAGCGCACCTCGGGCAGTTCATCTTCGAGGTGCGTATGGATGTGGATGTCTTCGTCAACGACCCTCCGCAGCATGCTGCTCTCGCTGCGCACGAGGCGGTTCACATCCACGGACTCCGACTCGGCGGCGCTCTGCCTGCTGAACGCGAGGAGCTGGCCCGTGAGCTGAGCCGCCCTTCCGGCGGCCTCGCGCACCTGCTCGAGTGCGTCCCGCACGTCGGGCGGCAGCGATGGCGCGAGCGCCAGCAACTCGACATGGCCGGTGATGATCGTGAGGAGGTTGTTGAAGTCGTGCGCTACGCCGCCGGCCAGCCGGCCGAGTATCTCGAGCCGCTGGCTCTGCTGCAGCTGGCGCTCGAGTTCGCCGATCCGGTGCTGCAGCCGCGCCGCGTCGCGGATGCCATCGTCCGGGGTCGCCACGCCAGCCGCGTCAGTCGCGGCCTGGTGGCGTACAGCGCCGGTGAGTGTCAACCCGTGCGCCACGGCGTCACTGCTTCCGCGAACCGACGACGGCAACGTTCGCTCCTGACGGCGGCCGATCCTCGCCGCCTCCGGCGAGGCTCCGGACGGCATCCATCACCTCATGGATGCGAAAGGGCTTGTAGATGACCATCCGGACGCCCGCGTCCGCGGCTACCTCCCAGGCGGTAGCCGGAAGCGGCGCGCCAGACAGCAGCACAACGGGCATGGCCGGGCACAGTCGCACTGCCCCAGCCGCCACATCGAGGCCGTTTCCGTCACCGAGCCGCAGGTCGGTAAGGATGATGTCGTACGCGCCAGGATTGCGCTCCAGCGAGGCGAGCGCAAGGCGGGGATCGCGAAACCCCGCCGCGGCCCAGCCCATGCTCTCGACGATCCGGCAGATGACCACCATCACCTGACGCTCGTCGTCCACCACCAGCGCGCACCTCTTGCGGGTGGGCGACGGCGGCGTACCGTCCGGCCCACCCAGCCCACCGCCCACGAGCCGCAGCGCGGGTTGGGTTCCGTCACTCCTGTGGCGGCCCATCGCGTCCCCTCCCGATGAATCCGTGAGCCGCAACGACGCACCCCGGTGCCGTCGTCACGACACACGCTGCCCCATGCGTACTTGATTGTCGTCCGCGGCGCGGCGCGGCATTAGCCGCACGACCTGCCGTGTGCGTATCGGGATCATGCAGACGCCGGGCCCTCTAACACACGCACCGTGAACTTCGCCTCGCCGCAGCGGAACCCTTGCTGCGCAGCGCAGTTGCCATTCGGCAGGCGCGTCGCGATACCCGTGCCGTGGGTCACGATCGGCAGCGAGACGTTCGCGGAGATGGCCAGCGCCGCCTTGAGGTTCCCGGCCGCCATGTTCGCCATCTCGCCGATCGCATCGTATACATCGGCGTCGGCGAGCGAATCTTCGGGTGCGCCGAACATGCGCGATGCGATGAGCCGCGCGAATGGCTCGTCGCACTCTATAACGATTGCCGCTGGCGGATCCGAGGTCAGGTGCACACAACCGGCGACGGCGGCAAACCCGGGCTCTACGGCGTCGTCCACCTGCGCCACCGCGAGGCCAAGCACCGACTCCCAGATGTCGGCAATCGTCGGGGTGATCGCGCTCTGCAGGTCGGTCATGCTGCCCGCTCCTGTGCCGCCGCGGCCTGATATGCATTGGCCCGGCCCACCGGCACCCGCTTGTAGTTGTCGTCAATGTTCATCGTGGACTCCGCGCTGCCGAGCAGCAGGTAGCCGTCGGGCCGCATTACGCGCCTGATGTTCCCGAGGATCTGGCGCTTGACGTCCACTTCGAAGTAGATGAGGACGTTTCGCAGCAGCACAATATCGGCTTCCCCGATCATCCACGGCCCGACAAGGTTCATCTCGCGAAACGACACCATGCTCTTCAGCACCGGCTTGATCTGCCAATGCACTCCGTCACGCTCGAAATACTTCAGGAGGAGCGGCGCGGGGAGTCCGCGGTTGACCTCCAGTTGGCCGTAGCGACCAGCCCTTGCCTTCTCGAGCACTTCCCGCGAGATGTCGGTCGCGGTGATCTGCACTTTCCACGAACTCAGCGCGGGAAAGTGCTCGCGCAGGAGCATCGCAAGGCTGTACGGTTCCTGGCCCGTCGAGGCCGCGCCGCACCAGATGCGGATCTGCTGGCACTGCGCCCGGCGAACGAGCAGATCGGGGATGATGTGCGTGCGAAGCGCGTCGAACGGAGTAATGTCGCGAAAGAACGACGTCTCGTTGGTTGTCATTGCCTCGACAACCTTGTACCTCAGGTCGCTGGCAGGCCGCTGCCGGAGCTGCGCAACGAGCGCACCCACCGAATCGAGCCCCTGGCTCCGCGCCAGGGTCAGCAGCCGCGACTCGACGAGGTACTCCTTCCCTGCCTCGAGCGCAATTGCCGAGTCTGCGCGGACGATGGCCCGCACGAAGTCGAAGTCCGCGTCGGCGATGGGCGTTGTCGTCGTCATCGGGCAGTGGTTCCCGCCGCAACGGGCTCGACCGCGGCGTTGCCGCCACGCCCCGCCAACGTACGCCGCGCGATCTCGCCGGCGATCTCATGCAACGGCAGCACACGGTCAGCCAGGCCCGCGTTTGCGACGAATCCGGGCATCCCCCACACCACCGACGTGGCCTCGTCCTGCGCAATCACGGCGGCGCCACGCTCCACGAACTCCTCGCAGCCCCGCAATCCATCCTTGCCCATCCCGGTGAGGATGACGCCAAGCGCGTTCGCCCCGTATGTCGCGCCAACGGATCGGAAGAGCGGGTCAACCGCTGGGCGGCAGGAGTTTTCCGGTGGCTCCTGGTTCAGCGCCAGCCGCACCCCACCACCGCTGAGCCGCACGGTCATATGATGATCGCCCGGCGCGATCCATACCCTGCCCGGAGCCAGAGCGCCGCCGTTCACGCCTTCGCGAACATCCAGCCGCGACGACTGGCGCAGGCGGTCGGCAAGAAGCCTGGTGAACAGCGGTGGCATATGCTGCACGATCACGATCGGGACCGGCAGATTCCCGGGCAGGCCGGACAGCAATGTCGAGAGCGCGTTCGGCCCGCCGGTGGACACGCCGATCGCAACCACGTCAACACGCTGAGGCGCGAGTCCGCTGCGTGCTGCCGGCTGTATGCGTGGCTGGCCGGTTGGCGTCGGGCGCATTCCCGCGGCGGCGGGACCGCCTACGGCGCGCGACACCAGGAGGAGCTTGCGCGCGCACAACGCCTTCATCTTCGGGATCAGATCCTCCCGGATGCGCTGCTGCGCCGCGGCGACGCTCCCGACGTTCGCCGGCTTCGTGACATAGTCGCTGGCGCCGAGGGCCAGCGCTTCGAGCGTTGCGGTTGCGCCACGCTCGGTGAGCGTGCTGAACATGATCACCGGGAGCGCCGGGTGCGTCTTGCGCAGTTCACGCAGCGCCTCGAGCCCCGACATCTCCGGCATCTCAATGTCCATCGTCACGACATCGGGGTTCACCTGCTCGATCTTGGCAAGCGCTATGCGTCCGTTCGCCGCGGCGCCCACCACCTCGATGTCAGGGTCTTCCGCCAGCGCACCGGTCACGACGCGCCGCACCACGACAGCATCGTCAACCACCAGGACGCGGATCCGCGGCACGGTTCAGGCCGCCCCGACGCCCACGAGCGCCAGCTTCTCCCGGAGCGCTTCGGCATCGAACGGCTTCATCAGGTACTCGTTGGCGCCGGCGTCCAGCGCGGACGCTACGCGCCCCATCTCGCTCTCGGAGGTCACCATCACGATGCGCATGGACGCGTACGCAGGCACCGCGCGCGCCGCGACGACGAACTCGACCCCGTTCATCTCGGGCATGTTCCAGTCCACCAGCGCCACATCCGCCGTGCCGCTTTCGGCCAGCCTGGCAAGCGCCTCGGCTCCGTTGCCTGCCTCCACAACCGAGAAGCCCAGTTCGCGTACTATCCGGCCAATCATGGCACGGACGGCCCGCGAGTCGTCAACGATCAGTGCGCGCATCGGGGCACCATCCACAGGTTCGACGTAGAGTCCGCGGTCCAACGGCTGCCAGCGCCGGGCGAGGCCGGCCTCGAACGGCGACCAGCTGCCGGGGGCAGCCGGCGCGAACGCTCACGCATCCGCGCCGGCCGCCCCGGGCCTGTTGTGAACTCAGGTGCATCAACCGCTCCGCCTACGCCGCGCGGCGCGCGGCTGGCGCTGCCCCGGCCGAGGCCTTCCGTGACCGCAGGTCTACCACGTCGGCCTGCGCCGTGGCCTTCACCTGCTGGTCGAACTTGAACCGCGATACGATCTCGTGCAGCTCCGCTGCCATCCGCGCGAGCTCATTGGCCGCGACCTGCGAGTTGCCCGCTCCGCTCGAGGTGCTCTCCGCTGCCTGCGCCACCCCGGTGATGTTCTGCGCAATCTCGGCGCTCCCCTTGGCCGCCTCCTCCACGTTGCGAGCCATCTCGTTCGTCGTGGCTGTCTGCTCTTCGACGGCGCCCGCGATCGTCGTCTGCGCGTCGTTGATCTGCGCGATGATCGTGGTGATCTGCGTGATTGCCTCGATCGCCGACTTCGTATCGCCCTGAATCACTTCGATCTTCTGGCTGATGTCCTCCGTGGCCTTGGCTGTCTCCTTGGCCAGTTCCTTCACTTCGTTCGCCACTACCGCGAAGCCCTTGCCAGCCTCACCGGCACGCGCCGCTTCGATGGTCGCGTTCAGCGCGAGGAGGTTCGTCTGCTGCGCGATGGATGTGATCACCTTGATGACGTTGCCGATCTCGACACTCGACTCGCCGAGCTTCCCGATGCTGGCGTTCGTGCTCTCGGCTACGGTCACCGCCGCGTTGGCCACCTTGGCGGCGTCGGTCGCGTGCTTTGCGATCTCCCGGATGCTGGCGCTCATTTCCTCCGTGCCGGTCGCCACCGTCTGCACGTTCCGGCTCACCTGCTCGGCGGCGGCGCTCACCACGCTCGCCTGAGAGGAGGTTTCAGTTGCGTTGCCGCCCATCTGCGTGCTTACGGCGCTCAGCTCTTCGGACGATGAAGCCAGTGCCTGCGCGTTCTGCCCGATTGCCGCCATCGCCGTGCTTACGGACTCGAGCGCCGTGTTGAGCGCCACGCCCATCTGCCCGATTTCGTCTTCGGAGCGCACGACGAGGCGGGGGGTGAGGTCGCCGTCGGCGACGTGCTGGAGGACGTTCACGGTCTCGTTCAGGGGCCTCGTGATCTTCCCGGCGGTCCAGAGGGCAAGGACGATCACGCCAACGACAACCAGGGCGATGACAATCGTCACGGTCCAGAGGACACGCGTCGCCTCTGCCTGCACCGCCGCGTATGTGTCTGCCGCGTCTTTGGTGATCGCGAGGGTAACCTTCGCGTTCTTCTCGTTTACGATGGCAAACGCGGCCGCCGCCGCGCCAGTTATCACTTTCTTGGCTTCGTCAGGCCTGCCCGCGCGAATCAGCCGCATTCCCTCGCCGCGCGCGTCCGCGTATGTCTTCCAGGCGGGCGCCAGTTCCTTCACCGATACCGCGGTTTCGCCCGTCGTAATCTTCGCCAGTGAATCAATGTTGGCTTGCGTGGCGCGCGATAGACTGTCGAGCTCTCTGCCCAACCCCTCATATTGCGCGGGCGCCGATGCCAGGGCTCGGTAGATCGCGAGGCGTCCAAGGGCGAAATTGGTCGCGATCGTGCCGGTAAGATCCTGCTTTGCCACGTTTGCCTGCAGTACTCCCGCCTTCTCGTTCCCACTGCGGATCTTCTGTATCTGGAAGAGCGACACGCCGAGCAAGACCGCGAGAGTCACCCCGAACGCGCCAAGGAGTTGCTGTCGAATGGAGAGCTTCATTGATCTCTACCGTGATTGAAGGGTTGCGAACAGAAGAAGGGACTACGCCAGGCGACCGGGTTGGCATGCGTTCTAGCCAGAGCGTTCCTCCTCTCCGTCCACGCGGAGGTTCGCAGCGCGGTCGGCATCGAGTACCAGCAGCAGGCGGTCGCGCAGCTTGTGCGCACCAACTATCAACTGGCGTGCGATACCACCCAGCGTCTCGGGCGGCCGTTCGAATGAGCCGTCGTCCACCTCGACTACATCCCCGATTTCATCCACCAGGAAGCTGACCGCGCCGTCAGTGGTGCGCACCACGACGTTCGTGGGGTGCCGGCCAGCAGGCCGCTCGCGCAGCCCGAGGCGGCGGCGCAGATCGAGCGCCGTGACGATTTGCCCGCGCAGGTTGATCAAGCCCTGGACAACGCGGTGCGCCAGTGGCACGGGCGTCATCTCCTGGTAGCGGATGATCTCCTGGACCCGCCCCACTTCCACGCCCACGAGGAAGTCGTCGAGCACGAACGTGCAGTATTGCTGCATGTCGGACATTGTCAGGCGACCTCACGCTGATCGGTGTTGTCTTCGAGCCACGGCGCCCCTCGCCGCACGATGCCCGCGATGTCGAGCACGTCCGTGACCTTCGCTTGCACGACTGCAGCACCCAGAACTCCTTCGCGTCCAATCGCGTGCTCGAGGTTGACGGACTCCTCCACGATGTCGAGGATGCTGTCCACCTTGAGCCCCACCGCGCGCCCTGAATCGCCATACACCACAACGGGCACCGATTCCGCATCGGAGATGTTCGCCGTGAGGCCCACGAGGCGCGAGAGAGGCAGGAGCGGCAGAATCTGATTCCGATACTGCACCACCTCGTTCTCGCCGGTCCACTCGATGAGCGAACGGCGGAAGATCTCCAGTCGCGCGACGCTCGAGAGCGGGATCGCAACACGCCGCCCATCGCCGCTGCCACAGATGAGCAGCGTCTGACGCGAGGCGCCCTCTTCGACCTTGCACGCCTGCTCGCGCACCGCGCGATCTGTGCTGTCGGCGATGACGTGACCGTTCTGCGCAAGGCCCATCGTGTCGAGAATCAGCGCAACCCGCCCGTCACCCATGATTGTCGCGCCCGCAAAGGTCGCGATTCCCTGCAAGTGCTTGCTGAGCGGCTTCACGACGATCTCGGTAGTGTCATTGATCTGGTCCACGACGAGCCCGAAGATGTGCCCGTCGGCCTGGAGCACGACGATGTTGAGCGCCTCCGCCTCATTGGCGTCCGCGCCGAGGGCGCTCCGCAGAAACACGAGCGGCAAGAGGTTGTCGCGCAGCCGGTACACAGGCGCGCCGTGAATGCGCTCCAGGCCCAAACCACCATCGCGCGCCTCGTGCCGCACCAGTTCGACGAGATTCACCTGCGGAATCGCGTAGCGCGCGCCTGAGCACGACACTACGAGCGCCGGGATGATGGCGAGCGTGAGTGGAATCTTGATCCGCACGGTGGCGCCCTGGCCGAGTACGCTCTGGACGTCAACCGTCCCACCGATGCGCTCGATGTTCGAGCGAACTACGTCCATTCCCGCGCCACGCCCGGAAATGTTCGTGACCTTCGCTGCCGTCGAGAAGCCGGCGGCAAAGATGAGATTCAACGCCTCGCGGTCGCTCAGTCTCTGCGCATGCTCGGCGCCGAGGAAACCCTTTTCAACCGCCTTGGCCTTGAGCCGCTCGGGATCGAGTCCGCGCCCATCGTCCGTGATCTCGATGTTGACCTGCCCGCCCTCATGGAAGGCGCGCAGTTGCAGCACGCCCTCCGCAGCCTTGCCGCGCTCCACACGCTCGGACGGCGCTTCGATCCCGTGATCCACTGCGTTGCGGACGATATGCGTGAGCGGATCCTTGATGGCTTCGATTATAGTCTTGTCGAGCTCGGTCTCCTGGCCGTCCATCTCGAGGCGCATCTGCTTGCCGCACGCAACCGATAGGTCGCGCACGACCCGCGGGAGCTTGCTCCAGATATTCCCGATGGGCTGCATCCGGGTCTTCATCACCCCTTCCTGCAGCTCCGTGGTCAGCAGGTTCAGCCGTTGCGTGGCTGCGAGGAAAGCCGTCCCCTGGGAGCTGGCCGCGGCGTATTGAAGGATCTGGTTGCGCGCGAGCACCAGCTCACCGACCGCCGTCATCAGCTTGTCGAGCAGGCCGACGTCAACGCGAATGCTCGTGTCCGCGACGCCGCCACTCTTGCCATCTGCTCCGGCTTCAGCGGCGTCGTGAACCGCGGTTGACGCGCGCGCCGGCGCTTGCGGGGTGCCAACGGCGTGCGTTGACGCCACAGACGGCAGATCCGGCGCCGCCGAAGGCGGGCTCGCTGATTGCGCCTGCTGCGGGTTTGGCGGAGCGGCCGCGGCGAGGAACCGATTCAGCTCCGTAGTCAGCGCGATGTAGTCCCCGTCGCCTTCCGAGCCGTCGGCCTCGATGTGCCCGAGCATCTCGCGAATCGCATCAACGAGCGAGAGAAGCGCACTCGCAAGCCCGGGCGTCACGACCAGCACGCCGTCGCGCAGCTTCGAGAGCAGGCTCTCGCCAACGTGCGTCACCGCCTCGAGCTTCGAGAACCCCAGGAACCCGCAGGTTCCCTTGACGGTGTGAACGCATCGGAAGATGCGGTTCAGCAGTTCCGTATCGGAGGGCAGGTCTTCGAGTGCCACAAGATCGCGGTCAACCTGGTCGAGCCCTTCGTAGCTCTCGATCAGGAAATCCTTGACGATGTCGCTGTTGTCCAGGGAAGCGTCCATGTCCACTGTGCCAGGCCATCCGGAGGTGATGCGCCGCGTTCCTCCTGCGGCGCGCTGAGCGCAAGACCATCACCCGGAAGCATCGGCACGGGGTTCCCCAAACTTGACCGGCGGCCGCGTCCTGCCGCGGTGGCTCAGCGCCCCCGCGGCAGTTCCGCCGGAAACGCCAGTTCCACCGTCGCTGCAGCGCCTGAAGGCGCCGCGATGCGCAGACTTCCGCCGCACCCGCGCACGACCCGCTCCGCAAGCGATAACCCGCTACCGTACCTGCTGGCCGACGCTGGCCCCCGCAGGAACGAGGCCGCAAGGCCATTCAGTCGCGACGTATCGCCCGGAGCCGCAACCGGCTGCGGGAGGCCGATCAACACGCAGCATTCGCCGCCCTGGCCTCCCTCGCGGCGTTGCACCGACAGATCCAGCACGCCTTGCCCGTCAGCGAGTTCCCTTGCCAGCAGCAGCGCATTGACGAGTGCATGCTCGACGTCCGCAGGGTTGGCCTCAACGACGCAACCGCCGCCGGGCGGCGGCTGCACCCGCAGCGACGCGCCCGGCCCGGCCAGCCGCTTCAGGATGCGCACGACCCGCAGGACGACTTCGCCAAGATCCACCGGCTCGACACGCCCCCCGCGCGTGCGCCGCAGTGTCCTGAACTCCGCCGACAGCGCGATTGCCGACTCGGCCGCGCTCAGGATCTCATCCAGGTCCGCTCGCGATGGATCGTCGGCCGGCATCGCATGGCGCATCAGGCCGCCGTAGCTCGTGATCACCGTCAGCAGGTTGTCGAACTGATGGGCGATGTCGCCGACCACCCCGACGACAACGTCATTTCGTTCAGCCGCGATCCGCCATTCACCGCAATCATCGCGATGCGTAACGTCCTCTACCCATGTGAACAGCAACGCGCGGCCATCCGCGGCGGCTGGCTGGATGCGGTAGGACAGGATCATGGCCGCGCCTCCCGGAGCAGTCACGCCCTCGACGTGCGCCACGGTAGTGCCGGACGCCAACGAGTCGCGCATGGCATCAATCAGCGCGGGCGGCTTCCACCACGCCCCAGCCACGAGCGGTGGGGCCGTGAGCCCATCTGCACCTACGCCGAGCATCGCATCCGCCCCGCGGCTCGTCGCCGTACAGGCGCCACTCTCCACGTCGTACACGAGAACCGCCACCGGCGCCTCGCGGACAAGCGCTTCGGGCAGTCCGGCAGCAGCCATCGTATCTGGTGCCATTGCCCTTAGCATCGGCCGCTGGCAGGCGGACCCCGCTGTCAACCCGCTGGCGTACCCAGCTGTTAACCCGCTGGCGATCCCTGCCGATACTCGACGCAGGATCCTCCATCGCCTTCATTGCCGCAAGATGGCAAGGCACCCGCCGTTGCGGCCTTCCGCGGGAATGCTTACATGACGGTAGCCACGCTCGACGCCAACCCCGACCAGCAGCTCCGCTTCAGCACGCTGCGCGTCCTCGTCGTGGACGACCAGGAGCACGTTCGCAAGTGGATTCGCCGGACACTCGGCCAGTTCGAGGTTACACGGGTGTCGGAAGCAGAGGACGGCCGTTCCGCGCTCGCCCTCGTAACCGAACCAGGCGCGGAGTTCGACGTCATCATCTGCGACCTCAAGATGCCGAACATTGACGGCGTCGAGTTCCTTCGCGCGCTGTCGGCAGTACGGGCGCAGGCCGCGGTCATCATTTCGACCATGGAAGGCGACCGGGTGCTGGAGACGTCGGCGATGTTCGCTTCTGAGCTCGGACTGCGGGTGCTGGGAACCGTGGCGAAGCCGCTCAACGCAGACAAGCTGCGCCCTCTGTTGCTCGCCGCCGTCGAAGAGTCACGCGCCGACGCGCCAGCACCGCCGCACATCTCGCACGATACGCTCCGCCGGCTGCTCACCGAGGGAAAGCTGCAGGTGCTGTACCAACCCATCATCGGCATGAAGTCCGGCGACTTCACCGGCGTGGAGGCGCTGGTTCGCTGGTCACACCCTGCGCACGGCCTGGTGGGGCCCGACGTGTTCACCGGTATCTGCGAGGAGTCCGATACCCTCGGCGAGTGGCTGCTGGCCACTTCCCTCCGCGAGGTTCTCGCGTTTGCCGGCCGATGGAGCACTGGCGGGCAGCCGATCCACGTCTCGATCAATGTGCACGCCAAGGCGTTCGACCGCGTTGACCTCCCGGAGCGACTGCTCGCCGAGGTTCAGGCAGCAGGAGTGGAGGCCACCCAGGTGACGCTCGAGCTCACCGAGCGATCCATAGCGAACGACGCGCTGCGCATGCTCGACGTCGCAACCCGGCTCCGCCTCAAGGGCTTCTCGCTCGCGATAGACGACTTCGGCACCGGCCATTCGGGGCTGACCCAGCTCCGCCGCCTCCCGTTCGACGTGCTCAAGATCGACAAGCAGTTCGCCAACGGCGCGGCGCAATCGCCCAGTAAGCGATCGGTCGCCGAAGCCAGCATCGCGCTCGCCCGCAACCTTGGAATGACTTCGGTGGCCGAGGGCGTGCAGCAGCGCGACGACTGGGACCTGCTCCAGAGTCTCGGGTGCGACCGGATGCAGGGCTACTTCATCGCCAAGCCGATGCCGGAGGAGGGGTTGGCTGCGTGGGCGGCCCACTGGACGCTTCACCAACCAGCGGGCGCAAAGCGGTAGCGGCTGCCCCAAAGCTGGCGCGCCTGGTTCCTCATCAGAAGAGCCGGGCACGCCTCCTGCCCGCTGGATCGGCCCCAGTCCTTCTGCCGGGCCGCCTTCCTCGGTCCCGTAGCCCGCATCCATAGGATTCGTCGCCATTTCATCCAATAAACGGCCGGACGGTAAGTTACCGTTCATCCTGGCTCTATGTTCGTGTCGTTTATTTCATTACGAAATGACTGAAAAGTCAGTCAGGCCCTCCATACCACCAGTAACCACCGCCGACCCCAAGTGGCGGCGGCTCCCGGAAGAACGCCCGCAACAGATCCTCGTCGCCGCCATCGAAGCGTTCGGAGAGAACGGGATCGCAGGCGCCAAGCTCGAAGACATCGCGGCGCGCGCGGGCGTCTCGAAGGGCACCATCTACCTCTACTTTCAGAGCAAGGAAGACCTGTTCCGCGAAGTCGTCCGCCAACTGCTGGTGCCCCGGATGCGCGAAGTCGAACGCGCCCTCGACACGGGCACGCCGCGCGAACAGCTCGAGCGCTACATCCGCTTACAGCTCACGCACCACGCGCACCCGGGCGCGGCGGGATGGATCCGCCTCGTGATGACTGAACTCCACAAACACCGGGACCTCGCCGCCTTCTATTACGACGAGGTGATCAGCGCGGGCAACTCGGTACTTGGCGGAATTCTTCGACGCGGCATGGATATAGGCGAGTTCAGGAGACTGGATCCGGCCGAGGCACTCTCGATCATCAAGGCGATCATCCTCACCACCACGCTTTGGTCGCATACCCCGCTGCCCACGAGTTCCGGCGTCGAGATCAGCCGCGCCACCCACGCCGACGCAATAGTTGACTTCGTCTTCCATGCCCTGCGCCCGGAGCCGGACGCCAATCAATGACGCGAACACTCATCCTCTCGATCACGGCCACGGCGCTGCTCGCTACCGCCGCGGTGGCACAAACGCCCGTTACGCTCACCATGGGCGGCGCGGCGCGAATGGCCGTCGAACGAACCGCGGGGCCCGAAGCAGCGCGCCTCCGGCGCGACCAGGCCGCCCAACGCGTCCGTCAGCAGAAAGCGAGTTTCCTCCCCAACGTTGGCGCAGTCGCGAGCGACGGCGAGCGCACATTCAACAGCGCGAGCTTCGGCATTTCGTTCGCCGACCCGGCGACGGGCAAGTCAATGTTCGACCCGAACGGCCAGGTGCTTGGGCCAGTCAAGACATGGGATCTGCGCGGTTCGCTGCAGCAGTCGCTCCTGAACCCGTCCGCCTTTGCGCGGCTGCGGGCAGCGGAAGCATCGCACGACGCGAGCGCGCAACAGGCAAACAGCGTCGCGCAACAGGCAGCGGCTGCCGCCGCGGCGGCTTACGTGCGCGCAGCGCACGCCGAGGCGCTCCTCGCAGCGCTCTCGGCCGATTCATCGCTCGCAGCTGACCTCCTCGGCATCGCGCGGGCGCAACTCGACGCCGGAGTCGGCGTGGCGCTCGACGTCACGCGCGCGCAGGCACAGCTCTCCGTGACCCACAGCCAGTTGATCGCCGCGCGCGCCGAGCGCGACCGCAACCAGATCAGCCTGGCCCGCGCCGCGGGACTCCCGCTCGGCACCACGATCGCGCTGGCCGATTCACTGCCCGCGGCCGCCGTCACGGAACTTCCGGACGCCACCGCGGCCATGCGTACCGCCTCCGCCTCGCGCGCCGACCTGGCCGCCGCAAACGCTGAAGCGCTCGCCGCCGAACGTTCGCTGCAGGCCGCGCGCGCCGACGCGCTCCCTGCCCTCTCGCTCTACGTTGACCAGGGCGTCACCGGCAAGGCCACGCAGCACATGCTCTCCACTTACACGTGGGGGTTGCAACTCTCCGTTCCGGTCTTCGACGGCTTCCGCCGGACGAGCAGGAACGACGAAGCCCGGCTGGCCGTGCGGCAGGCGGACGTCCAGCGGCGCGACCTCGAAGAGCAGGTTGCCGCCGACGTCAGTTCCGCGCTGCTCGACCTCAAGGCGGCAAGCGAGTTGCTCGTTGCCTCCGAAGAACGCGTCTCCCTGGCCGGGCAGGAACTCTCGCAGGCGCGCGACAGGTTCAGTGCCGGAGTCACCGGCAACGCCGACGTGATCACCGCACAACTCGCCCTCAACGCCGCGCGCACGCAGGCGATAGACGCCCGCGCGTCGCTGCAGCTCGCGCGCGTATCGCTCGCTCGCGCCCAGGGCACCATTACCGACCTTCCCTGACCCACCGGCTCCCCATATGGCTACCACCGTTAGGCCCACTGCCACCGAAGAACCGTCAACGGGGCGTAAGATCGCGCTCCCGCTCCTCGCCATCGGCGCGCTGGTCGCGCTCGGTTGGGGCGCGAAGGTCATCATGTACAACCGCAACCACGAGAGCACGGACAACGCCCAGGTTGACGGTACCATCGTCCCGGTTCTCGCCAAGGTCGGCGGGTACGTAAGGAAGATCGAGGTCGCCGACAACCAGGTCGTTTCCGGCGGCGCACCGCTCGTGCTGATTGACAGTTCTGAATACGTCGTGCGCCTCGCGCAGGCCGAGGCCGATTACGCAGCGGCCGTTGCGGCGGCCGGCGCCAGGGGACAGGCGGGTCAGGCCGAGGCGGCCGTGCAGACGGCACAGAGCCAGACCCGCGTTGCGTCGGCTCAGATTGACGCCGCGCGCGTCGCGCACACGAAGGCGGCGGCTGACCTGGCCCGCATCAAGGACCTCGCCGCGAAGCAGATCGTCTCGAAGCAGCAACTCGACGCGGTACAGGCCGCCAACGACGAGACAGCGGCAGCGCTCGCTGTAGCCGAGCGCCAGGCGGCTACCGCTGCAGCACAAGTGACGAGCGCGGAGGCGGGCACACGGCTCGCACAGGCCCGGCTCTCCGCCGCGCGTGCCGCGCTCGACAACGCGAAGCTTCAGCTCTCGTATACGCGCGTGTCGGCGCCGTTCGCGGGAACGGTGAGCCGCAAGCAAGTCGAGATCGGCCAGCTCATCCAGCCAGGGCAGCCGCTCCTCACGATCGTCGCCGACACGAGCGACTACATAGTCGCGAACTTCAAGGAAACGCAGCTCTCGGATCTCAAGGTCGGCCAGTCGGTGGCGATTGACGTGGACGCCTACCCCGGCTGCGCCGCCGAGGGGACGCTCGAGAGCCTGAGCGCAGCCACCGGCGCGCAGTTTGCGCTGCTCCCGCCGGACAACGCGACGGGCAACTTCACGAAGGTCGTGCAGCGGGTGCCCGCACGCATTCGAGTCACCCGGGGGTGCGGGCCTGACCGGCCGCTTCGCCCCGGAATGAGCGTCACGGTGCACGTGGCGACTTCGTAACCCAAGTATGACGACTTCCGCCTTCCCGGCGGGCGCGTCTTCGGCCGCGCCCGAGGCCGCCGCCGTGGACCGGTACCGGCACCGCTACATCATTGCGATTGCCGTCACGATGGCCGCGATGCTGGAGCTCATTGACACGTCCATCGTGAACGTCGCGGTTCCCCACATGATGGGAAACCTCGGCGCGGAGCTGGACGAGATCACCTGGGTGAGCGTGGGCTACATCATCGCCAATGTGATCGTGATCCCGATGTCGCCGTGGCTCTCGGCGTATTTCGGACGCCGCAGGTACCTCACCGGATCCATCATCCTGTTCGTCATCGCCTCGATGTTCTGCGGGGCATCGTCACAGCTGGCGTCGCTCGTCTTCTGGCGCGTAATCCAGGGCATCGGCGGCGGCGCGCTCCTCTCCACCGCGCAGGCAACACTGTGGGAGTCGTTCCCGCCCGAGGAGATCAGCATCGGCCAGGCGATGTACGGCGTGGGAGTGATGGTCGGCCCGACGATTGGCCCGACGCTGGGCGGGTGGATCGTGGACAACTGGAACTGGCCCTGGATCTTCTACATCAACCTGCCGATCGGCGCCGTCGCCGCGGCGATGACATGGATGTACGTCACCGACTCGGAGTTCCAGGAACGCGCGAAGAAGGTTGACTGGCTCGGGGTCGGCCTCCTCGCGACGGCTGTCGGCTCGCTGCAGTGGATGCTCGAGCGCGGCGAACGGATGGACTGGTTCGAGTCGCCGTTCATCGTCACGCTCACGGTGATATCGGCGGTTTCGGCAACATGGCTGGTGATCCATGAACTGCGCACCGACGAGCCCGTGATTGACTTCCATATCCTGCGCGACCGGCATCTCTCCACCGGCGTGGTCATGGGCACGATGCTGGGCTTTGCGCTTTTCGGAAGCGTGTTCGTCCTTCCCGTCTTCCTGCAGACGCTCCACGGCTTTACCGCCAACCAGACGGGGCTCGTGATCCTTCCGGGCGCGATCGCGTCGGCCGTCACCATGGCGATCCTCGGGAAGCGGCTGCGAATGGCGACCGACGGGCGGCCTGTAATCGTGCTTGGCTCGGTGCTCTTCGGAGTGTGCATGTGGCAGTTGGCTTCGCTGACGTACGACAGCGGACAGCGCGACCTCTTCTGGCCGCTCGTGCTCCGCGGGGTAGGCCTGGGATTCATCTTCATCCCGCTCAACAACATCACGCTCGCAAATCTGCGGCCGCGCGACCTGGCGCAGGGAACGGGGATGCTGAACCTGGCGCGGCAGCTTGGCGGCTCGCTGGGAATCGCGGTGATGGCCACCATGCTCACGCGATTCACCCGGGAGAAGAAGGCGTTGCTGGCGGAGCGCCTCACCGTAACCGCGCCCGATGCGCTCAGTCGGCTCGACGCATACGCACGCGGCCTGACGTCGAGGGGAATCAATCCGGCGCTGGCAAAGCATGGCGCAGCCGCGGTGCTCGATCGCGCGCTCACGGTGCAGGCGAGCGTCCTGGCGTTCTCGCGCATCTACATCTGGAGCGGAATCGCGCTGCTCGCGGTGCTCCCGCTGATGCTCCTCTGGCGCTCAGGCAAGGGCCGGGCCGCGGCTGCCGTGGATCTGCACTAGCGCGCCTTCCGGACTCTCCGGGAAGCATACGCGAACGGCATCACGCGGGTGATACCGCGCGCGATCAGGTGTCGTTGGTACCGCGCCCGCTGCTCCGCGCGTGAAGGGCCTTGAGCGCCGAATCCGACATTCCGTGCCCTGCCTCCGGGAGCGGGCCGTTGCGGTCGCGAATCGCGGCGAGCGCGCTGTCGGCGAGCGCCTTGTTGCCCATTGCCTTGGCAACCATATAAATGCCGAATATCGGCGCCGAGTGCTGAGGAGCAAGATCCCCTGCTGTGCGGTACTTCGCGAGAGCGCCGGCGTAATCCTGCTTGCGGAACAGCGTGTTGCCGGTATCCAGCGCCGCAAGCGCCGCGGGGCCAATGAGGGAATGTGCTGCGTCCTGCGGCTGCGCTGCATCCGCGCTCGCCACCTTGCCGAGCGGGACTCCGGCCTGGCGGTCGCGCGAGCATGCAAACGACGCAACAAAGAGGCAAACGGCGGCAAGGTATCGTGTCTTATTTGTCATGATGGGGCTCTCTCCCCGGCAAATGCGATCACTGCGGCCCGCGTGGACTCGTGAAGTGGCACGCAAGGCAGATGCGTGAGTTGCGGCTCGCCATGCTCGACGCATCGAATCCCGGGCCGTGCGGATTGATGCGCGCGCCAAGCTGGGAATGGCACTGCATGCAATAGGTCTGCTGGTGGCAGGTTGTGCACGATGGCAAGTCCTGGCGCGCGGCCCGCCCGTGTTGCATGAGCCAGAGCGGCTGCGCGTTGTGGAACGTCGCGCTGCGCTGCGTGCTCCGCTGCATGGCGAGCCCCGCCTGCAGGTGGCACGACCGGCAGAACGCCTGCGGGTTGTGGCACGCGCTGCAGTCCGTGTCGCGGCCGTATGCTTTCGGGGCATGCGTCGAAACGAAGTCGGCTGGATGGAATCGGCCGCCCGAACGCTCGCCGGCGTGGCACGTCGAGCAGAATGAGCGCGCATGGCAACCCTCGCACCCCAGCGCGCCCGACGCGGCCGTCGGCCCGTGTGCCGTGCCAAATCCCGGTGGATGCACGCGCACGGTGCGTACGGTGTCAGCCTGGTGGGGTTGCGGCGTCCACGGCTTGGCGGTCGCGGCCACCGCGACGCCCTGCGTTGCCGGAGGAGGCGCGCGCTTCAGAAGAACGCCAGGCGCCGCCGCCTTGCCCGGCACTGGCATGGCACGGATTACACCCGCGGCGCCATCGCCCGTATGGCACGTCTCGCAACTCGCGCGCGCATGGCAAGTGCTGCAGGTCGCGGCGGGGGCGCGCGCTGCGGCGCCGTGCGCCAGCGTGAAATCCGCCGACGAGTGCGTCGCAGGCACGGGATACACCGGCGCCTTGCCGGCGACCAGGTGCCTTACGCGTGCGTCGGCTGCAAGGGTCTGAATCGCCGGAAGCGTGCCGTCAACGTGGCAGCGCAGGCAGCTCTCGCGGGCGTGGCAGGTGGCGCAGGTCGCGGTCGAAGCGTTGGCCGTCGCCCCATGTGTCGAGACGAAGCCCGCCCGCTCGTGCGAAGGTGGCTTGGGGAGCGCCGCCACCCGCGATTCCGTCAGGGCGGTGGCCGCGGCGAGCGGCCTGTGGCAGGTGGTGCACTTGTTCGCGTCGTCCAGGTGCGGAACTGCGGCATGCGCGTGGCACGAGGCGCAGCGCTCCGGCGCAGCCGCGGCGACATCCATCCACTGCGCGCCTTGCGCCGAGTGGCATGACGTGCACGTCGCGTCAGCGGTCCTGGCTGCGTGCGCGGGATGCGAGAAGGTGAGGAACCCGGCGCCGCGCCGCACCGGCGCCGAGTACTCCACGCGGCGCCGGATTGTGCCGTCGTGGCATGACGCACACGAGGCGGCAGCGGGAAACTCGCGTGCGGCGTCTCCAGTCTCGATGCCGGCGTGGCATCCGGCGCACGTCGGAAAGAGCTTGGCGTGGCGCGCGTGGGGAAAGGCGCTGGCATCACGCCGCGCTGCGTTCGCCGGGAATACGGCTGCCACGGCCGCAATGGCCGCGGTGATCAGCAGGGCCGGCCAGCGACGCGGCGTCACGGCCGCGCACTCCCGGGATCGCGCCCGATCGCCCATTCGATCCGCGCCGAAATCCGGCGCTGGCTCCAGTCCGGCCCCACGGCGCCGTTGCTCACCGCATGCCGGTACCAGCCCGCGTCAACGGCAATGCGCGTACCCGGCGCGACCGGCGCCGCTGCGCTCAGCGCCGCGCCGTAGATGCGGCCGGTGCCCACGCGGAACTCATAAATGTTCTGCGTGACCGACAGGTCTGCGCCAACCGAAACGTCACTCCCGGGTATCCATCGCACGCCGAGCCGGCCGTCCGAGCCAGCGGCGCCGCTGCCGATGTCCACGTCGTACGATGCGGTCACCACGGCCGACTCCGCCGGCAACCATGTGGCGTCGGCGCCGGCGCGCCACCCGTTGGTGCGGAGATCGAACCCCGCCTCGGTTTCTGCGTACTTGCGATACGCACCGCGTACGGAAACGGTCACGGGAGCGCCTTGCAATTTCCTGAAGGCCGTCACGCTCGCTTCGTTGAATCCAACGGGCGCGAACGCGCCCCAGATCGTCCACAGGTCGAAATACGGGCGTGAACGGCGAAGCTGGAGCGTTGCGCCCGACGTCCGGTACGCGCCGGTACCAATCCTGAGGCGCGCCTCGTTCCAGTCGCCGTAGGCAAAGTCGTACGTGAGGTTCACGTCGGCCTGCGCGCCAAAGCGGCGCGCGGTTGCGTCGAACGCGGCGCGCTCCGAGTAGAGCCCGCTCCGGTCGGCAACGAGCACGCGCTGGTAGAGGAGCGTTGCTGCGGTGAGCGGATCGGGCCGGTAGCGCCCGCGCGCGCCAAAGATCAGCCCGCCGTCCTCGGGCGGCAGGTTCTCGACCGCCGCGAGCTGCCCCGACGTATACGCATCGTTGAGCCCGCCCATCAGCGCGCGCCCACCCCATCCCTCGAGTGACCATGCGTCACGGTTCAGCGAAGCGGCGGCGCCGTCGAAGTTGTACACGCCAAGCCCGCCCGTGACCCACTGGCGACCGAGTCGGCCGCGCCAGTTGCCACGATCGAGTTCCGCGTATGCGTCCAGGACGTTAAAGTGGTCGTTAGCCCGCGGCCACGTGAAGCCGTCGCCACCCACCTGAGTGCGGCCCCGCAGGTCGGCGTGAAAACTGAGCCCCTGCACCCAGCCCCACCCCGCGACGGTTATGTCCTGCAGCATGGGCAATGCGCCAACGCGCGCCCCCGATCGCTCGAACCTGCAGTAGCCGCTGACCGCGGAGCAAAGCACCGGCACGCCGCCCGGCGACTCACGCCACTCGCCCGTTCCCGGCACCGCCGCGATCGGCGAGGAGTCGGTGACGAATGGCCGCAGCTCCACATACTGGAGCGAGGTCACGCCGGAGATGCGAACGCCCTGCGCTTCGCCCCTCACCGCGCCCATAAGCGCGGACGCAGCGACCAGCGCCCGTATCACGGGCACCACTCCCCGCCGTGGGGGGCGCGGTGAAGACGCAGTCATCGCGCACCGCCGGGATGGGATGGGACGGCATGACACGATGCGCAGTCACGCGCCACGTAGTGATTACGCTGTTCCTGATGGCACGCGAGGCACACCTGGCGGGTGAATGATGCGGCTGCGAACTGCGCCTTCGCGTGGCAGCCGGCGCACCCATCGTGCGCCGTTCGGTCGTGCCCCGCCCTGGCAGTGGGGTGGCACGCCGCGCAATCGCGATCGAGCTGGTGGTGGTCGCCGTGACACGACGTGCACGTAGCGGTGACGGTGCGCTTGCTGTTAGCGGCGTGACACTGGCCGCAGTCGAGGGCTGCGTGACGCGTATGGGCAAACGGCAACGCGCGCTCCACCGGCGTTGCGCGTGCCGAAATACGCAGCGTCACGGCCTTCGAGAGTGACGGAAGAGCCGCAGTCGCATGGCAGACAGTGCAGCCAGCCTTCTGTGCCGGGCCATGATGACAGGCAAGGCAATCGGCAGGCGCCGAGATGGACACGCCGCCATGCGTGCCCGATGACGTGCTGTGGCACGAAGTGCAGGCGATTCCCCGGTGCCGCGAGTGCAGGAAGGCGGAGTCGCCGGCGCCGGCGCCTCCAGCCCCGCCCTGCATGGCCACCAGCGCCAGCGCGCGATCTCCAGTAGGCGCGACACGGCGCCTGCTGCGCCGGGCGCGTGACGGCACGCTCGAGCGAGCCGCGCGCACGACCGCGGCGGGCGTGATCGAAACCGCGGCAGCGGCTTCAGCACTCGCGCGGGACGGGCCGCGATGCGATGCCGCTCCGCTCTCCCCGATGGGCATCCGACGATCGTCCGGCAGCGGCGCGTGCCGCACCCGGTCGGCTGCCGCTCCCCCCTCGACCGGCGGCGCAGCGCGCGGCCGGTCCGGGTAGATCGTCTTGTGACAGGCGAGGCAATCGCGCCCGTTCACCTTCCAGCTGTGCGCCTCGTGGCACGCGCCGCAGTCGTCGAGGCGGTGCGTGCCGATCCCGCGGTGGAACGCCGTGAGAGTGTCGGCCGATGCATGACACTGCGCCGTCGCGCACGACTTGTACGCGTCGCGCGGCTGTTCCTGCGTGTGCGGATTGTGGCACGACCCGCAGGAACCCTTGTGGGGATCCTTGGCAAGATCCCATTTCAGCACGTTCTCCGCCATCTGGTGGCATGCGGAGCAGTTGAGCGCCCTCGGCGCCACCGCCTTCTTCGCCGCGGCCACCGTCTCGCCCTCCGGCACCGGAGTGCGGAAACCGTGGCAGGTCGTACAGTGCAGGAACCCGGCCTTCGACATCGCGCCAAGCTTCACGCGTGTATCGGTATGGCACCCGCTCTGCGAGCAGGTGGCGTTGTTCGGCCGGAACATGTGGAAGTCACGGCCATGACAGGTCACGCACTGTACGTTCTTCAGCGCCGAGCTGTCGGACTTGAGATGGACGACATGCCCCGCCGTGCGCATGACATTGGTGCGTGACGAGTCTGTCTCGCCCCGCATGTGGCATTCAGAGCAGACCGCCGTGGGCACCTTGTCGTGCTCGGGCACGGCCATCCGGCGCTCGTACACCCACCAGAAAAGCTCCTTCGAACTCACCCACAGAGGCTGCCGGTGGCATGCGTGGCACTGGAGATCCTTGTGCGCCGTGACCTGGAACCGGTTCCACGGCGTGTCCATGATGTGGCACGACTGGCAGAAGTCGTTCCGATGCATCACGTAGTTGTAGTTGTAGACGCCCACGAATCCCACTATGAGCGCCACGAACCCGCCGGTTCCCGCGATCGCGAACTTGTAGCCGCGGGAGCGGCCAAGAAACCACGCCCACAGATTTCGCCGGTTCTTCCAGACCTGCCACGCTACGATGAGGGCTACAGGCCCGCCAATCAGTATGCCGGCGATCTGCACCCACTGCGGAACCGTCGAGAGCAGAAACCGGAAGAGCTGCGCGGTGGGATCCGACACCGCGCCAGCCGTCGTGCCCGACGCAGCCCCGCCTCCGTAGTGGGCCTCAGGCCCCTGCTGCAGCAGGAACAGCAGCGCGGGAATCATCACCGAAACGTAGCGGGGGATGCGACGCGGGACCGGGTGGTCGTCACTCGACCGCCCGGTCCCGCAGCACGCACGCCGTCATGAGCGAAGAACTACCGGGCGTCTATCGCGCGCCACCCGCGATCCTGACAGGCATCGAGAGTTGCGGCGCCAGGTTGATGCTGGCCGACACCGTGAGGTTGTAGTCCTTCTTCATCTGGTTGATGCTCGCGATGAGCAGCCGCTCGACGAGGAACGGGTTGTGGACGAATGAACCCGGCGCGTTCGCGAGACTCACGTTGAGCTGCGTCCCGGTGCACGTGGTGTGCGTCACGTTCGGCGCGAAGGTGCACTCGGCCTTCTTCGGACCAGCCTTGGCCTGCGTCACCAGCGTGTTCGCCTGCCCCACAAGGAGAGCTATGCGTGCCTGCGCCGTGGTAAAGGCGCTCTTCGCGGCGCTCTCCGTCCCGTGGCACCCGCCAGCGACGCAGCTCCGGAATGTCTGCGCCGTGACGTTGCAGGTCTGGTCGTCAGTCGGCAGCCCGTTGGCGCCCACGCACGGCGTTGCGAGGAAGCGATGCCCCGTATAGAAGACCTGCTGCTTCGTGACTGGGTCCGTGCCGGAGTAGCTCTGCACGTGGCACGTCGCGCACAGTTTGGGGTTCCTGGACGGAGTGCCATGCGTTCCGATGATCGAGTCGGCAGCCGACATTCCCGGCGGGAACCAGCCGGCGTTGCCCAGCAGCGTCGGCCCTTCGGGAGAGTGGACGCTGTTGCGGGTATTGCCCGGCTCGGTGACAACGTCGCCGGCAGTCGCCCGACGCTGGTGGCACTTGATGCAGAGATTGGCCTCGAGGTTCGGGGCGTTGAGCGGGAAGCGAAGCTGGTGGTCGTTGTCCGAGCCGTGCGGGTCATGGCACACCGCACACGTCGCCGACACCATGTTCTTGGTGCCGTTGCTGGTGTTGTTCTTTTCGACGTAGTTGCCCTTCACGCCCCAGTTCGCCAGCGCGCCCTGGCCGGTGTGGCACCCTTGGCAATACGGGTCGGTGCTCTTATACGACGCGGCCCAGGTCTTCGAGTGACCAGACTTCTGCCACTCCGAGGCAAATGGATCGTGCGAGCCAGTGTGGCACCCGCCGCAACCGCTCGTGACGGTCGTGTCGGAGACGATCGAGGCGAGCGGCCGGTTCGCGGAGCTCGGCGCGCTGGCGTGCGTCAGCCCTGAACCGTGACAGCTCTCGCACTGCACGTCGTGATAGCGGTCGGCCTTCGTCGAGCGGAAGCCAACCGCGGTGTCGGCCGCGAAATTGCCGAGGTTGTTGACCGTATGGCACGCCTCGCAGTATCCCTTGGCGCCACCGCTGGCCTGAAGATCCGCCCACGCGCTCGCGTGCTTGGTCTTGGACCAGCGCGTCTGGAAGTCCACGTGGCAGGAGCCGCACACGGTCTGCTTGCCGGCGACGTCATAGTAGCCGACGAAGTTCGCGCCGGCAGCGGGTGGCGCGGCAAAGTTGGTTCCGCTCCGGTACACGACCTTCTCGCTCGTGCAGCCCGTCGCGAGCGTCGCAAGTACGATAGCTGCAAGCCCAAATGGATAAGCACGCACACTTCTCATGAGATCATTCCTCTCCGCTCTTGGCGGATTGGGGTCCAGACGATTCGTACGTCACTTATCGTAGGTAGTGGCACTGATGACGGCAGTAGGGGCTGTAAGCAGTATTCTTAAGGCATTCCCTGACGGCGCTAACCACTACAAGAGGTGCTTCAGCCGCGCTGGGCGCGCCGGCTGAGCCGGTCCACGAACTCATCGGCCGAGACGCCACCCGCCAACTGGACCGGCGATATCCCGAGGAGCCGCTGCGCATGCACCGCCATGGCGCGGGGGCCACTGTATCCGCAGCGATGCGCCACCTTCGCTGGCGGCGATCCATCCTCCACGAGCGGCACCCATATGCGCGACAGCCGCGCCACGTCGAGCAGCGTCGCGGTCGCCGCCAGACCCACACGCCCCAGCCAGCGGTCAACGGTACGGCGCGGCACCGACTCGGCACTCGCCAGCGCACCCGCCCACCTCGGTATCGGCCCTTCGCAGAACAACGCCACGGAACCACGCTGGAGCGGCGGCGGGAGCATGGCTATACGGCCCGAGAGGCTAGCCAGCACGCGCCGCGGCGGCGGCGGCCGGCGAAGTCCGTACAGCCGGCGCCTGATCGCTCCATGGTCGTCATCCACCCCTCTCAAGAGCACTTCGTGCACTCCCGTCCCGGACGCGGCCACGATGCGCCCGGCGGTCAGGGCCGTGAGGGGCGAGTACACCAGAACCGGCAGCCCGGGGTCTGCCAGCGCTGCCCCCAACCGGATCCAGGCGGCGTCGCTCACGATGGTGGGATCCACGACTACCGCGTCCACGCGCCCGCGCTCCAGCGATGCAAGCAGGGACGTCGCGTCCGGATGCACTACCACAGTATCGCTCAGGCGTATCGCAGAGCGGAGCGCACCGAGGGACTCGCCAGGCAGGAGGGTGAGGATGCGCAACGCGGGAGGATGGGCGTGGTTAGGACATTCTGCCGCCGCGGGCGCGCCTGGTCAAGGCATCGGCCGCGGCGCCCCCGGCCGCGGCGCGTGCTTGTCGGGCGCACAGGCGACGGGTAGCTTTCGCTTCCCGTCGCCATCCCCGGCTGGTTCTCATCATGTAGTATCGGATGGCCCGACCGCGCGAGTAGCTCAGCTGGATAGAGCGTCGGCCTCCGGAGCCGAAGGTCGTGGGTTCGAATCCCGCCTCGCGCATCCCTCGCACCCCGCCGCCCTCCGTGCAGCCGCCGGACCCGCGGCCAGACGCCCACCCCGCATTCAGCGCGGCGCAGCCCCGCCATGGACATCTCCGAACTCCGGCGCAAACCACTCGCCGACCTGACCTCGATGGCCGAGGAGCTCCAGCTCCCGGCCGCGGCAGGCAGCGGGCGCCATGACCTGATTTTCATCGTGGAGCGCGCGCTCCTCGACCGTGGAACCGCCATCGAGGCGGAAGGAACGCTGGAACTCGGCCGCGAGTCGTTCGGGTTCCTGCGCAGCCCCGACCATAGCTACCTGGCCAGCCCGGGCGACATCTACGTGTCTCCGGCTCAGATCAAGCGGTTCCAGGTCAAGACCGGCGACACCATCCGCGGCCGCGTCCGGCCCCCCAAGCCGTGGGAGAAGTACCTGGCCCTGCTGCAGGTGGAGTCAATCAACGGGATGCCGCCCGAGGCGATCCAGGGCCGCATCCCGTTCGACAACCTCCGCCCGAGGTATCCTGACCAGCGCATTCGGCTCGAGACGGCATCTGGCGACCTGTCCATGCGCGTGGTGGACCTCATCGCGCCCATCGGCAAGGGACAGCGCGGCCTGATCGTCGCGCCCCCGCGCGCGGGGAAGACGATCCTGCTGCACAAGATGGCGAACGCCATAGCGGAGAATCATCCCGAGATAGCCCTCATCGTCCTACTGATTGACGAACGGCCGGAAGAGGTGACCGACTTCATTGCGACGGTGCCGAAAGCCGAGGTGGTGAGCTCGACCTTCGACGAGCCTCCGTCGCGGCACGTGCAGGTCGCCGAGATGGTGATCGAGAAGGCCAAGCGCCTCGTCGAGGCCGGGCGCGACGTCGTGATCCTGCTCGACTCCATCACGCGGCTCGCGCGCGCCCACAACGCCGTCATCCCGCTGTCGGGCAAGATCCTCTCCGGCGGCGTGGACGCGAAGGCCATGGAAAAGCCGAAGCGGTTCTTCGGCGCCGCCCGGAGCGTTGAAGGCGGCGGCTCGCTCACGATCGTCGCAACCGCGCTCGTTGGCACCGGCTCCAGAATGGACGAGGTCATATTCGAGGAGTTCAAAGGCACGGGCAACATGGAACTCGTCCTCGATCGCGAAATCGCCAACCGCCGCATCTTTCCGGCCATTGACATGCTCAAGTCGGGCACGCGCAAGGAGGAACTGCTGCTCAACGACACTGAGAAGAACCGCGCGTTCCTGATACGGCACTTCCTTGGCGACCAGGCGCCGGAAGACGCAATGGCGTTCCTCCTCAAGCGGATGGCCCGCACGCGCGACAACGAGGAGTTCTTTGCGCGGATGGCCGACGGCGAATGAGCGCGCCGTCAATGGGCCGCTGGCTGGGCATTGACCTCGGCGACCGACGGATCGGGCTCGCCATCGCCGACCCGAGCGGAACGATCGCCTCGCCGGCAGGCTTCGTGCCACGCAGGGCCGGGCACCGCGTTCCGCTCACCACGCTGCTCCGCAAGGCCGCCGAACTCGAGGCCCGCGGCTTCGTCGTGGGCCTGCCGCTTGACGCGCATGGCGACGACGGCCCCCGCGCGATCGAGGCCCGGCGACTCGCCGAAGAGCTCCGCTCGCGCACCGGGTTCGAGGCGCGGCTCGTGGACGAGCGGTTCACCACCACCGCCGCCCTGAGGGCGGTGAAGGCGCTCGGCGGCTCCACCCGTGGCCGGAAGGGCGACGTGGATGCCGTAGCCGCAACCGTGCTCCTCCAATTCGCGCTCGAGAGCGAGGCCAGACGGGCATGACTCGCTGCCGCCACAGCAGGCGACAGCGGCTCACGCTCATCGGTATCGTGGCCGCTGTCGTGGCCGCGGCCGCCGCCGTCGGCGTCCTCGGAACTCCCGCCAACTACTCGCGCGGACACGAAGTGCAGGTGTTCGTGCGCAGAGGCGCGCCGTTCCGCGAGGCCGCCGATTCCCTCGCTGCACACGGTGTAGTGCGCTCCGGGCGACTCTTCGCGTGGTACGCCCACGCGCGCGGGGTTGACCGCACGCTGCGCTGGGGCACGTACGTCCTCCGCGACGCCCTCTCGTGGGAACAGGTGCTCGAGACCTTCCGCCTCGCGCGCGGAATCGTCCATACCGTGACGATCCCCGAAGGATGGACGCTCGCGGAGATCGCGCCGGCGGTGGGCGACGCGCTCGACCTCCCCGCCGACTCGATTCTGGCGGCCGCGCGGGACACCGCGTTTCTCCATCGGCTGCGCGTGCCCACGCCAACGCTCGAGGGCTACCTCTTCCCCGACACCTACTCGTTCCCGGACCGCGCCTCGGCGCGCGAAGCGCTCCGTACGATGACGGCTCGCTTCGTCCAGGAGTGGAAGCCGCAGTGGGACTCCATCCTGCCGCGGCTCCGGCTCACGAGGCATGAGGTGATCACGCTCGCGTCAATAGTCGAGCGCGAAGCGGTCAGGAACGAAGAGAGGCCCATCATAGCCGCCGTGTACCTCAACCGGCTCCGCGCCGGGATGCCGCTCCAGGCCGACCCCACGGTGGACTATGCACTGGGCCGCCGCGGAAGCCGAATGCTGTTCAAGGATCTGCGCGTAGACTCGCCATACAACACCTACCGCCGGGCTGGACTGCCGCCCGGCCCCATTTGCTCGCCCGGCGCAGCGAGCATCGAGGCCGTGCTCCACCCCGCAGACGTTCCGTATCGGTTCTTCGTCGCCGCAGCTGACGGGCACCACGAGTTCCGCCGCACATACGCGGAACACCTCGCCGCAATCCGGATGGTGCGCGAGCGCGCCGCACGAAGCGCACCAGGCGCCGCGCCGAAAACAAAGTCTCCATGATACCCTGCGCCGTGGTCGCGTCACGCGGAGCACGACGCTGGGAACAGGGCCACCCGTGGATCTTCCGGTCCGACGTCGAGGCGCCGCCAGCGGCGCCGGCCGGAGCCGTGCGGGTGCGCGATACGCGAGGCCGCGAGCTCGGCTGGGCGCTCTGGAGCCCTGCGTCGGAAATCTCGCTCCGGAGACTGGACGCCAACCCGGACACGGCGATTGACGGTGAGTGGTGGTACCGCCGCCTCACTGCCGCCGTAGCCCGGCGCGCCGCCACTGCGCGCGATGCCACGGCATACCGGCTCGTGCACGGCGAAGGCGATGCGCTCCCTGCGCTGGTGGTTGACCAGTACGACCGATGGCTGGTTGCGCAGCTCCTCTCGGCAGGCGTCGAAGCCTTCCGCGCGGAAATCACGGACGCGCTCCGCACGATCACCGGATGCCAGGGCATCCTCGCCCGCAACGACCCGCCTGTCCGCACCCGCGAGGGCCTGCCGCGCGTCGTCGAAGCGCTGTACGGCGAGGTTCCGCACGATATCGTGGTCGAAGAGCACGGAATCCGGTACCACGCAGCGCCGCATACGGGGCAGAAGACCGGCGCCTTCCTCGACCAGCGGGAGAACCGCGTCCTCGCGGCCGCGCACGCGCATGGACGCGCGCTGGACCTGTTCAGCTACCACGGGTCGTTTGCCCTGCACCTCGCCCGTCGTGCCACGAGCGTGACCGCGGTGGACAGTTCCGCCGCCGCCATCGAGCGTGCCGCGGTTAACGCGGAACTGAACGCGCTCTCCAACATCGAGTTCGTCGAGGCCGACGCATTCGACTTCCTGCGCGAGCGCCGCGGCGGGCCGCGCTTCGACACGATCGTCGTGGATCCGCCAGCGTTCGCCAAGAATCGCGCGTCGCTGCAAGGCGCGATTCGCGGCTACCGCGACCTGAACGTCCACGCCATGCGGCTCCTGGCGCCGGGCGGCATGATCTTCACGGCAAGCTGCAGCTACCACCTCGGGAAAGCGGCGTTCCTCGACATGCTCCGTGACGCCGCGGCCGCGTCGGGCCGAACCCTGGTGCTGCGCGCGATCACCGCCCAGCCCGCCGACCACCCCGAAGTGATAACCGCGCCGGAGACGGGTTACCTGAAGGGCGCGCTGCTGGAAGCCATTGACTGACCGCGTCCGGCGATTGACCGGACGCCCGCCTGTCCTAGCTTTCGGGTGAACCACAGCCGGAGCCGCCGTTCACCACGAGTGACCGCACGACCCTGCAGCCCCTCCGCTCGCTACGGCACGAGTACGACGCGTACGTCGAGCGCGAGGTGGAGGCCTACAAGGAGTCAGTGCCCCGCACGCACCTGCTGAGGATCGCCGACCTGGCGGCGCAGCACATGGAAGGCGAACTGCAGCTCGGCATGCGGGACGTACTCCTGGCTGCCGAGGTTGACCGAATCATCGCCCGACGCCTCAAGCTGCCCTCGTTCGATACCTGGCGGCGGCGGCGAATGCGCAACGCCGCAGAACCCAGGAGCCCGGAGCACTGGGGCCTTCGCCCCAACACTCCGCTTGCCCATGCGCTCGGCCCTGCTTCCCTGCGCGCACCGGTTGTCGTTTCGGGCGCGCGAATCCATGAGTCGGCGCTTTACCTCGCCGCGAACGGTTGCGCGGTGAAGGCGATCGAGCCGGAGGCGGCCGTAGTAGCGCGGGTTCTCACCGCCGCGTCCGAAGCCGGGCTCTCGGCGAACGTCACAGGACTCGCCACCGACCTCAGCGCGTGGCACCCGGACGGACCGATCGCCGCCGTGGTTTGCACTCCCGCCGCCTTCGCCGACCTAACGCCCGCCGAGCGCAAGCACGTGATCGAAACGCTCCAGTCAGCGACGGCAGACGGCGGAGTTCACCTCGTAGAAACGATCATTGCCGGCCAGGTAGCCCTTACCGAGGACGAGCTTCGCGATCGGTACACCGGGTGGCAAGTCAACGTCATGCGCGAGTCTGCGGCGGCCCGCACGTTCGTCGCGCGAAAGTCGGTGATGTAGCCGCCCGACACACCTGTTGACCCGGAAGCGTGTCAGACCCGGACACAACCGGGGTGCGCTTCAATGGAATCAGTTTCCAACATGTTGGGAGATCGTCACTTGCACGGCGCCGCCGCGTGGCATCGAAAGTGCTTATGCAAGGGGCGAGTTGCTCGCGCCGTGCGCGAGCATGCCATCCATATAGTTGTGAGACCCGAGGCGCGAGATGTCCAAGCGAAAGAACCACCACGATACGCCATCGCCGGAGAAGACCGCTGAGCCGGTAGGCATCGTGATATCGAACGGCGCGAAGGAGCCAGACGCCCCGCGGTTCGCCGCTTACGTGTGGGGCCCGGTGCCCGACGCGGAACCGGAGCTGGTTGCGGTCGCCTGAGGCCGCAAGTGGCGGGCCACGCATGAGAAAGGGCACTGGCTGAAAGCCAGTGCCCTTTCTGCTACGCAGGCGAAGGCTACTTCTTCTTCTTCGCCTTCTTCTTCGCCTTCTTCTTGGCAGCCATCTTGGAGCTCCTGTGAAGGAGTGGTTTGCCCTGGCGATCCCCCGGTGGATCGCTGGGATCGGATCCGCGTTTCCGCGGCGCCGTCGGAACGCGCAGCACTTCGCGCGACTAAGCCATTGACTGCTTGCGTTTCAGTTGTCGTGTACGCCCATAAACATCGCAAGGCGCCTCGTCTTTCACAACAGCGCGCCATGGAACTCGCTACAGAATTGTGCACGAATCGAATTCGCGCAAGTGGTACCGCCGGGTCGCGTCATCCTTCCGACGACCGGAGGGCGCGCGGCGTTTCGCGAACCTGCCGGTGCATGAGCGTCGCGAGTCCCCGGAACGCGCCGTGCATCACTCGTGCGACGAGCGCCACGAGTGCACATTTCGATCATGGATCTCGGCATCAGGAACAGGAACGCGCTCGTCTGCGGCGCGTCGAGCGGACTGGGGCTCGCCATAGCGCGCGAGCTCGCGCGGGAAGGAGTGAACGTCGCGCTGGTGGCTCGCCGCGAGTCGGTACTGGCTGCGCAGTGCTCCGCGATCGCGGGGGAGTTCGGCGTGCGCGCGCTCCCCGTCACCGCCGATCTCTCTCAGGCCGACGCCGCGGCGCGCGCGGTTGCCGCTGCGACCGATACGTTCGGCTCGGTTGACATCTGCCTCGCGAACGCCGGCGGGCCGGCGTCAACGATGTTCGAGGCCACGACCGACGAACAGTACCAGGCGGCGATCTCACTGAACCTGCTCGCCTCCATACGCCTCGCGCACGCGGCGGTGCCCGGCATGCGCAGCCAGCGTTGGGGGCGGATGATCTTCCTGACGTCAATGGCCGCCAAGCAGCCGGTACCGGGGCTGATCCTGTCGAATACCGCGCGCGCCGGCCTGCTCGGGTTCGCCAAGACGCTCTCGACCGAAGTGGCGCGCGACGGCGTCACCGTGAACACCGTGCTCCCCGGGCACTTCGACACCCCGCGCGCCACGGAGCTCGCCGAGATGCGCGCGCGGCGCGAGAACCGGACCGTAGCCGAACTCGTCGCGGCACGCTCGGCGCAGATCCCGATGGGCCGCGCTGGCGAACCCGGTGAGATGGCCGCAGTCGTGGCGTTCCTCGCATCCGAACGCGCAAGCTTCGTCACCGGCACGGCCATCCAGATTGATGGCGGCCAGATCGGGACGATTTTCTAGCGCCGCGCCAACGCGGCGCTCCTTACTTCAAGACCTCCGAGTTGCATGTGAAAGCACTTCGCAAGACCGCTACCGCACCCGGGTTCACCCTCGCCGAAATCCCCGTACCTGAAATCCGCGACAACGAAGTCCTGATTCGCGTCCGCCGGGCCGGCGTATGCGGTACTGACGTGCACATCCACGACTGGGACGCGTGGGCTCAGGGACGCTGCCACCCCCCGTTCACCGTCGGCCACGAATTCGCGGGCGACGTCGCCAAGGTCGGAAGCCTGGTGTCGGACGTGACGGTGGGCGACCGCGTGACCGCCGAGGGCCACATCGTGTGCGGACGCTGCCACCTCTGCCGCACCGGAAACTCGCACATCTGCCCGAACACGAAGATCATCGGCGTTGACCGCGACGGCTGCTTCGCGGAGTACATCGCGATGCCAGCAACCAATGTGTGGCACCTGGCCGACTCGGTGTCGTACGAGGTGGGCGGCATCCACGACCCGATGGGCAACGCGTTTCACACCGCGCTGCATGGCACGAACCTGCCAGGCAAGACCGTGCTCATTACCGGCTGCGGGCCGATAGGCCTCTTCGCGGTCGGCATCTGCCGCGCAGCGGGCGCGTCGCGCATCGTCGCAAGCGACGTCAACCAGACGCGTCTCGCGCTCGCGCGCGCCATGGGCGCGCACGACGCCGTCCAGCCCGCCGCCGCTGAGGCCGCCGTGCGCGCCGCCACCGATGGGCTCGGAGCGGACGTCGTGCTGGAGATGAGCGGAGTGCCGGCCGCGGTGCACCAGGCCCTGGCGCTGGTGCGCGTCGGCGGCCGCGTCCAGGTGCTGGGGATCCCCGCGAAGCGGATGGAACTGGACCTGGCCACCGAGATCATTTTCAAGGGCATCACGATCTACGGCGTCGTCGGCCGCCGCATGTACGAGACGTGGATCGAGATGACCCAGTTCCTCAGCAGCGGCCAGTTCGACCCGCGGCCGGTCATCACGCACCGGTTTGCGCTGGAGCGCCACGCCGAGGCGATTGCCGCGATCAAGTCGGGCGAAGCAGGAAAGGTCGTATTCGAAATCGGGTGACCGGGCACGATCCCGCCACCGGATTGCACACGCCCCCAATCATGCAGAGCACTGCGCCATGACACTGAATGCCGGATTCCGGGCCGACCTCGAAGCCCAGGTCGCCAAGCTCAAGGCGGATCGCGTCTACAAGACCCTGAACCATCTCGACTCGCCCCAGGCCGCGCGCGCGACGATGGAAGGCCGAGGAGAGGTGCTCATTCTCTCCTCGAACAACTACCTCGGGCTGTGCACCGAACCTTCGGTCATTCGTGCCGGCAAGGAGGCGCTCGACCGGTACGGCGCAGGCACGGGCAGCGTGCGCTTCATCTGCGGTACCTTCACGATCCACCGTGAGCTCGAATCGGCCCTGGCGCGCCTCGTCGGCGCCGACGCGTCCATGTCGTACGTGTCGGCGTGGAACGCCAACGAAGGACTCACGGCCACGGTCGCCGAGGAAGGCGACTTCGTGGTGAGCGACGCGCTCAACCACGCCTCGATCATTGACTCGATGCGGCTGGCCAAGTCAATAACGAAGTGCACAACCGCCGTCTACAAGCACGGCGACCTGGACGACCTCGTCGAGAAACTGCGCGGAGCCAAAGGGGCGAAGCGGCGCCTGATCTGGACCGACGGTGTCTTCTCGATGGAAGGCGCAATTGCGAAGCTGCCACAGCTCCTGCAGATCGCGAGGGATCACGATGCGGTGCTCATCGTGGACGACTCGCACGCAACCGGCGTGCTCGGCGCGACCGGCCGCGGGACCGCCGAACACTACGGGGTGATCGGCGACGTGGACGTAATCACCTCCACGCTCGGCAAGGCGCTCGGTGGCGCCGCCGGCGGGTTCACAGCCGGCCCAGCCGCGCTTTGCGACATGCTCACGCAGCGGTCGCGGCCTCAGCTGTTTTCCAACGCTCTGCCGCCAACGGTTGCCGCGAGCGCGCTGGCTGCCGTGCGGTTCATTGGGAACCACCCGGAACGTGTGCAGGCGCTGCGGGCCAACGCGGCGTGGTTCCGGAGCGCCCTCAAGGAAGCGGGACTCAAACCGATGGAAGGCGAAACGCCCATCGTGCCGATCATCATCGGCGAGACGGCCGACGCGATCCGGATGAGCGAACTCCTCCTCGATGCCGGGATCTTCGTGACCGGGTTCGGGTTCGCGGTGGTGCCGCAAGGCGCGGCGCGGCTCCGCTGCCAGGTGTCCGCGACCCATACCCGCGACGACCTGGATTTCGCCGTCAGGACTATCCGCGCAGTGGCAGCCAGGGTGGGCGTGACCCGCTGAAGAACCGGCGTGGTGTTGCGAAGCGCTCCCGGCGTGACCACTTTCTGTTTCCGTCGTCCGGGTGTTGAGCAACCGGGCGGCCCCAGCCGAACCGGTGGCTCGTTCGTCGTTCGGTACCAATGAGATCGAATCCCATCCTCGTCCCGAGGTGTGCCAGATGCCTTCGTCCAGGACTCTTACGGCGGTCTTCGCGGCCCTCACGGTAACCGCGTTCGCCACAGCCCCAGCCGCGGCCCAGGGCGACGCGATCTGGGACGTCAGGCCCAGTTCATGGTATTGGGGCATATACGGCGGCCAGACGTCGTTCCCGACAACGGTCGCGCGCACGACTGCGCCTACGGTGGGCGTGGAGTGGACGATCACCCGGTCGGAGTTCGCCCTGAACGTGTTCGCGGAGCAGTCGTACTTCAACGCGGTCACGACAATTCCCGACTATCCCACGAGCGCGCCGCGCCGCGTGGACATCCAGGACATGCGCCGCGTGGGGGCGTCGGCAATGACGTTCCTGCCCCAATACAAGTACTTCCACCCGTGGTTCGGGCTTGGCTACGCGTTCAACTTCATCAAGCAGGCGATCCCCGAAGGGAGCGCGTACGCGAGCCCCGCTGCGCGCGACTCGGTGTCGGCGCGTATCGAGTCGGGGCGCGCCCAGGGCAAGATGTTCGCCGAGGCAGGGATGATGGTTTCATACCGCGAATGGGCCCCGTTCGCGCAGTACACGGTGATGCCTACGAAGGGATCGTCGAGCTGGATGGTGAACGGCGACGGGTTCACCAACGTGTGGAAGCTCGGGCTCCGCTACAGCTTCGGACACGCCACGCAGGATCGCTGGTAGCTGCGCGCACGAAGCACGTTGATGGCAGCGGGGCGTGGCCGGTGGCCGCGCCCCTTCTTCGTTCACCAGCGATCGCGAAGGAACCGGGCCGTCGCTGCACGCGCCGAGGTCCACTGACTGTCGGCGACGAGGAACCTCAGCGGCCAGTCGGCGGCGTCCGCGACGCCGATCCGCGGCGTCACCAGGATCTGCTTCCGCGGAATACGCACACCTTCGAGGATGCGCACGAACGGACCCATCAACGAGGCGCCGTTGAACCGGCCCGTGATCCCCATCGCGTCGCAGAGCTTGGCCGGGCCGTTGGCGATGTCAACGTCGCGCGCGCCGGCAGGCCCGCGCCGCGCGCGCATCGCCTCGATTCCGTCGAGGGGCTCGACCGCCCTGATGAGCACAGCACCGGGAAGCCCCTCACGCCGGGTGACAGCGTTCATGCACCAGTGCATGCCGTACACGAAGTACACGTAGGCAAGCCCCGGCGGGCCGTACAGGATCTCGGTGCGGGGCGTGCGGCCGTGGGCGGCATGGCATGCGGCATCGTGCTCGCCAACATACGCCTCCGTCTCGACGATCTGCGCCCGGCAGGTGACGCCGCCCACCGTCGTCTCGAGCACGCAGCCGAGCAGGTCACGCGCGACGCGCTCCGTAGGCCGCTGGTAAAACGACGGCGGCAGGGGCGTTACCAGCCCACTGCCGCGTCCGCGTCGCGCCTTGCCAGCCGTGGTCGCCGTACCGCGGGCGCCCGCGGACGTCGCGGTCACTCCGCCGGGGTGTCGGCTGCGGGTATGGGGGCGTCGTGAGCAGCGCCGTTTCCGGCTGGCTCCGCCGCATGCCCTGCCGGGCTCGCGGTCTCCACGACGCCAACCATGAGCAGCTCGGGTGGCAGGGCATCGCGGCGGGCCCCGCGGCCACCGCTGCGGCCGTTGCGCCCGGTGGCGCCGCGCGGGGCCATGCCTCTGGGCACTGGTGCAGCAGCCGGTGCGTCGGATGCCTCGGCTGCCTTGGCCGCCTCCTCGCGTGCTTCCAACTGATCCGCAAGCGCGGCAACCACGACTGGACGCGCCACCTCGAACCCGTCGCCGCGGCGCCGCAGGTCAATCAGGTCGGAATCGTGGGCGTCGCGGAGGATGCGCGCGAAGTTGTGCACGCTCAGACTCTCGCTGTCGCGGTCCAGTAGTTCCCGGGCCTTGCGCCTCACGGCTTCATCCGTGGTCGCATCTTCGCCATCCACGAGTGCTTCAACGGTGCCCCGCACGAGGTTCATGGCCTCGTCACGCGTGAGCCGCACCCCCGAAACTCCGATCGTCTCGTCAATCTCCGCGCGAGCCACCGACCTGCGACCGCGACTCGTCCGCGGCCTCGGTCCCGGATCCTCGCCGGCGGCCGCGATGGCGCCGCCGAGCGCCACGTCGCCGGCAGCCTCGTCCGCACCCGTCGCGGCTTCGCCTTCAGGCGCGCTGCTCGCGGCCGCCGGTCCACCAACCGGCGCATCGGCGGGAGCAGAATTCGCTTCGGCTGCTTCATCCGCGCCCGGACGCCTGCGGCCGCGGCCGCCGCGTCCACCGCGGCGCGCACGTCCTTCGCGCTTCGCTGGCTGCGCCGCCGCTTCGCCTTCGGAACTCGCGTCGGCGTCCACCGCGACCGCTTCCGGCTGCTGCTCGGCCGCCGGTGCATCAGCCGCCGGCGCAGCCGGCGCCGATGACGGTGCGTGCGCGACCTTCGACTGGGCAGCCTTGCCGCCGTCCGCCGGGGAAACCTCGAGCTGGCCGTTCTCGAGCTTCGTGGTCCGGATCAGCCCGCGGCGCGACGCCTCCTGACAGAACTTCGAGAACTTCGAGAATCCAATGTCCTTCTCGTCGAAGCTCGCATCAATCTCCTGCATTACCTGCTTGAGCCGGTCCGAGCGCATCACGTCCTGGCCTCGCTGCATGCGGCCGATGGCTTCGGCGGCGAGTTCCCACGGATCCCACTTCGGCGTCAGCTCAACCTCGCCCGACTTCACGAGCCCGGCGAGCGCGTTGTAACTGTAGTACTCGTCGCAGTTCTGCACCAGAAGGTCGGACGACGACTCCCTGATGCCCACTCCGATCACGTACTTGCCGTACTCCTTGAGCTTGATGACCAGGCTCGAGAAGTCGGAGTCTCCGGAGAGAAGGATGAAGGTTCCGATCTCGGGGCGCGTAAATACGAGTTCGAGCGCGTCTATTGCGAGGCGAATGTCAGTTGCGTTCTTCTTCGACGACCCGTAGGCGGGGGCGAAGATCAGGTCAATGGATGCCTCGGACAGCGGCACGATGTATTGCGGATAGCGCCGCCAGTCGGCGTAGGCGCGCTGCACCGCGACCTTGCCCTGGATGATGTCGCTCGAAAGGAGATTGCGAAGCTCCGTCTGGAGGTCGGAGCGGATCCCCATCGTGACGTTGTCGAAGTCAATGAGGAGTGCGGCGTTCGGCGCCGTGTGCATCGGCACCGGGATCGGCGCGGGCGCGATATGAGCCATGGCCTGCGGGCCACGATGCACCGGCACGGCTGGCGTGCGCGGCGTCTGGTTGTGCGGGTAACGAGCCTTCATTTGTCTCCGGCGATTCGCCTGTGCCTGGGCAGCACCGGGGCCGGCTCGGTGAGCTCGGGCCCATGCGGCGTCCGCAGGCCTGATTGTGGCGGGCCGCAAGCGAACGCGCGCATCATCTCCACCGGCGGAGCGTGTCGCTTCCGGCCGGGAGACGCTGATGGCGAAGACGCCGGCGTCCCATTGAATGGGCGCCGAGGGACGAACTCGATTCGGACTCCGGCGCGATTGTCGCGACCGTTCGGAGTACGCGTCGGGAACCGCCACTCGACGTTCCTTAACGATAACGTCGCGTTGGCAGGATGCAAGTGGCCGCCAGTGCAAGTCTTGGCGCCACAAGGCGGTAGCTTGTCCGCACTCGGCGTGGGAGCGTCAATGGCGCGCACTGCGCCCGCGTCGGTGGCCGAACCTGTATCTTTTTGAGACTGTCCCGCAAACGTACCCAATAATTGCCCAACGTGGCACGACTGAGCTTCCGCAGCCGCCTGCTCGCGATCCTTGCCCTGTTCGCTGTGGTTCCAGCGCTGCTGATCACGCTGGCGTGGGGCGGCGCGATGACCCGCGTGCTTCCCATGATGGCAGGCAAGGCCGCCTGGGACACTGTGGCGGCAACGGGGGAGCGCGCGATCGCAGCGGCGCGACGCCACGCCCCAACGCCTGACGAGGCCGGCGCGATTGCCGCCCACGAGCGCGCGCTCGCAACCGCGGCCATGCGTTCGCAGCAGTTCGGGCTGATAGCCGACAGGGCGCCGCTGGCCATGGTGGCGGCCAGTCTCATCCTGCTCGCCCTGCTCGCGTTCGTCGCCACGCGACTGGCCGGGCACCTCTCGCGCCAGATGACGCGCCCGCTGGACGAAGTCGTGGCGTGGGCCGACAGGATAGGGCACGGAGAGCCGCTGCCGCAGGCGGAGGCGCACGGGGCGCCCGAGTTCGACCTGCTGAGGAGCGGAATGCGGCGCATGGCGGGCGATATCGAGGCGGGCCGCCGCGCAGGGCTCGAAGCGGAGCGACTCAAGGCGCTTCGCGAGAGCGCGCGCCAGGTGGCGCACGAGCTCAAGAATCCGCTCACGCCGATTCGATTCGCGGTGGCGCAACTCCGCGGCCAAGTTCCCGGCCATCTCGCGGATGCGGTATCGGTGCTCGACGCCGAGACGGCGCGGCTGGAAACGATGGCGCGGGCGTTTTCGCAGTTCGGGCGCCTCCCCGAAGGTCCCGTCGCGGAGGTGGATGTCGCGGAACTCGTGGCGTCGGCCGTCCGCAGCGCGGTGCCTGGCAACGTACGCTGCCGCGTGCACGTTGACGCTGGCCTTTCGCTCACCGGCCGGCACGACGCGCTCGAGCGCGCGCTGGCGAACGTGCTGGTGAACGCCGTCGAAGCGTGTGGCGCCGACGGCGAGGTCGCGGTCACGGCTACCGCGGGCGGATCTCCGGGCGCGCCGACGGTCGAGTTCACCGTCGGGGACAACGGACCAGGGATCGCTCCGGGTAAACTCGCGACGATCTGGGAACCGTACGTGTCGAACAAGCCGGGCGGCACAGGGCTCGGCCTCGCGATAGTCCGGCAGGCGATCGAGGCCCACGGCGGCAGCGTGAGCGCCGAGAGCCACGCGGGGGCCGGCACTGCGATCAGGATCGTTCTCCCGGCGACTGCTCCGCAAACACAAGGGTTCGACCGAGGGCCACTGAACTCGCCATGCCATCCATCCTGATCATTGACGACGAGGCGAACGTGCGCCGCATGGTCGGCGCGCTGCTCGCGAGCGAAGGCTATGACGTGCGCGACGCCGGCAACGGGGCCGTCGGCGTGGCGATGGCGGAGGAATCGGAGCCCGATCTGGTGTTGCTCGACCTCATGATCCCCGGCGCGCTCGACGGGATGGCCGTGCTCGAGCGGCTGCGCAAGCTGTTCCCCGACCTTCCGGTGATCATGATGAGCGGCCGCGCGGGGCTCGCTGATGCGGTGCGCGCAACGCGCCTCGGGGCGGTGAACTTCCTCGAGAAACCGCTTACGCCGGAGGGTACGCTGCTCGCGGTAAGCAGCGGGCTCGAACTCCGGCTGGCGCGCCGCGAGCGGGCGGCGCTGCGCGCCGACCTTGGCCTGGCTGGCGAAATGGTGGGCGAGAGCCAGGTGATGCGCGACCTCCATGCCTTGATCGAGCGCGTGGCCGCGACCGATTCGCGCGTGCTGGTCAGCGGCGAGAGCGGAACCGGCAAGGAGCTGGTCGCCGCGGCGATTCACTTTGGCAGCGCGCGGCGCGACCGGCCCTTCGTGCGCGTCAACTGCGCAGCGATTCCCCGCGACCTGGTCGAGAGCGAAATGTTCGGCCATGAGCGTGGCGCCTTCACCGGTGCGGCCGAACGCCGGATCGGGCGCTTCGAGCTCGCACATACGGGCACGCTGCTGCTCGATGAAGTCGGCGACCTCGGCCCCGAGGCCCAGGCGAAGCTGCTGCGGGCAATCGAAGCGCGGGAGATCGAGCGGGTCGGTGGCGCAAAGCCGATCCGGGTGGACGTACGGATCGTGGCCGCGACGAACCGCGACCTGGAAAGGGAAGTTCGCGAAGGCAGGTTTCGCGAAGACCTCTATTTCCGCCTCAACGTGCTCCCGATCGCAGTGGCGCCGCTGCGCGAGCGCCCGGGCGACGTTCCCCTGCTCGTCCGGCACTTCGCAGAGCTGCAGCGGCGAAAGTCGGCGCAGATGCCGCCCGAGTGGACAGCCGGAGCGATCGAGGCGCTGGCGCGGCATCGCTGGCCGGGGAACGTGCGCGAGCTGGCGAACATCGTGGAGCGGCTCTCGATTCTCCACGCCGGGAAGCGCATTGGCGAGGCCGAGGTGGCTGCGGTGATCCCCCCCGGCAGCACGACACCGCCAGTGATGGAGGGCGTGACCGCAGATTCGCTTCCGCTCAGCGATGCGCTCGATGCGTATGAACGGATCCTCATTGCCCGCGCCCTCGCAAGCGCGGAGGGTGTGGTCGCCGAGGCGGCGCGGCGGCTCCAGACCGACAGGCCCAACCTCTACCGGCGGATGAAGCGCCTGGGAATCAAGGGGGACTAGCCATGCGACTCATGAACCCGGTTCTGCTGGCGTTGGCGGCAGCCGGCGTCGCCGGTGCGCAGGACGCGCCCGCAAGCGCGGCGCAGCGCGCCGCGGCAGTCTGGAACGCGTCGGGCACGACTCGCACCAACGGCCCGTACGGGCTGGCGGCAGGACTGGTTGCGGACGGCGATGTCGCCGTGGTGAACGGGCCGGTCACGGTGGCCGGGACGATTCGCGGATCGCTTGTCGCGATCAATGCCGACGTCAGGCTCGCACCCGGCGCGCGCGTCGAGCGGGATCTCATAGTCGTCGGCGGCGCGATCACGGGAGCCGATTCGGCCATTGTCGGCGGCCAGACGCTGCAGCAGCCAGAGCTCATGCGTTACCGCCTGTCCGGCGACCTGCTCGAGCCAAGCGCCGAGCCGGAGTACGGTGGCACATGGTGGCGTCGGCACCGCATTCGCCGGGACTGGCTCCGGGGGGAAGCGTCAACCGACTACCTCTACGTCGCGTCACGCGCGTATAACCGCATAGAGGGCTGGTCGTTTGTGGCCGGGCCACGAGTTCACAGGCCGACGCCATGGGGCACCGTGCAGGTGGATCTCTTCGCGGTTGGCCGCACCGCATCGCCCGTCAGGTGGGACAACGAGTCGGTTGGGCACGACGCCAGCGCCGAGGTGCAGTTCGGCAAGCCGATCGGGGTGGCGCTCGGCGGGCGCCTGTTCGACGTCGTGCAACCCACTGAGGCATGGCAGTCTGGTGAAGACGAGTCCGGCCTCGCAGCCGCCCTCTTCCGCCTGGACTATCGCGACTACTTCGTCCGCCACGGCGGCGAGTTGTCCGCGCGCTTCGTCGCCGGGAATGGTGCGGACCTCACCTTTGCGTTTAGCGACGAGGGGTGGCGGGGCCGGCCTGCGCGCGACCCGTGGAGTCTCATGCACGGGTCGTCTGCCTGGCGGCCGAACCCATCCATGGACGAAGGGTCGCTTCACGTGCTCACGACGCGCCTTCGGGTGGATACCCGTGACCGGCAGTCCTCGGCGCTCGGGGGCTGGTACGCGATTGTCGAGCTGGAGCAAGGCGGCGGGATGCTGTCGCGGTTCGGCGCTCCGCGGGCCACGTTCGCACCCGTCACGCCCGAGGGAGTGTGGTACTCGCGCGGGTTCGTGGACCTCCGCCGGTACAACCGCATCACGCCCGGCCTCTGGCTCGACTTGCGCGTCGCCGGCGGCGGCTGGCTCGCCGGTGACCAGCTTCCCACGCAGCGCCGGCTTGGGATCGGGGGGCCCGGTACGCTGCCGGGTTATGAGTTCCGCGCGAGCGACGGAGACGACCTGCTTGCATGCACGAGCGTCATGGCGCAGGCCGGGCGGCCGGCACAATGCGATCGCGTTGCCCTTGCGCAGGTGCAGCTTCGTTCGCGCTTCCTGTTCGACGCGTGGCGCGACGATTCGCGCAGCGACTGGTGGCGTCCCGGGCTGAACACCCGCACTTCGTGGGTGCTGTTCGCCGACGCCGGGCGAGGATGGATCACGACCGGTCCGCCGTACGGCTCTCCGCTGTACACCGGGCAGTACGCTCTGCCTGCGCTCGATTCGTTCAAGGTGGACGTTGGCGCCGGCGTGGACTTCGGTAACCTTGGCCTGTACTGGGCCAAGGCCGTCAACAACGGAGGCAACGAGCCGATCCGGTTCGTCGCCCGCCTTCACCAGCGCTTCTAGCACGTGACCGGACGCGGGCGGATCGTATCGCGGCTGGGCCTCTTCCTGCTCGCTGCCGCGCCGGCCGTGGCGGGAAGGCCTGCGCATGCACAGGAGCGGCCTGCGCTCACGATCACGCTCCCGGCCGACTCACTGCTCACGCGCCGCGGGCCGGTGGTCGCCGCAGCCCGCATGCTCGCCGGCGAGCGGCTTCGCGGGCTTATTCAGTCCGGATTCCCCGCGCGGTTCCACTTTCGTGTAGAACTGTGGTCCAGGGGACGCTTCTTCGTGGACCAGCTCGAGGGCGCCACCGAATGGGATGTACTCGCCCGCTGGCTTCCCACGGAGCGCGTGTACGAGGTGGTCCAGGTGATGGACGACCACGCCATGTCGCTCGGCAAGTTCCGTGACATTGCTGACGCTGAGCGTGCGATCGGCCGTCCAAACGCGGCACGGATTGCCGCGCAACGCCAGGCGCAGCCGCAGTACTACCAGGCGACGCTGGTGGTGGAAGTGCTCTCCGAGCGCGACATAGACGAAGTGAGCCGGTGGCTGCAGGGCGACATAGAGCCGGCGATTACCGGCCAGGCAAACCCGGCCTCCGTGCTGTCGCGGGCAGTGCGCTCGCTGGCGTCGCGGTTGCTGGGCGGCGTGCGGCTCGAGTACGAAGCGACGACGCCGCAGTTTCGCGCGCCCTGACCGCTTTTCGCGGCCGGAAAGCCGTCAGGCCCCGCGCGCGGCCTCGCCGCCGCGGTGCTCCAGGGCCTCGATCTGGTGCAGCACGCCCGTGCCATAGAACAGCCTGATGTACTTCGCCTGGATCGGCGTAAGGCGGCGCACCGCCCACGACAGGTGGACGAAGTGCGGCTCCGTCGGCTGGTGCAGCAGGTGCATGCCTATCTCGGCGGGCAGGTGGTGCGCCTTGCGGGTGTTGCAGCCGCTGCAGGCAGTGACGACGTTCGTCCACGCGTTGCTGCCTCCGCGCGACAGCGGCACCACGTGGTCGCGGGTCAGCGATTCGCGCGCGCGGAGCTGCGACGCAGGCCGGCCACAATACTGGCAGGTATACGCGTCGCGGGCGAAGAGGAACGTATTGGTGACCTGCCGTCGGAAGCGGCGTGGCACGTGGATGAACCGCGTGAGCCGGATGACCATCGGGCGCGGGAATGCCGCCCGCTCCGAGCGAACGATACGATCGCCATCGGCTTCGACGATCTCCGCCTTCCCGTCAATGACGAGCCGCAGCGCCCGCCGGAGCGGGACGAGGGTCAGCGGCTCGAACGAAGAGTTGAGCGCGAGGCAGCCGCCTGTCATCTGCTCCCGGCGGCGACCGGAACCGGGACGTGCGTGAGCCACCCGTGCGTGTCGGGCGCCCTCCCGGTGGCGATCGCCATGAACCGCTCCTGTACCTGCAGCGTGACCGGCCCGGGCTTTCCAGAGCCGACGACGAACTTGTCTATGTGCGATATCGGCGTGATCTCCACGGCCGTGCCGCAGAAGAACGCCTCGTCCGCCACGTAAAGCATCTCGCGCGGGATCTCCATCTCGCGCACGGCGAGGCCCGCGTCGTGGGCCAGCCGCATCACGGCATCGCGGGTGATGCCCTCGAGGATTCCCGACGCGATCGGCGACGTGTACAGTACGCCGTCGCGCACGAGGAACAGGTTCTGGCCGCTTCCTTCGGCGACGTTGCCGGCGATGTCGAGCATGATCGCTTCGTCGTAGCCGTTCCGCACCGCCTCGGACTTCGCGAGCTGGGCATTCAGGTAGTTGCCCCCCGCCTTGGCCATCGTCGGGAACGTATCGGGCGCCGGGCGGCGCCATGACGACACGCACACGTTGGAGCCGCCCGCCGGGCCCGTGCCCGGAAGGCGGCCGCGGCCCCAGTTCCAGCAGATGATGAACGTCTCGGTGGGCGAGCCGTGTCCATGGATGCCCATCTGCTCGCCGGTCCGCATGATGATCGGCCGGATGTAGCACTGCGCGATGCCGTTCGCGACGAGCGTATCAATCGTGGCCTGGCAAAGCTCGTCCACCGACCAGCGCAGGGGCAGCTCGTAGATCTTCGCGGAGTTGTGGAAGCGCCTCATGTGCTCGCGCAGGCGGAACACCCCTCCGCCCGTGGGCGTTTCATAGCTCCGCATCCCCTCGAACACGGCCGACCCGTAGTGGACGACGTGGCTCATGACGTGGATGGTGGCGTCCTCCCAGTCCACGATGGACCCGTCGCGCCAGATCTTAGCCGTTCGGCCCGATTGCACTGCCATGCCGGCTCCGCGTGAAGTAGTACCTGATTTTCAATCTACCGCGCGGTTTCGCGTGCGCCACTCGCTCAGCCGGCCGACTGCCGACTCCAGTTGCGCCGTGACAGTCGAAGAATCGCCAATGAACTGGCCGTCACGAACCCGCTCGACGCCGGCGACGGTGACGAGTACCGCGCCCGGGCCTGCACCGGCCGGCAGGACGGCAGAAGCTCCCGCACCCGGAGACGCGAGCGCCGCCAGATCGGCCGCCTTGCCAGGATCGAGCGAGCCGACCTCCCTGTCCAGGCCCAGGGCCAGCGCGCCGCCGAGCGACGCGGCAGCCCACTGCGCCTCCATGCCACTGAACCCCGCAGCGCTGGCTTCGGCGAGCAGGTGCATCGCCTTGTTGCTGGCCATCGAGTCGGTGCCGATGCCAACGCGGACGCCTGCCGCGAGGAAGTCCGCGACGGGAGCCGTGCCATGCCCGAAGTACCGGTTCGAGAACGGGCAGGTAGCCACGGCGGCGCCCGAATGCGCGATCACGCCGATATCGCGTGCGTCGCAGCGCACGCAGTGGATGAGCAGCGCGTTGCGGCCTAGCGCACCGGAGCGCTCGATCAGCGCGACAGGCGAAGTGGCACGCGTGTCCGTCTCGATCGCCCGCCTTCGAAGCATTTCCGCGAACGGGCCAGCGCCGTCACGCACGAAACTGGACTCGGCTTCACTCTCGGCCACGTGCGTAGCCAGCGGCAGGCCTTCGCTGCGCGCGTAGCCCGCCAGCGCCGCGTAGAGCGCCCCGCTCACCGAGTACGGTGCATGCGGAGACACGCCCGCGCGTACGAGGGCCGTCTCTCGAGCGCGAACCCCTGCCACGAGCGCGCGTGTCCGCTTGAGCGCGGCCTGCGCCCCGGCCGGGTCGGGGCCGAATGCTTCGAGGAAAGCGATTCCGCGGGCGCCAAGTCCGCACAGTGCGTCGAATGATGCGCCGGTTGGCGCCGTGTCCGCGAAGGTGGTGATCCCCGACAGCAGCCCTTCGAGCACTCCCGCGCGCGCGCTTGTGGCGAGGTCGTCGGGCGAAAGGAACGCCCGCGCCGCGACGATCGCACGAATCCACTCGAAGAACGGGAGCCCGTCCAGGAGGCCGCGCAGCGCGTGCAGGTCGAGATGCGAATGGGCGTTGACGAGGCCCGGCCCCAGTATCGCGTCTCCCAGCTCGACTGGCCGCGCGCCGAACCGCGCCGGCTCTTCACCCGCGCCGCCCACCCACGCCACACGCCCGCCTTCGACGACGACCGCGCCGTTGCGAATCGGCGGCGCCGAGACTGGAAGCACCCACGCCGCACGGTAGGAAGTGCACCACGCGCGCGCGGCGTGCTCGTTCACGGCCCCTTCTGGGCCGGCGCGCGGCGCGGGCACTCGCGCGTTGGCTCCGTGCCCGGCAGGTAGTACTCGGTGTACGCATCCTCCTTCGGGCAGAGCGGCCCGTGAAGGAGGCCCGTGACCCGGTCGGTGAGCCGGGAGGTAATGCCCGGCGGGCGTGGCCAGTCGGGCGGCTGGGGCTTTCGCTCGTACACCTCGCGCATGAAGTTCGTCCACGCAGGCGCCGCGAGCCGGCCGCCCTGCGCGTTGTCCATGATCCGCTTGGGCTGGTCGAAGCCGATCCACACACCCGCGACCAGGTCCGCCGTGTAGCCAATGAACCAGACGTCCGTGTAATCGTTGGTCGTGCCGGTCTTGCCACCTGCGGGGATGTGGAAGTAGCGGCCAACGCTGCCTGCGGCCGTGCCGCGCGTGATCACTCCCTTCATCATGTCAACCATCAGCCACGCCTCGTCGCGCGAGAGTACCTGGATACGCTCGGACTCGGCCGAATAGATCGTGCGACCCTTGTGGTCCTCGATGCGCACGATGGGCGTGGTTGGGACTCGCCAGCCAAGGTTGGCGAACACGGAGTAGGCCGCGACCATCTCGACCGGGTACACGTCCGCGGAACCGATCGCGATAGACGGATACGGCGGCACCGGGGTCGAGATGCCGAACTGCGCCGCCATGTCAACGACGCTCTGTTCGCCGACTTCCATGCCCACGCGGATGGCGATGATGTTGCGCGAGTCTTCGAGGCCTTCGCGCATGGTCATCGGGCCCTTGAACTTCAGGTCGAAGTTCTGGGGCACCCACGGCTTGGTGGAGTCGAGCTGCGGCAGGACGAGCGGCGAGTCGTCTACGATGTAACTCGGCGGGCGGCCGCTCTGGATGGCCGTGGCGTAGACGATTGGCTTGAAGGTCGAGCCAGGCTGCCGCCGGGCCTGCGTGGCGCGGTCGAACTGGGAATCCTCGAAGTCGCGGCCCCCGACCAGCGCGCGCACGGCCCCGGAACGCGGGTCCATCGCCACGAACGCGCCCTGCAGATACGACGACACGTCGTGCGAGTCGCCCTCGCCGGCCGTGGCGCGGGCCAGGATCTGCTCGTACGTCCTGTGGGGAAACGCGCCCGCCTGCCCGCTCTCGACCATGCGGAGTTGGCGGTCGAGGTTCCGCTCTGCGGCGCCCTGCAGGTCGAGATCCAGTGTCGTGTAGACCTTCAGCGGACGCTCGTACAGGCGCTTGCCGTACTTGTCCTCGAGCACGCGTCGCACGTACTCGACGAAGTACGGAGCCGTTTCCGGCGAGCCGGCTCCGCGCCGCGCGAGCCTGAGCGGAAATGCCTTGGCCAGCGACGCGGTCGTATCGGCGATGACCCCGTCCCTCCGCATCAGTTCGATGATCGTGTTCCGGCGCTGCACCGATCTGTCAGGAAACCGCCGCGGGTTGTACCGCCCCGGCCCTTTGGGGATGGCCGCGAGAGTAGCCGCCTCGGATACCGAGAGTTCCTGGACTGTCTTGCCAAAGTACCGTTCGCTCGCCGACTCGACCCCGTACGCCCCGCCGCCAAGGTTGATCTGATTCAGGTACAGCTCGAGTATCCGGTTCTTGGAATACGTGGCCTCGATCGCACGGGCCACCTTCATCTCCCGCAGCTTGCGCTTCAGCCCGCGGTCGAGCGGGTTGAGCGCATCGGGGAAGAGGTTCCGCGCGAGTTGCATCGTGATCGTCGAGAATCCCTGCACCACTCCCCGCGCGCGCGCATTGGCCACCGCGGCGCCGGCGAGGCGGAACCAGTCAACTCCGTGGTGGCTGTAGAACCGCTTGTCCTCGGTCACGAGAAACGCTTCGCGCACCACGGGCGGTATCTGCTCCAGCGGAACGAGCGTTCGGCGCTCCTGTCCGATCGCGGCAATGAAGCGGCCGTCGGCCGCGTAGAGGCGCGTTGCCTGCCGCGGTTGATACTGTTCCAGCCCGGCAAGGGACGGGCACGCCCCCCCGCGGCAAATCGTTGACCACGCGGCGCCGGCCGCGATGGCGCCGATCGCCGCGAGGACAAGGCAGGCAAGGGCCGCGTAAACGAGGACGCGGCGCAGGCGCGATGACTTCTTGACCATTGACTGAACGCGGAAGCTAGGGCGGCGCGGCGGGCTGGGCAACGCAGCGGCGCCACGTTCCGCAGCGAGTGACAGCCCGCAGCGTGCCGCCTAGCTTTCTGCGATGCAAGAGAATCCGGGCCTGGCTGCGGAGCTGGCGTGGCGCGGCCTCCTTCACCAGCAGACCGACGGCGCCGCGGCGCACCTCGCGGCATCGCCGCGCGTGGTGTACTGCGGTTTCGATCCCACGGCCCCGAGCCTGCACATCGGGAACCTCGTGCCGGTGATGCTGCTCGCCCAGCTTGCGCGCGTGGGCCACCGTTGCGTGGCGCTGGTCGGCGGCGGGACGGCGATGATCGGCGACCCATCCGGCAAGTCTGCAGAACGCCCGCTTCTCGACGCCGAGACCATTGACGCAAACGCCGCGCGCATACGCGACCAGCTCGGGCGCGTGCTCGGGGCAGCCGGGGGCGCGGGCGTGACGCTGGCGTCGAACGCGGAATGGCTGCGTGAGATCCGCATGATTGACTTCATGCGGGACATCGGGAAGCACTTCAGCGTGAACTATATGCTCGCCAAGGATTCCGTGCAGTCGCGGCTGGACGCGGGAATATCGTACACCGAGTTCTCGTACATGCTGCTGCAGGCGTACGACTTCCTCGAGCTCAACCGGCGTCACGGCGTCACCGTGCAGGTTGGGGGCAGCGACCAGTGGGGCAACCTCACGGCGGGCGTCGAACTGCTGCGCCGCGCGGCGGGAGTGGAGGCGCACGCGCTCACCGCGCCGCTCGTGACGACATCGAGCGGAAAAAAGTTCGGGAAGTCCGAGGGTGGCGCCGTCTGGCTCGACGGCGCCATGACCTCGCCCTACAGGTTCTACCAGTTCTGGTACAACATCGAGGATGCCGACGCCGGGAAGTACCTGCGCATGTTCACCTTCGGCACGCACGCCGAGATCGAGGAGATGGAGGCGTCCCACGCCGCGGCGCCGCACGAGCGCGGCGCGCAGCGTGCGCTGGCATGCGCGATGACCGACATGATCCACGGCGTGCAGGCGCGAAAGGTGGTCGCCGAGGCGTCGCGGGTGGTCTTCGACAGGAGAGCCGACCCGGCGTCAATCAGCGACGACGTCTTCGCGACGCTCGCGAGGGAGCTGCCATCGGCTTCCGCTCCCGCGGACGCTTCCGTTGACGTGCTCGCCGTGCTCGAGCAGGCGCTGGGGCAGTCGCGAAGCGCCGGGCGCAAGCTGTTGCAGCAGGGCGCCGTGACGGTGAACGGCAGGAAGCTGGCCCCGACCGACACCGGCGTGCCCGTTTCCGAGGCCGTGCGCGGACGGTGGCTCGTGGTGCGTAAAGGCGGCCGGGACGTCGCGATCGTCGAGGTCGGAGTCAGCCGCTGAGGAGGCGCAGCGCGCCGTCGAGTTCCGCCTCGGTATTGTAGAAGTGAGGCGCGATGCGGATGTTGCCCTCGCGCACCGCGTGCGCGAGGCCGGCATCCTTCAGGCGTCCGCTCGCCGCCGCAACGTCGCGCGGGCGCAGCGCGACCACGCCCGCGCGGTGCGCCGGGTCGGCCGCCGACATCAGTTCAACGCCTTCGTTTGCCGACGCGAAAGCAACGGCCCTCTCCACGAGTGCGCGCACCCGCGCGCCAACCGCCGCCTGCGTGAGCTCGAGAAAGAGCGAGAGGCTCGCCGCCATCGCGGCGAAGTTCACGAAATCCAGCGTCACGACCTCGAAGCGCCGGGCGTCGTCGAACCACGTGGGATCGTACTCGAGGAAGCGATTGAAGTCGGAAGTTGCTGGCTGGGCCATCCAGCCCACTTCCTTCGGCTCGAGCGACGTGACGAGTTCCTTCCGCACGTAGCAGAACCCGGTGCCCCACGGCGAAAGCAGCCACTTCTGCCCGCCGCACGCGAGCACGTCAACGTTCGCGCGCACCACGTCCAGATCCGAGGCGCCCACGCCCTGGATCGCGTCAACGAACAGCCACTTGCCGTGACGCCTGCACGCGGCGCCGAGGGCGTCGAGGTCGAACCGGTAGCCGTTCCAGAAGCTCACCCACGACACCGCCACGCCGCGCACTCGCGGATCCGATTCGATTGCGTGCAGGATCGCCGCTTCGTCGGGGAAGCCGTTCGCAAGCGGAAGCATCCGGAAGTCCGCCCCGCGTTCGCGCGCCGCAGCGATCCATGGGTAGACGTTCGCGGGAAACTCGCCGGCGGTGGAAAGGATCACTTCGCCCCTGCCGTACGGCAGCGCACGCGCCGCGAGATTGACGCCGTGCGAAGTATTCGTCATCAGGGCCACCGTGCCCGGAGGCGCGCCGATCAACGCGGCCGCAGCGTCACGCGCGCGCTGCAGGGTGGGGAAGAAGTCGTCGGCGGTCAGCCGAAACGGCTCCGCGCGTCGCAGGCCGTGCTCCGCGAGCGCGCGACGCGTTCGCTCGGGAAGCGGCCCGGTGGAAGCATGGTCGAGGAAGATGGCATCGCCGCGCGCGGTCCACGGGAACTCGCGCTCACGGATGGCGGTCACGTCAATCGGCATGGCAACTCCAGTGATCGTTTCGAGCCGGCGGGCCAGCCCGCGGCCGCCGTCACGGCTCCCTCAGATGCGGTGGCGTTTCGGGCGGCTGGTACTTCCAGCGCCTATGCTGCCAGAAGTACTGCCCGGGATTCTCGCGCACGACCCGTTCGAGCACCGCCGAGAACCGCCGCATCGTTTCGTCAACGTCGCGCTCGCGGTCACCGCTGCCGCTCATGGGGATCTCCTCGACGAGTGCGCGGTACCGCCCGTCCGGCTGCCGAACGGCATGCGCGGCGATCACCGGCGCCCCGAATCGCAGCGCGAAGACGGCGCCGCCACGGGGGGTCTTTGCCGGCCGTCCGAAGAACGACACGTAAGTCGAGGCAAGCCCGGCCGCCGCCTGGTCCGAGAGGAACCCCACGGCCTGTCCCGCGCGCAGAAGGCGCGGCACCGCGCGCACCGCGTCCTGGTCGTGCAGGATCTCCATGCCGAGCCGCTCGCGCACGCCCCGCACGTACCGGTCCACGAACGGATTCCCGATCCCGCGGGCAATCGCATGGAACGCGCCCAGCCTCGCGGCGATATATGCACCCATCAGTTCCCAGTTGCCGGCATGGCCTCCCAGGACGACGATGCCGCGCCCGAGAGAGAGCGCCCTCTCGACGACTCTCCAGTCCGGGGAATCTTCGAACGCGGCCAGCACGGCTTCGCGCCCAAGCGCCGCGCGCCGCACGCCCTCGACCGTCACCCGGCCAAGGTTGTCGTACGACTCGCTCGCGATTCTCCGCACGTCCGTCGGCATCGCGGCGGGGAAGGCAGCCGCAACCTGCCGCTCGACGACGCCGCGGCGTATTCCCAGCGGCCTGTACCCGAACCTCGCTATCGCGCCGCCCACCGCAGCGGCGCCTCCGGGGCCAAGCGGCGCAAGCGTGGCAAGGAAGGCGCGAAGCGCGGCATACTCCACCCGATGAGCGATGGTGGGCTTGCGCTCGCGCGTCGAGTTGCTCACGACGCAGGCGTTGCCTGAAGGGCGTGCAACCGTGCGTAGGCGCCGCTGCGCGCCAGCAGCTCGGCGTGCGTGCCGCGCTCCACTATGTGCCCGCGGTCGAGCACGAGAATCTGCGTCGCCCGTGTAATTGTCGAGAGCCGGTGCGCGATCACGAACACCGTGCGCCCCGCGAGCAGGCGATCAATTGCCTCCTGGACGAGGCGCTCGCTCTCGGTGTCCAGCGCCGACGTGGCTTCGTCGAGGATCAGCACCGGCGGATCAACGAGCAACGCGCGCGCGATGGCGATTCGTTGCCGCTGCCCGCCGGAGAGCAGCGTGCCCCGCTCTCCGAGAACCGTGTCGTATGCCTGCGGCAGCTGCGAGATGAACCCGTGTGCGTTTGCCGCCCTCGCCGCCGCCTCCACCTGCGAGCGGCTGTAGGCGCCGTCGGCGCCGTATGCGATGTTGGCCAGCACCGTGTCGTTGAACAGCACCGTGTCCTGGCTCACGATCCCCGTAAGGGCGCGAAGCGACGGAAGGCGGATCTCGCGCGTGTCAACGCCATCGAGCGTGATGCGGCCGCCGGTTGGCTCTATGAAGCGCGGGATGAGGTCCACCAGCGTGCTCTTCCCCGCCCCGCTCGACCCCACGATCGCGACCACGTCACCCTTGTTCGCCGTGAACGTGATGCCGCCCAGCACTGCGCGACTGCCGTCGTACGAGAACGCCACGTCCTCGAAGGCGATCGCCGCGTGGAGCGTGGCCACGTCGCGCGTCCCCCGATCGCACTGCGTCTCGGTTGGCTCATCGAGGATCTCGAACAGGCGCTCGGCCGCGGCCAGCGACTGCGTCGCAACGGTCGGCGCCTGCGAGAGCTGCTTGAGGGGCGGCAGCAGCCGCATCAGCATGATCATGAACGTGATCAGCATGCCGCCGTCGAGCGCGGCCGTCCCGCCTGCCGCCTCGGCGGCGAACACCTCGCGCGCCCCTATCCACAGCACGCTCACCGCGACGACCGTACCCAGCACCTCGGTAACAGGGCCGGAAAGGAGCGAGAGCCGCGTGATGCGGATCATCCCGCGCGTGTATGTGCCGCTCGCCCCCGTGAAACGCGAATCCTCGTACGGCTCGGCACGGAAGCTCTTCACAAGGCGCACGCCGGTGATCACTTCCTGGAGCACGCTCGTGATCTCGCCGTACTCGTTGCGCAACGCGCGGTGGCCACGGCGGAGCCGGCGCAGGATGGGCTGCAACACCGCGGTGATCGCCGGCGCCACCACGAGCGACACGAGAGCAAGCCGCGGCGACATCCGGATCAGCACCGCGACAGTGACGACAACCTGCGCCAGGTTCTGCACGGAGCGCGTCGCGACTTCGGCCAGAACCGCCTTGGCCTGCTCGGTGTCGGCGAGGATCCGTGACATCACCTGCCCCGTCCGCGTATGCGAGAACCAGCCGAGCGGGAGGCGCTGCATGTGGCGGAACACCGTGTCGCGGAGGTCGCGGGTGATTCGCTCCTGGAGCGACGCCCCGAACTGGCCTCCAAGCCAGAGGAAGAAGTTCTTGAGTGCAACCAGCCCCACGATGACGAAGATCACGCCGCCAAGGGACCGCATCGGCTCGCCCGGCACCATCATGGCGCCGACCACCCGGTTGAGCAGGTCGGTGATCCAGCCCCGGTTCTGCGGGATCGCCTGCGGCTGCCTGAAGAGCGTGTTGAGGAACGGAATCAGCAGCAGGAACGCGACGCCGTCGAGGATCGCCCCGATTGCGTTCGCCGCGACGTTGCCGGCGAACCGACCGGTATGCGGCCGCAGGAAGGCGAGGAGTCGCCGGTAGGTTCCCACTTCAGCGCCGCGGAGTGAGCATCGCAAGCGGCAGGATCACTTCTTCAGGCGTCACACCGCCATGGAGGAACGAGCCCCGGTAACGCTGCTGGTACTCGCGAAGCTTCGTCGGGTAAACGAAGAAACAGTCGCCGGTGGCAAGGATCGTGTTGCCGCCGCCGGCTCCACCCCTGTGGGGCAGCCGGAGGTCGTCGGGATTGGTGAACAGCAACGCCTGGTCCGCGTTCTCCGCGCGAATGTCGGTGCCGAACTTGTACCGCAGGTTCTGCGTCGCGTCCCTGCGGGCCAGCACCGTGGCAGGCGTGTTGCAGTGGATAGAGCCGTGATCGCTGGTGAGCACCACCGGGACGCCTTTCGCTGCGGCCTCGCGCAGGATGGCCAGCAACGGCGAGCGGTTGAACCACTGCACCGTAAGCTGGCGGAGCGCCTGTTCGTCGCGCGCCACCTCGTACAGGATGGCCGACTCGCTGCGCCCGTGGGTGAGCAGGTCAATGAAGTTGAAAACGCACGCGGTGACGCCTTCGGGAGCGATTGCGTTGGCGACGTTACGGATCATCTGGTCCGCCTCGAGCGACGACGACACCTTGTGGTACCGAACGAGCGTGGTTCCGCGCGCCTCGCGCAGGTGCAGCTCGAGCAACTCCTTCTCGTGCGCGTTCAGCGTCTCGTCCTCGCGCTCACCCCACCAGTCCGGGTACCGGGCCGCGATCTCGCCCGGGAACAGCCCGCTGAAGAGCGCATTCCGGGCGTATGGCGTGGCCGTGGGCAGGATGGAGAAGTAATGCGTGGTATCAACCTCGAAATGCGCCGCAATCAGCGGCTCCAGCACGCGCCATTGGTCCAGGCGCAGACAGTCCACCACAATGAACAGCGCGCGCGACTCGCGCTCCAGCACCGGCAGCAGAAACTCGGCAACCACGTCTATGGACAGCGGCGGACGGTCGCCCTCTATGTCCTTGTTCACCCACCGCGGGTAGTGCGCGGCTACGTAGGCCGCAAACGCGCGGCGCGAGTCCGGCAGCATCGAGCGGAGCGAGCCCTGCAGCCCCGCCTCGCCCGCTGCCGTGAGATCCACGTCCCACTGCACGACCTCCGCGAATCGAGCGATCCAGTCGCGCCACTCGAGTGCGCGGAGGTCGGCCGACTCGAGGTCGCGGAACCGCCCGGCGAAGGTGCGCGCAACCGCCTGCTGGCGAATCTGGGGGCCTTCCAGGATGCGGGTCACCACGCTCAGCACCTGGCGCGGGTTGACCGGCTTCACCAGGTACTCCGTGACGTCCACGCCCAGCGCCTCGCGAAGGGTCGTATCGTCTTCGCTCTTGGTAACCATGACGACGGGCAGGGTCGGGGCGAGCTCGCGCGCTTCCCGAACCATCGAGAGCCCCCGCATGCCAGGCATCTGCTCGTCGAGAAGGAGCAGGTCGAAGGACCTGCGGCGCAGCAGTTCGAGAGCGTCCGAAGCGTTCCGTGCCATCTCCACGGCGTACCCCTTTTCCGCTAGGAACAGGCGGTGCGACTCGAGGAGGTCAGCTTCGTCGTCCACCCAGAGGAGTTGGCGGGCCGCGGCGACCATACGTACTTGAAAAGTATATTCCGGCATGCTCGGCCCCTCGCCCTACGCGCTGGCGTCGCCGGCCTTCCGCTTCCCGGCCCTGGCACGGGCCGCCGGCCGCGCTCCAGTTGGCGGACCCAGGGAGGCGCTGCTGGCAACCCTGCTGGCCGCCCGTCTTTCCGCTGCCGTGCGCCCTCCGCTGGCGCTGGACGCAGCGCAGCGCGCCCGCAGGGCCGCGGCCGCCCGTGACTGGCTGGGGACGCACCTGGTCCCTGCCATCCACAAGGCCGCCGTCAGTCGGGTGGTCGAAGCCAGCGCCGGCACCGACCCCGCGCCCATCGCGGCGGCCCTGGCAAAGGTGACCGAGGTCACGGCACAGTGGCTCGATCGCGCGGCACGTTTGGAACTCGAGGCCCTGACGGCCGAGTTTCGTGACTGAGGGCGACGCAAGACGAACGGGCACAGTTGCTTGCGGGCAGTGGCCGGTCGCCCGTAGGTTATGAGTTTCGCCTGATCATCCCGTTCCCCGGACCCGTGCTCCGACAGACCGACCTTCCTCCGCTCTCACAGCTCGTCAAGCGCGTGGACGCTGCCGCCGATGGCACCGCCTCCGGCGACACGTTCGCGACCGGGTATGCGAGCGTGGACAAGTGGCTGGGCGGGGGCATCCGGCGCGGCGACCTCGTGCTGATCGGCGGCGAAGTCGGCGTGGGAAAGTCGGCGCTTGCGCTGGCCATGGCGCTCCGAATGGCTCAGGCGGGGATCAACTCCGCGTTCTTCACGGGGGAGATGTCGGTGGAGCGCGTGATGGAGCGCGTTCTCGCGATCGAGGGCCGGTCGAAGATTGACGACATCCGCCGCGGCGCGCTGGACGAGTTCGCGCGCGCGGCCGTTGGGGCCACCGCAGTGCGCCTTCGCGACGGCGCGCCGATCATCGAAGTGGTGCCCCCCGGGGGGATAGACACCTTCCGCGACGCGGTGCGCCGCACGCTCGATCTGCAGGTGGCGTTCGTGGACCCCGTCCAGGCGCTCGTGCTGGGCGCACGGGATCACGCGGAGGAACTCGCGGTCGCCGTTCGTGCGCTCAAGGCACTTGCGGTGGACGCGGGCGTTGCCCTCGTCGCGACCGTGGACCTGCCCGGGCTCCCGGCCATGCGCCCCGACCCGCGGCCCGCGCTGGGCGACTTCGGCGCGCTCGGTGCGGCCAAGCAGGCAGCCGACGTCGTGCTTGGCATCTACCGCGAGGAGATGGCTAACCCGGGCACTGGTGTCGAGGGCGCCACGGAACTGCTGGTTCTGAAGAATCGCAACGGCGTCACGGGCTACGTGGACCTTTATTTCTACAAGCAGTGGCTTCGTTTTGAAGACATGCTCGACCCTGACCAATAGGAACAGGAGACCCTCGATGGCACGGAAGTTCGCAAGGCGCGTCGTCCTGGCCGCCGCCCTGGTGCTCCCCGCGCTGGGAACGGCGCGCGCACAGGGCACCACGGACGCCGCGTTGGCGCGCCTCGAAGCGCTCGTGACGCGAAGCCCCGGCTCGGCGAAGGCGCTCCGCGCCGCAGGCGTGAAGTACTACGAACTGAAGCGGTACGCCGACGCCAAGTCGTCGCTCGAAGCGGCGCGAAGGATTGACGCCAAGGACGGCGTGACCGCGCTCTACCTTGGCCTCGCCAACGAAGGGCTGGGCGACATCGCGGGCGCGCGCGACGCATACTCGGCGTACATGCAGGTCGGCAAGAGCCGGACCGTCAGGCGCGACATCGGCGCGCGCCTCGTGGCGCTGGCGCGGGAGGAACTGAAGGTGCAGGCCCGTCAGGCGGTGGCAAACGAGCAGGCGCTCCAGGGCGCGCAGGCGCCGGGGGCAACCGTCGCGGTGCTCCCGTTCCACTGCGCATGCGCCGACACCACGCTCCTCCCGCTGGGCCGCGGGATCGCAGAGCTGGTGGTGTCGGACCTGGCACGGGAGCCGAGTCTCACCGTCCTCGAACGTGACCGCATGCAGGCCATCGCGGACGAAATCCGCCTGTCGCAGGCCGGCAACGTTGATGCCGGCACGGCCACGCGCGCCGGCAAGCTCGTGTCGGCCGGGCGGATCGTGAACGGGCAGATAGTCGCCAGCGGCGGAACGCAGTTCAACCTCGCGGGCTCCGTCGTCAACACGAACCAGGGCAACATCGTTGGAAACCCGGGCGCGGACGGCACGATCAACGAGATCTTCCGTACCGAGCGCGAGTTCGTGCTCAGCACGTTCGCGCAGCTGGGGGTCACCGTGTCGCCTGAAGTACGCCGCGCGCTGGAAGAGCGGCGGGCGCCGAGCCTGCAGGCCTTCCTCGCCTACAGCCGCGGGCTGATGGCGGAAGATGCCGGAAGGCTCGACGACGCGGTCAGTCTCTTCGAGAGCGCGCGAACGATGGACCCGGGCTTTGGCGCCGCGCTCCAGCGCGCGCAGGAAGCGGCGGCCGCGCGCGCCGGCGCACAGGTCACCAGCGCGACGGTACAGGACGGACTGCGCGGCTCGGTGGAAGGCCAGGTCGTGGCCGCCGCCATACGGGGCAGCGCGGCGGCCATCGGAGCCAACACCCTCGCGAACGCAGTGGGCGACCTCAATCCGACCATCGCGTCTGCGATGGACAACTCCACGGGCGGCTCGACAGCCGGATCAGGACCGCAGAACCGCAATACCGCAGCCGAGTCCACCGGTTCCGACCAGCCCGTGCAGCCGACCGGACAGATCACCCTCATCATCAAGAAGCCATGAGGTCGGCCATGCGAAGCGCGTCTGCCCTCCTGGCGATAGCCGCCGCGTCACCCCTCGCGGCTTCACGGCTCGCGGCGCAGGGCGGCAATGCCTCGGCAATCGCGGGACCGCAATACGTGGAATACAGGCTCGGATCGGGCGCGGCCCAGAAGACCGTCACGCAACTCTCGATTCCCGTCGCCGTGATCGTTCCCGTGTCGGAGCGGCTGTCGCTGGACCTGTCGGCCGCGTGGGCCGACAGCCGCGTTTCCGGAGGACAAACGGCGAACAGCTCGATCAACGGGCTCACCGACACGCAGCTCCGCGCGAACCTCTCGATATTCGACGGCACGGCCGTCCTCACACTTGGTGTGAACGCCCCGACCGGCAAGTACAGGGTCGCGGCAGGCCAGCAGGAGGCAGCGGGCCAGATCGGGAGCAACTTCCTCCTCTACCCAGTGTCGTCCATGGGAAGCGGCGGCGCGCTGACGGGCGGAATCGCGCTCGCCCGCAACATAGCCGACTGGAACGTGACATTCGGCGGGAGCTTCAGGTACTCGTCGCCTTTCGATGCATTCGAGGTGCAGAACCAGGTGCTTCGGTTCGAGCCGGGCAGCGAGGGTCGGCTTCGCCTTGGCCTCGACAGGGCGTTTGGCGACAACCGCTTCTCCGTCGCCGTTACTCAGTCGGCCTTCGCCGACGACCACGTCAAGGGCACACCCGACTCGACGACGATCGCGAGCGGCGCGCGCACCCTCGCGCAGGGATCGCTCTTCATGCCGCGTGACTGGGGCGACATCACGATCTCGGGATGGAACTTCTACCGCGCGACCGGCCGGCAGATCGGCGCCGTGGCGCCGTGGGAGAACATCGGCGATGTCAACCTTGCCGTCGGCTTCCAGGTTGGCAGCGTGTACGTGCAGCCCAGCGGCGAGCTGCGCGCATGGATGCGCGATGGCGACCGCGCAGGCGCCCTTGGCACGGGTGGCGTGCGCCTGCGATTCGATGCGCTCGGGCTGTCGGTGAACCCTTCAGTCACGTATTCGGTTGGCAACCTCTACCCCTCGATCGCGGGGTCGGCCTCCGTTGACCTGACGGGCCTGCGGGCGACGCTGCTGCTTCGCCTGCGCTGATCGCCGCAAGTCGCCGGCGCGCGGTGAGAGGGGCGGAGCGAACCGGCTTCGCCCCTCTCGTAATTCCGGCAACGCCTGGCCGGCGCGGCGCGCGCAGCGGAGCGTTCCCGGACTGCTCACGGCGCTGCTATCTTCCGGAGGAGCGCACCAATAACCACCGGTCGGGACGAGACGATGGCAGGCCACAGCAAGTGGAAGCAGATCAAGCACTACAAGGCCGCGGCCGACGCCAAGCGCGGCGCCATGTTCACGAAGCTCATTCGTGAAATCACCGTGGCAGCCAAGCAGGGCGGCGGCGACCCTGACGGCAACCCGCGCCTCCGCACCGCGATCGAGAACGCCAAGGCCCAGTCCATGCCCAAGGAGAACATCGAGCGCGCCGTCAAGAAGGGCACGGGCGAGCTCGAGGGGGTCGAGTACGTGGAGGCGACGTACGAGGCCTACGGACCAGGCGGGGTCGCGCTCATGATTCAGGCGCTCACGGACAATTCCACCCGTACCGTGGCCGAGATACGCGCCAAGCTTTCTCGGGGCGGCGGCAACCTCGGAACGGCGAACTCCGTTGCCTTCCTCTTCGACCGGAAGGGCCAGATCCTCGTGCCCGCCGGTGGGATTCCCGAGGATGCCGCGATGGAGAAGGCGCTCGAGGCGGGCGCCGAGGACTTCGTGAAGGAAGACGACGCGTACATCGTCACAACGGCCGCTGCGGACCTGCATTCCGTGAAGGCGGCGCTCGACGCAGCCGGCCTCAAAGCCGAGCGCGCGGAAGTGTCCTGGGTCCCCAAGAGCACGGTCCGCGTCGAGAGCGCCGACGCCGATACGCTCCTGAAGCTGATCGAGACAATCGAGGACCTCGACGACGTGCAGAAGGTGGACGCGAACTTCGACATCGAAGAGGGCGCGATGTCGCAGGGCGCGTGACGGCAATCGCGCAAGTCGCAACGGAACAACGGCGCCGGACGTGATCGTCCTTGGCGTTGACCCTGGCACCGCCGCCACGGGCTATGGCGTGGTTCGGGGCGGCGAACCGGGAGGCCCGATACTCATCGAGTGCGGCGTGATCCGTACCACACCCAAAGCCCCACTCGCCCGCCGCATCACCGAGGTGTACGACGGGCTGCTGGAAGTGATCGAGCGGCAGAGGCCCGAGGCGATGGCCGTCGAGTCGGTCTTCTACGCGCGGAACGTGCGCACCACGGTGGTGCTCGGCCACGCGAGGGGCGTCGTGCTGCTCGCGGGCGAACGCGCGGGGCTCACGATTCACGAATACGAGCCGAGACTCATCAAGAAAGCCGTCGTCGGAACCGGGAGCGCTACCAAGGGCCAGGTGCAGGCGATGGTGGCGCGGCTGCTGCGGCTCCGCCACGCGCCCCGCCCCGCCGACGCAGCTGATGGCGTGGCCTGCGCCCTTGCGTGCGTGATGGGGGGCCGCGTCGCCGGCCAGCTCGCGCGGCTTGCGCCCGGCCGGACGGGCCGCCCGGCCGTGGGCGTCATCCTCCGACCAAACCTGTCGCGCCTGCACGGCAGGATGCGCACGTGATCACCCGCATACGCGGCACACTCTCGGCTCGCGGTGTTGACCGCATCGAGGTAATGACCCCGACCGGCGTTGGCTACCAGGTCCAGATTCCGCTCGGCGTGCTCGAGTCGCTGCCGCGCGTGGGCGAGCAGGTGGAACTGCACACCGCGCTGGTCGTGAAGGAAGACTCATGGCAGTTGTACGGATTCGCAACCGAGCGCGAGCGCGCGCTGTTCAACACGGTGACATCTGCCAGCGGCGTCGGACCTGCGCTGGGCCTGGGACTCATCTCGGCGCTCGGAGCTTCGCGTCTCGTGCGCGCCATCCGCGAACGCGACCACGTCACGCTCCAGTCGGCGCCGCGCGTGGGCAGGAAGATCGCAGAGCGCCTGTGCGTCGAACTCGGCGACAGGATGAAGGAGTTTGGAGACGAGGGCGATGCGGCTCCACGCGAGCAGCTCGACGGCGGGGCCGCCGATGCCGCCCGCGCGCTGGTCTCGCTCGGGTACTCCCAGGCCGACGCCGAACGCGCAGTGCGGGGGGTCGTGTCGCGCAACGCGCCGGGCGGCGGCGCCGCTGAGCTCATTCGCCTGGCGCTTGCGGACCTCCAGCGGCGTTAGCTTTCTTCCCGATGGCGCGCGCCGAGATCACCACGCCCGAAGTCCTCAGCGAAGAGTCGGTCGTCGAACTGAAACTCCGCCCGCAGCGGCTGGCCGAGTTCATCGGCCAGTCGAAGCTGAAGGAGTCGCTCGACATCGCGATCCAGGCCGCGCTCGGCCGGCGGGAGCCCCTCGACCACGCGCTCTTTCACGGGCCGGCGGGACTCGGCAAGACGACGCTCGCCGAGTTGATCGCGCGCGAGCTCGGCGTGAACATCCACACGACCTCCGGGCCGGCGCTCGAGAAGCCGGGCGACCTCGTCGGCACGCTTACCAATCTGCGGCCCGGCGACATACTGTTCATTGACGAGATCCACCGGCTGCGGCCCATCATCGAGGAGTTCCTCTACCCAGCGATGGAGGACTTCAAGATTGACATCCGGCTCTCGGATGGCCCGCATGCCCAGACCGTGGCGATGACGATCGAGCGGTTCACGCTCGTCGGCGCGACGACGCGATTCGGCCTGCTCACCGCACCGATGCGCGCCCGGTTCGGGCTCACGATGCGGCTCGACTTCTACCCGGCGGACGACCTGGTGGAGATCGTGCGGCGGACGTCGCGGGTGCTGGGCGTGGAGCTTCACGACGACGGCGCCGATGAAATCGCCCGGCGCTCGCGCGGCACCCCGCGCATCGCCAACCGGCTCCTGCGACGCGTGCGCGACTACGCGCAGGTTCGCGCGGGCGGCGTGATCACCAAGCCGGTCGCCGGCGATGCCCTCGCCATGCTCGACGTGGACGACCTCGGCCTCGACGACATGGACAACCGGATCGTCAAGGCGATCATCGAGAAGTTCGACGGCGGGCCCGTGGGCGTTCAGTCGCTCGCGGCGGCGCTCGGCGAGGATCCCGACACCATCGAGGAGGTATACGAGCCGTTCCTCGTCCAGAACGGGCTGCTCCACCGCACGCCGCGCGGACGCATGGCCACGGCGAGCGCGTACCGCCACTTCGGGTACCAGCCGCCGCGCCAGACCGCGCAGGGTGAACTCCTGTGAGCACCGAGCCGCCGGGCTGACCGCTGCCATAGAGCAGACGCGTTCGTCAACCGCCGATGCCACGCACCTGGACCGCCGCGGACTTCGACTACGAGCTCCCGCCAGCGCTCATCGCACAGGAGCCGCTCGCCAGCCGTGACGCCAGCCGGCTGATGGTGCTGCGACGGCGTGAAGGAACGATCGAGCACCGGACCTTCCGCGACCTGCCGGAGCTGATCGCGTCCGGGGATGTGCTCGTGCGCAACACGTCGCGCGTGTTCCGCGCGCGTCTGCTGGGCACCCGCGACTCCGGACGGCCCGCCGAGGTGTTCCTGTTGAAGCGCCGGGCCGACGGTACGTGGGAAGCGCTCGTGCAGCCCGGGGGCAAGCTCCACCCGCCGCGAATCGTGCACGTCGCGCCGGGATTCGACGTCGAGATAGTCGCCGTAACCGAGCGAAGAACCCGGCTCGTGCGGCTTCGCGTCGAAGGGACCACGGAAGATGCCGCCATCGAGCAGTTCGGGCACGTGCCGCTCCCGCCATATATCCACCGCCCCGACGCATCCGCCGACAGCGCGCGCTACCAGACCGTGTACGCTGACCGCACCGGCTCGGTGGCGGCGCCCACCGCCGGACTGCACTTCACTCCCGAACTGCTGGCGGCAATCGAGGAGCGCGGAGCGACCGTTGCCGATGTGCTGCTGCACGTGGGTGCCGGCACCTTCAAGCCCGTGACCACGGAGAGTATCGCGGAGCACCGGATGCACGAGGAGTGGTTCGCGGTGCCGGCAGGCACGGCGCAATCGGTGAACGATGCGCATCGTCGCGGCTCGGCGGTCTGGGCAGTCGGCACCACGACGCTCCGGACGCTCGAGACGCTCGTGCAGCCGGACGGCGGCATTCGCGCCGGCTCCGGCGACACTTCGATCTTCATCCACCCGCCATACGAGGTTCGCGCGGCGGACCGCCTGGTGACCAACTTCCACCTGCCACGTTCCACGCTGCTCATGCTCGTGTCCGCATTCGCAGGACACGGGCTCGCGATGCGCGCCTACGCCGAGGCCGTGCGCGAACGCTACCGCTTCTACTCCTACGGCGATGCGATGGCGATTATTTGAGATGACGCGAGCCGGGTCGCTCCTGCAGAAGCAGTCGCCGTGAGCTTCTTCTTTGACGTTCGCGCAACCGCCGGTCGCGCGCGAGCCGGCATGTTCGCCACTCCCCACGGGCTGGTGGAGACGCCTGCGTTCATGCCCGTCGGCACGCTCGCCACCGTGAAGGCGCTCGATCCGTCGGAACTGCGCACCATGCACGCCGAGATGATCCTCGCCAACGCGTACCACCTTCACCTGCGGCCTGGCGACGAGAGCATCCGCGACCTCGGCGGACTCCACCGGTTCATGGGGTGGCACGGGCCGATCCTCACCGATTCCGGCGGCTTTCAGGTCTTCTCGCTGGCGTCACTCAACGCCGTGACCGAGGACGGAGTCACCTTTCGCTCGCACCTCGACGGCTCCGAGCGGCACTTCACGCCCGAGCGCGTGATGCAGATCGAGGTGAACCTCGGCGCGGACGTGATCATGCAGTTCGACCACGTGATCCCCGGACAGAGCGCGCGCGACCCGGCCGCCGACGCCTGCGAGCGAAGCATCCGCTGGCTGGAGCGCTGCCGCGCCGAGTTCGGCCGCCTGCGGGGCGACGGCCCCGAGCGGCAGGCACTGTTTCCCATAATCCAGGGCGGCGTACACGCCGACCTGCGCGCCGCGGCCGCGGCGCGGGTCGCGTCGGCCGGGGACTGGCGTGGAGTCGCCATCGGCGGGCTGTCCGTGGGCGAACCGAAGCCGGCGATGTACGAGATGCTCGAGGCGTGCGACGAAGCGATTCCCCGCGCACTGCCGAGGTATCTCATGGGCGTTGGCTACCCCGAGGACCTGCTCGAGGGCGTAGCCCGCGGAGTGGACCTGTTCGACTGCGTCGCGCCGACGCGCATGGGCCGCAACGGCGCGGCGTTCACCTCGGGCGGCCGGGTCAACATGAAGAACGCGGAACACCGCGCGGACGACGGCCCCATCGAGGACGGATGCGGGTGCGCCACCTGCCGCCGGTTCTCGCGCGCATACGTTCGCCACCTGCTCCAGGCGGACGAGATGCTCGGCCCGCGCCTCCTGTCCATTCACAATGTACATTTCCTGGTTGCCCTGATGCGGCGCTCTCGCGCCGCGATCGCCGACGGCACATTCGGCGCGTGGAGCCGGGACTGGCTCGCGCGCTACCACTCCACCTCCGAGCCCTCCTGATGCCCGTGTTGCCGCTGTTCCTCTTCCAGGCGCCCCCCGCTGCTCCCCAGGGAGGCGGAGGCGGGCTGGTGTTCTTCGTGCAGATCGCCGTCATCATCGCGATCTTCTACTTCATCGTCCTCAGGCCGCAGCGAAAGCAGCAGAAGCAGCTCGAGGCATCGCTGCGCGCAATGTCGAAGGGCGATGAGGTCGTGACCGCGGGCGGCCTCGTGGGCGAAATCGTTCGCATCAAGGAAGGCGTGCAGGACGGCAAGCCCGTGGCTGGCATGTCGGATCGCATCACCATCAGGACCGGGCAGGCGGAGGTGATCGTGGAGCGAGGCCGGATCGTTCGCGTGAGCAAGCCGGCGGCGGCGGGGTAAGAGCACCCGTGGCCGTCCTCCCGATCCACGTGCTTGGCTCGCCGGTGCTCCGCGAGGAAACCCGGCTGGTTGACGGCATTACGCCGGAACTGCTGCGCCTCGCCGACGACATGATCGAGACGATGCGGGCCGCGCAGGGCGTAGGCCTCGCGGCGCCTCAGGTAGGGCGTACCGAGCGGCTCTGCGTGGTCGAGGTGGAAGACGAACGGCACGTGCTCTTCAACCCTGAGATCATCGAGCGCGAAGGCGAGATCAAGTGGGAGGAAGGGTGCCTTTCGATACCGGAGGTCTTCGGCGACGTGCTGCGATCGGCCCGAGTGGTCGTGCGCGCCACGAACCGGGAGGGCAGGCGGTTCGAGGTGGAAGGGCGCGAGCTCCTGGGCGTCTGCCTGCAGCACGAGATTGACCACCTCCACGGGAAGCTGTTCATTGACCATCTGAGCTTCCTCAAGAAGCGCCGGGCGATGCAGGCCTGGGACGCCGAGAAAGACAAGTACCCGGGCCTGTTGCGCGTCGTCGCGCCGGGCCATCCGGGCGAGGGCAGTAGCCCGGAAAACCTCTGATGCGCGTCATCTTCTGGGGCACGCCGGAGTTCGCGACGCCCTCGCTGAGCGCGCTGGTGGGCGAGGCGCACGACGTAGTGGCAGTGGTGACCCAGCCGGACCGGCCCCGCAGCCACGGAGGCCGCAGCCACTCCAAGCTCGATCCATCGCCCGTGAAGGTCGTAGCCGTCGAAGAGCGCATCCCGGTGCTGCAGCCAAATCGGCCGCGCGGGTCGGAGTTCATCGCGCAGCTCCGGGCGCTCGATCCGGATATCTCGATCGTGGTCGCCTACGGCCACATGCTGCCGACGGAGGTGATTGACCTCCCACGGCTCGGCACGCTCAACGTGCATGCGTCGCTGCTGCCCGCGTACCGCGGAGCCGCGCCAATCCAGGCGGCGATCAGGGACGGCAGGAGGACGACAGGTGTGTCCATCATGCGCATGGTACCTGCGCTCGACGCAGGCCCCGTGATCCTTGCCGTCGAGACCGAGATCCTGCCGGACGAAACGGGCGGCGAACTCCAGTTGCGGCTCGCCGAACTTGGCGCCGAGGCGTTGATCGAGGCAATGGCGCTCATCGGGCTGGGCCGCGCCCGCGAGCGGCCGCAGGACGACTCCCAGGCGACGCGCGCGCCAAAGATCACTCGCGACTCGGCGCGCGTGGACTGGACGCTCCCGGCACTCGATGTGGAGAGGGCCGTGCGCGCGTACGACCCGAAGCCCGGCGCGTGGACCATGCGCGGAAACGTTGAAGTGCGCCTCTTCGGCGCCAAGCGCGTGACCGGGCTTGGCGGCACGCCGGGAACCGTGCTCCGCGCGGATGACGACGGCCTGGTGGTAGCGTGCGGGAGCGACGCCGTACGCATCGCGGAGATCCATCCTGCCGGCCGCAGGCGCCTGGCCACTGCCGAGTGGGCACGCGGGCGAGGCGTCGCAATAGGGGACCGCCTCACCGCCTGAATGCCAACGGGGGAGCCGCATCGCGCGGCTCCCCCGTCACGGTCGCGCTCGGCGCGACCGGCCGCTATGGCTGGTACAGCAGCTTGGTCGGCGTCATGACAGGGTTGTTGTTGCCGGTCGTGTTCTGCCCGACCTGCCCAAACATGTTGTCGCCCCAGCAATACACTGTGCCAGCCAGCTGACTGGGCGTGCCGGGAATGACCGGCGGCGGAGCTGCACCCGGTGAAGCGCCTGCCACGCCGCAGGTGAAGAGCTCGCCAACACTGAGCGAACGGAAGACGAGGCCGCCCGCGACGGGCACTGGCGCGGTCGCGTTCGTGGTCGTCCCGTCGCCGAGCTGGCCGTAGTCGTTGCGCCCCCAGCAGTACGCGGCCCCGCCCGTGGCGATGGCGCAGGTGTGGTACTCACCCGCGTAGATCTTGCTGAACACCACGCCAGCCGGCTGCGCAACGCGCTTGATCACCGTGTCACGCGCCGCGCTGCTGGCCAAGGCGCCGGTTCCAGTCTGGCCAAACCCGTTGCTGCCCCAGCAATAGGCCGCCCCGGCGTTGTCGAGAACGCAAGTGTGCGAGCCGCCAACGGCCAGGGACGTCGTATCGTAGGCCGTGGGGAATCCAAGGGGCAGAGATATCTGTACGGGGATGTTCTGGTTGGCCAGCGTGCCATCGCCGTTGCCAAGCTGGCCAGCGTTGTTCAGGCCCCAGCAGAAGGGAACGAGATTATTGACCGTGGCCGCCGAGACGTACTGCCGGAACGCGCACGTATGTTGCTTGCCCGCCGCAATAACGGACCAGTTGGGTGTCGTAAGGAAGCCAGCGGGCGGCGCAATGAACGGATATGTGCCGACCGCGGGGCTGGTGAACGACCCGTTCCCGAGTTGGCCAGCGAAGTCCGTGCCCGTGCAGAAGCCGACGCCGGCAAGGTCGAGAACGCAGAGGTGCTCCATGCCCGCCGCAAGTGCCATCGGGAGCATCTGCTGCCGGGGATCCACCAGGTTGACGATCGTCGCAGTGTTGGTGACGCCGCCCTGCCCCGGCGCGCGGCCCCAGCAGTAGACCTGCCGGGCGATCGAGAGGGCGCAGTACGAGTTGCGTCCGCCGGTGAGCTGGCGGACGGCGAGCAGCGCCGACGAGCCAATCCCGACCGGCAACGCCGGCGCGCTGGTCGAGAGGTTGGCGCCGTTGCCGAGCTGGCCGTCGGTGCCGGCACCCCAGCAATAGACATTGTTCGTCGCGGCTTCCACGCCGCAGGCCATGAAGTTGCCCGCGAACACATCGGTATAGCCAATGGTGCCCGTAGCGATCACGCCGAGTGTCTCACTGCGTCCCACGATCTTCGCTCGCAGGTACTGCGGACCTGCCTGGCGGCCGAGCGTCCATGTGGTAGAGGCCGTGCCAAGCGGCGAAGTCGTGCCGGTCCGTACCGAAACCGACCCGCCCGCGGAAATGGAGTCGGTCCACGAAACCGATTCGCCGGTGACAGGGTTGCCGTACTGATCCGTGATGAGCACCTGCACGGCGGTCGCGAGCGCACGGCCCACGAAGCCCGACTGGCCGCCGCCCGCTGCAAGCAGGAGCTTCCTGCCCGTGTCGGGGGTCGCCAGCGCGGAGAATGCGATGAGCGAGCCGCCAGTGATGGACGCAGTGGTGGCCTGGTTCGTTGCTGTGGTGCCAAGCGTCCACCTGGCCGATGCGGTGCCGTCGGCAACGGTCGTGTCGGACATGGCGGCGACGGCGCCGCTGAGGTTGCCCGGCGCCCACGTGACCCTGATGCCTGAGAGGCTGTTGCCGAACGCATCCTGCACCTTCACGACGATCGGTGCGCCAAGCTGACGGCCGGCGTTGACGGTCTGGCTGTCGCCGCTGACCTTCGTGAAGATCGCAGCCGGCCCCTTGGTGGCAGTGGCCGTGAAGACCGCGCTGTCGAGGAGGAACACGTTCGTGAGAGTCGCAACCACCTTGGCAGTGCCAAGCGTGGTGCCCATGGTCCACATCGCCGAAACAATACCGTCATTCCCGGAGATGTTGGCCGCAGGGTTTACGGAGCCGCCGCCCGCGCGTACGGCGAACGTCACCGTTGCGCCCGACACTGGCTGGCCGCCCGCGTCAACGACGCGCACCTGGATCGGCTGGGTGAGCGTTGAGGCGATCGAGCCGATCTGCTGGTCGCCTGCGACCAGCCGCAGGTTCGCGGCAAAGTCCTTCGGCTGCAATCCCGAAGGTCCGGTTGTCGCGCTGTCGCGCCTGCACCCGGCTGCCGCCAGCGCGAGGGCAGCCGCGGCGACGGCGAGACCACGATATGTCTGTGTGCGACCGAGCATCAGGACTCCGTGACGAAAATGGTGATCGTCAGTGGGTTCAGAATATCGCGCCGTTGAACCGGCACGGCAAACACGACGCGAAAGCCCGGGGAACCCCGGGGCCTTCCACCGTGCACCCATCTAGACGGCTCTGGTCGCCGACCCGTAACGCGGTGCCTGGGCCAGGGACGTCGGCATTTCTTCGGGCGGGCCTTCGACGTCCTCCTCCCGTGGACGCGCCGCCGTTCGCCCCAGCCGGGGATCCCACGCTCGTATCGTGACTATTTTTCCTGACGCCATGCAGCGCCACGATACCAACGTGCAGGGCACCAGCCGTGCGGAGGTGACCCACTCCCGGCTCGGGGCCGCATCAGTCCTTCGCGACCTGCGGGCTGGCGCGTTGTTGGATGCTGCATTCGAGACCGCCGGAGGCGACCTCGATGCCCGGGATCGCCGGTGGCTCCGCGAGCTGGTATATGCCACGCTCCGGCGGCGGGCGTGGATAGACGCCGTACTGGACACCCGCGTGCGCGGCGGCCTGGCGCGACTGGCCCCCGAACTGACCGACCTCTTGCGGCTCGGCACGGCGCAACTGCTGTTCATGGACAGCGTTCCCGCGTACGCCGCGATCGGCCAGACGGTAGAGCAGGCAAAGGCGCTCGGACTCGGCGCGAGCAAGCTCGCGAACGCCGTACTCAGGCGCGTGGATCGCGAACGGGACAGACTCGACTCGCCAACGCCCGCCGACCCGCTCGACGCGCTCGCCCTCGCGCACTCTCACCCTCGCTGGCTGGTGGCGCGCTGGGTGGCAAGGTGGGGCGCCGAGAATACGCGCCGCCTCCTCGAAGCAAACAACGCGGAGGCCTACACGATCCTCCGCCCGTACGGCCTGGTGCGTGAGCAACTGGAGGCGATGCTCGAGGACGCCGGCGTCGCGCCATTCGAGCCGCCGCTCGAACCAGACAGCGTCGGTGTGCCGCATGGAGTCGCCGTGGCGACACTCGGCGCCTTCCAGCAGGGACACTGCTTTGCGCAGGATCCGGCCGCCACAATGGTCACCCGGTATGCAGCCGTTCCCGCGGGCGTGACCATGGCGGATCTCTGTGCCGCGCCAGGCGGAAAGGCGTTTGAACTCTCGCGGACGGCGGGCCAGGTGGTCGCGTGCGATGCTTCGTACCCCCGGGCCACGCGAATCGCCGAATCGGTGCGGCGAATGGGCGTGCCGAACGTTCACGTGGTGGTTGCCGACGCGCGGAGGCCGTGCGTGCCGAAAGTGGACGCCGTGCTCCTCGACGCTCCCTGCACCGGAACGGGGACCTTCCGGCGGCACCCTGATGCGCGCTGGCGGCTCAAGCCGAGCGATCTGGCCGTGATGAGCGCGGTGCAGCGCACGCTTCTCGATGCAGCCGCGTCGGTCGTGCGGCCGGATGGCTTGCTCATATACAGCACGTGCTCGCTGGAAGCGGAAGAGAACGACGAGCAGATCGAAGCGTTCCTCGAGTCGCACGACGACTTCACACTGGAAGCGCCGCCCGCCGGAGTTGTCCCCGAATCGGTGCTCGACGCCGGCCGCCTGCGCGTGCTCCCCCACGTGCACGGCATGGACGGCGCGTTTGCCGCGCGCCTCAGGCGGAGGGCCGCATGAGCCCCGCCAGCGCGGTCCGGATCGCCCCCTCACTGCTCTCGGCCGACTTCGGGCGGCTTGCGGAGCAGCTCGCCATCATCGAACAGGGCGGAGCCGACTGGCTGCACGTGGACGTGATGGACGGCGTCTTCGTGCCCAACCTCACGTTCGGCGCCAAGGTGATCGAGACCTGCCGCCGCCTCACGCGGCTCCCGCTCGACGTTCACCTGATGGTGGTGGAGCCGGAGAAGTACTTCGACAGCTTTGCGGCCGCGGGCGCGTCCAACCTCACGATCCATTTCGAAGCGGCGCCGCACCTTCACCGCCAGCTCGCCCGCATCCGCGAGTTCGGCTGCAACGCCGGCGTGGCAATCAACCCCGGAACGCCGGTCGAGCACGTGCGCGACGTAGTACGAGACCTCGACCTCCTCCTCGTCATGACGGTGAATCCCGGGTTCGGCGGGCAGAAGTTCATCGAGTCAACCGTGGGCAAGATCGCGCGCGCGCGCGCGTTGCTCGACGACGCAGGCAGCGGGGCTCACCTCGAGGTGGACGGCGGGATATCGCGCGAAACGATCAACCGTTGCTGGCAGGCGGGCGCGAACGCGTTCGTTGCCGGCGCGGCGGTGTACACGGCGCCGGATCCGGCGGAGGAAGTGCGAGCGCTGCGCGGCCGGTGCGGAGTCCAGGTATGAACGCGAGCCGGCAGTGGGTCGTCGTTGGAGTCGCGGTCATGGCGATGGGCGCCGCGCTCGCGGTCGCCACGCACATGAGCGATGGGCCGAAAATCATTGGCCCGGGGGCAACCGCTCCCGATTTCGCCGCGAAGGTCGTCCCCGACTCGGGCCCGGCCGGTGCGGTCCGCACCATCGCGGCGTACCGTGGAAAGCCGATGCTGCTCAACCTCTGGGCGACCTGGTGCGCACCCTGCCGCGCCGAGATGCCGCGGATCGAGCGCCTTTACAAGGAACTCGGGCCGCAGGGTCTGGCGGTGGTGGCGGTGAGTATAGACAGCCCGGGAATGACCGACGCGATCCAGGATTTCCGCAAGGAAATGGGGATGACGTTCGACGTCCTCTACGACGAAGCGGGGAAGATCCGCGACGACTACCAAAGCACCGGCGTGCCCGAGACGTTCCTGATTGACCGCACGGGAGTTATCCGCCGGCGGCTCATCGGCTCGTCGTGGACGGCCGAGGAACAGCGGCCCCTGCTGCGGGAACTGATCGCCGAGCGATCGCGCTGACGATGCGCGTGCTGGGGATCGAGACTTCGTGCGACGAGACGTCGGCGGCGGTGGTCGAGGACAAACTGGAATCGCTCGTGATCCTGTCGCAGGACGTACACCGCGTTTTCGGGGGCGTGGTGCCGGAGATCGCCTCACGCGCGCACCTGACGGCGGTGGTGCCCGTGGTGCGGCAGGCGGTTGCCGACGCCGCAATCGGCATGCGCGACATAGACGCCATCGCGGTGACGCACGGGCCAGGGCTTGTTGGCGCTCTCCTGGTTGGAGTCTCCTTCGCGAAGGGCCTGGCGGCGTCGCTCGACGTGCCGTTGATCGGCGTCCATCACATGGAGGGGCATCTCTTCGCGACGGAGCTGCAGAACCCTGACGCCACCCCGCCGTTCACCGCGCTCCTGGTGAGCGGCGGGCACACCCTGCTGCTCGACGTGCCTGCATGGGGTGAATACCAGTTGCTGGGTGCAACTCGCGACGACGCGGCAGGCGAGGCCTTCGACAAGGTCGCGAAGCTGCTCGGCCTGCCATACCCGGGAGGGCGGCACGTGGAAGCAATGGCGGCGGCGTGCGATGCGCCGCGGCATCGGTTCGCGCGGCCGATGCTGCACGGCGGGCAGCAACCCGGCGACCCGGACTACTACGACTTTTCATTCAGCGGCCTCAAGACCGCAGTGCTCATCGCGGTACGTGCCGCCGAGGCAGACGGGACGATTGACGCGCAACGCGCCTCGATTGCTCGCGGCTTCCAGGACGCGCTCGTGGACTCGCTTGCGGCCAAGACGGTTCGCGGAGCCGAGGCGCATGGCCGCCAGCGGATCGTGCTCGGCGGCGGCGTGGCGTGCAACGGCGCACTGCAGGAGCGGATCGCCGCTCTGGCGGTCAGGCAGCTCGGCGCCGGCGCGCGTGTGCATGCGCCAGGCCCGCGGCTCGCGACCGACAATGCGGCGATGATAGCGCGAGCCGGGCTTTTCCGCCTTGGGCGCGGTGAGAGATCGGGGTGGGACCTCAACGCATACGCCACGCTCGCCATCCCCGGCGCCGTCGCGCGCGGCAGCGCGGCGGCATAAGATTCGCACATGGGCGACGCTGCGGTCTCGATCGTACACCATCCGACAGTGCTTCAGCTCGGACCGCTTCCGCTCACCGGGTTCGGCGTTGCCATGCTCGCCGCGTTCGTCATCGGCCAGGCCGTGGCGCAGTCCGTACTCACGCAACGCGGCGAAGATCCGAACGTGATGGGCGACGTACTCATCGCCGCCGTGATCGGCGGATTGGTTGGCGGGAAGGTGTACTACTCGATTCTCACCCGCGATCCCGCGGCGCTGGTCGAGCGGGCAGGCTTCGTGTTCTGGGGCGGGCTGATCGGAGGCATCGTCGCCAGCTTCCTCTGGATTCGCTTCAAGAAGCTGAGCTTTGCCAGGATCAGTGACGCAAGCGCGGCGGGGCTGGCCGCCGCGTACGCCGTGGGCCGTACGGGCTGCTGGGCGGTTGGCGACGACTACGGGCGGGCATGGGCAAGCCGGTTCGCGGTGAAGTTCCCAGAGGGTGCGCCGCCGTCCACGGTGCAGAACCTGATCAGCCAGTTCGGGCAGGCCGACCTCGCCGGACGGCCTCCGGCCGAAGTGGTGTCGGTGTACCCGACGCAGCTCTTCGAGGTGGCCATGGGACTCGCGATGTTCGCGATCCTCTGGAAGTTTCGAAACCACCGGCATGCGGCAGGGTGGCTGTTCGGCGCCTACTGCGTGCTTGCCGGCGTGGAGCGCATCGCGATCGAGGTTTTCCGGGCCAAGGACGACCGGTTCTTCGGACCGTTCACCGTGGCGCAGGTGATCGGCGCGCTGTTCGTCGTTGCCGGCGCGGCATGGATGGCGGCGCGGCGCGGCACGTCCGGCCCCGCTGCGGGAGCGCAGGCCACGGCCTGAGCTTCAGGGCGGTACTCAGACCTCCGGACGCTGCGTGGGATGCGCTGAGGTCTCGCGCTCCACTTCCTTCTCCAGCGACTCGACGCGGTCCTGCAGCCGCCGAGCCTTCGCATTCAATTCCGCCAGGCGCCCTGCAACCTCGGGCGGCATCGCCGCGTCGCCCGCAGGGCCCGCCACGCCCCCCGCCCGGCTGCCCACGGGTTGCGCTCCACCCCCGGTCGTGGCTCCGGGCGACGCCGGCCGCAGAAACGTGCGCCAGAGCGCGAAGAGCAGCAGCGCCAGGAGGACTGCCTGCACCAGCACAGTCTCGGCGGTTGGGTAGATGCCGAGCGCTTCGACGTAGGGGAACGACGGCAAAAGCGTGCGGCCGAGCACACCGCCCTCCTGCAGCTCCTTGATCCCCTTGCCCGCAAAGACGAATGCCATCCAGTAAAGAATCCCGCTCGTGACGGCGAAGAACGGCCGTAGCGGGATGCGCACGCCAAAGCGGTGGAAGAGCGAGAAGACCACGGCGAGCGCAACCCCACCGACTGCGATGCCGGAGAAGACCGGCACGAGCGAACCGGTCTCGCGAGCGATGATGGCCTGGAAGAACAGCGCCGTCTCCGCTCCTTCACGGAATACCGCGAGGAACGCGACGAGGGCAAGGGCGAAGGTGCCGCCGCGGTCGAGCGCAGACGTCACCTTCTCGCGGATGAACTGCTGCCAGTGGGCGGCATCCACCTTCGACAGCAGCCAGTAGCTCACCGAGAACAGCACGACCACGGCGACGAGAAGCGTTATGCCCTCGATTACTTCGCCGCTGGCCGGCACGGCGCCAAGCGCGGTGCGGAGGAGAACGGCGAGCACGACGCTCGCGCCGATCCCGGCCCACGCGCCAATCCAAATTTCGCGAATCCGCTTCTTGTTCCCTGTCTTTACCAGGAACGCCACTACGGCACCGAGTACAAGGATTGCCTCGAGCCCTTCCCGGAGGATGATGGTCAGCGACTCGACGAAGGTGCCCCACGGTGTCGGCACGGCGATGGCGAGGTCGAGCACCGTTGGCATCTCACGCTCGATAGACGCGAGGATGGCCTCAGCATTCCGGAGATCGCCCGCCTTGACCGCGCTGCGAAAGTCGGCGAAGTCGCGCTCCATCCGCGCGATCAGCGCCGGGTTCCGCGGGCGTGTGTTGGTCTCGAGCGGCTCGAACGCTATGTAGGCATCGAACGCCAGGTCGGCCGCGGCGTCGCGCCGGCCCTCACGATACGCAGCCACGGCGTCGTCGAGGGTCTGCGTGACCTTCCGGACCGCCTCGCGCGGGTCGGCGGCGGCGACCTCGACACGCGGCTCCACGATGGCATCCGCGCGAAGCGCGGCGACGAGGGCCTCGGCCTCGAGGCCGCTCACTGGCGCAGCGGCCAGAAGGCCCGTCGCGGGATCCCCGGTGCGCAGCATCGCCGCGAGGTCGGCGTCGCTCTTTTGCACCTGCCAGTCGAAGCGCTGGGCCGCGGGTGCGGTGTCGGCGCAGTGCGGGCAGATGCGCGCCAGGGCGGCGCGCCCGCGCGCCCGGTCGGCGTCGGTGGCCCGCATGGAGTTCAGGTAGCCGACGACGTCCCAGCGCTGGTCCACGGTGAGGACCGTGTCCCATGCCGGCATCGTGGTTCCCTGCACGCCTACCGACAGGATCCGGTACGTGAGGGCCGGGGTCACGCTCCCCATGATTTCGCGCTCGCCGATCGCAGGCGGAGCGACCCCGTCCTTGCCCGCGGGGCCGCCCTTCCCCGAGGGCCCGTGGCACGCCGCGCAGTTCGCCAGGTATAGCGCGCGTCCAGCCGCGAGATCCAGCGAGCGCGACGGCAGGTCGAGCAGGCCCTCAGAGCCAAGGGCGCGGGCGAACTCGTCGTACATCCCGCGCAATTCGGATGGCGGAGCGCGGCGCTCGGATGCAGCTATGAGGGAGTCGAGCGCGGTACGTACGGATTCCGCGTTCGGCGTGGCGAGGTGTCCCGCGATCCGCCGCGCCTCTTCGAGGAACCCCTTCGCCTCCTCGATCTCCACGGCCGAGGTCAGGCGCCCGGACTCGTCAACACCCTTGGCGTACTCCTCGACCGCCACCCCGACGACCGACGCGAGCCGCTTGCCCACGGGCTCCTGCGCCGCGGCGCCCAGTGCTGAAACGGCGAGCGTGAGCGTCAGCGTGAATGGAAAGAAGCGCCGAAGAAGCATATCCAGAGGAAAGTATTCGGGTTTACACGGCTTGCCAACCGCAGGGCTGCGTTCACCGCTCGAGGATGACCACGGCACCCGCGGTTTCCGAGGTATGCGTGAGACTCAGGTGTATGTGCTGAACCCCGATTTCCCGCGCCCTGAAGTCCGCGCGTCCGGAGAGCGTCAGGGCTGGAGCAGCGCCTTGGCGCGACACCACCTCGATCTCGCGCCACCCGATGAGCCGGGCCGCGTCGGAGCCAGCCAGGGCCTTGAACGCCGCTTCCTTGGCGGCGAGCCGTGCGGCGAAGTGGGTCGCCGGGTGCGCCCTTGACCGTGCGAATGCGGCTTCGCCCTCGGTGAAGAGGCGCGCGATGGCACGGTCGCCCTTTCGCGCAAGGAGGCGTTCGACGCGGCCGACCTCGACGAGGTCAATGCCGACGCTGAGAATCATGGAGTTCGCCGCGCGACGAAGAGCTTGAGCCGGACGACCGACGCGCCGGACCTCGCGACGACGAGGTACACGCCGTTCGCGACGTTCTGCGTTGCCAGGTTCCAGGAGGTGGTTGATCCATCCGCCACGCGCCTGCGCCACACCTCGCGGCCGGAGAAGTCATAAGCGATTAAGTCTCCCGGCTTGTCCGGCCACGGCCACTTGAGCCGGACGGTGCCCAGCCGCACCGGGTTCTCGCTGGGCACGATGGCGCCGTCCCCGCCGGAAGGCACGACGGCGTTAGCCGTATGCCCGACCACGGCAATCTCGTCCAGTTGCCATTGCATCGCGTCGGTGCGGAACCGCACCTGCATCGTCTTGCCGCGCATTCCCCCCAGGACGACCTCCTCAGGGTACCACTCCGGCGCGAAGCCGCGTACCATTGCGATCAGGGTCCACGTGCTGCCTCCGTCAACGGTCATCTCGACGGTGGCCTTGAGCAGGGGCGAGAAGTTACTCCCGAAGTGAACGTTCCAGAAGGCCACGGAGACCGTGTCAATGTCGGCTGGAACCGCGACCGGCGGCGACGTGAGCGTGCCGTTTGTTCCCTTCCACGATCGCGTCCCGGCCCGGCGGAGCAGCGTGTCGGTCGCGAACTGGTCGGCGATCCACGGTTGATCGTGCGGTTCCGCTCCGTTCACAGCGAGGAGGCGGAAACTGGCGGTGTTGCCGGCCCACTTCACCGAGAAGGCGCCTTCGCGTCCGGAGTCAGCAGTCACGAGGCGGCGCATATACCGTCCGCCCGCGGCACTGTCCACGCGGAACGGCACGGGTGCGTCGCGGATGACGGCAGCGCGGGGCGCATCGGGGGCCGGCACGATCGCCCGAATCGCGGGCGACGCGCTCTCGATGGTAAGCGCGTCCACCCTGCGCCCGGTGCTTGCGCTCGCGAACGCACGCGGCGCGGCAGCGGCATCGAGGAGGTCCAGCGCGAACGGGAGCGCGTCGCCGAACATCTGGCCGAGGAGAGTTTCGTCGTCCGGGAACTCGAATCCGTAGTAGCCGCCCTGGCCGTAGCCGGTGGTGAGTTCCTGCGTGAACGCGAGCGCGCCGAGGCGGGTCGAGGCGAAGTCGGTGTAGTCGCCGTTGGTCGCGTAGAGCAGCCAGGCCGGTCCTGGCGAGTAGTAGTTGCTGAGCGAGCCGGGCAGGTTGTCGGCAGCGGCGCTCCGCACGTTGGTGCCTGCGAGCGCGCGGTAAACGGGCAGGTCGGCCGGGAGCTGACCGTACACCGCGGTCGGGGGATACATGATGAGCCCGGTGTACGTATGGTAGCTGACGGACGCCACCGGAGGATGTGCGGCGAGGAATGCCTCGATCGCGCGGGTTTCGGGCTCGGAAGCCGCCGAGGGCCCCCGGTAGATGTCGGAATCCGGGATCGGCGACGACCCGATGTCGTCGAGCCCCCAGTTCACGGTATGGTTGCGGTTCATGTCCACGCCAACGGCGGCGCCATGCGGCGAGCGCGTTTTTCGCCAGAGGCGATCGGACGTGAAGGTGTACTGGTAACCGTCGGGGTTTGCGACCGGCACCACCCATATGTCGCGTGCCTGCACGAGCGAATCACGGCGCGCGTCCAGACCCGGCGTCGCGGCGAGGTACGCAACGAGGCGAAGCGCCATCTCGGTCGCGGCCCATTCGCGCGCGTGGTAGGTAGCGAGGAACGCCACGTTCTGGCGGAGCGGACTGTCGCCGCGCGGTCCGACCTTGAGGGCAAGGATGGGGCGGCCCTCGTACGACCTGCCGATCGTGTCGAGAGACACGCGCGGGTTGGCCTTGGCAATGGAGTCGGCCCACGCCGCGACCCCGCGAATTGGATCGTCGAACGGGCGGTAGACCGGACTCTGTGCCTGCGCGCCGCCCGGTCCCCTTCCGGCCCGTGCGATCGCTGCCGGCGCGGGCATCCGCGTAGCGGCAAAGCCCAGAGAGGCAAGCCGCGCCTGCTCCTGCGGGCCGGCAACCACGAGCACGCCACCGCCAGCCGCCCCGACGACATCGAACCCGGCGCGAAGGAGCGACTCCGGAGCCGCCCCCGCGACACGCAGCGTGGCGTGCTGCGCGCCCGCCGCGGCGGGACTCCACGCGAGCAGCATCGCAAGCACGAGCGGGATGCCCAGCCGCAGCGGGCCGCGCCGCGATTCCGGCGCGATGCCGATGGTCCGAAGCCAGAAGGCGTCGGTCGCGTCGAACAGGTGCTGGACGGCACGGCACCACGCATCCCATTGCGCAGATGGCACCGCCGGAGCGGCCCGCTTCACATCGTCGGCGCGCGCGCGCAGCGAATCGAGCGCCTCGAACACCGGGGCGGCGGCCTCCTCGAGGCGCGCGGTGAGTGCCCGTTCGGTCGGCCCGTCGCCTTCAGCGCTTTCCGCCGAGATCGCAGCGATGGCGTCGTCCAGACTCTTGCGAAGGCGGGCTGCGTCGAACGCTGACGCCCGCGACTGGGCAGCCTGCACGCGCATCGCCGAGCGCCGCGCGGCCAGGAGCGGCCCGAAGACCAGCGCGTGCGACCTCGACTGGAGCCCGGCCACCGATGCGAACCCGCGAAGGGACCGGGTGAACTCGGGCATATCGTACGGCGCGCGTCCGGCCGGCGTGGCGCCCGCTGCGTCCTTGGGTGGAGCGGCGTCAGCCATGCAGGATGGCGTGCATCGCGGCGTCCGTGTCGCCGAGGTTATCGAAGGCAACGTGCGCGCCGCATTCGAGCAGGGCGGCGCGCGTAAAGTTGCCGGTCGCGACCCCGATCGCCCGCGCGCCGATGGCGTGGGCGCAGGCGACGTCGGCCGGCGTGTCGCCGATGACGACACATGACGCGGCATCCACGTCGCGCCCCAGGAACGCTCCGGCGCGCTCCCTCGCGAGCGCGGCAAGTTGCGGCCTGTGCTCGCTGTCGCTGCCGAAGGCGCCGATCGCGAACCGCGCGGAATCCAGCCCCACGGCCCTCAGCTTGCGCGCAGCGCCGATCGAGAGGTTCCCCGTGAGCAGGCCGAGGAGCACTCCGTCGTGCGCCTCGCAAGCAGCGAGGAGTTCCGGGACGCCCTTCAGGATCTCCACCGGCTCCGCGGACGCGGCCTCGAGCTCCCTGTCCAGGTGCGTGAGGTAGCGGTGGAGCACAGCCTGCATCCGGGCGTCCACGTCTGCGTCCGAGAACCCCGAGCCGCGCAGCGCCTCGCGGACGATCTGGCCGTCGGTCTTCCCTGCGTAGTGGAGGCCGTCCGGGCCGGTGGTGCCCGCGACCTCGTGCAGGGCGCGTCTCATAGCTCGGCTGCCGGCGCCGTGGGCCAGCAGGATCGTGCCGTCAATATCGAACAGGGCAACTCTCATTCGCCGTGCGCCGGCTCGGCATTGGTATCGCGCGTGAGCAGCAGCCCGCCCATCACCGCGGCCGTGCCGCCAATCTGCCAGGCGGTTGGGCGCTCGCCGAGCATGGGCCATGCGGCAACCAGCGCAATCGCGGGCTGAAGCTGCCCGAACATGGAGGTCTTGGTTGATCCAAGTACGCGGACGCCCCGGTACCAGAAGAGGTACGCGATTCCAATGGCGCCGGCGCCGGAGTACAGTATGGCGCCCCATGTCAGCGGCTCGATGGCGGTGAAGCTGGTTCGAACCAGCGCGGGCGTGGCGAGGACGATGATTGGCAGCGTCCCTCCCACGAGCGTCCACGCGGCGATGTGCAACCCCGCGATCCGTTGCGTCACGGGACGCAGGAACGCCGTATAGAACGCCCATGCAATCACCGATACGAAGATCAGCAGGTCGCCAACCACGTGCCGCGTGCCGGCCGTGCCGTGCTGCGACGAGCCGAGGACGACGATCGCGATGCCGGCGAACGAAAGCAGGATCCCCGCAACGGCGCGGCGCGTGATGGTCTCCACGCCCAACGCGCGTCCCACGATCGCGATGAGCGCCGGGCTTGCCGCCACAACGAGCGCAGCCGTGCCCGCGCGGGTGAACGAGAGCCCGATGATGAAGAATCCCTGGTACACGCCATGCCCGAGCACGCCAAGGAGCATGAGGCGCTTGACGTCGGTACGGGGTGGGGGCGGCGCGAGCGTGCAGGCAAGACCAAGCAGGACGACCGCGCCCACGCTCATGCGGATGGCGTTGTAGGCGAGCGGATCGAGCTTGCTGGTCCCGAACTTCAGCACCGCGAAGTTCAGGCCCCAGATGATCGCCATGACGACGAGCCCGAGCTCTGTCAGGACCACGTCCCGGCGGGATGGGTGATTCGGCACGGTGAAAAATACCCGGACGGACGGCCCCGTGGAAACGGCCAGTCGCCGCTGCACGGTACACGCCGTAGTTTGGCCGGATGCACGTATCCTTTGCGCTTTTCGCCGATGCCGCCAACCTGTCACAGGAAGGAAAGCTCAACATCCTTGGCGTGTTCGATGCGCTTCAGGTTGGGGCCCTCCCGGCCGTGCACCCGCGCGCGACCCTGGTGGTGCGCCTCAAGGCCGAGCCGGAGGACGCTGGCGTCCATTCGATCGCCTTCGGATGGGCTGGGCCGCAGGGCGAGGAAATCTGGTCGTCGTCGGGAGAACTCGAGGTCGGCACGCCTCCGCCGGGCGCAACCGAAGTGGACATCCCCGTGATCGCGGCAATTGACCTCCCCATCCAGGAGGCAGGGACACACGCGATGCGCATTGACCTCGACGGCGAGCTGCGCACCGAGCTGCACCTGCACGTCCGGCTCGGCGCGCCACCGCGGCCGGTCAGCGGGCTCGTGAGCTAGCGCTCAGCCCGCGAGTCCGGGAATCCCGTCGCGACCCTTCGCGGTGCGCACCGCTCGCACGATTGCTTCTTCCAGCGCCTGCGTGGCGATGATTTCCGCGCGGACGGCATCGGCGCCCTGCGGGGCGCCGGCAGGCGATACGGCGAACACCACGTCCCCGTCGTAGGAGGTTCCAGCCGGGCCAATGCGACGGGCATGGGCCACTGCGGCCGCGCGCGCAATGCGGTTCAGTTCCACCTTCGGGAACGGCTGGTTCAGCGCCACAAGCGAAATCGTCGTGTTCGCCTCGGGACTGACGAAGAACCCACGGGCCGCAGCAACCGCCTCGGAGTCGGCGATCCCGCCCCCCGGATCGCGCGGGCCTGCAATGATGGAGCCGTCGAAGTCGCGAACATGGCCAACAGCGTTCACGGCGGCGATCGCGCAGGCCATCAGCCCTCCGGCACTGCCGGCCACACCCACCCCCAGGCCCCCCTTCATAGCCAGACGCGGCCCATAGAGCTTCCCAACGGTGCAGCCCGTGCCTGCCCCGACACTCCCCTCTTCCCATCCATGCGTGGTCGCGCGCTCGCACGCATCATACGCCATGCTCGGGCTCGGGCGCGCGCGAAAGGCGCCAAGGGGGCCAAGGTCGAACACGACCGCTGCCGGCACGATCGGCACCACGCCGCCGCCAATCTCGAAGCCACGGCCGCGCTCCTCCATCCACTGCATCACTCCGGCGGCCGCGTCGAGGCCGTAGGCACTGCCCCCGGTGAGCAGCACCGCATCAATCCGGTCGGCGGATGCCCATGGGTCGAGTAGCGCCCACTCGCGGGTTCCAGTGGCGCGGCCAACCACCGTGCCGCTGGCCCGGAGCGGGGCATTGACCCCGCGGACTACCGTGCACCCGGTAGCGCCGATGGCGTCCGTTGCATGCCCCACCGCGATGCCGAAGCCCGCGGCTGCGATATCGGCGTCGCGCGGATTCACGCGCTCTTGGGAGGCGCTGCCGCTTCGTTTGCCTGGCAGGCGCGGCAGAGGACGACGCCCTTCATGCTGCAGATCTGGCAAATGAACGTGCCGCACCCCGTGCAGGGATACCCTTCGCTCGCGCGTTCCTCACGGCCGCAGGCGCGGCACGTCATAGCGTCGCGTTCCACCACGCTCCTCCTCAGGACCTTCCCGACAGATCGTAGTCCCGGATCTTCTTGATCAATGTAGCGCGGGAGATTCCCAGCTCGCGGGCCGCATGCGTACGGTTCTGGTTGTGGGCCCTGAGCGTCCGGTCAATGTGCGCCTTTTCCACCTGCGAGAGCGACTTCGGCTCGTGGTGCGTGACTTCCGCGCCGCTGGCCCCCCGGACGTCGCGCGGGAGGTCCGCGAGCTCGATGCGCTGCTGCCCGCGCGCCACCAGCATTGCGCGCTCGAGCACGTTCCGGAGCTCGCGAATATTCCCTGCCCATCCATAGCGCAGCAGTGCGTCAAGCGCATCGTCCGCCAGCGTCGTCGGAGCGCCTGGCAGCGACCTGGACAGTCCGTCCAGGAGGTTCGCAGCCAGCTCAACTATGTCTTCGCGCGCCCGGTCCCGCAAAGGCGGCAGGACCACTGGCATGACCGCAAGCCGGTAGTAGAGGTCTTCGCGGAATCGCCCGGCCGCAACCTCTCCCGAGAGGTCGCGGCTCGTCGCCGCGATCACGCGCACGTCCGGCGTGATCTCGACGGCACCGCCTTGGCGGCGAAAACCCTTGCCCTCGAGCACGCGCAGGAGCTTCGGCTGCAGGGCCGGGGCCAGGTCGCCGATCTCGTCGAGGAACAGCGTGCCGCCATCGGCCAGTTCGAACACTCCCTTTCGGACGACGACAGGCCCGTCGGCGCCGGGTTCCTCCGCGCCAAAGAGCTCCGCATCGAGCGACTCCGCCGTGAGCGTCGCGCAGTTGACCTGGACAAACGGCTTCGACTTGCGCGGACCCTGCGCGTGGATCAACTCGGCAACCTGGCCCTTTCCCGCGCCGCGCGGCCCGACGATGAGCGCCGTGGTCCGGTCGCTGCCGGCGAGCACCGCAACCTGCGCGGCCAGCTCGCGCATCGCAGGCGACGGGCCGAACACCACGGCCGAGCCGAGGCCGTGCTGCGCCGCCAGGTACTTGTTCATCCGCCTCAGCTGTCCCTTTTCGAGCGCCCGCGCCGCAGCCGCCTCGAGATGGCTCAGGTCCACCGGCTTGGTCAGGAAGTTCTCCGCTCCCTTGTGCAGTGCTTCCACCGCCATCGTCACGTCGCCGTACGCCGTCACCATGATCACCACGCTCTCGTCCCCGCGAATGCGCGAAAGGACGTCGAACCCTGTCATATCGGGCAGGCGGACGTCGAGCAGGACGAGATCAGGCCTGATGCGGTCATGAAGAGCGATGCCCTCCGTGCCGGTATGGGCTTCGTGGACTACGTGCGTACCGTCGTGGCGAAAGAACATCGCGAAGGCCGTGGCGATCGCGATTTCATCGTCAATGATCAGGATGGTTGCCATTGTTGCGTCAGCGAGGAGGGCGCGGATTGGAACACTGTCACGAAACCGAACGGACAACAATTGCTCAGAAGACGCGCCGGCGCAATACGCTTTGCACCATCAGAACCGCCAGAGTTTCACGAGATCCAGGCCGAACTGCTTCGGCGTGGGCGCAAAGCCGCGCGCGCTGGCATCGTCGCGGCAGTACACGGCGCTCGTGGGCGGCTCGACGCCGCCTGAAATCGTGACGTCGGGGGAGACCCTGTAGTCCAGCTTCACCCCGAACATGTCCGTGAAGTTCGTGGGGCTCGACACCGCGGTGCCCGGGTCCACCAGCCGCCCCACCTGGCAGAGGCCGGCATCGAGGCGCACGAAGACGCGATCGGTCACCTGCTTCGCACAGTTGAGCCGGGTCGCCTGCAGCGTCTGGCCGCCGACTGCGCGGAGCGGCCCGCCGAAGGCGTCGAGGCTGGCGGTCGAGATCTGCACGTCGTCGCAGACCCCACCGGACGCCTTGCCGCCCAGGTAAGTGCCCACGGTGGACAGCGCAAAGCGGTACGCCGCGGACCCATAATCCATTGATGGCCCGCTGATCGCGGTGCTTGGCCCCCCCGTTGCCAGGTAGCTCACGAGATCCGCTCTTGTCACGCGCGCGGAGTCCGGGCTGGAGAGTTCCGCGGTGGGAGACAGCCGCGTCCCGCCGATGTGCACCCTCACGCGGACGTCCGGCCGGGCGCCCTGCTGGCTGATCTGGCGGACGGTGTACAGCGCGTTGATGTTCAGCGTGGCGTTGAGATCGGGGTCGCCGTAGAAGCGAACGTCGCCGTCCTCCACGGCGAACGTGCGCTGTACCGGTCCGAGGTTAAGCCGGTAAGTCCCGCGCACAGTCTGCAGCGGTCCCTCGAGCGCGAGTTGCCACCGGCCCGCGCCGGGACCGGTAAGGACGCGCATCCGCGTGACGGCAACGGATCCGCCCAGATTGATGTTCGCCTCGTCGCTGCGGAGCCAGACGTCCGGACCCATGCCTATCCGCACGTTGCGCACGGCGAGGTTGTTCATGAAGAGACTGTCGCCTGCGGTGAGGAGCCGGCGGTTCGCGAGCGCCGTCGTGTCCACCACGCGGAAGAGGTTCGGGTCGTCGAGCGAGATGATCCTCTTCTGTGTCAGCTCCGGCAGGCGGATGACGCCGCGATCAACGGTGAATCCGCCGCTGAGCACCGCGGCGCTTCGGGTTCCGTCCAGCCGCAGACTGCCGGTAAGGTCGAGGTCCGCGAGGCGCGGGTCCTGGATCGCGGTGAACGACTGGGCGTCGAGCCGCAGGTTGAACGTCGGATTCTCGGGATCGCCGATGCCGATGCCGCCCGACAGCTCCGCGGTTGCGCGGCCCGGCCCGCTGCGTGCTGCCACGCGGCGGATGGCAATGCTGTCGCCGAGGAGTCCGATGTCGGCAACAACGCCCTGGAGCTGGACCGCGCCCATCGGGCGGAACGAGAGCGTGCCGTCGGTCACTACGATCGAGCCGTCGAGTCTCGGATGGCGCCAAGTGCCGCTGGCATCAACGTCAACGCGCAGGCGGCCCTGCGCGCGCGTAACGGAGGGAAGGAATGCCTCGAGCAGGCCGAGGCCGGCGCTGTCGGTGCGAACTCGCGCGCTGAGCGGCTCTTCGAGGAACCGCGAGCCCGTCGGCTCGAAGGCGAGGTCGAGCGGCAGACTTGCGTCGGCGTGCAGCGCCGCGACACCACCGCGCGAGAGGGCAACGCTCGCGGTGAGCCGCCGGTCGGCGTACCGTCCGTCGGCATCCAGCCGGTCGAGCGACATGCCGGCCACCCTGGCGCCATCGAGCACGCCGGAGAAGAAGAGGTCGGGGCGCGCGCGCGTTCCGCGCAGATCGGCGCGAAGCGTTGCGGTACCGGCCATCGAGTCGCGTGACTGCAGCAGGTCTCCGAGGTCGGCGAGCGGCACCGCGTCCGCCCGGAGCGCCACGGCAACGGTGTCGCCGGCCGTCGTTCGACCTGCAGCGACGATCCGGCCGCCACGATCGCCCGCCATCTCGACGGTGTCGAGCCCGAACCCGGTGCTCGAGAACGAGAGCGTTCCGGGCCGGCGAAGCAGCCATGTATTCGACGCGGTTCCGGCCCGCAGTGAATCGAAGCGAACGAGCGTCGTATCGGCGCGGCGGCGGACATCCGCGACCAGCCGGGCGCCTACGCCGGACGGCGCTGCGAGCCGCCCGCTGACCCGCGCCTGCCAGCCGCCCAGCAGGTCGGCGCGCAGGTCGCCCTCGCTGATCGCCAGCGATCCCGACCGCACGCCATCGAGGCGCATGGTGACAGAGCCGGTGGCGGAGTCAGGCAGCGCCGAGAGCGCGATTGTGCCGCGCAGTTCGCGCGCTTCGGTCGTGCGCAGCAGCAGGCCGGTGCCCGCCATTGCGGCATCGAGCGCGAAGTGCGAGACCCGTCCGGTGAGCACGCCGGCGGCGCGCACCACGCCCTGCAGCGAGTCGCCGACTCCAGGGCGCGAGAGGTATCTCCGAAGGCCGCCTAGCGAATCGCCCGCGTACTCGAAGCGGAGCGAATCGGTGGTGGACGGAACGGTGCCCAGGGCGCCGCGCGCCCGGACGACTCCAGCGACAGACTCCATGCGCAGCGAATCCACGCGCAGGATGCCATTGCCGAGCCCCACGACCGCGGCTCCGCCGAACACGCGCACGCTGTCAACCATTGACCTGTCCACGTCGAGACGCACGGTGCCGGCCGCATTCGCGAGCGAGTCGCCGCGCACGTCAATCGCAAAGCGCGCGTCGAGCGCCGTGGGCGGCGCCCGCTCATTGCCGAACGCGCGGCGCAAGTCGAAACGGCTGACGGAGCCGCGGGCCGTTGCTGCGTAGCCCGGGGCGAATGCGTCGAAGCGTCCGTCGAGCTGGATGCGCCCCCCGGCGCCGGTGAGGTCGGTGCTGAGCGTAAAGTCGGCGACGCTGCCCGAGGCCCGCAGCGATCCCACGTAGTCGCCGCGGAGCGGCACGGCGGGGTAGGAGCGCGCAAGGGCAGACATCGAAAGCGGCAGCGCGACCGCATCGGCGTCGAACGCGATGAAGTCATCGCCAAGCGTCACGCGCGCGGAGCCACGCATGCGGGTTGGTTCGAGCGAGTCGCCGTCCACGTGCGTGATATCGGCATCGCGCACACGCACGTCCGTCCAGATCGAGTCGAGCGTCGCTCTCCCCGAGACCACGCCATTCAGCCGCGGGAAGGCCGCGTTGAGGAACTGCCCGGTGCGCAGGTCGAAATGAGCGACATCAACCGCGAAACCGTGAAACTTCACCAGGCCCGGGTAGAGAATGTCGAGTTCGCCGTGGCCGGTGCCGCGCGCCGTTGCCCCCGGCACATTGCCGTCCGTGAATGCGAGATCCGCCCGGGCGACCTGGAACCGGTTGACCGGCCCGCCGGGAGCGCGGATGGTGCCAGTGACGGTGCCACGCCATGGATACGGGAACGGCGCGTTGTTCAGCGTCTCGAAGAACTCGAAATCCGCGGGATCGAGAGCGAGGGTCACGTTCCGGACTTCGAGAACCGGGCCGCCGACTCCAAACGTCATCGCGCCGCGGAGGCGGCTGCCGCGGGTTCGCACGTCCATGTCCGTGATGGCGTAGTCCGTGAGATCCGGATCGGCGCGCGACTTCACGTGCAGGCGCATGGACCCGCCTCCGACGCGCGGTATAGACGGCGAAATCCACGCGACGTCGGCAAGTGAGGTCGAGTCGCTCCGGAACCGGATATCCCAGAACGTGTCGCCGGTTGGCCACTCGATCCTGCCCGTCGCCGAGGCGACCGACCCGGGAAGCGCAAAGCGCTTGGCGTCGAGCCAGACCGTGTCGCCGCGCCAGAGCGCCTGGCCCTTCATCTCGCGGATGCGGAACGGAGGCACCGTCTCGTTCACGTCCAGGCGCGCGATGTCGAACTGCCTGCCGGTGCTGTCCGGATCGCGGAACCGCAGGCGCGTGATATGCGCGTTGATCTCCTTCCACCGCCACGTCTTCTGGAAGCCGCGCCGCGGACCGAGCGACGCACGGCGTATCTCGTTCGTGCCATCGGCGAGGCCGGCCGCGATCGCGCTGTCGCGCCTGGCTCCCGAGAGCGAGTCGTCGGGGTGCCAGGGCTTGGTAAGCCGGAACTCGGCGTCGTCCAGCCGGACATCGTTGAAGACGATGCGGGCCCCGAACGCGCTCCGCGGCTGACGGATCGGCAGGCGGACCATACCCGAGTCAACCGGGAAGACGTGGCGAAAGTTCCAGGTCTCGTCGAGTTCCTTCCGTATGACCATCGTCGCGTGGCGCGCGGTTACGGAGCGGAAGATGAACCGGCCGTCTATCAGGTCTCTGGGATCGTAGTGCACGGTGATCGGGCCGGACGCCACGAACACCGAGTCGTTCGGGTCGCGCAACTCGAGCGAGTCAACCGTGAGGTCGGTAAGGAACGTGCCCGACAGACGGCCGAGATGAAGCCGACCGCGCAGTCCCCGGTTCAACTGACGCGACACCAGCGCGCGGATCCACTCACGGCCGCCATCGCTCTGCGTGGCAGCCACCAGCGCGCCGACGGCACCCGCGCCGATCAGGACCATCACGACCGCACTCACGATCACGAGGAACCGGCGGCGCACCATGACTAGAACGCCTGCCCGATTGAGATGCTCGGCGTGAGCCGGCGGAAGAATGCCGATGACGTTGGCGGCACGTAGGCCGCCGGGCATACGCCTTGCGCCTGGGTCAGACGCCCATCCGCGTTCGATTGCACGCGAAGCGTGTTGCCGGGACTGACGCAGAGCAGGGCCCCCCCGGCCGCGATCGGAGCGTCGTAGTAGGCGGCGCCGGCGGGGCGCGTGTACGGGTTGTAAGCGAGGTCGAATCGGATGAAGCCGATCAGCGTGCGAACGCGAACGCCGGCGCCCGGAGTCCAGCGGAGCGAGCTGAAGCCGAGGTTCGCGCCCGGGGTGCCCCGGTTCCAGACCTCGCCGGCATCGGCGAACGCGGTCCACTGGAGCGCATCGGGCATGACGGGGCTGCGGAACCGCGCCTCGAAGTTCGCCACGACGAGCGCGTTCCCGCCGGTTGGCACGGTGCGCTCACCGGGTCGGCCCGTGGCCGCGCGGAAGTAGACCGTATCGGCGGGGTTCCCGGGACTCCCCCCGTGCGATCCGTCCGCGCGAAGCGTGTCATACGCTGCCGCGATGTACACGGCCGGACCGAGCTCGTTCTGGCCGAATCCGCGCACCGTTGCGGGCCCGCCGGCGAACAGACGTTCGTGAGGCGGCACGTACAGCGCGGCATTGGAGAACGAGAGACTCGGCCCGACGACGGCGCCGAGGCGGAGCCGGACGGCAAGCACGACGTTCTCGTGAGGCGTCGCATATGCGGCGCCGTCGAGCAGCAGCTTGTTGAACTGCAGCGACGGGTCGCTGCCAAGGAGTCGCGATGCCGCACGAAGCTCCGCGCGGATGGACGTGCCGTGTGATGGGTCCACCGGGCTGTCGGCAGTCTCGCGGGCCACGGCAAGGCTGGCGACCGCGAGGCGCTGGGTTCGCTCCGCCGATTCCCGGTCTGCCTCTTCGCACGCGTTGAACACCGCGCAGAGGAGCGCCGGCTGCGCCTCCGTGTGCCCGTACTCCACCGAGTAACTCGCCGCCTGCCTGATCGCGCCGGCTGAGCGCGAAAAGGCGAGCGCGCCCCCGATGGGCGTGGTGCGGAGGAACGAGCGGTACTCCGACCGCCGCTCGCTGTACACAGTGAGCGACGGGGTGAAGTCGCGAAACACCGTCGCGCGGGTGGCGGAAGCCGAAACGTAGTAGTTCAGGTTCTCACTGTACGGGTCGGACTTCGCCTGCGGGCACAGACTGGCAGCCCCCGTGACCGGCTTGCCGATGCCAAGCTTGGAAACGCGCGCCTGCACGTCGAGCCGGGCAGCTCCCCCCGCGAGGTTGTACTTCGTCACGTTGCCGGTCGCTCGAAAGCAATCGAGCGTGCCGTAGCCGCCGGCCGCGCGTACGACGTGCATGTATCCCTCGGCGAGGCCTATCGTCACACCGCGACGCGATGGATCGCCGCCGGCTGCGGAAGAGTCGGCCTGGATGACAACCTGGTCGTATGCCTCCGTCTGGTAGAGCAGACGCTTGGCCCGCTCGAGCCGCTCCTCGCTGTAGAGGTCTCCGTCTGCGATTCCCGCCACGCTGACGACCGCGGCATCGCTGATGCCCTGTCGCTCGCCGGCGCGCGGCCTGACCGCGACGCGCACCGGTCCAAGGCGCACGCGCGGCCCGGGCTGGATCGCGAAACGCACTGCCGCCGTGCGCGCGGCGGTGCGGGTATCGTAGCCAACGAACACCGCGGCGTCGGGGTATCCCGAATTTCGCAGGCGGCGCACAAGGGTGTCGCGCGTTTCCTCTATGGCGTACTTGTCGAACGGCCCGCCAAGGGTGATCGCCACGCGCCGCAGCAACTGGCCCGACTCCGGCAGCGAATCCACGCCGCTGACGACGAGGTCGCTCACCCGCACGGGTTCGCCTTCGTGGATCCTGAACGTGATCGCGACCTGGTCATTGCCGATGGGGCGCACGAGGGTGTCAACCGACGCGGACGCGTAGCCGTGATTGTGATAGAACAACCGGAGGCGGAGGACGTCGAGCGCGAACTGCTCGCGGTCGAGACAGCGCCGCCTTCCAAGCACGCTGAAGTAACGGCGGGCCCACGACGATGGAGTCGTGACAATTCCCTGCTCGAGTACCGCGTCCGGGAAAATCGCGTTCCCGGTGAAGGTCAGGGACGCAACCTCGACTCCGCCCGGACCGCACGTGAGGTCCTGCGCTGCGGCACGCGCCGGCGCCAGGAGAACGGCGGCGAGGGCCAGCGCTGCGAGCGCGGTCGGCCTCAATCGTCCTTCTGGCCGAAAATTGCGAGGTTCGACGAGTGGCCCGGGTCAACCTTCTTGCCAGGGTAGATCCAGTGCACCGCCTGGTTCACCGCGGTGCACGCCTCGGCGAACCCCGTTGCGATGAGCTTCAGCTTACCCAGGTAGGTGGTGACGTCGCCGGCCGCCCAGACTCCCGCACGCCCCGTCTCCATGAGCTGATTCACGGTGATCTCGTCGTTGACGATCGCCAGGCCCCATTCCGTCAGCGCGCCCATGTCGCCCACGTACCCCAGCATCGGCAACACATGGTCGGCGCGCACGCGCCGCGTGGTCTTCGCCTTCACGTCCCGAAGTTCGACCTCGTTGATCGCGCCATTCTGCCCGATCACGTCGTGCAGCTCATGGAATGTGAAGATGGATACCCGGCCCGCGTCAGCCGCCGCCTGAACATTCGCGACCGTCGCGGCGTGCGCCCGGAACCGGTCGGACCTATGGACGAGCGTGAGACTGGCCGCTCTGGGCGCGAGCTGGTGGGCCCAGTCGAAAGCCGAGTCGCCGCCGCCGATGATCACGACGTGGCGGTCGTGGTACTGCGCAGGGTCGCCGACCGCGTACGCCACGCCCCTGCCTTCCCACGGCACCGCTGCCGCCTGCGGCAACTTCCGGGGGGCAAATGCGCCAATCCCGGCGGCAATCAGGATCGCTCTCGTCGGGAAACGGCCGCCATCGGTGATGAGATGAAAGACGCCATCGCGCTCCTCCAGGCCCGTCACGCGCTGAGCGCCGTGGAAGACGCCGCCAAACTGCATCGCCTGCGCGGTAAGCGACTTGACCAGATCCTTGGCGAGGACCTTCGGGATCCCCCCCACGTCGAAGATCCACTTCTCGGGATAGAGTGCAGTGAGCTGCCCACCGGGGTCCGGAAGCGCGTCAACCACCTGCGCGGTTGCACCGCGCATGCCAGCATAGAACAGGGCAAAGAGGCCCGTTGGCCCCCCGCCAATGATCGTGATGTCGCGAAGTTCGTGCTCCATGCACAAAAACTCGCCAGCGTGGACAGCCGCAGCAACCATTAAGTTCCCGGAAGCCGCCCTTCACCGGGCCGCCAAACCCCGAGTCCAGATGACCGAACCCGCCCAAACCATAGACTACCTCGGCAAGTTCCGCCTCATGCGCCGCGTGGCGCGTGGCGGGATGGCGACCGTGTATGAGGCGGAGCAGATCGGGAACCGCGGCTTCACCAAGCGCGTCGCCCTGAAGGTGATCCACGACAACTACGCCCACGAACCGGAGTGGCTCCAGCTCTTCATTGACGAGGCCAAGCTCTCGGCGAACCTGGTGCACGGCAACATCGTGCAGATCTACCAATTTCAGGAGGTTGACGGCCGCTTCTACATGGCGATGGAGTTCATCCGTGGCGTCACGGTGCGCGCCCTGATTGACCGGCACCGTGCGCTCGACGAGCCCGTGCCGCCGGCGATCGCGGCGTACATCGTGAGCCGCGTCTGTCGCGCGCTCGACTTTGCCCACAACTTCGTGGACGACCTCGGCAGGCGGCTGTACATCGTGCACCGCGACGTGTCGCCGGGCAACATCCTGCTGACGTGGGACGGGCAGGTGAAGCTTGCGGACTTCGGCATAGCCAAGGCCCGCACGATGCACGACCCCGCCGAGGCAAAGCAGATGACGATCGGCAAGAAGCACTATATGAGCCCGGAGCAGGTGCTGGGGCTGAAGGTGGACTGGCGCACCGATATCTTTTCGAGCGCCGTCGTCCTCTTCGAGCTCCTCGCGCGAGAGCAGCTCTTCCGCGAGATCGAGACGGAGGCAGCAATGGACGAGGTGACGGTCGCGCCTACCCCAAACGTCACGCAGCTGCTCCCCGAGGTTGACGCCGGGCTCTCGGGACTCATCGCGCTCGCGATCTCCAAGGACCCGATGCTCCGGCCGAATGCCGCGATGTTCGGGCTCGCGCTCGACCAGTGGTGCGCGCGCCGCAAGACGATCGGCTCGCCCGAGCGGCTCCAGGAACACCTCGCCCGGCTGTTCCCCGCGACCTACAGCCCGCCCGTCGAGGTCCGACACGATAGCGCAACGTGAACGCAGGCGGCATCGCATGAGCTGCCCGGGAGAGCACCGTTGCCCCGGCGCCCGGCTTCATCACACCTCACCACAGCAGCGGATCGAGGAAACCAGATGGTTCTCAGGATCTACACACGGACCGGCGACGACGGGCAGACGGCTCTCTTTGGCGGCGGCAGGGTCAGCAAGGACGACGCGCGCGTCTCGGCGTACGGCGACGTTGACGAACTGAACGCGGCGATCGGGGTGGCGCGCGCCGCCGATCCGATGCCGCGCATTGACGAAGTGCTCGCGCCCATCCAGCGGGACCTCTTCGCGATAGGCGCGCTGCTCGCCACGCCGCACCCGGAGGAACACGCAAAGCAGCTCCAGAAGGCCAGTCTCACCGACGAGCGGATATCGCAGCTCGAGCAGGCCATTGACGACTGCCAGGCGGAGCTCGAACCACTCAAGTCGTTCATTCTCCCCGGCGGCACGGCCAAGGCATCGGCGCTGCACGTAGCGCGCACCGTCTGCCGCCGCGCCGAGCGGTCGGTGGTGCGGCTGCGGCACGACACGGAGGTGCCGGCGATCCTGGTGTCGTACCTCAACCGGCTCTCCGATCTCCTCTTCGTCCTGTCGCGGGTCGCGAACCGCCGCTCCGGCGCGGGGGAGGTCACCTGGTAGCGCCTCGGGATTCGGCGGGCCGGGCCTCGTTCTCGCTGCACGGATCGAAGATCGTCGTTGGCGCGCCACTCATCGGCCAGGGCGCCGGCGCGGTGCACGACGCGGCGGCCGGGCGGCGCATCGCGATGATCACGGACGCGAACGTTGCCCCGCTTCACGCCGCACCGCTCGCCTCCACACTCGGCGTCCCGGACGGCGATCTCCTGGTCATTGCGCCCGGCGAAGCAAGCAAGACGCGAGCCGAGTGGGCACGGCTCACCGACGCAATGCTCGATCGCGGCTTCGGCAGGGACTCTGCGGTGGTTGCCGTCGGCGGCGGCGTCGTTGGCGACCTGGCTGGGTTCGTCGCCGCTACGTACATGCGCGGCGTCCCCGTCATCCAAGTCCCGACGACGCTCCTCGCGATGATTGACGCCGCCGTCGGCGGCAAGACCGGCGTTGACACGCACGCGGGCAAGAATCTGGTTGGTGCGTTCCACCACCCTGCCGCCGTGGTCGCAGACCCGTCGGTCCTCGGCACGCTCCCGGAATGGGAACTCAGGAACGGGCTCGCCGAAGCCCTCAAGCACGCGCTCATCACGTCGCGGGACGAGCTCGGCTGGCTGGTGGGCCATGCCGGCGAGGTAGTGACGCCGGCGAAGGCGACGTCGGCCGCGATGGGGGAGCTGGTGGTACGCAACGTGCGCGTGAAGGCGGGCGTGGTAAGCCGCGACGAGCGCGAAGGCGGACTTCGCAAGATGCTGAACTTCGGCCACACGATCGGCCATGCGATCGAGGCCGCCGCGGCGTACGGAATGCCGCACGGCGCGTGTGTTGCCGTTGGCATGTACGTTGAGGCGCGCATCGCGGAAATGACTGGAGTTGCCCGGGCCGGGTTCGCCCCGACGGTAGCAGCGGCTCTCGATGCGCTCGGCCTGGCGAGGGTACCCGCGGTGCCCGTCCCGGCTGCCGTCGTCGCAGCGCTGACGCACGGGGACAAGAAGGCGCGCGGCTCGCGTGCTGAGTATGCGCTGCTCCATGACGTGGGAGAACCCGCGGCCGCCGACAGCGGCTATTCAATGCCAGTTGACGATTCCGTGGTGGCGCGTGCGCTGGCGGAGTGCCTCGCGGGCTAGGCGCTGGCGGCCGGTGTAGAGCGGAGCGCGCCCGATCTACACATATTTGTGATGCGATCGTAAGCCGGTTTCACGCAACGACTTAGCGGCGTGCGGCAAGAAGCCGGCAGCGCTCGGCTGCTGCCCGAGTGTTGACCATTCGCGCTCCCTGACATATCGTGCGCGTCCCTGCGCTTGTGTGCGCGTGGGTAACGTTTCGCGCCGTGCCGCCGCATCGGAAGTGCTACAACCCAACGCCCCCGGGGTGTGTATGCAGCCAGCGATCGAGTCGAGAAACAAGGCGTGCTTCCGTTCGTCCGCCTCGACGGCCTTCGACCAGTACTTGCGCGACATCCAGAACCTGCCCCTCATCACGGATCCAGCCGAGGAGAAGCGACTCGCGCGGCTGGTACAGAAGGGAGATGAGACCGCAGCGGAGAGGCTCGTTACCGCCAACCTGCGGTTCGTCATCTCCTACGTGAAGAAGTACCAGGGCCACGGCCTCGATCTGTCGGAGCTCGTCGCAATCGGCAACGAAGGCCTGCTCAAGGCTGTCCACAAGTTCGACCCCGACCAGGGAGTCAAGTTCATTTCGTACGCGGTGTGGTGGGTGCGCCAGGCGGTTCTGAAAGCGCTCGCCGAGCAGACGCGATCCGTACGAATCCCGCTCAACCAGAACTCGCACCTCATCCGGCTCTCGCGCGCCGAAACGATCCTGGGCCAGGTTCTCAAGCGCGACCCGACGGTGCACGAGATCGGGCGGCTTCTCGACCAGTCACCCGACCAGGTCCGCACCGCCAGGCAGATGTCCATCGGCGAGATGTCGCTCGACGCGCCGGTGGATCGCAGCGACCGCGAGGCGTGCACCTTCGGCGAACGCTTCGCAGGCGCCGACGGCGCGGAAATCGAGGAAACTACCGACGTCGAGTTGATGCGCGATACGATCGAGCACGTTTTCAAGCGTTACCTCACGCCGCGCGAGCGCAAGATCCTGGGTCTCTACTATGGGCTCCACAACGACGCCGAAGCGATGACGCTCGAAAAGATCGGCGAACTGATGGGCGTCACGCGCGAGCGAATCCGCCAGATCCGCGAGCGCGCGTTCGACAAGTTGCGCCAGGCGCCGGAGGGGCGCGCGCTGGCCGGCTTCTGGTCAATCACCTGACTTCCCCACCCAACGTCACGGACCGCCCGGAATCGGTTCGCGCGCGTTGACCTGGAAGGGTCGGGCAATAGCCCGGCCCTTCCGCTTTAATTACCGGTATGGATCAGCTCGCACGGGCGCTTTCCGGCATCGTCGGCCCGCAGCACGTCATAACGCGCGCCGCGGAGCTTCTGGTGTACGAGAACGACGGGCTGCCCGGCTACCGCCTGCGTCCGCGCTTCGTCGTCGCCCCGGGCAACCGCGCCGAAGCGATCGCGGTAGTGCGCGCGCTCGCCGCCGCCAATGCGCCGTTCGTCGCGCGGGGAGCGGGCACGGGCCTCTCGGCCGGTTCGCTCGCCGATGGAATCGTGATGATCGGCCTGCACCGCATGCGGCAGATATACTCGATTGACCCTGTCGGGCGAACTGCGACTGTCGAGCCAGGGGTGGTGAACGCGAGGCTGAGCAAGGCAGCGGCGCCTTACGGCCTTCACTACGCGCCCGATCCGTCGAGCCAGACGGCCTGCTCCATCGGCGGCAACGTCGCCGAGAACGCCGGCGGCCCGCACTGCCTGAAGTACGGCGTCACACTGAATCATGTTCTCCATGCGACAGTGGTGCTGCCCGATGGCGAACTCATCGAGCTCGCTGCGCCGCGCGACGACGAAATCGGCTACGACCTCCTCGGCGCCTTCGTGGGGTCCGAGGGATGCTTCGGCGTTGCGGTGGACGTTACCGTGCGGCTCACGCCCAACCCCGCCCGCGTCTGCACCATGCTCGCCGACTTCCCCGCGCTCGACGGCGCCGCCAAGGCGGTGAGCGCCATCATCGCCGCCGGCATCGTACCCGCCGCGCTCGAGCTGGTGGACGCCGGGACAATAGCTGCGGTCGAGGCGTCCATCTACGCCGCTGGATACCCAACGGACGTCGAGGCGTGCCTGCTGGTGGAAGTGGACGGCCCCGCTGCGGGACTCGACGACGACACGGCGGCGGTGCAACGCATCTGCCGCGAAAACGGCGCACGGGCGGTCCGCACAGCTACCGACTCGTCCGACCGCGAGCGGCTCTGGCAGGGTCGCAAGAAGGCCTTCGGGGCGATGGGCCGCGTGGCGCCGCACCTCGTGGTACAGGATGCCGTCGTGCCGCGTACCCGGCTGGCGCCAGTACTGCGGCGCATTGGCGAGATCGCCGAGCGCCACCGGGTTCGGGTGTGCAACGTGTTCCACGCCGGCGATGGCAACCTGCACCCGAACATACCGTGCGACGGCAATGACGCCGATGAAATGGCGCGCGTGCACGCGGCGTGCAGGGAAATAATGGAAGTCTGCATCGGCGAAGGCGGTACCATTACCGGCGAGCATGGCGTGGGGCTCGACAAGCAGCCATACATGGACATGCTCTTCTCGCCGGAATCGCTCGACGCGATGTGCCGGCTCCGCGACGCGTTCGATCCGGCCCGGCGCGCGAACCCCGGCAAGGTGGTGCCGGTGCGGTACTGCCGCGAGTGGAATGCGTCGCCTTCGGCGCGGAAGGCAGTGGGCGCGGCGCCATGACGGACGCACGCAAGGCGGCGGGAGCGGCACCATGACGGACGCACGCAAGGCAGCGGGAGCGGCACCATGACGGACGCACGCAAGGCGGCGGGAGCGGCGCCATGACGGACGCACACGGGCCGGCGGCGGCGCACGAGCCAGCGGGCACTCCTGATCTGGCCGATGTCGTCCGTGCCGCGCGCGCCGAGGGCCGCGGACTGAAGGTCGTTGGCGCGGGCAAGTGGTCGGGAGAGGGCACGCCGGCAGCGCGCGTGCGGGACGGCGCCGACCAAGTCACCCTGCGCCGCCTCTCGGGCATCGTTGCATACGTTCCCGGAGACCTCACACTCACGGCGCGCGCGGGAACCACGCTGGCCGAGCTCGACGACGCAACGCGCGCCCACGGGCAGTGGTGCCCGCTCTGCCCGTGGGGCACGGATGACGGCACGATTGGCGCCACCTTCGCAACCGCAACGACCGGGCCGTTCGGCGCGGCGCTCGGACGCCCGCGCGACCTGGCGCTCGGCATCGAGTTCGTGGATGGTGAAGGCGCGGTGGCACGAGGCGGAGGCCGCGTGGTGAAGAACGTTGCCGGTTTCGACCTCGTACGGCTGATGGTTGGCGCGTTCGGCACGCTGGGGATCATCACCGAGGTTACCGTGCGGTTGCGGGCGATCCCTGCGGCGGACGTGACGGTGCTGATCGTGCCGGCCGGCGGCGGCGTGCGTGGCGCTTCGCCGCCCGCCGGGGCGAAGTGGCCGCCAGCAGCCGGCTCTTCGTCCATCGAAAGAGATGCTGCAGTTGCTGACGCACTCATCGCCGCCGAGGTGGCGCCGAGTGGCTGTGCCGTGCTGGACCAGCACGACGCGAGACTGCTTGGCGTGCCCGCCGGCGCGGTCGTTGCGCGCTATATGGGCAGCACCGCCCTTGTGCGCGCCGGCGTTGCGGAAGCGGGACGGCTCGGCACGGTCACCGAGACCGACGGACGATTCTGGACGTCGTACCGCGCCCGCGACCCGCACCCGCGCATGCTGCGCGGCAGCCCGCTCTCGATCTCGGTGGCGCGGCGGCTCAAGGGTCGGTTCGACCCCGGAAGCGTCCTGAACCCGGGAATCCTCGGCGAGGACGCGGAATGACCGTGCGCGGACTCCCCGGCGCCGACCTTTGCGTGCACTGCGGGTTCTGCACGCAGGCCTGCCCGACTTATCTCACCCTGGACGACGAGAACGACTCGCCGCGCGGGCGGATCGTCCTGATGAAGGCCTTGGCGAAGGGTGGCTTTTCGGCGGAAGATGAGTCGCTCATGCTGTCGCATCTCGACAACTGCCTTGGCTGCCGCGCGTGCGAAACTGCGTGCCCGTCGGGTGTTCCGTATGGCGAGCTGCTCGAAGCCGTCCGTGCAGATACCCTGTCGCAGCGGCCGCTGCAATTCGTTTCGCGGCTCATCCTGTTCGTGTTTGCGAGACCCGCGTTGCTCCGGCTCGCGATGCTCAAGGTGCGGCTCATCCGCGCGACAGGGCTGAGCCGACTGCTCGCCCGCATGCCAGGCAGGCTCGGGATCGCCTGCGCGACTCTGGAGACGACAAGACGACCGTCGCATGGCATCGAGCGCCGGCTGCCGCGACCCGCAGTGGCCCGGCCAGCCATTGGCCCCGATCCAGCGAAACCATCGCCGGCAGCAGCGCGTGAGGCCGAAGCCCGTGCACACGTAGCAGTGCTCACTGGCTGCGTCATGGAAGGGCTGCTGGCGCCCGTCAACCGGGCCACCGAGCGCGTCTTATCGCGCAACGGCTACGAGGTCGTCTCCGCACCGGGCCAGCGCTGCTGCGGCGCGCTCCACGCCCACGCCGGGCAGGAAGCCGCGGCGCAGGAACTGGCGCGCATCAACATCGCCGCGTTTGAGGCATCGCGCGCGGAGTTCATCGCCGTGAACTCGGCGGGCTGCGGTGCGGCGATGAAGGAGTACGGGCGGCTCCTTGCGGGCAGCCCGGAATGGCGAGAGCGCGCGATGGCAATGGCGGCGCGCGTGCGCGACGTGAGCGAGTTGCTTGCGGACGCAGGCCCGGAACCCGCTGCCGCGGCGACGGATGCGGCCGTTGCCGTGGATCATCCGTGCCACCTCTTGCATGCCCAGCGCCTCTCCGAGCCCCCAGCCAGGGTACTAGCCGCCATGCAGGGACTGAACGCGCGCGAGCTGCCCGATGCAGTCGACTGCTGCGGAAGTGCTGGACTCTTCTCGCTCGCGCAGCCCGGACTCTCGCAGCGGATACTCGCTCCCAAGCTCGAGAACATCCGAAAGTGCGGGGCGTCGGTTGTTGTGACTGGCAACCCAGGGTGCATGATGCACATCGGGGCCGGTTTGCTCCGGTCCGGGAGCCCTGCCGTCACGCGCCACCCCGTCGAGCTCCTCGACGACGCTTATTCCGCTCGGAGCGCGCAATGAGCGGTGGCGCGGCTGCGAGCCGCACGTGGGCGGCAGCGGATCCCGCTGCGTACGAAGCGGCGATGGCCCGTTCTGTCTGGTGTGACCGGAGCGACCGCGTACGAATCCGGTTCTCCGGGCCACAGGCCGCGCTCACGCTCAACGGCCTCCTGACCAACGACATCGCGTCACTGAAGCCGGGCGCTGGCCTCTACGCAGCCGCGCTCACCGCCAAGGGAAAGATCATCGCCGACGTGCGGGTGCTCGCCAGCGACGACGGCTTCATGGTGAACGCGGACGCGGCTGCCGGCCCGCCGCTGCTCGCGATGCTCCGGAAATACGTGAACCCGCGGCTCGCGTCATTTCGCGACATCACTGCCGATACGTGCGAAGTCCGTATCGCGGGTCCGGGTTCCGCGCAGGCGGTGGGTGAAGTTGCGCTCGACGGACTGCCTCCCTTTGCGCACCTTGACGTCAACGTGCGTGGTCACGCCGCACAGGTCGTGCGGGCGCCGGACCTCGGCGTCATGGCGTTCGACCTGCTGGCGCTGGCACCGGCGCGCGCGGCCATGGTGCCGGCGCTGGAAGCATCGGGCGCGGTACCGCTCGATGCCGGCACCGCCGAGGTATTGCGGGTAGAGGCCGGATGGCCGCGTTATTCGCTCGACATGGATGATGCCGTCCTTGCGCAGGAAGCCGGACTCGATCGGCTCGGCGGCATCTCATTCGACAAGGGGTGCTACACCGGGCAGGAGACCGTCGCGCGGATACGCTTCCGGGGCCACGTGAACCGTACGCTCCGTGGCCTCCGCGCAGCGGCTCCGGTAACGCCCGGTGCGGAGCTGCATTCGAGTGACGGTGCGCCGGTCGGTACGGTGCGGTCGTCCGCCGTGTCTCCGCGTTTCGGCCCGATCGCTCTCGCCTATGTGCGGCGCGAGGTGGAAGACGGCGTCTCTGTCTCTGCGGCAATGAATGGCCGGCAGGTGATCGCGACGATCACGGCGCTGCCGTTCCGCTGAGTGCGCCCGGGGCGGCGCACCAGCGCATCACGACACGGAGAACGGCGAGCAGGAACGACTACCTGGCCACAGTCGCAAGGCACGCGCTCACCGAAAGCGGTGGCAGCCACGCGCCGTCCCGCCGCATGTCCACGTGCGTGGAGTCCTCGAGGCGCCCGGCGAGCACCGCCTTTCCGTCCAACTTCCGGAACTGCGTTCCGTGGATCTGCCCCCGGCCGACCTGCACGCGGCGCGCATCCTCCAGCACGGCGACTTCCGCCGGAGAAGACTCGCCCGGGCCGGCCTCCATCATCCGGTGCATCGCGCCGATGGCGAGCGAACTGTCATGCTGGGCAATCATCCATGCGGCATGCATTCCCGCCGTACCCACGGTTGCCCGGGACGGCCACTGCCGCCGCTGCGACATCCTGCGAAGCAGACCGAGCGCAGTCGTATCCTCCGCCTTGCCGCTCGGCACTGCCGCTTCGAGCCGATAGCCCAGTTCGGGCACGAACGCCGTCTTCGGATCGAACCCGGCCCCCTTCAGGAGCGTCGCGCGCAGCGTGTCGTCGGTCCACGTGTCGCTTGCCGGAGAGTAGAACTCCTTCTGGCTGCGGTACCACTCTGCCGTGGTGTCCACCTTGCACTTGGCGTAATCCGCGCGCTGAGCCGCGGCCGCGCCCGGCGAGGCCGCAAGCGCCGCGCCCGCGACCCCGCATGCCGCCGCCAGCGCGGCCGCGCGGGCAGGAGCGCGAAGGGACCGTCCGGCATTGCGTGACGCCGCGGCCATCCAGGACAGGCTAAGCATGGTCACCTCTTCGCCGGGATGACGCTGAATGCGTCGAACTCGCTCATCGAGTCGGTCTTCGACCAGAGACCAACCTTACCCGAGATCGCATCGGTCCAGTCGTACTCGAGCATCTGGTCGCCGTTCAGATACGCCGTTATGTGTGCGCCCTTGATCGTCACGCGCAGATCGTTCCAGGTCCCAAGCTCCAGCGGCACGGACTTCCTGCCGCGGAGCACCATGCTTCGCTTGCCGTTCACGAACTTCCAGAGCGTGACGTTGTCTTCCGTGCCGTTGAAGCGCACCGTGAGCCAGTCGCCGTTCGGCTTCACGTTGAAGAGGATTCCCGCGCAGCGGTCGAGCGTGCCGCCGATCATCTTGAACTTCACGCTCAGGTCGCCGTCCTCGAAGTTCGCGACGTCCTTGTTCACGGCGATCGGGAAGTAGGCGAACTGCTTCACGTTGTCGAGGAACTCTTCGTGCTCGGCCCCGTAAATGGCCCGCGCCTTGTCCGCGAGGCCGCCAGCGGGCTGCCCCTTCTTCCAGACTCGCCCGTCCACGAGGAGCACGTTGCGCCCCTCGTCTTTGGTCACCACCCACGTTCCGACCATCGGCAGGAACTGGGCCGGCTCTCGCCCCACCGCGTCGCGGGTGAAGTCGAACGTGCGCGCGGCTGATTGCGCGGACGCCGGTGACGCGAGCGCGGCCAGCATTGCCGCAGCCGCACAGAACCTGCTGAGTGTGGTCATGTGTTAGTCATGAAGATGACCGGGAAAATATACGACCGCTCCGCCGGTATGCCAGCCACGCCGCCAGCACCAGGACGGGCCAGCCACCGGCGAGAAGCCAGACCTGCCAGCCCGACGCGGCCGTGCGCAGCGGATACCCGGGGTAGGCGTTCTCCTCGGCTACGGGCTGCGCCACGCCCGCGAGCCGGTAAATGGTCTCCAGCACGATGGGCGTGGAGGACGAGCGGTTGAGTTCTCGCTTGCCGCCAACTTCGTACCAGACTTCGCCGTAGTGGGAGCCCGCCCCCTCGAAGAGCCCCGTCCGCGTCTGCGCCGCGTACTCGACGTCGAAGTGCGGAAGCACGCGGGCGAGTTTCCGGAGCACGTTGTGGTCCAGATCGGTGCGGCGCGGGTCTTCCGGCCCGAGGTACGCAATCACGTGAACCGGCTCGGAGATGGTCGCGAGCGCCCGCTCGTCGGCGCGGCTGAACGAGTTGCGGCGGTCTTCGGTGACGTCCCACGCGCGCTTGAGCATCGCCGCCGGAACAACGAGCAAGGCAGCTCCAACCACGCCAGCGGCCAGGCGCGCGAAGCGGCCACGGCGCGAACGCGCCGGCTCGAGCCACGTGATTGCCAGGAGGACGAACGCAGCCACCACCACGCCGGATACTCCAATGACACGCAACTGCACGTCACCGTGCTCGAACGTGCGGAGGGCAGCGTCAGGAGTGAACTGCGCGAGCGCCGCCACCCACCCGCCCTGCACGGTGGCGGCGAAGTCCAGCGCCCAGCCGCCGAGTGTTACGGCCAGCGCCAGGACCGCCGCGCTCGCCCCTGATTCCGACACGGCGGCTGCCGCCAGTCCGAGTGCGATCACCACTGCGCCGCGCACCGCGTGACCGGCGAGGACCCAGGCGGTTTCCGTTCCGTCGAGATGGCCGCCGCGGCTCACCCAGAATCCGAGCGCAAACAGCCCAGGCAGCCACAGGCAGAGCCACGCCGCCATGAGCGCCACGAACTTGGCCGCTACGATTCCCCCAAGCCCGAACGGCCCCTGAATGGTCAGCGTGTGCGCGCCTGACTCCTTGTCGGCCGACACGCTCCGGATCGCCACGAACGGAAAGAGCAGCGTCGCGAGCACCGCGTACGCGCCAAAGGTGGGTGAGACGAACCCGTCGAGCGGAGAGAGCGCCTGCGTCAGCGCCGCGGCCCCGCCGGGAACTCCGCTTACTTCCGCGTACGCATCCATCGCCGTCGCGAACGAATGTGCAACGAGCGGCCCGGCCGCGATTGCAACGAGCAGGGCCGACCGCGACATGACGGTCTCCCGAAGCTCCTTGCGCAGGAGGAGCCCGAAGTCAGGTGAGCGCAAGGAAGATCTCCTCCAGGCCGGCGTCGCCCGGCAGCGACGCCTTCTCCCGCAACGCTTCAACCGTACCGTCGGCCACCACGCGCCCCTCGTGCAGCAGCACGTGCCTGTCGCATGTCCGCGTGGCGCTGCTCATCGCGTGAATCGAGAGCACGAACGAGCGGCCCGTAGTGGCGCGCTCGCGCACGAGCGCGCCATAGGCCCTGGCCTGCCGCGGGTCGAGTCCGTCGAACGGCTCGTCAACGAACACGACAGGGCGCGGCACGAGCAGCGAAACGGCGAGCAGTACGCGCTTGCGCTGGCCCTTCGAGAGTTCGCCTATCCGCTGCCTCGCGAACGACCCGAGGGCGAGCCCCGAGCTGACTTCGCCACGCCACGGCTCCACCGCCCCGTACAGCCGCGACGCAAAGTCGAGGACCCACGCCGCCCGCTGGTCTCGCCACGGCGCGATGCCGTCGGGGAGGTAGAAGAGCGCGCGCCGCCGCGCGGGCGCCGGCTTCTCCGCGCCGTCCAGCAGCACGCGCCCGCCGTTGGCTTCGTCAAGCCCCGCGACGCAGGCCAGAAGCGTGCTCTTGCCGGAACCGTTGGGTCCGATCACTCCCACGACCTCGCCCTGGCCGACGCCGAAACTGACGCCGTCGAGCGCCTGCACGCGGCCGAACCGCCGCGAGATTCCTTCAGCTCGGAGATCCATGGTGAATGCCGATGATGGCGGAAATGTTACACCACGCACCTGCACGGCGGAAACCAGCGCGCAGCCTGAAGCCCGCGCCCCCGGCTAGGTTTCAGTTTCACGCACGGAAATCACAATGCCACGCAAGCAGCCGCAGACGCTCGGCGACCTCAGGCGCAGCAAGGTCGCAGCAACGCGATCGGTAAAAGACGAACTTCGCTCCAATCTCCTCGCCCGCCTCAAGGCCAGCGGGCCGGTATTCCCGGGGATCGTCGGCTACGACGACACGGTCATCCCGCAGGTCGCGAACGCGCTGCTCTCGCGCCACAACTTCATCCTGCTCGGACTGCGCGGACAGGCAAAGTCCCGCATCCTGCGTTCGCTCATGTCCCTGCTCGACGACGAAATCCCCGTCGTGGAAGGCAGCGAGGTTAACGATTCCCCCTTCGCGCCGATCTCGAAGTTCGCGCGCGAGCGCATTGCGGCGGCCGGCGACGACACGCCCATCACCTGGGTAGGCCGCGAGCAGCGCTACATCGAGAAGCTCGCGACGCCCGACGTTACCGTAGCCGACATCATCGGCGACCTCGATCCGATCAAGGCCGCCCGCGGCGGTCATGTGCTCTCCGACGAGCTCACCATCCACTACGGCATGCTCCCGCGCGCAAACCGCGGGATCTTTGCGCTGAACGAACTCCCGGACCTCGCCGGCAAAGTGCAGGTCGCGTTATTCAACATCATGCAGGAGGGCGACATCCAGATCAAAGGCTACCCGGTGCGCCTGCCGCTCGACGTCCTCCTCTGCTTCACCGCGAATCCCGAGGACTACACCGCGCGCGGCAAGATCATCACGCCGCTCAAGGACCGCATCGGCAGCGAGATCGCGACGCACTACCCCGAGGACGTGGAACTCGGCATGGAGATCACGCGCGCCGAGGCGTGGACCGCACGCGAAGCGGGGAAACCCCGAATCTCGCCCCTCATCGAAGAAGTCGTCGAGCGCGTGGCGTTCGAGGCGCGCGCGGACAAGCGGGTTGACCGCCGCTCCGGGGTCTCACAACGGATGCCCATCACGGTGATGGAGAACGTCATCTCGAACGCCGAGCGGCGCGCCGCGCTGCTCGGCAACCAGGACGTAGTGCCGGGGCTCGGTGACATTTATGCCGCGCTCCCCGCCATCACCGGCAAGCTCGAACTCGAATACGAAGGCGAGCTCGTTGGAGGCGCCAACATTGCCCGCGAACTGATCCGCCGTGCGGCCGACGCGACGCTCCGCTCGCATGCGCCGCACGCCGATACCGACGCCACAGTGATGTGGTTCGACGAAGGCGCCGCCCTCCAGGTGACCGACGAGGCGAACCCGTCCGTGATGCGCAAGGCGTTCGAGAGCGTTCCCGGGCTTGCTGCGCTGGTCGTCGAGCACGACCTCGCGCCCCAGGGCGACGACGCCCTCGTGGCGGTCGCATGCGAACTCGTCCTCGAAGCGCTCGTCGCGCGGCGCAAGATCTCGCGCAACGAACTCGGCCGCTACACCCGGGCGAGGAATGAAGGCGGGCGGCGGCGGCGAAGCGAAGAAGACGACCCCGGCGGCCTGACGGCATAGCCACTCCACCGTCCGGCGCAAGATGGCTCCTCCGGCACGTGCCGCATACCGCCCGACCGCCTATGCGTTCCTGAGCTCCGGGTAGCGCCGGAACGCCAATGCGGCCGCGATGAACAGCAGCGTCCCCATTGCCGTCACCGTGGCCGAAACGCCTACCTGGCGCGCGAACCATCCCGCCACCGCCGACCCGATCGGGTGCATCCCGATGTACACGGTGGTGTAGAGCGCCATCACGCGCGCGCGCATGGCATCGGGCATCCGGATCTGGATGAGCCCGTTGATGAGCGAGTTGTTCGCCATCATGCAGAGCCCGGCAACGTAGAGCACGCCCATCGAGAGCCAGGGCGATCGCGACGCGCCAAACCCCGCAACGGCGAGCCCGAGGATAACCGACGTCACGGTGAGAATCCGCCCGCGCTGCACGCTCGCGGCCTGCGACGCAACGGCGAGCGCCGCTGTGAGAGCCCCGAGCCCGAAGCTCATCATCAGCACGCCGTACCCCTGTGCATTCATTCCCAGCACGTCCCGTGCTACCACCGGCATCATCGAGAGCACGGGAATGCCGAGGAACGAGAAGAGCGCAACCACGCGGAACAGCACCCACATGGAGCGGTCGTGGCGCACGTACGAGAGAGCTTCGCGCATTCCGTGCCACGTCGAGTTGCCCGTGAACCCAGGCTCGTCCACGCCGGCCGGGAGCCGCATGAGCGACAGCGCCACGATCACGGCGAGATAGCTCATTGCGTTGATTCCGAAGCACCACGCAATCCCCAGCTGGGCGATCACGATGCCGGCGAGGCTCGGCCCGAGTATGCGCGCCAGGTTGAAGCCGCCCGAGTTCAGCGCAATCGCGCCTTGTAGATCGTCCTTGTTCACCAGGCGGATGATCAGCGACTGACGCGCTGGGATCTCCGTCGCTTCCAGGATGCCCGAGAGAAGCACCAGGCCGATCAGGCCCCAGATGCTGATGCGGTTGGTCCACGTGAACCACCAGAGCGCAACCGCCTGCACCAGCATGAGCGACTGCACGGCCCGCACCAGTTGGAGCTTGCGGCGTCGGTCGGCAAACACCCCGGCCGGGAGCGAGACGAGCAGCATCGGGATCGTGCCGGCCGCGGCGACGACGCCCACGAGAAACGCGTCGTCAGTGAGCACCAGCGCGAACCACGCTGTGGCCACCTGCTGCATCCACGTCCCTATGAGCGACGTGGTCTGGCCGAACCAGAAGAGCCGGAAGTTCCTGTGTACGACGAGCGTGCGGAATGGATTCAGCGAACGGGTGGCGGTCGTCACAGGTGCTTCGCAATCTAAGCAGGCGGCCTGTTCGTGCCGGATCGTTCCGGACTGGAGTGCCGGGCGGGGTTGTGCCGCGGCCAGTCCGCAGCCCAGCGAAGGCCCGCGTCCGCCATCATTTCGCCGCCTTGCGGGTAAATTGCGGAGGCATGCGACGCCACACCTACACCCGGTTCAGCCCCGAGGCCGGCGACGCAGTGGACCTCCAGTCTCTGCTCGACAGCCTCGCGGACTTCCTCCTGCAGTCCGGCTTCGCCGGCGGCCCGCGGTTCCATCCGTTCTGGGGCGAGACCGGCGACAAGGCCGACAAGTCGCTCGACGCGCTCAAGCGCGCAATCCTCGACGCACTCCTCGAATCGGGCCAGTTCACCCCGGAAATGCTCGACGCGCTCCGCGGCGAAGGCGACGAGCCATCCGAGCAGAAGCTCTCCGACCTCCTCGACGGCATCGTCCAGCGCCTGGTCGAGGAAGGCCTTCTCAAGCTCGACGCCACTCCGGAAATGCCGGCAGGGCACCAGCCGGTCACGGGCCCGGGCGGCCTGGGCCGCGCTGCGGCCCGCGACGTGCAGTTCTCCCTTACCGACCGCGGCATTGACTTCCTCGGTTACAAGGCGCTCCGCGGTATCCTGTCGTCAACGGGAAAGTCGAGCTTCGGCTCGCACGACACCGCCTACCTCGCCACGGGCATCGAGTCCGATGCATGGAGCCGCCCTTACGAATTCGGCGACGTACTCAACCTCGACGTGACCGAGACGCTCAGGAACGCCATCGCACGATCGGGCTCGCTCAGCGTCCCGATTCACCTCGACTACCCGGACCTGATGGTCCGCCAGTCGGAATACAGGTCGAGCTGCGCAACCGTGCTGATGCTCGACTGCTCGCACTCGATGATCCTCTACGGCGAGGATCGCTTCACCCCCGCCAAGAAGGTGGCGCTCGCGCTCACTCACCTCATCCGTACGCAGTTACCCGGCGACTCCCTCAAGGTCGTGCTCTTCCACGATTCAGCAGAGGAGGTCCCGCTTGGCGCGCTCGCGGGCGCGCAGGTCGGTCCGTACCACACGAACACAGCCCAGGGGCTCAAGCTCGCGCGCCGGCTCCTCCTCGCGCAGAAGAAGGACATGCGGCAAGTCGTCATGATCACCGACGGCAAGCCAAGCGCCCTCACCATGCCCGACGGCCGCGTCTACAAGAATGCAATGGGCCTCGACGCCTACGTCCTGCGCGAGACGCTGGCCGAGGTCACCGAGTGCCGCCGCGCCGGGATCGTGGTGAACACGTTCATGCTCGCTCGCGACCGCGCTCTCGTCGAGTTCGTGAAGATGGTCTCATCCATCACGCGGGGTCGTGCGTACTTCACGAACACCATGACGCTCGGCCAGTTCATCCTCATGGACTTCCTCCGGAAGAAGACGAGGAAGGTCTCTTGAGGCACACCGTGGCGTCGCGCTGGCGCCTTTCACTCACGGTCGCTGCCTCCGCGTTTGCGGCCGGCGGTTGTGCGTCGGCTGGCGGCAGCCCGCCAGTGACGGGCGCAGGCGCTCCGCCCCGGGCACCGACGGAAGCCGCCGGCATCGTCACATCGCTCGACACCACATGGTATGTCTCCGCACGGGCACGGAAGGATGGCCGCACGCTCCGTGCACTGAGCGACTCGCTCGAGTACGGGTACGTTGTCACGCGATTTCACGACCGCGCGAACCAGGATGCCGCCGGCCGCTACCTCGAGCAGGTGGATGCCGCCCGCGTGGACTCGGCGCGCCTCGCCGCCAGCGACTTCCTCGCCCGGATCGGCGCTGCCGATTCGTCCGCCGCCGCGCGGGGCGAGGGTTCGGTCGTTTACATTCACGGCTTCGCGGTTTCGTTCGGCCGCGCCATTGCGCAGGGCGCCGAGATTGCACACCGCGGGAGCTATCGGGGCCCGATGATCGTATTCGCCTGGCCCGCGCACCGGAGCCTGGCGACATGGCCCAGCCCAGAGGCGGTCGTCTCGCGCGCTTACCGCGAGGACTCGGCCAGCGCCGCCGCGAGCAACGATGCGTTTCGCGACGCATTGGCGCTCATCCGTGACGCAGTTCGTCCCGAAGCGCTCACGGTCGTCGGGCATAGTCTCGGCGCGCAGCTCGCCGCCGAAGCGCTCACGAAGCCCTCCGCGCTCCATGAGGCGCTGCAGGCCGATCCGCTGAAGGCCGTCGTGCTCTATGCCCCGGACGTTCCCGTCGAGCGGTTCCGCGATACGCTCGCGGCGGCGCTCGAGGACATCGCCGCCCGCCGCATCGTCTACGCCTCGGCGGGCGATTGGCTGCTCGGAATCTCGGAGATCGTGAACCACGCGCGACGCGCCGGCCGCACACGCTCGGCGCGTTCGCTCGTCGCCGAGGACGTCGAAGTGATTGATGCCACCCGCGGCCTGCGCGCCGATGGCGCCATCCGCAAGCTCGTCGAGCCCAAGCACTCCATGCGCTGGTCGAGCTCGGCTCTCTACGACTTCTTCTCCGTGGTGCGCGGAGTGCCGTCCGCCTGCAGGGCTCTCGATGGCGTCGCCACGCTCCAGCCCGACGGCACATGGCAGCTCACGCCGTCGCCCATCCCCGTCGGAATCCCGCCCGCCGTAGAATCCTGCGTCAGCCACATCGAGGCGCTGGCCGCCGGTTCACGCAGCGGTCCCCGTGTCCCGGAACCAACCCGTCCATGAGCCCATTCTCCGTCGCACTGCTCGGCTTCCTGCTCGGCCTCAAGCACGCAACCGATGCAGACCATGTGGTTGCGGTAACGACGATCGTCTCGCGCGAGCGCAGCTTCTCGAAAGCCGCGCGCGTCGGCGCCCTCTGGGGGCTCGGCCACTCCGTGACGGTCATCGCCATCGGCGGCGCCCTGGTCATTTTCCGGCTCGCGATGCCGCCGCGGCTGGGGCTGGGCCTCGAGTTCGGCGTCGCGGTCATGCTGATCTTCCTTGGCTACGCCAATCTGCGCCGCGAGAAACTCCATTCGCACGATGACCCCCCGATGCTGCGCGGCACTCCCTGGGGGCCGCTGCTGATTGGCATCGTGCACGGGCTTGCGGGCTCTGCTGCCGTTGCACTGCTCGTCCTCGCGGCGATCCCCGAAACCGCATGGGCGCTCGCATACCTTCTCGTCTTTTCCGTTGGCACCGTGGCCGGGATGGTAAGCATCACATGGATGCTGGCAGCGCCCGCCGTGTACGCATCGCGCCACGTAGTGCGCTTCCAGAACGGCATCCGGATAGCCGCCGGCGCGCTGTCACTCGTATTCGGCGTGGTGCTCGCGCGGGAGATAATCGTGGACGGCGGGCTGTTCAGCGCCGTCCCGACTTGGATGCCGCACTGAGCCGTCAGCCGGGCGGTCGCGGCCCGTCGGGCGGCGGGCCTTGAATCGGGTAAGCGTCGGTGCGAAGCCAGTGCGGACGCGGGAGCGTCGCGCCGAGGAACACCGACATCAACCGCAGCACCACTGCAGAGCCAACCGCAGCCGGCACCGCGATCTTGTGGCTCACCGGTTCGAGCGCCACGAATGCCACCGCTCCAACGAACGCCGACGACGTGTACAGCGGCCCGTGAAGGAAATACCCCGGGATCTCGTTCGTGAGCACGTCGCCAATGATCCCGCCGCCCGTGGCCGTGATGATTCCAAGCAGGATCGCCACCACGGCCGGCTGCTTCGCCTCCAGCGCGAACATGCAGCCCACGACCGTGTAGAACCCCAGCCCGAGCGCGTCCACGAGCTCGCCGCGCGCCACGAGCCGCTGCGACAGTTGGTGCATGCGTCTGCTGTACACGAACGGCAGCGAGAGTACGAAGATCACCACCAGGTATTCCCAGCGCTGCGCCCAGAAGAACGGGCGGCGCATCAGAAGCAGATCGCGGATCGTGCCCCCGCCGAACGCGACGATGACGGCAAGCGAGTACGTCCCGACGAGGTCGAGATTCTTCTTGGCCGCGGTGATCATCGCCGAGAGCGCGGCAAGAACCACTGCAACGACCTCGAGCGCGAGCGTGTACGGCATTGTGGCGAAACCTAGCCGGGCCCGACGCGCGCCCACAGTGCCCATGAACGCCGATCGGGCCCGGGGTACGTCCCCGGGCCCGATCCACGACATCCCCCAAACCAACCGCCCTGCTATTCCACCCGGCGCGTGTAGTCGAGGTTCGACGTGTACTTCCGCTCCGCCGCCCCCGTGTACACCTGGCGCGGCCGGGCGATCTTCTGCTCCTTGTCGAGAAGCATCTCCTCCCACTGCGCCACCCACCCCGCCGTGCGCGCGATCGCGAACAGCACCGTGAAGTAGTCCGTCGGGAACTTCATTACCCGGTAGATCAGCCCCGTATAGAAGTCCACGTTCGGGTAGAGCTTGCGCTTGATGAAGTACTCGTCGCTCAGCGCGATGCGCTCGAGTTCCATCGCGATGTCGAGGTCCTTCGTGGTGGAGCCCGACACCTTGATGACTTCCTCGCAGAGCTTCTTCACGATCTTCGCGCGCGGGTCGTACGACTTGTACACGCGATGGCCGAAGCCCATCAGTTTGGCATCGCCCTTGCCGCTCTTCACATTCTCGATGAAGCCGGGGATGTTCTTCTCGTCGCCAATCTCCTGCAGCATGCGTAGGACCGCCTCGTTGGCGCCGCCGTGCAGCGGTCCGTACAGTGCGGCTATCCCGGCGGCAACCGCCGAGTACGGGTCAACGTGCGACGACCCGACGGCCCGCACCGCGCTCGTCGAACAGTTCTGCTCGTGATCCGCATGCAGAATGAAGAGCACGTCAATAGCGCGCGCATACACCGGGTCCGCCTCGTACCGCGGTTCCGACATCCTCGCGATCATCGAAAGGAAGTTCTCGGCGTACGAAAGCGCGTTGTCCGGATAGACGTACGGGAGCCCCTTTGCGTGCCGGTATGCGAACGCCGCGATCGTCGGCATCTTGGCGAGCAGGCGCACGAACGCAATCTCGCGCTCGCGCGGATCGTGAATGTTCTTCGCCGACGGGTAGAACGACGAGAGCGCCGCGACGCCGGCCGTAAGCATTGACATCGGGTGCGCATCGTAGCGAAACCCGTCCATGAACTGCTTGATGTTCTCGTGCGTGTACGTGTGGTACGTGATGTCCTGCGTGAACTGGTCGTACTCGGCTTGCGTCGGCAACTCGCCATGGCGCAGCAGCCACGCGACTTCGAGAAAACTGGCCTTCTCCGCGAGCTGCTCGATCGGGTAGCCGCGGTAGCGCAGGATCCCCTTCTCGCCGTCAATGAATGTGATTGACGAACGGCACGACGCCGTGTTCATGAATGCGGGATCGTACCCCATCATCCCGAAATCATCGTCCTTCACCTTGATCTGACGAAGGTCCGCCGTCCGGATCGTGTCGTCGCTGATCGGGATGTTGTAGGTCTTACCGGTGCGCGAGTCCTTGATCTCGAGATAGTCGCCCAGTGGTGTCGCTTCTGTCTGGCCAGGCATCGTTTCCTTCTGGTGTGCAGTTGAATTGGGGTTTCCGGCGGCAGGTGAACCGCCGCAGGTGCTGCGGACGCGTCCGGCGGTCCAGATGATCTCCTAAATTACGTCATTCGCACCGTCCGGCGCTGACGGATCGCCGGTGCGGCCGCGCCGCGAGCCCGCCGAACCGGCCGAAACAACCACCGAGCCAGTTGCCGCATCGCACCTGACTACCTGGGTATCGCCGCCATGCACTCGACCTCGAGCCTGGCGCCCGGCACCACCAAGGCGGCTACCACCACGGTGGAACGCGCCGGCGGGGGCTTTTCGGGCGACCAGTACCTGGCGTAGGCGCTATTCATCCCCTGGAAGTCCTTCAGGTCCACCAGGAAGACGGTGCACTTCACCGCCTGGTCCATGGAAGTCCCCGCCGCCTCGAACACACGCTTCACGTTCTCGAGCGCACTCGCGGTCTGTGCCTCGATGCTGGAGTCACGATACGTGCCGGCGGGAAGTTGCCCGCTGGCGTAGACGATCCCTCCGGATTTGACGGCGGTCGAGAGCGTCGGGCTCCCGCGACCCCCAGTCGTCACCACTTCGCGGCCCTGCGACAACACGACGGCCGGGACCGCGGAGACCAAAGCCGCGGTGGCGAAGATACGCATCTTACGGTTCATGCTATACCCGCTGCGAAGAAGGGTGACATGCCGCACTGGCGAGTGGAAAATGTACAGTACCCCGCTGGCCTGAGGTTCGCCATCGGCGAATGCACTGATTTGTGGCCGGATGCGGTATATCGGTAGCTGACTTCCAGCGGGGAAACCCTTATGCTGGTGGGCGCGTTCTAAGCAGGCGAGCAGCCTGCCTGCACGTTTCCTCCCCAGACCCTGCCACTTCCTATCCCGTGCGCACTGTCCGCTTCGCGACCCTGCTGACCCTGGCGCTCCTTGCCGTGCCATTCGGAACTACCGTTGCCCAAGGCGTTGACATCATCCGGGGGCGCGTAACAGGACCCGAAAATCAGCCACTCGAGGCCGTACAGGTTACGGTCACGACGATCTCCGGCGCCGTGAGCCGGTCGGCGCGCACGGATCAGAATGGGCGCTACACCGTCACCTTCCCCGGGGGGGATGGCGACTACTTCGTGACCTTCAACTCGATCGGGCTCGCGCAGCGCCGGTTCGAGATCAAGCGCGTGGCCGACGAGGAGATCCTGGTCGCCGACGCGAAGATGTCGCGCGCAATCCAAGCCCTCGGCGAGGTCCGCGTGCAGGCAACGGAGCGCGCACGGCCAAACCGGAACGACATCTCCGCCGACATTGGCGGAGCCGAGCAGCAGGTCAACCAGTCTGCGCTGTCGGCAGCCCAGCAGGGCGACCTTGCGGCAATGGCTGCCTCACTCCCGGGAACGCTGCTGATACCAGGCGCCGATGGCGATCCGTCGGGATTCTCCGTGCTCGGCCTCGACCCGAGCCAGAACTCCACGACGCTGAACGGCCTCAGTTTCGGCGGCGCCGACATCCCGCGCGATGCGGTCGTGAGCTCGATGCTGTCGTCCGCGCCGTACGATGTGTCCCGCGGCGGCTTCAGCGGCGCCACGTTCGGCCTGCGTACACAGAGCGGCACCAACTTCAAGGTCCGCACCGCGAGTCTCAACGCCGACGCCCCCCAGATGCAGTGGACCGACCAGGCGGCCCGGGCACTTGGCCAGCAGTACACCAACCTGTCGCTCAGCGGACGGCTGTCCGGCCCAATCAGGTACAACGAGTCGTTCTTCAACCTGGCCTACCAGCTTGGGCGCAGGTCGAATGACCTCCAGACGCTCCTGAACACCGATCCGCTTGGACTCGAGACCAGCGGGATAGCAGCTGATTCCGTCACGCGGCTGCTTCGCACCCTGAACACACTCGGTGTGCCAGCGGTTGCCGGACGCCTGCCCAACGACCGGCTCACCGACCAGGGATCGCTGCTCGGCTCGTTCGACTTCGCCCCCCCGAGCTCGCGCGCGGGCTCGGCGTACAACGTCACGCTTACCGGCTCGTGGAACCGCATATCGCCGATCTCCAACCTCACCAACGAACTGCCCGCTCACAGCGGCGACCGGACGTCATGGAACACCGGTGCGCAGTTCCGCCACTCGACATACTTCGGGGTCGGCATCCTCAGCGAAACGTCAATAGGCGTCTCCGGATCGAATGCTTCGTCCGACCCCTACCTGCTGATGCCCGGCGGTTCCGTGCTGATCAACTCGGACTTCGCGAGCGGAGCAAGCGGCGTGAAGTACGTGGCATTCGGTGGCAATGCCGCGCTCGGGTCGAGCGCCTCCAATCGCACCGCGGGCCTCACGAATCTCCTCTCGTGGTTCAGCGAGGACAACAAGCACCGGATCAAGCTATCCACCGAGCTCCGCCGCGATTCGTACGCGCTCGACCAGAATCTGAACCGGCTCGGCACGTTCACCTTCAACTCGCTCGCCGACCTTCAGGCCGGGCGGCCCCTGTCGTACACCCGCACACTGCAGCCCCGCGCACGCGACGGGAGCCAGGTTGTCGGCGCGGTCTCGCTCGGCGATTCGTATCGCGGGAGCAACAACTTCCAGGTCCAGTACGGCGTGCGGCTCGACGGCAATGCTTTCGATTCAAGGCCGGCGTTCAACGCGCAGGTCGAGCAGTTGTTCGGCGCGAGAAACGACGTCGTGCCCAACCGCTTGTACGTGAGCCCGCGCGTCGGGTTCTCGTGGAGCTACGGGACCGCCGCGCAGGTCGGCAGCTTCCTCGGCGCATTCCGGGGCCCGCGCGCCACGGTGCGCGGCGGCGTTGGTGTCTTTCAGGGGACGCCCGGCGTGCAGGCAACCGGCGCCGCGCTCGACAATACCGGACTCGCAACCGGACTCCAGCAGGTTGTTTGCACCGGTGCAGCCGCACCAGCGCCCGCGTGGCCAGGCTACGCGGCGGGCGCCGCGCCACCCAGCCAGTGCGCTGACGGCTCGACTGGCACCGCCTTCGCCAGCACCGCCCCCAACGTCTCGCTCTTCGCGAAGGATTACGCGGCCCCGCGCAGCATCCGGTCGAACCTGAATTGGAGCGGCGCAATCCTCGGGAACCGTTTCAATGGCCAGTTCGAGGTCACGTACTCTCTCAACCTCAACCAGGGCGGCTCCCTGGACCTGAACTTCGCCCCCGTCCAGCGATTCACCCTCCCCGACGAAGCCGACCGTCCTGTCTACGTGCAGGTTGCGGGCATATCACCGCAGACGGGCGGCATCGCTCCGGGCGGAGCGCGCGTCTCGCAACTGTTCAACCGCGTTACCGAGTCAAGGTCGGATCTGCGTTCGGAAAGCCGGCAGTTCCGCGCCTCGCTCTCCCCGCTCAACTTCAGCAGCGCATTTCAATGGAACCTCTCGTACGTGTACACGACCGTGCGTGAGCGAACACGCGGTTTCGGCGGCAACACGGCCGGCAACCCCCTCGACTACCAGTGGTCGCGCGCTAGCCTCGACTCGCGACACCAGATCCAGTACCTCCTCAACTACAACGCGTTCGACCTCATCCGGCTGACATGGTTTGGCACCTTCCGCTCGGGGACTCCCTTCACCCCGCTCGTCGCGGCCGACGTGAACGGCGACGGGTACGCCAACGACCGCGCGTTCATCTTCGGCGCAGGCGCAGCCAACCCAGCCCTTGGCGCGGCAATGTCGGCACTCATGGGCTCTGCCCCCTCGTACGTGCGCGACTGCCTGCGCCGGCAGGTCGGCACCGTTGCTGGCCGGAACAGCTGCGAGGGCCCATGGACGGCGCAGGCCAACCTGTCCATTTCGTTCAATCCCGTGAAAGTCGGCATGCCGCAACGCGCCAACATTTCGTTCTCGGTGCAGAACCCGCTCGGCGCCGCCGACCTCCTGCTCAACGGCGACAACCACCTGCGCGGGTGGGGCCAGAACGCCATTCCCGACCCGAACCTCCTTTACGTCCGCGGCTTCGATGCGGCCAACAAGCGATTCAGCTACGTCGTCAACCAGCGCTTCGGCGCCACGAGCCCCCAGCTCACCCCCTTCCGCACGCCGGTCGTCGCGACCGCGATGTTCCGCTTCGACCTCGGCCCTACGCGCGAGGAGCAGGCCCTCACCCAGCAGCTCAACATCGGGCGCCGCTCGGACGGCCCCCATCTCTCGGAATCAGTACTCAAAAGCATCTACGCAACCGGCGGGGGGCTCGCGAATCCCATTGCCACGATCCTGCGGCAGTCGGATTCACTCCAACTCACCAGCAAGCAGGCAGACAGTCTTGCAACGCTCAACCGATGGTACATGATCCGCCTCGACTCCATCTGGTCGCCCATCGTGAAGTCGCTCGCCGCGCTCCCCGACCAGTACGACGAGGGAGCAGCGTACCGCGTGTACAAGAGCGGCCGCGAAGGGTCCGTAGATCTCCTCAGGAGGCTCGCGCCGCAGGTCAAAGGCCTCCTCGATGACGCACAGCGGCGCAAGCTGCCGCCGCTCGTGACGAGCTACCTCGACCAGCGGTACCTCGCGTCAATCCGTTCTGGTACCGCCGGAGCGGCCGGATCGCCGTTCGCCGGCGTCGGCACGGCCGGCGGGGCTGCGACAAGCGTCATGATGATCAGCAGGTGATTACCCCCCCTCAACGGAGCATAGCGATGCGTAGCCACTTTCCGGTGCAGATCACACGGGCCGCATTCGCCGCGGCCGTCGCGGTGTGCGCCGCACGGGCGGCGCGCGCCCAGTCCACCGCCGCGCCTTCCTCGATGCCCCCCATCCGCCCGCTGGGCAAGGTCGTCGCGGCCTCCGCCGAGCTGCTCGGCGCTGTGTCGCAGGTGCGCGCCCTGCCGGACGGCAGGGTGCTCGTCAACGACAACCGCGGGCGAAAGGTCGCGCTGTTCGATCCGTCGCTCTCGTCCTTCACCGTCGTCGCCGACACAACGAGCGCCACGGCCAATGCCTACAGCTCTCGCGCCGGCGGGCTCATCGCCTACAAGGGTGACTCCACGCTCTTCGTGGACCCGAGCTCCCTCTCGATGCTCGTGCTCGACGGAAAGGGCAAGGTCGCGCGCGTCATGTCCATTCCGCGGCCGCAGGAAGCGAGCTACCTGATCGGCGGGCCGAATGGCACTCCGGGGTTCGACGCCCAGGGGCGCCTCGTCTACCGCGGTCGCCCCGATATCCAGATCAAGCAGGCACCGCCGGGCGCAGCCAACAGCATAGGCGGAATGATGATGCCGACCATACCTGACTCCGCGGCACTGCTTCGGATTGACCTCGCCACGCGCAAGGTTGACACACTCATCTGGTACAAGACGGAAAAGCAGGACATCTCGGTGAGACAGACGCCGGAAGGCCGCATGAGCATCTCCACCACGATCAACCCGATGCAGTACCTGGATGCGTGGGCCGTGACTTCCGACGGGCGCGTAGCGGTCGTGCGCGCCCGGGACTACCACGTGGACTGGGTGGACGCCGACGGCAAGGTCGCGTCATCCGGCAAGGTGCCGTTCGCCTGGCGTCACCTCGACGACTCCGCGAAGACGGCCTACATAGACTCCACGCGCGCCGTCCTGGAGAAGATGCGCGAAGACGTGCAGAAGCGTGTTCAGCAGGGAGGGATGGCGGCGATTGATGCCATGGCGAGCGACCTTGGCGGCGTGATGGGCGGGATGGCGGAGGTCCGCATGGGCAGCGGCGGATCCTCGCGCGGCACCGCCAATGCCCCTCCAGCTCGCGGCGGAGCCGCGGCCGGCATCAGTCTGCCGCCTGTCAACATGGTCAAGCCATCGGAGCTTCCGGACTACGCCCCGCCGTTCGAGGCCGGATCCGTGCGCGCTGATGAAGACGGCAACATCTGGATCCGAACCACGAACGTGTACGATGGCGGATCCGTTTACGACATCGTCAACGGCCAGGGAAAGCTCACCGACCGCGTGCTGCTGCCGCCGGGGCGCGTGATCGCCGGGTTTGCCAGGGGCGGCGTCGTATTCATGGGCGTGCGCGACGGAGAGGGCGACGTCCGCCTCGAGAAGGCCACCCTGCGCTGAGCGCGGCACCGAGGAGCCGCGGCGCGCACTCACGGTGACGCCGCGGCTCCCAGCTCACGTCGCAGGAGGGCCACCGCAGCCGCGGCCCACCGCGTAGTCTTCACGATATGAGTGAGCCAACGACCTACGCGGGCCAGCGGACCCTCGACCCTGCCGATTGGGACGCATTCCGCACCCTCGCGCACCGCATGGTGGACGACTCGATCGAGCAGCTTCGTACGCTCCGCGAACGGCCGCCCTGGACACCGGTTCCGCCAGCGACGCAGGCCGCTATTTCGGCGGAACCGCTTCCGCATCAGCCGCAGGGCGACGCCGCATACGACGCCTTCCTCGAGCATGTGCTTCCATACACGAACGGGAACCGGCACCCGCGCTTCTGGGGATGGATACAGGGGCCCGGAACGCCACTCGGTATGATGGCCGACATGCTCGCCGCGGGAATGAACGCTCACATGGCCGGGGCGAACCAGGCCCCGAAGCTTGTGGAACTCAAGGTCATCGAGTGGCTCGCCGAACTCATGGGCTTCCCGCCTGACTCGAGCGGCATAATGATGAGCGGGGGCACCATGGCCAACCTCATCGGGTTGGCCGTCGCACGCCACGCCAAGGCAGGCTTCGACGTGCGGGCCGGCGGAATGCGTGCCGGGCCGCAGCTTACGGTATACGCCTCGGCTGAAGTGCATTCGTGGGCGCAGAAGGCCGTCGAGGTTCTCGGGATGGGCAACGCGTCGCTCCGGCGTGTGCCGGTGGACGGAACCTTCCGGATGGACAAAGGCGCCCTCGCCACCGCCGTTGCCGCCGACCGCAAGGCGGGCGCACGCCCCATGTGCGTCATTGGCACGGCAGGCACGGTCAACTCAGCCGCGATTGACGACCTGCCTGCGCTCGCGGATTTCTGCGCGCAGGAAGACCTCTGGTTCCACGTGGACGGCGCATTTGGCGCCCTCGCGGCGCTCTCGCCCGCGCTCCGACCCTTGCTCGCGGGCATGGAACGCGCGGATTCACTCGCGTTCGACCTCCACAAATGGGTGTACCTGCCCTACGAGGTTGCCTGCGTCCTCGTAAAGGACCGGGCGGTGCACGAAAGCGCCTTTGCCGTGACGCCGAGCTACCTCCGGGACGAAGGGCGCGGCGTCATAGCCGGCGGGCTGCCCTTCTCCGACCGCGGCATCGAGCTCACGCGCGGCTTCAAGGCGCTCAAGGCGTGGCTTGCTTTCAAGGCCCACGGCGTGGACGCGATTGGCGCGGTCATCGAGCAGAACGTCGAGCAGGCGCGCGAGTTCGGGCGGCGTGTGACCGACATCCCAGACATGGTCGTCGCGGCGCCGGTATCGCTGAACGTCGTCTGCTTCCGGCTCGCACCGCCATCGCTCAGCCCCGAAGCGCAGGATGCGTTGAACAAGGAAGTTCTGCTGCGCATCCAGGAGTCCGGCATCGCCGTCATCAGCGGCTCGCAGCTGGATGGGCGCTACGTGATGCGCGTGGCCTGCTCCAACCACCGCAGCATGTGGGGCGACTACGAAACCCTGCTGGTGGGCCTCAGCGTGGTTCGCGCCGAGGTGGAGTCGGGTGTCGCGCCCCGGTCCTGAGCGGTCCCTGGCGGCGTGAGGCGCGCCAGGATCACTGCCCGGCCATCGCGCGAATCACCTTGTATTCCTTTTCGGTCACGGGGCTCACCGAAAGGCGGCTGATTCGCACGAGCGCCATGTCCTTGAGCGGCTGCTTGAGCTTCACCTGCTCGAGCGTCACCGGCTTCGTGTACTGCGCCACCGCGCGGAGGTCAACCATGTACCACGTCGGTTCCCCGGGCTTCGACTCCGCGTCGTAGTGCCGGTGCTTGGCGTCGAACGCCGTGTGATCCACGTACCCTTCGCGCGCGACTTCGCATTCGCCAACGATCATCGGCGTCTCGGTGCCCGAGTGGTAGACGAACACCCGGTCGCCGAGCTTCATCCCGTCGCGCAGGAAGTTGCGCGCGGCATAGTTCCTCACGCCGTCCCAGCAAGTCGTGCGCCCATGGCGCCGCAGCAGGTCATCGAACGAGAAAACCTCGGGCTCCGTCTTCACCAGCCAGTAGCGCACTTCGCCCGGCTGGCGCTTGAACACCCATGCCCACTTGCCCTTCGCGTAGTCCGGGTTGCGCTCAGTCAGGTCGGCATCGTCTGCGGCGCGCTCTGCGCGCGGCTTCGCGGCCTTCGTCGCCACGGCTGGCTTCACGGCCGCGGCGGCCCTCCCTCCGGTTGGTGCCTTCTTCTTCGTTTCCACGGGGTACCCTGTTACGATGCGATTCCGGTCTTGATCGCCTTACCGACGGCGTCAGTGAACGTGTCAATCTCCTGGACCGACGTGTAAATGCTGGGGGTGATGCGAATCCCGCTGAACTCCGGGTGCACGATCGGCGTGTTCACGATCCTGTGGTTCGCCAGAAGCCAGCCGCCGAGTTTCACGGGGTCGAGCCCGTCCACGTTGAACAGGCAGATCGCGCCGCTCTTGTCCGGCCCGAGTTCCGTCAGCACGTGCACGCGGTCGCTCTCCGACAGTAGCCGCTTTGCCCATCTGTCGCGCAGGTAGCGCAGGCGGGCAATCTTCCGGTCGAGCCCCATCCCCTGCGAAAAGGCAAGAGCCGCGCTTACCGCATTGAAGTTCGCCTGCGGGTGCGTGCCGATTTCCTCGTACTTCCTGATGTCGCCCGCCTGCGCCTCCGCCGCCGCCATGAGCGGCCATAGCTTCGGGATCTTCGACTTCCGCACGTAGAGAAATCCGGCGCCGATCGGGGCATGCATCCACTTGTGCAGTGACGTCCCGTAGAAATCCACGCCAAGCTCGTCGCGCTTCATCGGCCAGTGGCCAAAGGCGTGCGCGCCATCCACGAACACCTCGATGCCAAGCGGCCGCGCAAGATCCATAATCTTCCGCACCGGCATTACCTGGCCGGTGAGGTTCGTTATGTGCGGGATCTCGAGTACTCGCGTGCGCGGAGTGAGCGCGGCCCGGAGCTGTCCGACGATGTAGTCATCCGACGGCGGCGGACCCTTGAACGACACCTGCTTGAGGACGATCCCGTTGCGCCGCTCGCGCTGCTGCCACGTCGTGATCATCCGCCCGTAGTTCTGGTTGGTCACCACGACCTCGTCGCCGCGCTGGAGGTCGAGCCCGTAGATCATGATCTCGAGCGCCTCGCTGGCGTTCCGGACTATCGCCATCTCCTCCGTATCGCAGCCAAACTCTTTGGCGAGTTCCCGCCGCGTTGACTCCATCCGCGGCTGGAGTACGCGCCACATGTGCTCCACCGGCAGTTCGTTCGTGAACCGCAAGTCGCGGAACATCTGCTCCAGCACGTGGCTGGGCGTGGGCGAAATTCCCCCGCTGTTCAGGTTGATCATCGTGCGGTCGGCGTCGAACGCGCGCTGGATCTCCGCCCAGTAGAGTTCGTCCTCCGCCACCGATGCCGCGCCGCGGCTCCCCGCGATGGTGTTCGCGCGAAACAGCCGCGCGAACGCGTCCTCGCGAAACGCCGCGAAACCGGGCAGTACTGCGCCCGCCGCGGCGAGGCCGCGCACGAAGGATCGTCGGGACGTCTGCATCGGGAACCTCCGTCGGCGAGGGGGCAACGGGTGGCCACCGTGGGGACGGCGCCACCGTGTAATTACGGGTGCGCGACGGGCCAACGCCAGCTTTGCGCCCGGAGAAAGCCGCCCGCCGGGCGGGGCCGGGCGCCAGCGACCTTCCAGTCAGGGAATGACGATCAATCCAACTTCGCCGCCGAACTCCCTCAGCCGCGCGAGCCCGCCCGGCGCGCGCCACGGACCACCGTCTATCCTGTACGCAACGCGATAGCGCCCGGGCGCCACGGTGATCCGGGCTTCCCAGACGCCGTTCCGCAAGTCGAGGGGCACAGGATCCCAGTTCGAGAAACTCCCCGCCACCTCGACGCGGGCTCCGATCGGCGCCCGTATGCGAACAACCAGGTTCGCCCCGCGCTCCATCGGCGTGACGGCTGCCTCCGAGCCCGCAGGAGTCGCGGGCCCACCGGCGCCGAAGGTGAGGCGAAACACCGCAGATGCGACCGTTGCATCCGGGGCGCCACGCGCGGGGTCTGCCAACTGACGGCCAACGGTCGCCACCAGCGCGGTGCGCGACGTCATCGTCCAGGTGGCCGCCCCGCTCGACGCTGCCTGCGCCGCATCCGTCCCGGCCAGCCCTGTGCGCCAGCGTTGAGCCAGTTCGAGTGCCAGTTGCCCCACGCCCCACGAGGCCGACAGCGCCACGTCGCCAACATCGAGCCATCCGATCCCCGGCTTGCCGTAGACGCGGCTCGCGGCCATGAGCAGCGAGTCCCGCGTCCGGGCGCGCGCAGCGGTCAGTTCGACGACCAGCGGGCCCGCCGTGGCCCACGCCCCGGCTTCCAGCGCCGTTGACGGCGATTCTTCTGATCCGCGCACGGTGTATCCTGCTGTCGCGCCGGCCAGCACGCCAACGTTGCGCGAGAGGGCATACCGCGCACGCGACCACCCGCTCACGTTCCCCGCAGAGCCTATCTGCGAGAGCGCAAACGCTGCCCCGGCGCCGCCGGCCTCGAGTTGCCAGCGGCTTTGCGGCGACGGCCGCCACGCAACGGCGGCCACTGCCTGCGCCGCCGCGACGCTGTCGCGCGCCCATGTAATCGTGCCGCCAATGTACGCGGCCATGGCCGAGTCGGCGTGATGCCGCAGCCCCCCGAGGACAAGCGCGCTCCGTGCCTCACGCCCCGGCTGCTGGATCTGCGCCGCTCCGATTTCCAGCCGCGACTCCACCTGCTCACCTTGCGCAGCGGCGCTGGAAGACACGAAAAACGACAGCGCCGCCAGCGACAGCGCTGCCGTCAACACTCCGTGAAGGATGCTAGGGAACTCTCTGGGCTGCAGCGGCGGAGATGGGCGGAGGAAGGAGCGACATTACGCCTTTCCCGCGCAGCTCGAGCGCAGCGGCCGGCGAAACGCCAAGCGCCACGTCCTGCTGCACGGCGGCATTCAACTCCGTAAGCTGCGTCCCCGTCGCGCCGCGCGCCATGAGTTGCCGCACCATCTCGCCCGCCTTCCCGGGCGATACGCCCTTCGCCACCAGTTCGGTGAGCACGCCGATCTCGACGGTTATCGGGCGGCGCAGCGCCGCCGGGCGCCGGTCGGCCGTCCTGCGCAGGTCGCGCAGCGCCCCGTCCGGAACCCCGTTGCCGAGCGCCTCCGCGCCCGCCGCCACCTCGTCCGTGGTGGCCTGTGCGCCGAGCAGCTCGCGCGAGCGCCGGAGGTGCTTGTCGAGCCGCACCAGCGCCTGCTCGATCCGCTTTGCGTCCGCCTTGAAAGCCACCCCCTGCAACGCCTTCGAGATCAGAGGCTCCGTTGGCGTCCCACGGCCCCGGGCCGCCTCCACGAACGTCCGTACCAGTTCACGCGTCGCATCGTCACGAATCGCGAGCAGCCGCGGCTCCTGCGCCGCGGCCGTGCCAGCTACGATGCAGGCGACGGCAACGGCCCGCACTGTCAGGCCGAATCGCGCATTCATGGCGTCCTCACCATCATCACGGACGCATCGCCGCCGAAATCAGGATTCCCCGCCCTTGGCGCAAGCGGATCGGCAACCAGCATCGTGCCGTCAACAAGGAACGCGTATGTGTGACGGCCCGGCCTTGCAACCACGGTCGCTGACCACGGCCCGGTGCCGCCAATGCGCTTCATCGGCGCCGCGGACGGATCCCAGCCGTTGAAGTCGCCAACGACGGCCACGGACCGCGCGTTGGCGAGATCGAACACCATGGACACCGGTACGGCCTGCGGCTCCGCCGGGGCATTCGCCACGGGCTGAAGTGCAACGATGCCGCCGCCCGTCCTGGCAAGACGGATGTTCTCGTCACTGGCAACCGCGCCGCGCAGCACGAACCCGACGGCAAGCGACGCAGCCACCATCAGCCCCGCCGCGCGCGCCGACACCGAAGTGTCCTGCATCCACCACGACACGCGCAGCCACACCGGCGCGCGCCGTGCCCTCGCTGCGCGCACTGCGAGCAGCACGCGCGCCACCGCGCCCCCCTTCAGCGGCGCGAGCGCCGACAGCGCCTCCGCAGCCCGCTCGATCGTCTCGTCGCGTTCATCCATGATCACGGCTCACCTCCGTCAGGCGGGCACGCAGCGCATCACATGCCCGCTTCACCCTCATCCGAAGCGCCGAAAGGCCGGCGCCGGTCATCGCTGCTATGTCCTCGTACGACATATCCTCCACGTGCCGGAGCAGAAATGCCTCCCTCTGCTCCGCCGGCAGCGACTCCAGCACCACCCGCACTTCCTCGGCCCAGTCGGCCCCGGCCTCAGAGTCAGCCGCGCCGTGCGGCACATCGCCATACTCGATCACCGCACGCCGGCGTTCGTTACGCGCGAGAAGACTCCTGCACCTGTTCGCCAGTATCCTGAACAGCCACGGGTCGAACCGGGCATCCTCGCGGAAGCGCGGGAAACTGTCGTACACCCGCACGAACGCATCCTGCACGGCTTCTTCCGCATCCTGCTCGCTGCCCAGCATGTTCCGCGCGAAACGCATGCATCGCGGATAGTAGAACTCGACTATCCGGATGAACGCCTGCTCGTCACCGTGCTTCGCACGTATGGGAAGACTCGAATCGAACTCGCTCACGGACACCCGATGGGCGACAGGGTACTGCGTCAGATTACCCCGTGATCCACCCATTGGCTACCGCCAGCGCCCATAGACGAAGTGAATCGGCACGACATTCCCCGATGCTGTCCTCCGGCCCTTTCCTGCGCCAGCCGGTTCATGCATGCTCCCTATATAGTGATTACCCTGCAGTGTCCCCCCGCGTCACCCAGACCCCGGCCACGATTCCGCGAGGCGACCGCAACCCGATGCCTCTGACCGAGATAGCTGCGCCGGTACGCCGGCCCGTCGAGTCCCGCGACCCACGCACCGGCGCGGTGTGGCGCCGTTTCGAGGCCGCGGGCAGCGAAGAAGTCGGTGCTGCCGTCGCGCAGGCACGCTCGGCGCAACCCGCATGGGCCGCACTCCCCGCTGGCACCCGCATGGAGATGCTGCGTCGCTTTCACGACCTCGCGTACGCACGCCGCACGGAACTGGCCGCGCTGCTCAGCCGGGAGACTGGCAAGCCCGCGGCTGAAGCCCTGGCCACGGAGGTTGTCGTCGTGCTCGACGACACACGATTCCTCCAGCGAACCATCCCGCGACTGATGCGCGCCCCGTGGGTTGCCGCCGGCAGCCGCGCACTGATCCGCAAGCGCGTGCGCGTGGTGCCGGAGCCGTACGGCGTCGTTGGCGTGATCGCTCCGTGGAACTATCCGTTCATGCTTGCGTGCTCGCGACTCCTGCCGGCTCTCGCCACCGGGAACGCCGCGGTCTTCAAGCCCAGCGAGTTCACGCCGTCCGTGGGCGAGGCGACATGGCAGCTTCTTGTTGACAGCGGAGTGCCGGTGGCGGTGGTGCAGCTCGTCCAGGGGGATGGCGCCGTCGGCGCGGCTCTCGTCGAAGCGCCGGTTGACAAGGTGTTCTTCACCGGAAGCGTGCGCGCGGGCCGCGCGGTCGCCGTCGCCGCTGCGCGACGGCTGGCTCCGTGCGAGCTGGAGCTTGGCGGCAGCGACGCGGCCATCGTCTGTGCCGACGCCAACATCCCGATGGCAGCGGCCGGGCTCGCGTGGGGCCGCTTCAGCAACGCGGGACAGACGTGCGTCGCGCCAAAGCGGGTCTTCGTCGAGGCGGACGCTTACGATCGCTTCCTGGAGGAGACGTCGCGCGTCGTTGCATCGCTCCGCGTCGGCGCTGCCGAACCGGAAGCCGATGTTGGCCCGATGATCCGCCCGGAGTTCCGTGCTGTGATCGAGGCGCAGCGCGACGACGCCCTCGACCGGGGAGCCAGGGTGGTCTGCACGGGTGACGCCGGCGGGCCGGCATTCCCGCCCACGGTGCTAGCCGACGTCCCGGCCGACGCAAGAGCCATGCGCGAGGAAACGTTCGGACCGCTCATGGTGGTGACGGCTGTGCGCGACGCCAGCGACGCGGTCGCCCGAGCCAACGCGTCGGAATACGGCCTGTCGGCGAGCGTGTGGTCGCGCGACACTGCGCGCGCAGGCGCGCTGGCGGCGCGGCTGGAAGCCGGTACCGTGGCAATCAACGACGTCCTCGTGACGGCCGGCGTGCCCGAACTCCCGCACGGCGGTGTCAAGCAGTCTGGCTTTGGGCGTACGCACGGCGAGGCGGGCATCATGGCCTGCCTTCGCACGCGCGGCATCGTCTCCGAACGCATGCCCGGCAGGCGCCAGGAATGGTGGTTTGGCTACTCGGCTCGCCATCTTGCCGGCATGGACGCCTTCCTGCGGGCAGCGCACGACCCGTCAGCCGTTCGACGCGCGCGCGCGTGGCCTGCGCTCCTGCGGTTCCTGTTCGGAAGCCGCAGGTCAAGCTGCCGGTGAACGCGCTGCTGGCCGCGCTGGACCTGGTGATCGGCGTGACGAGGCCCGTCTTTCTGGGGCTCGCCGCCGCGCTCGCCGTCATCGCCACGCTCGACTGGCTCGTTCGCACGCGGCGGATCAGCCCGTTCGGGGCCGTTGCGCGCGCCCTCCACCGGCACGTGGATCCCCTCCTCGCCCCGGTCGAGCGGCGCGTCGCGCGCGCCGGCGGCATGCCGGCACACGCGCCGTTCTGGGCGCTGATGGCAGCCGTGCTCGCCGGGATCATCGTAATCGGCGGGCTCGGCTTCCTCCGCGACCAGCTCGCGTTTGTGGCCGCGTCACTCGGTGGCGGGTTGCGCGGTATCTACGGACTCACCGTCACCTGGGCATTCACGCTGCTTCAGGTCGCGATAGTCGTCCGGGTGGTCATGTCATGGATCCACCTCAGGCCCGGCGCCTGGTACGTGCGCTGGTCCTACCGGCTCAGCGAACCCATCCTCCGGCCAATCCGCAACGTCGTGCCACTGATGGGCATGATTGACTTCTCGCCGATCATCGCGTGGTTTGCGCTCGGCGTCGTGGAGTCCCTGCTGCTCGCAATCTGGCGATAATCCGCCTCAGGCCGGCTGTTCAACGAAAGCCCGCACGGTCCAGCGCCCGCAACCTCATGACGCACAGCGCGAAGCATGCAAGCGGGAAGCCCGCCAGTTGTGCTCCCAGTCTCCAGTTCCACGAGGTCCATGCACGCGTGTCTATCGCGCCCTGCAGCGTCGCGATGGCATTGAGGGGAACGAACCACGCCTCGATTGCCTTACGCAGCGAATCCTGCGCCGGATCGCGAAACGTGATGGCCGTGAGCACGGGAACCGCCACCCACACGATTGTGAGCGCCGCATTCCCGCGGGAAAGGAAAGCGCCGGCAAGGCATGCGAACGCATAAGTGCAGACGCAGAACCCCAGCGCGCCCACGAGCCAGCCCACCGGAAGGCTCCCGCGGCCCACCTGCGACGCAGTCCACACGGCGGCGGTGGCCACCACGATGATCGCCAAGCCTATTGCATAGCCCCGCAGGTAGTGGCCCGAGTACGATCCCGGATTCTGGAAGAGCAAGCCATGACGTTCCACCTTCCGATCGGCGCCCACGCTCACTGACGCGACCGCGATTGCGAGGGCGATGGGGCCATACATCTCGACCGCGTCTGCGCCTGCGCTCCGCGCGGGTAAGAGGGAGACCAGCGCCACGGCCGCGACGATTCCTATCGTCATTGATACCCAAGGCATCCAGGCCGCGGCGGCGAACGCGGGTGTGACCCAGCTCGCAGGCAGCCATCCGCGGCCGATCAGCCATCGCCACGCGGCCATCATTGTTCATCACCCACGGATGCAGCGAACAGGCGGCGCAGTGCCGTCGCGTCGCCAGCGTCGTCCGTGGTCTCCCTGATCTCGCCATCACGCATCAAGAGCACCCTGTTTGCGACCTGAGCCGTCAGCTCCAGGTGATGGCTCGCCATGAGTACCGCCGCCCCGGCGCGGGCGGCCTCCTTGATGGCAGCGGCAAGACGGTCTTGCGCACCCGGATCCAGGCCCGCGTCCGGCTCGTCGAGAAGGACGAACCCGGGCGCCCCACTCAGCGCCACGGCAGTAAGGACGATGCGCCACTGGCCCTTCGACAGCGTGTCGGTTCGCGAATCGAGGAAGCGGTCAACAGCGAGGTGCGCCACGCCGGGTGCCGAGGCGTTTCCCCGACGGCTCCTCAGCGCGAGGACGTCGCGCACACGCACGCCCGCAACGCCCCGCCCGGTCTCTTCCGGCACGAACCCCACGCCATGGCGCTCCCTGTACTCCATCGCCGGCAGGCCGCCGATCGTCGCGGTCCCGGAATCGGGCGCTGCAAACCCGCCAACGATCCGGGCAAGGGTGGTCTTGCCCGTGCCGTTCGGGCCGACGATCGCCACGACCATCCCGTCGTCAATATCGAATGAGACCCCCCGGACGGCGGGCTTCCTGCCATAATCCCTCCGCACATCGCTCACCGTGACCATGGCCGTCATCTGTGGCACCCCGTCTCGAAGGAAGTGTACGGCGTCCTCTCGATAGTCGCACGAGTCGTGCCCGGCTGCCTTCGCAGCACGGTCGCTTCACCTGGCTGCAGGAATATCCAGGAGACATCTGGCGCGTCGAGCAGCACGCTCACCGTGCCGTTGGCGCACACCGCGCTGAGCGCGAATCGTTCCTCGCCCGCGCCGCCCACGACAAACCACGCACCTCGGAAGGGACGCGCCGCGACCACCGGTGGAAACACGGCCGTTGATGTCCCGACCCCGTCCGCGCCCACGCCGCGCCGACGCAGGAACTCCTCGAGCCTCGCACGCGCACGCGCACTCATGGGCGCCGTCGGCACACCGCGCAAGGAGGCGGCGTGCACGTCGGGAACGTCGCCATGGATCCACCAGATCGCGCGCGGCGGCGCGCTGGCCGCGATCACGACGGTGTCGCCAAAGGCGGCCAGGGACACGAAATCGGTCATTGAACCATACGGGTTGGCCGGCCCGGCACGCTCCATGGTCCATAGCACGCGCTCTGAGCTCGGCGCGACGAGGTGCACGACGCGGAGCGTATCCACCGGCATCGGCGCAAGGGCGCCGGCATACAGGCGGCTCTCGAGCGTCAGATATGACCCGTCCGGCAGCCGCGCGAATCCCAGAAGCTGCCCGCGGTGCATGAGCGGGCGGCGAACCGCGACAGCCGGCACCCGGGCCTCCGCCGCGTCCTCCGTGACGTTGCCGGCTATGTCGGCCGTGGCGACGCGCGAGCCCGCAACGGCGGCAATCAGGGCGCGCGGGTGGGTCGCGCCCCTGGCCACCGTCAACCGTTGCGGCGCGCCCGCCGCCGGAACGCGCCACCACGCGCCGGTACGACTCTCGATCGCAAGTAACGCCGAGTCGGGCGCCACTCCGATGAAGCGAAACTCAACCGGGTCGCCTCGGCTCGCATCCAGCGCGATTGCGGAAGTCACTCCGACCCGCCGATCAACGGAAGGATGCGCAGCGCGAGCCCCGGCATCGGAGTGCGTCACCGGCGAACATCCGCCGCACGCAATGCTCAGCGTGAGCACCGCGGTGAACCCCCCGCCGCAGGCGCGACGGAGGATCCACCCGCGAACGCGCCCGGCAATGGCACGTCTCGCCTGGAACGTCACCCCGTGCTCAGGTCCGCAGGATAATCGTGGGAACGCACAGGACGATGTCGGCGGCGAGCTTCGCGGTGCAGGCGATCTTCTCATACCACCTGGCACCGTCAATGCATTCATCGAACGCCGCGGCCGCATTGTCCTTGCACGCGACGAACTCCTCGGTCGGGGTCGCGTCCCGCCCCTGCGCGGACGCCTGACTCACTCCCGCAAGGACGGCAACGGTCGCAGCCGCCATTCCAGCCCTCTTCAGCGTGTTCAGCATTGGTCTTGCTCCATTGAAGGTGGGTGTAGGTGGGGATTCTTCCGCAGACCATCCCACACCCCGGCGGCACGTCGCTCCCACTCCGGGGCGCGAGTACGATGCACCCGGAACCCCGCGCGCCCAACTCCTTTTCGTTGCGCAACCAAGCTTTCCGTTGCCGTCACTCGACCGTCACTTCGACCGGGAGAGGTGGCCTGGCCGTTTGAGACAGGTTAAACGGCCGGGATAAGTGGGAGTTCGCGGGGTGAAAGGGCTGCGGTGATGGGCAGGGTGGCGTAGTACACGGCATCGGGAGTGCGTCGCCCGAGGCTGGAGTGCGGACGGCGTTGATTGTGGAAGGTGAAGTAACGATGGATGCCCGCGCGGACGTCGGAGACGCTCTCGTAGGCGTGCAGGTGGACTTCGTCGCACTTGACCGCGCGCCAGAGGCGCTCGATGAACACGTTGTCGCGCCAGCAGCCGGTGCCGTCCATGCTGATCTGGATGTGGCGCTCGCGGAGCGGCTCCAAGAAGGCGGCGCTCGTGAATTGCGCGCCTTGATCGGTATTGAAGATCTCGGGCGCGCCGAAGCGCTGCAGCGCGCTCTGCAAGGCCGCCACGCAGAAGTCACTGGTGAGGTCGGGCGAGACGCGCCATGCGAGGACCTTGCGCGACGCCCAGTCCATGATGGCCACGAGGAAGACGAAGCCCCGCGCCATCGGGAAGTACGTGATGTCGGCCGCCCATGCCGCTTCATCGAGGCGGCCGTCAATCGTGACTGGGGAAGAGCGCCGAGCGGCGATGGCGCTGGGGAGCGCAGAGGTCGATGAGCGCGCCGTATACTCAACGAATCGGCAAGCGACTCCGATTGAAATTCCTGTCCCGGATGCGCGACCCGAGCATCCTCCGCGACCCCGACGGGATGTTCCATCCCGTGTGGACCGTCTCGTGGACCGACCACGCCATTGGCGTCGCGCACTCGGGCGACCTCATCCACTGATCGGAGCAATCACGCGCACCGGTGATGGAGCACGAGCCGGGCGCGTTGAACTCCTGGGCCCCGGACCTGTTCTATGACAACGTCACGAAGGAGTACGTGATCGTTTGGTCCACGGCGATTCCGGGGCGGTTTCCGAAGACCGATGCCCTCGCGCAGCGCACGTCGCGCGGACGCGCGGACCACCGCCTGTACTATGTGACGACGAAGGACTTCAAGACGTACGCGAAGGCGAAGCTCCTCTACACGTGTGGCAGGTACGGAACGGTGGGCACGAAGGACTTCGCACACCGGGGGGCCTTCAGCGATTCGCTGAAGGCCCCCCGTGGCATGCGGCACGGCTCGGCGTTCACGGCGCCGGAATCCGTGCTCAGGAGGCTGCTCGCGCTGGACTCCATCTCGCGATAGGAGCGCGGCCCGGCCTACCGCTGCATCCAGAGCCCGATGATCGGGATGAACATCATCCCCCAGATGAGGAACATCCAGCGTGTCTGTTCCCTGAAGCCACGCTCGATGCGCTCACTTTGCTGGGCGAAACCAATCTCGATTTTCGCATTGAGCTCGGCGGCGACGCGATCGATTTTCGCATTGAGCTCGGCAGCGACGCGATCGATTTTCGCATTGAGCTCGGCAGCGACGCCGTCGATCTTCGCGTCGAGCTTCGCGGCCGATTCAGCGACGCGCTGCTCGAGCTTCGCATCGAAGCGCGCGAAGTTCAGTTCGATCAACTCACGCAGGGTCGTTCCGTGGTTCGTATCCACGGCGTTCATCCAGTCAACGAGTTCGTTGGCAACCTATTCGCCCAGTCGGTCGTAGAAGGCTCGCGAGAGTCTGGCGGTCACTGGCATCGGCAGAGGCGGTGAGGGTCAGCCGATACGGCACAACATACGCTCGGCGGAGCCGGCACCGAAAGACCGCGGGCGCGAGCGTTCCGTCGCACCGCGCCATCGAGCCCCGCCACCTTCGGGGTCGCCGACTCGATGATGAAGTACTCGTCGGGCTCGTGCGCCCCGTCGCCGTGTCCTACTTCTTCACCAGCTCCACCCGCCGGTTCTTGGCGCGACCGCCCTCGGTGCGGTTGTCCGCGATGGGCGTCGTCTGGCCATACCCCTTCGCGACAAGCCGGGCGGCCGGGATCCCGCGCTGCACGAGCGCGGCCACGACCGACTGGGCCCGCTGCTGTGAGAGCGTCAGGTTCGCTTCGGGCGTCCCGACGTCGTCGGTGTGTCCGGCGACCTCGACCTTGAACTCCCCGGCCGCCTTGAGCGCGCCGGCCGCGGCGTCGAGCGTCGCCGCCGCATCGGACAGTATGGTCGCCTTGCCGGTCTCGAAGGTCACGTACAGCGCGACGAATCCGTCCTTGTTGAGCTTGTCAGCCACTTCGTTGACGCTGATGTCCTGCTTCATCGCCTCGCGCTCTGAAATCGTCAGCATGTAGTTCCCTTCGTTCTCGTCGGCCTGGAGGAACACCCAGATCTCCTGGCCGCCCTTCAGGAACTTCATGGTCAGTGCGTAGCTCATGCACCCGTTGCCCATCCGGGGCATGTGTTCGTTGTCGTACGACGCGTTGCACCATCCCGGGTACCGGCCCTCGACGGTCCCACCGCCCCTCGTTGCCGCGTTCTCGAAGTTGCGCATGATCTGGAGGCCACTCGGCTTCGCCGCGCCGTCGTTCAGCTCGTAGCTGATGTACTGCACCGGACCCTCGACTTGCATTGACTTGGTCGGCGGATCGTTGTTTCCAGGCCCGAACGGAAACGCGCGCAGGTCGAACTGGCTGCTTTGGCAGTCAGCGATGTGCGTATTGGGCATCCGCGTGAACAACGGATGATCCTTGCACCCTTCCTGGTCCTGCGCTGGCGCGGGAGCTGCAGCGAGCAGGGATAGCGCCACGGCGCCGAACAAGATCCGCCTCATGCGTCCTCCGAATGTGGGCTTGCGTTCGATTGATTATAGGCGCGTTACTCTGGTGACGCATCCCTCCGGGCGGGCGCCTATCATCAGCCCACGTTGCGTCCGAATGGCCCGTCACGCAATACCATGGTGACATCGACCATACCGGCCGGCCGTATGCTCGGCGCTCCCGTCCCTTCGAGCCCCGATGGTCGCCCCGGCGTCGACCGCCCGTGGCGTCCCATCGTCGCGCAGGTGGCGGAGAAGTTCCTTGCGTGCGGGATTCTGGACCACGGGTTCGCGCGCATCCGCTGCGACGCCTGTGCACACGAATACCTGCTCGCGTTCTCCTGCAAGTGCCGCTATTTCTGCCCGAGCTGCCACGCCAAGCGGTTGGCGATCCGGTCGCAGTGGCTCGACGCCGCGCTCCAGGCGCCCGTGCCGCACCGGCAGGTGGTACTCACCATCCCCAAGCGGCTGCGCGCCTACTGTCGGTATCGCCGCCGCCTGGTCGGCGAGATCGCCCGCGTCGCCGCCCGCACCGTTACCGCCGCTATTCGGACGCTGACGGGCGAGCCCGAGCTCAGCGTGGGCATCGTCGCCTGTTTGCAGACGCATGGCTCCCGGGCGAACTGGCATCCGCACCTGCACCTGCTCGTCACGGACGGCGGCTTTCGGCCCGATGGGACGTTCGTCACTTGGCCGGCCCACGACCCAGCCCGGTTGACCGAGGCGTTCCGCCGCGCCGTGCTCCGGCTCTTCATGCGCCTTGAGTTGTTCGACGAGGACCAGGCTGCCGGCATGCTCACGTGGCCGCACGCGGGCTTTCACGTGCATACGGCCGTCTGGGTGCCTGAGGGCGATCGCGCGTTCGCGACGCGGCTCGCCCGGTACTGCGCGCGGAATCCGGTCGCACTCGAACGGCTGACCTACGACCGAGCCGCCAAGGCGGTGACGTACCGGTCGGACAAGTCGGAGGGCCCGGCGGCGGGCACCGAGACCGTGGACCCACTCGAGTTCCTCGCTCGGGTCTTGGTGCACATCCCCGACAAGGGCCACGTCACGACACGGTACTACGGCTGGTATGCCAATCGCGCGCGTCCCTGACCCGCGCAGCGGCCGCCGCCCATCGACGCGGCCCGGCGGGGACCCGGACGGATCACGGACCCGGCGCCATATTCAAGTTGATGATCTCTGCCGCGTGGGTATACGACGCTGGAGCAAGCGCCCTGCGTGCGCTTCCCGACTTCCGCGGGAAGTGGCAGCTGGTCGGCGTGCTGCATCGAGGGCTCCTGCCACTGGTGCGGCACGACGAGCGCGTCCGGCTCGTGACCATGAAGGACGGCAGTCGGATGACGTGGGATGTCTCCGATGCCAGTGAGGCACACGCGTACTGGCTGGGGTGCTACGACGATGCGCTGTCGAAGGCGGTGATTCGGCTGTTGCCCCGGCACGCGGTCGTCCTCGACGTCGGAGCCAACGTGGGAGCGTGGACGGTGCCCCTCGCGCGCGCCGCGCGCGAGCTGGACGGACGCGTCGTCGCGTTCGAGCCGGTGCCGTCGAACCGGTCGCGGCTCGAAGATACTGTCGCACGAAACGACCTCGGCAATGTGGTTCGCATCGAGGCCGTGGCACTTGGCGACAAGGCCGGCGAAGTGGGCATGTGGCTCCGAAGCAGCGTGACGGGGGCCTCGACCGGCACCGCGGCTGTGACCGAGGAAGGCGGCCACCTGCGTGTGCAGATGGTGACGCTGGACGCATGGATGGAGCGCGCCGGCATCCCGCACGTCGACTTCATGAAGCTCGATATCGAGGGCGCCGAGCTGTTGCTCCTGCGCGGCGCGAGCGACACCATCGGCCGGCACCGTCCGCTGATCCTGGCCGAGTTCGACGCCTACTGGATGAGTACGTTCGGACTCACACGCGCACAGGCGGAAGCATGGGCCTCGGAAAACGCATACGAGTTTCTCCGCTGGGACGGCAGGCAAGGCCGTTTTGCACACAGCCCGGACGTCGGCGCAGAAGCGTTCCTCCTCGTGCCTCGCGAACGTCAGGCGCAGTCCTCGTCCAGCTGACTCGCGCCCTCGGCGTGAACGTGGAACCCCGGGGCAGGGATGCTCCGTCCGCGACGCTTCAGCGGCGTCGGACGCCGCGAGAACCTCCGCGCGGCTGATCGTCGCGGCACCCAGCTTGCTCACCTCGACCCTTGCCGCGAAGTTCGCGACCACGGCCGCCTCGAGCGGTGTGTGGCCCGACGCCAGTGCCGCGGCCAGATACGCCGTGACGGTGTCGCCCGCGCCAACGACGTCGTACACCTCGAGCGCCGTCGTCGGAATGCGGTGCACTCCGCTCGCCTCCGTCGCTCCTCGCTCGATCAGCGCCATTCCGCGCTCGGAGAGTGTCAGCAGAATCGCGTCGACGCCGAGTGAATCGCCCCGGCTTTTCCGGAGGCTCCTTCAGTTGAGTACGCCGACCGGATCGTCGGCTGGCGTGTGCTGACAAAGTGCTTCGTACTCCGCCGGCGGCAAGTAGCGGTCGGTGTAGCGGATCGCGAGGTACTGGGCGGATTCAACCGGTCGTCGCAACACCTCCAACTACGAGGTGTTTATGGGGCGACCCGCAGGATGGATGAAGGCATTGACCGGGAGGGAGGCGATGCGCTCTCCGGGGGCTCCCTCGCATCGGCGCGAAGTCGAGCGTCAGTTCTGGGCACAGATTGCGACGGGGATCACGAGCGAGAAGGCCGCCGATAGCGGCCTGCCAACCGGCAACCAGACGCTTGCTTAATAGGCAAATAGACGCTACCCTGACCGTCAAATGGACGGTCACGAATGAAACCCTTCGCCCGGCCGCTGGCGGCCACCCTCAAAGCCGCATTGCGCGACACGCCGGTGGTGTGCCTCCTCGGCCCGCGCCAGTCGGGGAAGACCACGCTGGCGCGTACCCTCGAGCCGCGCTACGCCTACGTCACCTTCGACGACGCCGCGACGCTCGCCTTTGCGCGGAGCGATCCGACCGGATTTGTGACCGCCCTGCCGCGGTGGACGATCCTCGACGAGATCCAGCGCGTGCCGGAGTTGATGCGCACCCTCAAGCTCGCCGTGGACCGCGACCGCCGCCCCGGCCGCTTCGTGCTCACCGGGTCGGCCAACCTCCTGCTCCTGCCAGGACTCGGCGATTCGCTCGCCGGACGCATGGAAGTGCTGCATCTGCACCCACTTACGGCCGCCGAGCGCGCACGCACGCGCGGGCGCTTCCTAGCGGCCCTGCTCGACGGGCACCTGAAGGCAAAGATCGCGGACACCGCGCCTCGAGCGCCACTGGCGCTGGCAGATCGCATCGTGGCGGGGGGCTTCCCGGAGGCGGTGGCGCGCTCGCCCGTCCGCGCCCGCACGTGGCACCGCGAGTACCTGCGTCTGTTGCTGGAGCGCGACGTACGGGACGTCGCCCGCGTGCGCGATCCCGCCGCCGTGGGGCGGCTGCTCGAATTGCTGGCGCTGCGCACGGCGGAACTGCTGAATGTGTCGAGCTTGAGTAACGACCTCGCGCTGCGCCGCGAAACCGTGGAACACTACCTGGCCGTGTACGAGCGGCTTTACCTGGTGCGCCGTCTGCTTCCGTGGCATCGGAGCCCAGCCAACCGCCTGATCAGGGCACCCAAGGTACACTTGTTGGACACCGGGCTCGCCGCCACGCTGATGGGACTCTCCGCCGGAGACTGGAGCACACAACGAACCCGGTTCGGACACCTGCTGGAGTCCTTCGTGGTGCAGCAGCTGGTGGCGCAGGCGGGCTGGACCGATCCCTATCTGCGCTTCTGGCACTATCGCGACAAGGATCAGGTGGAAGTTGACCTGGTGATCACGCGCGGCCGGCAGACCTGGGGAGTGGAGGTGAAATCGGCGGTGACCGCAACGCCTACCGACGGTCACGGACTCCGCCGCCTGGCTGACCAATGCGGCACGGATTACCGCGGCGGCGTGTTGCTCTACGCAGGTGACAGCGCGTTCGCGCTCGGCGGCGCCAACCTGGCCATCCCGCTGGCACGACTGTGGGAGATGTAGCGATGCCCGGGCAACCCCGCTCCGAACGAAAAACCCAGAACCGCGTGGTCGCGCTCTTCACTGACGCGTCACAGCCCGACCACCTCGGCTGCCGCTACCTCGGCGATTGGGGCAAGCGCGAGAACAACCGCGCCATCGAGACGGTGCACCTGGTGGACTGGGAGCGCCCGGAGCAGAACGACTTCGCGCTGGCCGAGGAGATGACGCTCACGGGCGGCCACGAGCGCCGACCGGACATCGTGCTCTATCTCAACTGCATCGCCATTCGCGACGAGCCGCACAAGCACTATCCGACATGGCGCGAGGCCAGGGTGGAACTGAACGAGTTGCCGCTGAGTGCGGAGTGGTGGAGGCTGCAAGTCAGTGGTCAACGGGAACTGGTCACACGGACATGAACAAGAACAGACTCGAAGCGTTCAGCGATGGGGTCATCGCAATCATCATCACGATCATGGTGCTCGAGATGAAGGTGCCGCACGGCGATGACCTGAAAGCGCTTGCTCCGCTCGTTCCCGTGTTCCTGAGCTACGTGCTCAGCTTCGTCTATGTAGGGATCTACTGGAACAACCATCACCACATGCTGCATGCCGGCACGCGTGTAACGGGCGGGAGTCTCTGGGCAAACCTGCACCTGCTCTTCTGGCTATCGCTGTTTCCCTTCGTCACCGGGTGGATGGGCGAGAATCACTTCGCCGCGGTTCCTTCCGCGCTCTATGGCATTGTGCTCCTTGCGGCGGCCATCGCCTATTGGATCCTTCAGCAAATGATCATTGCTGCGCAGGGTAGCGAGTCGCCACTGAGAGCCGCCATCGGCAGCGACTGGAAGGGCAAGCTTTCGCCGGTTCTGTATCTGCTTGGAATCATCTCGACGCTCTTGTGGCCGTGGGTGGCTCAAGTGCTATATGTGGCAGTGGCCCTTTTGTGGCTGGTGCCTGATCGGAGGATCGAGCGGACGGTGCATGGCCACGGCACCTGATACCAGTACGCAGCGGGCGACACTGCGCGCCGCACGGCTTGATTCAGACGTTAGGCGCCCCAGGACGACATTCTGACGAAGCAATCCGATGAGGTAGCAATTGGCCAAGCGCAAGGATCAGACGAGCAAGTCGGACGCCACTTCCGCCACCCTCGGCTACGAAGCCCAGCTCTGGCAGATGGCCGATGCGCTGCGCGGCAGCATGGACGCCGCCGAATACAAACACGTGGCCCTGGGCCTGCTGTTCCTCAAATACATCTCCGATGCCTTCGAGGAGAAGCACGCGGCGCTGCTTGCCGAGCAGGCGCAAGGTGCCGACCCCGAAGACCCCGACGAATACCGCGCGCAGAGCATCTTCTGGGTGCCACCCGAGGCGCGCTGGCCGTACCTCAAGGCGCAGGCGCGCCAGAGCACCATCGGCCAACTCGTGGACGACGCGATGGCGGGCATCGAGCGCGACAACCCGGCGTTAAAGGGCGTCCTCCCGAAGGACTACGCGCGGCCCGCGCTCGACAAGGCCCGTCTCGGCCAGCTGATCGACCTGATCTCGAACATCAAGGTCGGCGACGAAGAGGCCCGCGCGAAGGACGTGCGCGGCCGCGTCTACGAGTACTTCCTCT
>JADZCT010000032.1 GCA_020851455.1 Gemmatimonadaceae bacterium | reverse complement strand
CTTCTCTTAAGTGCCAGTCGTCAACTCTTCGTACGCGCATGTCAGCATCTCGCGCGAACCCTCCGCGCCGAACCTCCCGTAGTTCTCGAATCCCTTCAGCGGGTCGCGCATCGCCATTACCTCGGCGCGCGAGTGGCCCGCCTTCACCTGCGACTCGACGAAGGCAAGCACCGCGCCAATGTAGTCGCGGAACTCGCCCACGTCCGCGTGCGACGCGACCACCGGCAAGTTCGTGTTCGCGTGGCCGCAGATGAACAGCGTGTCGGACGAATGGTCGTTCGCGACGCCCTGCAATACTCGCACCCACCCGCGCAAGGTCGCGCCAGCGGCGCGGTCCACCACCGGATGCCGCCGGTTGAACAGTAGGTCGCCCATGTGAACCACGTTGGCGCGCTCGAACGTCACGGCGATGTCGCCGCTCGTGTGCGCGCGGCCGTAGAACTTCGCGGCGATGCGCTCGTCGCCCACGTCCGCTGACCAGGCGTCGGTGAATGTCGTGTCGGGGTAAAGCTGGTCCGCCGGCGGCTGCGCGCCTGGCGGGTTGTGAATGTCCTCCGCCGCCTTCGCCTGCGCAACCACTTTCCTCGCCACGCCGCGAAACGAGACGTTGCCGCCGGTGTGGTCGCCGTGGTGGTGCGTGTTGATCAGAACGTCCACCGGGCGATTCGCTGATCGCTCTGCGAGTCCCGCGATGAACACCTTGGCCGGCTCCGGGAACTGTGCATCCACCACCGCGACCCCGCCGCTGTTCACCATGTAGCCAATGGTGCCGCCCTGCATCGTGAAGTATCCGATGTTGCGGCGCAGCGGCGTGAACACCGGTGCGGCGCCCTGCCGACGCGCCGTGGCCCGGGCCAGGGCAGGCCGCGCGAACAGCGCCGCAACGGTCGCGGCGGCCGACGTGGCAATGAAGTCGCGCCGAGTGGGCGGCATCACTCCTCCTTTGAGTCTGTCCTGTTGTGGATGTGCGTCGGCGCGAATCGCCTGGCAGCCGGAAACACTATTCCATGGTCTGCAATGCAGCAACGCGTCCATGGCCTGCAACGCGGCAACGCGGCCATCCCCACTGCCCCTTGCGCTGAGCTCGATGCGCCGTTAGCCTAACCGCATGGTTCAACCACACAGTCAAACCGCCGAGTTAACACGCGACTCGACTACCCGCGAGAAGATCCTCGCGGCGGCGCGCACGGTCTTTCTCCGCAGGGGCACCGCCGACGCGCGCACCCAGGAGATCGCGGACGAAGCAGGCGTGAACAAGGCGCTCCTCCACTACTATTTCGGCACCAAGGAGGCGCTGGCCCGCGAAGTGGTGGCGGAATCGCTGCTTGTTCTCTTTCCGCGCCTTTTCGCGATCCTCGCCGACCCTGATCGCTCGGTCGAGCAGAAGGTACGGGACGCCATCGAGTTCGAGACCGGCTTCCTCCTCGACGAGCCGTACCTCCCGGGCTTCGTCGCCGCAGAGATGCACACGCACCCGGAACGGTTGGTTGCGCTCGTGGGTGACGCTGCGCCCCCGGCTCTGGACGCGCTGCGGCGCCAGGTCGCCGAAGCAACCGCGGCAGGAACCATGCGTGCGATAGACGCCAACCAGTTCATCGTGTCGCTCCTTGCGTCCATCATCTTCCCGTTCGTGATGCGCCCGGTGATCGAGAAGCTCGTGCTCGGCGAGGGCAAGTCGTTCGAGCAGTTCATCGCCGAGCGCCGTGCGATCCTGGGCGATTTTCTCATCGGAGGCCTGCGCCCATGAAAGCCGTCGCCTTCGCTTTCATCGTCACCGTGCTGGGCGCCACTGCGGGCGCGCAGTCGCCGGCGTCCGTCACGCTGGCCGACCTCCAGCGGGCTGCGATCGCCCGCGATGCGAGGGCCGCCCAGCGCGACCTTCTCCGCGAGGCCGCCGACCTCCGGATCCGCTCCATCCGGAACACGCTCCTTCCGCGGTTCACCGTATCGGCGAGCAACTCGCATGCGAGCGACGTAACGCACCTCAACCTCGCCCTGCCCGGGGGCGCGCCGGTGCCAATCCCTCCCAGGGATCGCTGGTCGGGGGCAGTGGATGTGGCGCAGGTGGTCTACGACGGAGGCGCCGCCTCTCGCGCCGAGGCCGTGGAGGCCGCGCGGCTTTCCGAGAATGTCGCCGGGGTGGACGCGGCGCTCGAGCCGCTGCGCGCCGAAGTGACCGGCGCGTTCTTCGCCACCGCGCTGATGCGGGCAACAGAGAGCGAGCTTTCGGCCGCGGTGTCTGACCTCGAGACGGTGCTCGCCGAGACGCGCGCACGGGTACGCGAAGGCGCTGCTCTTGGCCGCGACAGCGCAAGCGTGCGTGCCGAGTGGCGCGGGGCGCAGGCGCGTCTGGCGCAGGCCCGCAGCTCGCGCCGTGCAGCGATGGCGAACCTCGAACGGCTCACTGGCGTCGCGCTTCCGGAGAGCACATCACTCACCCTTCCGGATTGGGGGGCGCGGTTGGCTGCGTTGGATTCGGCAGGCGGGGCGGCCAACTTGCGCGAACGCCCGGAGTTCACGCAGGTCGCGCGAACGCGCGCCCGGCTCGACACCGAGCGGGGCCTCGCAGCCGTCGAGAATCGCCCCAGGGTGCTGGCCTTCCTCGACGGCGGGTACGGAAGGCCGGGCCTCAACCAGTTCGAGTCGGACCCCGCGCGCTTCTGGCAGGCCGGCATCAAGGTAGAATGGGCGCCGTTCACGTGGGGGAGCTCCCAGCGCAACGAGGAACTCGCCGCCCTGCAGCAGAAGGTTCTCCTGACGGAGGAACGCGCGCTTGCCGACCGCCTGGCGCGAGCGGTTCAAGGCGACATCGAGAATCGTGCGCGGCTTGCCGCGCAGCTTCGCGACGACGACGAGGTCATTGCGCTTCGTGCGGACGCGCTCGCCCAGGGCGAGGCGCAGCGCCGCGAGGGAGTCATTACCGCTGCCGAGGCCGTAGGGCTTCGCTCGGCGCTTACCGACGCCCGGCTCGCCCGCGAACGGCATCGCATCGAGCTCGCGCAGGCGGAGGCGAACATCGCAACCACACTCGGGCTCACGCCCCGCTGAGGAACGTTCAATGCGCAACCCTGCCGTGCTCATCGCCCTGGCCGCAACCGCAGCGTGTGCCGCGCCGCAGCCGGACGCCTACGGAGTGTTCGAAGCCACCGAAGTCGTCGTCAGCGCCGAAGTCGGCGGGCGCATCACCTCCGCGTTGCCGGAAGAAGGCGCCACGCTTGCCGCGGGCGCGCTGATCGCGACGGTGGACAGCGCCAGCCTGCTCCTCTCGATGAAGGAGCTCGACGCGCGACGGAGCACCGTCCGCGCCCAGATGGCCGAGGCCGATGCGCAGTTGGGCGTCATTGCCGCGCAGCTTGCGGTGTCGCAGCGCGCGTACGACCGCGTGACGCGGCTCGTCTCCGCCTCGGCCGCGACCGCGCAGCAGTCCGACGCGGCCACACGCGACCTTCGTACGCTCCAGGCGCAGGCCGAAGTAGCCCGGGCGGCAAGAGCAACGGCGTCCCGAGGCCTCGCCGCGGTTGACGCCCAGGCGGCGACGCTGGCCGACCGCATCGCGAGGACCCGCATCGTGGCACCTGTCGCGGGAACGGTACTCGCGAAGTACGTCGAGCGGGGCGAACTCGCCGGCCCCGGCACGCCGATCGTGAAGATTGCTTCGCTCGATTCGCTCAGCCTTCGCGCGTACGTTGCCGAGAACCAGCTCTCGCAGGTCAAGCTTGGGGGGCGCGTGCAGGTTCAGGTGGACTCGGGTACGGCGCGCGGCCTCAGGTCACTCGACGGCCGCGTCACCTGGATCGCGTCGCGCGCGGAGTTCACGCCAACCCCGATCCAGACACGCGACGAGCGCGTGACGCAGGTGTACGCCGTGAAGGTAGCGGTCGCGAACGCCGACGGCTCACTCAAGATCGGGATGCCCGGCGAGCTCGTGCTCGGAGGCGCCCGGCCGTGAAAGCCGCGACCCGCGAACCGGCTGGCGTGGGATCGGGCGCCGCGCATCCGGCGACGAACGTCGGCGCCGCGGTGCAGGCGCGCGGGCTGACGAAGCGGTTCGGCAGCGTGCTGGCGCTCGACCACGTGTCGTTCGAAGTGGCTCCCGGCGAACTGTTCGGCTTCATTGGGCCTGACGGCGCGGGCAAGACGACGCTGTTCCGGCTGCTCACTTCTCTCTACCTGCCGGACGAAGGCGAGTCGCGGGTGATCGGCCACGACCCTGCGACGGACATGTGGGCCCTTCGGCGCCGCCTTGGCTATATGCCAGGCCGGTTCTCGCTCTACCCGGACCTCACGGTCATCGAGAACTTGCAGTTCTACGCGAGCGTGTTCGATACGACCGTCGCGGCCCAGATGGACACGATCGAGCCCATCTGGCGGCAGCTCGCGCCGTTTGCCGGCCGCCGCGCGGCCGCCCTCTCGGGCGGAATGAAGCAGAAGCTCGCGCTGTGCTGCGCGCTGGTGCACTCACCCAGCATCCTCTTTCTCGACGAACCCACGACTGGCGTGGACGCGGTGTCGCGCCGCGAGTTCTGGGATCTTCTTGCGCGGCTCCGGGAGGGCGGCATGACGATGCTGGTCTCGACACCCTACATGGACGAGGCATCGCGCTGCGATCGCGTCGCGCTCATGCAGCAGGGGCGCATACTCCGCATTGACCGGCCGTCCGCCGTGAGGGCGGCGTTTCCGCGTCCTCTCCTGGCGGTGACCGCCGCGGGCGAGGGTGCGGCGGTTCGCATCGGACTGCTGGCTGCGCTGCGCGAGCATCCCGACGCGGCGTCGGTCTGGCCGTTTGGCTCGACGTTGCACTTCACGGACCGACGCGCAGGGCCCGACCCGGCACGGCTGGCCACCGAGCTCGGCGAATGGCTTGCCGCGCGCGGCATCGCTGCCACGGTACGGCCAATCTCCGCCACCATCGAAGATGCGTTCATGTGGGACATGACCAGCGCGGAGCCAGCCGCGTGACCGGACCGAGCCCCCGGGCTGCCGGCGCGGCCGCCAGTGCGTCGGCGCACCCCGCCATTGATGCGGTTGGCCTTACTCGCCGCTTTGGACTATTCACGGCGGTGGACGCGATCACCTTCCACGTGGCGCCCGGCGAAGTGTTCGGCTTCCTCGGCGCGAATGGCGCTGGCAAGACGACCGCAATGCGAATCCTCACCGGCCTGCTCGCGCCATCGGCCGGCAGCGCGACGGTCGCAGGGTTCTCCGTTGCCACCGAGGCCCGGGAAATCCGGCGGAACATTGGCTACATGAGCCAGAAGTTCTCGCTCTACGACGACCTGACCGTTCGCGAGAACATTGACTTCTACGGAGGCATCTACGGGCTCGACGACGCGACGATCGCCGAGCGGCGGGAACTGCTGCTCGACCGGCTCGGGCTTGCGTCACGCGCGCGCGCACTCGTGGGCACCCTGCCGCTGGGATGGAAGCAGCAGCTCGCCTTCTCCGTGGCGTTGCTGCACGAGCCGCGCGTGGTGTTCCTCGACGAGCCGACCGGCGGCGTGGACCCGATCACCCGCCGCCGGTTCTGGGAGCTCATCTACGAGACGGCCGCAGCGGGCACTGCGGTGCTGGTCACGACGCACTACCTGGATGAGGCCGAGTACTGCGACCGGCTGTCAATCATGGTTGACGGTCGCATTGCGGCGATGGGAACGCCGGAGGACGTCAGGCGCGATGCAGGGGTGGCGACACTCGACGAGCTGTTCCTTCGCCTGATGCGCCCGGGAGCGGCAGCGTGAGAGGCAGGCGGGCCTTCTTCGGCTTCCTCGGAAAGGAGGTGCGGCACATCCTCCGCGACTGGCAGACGCTGCTCGTGCTCATCGGAATGCCCGTTGCACAGGTGGTGCTCTTTGGCTACGCCGTGCGATCGGACATCAGGGGAATCAACCTCGCGATCGTCGCGCCGCAACCCGACGCGGCGACGGCGTCGCTTGCCTCCCGCTTCATGGATGCAACGGACACCTACAGGGTGGTCGCCTCCGTCGCCGATGCTGCCTCGCTCGAGCCGCAGTTCCGCGACGGCCGCGTGCGGCAGGCGCTGATGCTCCCTTCCGGGCTCGCGGGTGCGCTCGGCCGCGGCGAGCCGGTGACCATCGCGGTGGTCACCGACGGCGCCGATCCGAACACCGGCAGTCTCATGGAGGCAAGCACGCTTGCGATAGTGCGCGCGTGGGATGCCGGCAGGACCGGCAGGCGCGCGGGACCGCGCATTGACGTCGAGACGCGGATGCGGTTCAACCCGACGCTCGAGAGCGTGAACCTGTTCGTGCCGGGACTCATCGCCTACGTGCTCACGATCGTGTCCGCGCTGATGACGGCGATAACGATCGTGCGAGAGAAGGAGATCGGCACGATGGAGATGCTCCTCGCGTCGCCGCTGCGCCCATACCAGATAGTACTGGGGAAGGTTGCGCCATACGTGGCGCTCGGCTTCCTCGACGTGGTGCTGGTGCTCGTGGCCGCCAGGCTCATCTTCGGCGTTCCCGTACGCGGCAGCAACGCGCTCATGCTGGCGGAGTCGCTGCTCTATATCCTCACCGCGCTCGGCATGGGTATCGTGATCTCGACGAGCACGAGCACGCAGCGCGTTGCGATGATGGCCGCCCTGGCCGGGACGATGCTGCCGACGCTACTCCTTTCCGGGTTCATCTTTCCGGTCAGCGCGATGCCGTGGCCGCTGCAGGCCGCGTCAAACGTGGTCCCGGCGCGCTGGTTCGTCGTCATCACGCGCGGCGTGATGCTCAAGGGCGCAGGGCTCGCAGACCTGTGGCGCGAAACGCTGATCCTGGCCGGCTTCACCGCGGCGCTGTTCGTCGTGGGCATCCGCCGGCTGGCAGTCCGGCTCGCCTGACCATGCGCACAATCCGCTTCCTCGTCCGCAAGGAGTTCCTGCAGATCGTCCGCGACAGGGGAACGATGGCGCAGCTCCTGTTCATTCCATTCGTCCAGCTGCTGGTGCTGTCGAATGCCGCGACCTTTGCGATCCGCGACACCCGCGTCGCAATCGTGGACCAGGACCGCACTCCGGCCTCGGCCGCGCTCAGGGCGCGACTGGAAGGAGGCCGCCAGTTCATGGTGGAGCGTGTCACTTCCTCCGTGGTCAGCGCCGAGCGCGACCTGATCCAGCGGCGCGCCTCGATGATCGTGCACATTCCGCCCCGGTTCGAGGAGGATCTGACCCGCGGCAGTGCCGCACCCGTCCAGGTTTCCGTCAACGCGGAGGAAGGAGCGGTTGCCGGACTCATCGCCGGTTATGCGCAGCAGATCATCGCCGACTTCGCCAGCGACCGCGCGGCGGCCTTCCCGCTCGCGGTCCGGATGGTTGGCGACGATGATGCTCCCGTGGTCATGACAGCAACCCCCAACCCAGCCAGGCCCGGCCCTCTGGGCGTCCGGTTTCGTACGTGGTTCAACGCGACGCGGAACTACAAACACTACATGGTGCCCGCGATCCTCGTCTCGCTGGTGACGATCATCGGCACGCTCGTCACGGCGCAGAACATCGCGCGCGAGCGGGAACTCGGCACCCTCGAGCAACTCAACGTCACTCCACTGCGCAGCATTGACTTTATCGCCGGGAAACTCATCCCCGCGTGGATCACGGCGATGGCGCTGTTCGTGATCGGCCTCGTGGCCGGCTGGCTGCTCTTCGGCGTTCCGATGCGCGGGCCGTTGTGGGTGGTGGTACTTGGCGCTGGCGTGTACCTCACGGTTGCGCTGGGGATCGGCCTCTTCATCAGCGCCATCACGCACACGCAGCAACAGACGATGTTCGTATCGTTCTTCCTGCTGATGGTTTACCTGTTGATGAGCGGCATGTACACGCCCATCGAGTCAATGCCCTCGTGGGCGCAGTGGGTGAGCGCCGGCACGCCGGTCCGCCACTTCGTGACGGTCATGCGCACGGTGCTCGTGCGGGGCGGAGGCATCGAGGCGACGTGGCGGGAGATCGCAGGACTGGCAGTCGCAGGAGTAGCGGTCCTGGCAATTTCGGCGGGTGCGTACAGGAAGACGACCGCCTAGAGCCACGTCACAGCGGCGTCGGCCCGTCTCCCTGCGGGCCGCCGTGAGCGCCACCCATGCCGATTATGAGCGCGAAGATGCCGGCGATGGCCAGTACTCCCCCTATGATCGCCGCGCGCGTCTTGCTCCGGTCGGCGCGCTTCACGTCAATGCCGGCTACGTAGCGCGCAGGGACGCTCACGACGTTCATCCCCGCCCACGACCTGCTGCCGCCAATCGTGAGCAACACCGTGGACACGCCAACCACGATGCTGCCGTCCGGGTTCGCCTCGTTCAGCATGCCCTCGGCCGCCGCAACACCCGGGCCGAGCGTGCCCGCCATCGCGTTGGTGCCCTCGGCGTTGAACCGCACGCGAACCATCTCGCCCGAATGTGGCGCAATACCCTGCGCGGGCGGAACGTAGCTGTAGCACGCCGTGTTCACCGCGAGCAGCGCGCAAAGAGCGACTCCGATGCCGCGCTTGTGCCGATTCATCTGGCTCGACTCCTCATGCCGCACGATTCCGCAACCGCCGCGTGTGAGCCCATAAAATGCCCGTGGGGCGGGGAGTTGCGCACTGCGCCGCTCCCCGCCCCACACTCTTCCGGGTCAATCAAGCGGGCCTACTTGCTGCACTTCGACGCATCCATGATGCAGGGATTCGCGAGCCGCTCTGGCTGGGAAATCGGGAACAGGAGCCCGACCGTGTCGAACGCGCTCGGGAAGTTGGCGTCCGGCTGCCAAAGCGGATCCTTGATGCCGAAGCGGTACATGTCCATCAGGCGCCGCCGCATCATCCAGAGCTCGACCTTGCGCTCGTACTTCAGCATCTCGAGGTTGTCAATCTGGCCGGAGAATGCCGGCTTGGCGTCGAGCGTGCGCACCTGGTTGATCTGGTTGGTGAACTCGGTCGTGTTGCCGCCAGCCAGAGCCGCCTCGGCCAGGATGAGACGCAGTTCCCGGGTGTTGGTCATCCATACCGTGCCGGCAAGCGACCCGAAGTTCTTCATGGCCGTGATGCGCGCCTGCAAGCGGGTGTCCGGGGCGTTTGTGATTGGATCCTTGAGGGCCACGATCCACCTGTTGATCGTGCTCCGCGAGTTTACCACGTACGCCTGGCCGGGCGCATCTTCCTGGCGGCCGTTCAGGTGACCCCAGACGTTCTCGCCGCCCGATGCCTCCTGGTTGACCACGATGTCGAAGGCGGCGTCCGCCGTGCCGAGCGCGATCGCCGCGGTTGCGTCCGCCGTGGCGCCGGCATCGGCGACGAGCGGATTGGCTGGCGCGGTCTTCGACGTAGGTGTCAGCATCTTCCAGACCGCCTTGCCGTGCTTGATCCGCGCCCGCAGGGCGAGGATGTTGTACTTGTCGGTATTCGACGTGGCGATTGCATACGCCTTGTCGAGAAACCCGATGGCTTTATCGTACAACTGCGACATATTGGTCCGTCCGATCGCCGGCGCGGGCTTGGTCTTGTCCGAGAACGCGAAGTCGTCGAAGGTATCGGCGATCGTCGAGTACACGATCGCGCCGTACACGTACGACCTGAGCAGGTCGGTCTTGGAAAGGACCTTCCCGTCCGCGATGAACCCCTCGATCCGCGCGATCGTCATGTCGGTGAGGTAGCGCGCCGTGCCGGAGATGGAGAAAGCGCCTGCCAGCATCTGGTTCACGTAGTCGCCGATCACCCCGCGATCGAGTTCGCCCACGGCGTCGTACGAGCCAACCCAGTCGAGCTCGTCGGACGCCTCGCCGTGAATGGCCGTCAGTGTGCCGAGCATGCGTGTGGTGGTACCCAGCAGGCCGTTGGCCTCGGCCGCCGCCGCCGCGGGGTTGGCAAGCGCGCTCTCGTCAACGTTGTTCGGGTTCTTCACGTCGAGCAGACTCTGGCACGCAGACATCACGAGCAGCAGGCTCGCTCCGGCGGCGACGCCGCCCGCGCGCCGGGCAGCCATGGAAATCCGGTGAGTGTTCATGGCTAGAACCCCACGCGGATGTTGAAGGAGAGCGCACGCGGTATCGGGAAGCCCAGTGCGTCAACGGATTCGCCGAAGTTGTTGTCCGTGCCGCCTCCGTCGGAGCGCCCGCTCATGTTCACTTCCGGGTCCGTGCCGGGGTAACGCGTCCACATCATGAAATTCCGCGCCGCGAAGGTGAACGACATCTCGGATCCGCCCACTCGCCGCGCCCACGATGGCGGCGCCTTGTACGTCAGACTCAGCTCGCGCCACCGTATGAAGTCGCCCGGGAATTGCTGGTTCGCTCCGTCATACGGCGAGAGCGCAACGAGTTGGGACCAGTAGACCCAGGCCGCGTCGAGCCGCTGCTGCGGCGTGCTGGCTGGGTTCTGCAGCGTGGACTGAACCTGCGCGCGCTTCTGCGTGTTGCCGCCCGTTCCCGGACTCGCGTTCCTGAGCGCCTGGGTAAGGCTCGATATCGTGAAGTGCCCGCCGCGGTACTCGAAGTTCGTCGAGAGCTCCCAGTTTCGGTGCCACGTGATGGACCCGCCGATCGCGCCTTCGAAATCCGGCAACGGCTTGCCATAGTAGTGATCGTACACGTCGTTCGAGTGCGGATTCACCGACTGGAGCGGTGCGATGTTGCCGACCGTGCGCGGTACGGAGAAGTAAGCCAGCATCTGCGTCTCCGTGTCGGGCTTCCCGTCGCCGTTGAGGTCAACGGGCACCTGGCCCGCGGCGAGGCAGATTGACCCGTCGTCGGCCGTGGTCTTGCCCGGCGCGCACGGCGCGGGGACGCGCGCCCCGAAGAGGACGCCTGGAGCCCACCCTTCCCTGATCCAGTTCCGGTACCGCGGGTAACTGCCACCGACCTTGAGCGGCGGAGCGCCACCCAGGCTCGTAACGATCTGGCTGAGGAACGCCGTCGTGGCGAACACGTCGGCCGAGAGGTTCGCGCGATTGATCACGTACGCCTTGACCTTGAGGTCGTAGCCCCACGACTGCATCTGCCCGATGTTGTCGAGCTGAAGCGCGCTGAACCCACCGCTCAGCGGGAACTGCCGCGCCACCAGCGCATCCTTCAGCGAGCGCTGCCACCGCGTGAACTCGACCGAAAGATTGTCGTTGAGCAGGCCGAGTTCGGCGCCGACCTCCATCTCCGTCGAGACTTCCGGCTTCAGGTTCGGATTGCCGAGGTTTCCCGGGACGAGTCCCGCGCCGGCCGTCGTCGTCAGCGGAAGATACGTCGTCAGCTTCGCGAACGCGCTCGGCTGCCGGCCCGCGCGGCCGAGAGCGCCGCGGATGCGGAACGTGTTCACGTGCCTGCCGAGGAAGCTGTCCTTGTAGCCGGCGCGGTCGCTGAGCACCAGCGAGAACGACGCCTGCGGATAAAACACGCCGCCGGACGTCTTGCCGAACGCGCTGTTGTAGTCGTAACGCCCGCCGCCAGTCACGAACACCCAGTCGTGCCAGCCAAGCTGCTCCTGCAGGAGAAGGCCGGTATTCACGATGGAAGTGAAGCTCTCGCTGACCTGGGGAACGGAGCCGCCGCTAAGGACCTCGATGCCCGGTCCGGGGAAGTCACGCGTGCTCCCGGTGACGGTGTTGACCCTGGTGACGTATCCCTGCGCGCCGAAGATCAGGTTGGACGAGAGCCCCAGCGGGTTGCTCGTCCAGCCGCCGTTGAGCGACAGCGTGAGCTGCTGGTTTTCGTTCTCGGTCACGCCAGCGCTGCCCGCAGGCGCCTCGGTGGAGCGCAGATCCAGGTTGTTGCCGAACGGCAGGAAGGTCGCCGAGCGGCGGCCCGTGAAGTCAACGCCGAACGTGGCGTCGAAGTTCAGCGCCGCCGTCGGGATATAGCTCACGCGCAGCGAGCCGTTGTAGTGCCGGGTGTCCTGCTTGTTCGTGCGCTGGAACAGTTCGCGCTGCGAGCCGAACGTAGGCGCGCCGGTCGGGTTGCCTGGGCCAACGCAGAGTCCGTTCCCGGCGCTCCCGTACGTGGGGTCGGTCGGGCTAGTCTTCGAGGCATCGCACTGTGCATTCTCGGGCTTGGAGAGCAGCGCCGTGGTGTAGGGAGCGTAGATGTCGTTGTTGCTCCCCGGCAGTTCGTTATGCAGCACGGCGAAGAGCGAGTTGAACTGAAGCTTGACCTGGTTCGACGGCGTGAGGCCGAGGGAGAGCGTGCCCTGGTACTTGTTGTCAATGTCCTTGACCAGGATGCCACGCTTCTGCCAGTCGAAATTCTTGCCGCTGAACGGGCCATCTTCACGGTACATGCGAAGCGACGCGAAGAACGTCGAGAGCGCGGTGCCGCCCGACACCTGACCGTTCACCATGGTGGCCGTGCCGGTTTCGAACATCTTCGTCGGAACCAGCTCGTTGATCACCTGGTAGGGCGCAATCGGGTAGCCAAAGTGGTACGCCTGCCGCACCGCCTGGGTGTCGGCGCAGGTGGACACAAGGGAGTTGGCGCAGGTCAACCCCAGCCCGCCCACACCATAGAGCGGCTCGATCCTGTTGGTCGGGTAGTTCTTCGCCGTCTGCTCCACCTCGAGGTTCCACTTCGTATTCGAGACCGCGCCCTTCTTGGTCGTGATCAGGATGACTCCGGCTGATGCTTCCGTGCCGTAGAGCGTCGCGGCTGCTGCGCCCTTCAGCACCTCCAGGCGTTCGATGGACGTGGGGTCAATGTCGTCGAGCCGCGACGGCGCCGCGCTTCCGCTCCCGCTGCCGTTGTCAACCCGGACGCCGTCGAGATAGACGATGGGCTCGTTGCTCTGCGAGAGCGACGCGTTCCCTCGAATGCGGATGCGCGCTCCTGCGCCCGTAAGGCCGGACGACGGCAGCATCATGACGCCCGGCTCGCGTCCTTGCATGGCCGCGGAGAAACTGGGCATCGGGGCGTTGGCCGGAAGCTCCACCGATGCGACGGTGTTGCCGAGCTTGCGCGCTTCCACCTGGCTGCCACCGGTGCCGGTCGTGACCACAGCCGACAACTCCAGCGCCGACTGCCTCATCTCGACCGTCACGCGCCCTATACCGCCGGACGGAACGGTCACCTGCGCCGTGGCCATCGCGTATCCGATGAGCCGCGCCCGGACCGTCTGCTGGCCCGCGGCAACGTTCGTTATCCGGAAGACGCCCTGCGCATTCGTCTGCGATCCCACGACGGCCGTGCCGACGCCCTGAACTGACACTTGCACGTTCGCAAGCGGACGCTGACTCCCGGCGTCCGTCACGGTGCCCTCTACCGTGCCCGTGCCCTGCGCGACCAACATGGAAGGCAGCAATGCGGCGCCTGCAAGCGCCACGGTTGCAGCCAGTCGCCGACACAATAACCGCATAACGTTGGATCCTCCGCCTGGGTGGGGTGGTTCAGCCGGGGTGCCAGTCCGGCGGCGTGTCACCACGCCGCCAACTGCCCGTAAATACCCGCGCACTGCCCGATCTGTCAAATTCCACGCCGCGCCGCCGACCAACCCCTAATTAGATCCAGCCTTCCTGAGCGTTGCCGCGAGGTCGCGCGCCGCTGCGTTCGACGAGTCGAACGCCAACCCTCGCCGAAGTTCGGCATAGGCCCCGGCAGGATCCTTTCGCAGCAGGCGGATCCGCGCCAATTGGAAGTAGGCGTCCGTCATGCTGCCGTCGAGCGCGGCGGCCCGCCGCAGCAACACGGCCGCCGAGTCGAGACCGCCGCGGGCAAGCGCAAGGTTCCCGGCGTTGAACCATGCCATGGGCTCATATGGATCCAGCCGCAGCGACTCGGCGAGATCCGCCGATCCCCGCAGGGTGTCGCCCGAAGCGAGCCGCGTCACGCCCCGGTTCAACACGGCTAGCCCCCATGCAGGCCGGATGCGGATCGCAGCATCGTATGCCGCCGCCGCGCCAGCCAGGTCGCCGGCTGCGCGCAGGGCATTGCCCAGACTGTTCCAGAGCGGGGCATGCCGCGGCAGCACTTCGAGCCCGAGCCGGTATGCCGCCGCCGCATCGCTGGCGCGACCGGCCTCCGCCCACTGATCGCCCTTGTACCCGACGGCCAGCGCCCAGCGAATGCGGAGGCCGTAGTCGGACGACCCTTCGCGAACGAGCGCGCGCACCAGGCGGCGCCGCACGCTCGCCTCGTTCCCGCCAGCGACATGGAGCGTCGCCAGCGCGAGCGAACGCACGTCGAGGTCGTCGTCACCCGCGAGAGCCATGAGCCGGTCCACATCGGCCTGCGGCGCCGATCGGCCGGGCTGCGGCACGGCTTCGAGGTACCGGGCGATCCCTGCCACGGTTGCCGCGACGTGCCGCCGTGCGCCCGGCTCGCCGCCCGCAAGCAGATCGCCCGGCGGCCACGCACCCGGCGAGCTGCCCTGGCGCTGCAGGAGTTCGAATCGAACCTGTGCGGCGACCTGCGAAGGCATCGGCTTGCCGGGGCCCCAGAGCCGCCGAATATCGGCTTCGAGAGAATGGGCGCTCCGCCCGGCGTGACACGAAGCGCAGGCGTCGCGCCAGCCGAGCGCGCTATCGGTCACGGGGCGCGGAATGGCGATGCTGTGATCCGAGCGCGCATAGCGGATGGGCGCAGCGCCGGTTCGCGGGTTGGATGTCTCCGGTTCCTGTATGTACGGCATGTGGCACGTTGTGCATCGGCTTGCCTCGGAGCCCGCCGCATGCCTGGTGTGCGCCACGACATCCACCGCCTTGCTGCCATGGCACGACGTGCACTGCCGGTCGTCGAACCTGCCCGGCAGCGGCCGGCCCGCCACGTCCCGATAGCCCTGCGAGTGCGAATCGTGGCACGACGTGCAGGTCATGCCGCCATTCACGTAGCAGTCGCTGTACCGGTGCGCCTCCTGGTACGCCGCCGTACGCACGTGGCCGTCCGGTCCGAGCGGCCGCTCGCCCAGCGCCGGGAGCGAAATCGAATAGAACCTCGCGAGCGAGTCGCCGCTCACGAATCCCTCGCGCAACTGGTCTTTGACTGCATGGCACTGGAAGCAGACGCCGAGCAAGGCGTCCTTCGAGAGCGTGGCGAGCGATGCAAGCCCGATGTCGGCGGAAGCTGCGCCGCCGCGCTCCGCAATCTCCGCATGGCGCCTCCCCGGCCCGTGGCAGCTCTCGCAGTTGATCGAGAGCGACGCGAACCGGGTCACGCGCGAGGTATCGTCGCCGGCAACGAACAACTGGCTTGCATGGCAGCCCTGGCAGTTCGCGAACCGGGGCACGTCCCCGAGCACGCGCGACGGCGGCCAGTCGCCGCACTCGGCGAGCCGCATGGCCGGGGTGATTGGCACCCAGCCCTCCGACGAACGCGAGCCGGTGTTGCAGAACCACGTGCGGTTAGTGCGCGACCAGTCGAACGGCAGGAAACGGTAAGTCCCGTCGGGGCGTCGTGTCACGAAGCCCTGCGTGCCGCCTCCCACCATGTGCCCGCCGCCAATCGCGCCATCCACGCCCAGTACGACCGTCGTGTCGAAGTCCGGAGACACCACGAACTCATACCTGCCAGCGCGCACTCGGGGAATCACCACTGCATCGCGAAACCGGATCGGCTGCCCGCTGAATGCGGCAATGACGACGTCCGCGGCCGGCGCGCCACCCGCGCGCCCATGCGTGGACGTCTGCCACGCGGAGTACTGCGCTTCGTGGCATCCCGCGCACTTCTCGGCTCCAACGAAGTCGGCGGCCGTGAAACGCGATTCCGGTGGGGCTTCGCGGGGAGCCGGCAGCGTCGTTGGACGCAGGACGCCGGGCAGGTGGTAGCGAAGCGGCCACCCCGCCGCGGTCGCCGCGGCAAGTGCCACCACTGCCATGGCGAACAGACGCAGTCGCCTTCGGGGCCAGCGTTGCGCGATCGGCGGCCGCGGGGCTCGATCGTCCTTGGGCCGCCGCGGCTCCCTGCCCGTGCCTGCCTTCGCGCCTTCGGTACGCCGACGCCTCTTCCCGCCCCGGCTCACCGTCGCTCCGTCCCGGCTGCGCCAGGTCGCGCGCGTGACCACGCCGGACCTTCGCAAGCGCAAAGCCCGCGTATGCGCGCGACGAGCGCCCGGATTTCTCCAGCCGAGAGCGTCGCGCCGAAGGCCGGCATGCGTGCGCTGCGCCCCCATGGCAGGCCGCCGGCGTAGATCACGTCGTAGAGGGAATCATCCGGTCGCGCCGCCATTGCCGCGGCGTCCGCGTGGTGCGCTGGCGCGACCGGCAGGTAACGCGCGTCGGGGCCATCGCCGCGTCCGGTCTCGCCGTGGCACGACGCGCACCACTTCGCATAGAGAGCGGCGCCATCTGGGCGCGCCCCTTCCGCCTGCCCGGGCGAAGCGACCGCCGGCACCTCCGCGCCTCGCGCGTTGAGGGAAAGGAACCTGGCGATGAGCTCGCGCGTGGAGCCGGGCATCTCGTGGCGAGGCATCGCTACTCCCGGAAGCCGCCGCTGCGGATCGGCTATGATCGCAGCGATGTAGCCTGCCGACCTGCGCTCGCCCACGGTCGTCAGCGACGGCGCCGACCGACCGCCGTCGCCATCCATCTCATGGCAGCCGAGGCACGGCAGTTGAGACTGAAGCAGCGAGCGGGCCTTTGCCTCACCGAACTGCGTCAGGGCTTGCTGGGCGCCAAGCGTACCCGACGCGAGGAGGATGGCAAGGATGAGCCGCACGGCCCGATAATAAGCACCGTGCAGCGAAGCCGCGAAATGCCCCCCCTTGGCGGCCGCGCTGGCTGCCCGGCCCGGCGTGTCGGCGCCGCTACGCGCCGTGTCCGCGGTTGACGGCGCCCTCGGTCGCAGTAGCTTGTTGGGAATGGTCAGGCGCATCGCAGGATTTCTCGTGGTCACCGCTGCACTCGCCTCGATTGGCGGCGCACAGGGACGACCGCCGCGCCCGGACAGCACCGGCCGCGGTGACACCGCGCAGACCCTCCCCCCCGCTACCGTCAGGGGCGCGCGCGACAACCTCCCCCAGCCCTTCCTCCGCCGCAGCAGCATCAAGGGCACCGGCAAGTTTCTCACCAGCGCCGATATCGAGAAACTGAACCCGCCGCACACGCCGCAGTTGCTCGCGCGAATCAGTGGCGGCGACATTCGCGACGTGGGGTTGGGGACGTCCGTGATCGTGGGCCCGCGAGGCACCAGGATGTCCATGACCGGCAGCGTCCCCAACGAACTCTGCGTGGTCGGGCTTGCAATCAACGACACCCGCGTGCCGCAGGGCTACGACCTCAAGGCGATCAAGCCCGAGGACATCACCGCAATCGAGTACTACCGCGGACCGGCCAGCATTCCGCTCGAGCTGAGCGCGCAGATGCAGTCGGACGCCGACTGCGGCCTGTTCGTGATCTGGCTGAAGGAACGGCGCCGCCCGCGCTGACGCCGGCCATTCCGCCGGGGTTGGCCGGAGACGGGCCTGCGCTGTAAACTCGGCCAATGCGACCTCGCGAACTCACGCTCCGCGGCCTCCTCCTCGGGGCCGTCATCACCACCGCGTTCACTGCGGCCAACGTGTACCTCGGCCTCAAGGTCGGGCTCACCTTCGCCTCGTCCATTCCGGCGGCCGTTATCTCGATGGCCGTGCTCAGCGCAGTGAAGGATTCGTCAATCCTCGAGAACAACATCGTCCAGACCGTCGCGTCGGCGGCGGGCACGCTCTCGGCAATCATATTCGTGCTTCCGGGCCTCGTGATCGTTGGATGGTGGACGGGCTTCCCGTTCTGGCAGGCAGCGCTCGTTTGCGTGAGCGGAGGCGTGCTCGGCGTGCTCTTCACGATCCCGCTCCGGCGGGCGCTGGTCACGCACTCTGACCTTCCGTATCCCGAAGGCGTGGCCGCGGCCGAAGTCCTGAAGGTCGGGTCAGGCACGCGCGGCGACGCCGGCACCGACGCGGGCGAGGCGCGGGAAGGGCTGGTCGCGGTAGTGCTCGGCTCCGTTGCTTCCGCCGGGCTCGCGATCGTCGCGGCAACGCGCGTCGTGGCGGCGGAGGTTTCTGGCTTCTTCGCGATCGGCGGCGCGGGCGCGGCGAGCGGCTACAACGTCGCCTTTTCCCTCGCGCTCCTCGGCGCCGGGCACCTCGTCGGATTGTCTGTGGGCCTCGCCATGGGCACCGGGCTCCTCATCGCATGGGCGGCGGCAGTCCCAATCCTCACCTGGCTCCAGCCAGCGGCGGCCGGCGTCACCCTCGCCGCCCATGCGTCCGACATCTGGCGATTGCAGGTGCGCTTCATTGGAGCGGGCACGATCGGCGTGGCGGCGATCTGGACGCTCGCCAAGCTCGCGCGCCCGGTGATTGGCGGACTCGTCGCGACGCTGGCGTCCTCCCGCGGGGCGCACGCGGCCTCGGACGACGAGCATGACCGCGACCTCCCCGCATCGTGGATCATCGCGCTCACGATTGCGTGCGTCGCCCTGGCTGCGATGATCGCGGCGCGGTTCATCGCCGGCACGGCCATCGCCGGCCACACGCTCGCCCTAACGATGGTGGCGGTTCCGTTCATCATCATTGGCGGGTTCGTCGTGGCGGCGATCTGCGGCTACATGGCCGGCCTCATTGGTGCGTCGAACAGCCCGATATCGGGCGTCGGGATCCTCTCCATCGTCGCCTGCGCCTCGATCCTCGTGCTCGTGGTGAGCCCGACGGACGCGAACCGCCCGGCGCTGATTGCCTACGCGCTCTTCGTGACCGCGATCGTTTTCGCGTGCGCCACGATCTCGAACGACAACCTGCAGGACCTCAAGACCGGCCAGCTCGTGGGCGCCGCGCCGTGGCGCCAGCAGGTCGCGCTGATCGTCGGCGTATGCGCCGGAGCGCTCGTCATCCCGCCAATCCTCAACCTCCTTGCGCACGCGTACGGCTTCGCCGGCGCGGCCAACATCGGCGTCGTCGCGGCGAACCCGCTGCCGGCGCCCCAGGCAACTCTCATCGCCGCGCTCGCCCAGGGCGTGGTGGGCGGCAATCTCGACTGGAAGATGATTGGCGTTGGCGGGATCATCGGCGCCGTGCTCGTGGCGATTGACGAAGCGCTGGGCGCCGCCGGCAGGCGGCGCGTCCCGCCGCTCGCCGTGGGGATCGGCATCTACCTCCCGATGTCGGCTACCTTCGCAGTGGTCGTCGGCGCTGTGATGAGCCACTGGTACTCGATGCGCACCAACCACGCGCCCGCCGCCGCGGGCTCCCCGGCGGCCGAAGCGGCTGCAGAGCGCGCAAAGCGCGCCGAGCGCCTGGGCGTGCTCGTAGCTTCCGGGTTGATCGTCGGGGAGAGTCTCTTTGGCGTGGTCAACGCAGGGATGATCGTTGCAACGTCGAGCGATGCTCCCATCGCGCTCGTACCCGCCGACTTCGCGCCGGCGCCGTGGCTCGGCGTTGCCGCGTTTGCAGGCCTGATCATCGCCCTGTACGGCTGGATGTTGCGCCGAAGCGGCAGCAGCGGAGCGGCATGACGCCGCCCCGCTGCTCCGCCGGGCGCTACTTCCGCGGCATCACCGTCACGGTGAGCGACGACGGGTACTGCGCCGAGTGGTGCACGACGTTGTGCGCCACGACTCCCTTGGCTTCGTCGTAGTTCTTCCCGCCCGTGTTCAGGTTCCGGTCGAAGCGCGGGAAGTTCGAGCTCGATACCTCGATGCGGAGCCGGTGACCGGGCGCAAAGAAGTTGCTCGTGTTGAGCGGCTGGAGCGACACCTTGTACACCTTGTCCTTTTCCATCCACACGAGTGGCTTGTCGTAACCGTCCCGGTAACGCATCCGCTGGATGGACTCGTCGAGGTTGTACGCCGTCCCGTCGGGGTATACGTCGAGGATCTTCACCGTGAAGTCGGTGTCCTTCGCGTCGGACGACACGTACAGCGTCGGCACGATCGCGCCGGTGGTCTCGAGACCGTTCGCGAAAGGTTCGCTCGTATACACGAGCACGTCGGGGCGCATCTCGTTCTCGCGCTGGTCCATCGCCCCGGCGCCGACCGCATTGCCCTGGCAGCACACGTTGCCGCCGTGCGACATCACGGGGTTCGCCGGGTCGTACGTGAACCTGTCCGGCTGGCCCGTTCCCGGCGCCGTCGAGGAAAGCGTACCATTGCCATTGCGCGTGTTGGCGCCGCCCTTGCTGTCGAGGTAGAAGGTCATCTGCGTGGCCCCGCGCGGCGGCCATGTGTCGGATGTGTGCCACTTGTTCTCGCCCATCACGTAGTAGCGCACCTTCGGCAGCGTATCCATCACCGGGCTCGCAGCGCCCTTGAGGAACTTGTCGAAGAACGAGTACATGATCTCCTGGTACGCCAGCCGCGCGTCGCCCATGTCGCGCTCGCCAACGATCGTGTGCTCCGCGGCGCGCGTGAACGAGCAGTGCCCAACCGGGGCGATGATCGCCCACTGGTGGTTCCCTGCGTCGCCCTTCGCCGTCTTCCGCACGATGTTGTACATCTCGAGGTTCGGGCCCACGGACACGTCATACCACGACATGAACCAGAGCCCCGGGACGTCAATCCGCATGTTGTCGTGGAAGAGCCCTCCCCGGTACCACGCCGGATCGTTCGGCGCGCGCTTGATCATCGCGCCGCCGGTTGCGACGGGCATCGAGTCGGCGAAGATGCCCCTGGGGCCGTCAACCGCCTTGATGATGTCCTGCTCCGGCAGGGTCCAGAATGCCTTCGCCCAGTCCACGGGCGGCGCGTGCTCCGCCAGGTCGAACGACTTCGACACGCGGATCAGATCCGCCTGGCTGGTGTTCGCCGGGAACATCGGCCGCACCTGGTTCTGCTCGCCGTAGAGCCAATCAATGAAGAGCATCTGCACCGCGCCGCCGCGGTACCAGTTGCCCTGCTCGTAGTACGGGCCAACGCGCCCGACGCCGGCGCCGAATCCCTGCACGTTGAATGCCGCGTAACCCGGGTTGTGCTGCGCCACCACCGCTCCCTGCCATTCGGCCGTGGATGAGCAGCCGGTGGTGCCGATCCTCCCGTTCGACCACGGGCGCGACCGCAGGTAGTCGAGCTCGTCCACGCCATCGGTGAGCGGCGGGCCGAGGATGTCGTAATTGCCCTCGGCGAAAAAGTGCCCGCGCTCCTGCATGTCAACGTACGCGTACCCCCGCTTGATAGCCGTCAGCGCGGCCGTCATGTCGCGCGGCACGCCATTCTGGACGTCCCAGTAGTTGAAGTTGTAGGGCGTGCGTACCCAGATCGCAGGGTACTTCTTCGATGCGTCCCTGGGGTGGTAGATGTCGGCGGGGATACGGATTCCGTCGCGCATCCTGATCATCACCTTGCGCTCGACGACGGCGAGCGACTGCAGCTCATTCTCGACTGCCCAGCGCTGCGCCTTCACGCTGTCTGGCATTCCGCCGCCACGGCCCTGGGCCTGGGCGGCGGGAAGCGCGGCGATGAGCAGCAAGACCAGGGTGGGGCATTTCACGGAACGGGCCATGCACGACCTCCACGGTTGGATGACGATGGCCGGCGCTGGGCAGAGAAGCCACGTCAGCCGCATCTTTCATACTAGCAGCGCCACTCGGTTCGGCGTCAAGGCCAGCGCCCGCATGGCAGGCGCGGATGCCGGTTGAGATCCCGTCCGGACGCGTCCAGTCACACTCGGTGCATTAGTTATCGCATATGCCGCGGTCCGCACGATCCCTGCTCGTAGCGTCCCTGGGTAGGGTTGGCTACGCCGACGCCCTCGAACTGCAGCGTGCTGCCGCCCGGGCGCGACTCGACGGTTCGCTCGGCGAAGATGCGCTCATCCTCCTCGAGCACGACCCGGTGGTCACGACTGGGCGCGGCACGAAGCCCGGTACAGTGCTCCTCGACACGGAAGCGCTCGCCCGCCGCGGCATAGAGCTGTTCGACGTCGAGCGCGGCGGCGACGTCACCTTCCACGGGCCAGGCCAGCTCGTGGGTTACCCGATAATGGATCTCCGGAGGCACCGCGAAGATCTCCATTGGTACCTTCGGCATCTCGAGCAGGCGCTCATTGACGCGCTCGGCACGTTCGGCATCCCCGCGGCGCGCGATCCCGGCAGAACCGGGGTGTGGGCTCGCGACCGCAAGATTGCCTCGATCGGCGTGCACGCGCGCCAGTGGGTCACGTGGCACGGCTTCGCGCTCAACGTCACCAACGACCTCTCGTTCTTCGACTTGATCGTGCCGTGCGGGCTGCCTGGAGTCGTGATGACGAGTGTCGAGCGGGAGTTGCTCGACTCGGCCGACGGCGCGTGCTTCGCACCGTCGCCGTCGCTCGATGACGACGTGCGCGACGCGGTAACCGCGGCGGCGGGGCAGGTCTTCGCGCTAGAACCCGTTCCCATTGCGGAGAAAGATCTCCGCTCGCTCGTAGCGGCAGCCGGCTCGCGCGTGCCATGACAGCCGAGTTCCGTCACCGTGTTGTAATGAGAGGCACCGCCGCGCCCTCGATCATGGCCACAGCGGCGCGCCGTACGAGCCTCGCGACGGCATTCCTCGCGACGGCATTGATCGCGACGGTGTTCGTTGCAGCGTGTGGCGGAAAGGCGCCGCCCGTGCCACCGCCGCCGGCCCCGACGGCGCCGCCGCGCGCGGAGGCGCCACGCTCGTACGCCGCCTTCGACACCGCATCGGCGCGCCTCACGGTGTACGTCGCCACGAACCGCCGCTACGTGCAGAGCGACCAGCCGGCGGGCCGTTACTCCGGTGAGGACGCCGACTCGCTCCAGTATGCCAGCGTGCTCGTCAACGTTCCGCCATACCGCAACCGCGGCATCGGCGAGCTGCCGCGCCGGTCAAGCTTTTCGCGCGCACCGAACCCCGAGCGCGAGTTCTTCGTCTCAGGCGTGCTCCCGACCGACTCGGCGCGATTCGTGCAGCGCCTCGCCGCCGACCTCGCCCTCACCAAGTCACGCGACGTACTCGTGTTCGTGCACGGCTTCAACGTCTCCTTCGAGGACGCCGTTCTGCGCGCGGCGCAGCTCGCCGTTGACGTCGGATTCGACGGCGCGGTGGTGGTCCTCGACTGGCCATCCGCGGGGTCCGTGACGCAGTACGTGCGCGACCTGCAGGAAGCGCGCAACGGCGGATTCTTTCTCTTGCGCGCCCTCACGGGCGTCATACCGGCGGCACAGCCGGACCGCGTGCATGTACTCGTGCATTCGATGGGCGCCGAGGTGCTCGCACGCGCGGCGATCCTGGCGCCGTCGGCCGATTCGTTGCCGCGACTCGCGCAGGTTGCGCTCGCCGCGCCCGACTTCGACTCACGCGTCTTTCGCCGCGATATCCTTGCGCCGCTCCGCGCGCGTTCCACGCGCGTCACGCTTTACGCATCGAGCGACGACGACGCGCTCCGCGCGTCCCGTGCGCTGAATGGCGTCTGGCGGCTGGGCCTGGGCGGCGACTCGCTCACAGTGCTCGACGGAATGGATACGATTGACGCCAGTCGCGTGCGCGCCGATGCCCTCGGCCACACACTTTTCGGCAACCCGGGGTTCCTCGCGGACCTCGCCATCCTGTTTGGCGACGGCCGCCCGCCCGCCGAGCGGCGCCTGCTCCCGGCGCAGCGCGGCGCTCTCACCTTCTGGCGCTTCCGCGGCGACGGACGCTAGCGCGGCTGAGCAGTGTCGTAGGCCCGGCTGAACCGTCGCGCGCGGAACAGTTCCACCGTCATCACCACCTGCGAGCCACGCGTCACCGGGAACGAGCCGGCGGGCTCGATGGACTCGAAGTAGGGCGCGAAGCGCACTGGCACGTCGTCACCGGCGCGCTCCTTGTGCACGATGACGGCGTCGCGGCCCAGGAAGGCGCGCTCGTCCTGCATGTAGTAGAAGTGGTGCGGGTCGGCGCAGAGGCAGAGCACCGTCACCGACGGCCCCGCAGCCACTGCCGCCTTCCCTGCCTGGATCCAGCTGGTAGCGGCCACAAAACTGCGTGAGCGGTCAAATCCGAGCGAGTCGAGCGCGCCGGAGAGTCCATCCCAGGTCACGAGGTCGCCGGTGGGATCGCCGTGCTCGAACGCGGACGGCCATAGGCGCGCAACCCAGCCGGTGGACGCCTGCGACCACGCGAACACCACCATCCCCACATAACCCCACGCCACCCACCGGATCCAGAGCCGCGTCCTTCGCGACCCGGCAGCGAGCCGTTCGGCCGCTGCTGCGCCAAGCATCGGAAAGACGAACAGCCAGCCCGGCGCCTCCCAGTGGGGAAGCCCCACGTCGCCGCGCAGGGAGACGAGGGTGAACAGCACGATCGGACCCGCCGCCACGGAGAGAAGGAACCAGCGGGGTGCGTCGCGCGGCCCTGCGCGCAGTGCCCGCCACGCGGACGCCGCCAGCGGCACGAAGATCCACGGGAGCACCCACACCATCTGAGCGCCGACGTTCGCCGCGAGCGCACCAAGATGCACGCCTGCCGATGGCGTCGCCCGTGCCCCCTGAAACACGAACGATGCCCACCCATGCGCCGCGTTCCACGCGAGTACGGGAGCGAAGCACGCGAGCGCGATCAATGTGCCTATGTACGGCCCCGGCGTGGCGAGCCATCGCCTGTGCGGCCGGGACGTCGCCAGAAAGCCAGCTGTTCCCGCGACCACGAAGACGCCATGGTACTTCGAAAGCATGGCAAGGCCCGTGAGCAGCCCGGCAAGACTCCACGACCCGAGTCGCGACCCGCCGCGCCCTGTGCTGAACAGGATGTCGGTGATCCGGTCCACCGCTGCCGTCGTGCAGACCATCAGCGGTCCGTCTGGCAGCACCCAGCCGCCGGTGCTCAAACTGAACACCGCCGAGACATTCAGCAGCAGCGCCGCGAGCACTCCGGCGCGCTCGTTGAAGAGCCGCCGCGCGACCGTGAACGTGAACCACGTGGTGCCCGCAAAGCAGAGCACGAACGGAAGCCGCACGACCTCAGGCATCTCCGTGCCCGCAATGCGCGCGATTCCGCCAGCGATCCAGAAGTGAAGCGGCGGATGATCGAAGTACGAGAGCGAAAACTGGCGCGCAACCGCCACGGCGTACGACTCGTCCACGCCCAGCCCGATCGTCGCTCCCACGGCAAACCGGAGCGCAGCCCCGATCGCAACGATCGCAAGAACCTGGCTCTCCGCTTCAGTGCGCAATCGCGCAAACGTAGACTCAGCCGTCACCGGCCGCCGGGTGGAGTCCGCCGCGGAGGTTCCCGCGTCCAGATCACGATCAGGCCGCACGCGGTATCCCGCTGCCTGAGCTTGGCCGGCGCCTCCGAAGGCCCCCGATACACCTCCACGCCCTCGATCATCGAAGGCGAGATGTCGTCCATGTGGAACGTCCCCGCGGGCACGTACGATCCGTCAACGTAGTACGCGACGCTGCAATCCGAGCCGGGCACAATGCTGCTGCGCGGGAGCCGGTTCGAGGTCACCGAGTTTCTGCCCATCGTGATGAGCGGTCGGTCGAAGCCGCTCTCGCCCGCCACGACGCGAACCCCGGGCACCATCCGGAGCATGTCGCTCGATTTCCCGGGGTGGCGGCGCTCGATGTCGTCGCGGGTGATGAACGCGCCTACGCCAAGCAGCCGCCGAGCCCAGAAGTCCGTCATCCGACCGTTGCCGCCGGCCTCGTGAATCATCACGGAATCCAGCAGTTCAGGCAGCCCCTTCAGCTCAAAGTCGAGCTGGAGGCCAACGCCGGGCTTGATCGTCCCCCGCTCGCCCGCCGGCTCGAACCCGACGCGCCGTGCAATCACGCGCACGCGGCCGACGGGGGCAAACTCAATGCGATAGACGCCCGAGTCGTTGGTCACGGCGTGGAAAGGAGTTCCGTCAATCGCTACTTCCGCATGCGATACAGGTACGCCATTGAGGTTGGTGACCACGCCCCAGAGGCGCGCCGCCCCCTGCGCCCCCTGCGCCGCCGCGCCCTCGGCACCGGCTGCAAGCAGCGCGAGAGCCGCGGCAACGCACGCGGCAACGCGTACCGAAGGGCCGCCGTCCGGCACTAGACCTGCGCCCATCGCCCCCCCATCGCACCCGCTGTGCGCAACGAAGTCACACTCAAACATCTTCGCCTTCCTCCGGGCGCGCCACACGCCCGCGTCATCCGCCTTCGGTATATTGCCGGAGTGACGGACAAGGCGAAAGTGTACGCCGCACGGCCGCGCGAGGCAACGCCGCGGACCAACGAGCCCGGCGGTGGCCTGAACCCGGCCCAGGCGCACGCGGCTGCGCACCCCGCCGGACCGCTGCTGGTGGTAGCCGGCGCTGGTACGGGCAAGACGCGCACCCTCGTCCATCGCGTCGCGCACCTCATCGAGTCTGGAATCGCGCCCGAGCGGATCCTGCTCCTGACCTTCACGCGGCGCGCCGCGCAGGAAATGCTGGCGCGCGTCGAACGGCTGGTCGGCAGCAATGGCCGCCAGGTGCACGGCGGCACCTTTCACGCAACGGCCCACCGCCTCCTCCGCCGGTTCGGCCCGCAGGTCGGCATTGACGGCGACTTCACGATCATGGATCAGGCCGACGCCGAGGACCTGATGCAGATCTCCCGGTCGCAACTGGGCCTCGGCGACGCCAGGAAGCGCTTCCCGAAGAAAGAGACCCTCCACCACGTGTACAGCAGGCACGTGAACACGGGTACGCCCGTTGCCGCGCTTCTCGCCGACGAGTACCCCCGGTTCGCCGACTACGAAGAGGCGTTTCGGAACGTGTACGCCGACTACACGCGCCGAAAGCAGGATCGGAACCTTGTTGACTACGACGACCTCCTCCTCTTCTGGGCGATGCTCGTGGGCGACGAAGTGGCCACTGACCCTGGCGCGCCGCCGCTCCCCGGTCCGCTCGCCGCGCGCATCGCGGGGCTCTACGACCACGTGCTCGTGGACGAGTACCAGGACACCAACCTGCTCCAGGCGCGCATCCTCCAGGGAATGGCGCGGCACAGCGGCAACATCACGGCGGTTGGAGACGACGCGCAGAGTATCTACTCGTTTCGCGGCGCCACCATCCGCAACATCCTTGACTTCCCGGCGCAGTACCCGGGTGCGACGATCGTCGCCCTCGAGGAGAACTACCGGTCCACGCAGCCAATCCTCGACGTGACAAACACGCTCATTTCGCGCGCCGAGGAGCGGTACACGAAGAACCTCCACACGCGCCGCACCGGCGGCGAAAAGCCATGGCTCGTCACAGCGCACGACGAACCCGCGCAGACCCGATTCGTCGCCGACAGGATCCTGGAGCTGTACGAGGAAGAAGTGCCGCTGCGCGAGATGGCGGTTCTGTTCCGCGCCGCCTACATGAGCGCGGACCTCGAGATCGAACTTGCGGCCCGGCGTATTCCATTCGAGAAATGGGGTGGACTCAAATTCCTCGAGACAGCGCACGTGAAGGACGTCCTCGCGTTCCTGCGCGTGCTCGAGAACCCGCGCGACGAAGTGAGCTGGTATCGGCTGCTTACGCTGCTCCCCGGCGTTGGCGACACGACCGCGCGAAAAGCCATTGATCACCTGGCCGCGAGCGCGTGGAGCGCGGGCTCGCTCGCCAGGTTCACGCCGCCGCCGCGTGCGCGAAGCCGCCACGCCGCCCTCGCCGAAGTCCTGGCCTCGCTCGCCAGCCAGCCGCCCGCGCCGCAAGGTTCGATCGCACGCGACGTTGCGCTCATCCGCCAGATCTACGACGACATACTCCGCGAACGTTACGACAGGGTCGAGCCGCGGCTCGCAGACCTCGACCAGCTTCAGGCCATCGCGGGCGGCTACCCCGACCGCGCGGCGTTCCTCTCCGCGCTTGCGCTCGAACCGCCGCAGTCCACGCAGGATCTCGGCTCGGGCTCCGCTTCCGAAGACGATTCGCTCGTCCTCTCGACGATCCACAGCGCCAAGGGCCGGGAATGGGACGCGGTCTTCCTCATCTGGGCGGCCGACGGCCACCTGCCACTCGCCCGCGCCCTCGGCGACAGCGAGCAGGTGGAGGAGGAGCGGCGGCTCATGTACGTGGCGATGACGCGCGCGCGCAATCACCTGGCGGTGACATACCCGCTTAACGCCTACGACACGCGGCGCGGAGCCGATTACTCGATAGACCAGCTCTCGCGCTTCCTCGACCGCGGCGTGCGCGAGGGAATGCAATGCATGGTCGTCGAAGAACCAGTCGAGCGTGATCCGGCTGAACCGGCTGGCGCCGCGCCACTCATTGACCTGAGAGCACGCGCGCGCGGCATGTTCGGCGTCTGACGGGCGTCGCTAAGGAACCGCGGCGAACGGGTCTCCCGGCACGCGGGCGGCATCCGAGAGTATCCGATCCAGCGCGCGCCTGAGGTCGCGGCCGTCGCGCTCCCACGCGGCCTCAAAGCGGTCGAGCCGCGTTGCGTAGAACCGCCGCGCAACGAGCGCCGCGTTGTCGAGCCGCACCCGTTCGGCCCAGGACGGAGGGATCGTCTCCAGCCGTGGGCCCACCGAATCCACCATGAACCGCCTCGTGCGCGCCATCACGGTATCGCGGGCCGCGAGCCGCGCTGCAAGAACCAACGGTGCGCCCCGCGGGTCGGCCAGCGAGCGGGCATCGGGGTACGGGTGCGCGGCAAACGCGGAATCGAGCGCGCCGTATGCGCGATCCCACGCCGTGCCCAGAAGCATCTCGTCGCGCCAGCGCGCCACCGCCGCTCGCGCCAGCGCCGTGTCGCCGCGCGAACGGAAGAACTCCGCGGCCCCCCGGTTGCCGACGAACTCGGCAAGGCTTTCGTTGAAGACCGCCTGCCCTTTGAAGTACGCACGATTATGCGTGAGTTCGTGTATCACCGTCTGCACGATGCCCAGCGAGTCCTCGCCGAGTGTGGTCGAGAGGAGGGGGTCGTTGAACCAGCCGAGGGTCGAGAATGCGGGCGACGGACGCAGGTAGGTGTCGTAGCCTTCGTTCCTCAGCTCCTCCTCGTCGTACTTCGCCTGCTCAAAGTCGAAGTATCCCTTGTACGGCACACGCCCCACCACTGGGAACCACCACGTCTTCGACAGGAGCGCGTCGCGCCGCGTGCCCGAGAGCACGAGCACGAGCGTGTCGTGATCGAGCTGTGTGAACTTCGTGAACGAATCCCGCGCCGGGAGCCCAAGCGAATCCACCGCGAACCGCCTGGCCGCAAGCACCAATTCGAGCTTCGCCCGCGTGGCCGGCGGCGTCGTGGAGTCGAGGGCCATCGCCGCGATGGATTGCCGCCGCGCGAGAATCCGGCCTTCTTCCCACGCCCCGCGCGCGAGGTAACGGCCTGTCGGGGTTGCGGCGGAGAGCAGCGTGACACCGCCAACGATGCCGAGCAGCACCCAAGCAATCCAACCGCAACGGGCCCGCACCAGTCGCTTCGCCGTCACGGCGGGCTCGAGACAGCGCGCGCATAGCGAATGCCCACGCGATGTGTGAGTTGCCCGATCGTCGGGAACCGCTCCGCGGCGTAGTCGAACGCGATGCGCCCCAGCGCGGCGCCGAACCCGAGCGACACCGGCCAGCGATCGTTCGCGTAACCGCGCCACGTGTACCCGGACCTCAGCGTGAGGCCCTTGCCGTTCCGGAACCACTCCGCCTCCACTGCCCCAGACGCGGACCAACCCGCGCCGCGCACGTTTCGCGCGTCGAGCATCGGATGCAGTGCCCACCCGCGCGCGCGCAACGCTGGAGCCACGATCGTCGCGCTCTCCGTCAGCGGCAGCGCGCCGCGCGTCAACCCGAGCACGACATCCCTGCCCGCGTGCGACAGACCCGCGGCCACCGCCCACCCGGAACTCGCCGTCCAGCCCAGCGAAGCACTCCCAGCGACGGCGCTCGCCGTGAGGTCCGCGACCCGCGTACTCAGCAGCTCCAGCGCGGCGCCAACCCGTAAGCGCGTCGCGATAGTGCGTCCATATCCAAGGAGGACCGCGCTCTCCTGCGCCGAGTACCTGCGGCCCGTGAGAGATCCGTCCACGCCGGGCATCGAGGACGCCACCTCCTCGATGGACCCGTAGTCGAGGACCGTGGCTCCGACGCCAACCGTCCCGCCGAGCGCCGGTATTGCCACCGCAGCCGCCGACAGCCGCGTCGAAGCCAGGTACGCCTCCGTTGCCACGCCGGCGGCGACGGCGCCAAGCCCGGCGAGTTGCGCCGGCGCGGCGAAGAGCGCCCATTCGTCAGGACTCGCTGCGGCAGTCGCGTCGGCCGCCCCGAGCGCACGCGCCGATGCAGGCAGCGTGAGTACGAGTCCGCCGCCGGCACGCGCATGGCGAGGCGCGACTTCCGCGGAATCGAGGCCGCCCGCGGCCTGCGCCGCGCCGCCACGGGCCGGGAATGCCAGCGCCGCGGCCAGCGCCGCGACGAGTGCCACGGTCTTCCGGGCAGGCGCTTCCGTCATGGCGGCAGCCTCATAATCCCGACCTGTGCGCCGAGTGACGGCGCGAGCGCCTGCAGGCCAGGCGTGGTAAGCGATACGCGAACCGCCGGGTCACTCGCGCTGGTCGGAAGTATTGCATGCAGCATGCTGCCCGGTTGAACCTCGGCGCGCAACGCCGTGCCGGGCGCCGCAAGGTACGTGACGAGCGGAAACGGTATGGGAAAACCCTGTACCGTCGCTTCGCGCGCCATCAATTGCCGCAGCGCGCGACCCTGGTACCGGAGGCGCGGTGGCACCGCCGCGCGCGGGAGCCCCGGCAATGAATCGGCAAAGAGCGCGATGCCAAAGTCGCCAAGCAGCGCCGACAACCCCTCGCCCGACGCCGCCTCGACGTTCGCAACGCCGGTCAGGCGCGTCTGCACCATGCGGCGCACCAGGTCGTCTCCCTTCTGGTCCGCGAGCCAGCGGAGAAAGAGCCAGCCGGCTCCATGGTCCTCGAGCGAGCCGCCCCCGGCATACGCCGTTGCCGAGTGGACGAGCGGCGCGTTGAGGTACACGTATGCGTTGAGCAGCAGCGGACCGATGAAGGGCGACGACGAATCGGGGAACAGCTGAGCCGGCGAGCCCCTCCCGTACGGCGCCGGATACCGCGACTCGAAAAAACGCGAGCCAAGCTCTTCCGCCATGCGGCCCATCGCCTCGTTGAGCCACATCTCCTCCGGCTCGCCGCCGCGCGCCAGAACGTGCTCGTTGAACGATATCAGGTGTTCCATCTCGTGGAGGAACGTTGGCTGCAACTGATCCACCACCTGCTTCGCGGTGTGAGCGCAACTGAACCTGCCGGATTCGTCCGGAACGAAGGCGTAGAACACCTCGCCGCGATTCGAGTGTGGCGCACGCTCGATCAGGTCGGGCGGGTAGAAGAACCCCCTCACGTAGCCGTGCTGAAGGCAGTCCTGCGACCTCACGAGGCGATTCACGGCAGGCGTGAACAGGACGATGATCCGGCCGTTGCCATCCAGATCCGGAACGCCGCCAAGCGAACTCGCCGCGGCGCTCCAGAGATGGCTGTCCATGAGGTTGAGCAACGCCTTCAGATCCTGCGTCAGCGGAGGGGCCGCGCCGTCGCGATACGCAAGGATATGGACGCCGACGAACTCCAGCGCGGCGTCAACCTCGGCAAAGCTCGAGCCGTCCGTGCTCGTCACGACGTTGAACGACCGCACCGACCCAACGGCAGGCGCGCTCGTGTCGGCGCCGCGCGACGCCGCGCGCGAAGCTATCGTCGCGCGTGCCGGCAGCACGTCGGCGGCTCGCCCCGGCGTGAACTGCCGCTCGAGCTCACGCCGGTGCCGGTCGAAGCGAGCCGACACGGAACCAAGCATCGCCGGCGCAAGGAGCGACACGAGGTCAAAGCCGTCGCGGGTGCCCGCCACCGGCTTCCCGCCGGGCAACTCGGGCGCCCGGCTCGCGCCCGCTCCGGATCCCGAAGCCGCGACCTCCGCTGGCGCGCGATCCACGCCAAGCCGGATCGGTTCCGGGGAAAAGTCATCCCGGGGTACCGACGCAAGCTGCGCCGCAACGAGGTACGTCGCGCCCCCGCCGGCGAGTTCCACGCAACCGCCTATCCGATCCGCACGCACCGTTGTGAATCCGTACGGCGGCAGATCCAGGCGCGTACGCCGCCCACGGTACGTCACGGTCGCTGGCGCGGCAGGCGCGCCGCCAACGGAAACCCGTACGGTCACGGCGCCAGTGTCCGCGCACGGCGGAACGACAACCCTGAGCATGCTCGACGTGGCCGGCGTCGCAAGCGCGGCCACAACGCCACCAACGGTCACGGCCGCTGGTCCGGCACCGAACCCGGATCCTTCGATCACAAGCGTATCGCCCGGGCCCACTGCCGCGGGAGCAACGCGCGCAATGGCCGGCCCCGCAAGCGCGACAGCATGAAACCGCACAGTGAGCCGCGGAAGCGTCGCGAGCGTCGCCACAACGGCGAGCGTGTCACCTTCCGCGCCGGCCCTTGCGCGCACCGCCGCCCGTCCCTGCCCGTCGGTGACCGCAACCGTATCGAGCAACACTCCGCCGTGGCGCCGCCCGGGCACCGTCGCGTACTGCACCCGCACTCCCATCGCGACGTTCCCGTCCGGGTTCCGCACCTCAACGGTCAGCGGCATAGCGAACTCCGCCCCGCTGACTGCCGCCTGCGCGTCTCCCTCCGCCACACCAATGCGGTACTCGTGCGACGGCTCGAACGGCGGGCCGGAACACGCCACGGCAAGGGCGCCGACCAGCGCCAGCGCGATCGCGTTATGTAAGTGTATGCGCCTCAATATCTTGTGAATGAGGCCCGCGAACGGCTCTGCTTTGACAGTCACGCTCGTTCAGGGCTACCTTAGAAGGTTCATGTCCTTCGTACACCTGCACTGCCATTCCGAGTACTCGCTACTTGACGGCGCGAACCGGATTGATGACCTGATCGGCAAGGCGCTCGACTTCGAGCAGCCGGCGGTGGCGATCACCGACCACGGCAATTTGCACGCTGCGTGGGAGTTCCAGGAGAAGGCCCGCGCCCGAGGCATCAAGCCAATCATCGGGATGGAGGCATATGTAGCACCCGGTGACCGGCGCCAGAAGGGCCGCGCCGCCCCGGGAGAGCGATCTTACTACCATCTGGTGCTGCTGGCCCGCGACATCGAGGGCTACCGCAACCTGGTGAAGCTCTCATCGCTCGCGTACACGGAAGGGTTCTACTCCAAGCCACGTGTGGATCGGGAGCTCCTGGCGAAGTACAACGCCGGAATAATTGTCTCGAGCGCCTGCATGGCTGGCGAAATCGCCACGCACCTGCTTGGCGGGCGGTTCGGCGACGCCCGCGCGGCCGCCGAGTGGTACGCGGACGTCTTCAAGGATCGCTACTACCTCGAGGTGCAGGCGCACGATGCAGGCGAGCAGGCGCGGCTCAACGCCGAGGTTTTCCGGCTGGCGAAGGCCACCGGGCTGCCGGTGGTTGCGACCAACGACTCGCACTTCCTCCGCGCCGACGACCACGACGCGCACGACGTGCTGCTCTGCATCGGGCTCAAGAAGGACCGCCTCGACGCGGACCGTCTCCGCTATGACAACGGGCTCTACTTCAAGAGCGGCCCGGAAGTGCTCGAACGCTTTCCCGACCACCCCGAGGTCCTCGAGACGACCGTGGCGATCGCCGACGAAGTCTCGGTGCAGTTCGGGAAGAAGTACCATCTCCCGGCCTTCCCGCTCCCGGAAGGAGCGAAGAGCGAGAACGACCTGCTGGTGCGGATGGCCACGCACGGCGCGGAGGAACGTTACGGCGCGCCGCTCCCTGCGAACGTCCGCGAGCGCCTCGACTACGAGCTTGGCGTCATCACCAAGACTGGGTACGCCGGCTACTTCCTGATCGTCGCCGACTTCATCAAGGCAGCCCGGGACCGCGGCATACCGGTTGGCCCCGGACGCGGCTCGGCCGCCGGGTCGCTCGTCGCGTACGCGCTCCGCATCACCGACGTCTGCCCCCTGAGATTCGACCTCCTCTTCGAGCGCTTCCTGAATCCGGAACGCATCTCGATGCCCGACATTGACGTTGACTTCTGCGAAGAGCGCCGGGGCGAAGTGCTCGAGTACGTCCGCGAGAAGTACGGGCGCGACTGCGTTGGCCAGATCATCACGTTCGGCACGCTGAAGTCGCGCGCCGCGGTGAAGGATGTCGGCCGCGTGCTGGGCTTCACGCCCGCCGAGACCGACTCAGTCGCGAAGATGATCCCAAACCAGCCGAACTTCTCGTACACGATCGAGGAGGCGGCCAGGAAGGTGCCCGAGCTCCAGAGACTGTACGAGCAGGACGACCGGCACCGCCAGCTCATTGACTACGCTACGCGGCTCGAAGGGCTCGCGCGGCACGCCGGGGTCCACGCCGCGGGCGTCGTCATCGCGCCGGGCCCGCTCGACGACTACGTCCCGGTCTGCACGCAGGAGACGAAGGGCGCCGGCGGTGCGAGCGATGCCGACCGGGTTGTCGTGACCCAGTACGACATGACGTCGCTCGAGCACGCAGGCATGCTGAAGATGGACTTCCTTGGGCTCACCACGCTCACGATCATCCATCATACGCTGGAGAACCTGAGGGCGCGCGACCGCGACGTCCCCGACCTCGCCACGCTGCCGCTCGACGACGCGCAGACCTATCGCATGCTCCGCTCGGGGCGCACGGCGGGGGTCTTCCAGTTCGAGTCGCCGCTCGCCACCGACATGGTGCGCTCGATGCGCGCCGACCGCTTCGACGACCTCGTCGCTTCCAACGCCCTCATGCGCCCAGGCCCGCTCGACGCAGGCATGCACCGCGTGTACTGCCGCCGCAAGCGGGGCGAAGAGCCGGTCACCTACGCGCTCCCGGAACTCAAGGAGATCCTCGAACCGACCTACGGCGTAATCACCTACCAGGAACAGGTGATGCGCATCGCCCAGCGGCTGGCCGGCATCTCGCTCTCCGAGGCCGACGTCCTCCGCAAGGCGGTGGGTAAGAAGGACGCCGAGCTCATCAGGAAGGAGATCGGGAAGTTCGTCGAGAAGAGCATGGCCCGCGGCTACGACGAGCGCGTCATCAGCGAGCTCGCAAGGCAGATCGAGACGTTCGGCCGCTACGGCTTCAACAAGTCGCACTCCGTCGCCTACTCGATCCTCTCGTACCACACGGCGTACCTGAAGGTGCACTACCCGGCCGAGTTCATGGCCGCCCTTCTCTCGGCGTCGGTGGGCGACACCGACTCGGTGGTGAAGTACATCGCCGAGGCGCGCGACATGGGGATCGAGATCCTTCCGCCCGACGTGAACGAGAGCGGCTACCGGTTCACCGTCGTGGGCGACAAGCGCATCCGCTTCGGCCTCGGCGCGGTTCGCAACGTGGGCCAAAGCGCGATCGAGTCAATCCTCGCAGCCCGGGCCGTTCCGGCCTCCGATCCCGCGGCAGGCAAGGCAGGCAGCGGCGGGCCGGCCGCGGGTGTGTTCACCAGCCTTTACGACTTCGCCGAGCGGGTTGACCTTCGAGTGTGCAACAAGCGTGTCTTCGAGGCGCTGCTGCACTCCGGCGCGTTCGACTCGCTCGGCGGGCACCGTGCGCAACTCGCGGCGGCGCTCGACGGGGCAATCCAGGCGGCCTCGCTCGCACAGGCCGAGCTGGCGTCCGGGCAGGGATCCCTCTTTGGAAGCGTGGATACCGCGCCGAAAGCCTCCTTGAGGCCGGCCCTCCCCGACGTCCCCCAGATGTCAGAGCACGAGCGGCTCACCAGGGAAAAGGAAATCCTCGGCTTCTACATCAGCGGTCATCCGCTGGATCCGTTCCGCGCCGAAGTCGAACTCATGGCCACTGCCACCGTAAGCTCGCTCGGCGCGTGGCAGGCCGAGCCAATGTCGGTCGCGGTAGTCGTGACGAACATCAAGCGGCAGATCTCGCGCAAGAGCGGAAACGAGTTCGCGCGGCTCACCCTGGAAGATTTCTCCGGGACCGGCGAAGTTATCGTGTTCCCTGAGACGTGGGCGGCGATCGCCGATCGCGTCGTGCCCGACGTCCCTGTGCTCATCCGCGGCGCCTACTCGCGGCGCGACGAAAAATCCGACAACCCTGCGTTCGTGGTTGAATCCGTTACGCGCCTCGCCGAACTCCGCGCCACCGGCCAGATCGCGGTTGCCATTGACCTGGCTCCCGACTCATCTGTCACCGAGAGCGTGCTCGCGGACGTGCGCGCGGTGGTCGAGGCGCATCCCGGCGCCGCCCCGATCGAGGTGCGCTGGCGGGGGCGTGACGGCGCCCGCGCGCGCCTGCGCTCCGCCTCGCTCACCGTTTCTCCCGCAAGCAATGCACTCGTAGAGCTGCGCGCATTGCTGGGCGCCGAGTGCGTGCAACTGGTACGATCGGCATGACGCCGCTCCGCGCACCACAACTCCCGCCCCATCCATAATGGGCACTACTGCACTCGCGTTCGAGAGGCCGATCGTCGAACTGGAAAAGCAGATTGACGAACTCAAGCACGCCGCCGAAGAGCGCGCACTCGATGTGGCCGAGGAGCTTGGTTCGCTCGAGGAGAAGCTCCAGGCCATGCGCCGCTCGGTGTACGAGAACCTCACGCCGCTGCAGCGCGTGCAGGTTGCCCGGCACCTGAAGCGGCCGTTCACACTCGATTACGTGCGGCTCGCCTTCACGGACTGGGCCGAGCTGCACGGCGACCGCGCCTTTCGCGACGACCCTTCCATCGTCGGCGGCTGGGCGCGCCTAGACGGCGAGACGGTGATGATCATCGGTCACCAGCGCGGCCGCGACACCAAGGAGAACCTGCATCGCAACTTCGGGATGCCGCACCCCGAGGGCTACCGGAAAGCGCTCCGGCTGATGAAGCTCGCGGAGAAGTTCCACGTCCCCGTGCTGACTTTCATTGACACCCCCGGCGCGTGGGCGGGCATCGGCGCCGAGGAACGCGGCCAGAGCGAAGCCATCGCCCGCAACCTGCTGGAGATGAGCCACCTCACGGTGCCGATCATCGCCACGGTGATCGGCGAGGGTGGCTCGGGCGGCGCGCTCGCGCTCGGCGTTGCCGACCGCGTGTTCATGCTCCAGAACTCGGTGTACTCCGTGATAACCGTCGAGGGCTGCGCCGCCATACTCTGGAAAGACGGCAAGAGCCCGGAAATGCGCGAAAAGGCCGCAACCGCGCTCAAGATTACCGCGCCCGACCTCATGGAGCTGCACGTGATTGACGAGGTGATACCCGAGCCGGTAGGCGGGGCGCACGCTGACCACGAAGCGACGGCGAAGGCCGTGCAGGAAGTGCTGATCCGCAGCGTGGACGAACTTCGCCGCCTCCGCCCCGACAAGCTGGTCCGGCGGCGACGCCAGAAGTTCCTGCGGCTCGGCGTGGTAGAGGAGTAGGCGCCGGCATGCTCGTCGAGGTCACGTTCAAGGGGAGCCGCCGCGACTTCTTCGAGTGGCCTTACCCAGGCGCGCCTGCGCTGAAGACTCCGGTCATCGTACAGGCCGAGCACGGCGAGGACATGGGTACCGTCCACTCCACGGGCGAGCTGGCGATGAAGCGCCGCGCAGGCACCACGCACGGCAAGGCAAGCCGCGACCCGTTGCGCAAGGTGGTGCGCGCCGCCAGCGCCGACGAGATCGCGCGCGCGGCGCAACTCCGCGCAGACGAGCACGAGGTGCGGGCGCGCGCAATCGAGAAGGCGCGCGCGCTGGGCCTGGACCTGAAAGTGTCCGACACCGAGTGGCAGTGGGACAAGAAGCGGCTCGCGGTCTACTTCACCGCCGAGCACCGCGTGGACTTCCGCCAGTTCGTCCGGCAGCTCGAGGGACTGTTCGGGGCGCGGGTGCACATGTGGCACATCGGCGTCCGCGACGAAGCGAAACGCCTCAACGGGATCGGCCGCTGCGGACGCCAGTTCTGCAGTGCAGCGTGGCTGCCGGACCTCACACCGGTGAAGTCGAGCGTCGCCAAGGACCAGCACCTCTCCACGCTCAACCCTTCGCAGATCTCGGGCGCCTGCGGCCGCCTCATGTGCTGCCTGCGCTACGAGCACGAGTTCTACGTGGAGCAGCGCCGCAGATTTCCGAAGGAAGGGAAGCTGGTGCGGACTTCGGCCGGCGAGGAGAAGGTGGCCTCGGTTGACATCTTCCGCGAGACCGTGACGCTCCGACCGCTCTCAGGCGAGCCGCGCGTCGTTCCGCTGGAGCAACTGCGCCGTGAACTCGCTGGCGAACTCCCGGCCTGGGCGCTGCGCGACGGCGGGGACCGCGCGGCAGCGTCGGATGACGAAGCAGACGACGCCGCCGATACCGGTGCCGCGCGCGATCCTCGCGAGCCAGACATGGACGCGCCAGGCACGGACGCGCCAGGCACGGACGCGTATGCGCCCGATCGGGGTGACGTCGCGGAACACGAAACAGAGCCGGGCACCCGCGATGAGCAGCGCGAGACGCGCGCCACGCAGCCAGCCACGCGACAAGGAGGCCAGCGGGACCAGGCGGACGGAGGCCATCGCAGGCGGCGGGGACACCGCGGCGGCAGGCGCGGCCGCGGACCCCGGAAGGACCACAACCACAAGGGCGGAAACACGACTTGAGCATCCGCAAGTTCTACGTCACGACGGCGATTGACTACGCCAACGGCGACCCGCACTTCGGCCACGCGCTGGAGAAGATCGGCGCCGACGTCATTGCGCGCTCGCACAGACAGATGGGCGACGCGGTGCACTTCCTCATAGGGATGGACGAGCACGGCCAGAAGGTCGCGCAGGCCGCGGCCGCGCGCGGCGTCGCGCCCCAGGCGTTCGTTGACTCGATCGCTGCGCGCTTCCAGGCAATGTGGGCTCGGCTGGGAGTCTCATACGACCAGTTCATCCGGACTACCGATCCCGCCCACAAGAGCGGCGTCCGCCGGCTCATCGAGCACATCGCCGACGTGTCGCCCGACGACTTCTACGAGAAAGAATACGAGGGCTGGTACTGCGTCGGGTGCGAGGTGTTCAAGCGCGACGACGAAATCATAGACGGCAAGTGCGTGATCCACCCCACGCGCGATCTCGAGTGGACGAAGGAACGGAACTGGTTCTTCCGGCTCAGCCGCTACCAGTCGTTCGTTCACGACCTGGTCACGCGGCGGCCGGAGTTCATCCAGCCCGCCACGCGACGAAACGAGATCCTGGCGCTCGTCGAGTCGGGACTCGACGACATCTCGATCACACGCGCGCGCCTGAGCTGGGCCATTGATTTTCCCATCGTTTCTCCCGCGGGCGGCGAGCCGCAGGGCACCTGGGTGTGGTTCGACGCGCTACCCAACTACCTCACCGCCGCGGGCTACCCCGACGGCGACTGGCGCGCCCGCTGGCCGGCGCAGCTGCACGTCGTCGGTAAGGACATCACGCGGCTCCACTGCGTCGTCTGGCCCGCGATGCTCCAGTCCGCGGGACTGCCGCTCCCCGACCGGGTCTGGGCGCACGGCTTCATCTCGTTCGGCGGCGAACGGTTCTCCAAGAGCGCGGGTGTGAAGATTGAGCTGGCCGACGAGATCGCGCGCTTCGGCCCCGAGGCCTTCCGCTACTTCCTCATGCGCGAGATCCCGTTCGACGCGGACGGCGACTATTCCGTCGAGCGCTTCGAGGCCGTGTACACCTCTGAACTCGCCAACGGGCTCGGCAACCTCGCGAGCCGCGTGATCGCGATGGTCGAGAAGTACCGCGGGGGCGTCGTCCCCGCGGGCGGCCCCTCGTCGCTCGACGCCGCGGAGGCGGCGGACGTAGCCGCGTTCCAGGCGGCGCTCGACGGGTCGCGCGGCTACCTCTGCCACGAGGCGGTCGCAGCGACCGTGGCAATGACCACGAGGGCGAACGGCTTCATCCAGCAGGCCGCTCCGTGGGCATTGGCCAAGGATCCCGCACGCGCTGCCGAACTCGACGCCGTCCTCGCCGCGCTCGTGCGCACTCTCGCCCGCCTGGCCGTCCTCCACTCCGCGCTCATGCCCTCAAAGGCAGAGGAACTCTGGCTCCAACTCGGCGCTCCGGGAACAGCCGCCGGCACCCTTTACGGCCGACTCGGCGCGCTCTCCGCGACCGGCTGGAATGTGGCGAAAGGTGGAGCCCTCTTCCCGCGCGCCGACGCAGATGCCGCAGAAACGCCGAAAAACTGACACGGCGGCGGTTGACCGCATCGCGTGAAGGCGCGAGCTTTAAGGGATGCCAGGCCGCCGCTGGACGATCGTGATCGTGCCCTCCGACAACGAGGGCACGCGTTCTTTCTCGGTCACCGATTCCGGCCGGAAGGCGCTTCTCTGGGGAGCCGGTATCGCCGCCGGCCTCATCGTCGCAGCCGGCGCATACCTCTTCACCCCGTACACCACGCCCGCGGCCCGCCTGGCGCAGCTCGAGAATGTGCGCCTCCGCGCGCAACTCGAGTCAATAGACGCACGGCTCGTCACGCTCACCGACACCATCAGCCAGCTCGACGCGCGCAACGAGCAGATGCTCGCCCTGATCGGGCTCGGCACCGATGTGACGCCCGCCTCAGGCGACTCGGCGTCCGCAGCGGCCGCGACGACGACGGCGTTCGCCGCGCCTTCAGGCAGCAAGATGGCTACCATGGTGCCGGTCTCCGCACGACGGCCATTCGAGGGCCGCCTCTGGTTCGGATCAGGCGTCAGCGAAAAGATTGACGATCTCACGCGCCGCGCCGTCGCGCTCACGCGCAGCTTCGACGCCGTGAACGATTCCCTCACCCAGCGCTTCGAGCGGATCGCCAACACGCCCTCGATCATGCCCACGACGGGCTGGCTGTCGAGCCACTTCTCCCTGAGCCGGCTGCACCCGATCCTCGACATCAGCCGCCCCCACGAGGGGATTGACGTTGCCGCGCCGATGGGCGCGCCAATCGTCGCGCCGGCCAAGGGCCGCGTGACCTCCGCCGAGTACGTGGCGGGTTACGGCAACACCTTCGAGATTGACCACGGCAACGGAATCGTCACCCGCTTCGCGCACTGCTCGCGCATACTGGTGCGCGTAGGGCAGGTGGTCTCGCGCGGCCAGGTGATCGGCCTCGTGGGCAACACCGGCCTCTCCGTCGGGCCGCACCTGCACTACGAAGTGCATGTGAACGGCAAGGCCGTGGACCCGCTACGCTACGTCCTGCCGGAAAAGATCGCCGAGTAACGGCCGCGCGCGGCCTACGGCTTTTTTGCGGACGGGAACGACACCTTCGGCGCGACTGCGGCCGACGCATCCTGCAGCTCGAAGTATTCGCGCGGCTTCATCCCCATCACCTTCGCCGTGAGCACCTGCGGGAACTTGCGGATATAGGTGTTGTAGGCGTTCACCGCGCCGTTGTAGTCGGTGCGCGCAACGGCGATCCGGTTTTCGGTGCCCTCGAGCTGGTCCTGAAGCTGAAGGAAGTTCTCGTTCGACTTGAGCTGCGGATAACTCTCGCTTATCGCGAGAAGGCGGCCAAGCGCGCCGTTCATCTGCTGCGAAGCCGCCGCCATCTGGCTGAGGTCGCCCGTGGGGATCGCGCCCGCCAGCTTCGCGCGCGCATCCGCAACGGCGGTGAACACCTCGGTCTCATGGCTCGCGAATCCCTGCACGGTGGACACGAGATTTGGGATCAGGTCGGCGCGACGCTGCAACTGCACAGGAATCTGCTGCTTCGCGTTCGCAGCGGCCTCGTCCAGAACCTGGATCTGGTTGTAGCCGCAGCCGGAGGCCGTGACCGCAAGGCCGAATGCGAGGGCAAGGACGGGTGCGCGGCGGATGGGGTTCATTCTGGTTCCTTCGGTCGGCGTTTGGAGTTGTCTGTCGCTGGGAACGGATAATCCACCGCGGCGCGCGCGTCCACCCACGCGGTGAGGGCCGCGAGGCCATCGTGGAACGCGGCAACCGCGCCGGACAGATTCGCGCGCGGGACTGCCTTGCCGTGGCGCTGTGCAACGGCCGCGACGAAAGGCGCTGCCGCCACGCCCGTCAGCGCCTCCACTTCCCCGCACACTGACTCGGCAGCGCCCAGCACCGCCCGCCGCTCCAGGCGCAACACCGCGCGCATCAACGCCACCGCACGGCCAGCGTGCGCGCCGAGCAGCGCGCGCTGATCCTTCGCGTTGCCCCGGGCGGCGACGGTCGCCGCCCGGACGCCGAGGGTGAGCGCAAGCAGCTCGTACTCAAGCTGGCTGCGGAGGTCGGCATCGCGAATGGCGGAGGCGGGCTCGGGCGCGAAGCCGTGCGCGGAATACAGCACGCGGTGGCGCTCGGCAATGTCGGAATGCTCGATCGCGAAAACGTCGCGACTCGACTTCCACTCCGCGTCCGTGAGCGTGAGCAGCGCCGGATTACCACCTTCCTCCCACGCCGCGGCCACCGCGCCCATCGCATGGAGCATCCGCATGTCGAGAGTCCTCACCACGACCAGAACGTTGTGGCCGCGTGTTGAGCCGGTGTCCGCCGCGGTCGAGCCGTACACGAGGACGCCCATGAGCGCGTCGCCATGTGCAAGCTGAAGCTGCCGGACGAGGTTGTCGAGGGTCATGCGCGCTCCGCCGTCACGACTAAAACCTGCCGCTCGACCCGCCACCGGAGAACCCCCCCCCGCCGCCAAACCCGCCAAATCCGCCGCCGCCACCGAATCCGCCGCCCCCGCCGAACCCGCCGCCGTGCCACCGATCCCTTCGGCCCATCGAGCCTCCAATCGCCTGCCCCGCAACGAACGGAAGGCACCCGCAGCCGCGCCGCCGGCTGCTAGTAAGCAGGATGATGACGACGAACAATATCAGCATCGCGACACCGGGGGAAACGCCCTCCGGCTGTCGCGGCGCGGCCTCAGGCAAGCTGGCGGTCGAGTCGAGCGGGAAGCCGAACTGCGCGGCGTACCGCTCGGCGAGCCGCACCGTGATCACGAGCAGGCCGGTGCTGTAGTCGCCCCTTCGGAAGTACTCCGTGCCCTCGCGCCTTATCCGGCCCGCGGCGGCGTCGGTGACAAATCCTTCGGCGCCCTGCCCCGTCTGGATACTGATCTGGCCGCTGCCGTCCGAAGACGTCTCCTTCGGCACGAGCAGGACCACGACGCCGGCATTCCGCCTGGCGTCGCCGATGGCGGCTTTCGCGCCCACCTTCCACTCGCGGCCTATCTGCAGGGCCACGTCGGCCGCTTCGCGACCGCCCAGGTCGCGCATGGTGACGACCGCGATTTCGCCTCCGCTGCGCTCCTGCACCTGCCGCGCGATCGCCTCCATCCGCGCGACTGACGCCGGATCTAGTATCCCCGCGAAGTCGCTCACGAACCCGCGGGGAGCGGGAATCCGGAGCGTGTCCTGCGCGAGCAGGCCGGCTGGCGGCGCCACGCAGCCCACGACGAGCAAGGCCGCGAACGTGGCACAGGCGGCGGAACGAGCAGGACGACGGGACACGCCCGAAACCTACCACCGGCGCCCGGTGAGCCAGTACTCTTGCGGAGGAAGGGCCGACGCACAACCTTACGGCAGCGATCGGCTTCGGACGCTGGGGGGCGCCGGAGCGGCAGGTCGCGCTTCCGGTCCGGTCAAGGCGAGCATGAGGCGACCTCATCCCGCGTGCGCGTTACTTGTTGTCCTGGCAGCGGCTGTCGGCACACGGGTGTCGGCACAGGTGCCGGCGGGACGCCGTGAACTCGTAGGTATAGTCAAGGATCCCGGCGGCAGGCCGGTCGAGGGCGTGGCAGTCGAGGTTCCGGGCGGCGCCTCCCGAACCGACGCGGCGGGACTGTTCCGGCTGCTCACGGACAACGTGGACACACTCACCATCGCGATCCGCCATCCCGGGTACTCGCCCATCGAGGCGCTGCTCACGGCGCGCGGGCAGCAGTGGGACACGCTGATGGTCGAGATGGAGCAGCTAACCACGAACCTCCCCGCCGCGCGCATCGAGGAAGAAGCGGTTCGCCGCACGGGCCTCAAGGGATTCTACGAGCGCCTCGAGAAACGCCCGATCGGACTGTTCGTCACGCGCGCCGAGATCGTGGCGCGGGGCGCCTCGCGTCTCACCGACGTGCTCCAGGCCCGCACAGGTGTCCAGCTGGTGCGACTCAGCGGTACGCGAAACGGCGTGCGCTTCGCCACGTATTCCGGAACGCGGGGCCCCTCGTGCGTTCCCGATCTGTGGGTGGACGGGCAGCGCGCACATGGCATGGAAGTGGACGACCTTCCGGCCAATACGGTGGAAGCGATGGAGCTCTACTCTACGTTTGCTTCCGTGCCATTCGAGTTTTCTCACAGCGTGAATGCAATTCCGTGCGGTACGATCGTTGTCTGGACGCGGCCGCCGGGTACGAAGAAGCCATAGCCGGCGCCCGGAACGCGGTACACCCCCCAATAAAGAACAGTCGGAGGCAACCCATTACAGAACGCGGCCGCGCGGCATGGCTGGCCCCTGCGATCGTTGCCGCCGTGACGGCCGTGGCGTTTCTCCCGGCACTCGACGCCGGATTCGTCAACTGGGACGACGACCGGAACTTCCTCGACAACCCCTCCTACCGCGGGCTGGGACCGGCGCAGCTCCGCTGGATGTGGACCACGTTCCACATGGGCCACTATGTGCCCCTCACGTGGATGACGCATGGACTCGACTACGCGCTCTGGGGCATGAACCCGCGCGGTTATCACCTCACGAACCTCGTGCTCCATTGCGCCGCCGCGGCAGCGGTCTGCCTCCTCGCGCGACGGCTGCTGGCGCTGGCGTTCCCGATCGCCGCGTCGCAGGAACCACGGCGTATCGTCGCGGGCGCCGCGACAGCCGCGCTGCTCTTCGCCGTCCACCCGCTGCGGGTGGAATCGGTGGCGTGGGTCACCGAGCGACGCGACGTCCTCTCCGGGCTTCTGTACGCGCTCACGCTGCTCGCGTACGTCAGGTCGGCGGAGGATGGCGGCGCGCGGCGGTGGTACTGGATTTCCCTGGCGCTGTTCGCGGCGGCGCTGCTCTCCAAGGCAGTGGTGATGACGGCGCCGGCTGTCATCCTGATCCTGAACGTGTACCCGCTGCGGCGTCTCGCCTCCTGGCAGGATGCGTTCCGCGCAGGAGGCGGGCGCGTCGCGCTCGACATCGCCCCGTTCGCCATTCTAGCCGCGGGTGCCGCGGCGCTGTCCATCGTGGCGCTGAAGCCACCAGCACAGCTCGACATCGCTGCCAAGCTCGCCGTGTCCGCATGGAGCTTCGCGTATTACCTCGGCAAGACGATCCTCCCCACCTCCCTCTCACCGCTCCACGAGATGCCCAGGGCGCTCGACCCGCTCGATACGCGCTTCCTGGTGGCGTACTTGGTTGTAGCCGCGGGCGTGGCAGGATGGTGTTATGCGCTGAGGCGCGCGCCGGGGGCTGCTGCCGCGACCGCGGCGTGGGTAGTACTCCTGCTGCCAACGGTCGGAGTGGTGCAGAATGGCCCGCAGATTGTCGCCGACCGGTACACGTACCACGCGGCGCCGGCACTGGCAATCATGGCAGGCGCGGTCCTTATTGCCGTGCCCCGCGCGCGCGACCGGCTCGCGCGGATACTCGCGGCCGCGGCTGTCGTGATCCTCGCCGGGGCAACATGGCGACAGACGACGTTCTGGAAGGACTCGCAATCCCTCTGGAGGCGCGTCCTCGAGATCGAGCCGCGGTCGCCAATGGCGGAGGTCAGCCTCGCGAGCGACCTCGCGTCGCGCGGACGCTTCGCCGAGGCAGCCGCGCACGCAAAGCGCGCGACGGAGCTCGACCCGACGAGCGCCGAGGCGCAGAACAACCTCGGCGTCGCACTCACGCGGGGCGGCTTTCCCGGCGACGCAATCCCGGCATTCATCCGCGCCATCGAGATCAAGCCCGGCTACGGCGAGGCATACAGCAACTGGGGAAACGCCATGATTCGCATGGGCGACATCCACGGCGCCATCGGGCTCTACCAGCGCGCCGTCGCGGCCAGCCCGGCATACGCGGACGCGCAGGTGAACTGGGGCAATGCCCTGGTGCGACTCGACAGCGCCGCGGCGGCGATACCCCACTACGAAGCCGCGCTCGCGCTGAGGCCCGACAACGCCGACGCCCACCTGAACTGGGGCGTCGCGCTGGCGCGCATCGGGAGGTTCGCCGAGGCCGCAGACCAGTTCCGGAATGCCCTCGCGCTCGATCCGGGGCTCACCCAGGCACGCGACTACCTGGGACGGGTGAGCGCGGCTGCCAGATCCCCGCCACCCCGATAGGGTCAGCGCCCGGGGAAGCTCACTGCTACCTCGCGCGCGCCGACCGGCACCGGGGTGCGCGACTCGCCGCCGCCAGGCCACCTCACCCAGACCTCGGTGGGTTGCGACGGCGTACCGAAAACCTGAACCGCGCCGTTCTGCGACCAGTAGCCAGCGCCAGCCTGTATCTCGCGCACCGGCGACATTCGCTCGCCGAACGCGACGCGAACCTGCGCGCCGATGGCGTCGGGATTCGACGCCGGCCCGCGCAGTCGCACCCTGAGGCCCGGCTTCGCCCCGCGGTTCCGAAAGAGCCGCGCGGGCCCCGCGTTCTGCGAGACCGCGAGATCCACGCGCCCGTCACCATCGAAATCGGCGTACGCCGCCCCCCGCTGGTCGCCGTACACCACGATCCCGGACCGCGCGCCGCTCGCGGCCGTGAAGCTACCACGCCCGTCGTTCAGGAGGAGCAGCCCACGGCCAGCGTCGTCCCGCGGCCGCCCAACGGCGGTCTCCGAGAAGTTCTGGGCAAGGAAAATGTCGTCCGAGCCGTCCCCGTCGAAGTCGGCAACGCCCGCGTAGAACGCCGGCGCGAACTGCGCCACCGGAGGCAGCGTGATCCGCTCGAAGTGGTCGCCCCGGTTGAGGAAAACCACGTTGTCGAGCGAGCTGACTTCCTTGCGCGACATCTGCTGCATCAGCGTGCCAAGTGACTTGTCGAGCGTGGCGTCGGCCCACGCGGCGAACGTGGGCGCATTGCGGCGGACGCCGGGGATGGCAAGCCGGATGCGCGCGAAGTTGTCCATCGAGCCAAGCCCGCCAATCCGGCCGTCGCGCCTGGCAAGGATCATCTCCTCTTCGTGTGCGGCGCCCACCGGGCCGTGCAGCATCACCAGCGGGTTCGCCGAGTCGGCACGGAAAGGCGTGTTGCGGCCCCAGCTCGTCGCAATGAGATCGAGTCGCCCGTCGCCGTCCACGTCGCCCACCGCGATCCCGTTCCACCGGCTCGTCCACCGGCCCAACCCCCACGAAGCAGGCGCCGGCGCGAGCCGCCCGTGGCCATCGTTGAGCAGCAGGAGGATCGAATCCCACTCGCGCGCCAGCACGAGGTCCGGATGCCCGTCGCCGTTGATGTCGGCAAACAAGGCGGCCGACACCATCCCGACATCGTGGAGCACGGCGCCGTTCGCCGTGTCGAACACGAACTTGCCGCCAACGTTGCGGAAAATCGCCGATGACGGTGGCCTGGGGTACTGCATCGGGATCGCGCGCGAACCCACGAACAGGTCGAGCCGGCCATCGCCGTCCACGTCCGCGAGCGCGATCGGCCCGGTCGCCGAGGCATGTGGTCCAACGACCTCTTCGGCCTTCGGCACGGTGCCACGACCCACGGGGTACGCCAGCACCGAAGGCACTTTAGCCAACTCGGCGTCGGAACGCGTCTGCCAGCTCGATACGCCCGCAAGAACCTTCGCTCCGCCATCCTCGGCGAGCCCCACGATTCCCGTGAGACTCATGGGCGCGGGCGGATACACACCGGACATCGGCGCGAGCGCGCCGCCACTGTTCCGGAAGATGGCAATTCGCCCGCCCTTCCCTGCGCCCACGATGAGATCTTCGCGGCCGTCACGATCCGCGTCGAACCACGCAACCCCGGGGCCAAGCGGCGAGAGCGCGTTCGGCAGCAGATACTGGCGCCCCCAGTCGTCGAAGTCATTCTCGGTGTGCGACTGCCCGCGCAGTTCCGCCGTGGCGTCCACGAACAGCGGCGCTGGCGCGGGGGTCGTGTCTGCAGGGCGCTGCCTTGCGGTGGCATCGGTGATCTCGTACAGCCGGTTGGGCTTGACTCCCGAGATCGTCGTCCGCCGCCCGTCGCGCCAATCCACGACGATCGTCGCCTCCTGCGAATTGCCCATCGCAAATGACGCTTCGTAGTCGGAGTGCGACATGTACAGGCCGCCCACCGCCACCTCCCGCAGCTGACTTGGCACCGCCCCACCCTCGAGGCGGATCTTCGCACCTACCGCCTGGGTGTTCGGCCCCGCCGATCGCACCCGCACCGCGACGCGCGAAGCCCCCGCATCATTGCGGAGCACGAGCGCGGGAGAGCCCAGGCGGTTGATCACGACGTCGAGGTCGCCGTCGCCGTCGAGGTCCCCGGCTGCCATGCCGTGCGACATGTCCTCATCGGTCCCAAACCGCCACGCCTTCGACGCATCCTCGAACGTCAGGTTGCCCCGGTTGCGGAATGCCACGTTGTGTTGCGGCAGCTTCGGAAACTTCCACCTGAACCGCTGCCACGGGCCGGACATCGGGCCGCTGCCCGCCGCGTCCTGCACGTCGGCGTCCATTACGTCCCAGAGGTGGCCGTTGGCCACGAGGATGTCCTGCCACCCGTCGAGGTCAACGTCCAGAAACATGGTGGCCCAGGTCCAGCCGCTGGCATCCACGCCGGCGTACTGGCCGATCTCGGCGAACGTCCGGTCTCCCCGGTTGAGGAAGAGCGCGTTGCGCTGGTGCTGCAGCACGAGCTCCGATTCGCCCGGCCTCTTTGGAAACGCCGTACTTGTATGGACCTGCGTGCGGAAGTGGCGCGTGTCGTTCGCAAGCATGTCCACGGTGAACAGATCCGGACGTCCGTCACCGTCAACGTCTGCTACGTCCACCGCCATCGTGGAGTTGCTCATCTGGCGCTGCGCCCACCACGGGGCGAGCCGGAAGTTCCCGTGGCCGTCGTTGAACCAGAGCTGGTCGGTATCCTCGAAGTCGTTGCCCACGTACAGCTCGGGCGCGCCGTCGCCGTCGAGGTCGGCGAACCTCGCCGCTAGCGTGAACGATTCGTCCTCTTCGGCGATCGGCTTCCCGGCGGCATCGCGCATGCGCCCGTCGCGCGGCGTCATTTTTCTGAAGCGCCCAGACCCGTCACCGAGGTAGAACTCGTTCGACGACGCGCGCTGCGTGACGCGCAGCCCTCCCATATCGGGCCGCGTCACAAGCCTGTAGTCGCGGCGAAACTCCGGGGCGATTTCGTACTTGCCGGGGCTGGTCTCGTGAACGATCTGGCCGAAGCCGCGCCTGTCGGGCGGCACGGAATCGTCAATGAAGTACGCCTTGTAATTCGCCACGTAGAGCGCAAGATGACCGCTGCCGTCAACGTCGGCCATTGCGATCCCCGTGCCGCCTCGGCCGGTCGGGTCGAGGCCAAGGTCGCGCCGCTCCGTGAAGCGGCCCTTGCCGTCGTTCAGGAAAATCGCGTTCGGCCCGTCGGTCGCGAGCAGTACGAGGTCGAGGTCTCCGTCGCCGTCCACGTCGGCGAACGCCGCGGCCGTCGAGTGGCGATCGCAGGCGGCCACGCCGGCGGCCTTCGCAATCTCCTCGAACTTCCAGTCACCGAGGTTGCGGTAGAGCGCGCTGCACCCATCGGTCCTGGCCATGAAGACGTCCGGGCGACCATCCCCGTCTACGTCGCCGATCGCGACGCCCCCGCCCTGCCCAAGAACCCTGCTGCTCTCGAGCAGCGAGTCGCTCACCGCATTCTGAAACGCGATCCCCGTCCGGCTGGCAGCCATGGCAGTGAATCCGGGCTTGCCGCCACGCACGTCCAGCTCGCGCCAGCGATACCCGCCCTCGTCGTGCCACGGAGGCGTCGGACGCTCGCCGCATGCAGCCGCGGCCACGATGCCCATGACGCACGCGGCCAAGTACAGCACTCTCCGGCATGCCGATCCTGCACCGGGCGCTGCGCCTGAGTCCGCATCCATCGCTCGCAGGTGTCCGGTCAACGCCCCGCCGGGACGCGGCATCAACTGGCCATGGCTGGTTCTCACGGGGCGTGCGCGTCCGGGGCTGGAGTCACGCCGGTTAAGATGGCCCCGGGACCGCCTCCGCGCCGACTGCCGCCCGCGGTGGCAGCGCGCGGGGAAACGCCGTAGGTTGGGGTGGACGCAGCCATCCACGGAGTCCCAAACACCATGATCCGACCAATCCTTGCGCTCGCCCTGGCCGGCGCGGCAGCCTGCGCCTCTTCCGGCACTGTCAGCAGCACCCGCCCGGTGACGCAGGACATCGCTGTGGGTGGAGCTGGCACAATCACCATCGCGCCGTCGAGCGGTCCGCACGTGAACACGCTCGACTACGCACCTGAGCGCGTCTGGAAGGTGCTACCCGCCGTTTTCGACTCGATCGGCGTCCCGGTCTCCCGCCTCGAGGTGGGCACAAAGACAATCGGGAACGATGGCTTCAAGATCCGCCAGCGGCTCGGCAAGGTTGCCCTCAGCCGGTATTTCGACTGCGGCGCCACGCAGATCGGCGCCAACGCCGACTCGTACGACATGTTCGTCACCGTAGTCGCCCAGGTCCAGCCATCCGGCACCGGCAGCCGCCTCGTCACCAACGTCGAGGCCTCGGCGCGCCCCATCACATTCTCGCAGGCCTACTCCCGCTGCACGTCACGCGGCGCCCTCGAAACGCGCATCCTCGACGCAATCACGGCGCTGTTGAAGTGACCGGGCGCCTGGCCCTCACCGGCCTGCTCGCCGCCGTCGTCGCGGTGTCGGGGGAACGTGCATCGGCCCAGCAGCCGGCTGTCACCCATAGAGCGGCGCAGAGCCTGCGCGCCTTGACACGCCGGCCCCACGACCCCCCACTCGCCAACCCAGTCTGCGGAAGCCTATAGTGCCGGGGGCCGCCCGCCCCGCCGCCCGCCGCCCATGCCCCCGCGGCCGGCGCCCATCTTGTCCTTCAGCGTTTCCTCGGATTCCTTGGCCTGCCGGGCGAGCAGTTCTTCCGCCTTCGGTTTCTGTGACTCGTCAAGCACGGCCATGGCGTCCGCCAGCTTGGCCTGGTAGCCGTCCCGAATGGCCTTGACCACGCCCGCCGCCTCCTCGCGCGCCATCTGAACCCTGACCCTCTCCACGTCGGCATTCTCTCCAGCGCGCGCGCGGGTCGCGTTCCTGAGGGAGTCGAGCACGTGGTACTGCGGCTTGGTGGACTCCTTGAGCCAGTCGTTCATCGCCCGCAACTGTTTGAGCTGGTCGTCCGAGAGCTTGAGGTCCTTCCGCTTGTCAACCAGGTACTTCACCGGATTCATGTCTTCCACATCGCCATTTGAGAGCCGAAGCCCGATCGGCGCGCTCGACACCATGCCCCCGAAATCGGACCGGGTTCCGCGTTGGTCGCGTCCTTGAGCTGCGGCCAGCGCCGGCATGAGTGCGGCGGCGAGAATGGGCAGTGCGTGCCTGGGAATAACCATTGGTTGTACCCCGTGTTTACTGGTCACGAGCCGCGCGCAGGCAGCGATTCCCGCCCTCCGGCATCGCGGCGCTGGGTGATTACGCTACTGCTCCTGCCCCGCGTTGGGAAGAGGGCGCAGCCGGACATTGCAAGAGGGCCGCCCCGAATCCGGGGCGGCCCTTCCTCGCTTCTCTTCCTGCTCGGCTGGCGCTAGTATGGCGGGCGCCGATCCCACATGAACGCGCCGGCGGGCACCTGGAACGCGGCGGTCTGAGGCGTGCGCGCACCGGCCGTTGAGGCCGGGAACACTACCAGCGTAACCGCGGAGCCTGCCTGCTGCGTGCCCGGTGTGGCCGGGATGTCAACCGTCTTCGCCTGCCCCTGCAGCGCGAGCATGTCAGCGAACATGTTCGTCGCCGATCCGGCCGCGCGGATGTTGAACATGTAGTTGCCGGGGGTTGCAGTCACGAAGCTCGAAGCCGAGTATGCCGCGACGCCGGCCCAAGTGGCCGCCGCAGGCGCTGCTCCGCCCTGCGCATAGTACCGGCCGTCAATCGCCGCACTGGTTGCATTGATCACGCGAAGCGCAACGCTGCTGCCGGGATCGTTCGGCACGTCCGCGAAGAACGCCAGCCGCAGCGTGCCAGCGCGCCCCTCACCCCAGAGGATGGCCGTGTAGTTCTTGCCAGCCTCCAGGTTCACCGTGGAGTCCTTGACCACGGTTGACCCGATGCTCTGGAGCGTGTCGTCGAGGAAGATGCGGAAGTGCCGCGCCCCGGCGCGCGCCGGGCGGAACACCGTCTGCATCTGCGCCGTGATACCGCCGGAGGTCGCCGGCCCGTTGCGGAACGAAATGCGGTACTGGACGTTGTTCTCCACAAGGTCCACCCACCGGAAGTCGAGCCCGTAAGCGCCGGCGGTGTCGGGCGCTGCGTTGATGAACCGCACGCCCGCCGTGGGGATGTCCTCGGTCTTGATTACTTCAGCCGGCTTGCAGGCGCTGACAGCGCCCGCAGCGAGGATCAGAGCCGAGAAGTAGTGAATGCGTCGCATCAGAACTCCGTGGGGGTGAGTCGTGGTACGAAGAGTTACGGACGGACCGGGCGCCGCAACGAATGGCCGGCGGTATCGATCGGCGGTTTCCCTTCAGGATCAGTTCCAAGGCCGGCCCCGATAATGGCTTTCGTCGCGAAGTAGGCAACCACCCCTACTCCAACGGCTGCTGCCGCTGCCGTCCGGCCCTTCGACAAGTGCTTCTCGTACAATCGGGCTACGTACTCCTTCCTTATGCTGACCTTTTCGCCTGCCCACGTCTGCTCACCGCCACGCAGCAAGCGAATGGACGCAACGGCAACCTGGTACGCATCGTCGTCGTTGCGCGTCAGCCTTCCTTCTACCTGCAGGATCTCCGGACCCATCGAGCCGCCCAGCGCGGCGCGGCCCGCGTCATTCAGATCCATGGCGATGCTCATGCCCAGTGTTGGTGCCGCGCCGCCGGGGATCGCCTGCAGGGTGTAGCACGATGTCAACATCAGGCAAGCCGCCGCTGCGCCGGTGACGCGTGCCACCGGCGCAGCCATGCGGTGCCTACCAGCCATAAGCGCTCTTGCCGGACACCGAGTTCGGGGCGTTACCAATGCCCGGACCCGCGCCGTAAACCTGCGCGATCGAGTACCCGCGCGACTGGAGCTCCTGGAACGGAACCGCCCAGAATGTCGGCTGGCCCTCGCCCATGTCGCCCCAGCCGCGGCCCTCGAAGAACCACGGACTGTACGACGAGTACGCCGTCTCGATGCGCTTCTCGTACTTGAGCGCATCCCACAGCGTACCGCAGTCAACCACGTTGTATGGCGCGACCGGAACCTTCGGCACGCAGTTCGCGCCGCCGGGAACCTTCGACGTCGCGTCGAATGCCGCGATCGCCGGCAGGCCGTTCTTCACGCGCGTGATGTTCACCAGCGCGGCCGCGCCCGCATAATCGCCCTTCCGGTACAAACCTTCCGCCTTCAGCAGATCCATCTCCGCCTTGTACATGATCACAGTGTTGCCGTTGCGCGCGGTGCCGTCGCCCTTCGTGTTCCACGAGTGGTAGCGCACGAAGTCGTAGTTGCTCGTCCCGAAACCCGGGCCCGAGAAGTCGTCACCGCCCTGCGGCCGGTTCACGAAGTAGCGCTTGCACGGCGTCGAGGCCGCTTCGCACGACTTGATCGTGAAGTCCGCCTGCTGGTCCGCGCGGGTGTTGCCCTGCGGGAAGCGGAGGTCCGGCGTAACCATGAAGAAGCCGGAGTTGCCGGCGCCGCGGTTGCCGACGGGCGTGCCGATCCACGCCGCGTAGCTGCCCGACACGTCCGCCATGCCGATGAAGAACGGCGGCATCTGGTGCCAGTTCTGGTAAGCCTCGTACTGCTGCCGCCACGAGATGGACGGCCCCGCGGTAGTGCTCGTCGTGATCACCTGGTCGCTGGTGATGCCGCCATCCACGTCCGCCATGATTGCGCCCCAGTCCGCGGCCGCACGCTCGGCGGGCGTCCGGGCCATGTACGCGCGGAGCCGCGCCCTGTAGCTGCGGACGAGCCGGACGAACTCGGCCGACGTGTACGACGTCGGCGAGGGTAGCCATGCCGCCGGAATCGGGAAGCCATCGCTACCCGCGGGAGTAGCCGCGGCTGCGTCAATGGCCTTCTGCAGGAACGCGTACGCCGAGTCGGCGGCGTCCTTGTAGCCGATCATCTTGCCCGCGTCTTCGGCCGCCTGACCGACGCTGACCACCGACGTCGAGTCATACATCAGCGCCGTGTAGCCGACGGCCAAACCGCTAAGGTAGTATGACCACGCTTTCACGCGGCCGTCGCGCGCCGGGGTCCCGAGCGTCAAGCCGTTGGCCATCTGGCCCAGGAAGCTGGCAGCCACACGGTTCACCTCGTTGTCGTAGAAATAGAGGCGCTGCTGCTCGCCCGAGCAGACATTGCCGGGGGCGTTCACGTTCGACGCCCCGGTGAACGGCGTGCGCGCGTTCTGGCAATTATTCGCGAGGGACGATGAGTTCATGAAGGAGATGATGTTCGCCATCCCTTCCAGGTTGGTAGTGCTGCCGTATACGCCACTCATCCATCGCTTCCAGTACGTGCCGATCATCGCCTCGGCGTCGTTGGGCGTGCCAAGCACGCGCTTCGTCTCGCCGGCGTTCGGGTTGGTCACCACCAACTGGTTCTCGCAGGCCGTGAGGCCTGCGAGCGCAGCGATGGCGACCATCGGTATGATTTTGCGGATCATTGTGGGGGTAGCTCCTAGAACCGGGTCGAGAGCGAGAACGTGAACGTGCGGACCGGGGGATACCCGCCGTTGTCAACCTGATTGATGAGGCCGGAACCTGCCTGGCCTGCGCCGCTCACACCAAGTTCTGGATCGAGCCCGCGGTACTTGGTCCACGTTGCCATGTTGCGGCCGACGATTCCGAACGTCCAGTCGCCCACGCCGCCGATCGGGCCAACCTTGTACGACGCGCTGAACTCGCGGAACTTCATGTACGACCCGTCCTGGACGTTGAAGCTGTTCGGCCCGAGAAGGTCGTAGAACCCGCCTGAGCCCACGCCTTCGGGGCTCGCAACGCGCCACCCATATCCGAGCGGCTTGGCCAGCTCCACGCTGGAGTTGCCGAAGTCGAAGTAGCTCGAGGCGTAGTCGAGCAGGCCCCAGCCCTCCATCTGGTTGTTGATGCTGTGGCCCATAGTTGCGTCGAGGAGCCCGTAGAGCGTCAGGCGCTTGTAGGTGAACGTCGTGTTGTAGCTGACGCGGTACTTCGGCAGGGCGCTTCCGATGATGTGGTTGGTGCCCGTGCCCTCGCCGACTTCGCCCTTGAGCGGGCGGTCAATGATCGGGTGGCCGTAGTAGAGCGCGTAGTTCCACGGCGAGTTGGCGGCCGGCAACTTGGTCTGCCAGAGGTTCTTGGTGATGCCGTCCTTGTAGGTGTTACCGGCGCCCACCCACACAACCCAGCCGTTGTTGTCAACCTGGTAGGACTTGCCAGCGCCGCAGTCGGACCGAACCGAGGCCGGCATGTCGCCGCAGCTCTTGTAGAACTTGCGGCCCCAGATCGTGGCGTACTGGTTCTTCTGGTAGCCGTCCACCTTCGTTGGATCGGCCGTCACGAGGAAGAAGCTGCCCGTGCCCTGCGACGTGCCGCCGCTGCGGAAATACTCGGGCATGAACAGCTCTGTGATGAACGTGCGGGTGCGGTCCCACGAGGCGCGCATTGACCACTGCACGTCACGCTTCGTGATCACCGGAAGGCTGGCGCTCAGCTCCCATGTGTGGTTGGCGAGCGTTCCAGCGTTCCGCCACTGGTTGGAGAAGCCCAGCGCGGCCGGCGTCGGAACGTTCAGGATCTGGTTCTTGGTCGAGCTATTGGCGTTGGTGAGCTCGATGCCCAGGCGATCCCACAGGGTCATGTCGAGGCCCACCTCGACCTCCGTCGTGGTCTCGGGCTTCAGCTTCGAGTTGCCCGCCTGGCCCAGGGAGCAGCCGGAGGTCGAGCACGAGTACGTCTCGTACTGCGCCGTGAACGCGGGGGTGTTGCCCGCCGAGCCGAGCGATCCGCGAAGCCGAACGTCGGACACACGCGGAATCTTGAAGAACGGCTCTTCCGAGAGCCGCCACACCGCCGACACGCGGCCGAACGGCGCCCAGCGGTTGCCGGCGCCGAAGAGCGAGCTGCCGTCGTAGCGGTAGGTGCCGTCGAGGATGTACTTGCCCTTGATATCGAAGTTGGCGCCGCCCACGACGCCCATGTTCACGATGCGCTGCGACGACGAGCTGTTGCTCATGTTCGTGCCGAGGTTGCTCAGCGTGAACACGTCCTTCACCACGAACTGCTGGCCGTTCCCGCTGTTCGACCACACTTCGTCGGCGTCGTACAGACCCTTGAGGGTGTACTTGCTGTTGATGGTGCTCGTGAGCTGCTTGCGAACCGTTGCCGAGACGTTGCCGTTGATGGCCTCTTCGCGGCGGTCGCTGATGCTCATGTTGCCGAAGTTCGTGCCCGACGAGAACGACTGCGTGCGGTAACCCTTGTAGGCCGCGCTCTCATCGGACCGCGTACGCAGGTCGTAGCCGCCCACCGCCTCGAGCGTGATCCACTCCGCCGGGAAGTACGTGGCCGACAGGTTGGAGAGGAGCCGCTGCGAGGAGCGCCCGCGGTTCGAGTTCAACGGGTCGTAAAGAAAGACGCCGGCCCCGTTGCCCGTGCCGCGGATCGGCGCGCCGCCACCGCGGATGATCGGACGTCCGAGCGTGTCAACGGCGGTGTAGTCGGTACCGGCGGGAGCGCCGCGCATGAGCGTGCCAATGTCAACGTTGTGCAGGTCGGTGCTGCTTCGGTCGAAGAGCGTGCTGACCGAGAAGAGCAGGTCGCTCCGCGCTTCGTAGTCGAGGTTCACGCGGCCGCGCGCGGACTGCTGGCCCTTGAGGTACTTGAAGGCGCCAGCTTCGTCGGTGAACGAGCCGGACACGAAGTAGCGCGTGGTGCCGGCGCGTCCCGTGGCGTCAACGGACGTGAGCGACGACGGGTTGGGCGTGGCCATCTGGGCGAAGCCGTTGTAGTACTGGCCGGGCCAGATGGCGGCCTGGTACAGGTTCAGCGTGCCGCCCGTCGAGTGCGACGGCGCATTGTTCTCGAAGGGCAGCGGGGTGCGCGACGTGTCGGCGTTCACGTTGTTGATGCGCATGATCTCGTCCATGAACACCACCGAGCGCGAGCATGTCGCGACGTTGGCCGAGCCCTGCATACAGAAACGCTTGCCCGTCTCGTCGAGGCCGAGCGTGTGGTACACCGGCATCGGCCAGCGGGCGGAGCTGAGGTCGCTCATGCCGTATTCCGAGCGCACGTTGAACCGCACGCCGTCCTGGCTCGCGCCGCGCTTCGTCTTGATGATCATCACTCCGTTCGCCGCCGACGTCCCGTACAGCGACGCACCCGCGGCCCCCTTCACCACTTCCACCGACTCGATGTCCAGGCCGCCAATCTCGTCCAGCGACCCCACGCGCAAAATCGT
>JADZCT010000111.1 GCA_020851455.1 Gemmatimonadaceae bacterium | reverse complement strand
GTCTCCTTCAAATACGCGACCTGCGAATGAAGCCCTTCCTGGATGCAGAGCAGATCCACTCCCTGAGATCTGATGAAGGCACCGAGTTCCTCCTTTCGCAATCCCCAGGCGTGGATGCCATCATCCGGATTGTCATACCGGATGTTCCACGTCATGATACGCAGGACGGAGTCAGTCTCTGCCCCGCTACAGAACAGTGAAATGATCAGCATGCACGCGATAACGCCACAGCCCGGCACCAGAAAGCCCCTAGTGCAGGTTGCATGCGTCCCGTGGTGCCGAAGATGGCGCAGTCTTCGTTTGATGTTTCGCATAGGGTTCAACTCCGGTGAAGAGGTGCAGTCTCGCATCTCTGTCTGAAAGATAACAAAGATCGTTTCAAAATCCCCGCAGGGGGGAGGAACTCCCCGGAGAGGGATATCGTTCAGACCCTTGTGGACGCGACAAGGACGTGCATTCTTTCACAATCCGCGTGAGGAGGCCACAGAACCATGGCACAGAAGAGAACGGTGAAACGCAGGCATTGCGGGACCATGAGCGCTCACTTCCGACTGCTGGAGACCGATCCGGGATTCCGTCAGCGGCAAGCTGCTCTGGAAAACGCGACGGCCCGGAGAATGCTGTTGCGTGCGGCGTATCGCACGGGCGTCACAACAATTCCGGTTGTGGTCCATGTCGTCTACAGGACTGCTTCTGAGAATATCTCCACCGCACAGATCAAGCGCCAGATCGCGGTCCTCAACAAAGACTTCCGGGCCACCAACCCGGACAAGAGCAAAGTCCCGCTGGTGTGGAAGGGTCTGGTCACGGACTCCCGGATCAAGTTCGTGCTGGCCTCCAAGGATCCGAAGGGGAAAGCCACGACCGGCATCACCCGCACCAAGACGACGCGCACGTCGTTCGGTACAGGCGACACGGTGAAGTCGAAATCCACCGGCGGAGTCGACGGATGGCCGTCCACAAAGTACCTCAATGTCTGGGTGTGCACGCTGGCGGGCGGACTCCTTGGGTACGCTCAGTTTCCGGGCGGGCCGGCCAAGACAGACGGCGTCGTGATTCTGAATACCGCATTTGGCACGGGTGGGACGACGAGAGCGCCGTTCAACCTGGGCCGGACAGCAACACATGAAATCGGACATTGGCTCAACCTGCGTCACATTTGGGGTGACAGGGAGGATTGCGGCGGAACGGACTATGTGGCCGATACGCCGAATGCGTCGGGACCCAATTATGGAAAACCAACGTTTCCGCACATCTCCTGCAACAACGGACCGAATGGGGACATGTTCATGAACTACATGGACTATGTAGATGATGCAGCAATGTATATGCTTACTGCCCAACAGGTGGTGCGGATTCACGCGGCGCTGGACGGCCCGCGCAGCTCGATCGGAACATAGGATCTGCTTGGCATGGGAAAGAAATCCCTGAAGGTGGCACTGCACCGGCACTGGGTGCATTCGCATGAAGAGGATACCGGAAGCGCACAGGTCTACCGCCCGGTCTCATTTACGTTTCCGCCCTCCCGCGGCCGAACATCGTTTGAGCTCCACCCCGATGGACCGATGGTCGTGCATGCGCCCGGTCCGTCCGATCGCGGCCAGGACATCCCCGGAACATGGACCCTTACGGAGGGTGACGCGCTGCTGGAATTCTCCACATCATCCGCCGCCGGGCAGAGGCGCCTTATGCGGATAGTTTCGGTGGGAAAGGACAAGCTGGTCCTGAAGGACGAGTCCCGCTAATACGGATAGAAGACAAAGAAGAGCAGGGACAATCCTGCGAGGACCCACATGCTCGCGTTTACGCTTCTGCCTTTTCCTGACAGCACTTTGAGCAGCGGGTAGACAATAAACCCAGCCGTGATGCCTATCCCGATGTTGTAGGTGAAGCTGATGAGGGTGATCACGCAGAACACAGGGATTGAATCCGAGAGGTCGTCGAATCTCAGCCTGGTGATCGGCGCGATCATCAGTACCCCGACGATGATCAACGAGGGTCCGTAGGCAAACGCCGGAACGATAGTCAGGAACGGCGCAAGGAACAGGGCGCACAGGAAGCAGAGCGCCGTTATCACTGCGGTGAGCCCCGATCGTCCGCCTGCTGCAATCCCCGT
>JADZCT010000031.1 GCA_020851455.1 Gemmatimonadaceae bacterium | reverse complement strand
TGTGGCATCTGCCGCCCGAGTGCGCCATCGCGATGGGGCGCGACCTCGACGCACGCAACGCCCGCTGGCTCGAGTGCCCGCTTTATCCGGAGGAAGTCGAAGCTCACGCCGCCCTCGCCGCCGCCCTGCGCACGCCCCTCGCCTTGGGGGAAAGTTACCGCAGCCTGCGGGAGCTGCGGCCTTTTTTGAACAGCGTCGGCGTCGTCCAGCCGGATCTCGGCCGCTGCGGCCTCACCGGCTCGTTGCGCATCGCCGCCGCCTTCACCGGGGAAATCGTCCCGCACCTCAGCATCGCGCTCGGCCCGCAGATCGCCGCCGCGCTGCATTTCGCGGCGGCCGCGAAGAGCTGTTCGCTCTGCGAGTACAACCCGCACGTGCTCGACACCGCCAATGCCTTCCTCGCCGAGCCACTCGTCTGCGCCGAAGGCCACTACCGCACGCCGCAGGCCCCCGGCCTCGGCATCGAGTGGAATTCCCGCTTCAAGGACCTGCTCCCCGTCTGACGGCGATCCGGCGCAGTGAACGAGTTCACCGTGGAAGGGTTTGTTGGGTTCACCCCGGCCTGCCAGCAGAGAAGACGCAAGACCGTTCCCCACCCTGCTGTTTCCCCCTCGCATGAAAAACCCTCACGCGCGCCGGCTCGCCGCCGCGCTTCTCGCCCCGCTTGCGCTCGCCGCGCAGACTCTTCCTGCCGCGCAACCACCGGCCGATGAAGCGGTGCTCCTGCCCGCGTTCACCATCCAGTCGGACGCGGAGTCCGGCTACGCCGCCACCAATTCCATCAGCGCCACGAAGGTCGCGACCGAGCTGAAAAAGATGCCCGTCTCGATCGACATCATCACCGAGCGGCTCTTCAAGGACTACGGTCTCACCGAGGTCTACGACATCATCGGCATGTCGGCGGGCGTGCAGAGTTCGCAGCGCGCCGCGACCGGCAACCTCGAGAGCTATACGATTCGCGGCTTCACCACGTTCTTCAGCGCGCGCAACGGCAACACCAACCTCCGCAGCTACGACTCCGCCAACGTCGCCCGCGTCGAGGTCGTCAACGGCCCGGCCTCCGTGCTCTACGGCCAGCTTGATCCCAGCGGCGTCGCGAACACGGTGACGAAGCAGCCGTCCGCCAAGGCCGCCTTCAACGCCAAGCTGGACGTCGGCTCCTGGGATTACTACCGCGCCGAGATCGGCGCCACCGGACCGATGAACAAGAGCGGCACGGTCGCCTACCGCATTGACGCGTCCTACCTCGACCGCGACGGCTACCGCGACTTCGACGCGCAAACGAAGACGTTCCTCGCGCCGGCGCTGCGCTGGGCCCCGCGCAAGGGAACGTCGCTCCTGCTCGACGCCGAGTTCGTCGACATGGATCTCACCGGCACGTCGAACTGGCCGCGCTACAACAATCGCACGGTCCCCAACAATTTCGTCGTCAAGTTCGCCGACATGATCCCGCGCACCTGGAACGGCCAGGGCCCCGGACTCGGCACGCACACCGGCAATACCATCTACTCCGCCACGCTCGAGCACGCGTTCACCGAGCGCCTCGTGATCCGCAACGTCGCCGGCGTCACCACGACCCACCGCAACGCCTGGGAAGCAGGCGCCACCGCGATCAACATCACGGCCACGACGCCGGCCGGCCGCCTGCCGTATTCGCGCAGCCTGAGCGGCTCGTACGCCACCAGCCGCGTGTTCGCCAACACGCTCAACCTTGCCGCGCGCTTCGACTTCTCCCGCCGCCACTACACCCGCCTCGTCGCCGGCTGGGAGTACGTGGCTTCCCGCAGCGACTCCAACAGCCGCACGTCCGGCATCGTCGGCGGCGTCGGCGTGCCCACGCCGCCGGAATGGGACCTCGCGAACCCGGCCACCTGGGATCGCACCGTGCCGCCGCTCTCCGGTGCACGCGACACCGCGTACAGCGGCGGCCGGTTCTGGGAGAACAAATACTACCTCGTCGATGCCCTCGCCCTTTTCGACGAGCGCCTGATGGTCCTCGCCGGGCTCAATTATTCGAAGATCAACAACCTCTCGCTGAACTATCTCGCCAACACGCGCGTGCGGATCAACCGCGACCGCACCACGCCGCAAAGCGGTGCGGTCTTTCGCGTCACCAAGGCCCTCGGTCTCTACGTCAACTACTCCGAGTCGTTCCGCCAGATCACCACGCTCCGCACGAACGCCGATCGCTCGCTCACGCCGTTCGATCCGCTCATCGCCAAGGGTCTCGACTACGGACTCAAGTTCGACTTCGGCGACGGTCGCTACAGCGGCCAGGCGACCGTGTTCGACACCAAGAACATCAACGGCCGCCAGTCGTTCAGCGCCACCGACGCCATCGGCGCCTACACCTACGAGACCCAGGTCGGCGAGAATCGCGCCCAGGGCTTCGAACTCCGCCTCTCGGCGAACGTCACCCGCAATTTCCAGCTCGTGGGCGGCTACACGCAGACGCACTCGTATATCTCCAAGAATCCTGCCAATCCCGCGATCGTCGGCCGCGCGCAGATCCGCTCGCCCACTCACGTGTGGACCGTGACGAGCTCTTATCGTGTCAGCGCGGGCTGGCTCAAGGGCTTCTCCACCGGCGCCAACATCGGCTATCGCGGCCAGGCAAAGGCCTTCGAGACCAACGACGCGTTTCCCTACCTGCTCGACCCACGGATCGTCGTGAACGCCCGCGCCGGCTACACGGCCAGGACCTTCGGCCGACCCGTGCACTACAACCTGACCGTCTCGAATCTCTTCAACGAAAAATACTACCCGAGCTCCATCTCGA
>JADZCT010000110.1 GCA_020851455.1 Gemmatimonadaceae bacterium | reverse complement strand
GGTTCATTGAGTCGAGTGCTACGTTTCGCCAGAAGTGGCAATACAACAATCTGATGTACCTCGCGGCTGGTCAACTGGCGGAGCGCATCACGGGTTGCTCGTGGGAAGCACTCGTTCGGGAGCGGATCTTCGCGCCGCTGCACATGACGAGCTCGCAAGTCTCCTACCGAGAGCAGTTCGGTGCGCACGGTCGCGCCGAGCCCTATGAGTTGCGCGAGCACGGCCTGGAGCGCGTGGCGCTGCGCGATATCGACAACATTGCGCCTGCGGGGTCGATCGGCTCGACGCTCGAGGACATGCTGAAGTACGTCCTCATGTATTTGTCGGAAGGGCGAGTAGCGGGGCAACAGGTCGTGCCGAAGGCCGCCTTGGACGCGATTCAAACACCCCGCGTGTTGATGGGCGGCGATATCGCTGTCGCCGAAATGGATTGGCCGGAGCTGGGTCCGAACATGTACGCGCTGGGACTGGTCAAGACGCATTATCGGGGGCATATGATGGTCACGCACTCCGGCGGGATCGACGGGTATCCGTCGATGATGAGCTGGATGCCGCACGAGAAGCTGGGAATCGTCGTGCTGACAAATTCGACCAGCGAGGCCTCCACGATCGCGACGTACTGGCTGTACGACCGGCTTCTCGGTTTGACCCCGATTGATTGGACGACCCGCTTCAAGGCGGCGGAGGCGGCCATGAAGGCACGCACGAGTGCGGCGCCCACTTCTGTCGCGCTTGCGGTGGGCACATCGAGGCCCGCTACTGAGTACGCCGGCGTCTACGAGCACTCAGGCTATGGAACGGTTGTGATTGGGGCGAGTGCGTCGGGCGAGCTGTCATTCACTTTCGATCGAATGCACACATCGCTGAATCATGTGAGCCACGACGTCTTCAGGGCCGATCCGAGCACGCGTGCTTGGGGAATCATTCCGAACCTGGTCTCGTTCACGGTGTCGTTCAGGGCGGACGCGGAGGGTGCGATTGCGGAACTGGAGATTCCATTCGAACCCACGGTGCGCCCGATCGTCTTCACACGAAAGAAATCCGCTGAGTAACACCTTCGACTCTCGCCGGCACAGGGATCTGCATGTTCCAGACGCTGAGTGCTCTTCCTGATGATCCGATCCTGGGTCTCATGGCCGCGTACCGGATGGATTCGTCGCCGGAGAAGGTGGACTTGGGCGTTGGTGTCTACAAGGACGATCGCGGCAGGACTGTAGTGCTGGAAGCCGTCCGTGCGGCGGAACGGTGGCTGCTCAGCGAGCAGGAGTCGAAGGCCTATCTCGGACCCGCTGGCAACGAGCAGTTCAATGAGGCGATTGCCG
>JADZCT010000030.1 GCA_020851455.1 Gemmatimonadaceae bacterium | reverse complement strand
GCGCGGTTATGTTGTGGCCGCACTTATGTGGCGTCACGCTTGCTCTCCCTCAGCGGACGTCGTTGCCGTGCAAGGCAGCGCCACATAAGTCGGCCGATGATTCTTCAGGTCGCGCGTTGCAGCTCCTTGAGGAAAGCGAGCAGCCCGACCTGGCGATGCCAGGATTGCGTGGCTCGGGCCTCCGGAATCTCGCACGTGCTCAGCGCCTTAGCCTTCATCTCGAGATCGACCTCCGCGTAGACGTTGGTGGTGTCGAGCGAGACGTGGCCCAGCCAGGCGCGAATCGTGTTGATGTCGACGCCGGCACGCAGCAGGTGGACGGCGGTGGTGTGCCGGATCACGTGCGGGCTGACGCGTTTCGCACCGAGGGATGGGACACCCTGCGTCGCCTGACGCGCGTACCGGCTCACCATGGCGTAGATCCCGAAGCGCGTGATCGGCGCGCCTCGGCGGTTGCGAAACACGCGATCCTGCGTGTCGCGACCGTCGGTCAGGGCTCGGAGGGTGTTCGCCGTTGCCGGCCAGAGCGGGCAGAGGCGCACCTTGTTGCCCTTGCCGAGGATCTTCACTGCCGGCGAGGTGCCGAGGTCCAGGTCGGCGACGATCAGCCGTGCGGCCTCGTCGCAACGCGCGCCGGAATTGTACAGAAAGAGCAGCAGCGCGTGATCGCGTATTCCCTGGTGACTGCGACGATTCGGCGCCGCGAGGATCGCATCCATTTCGGACTTGTCGAGATACGGGAGCGTGCCCTTCGACGCCTTCTTGAAGGGCACCGCTGCGAGCTGCGCGCACCACTGCAGATGCTCGGGACTGCGCGCGCCGACAAAGCGCGCGAAGCTATGGATCGCGGCCAGGCGCTGATTGCGCGTCGTGACCGAGCAACGACGGGTCTCCTCGAGATGGGCCAAGAAGGCCCGCACGATGTCGGGCGACAGGTGCTCGACCTCCAGGTGATCGACAGCGCGGCGCTGCGCCTTGGCGGCAAACGGCAGGAAGAGCGCCAGGGCATCCCGATAGCTCGCCTGCGTATGGCGCGAGAGGTTGAGCTCCGCGACGACGTGCTCCAAGAGAAAGCGCCGGACCCAGGGCGCGACGACATTCCTATTGGTCATGGCTGACCTCCCGGCCCACGTACCCCTCGAAGCGCCGGCTGGCCTCGCGCAAGAGCTCCGGCGTCATCGTCAGGTAGTGCTGCGTCTCGGCCAGGCCGAGGTGCCCGAGGTAGGTCGAGAGCTGCGGCAGCAGGCGCTGCACGTCCGCGCCGGCTCGATACCACGCCACGAGTCGATGGACGGCGAAGCTGTGCCGCAAATCATGGAGTCGCGGCTGGAAGTAGGCGCCATCGCGCCGCGCGAGCCCGATGCCATCGCGGAGGATTCGGAAATAGCGTTCGGCGGTCTGCCGCGCGATCGCCTTCCCCCAACGGTCGAGGAAAAAGGTGGTCGCCGTCGGCAGTTGGCGGGCCAGCGCGACGCGATGCTCGGCATAGCACGCCAGGGTCGCTGCGAGCTTCGGCCCAATCGGCAGGAGTCGCGTCTTGAAGAATTTCGTGTTCCGCACGACGAGACACGGCGCGGACAGATCGACGTCGTCGGTCGTCAGCGCCAGTGCCTCGCCGAGGCGCAGCCCGGCGCCGTAGAGGAGCAGGATCAGGGTCCGCATGGTCTCGGGTTGGATGCCCGGGCGCGACCCGTTTTTCGGGTAGTGCAGATCGAGCATCGCCGTGGCGTCGAGCAGGCGGCGGAGGTCGTCCGGCGCATAGATGTATGGCGTCGCATACGCCGGCCGCTTCGGAATGAGGTACGGCAACGGGGAGGCGTGCAGCAGGCCGCGTTGGATCGCGAAGCGAAAGAGCCCGCGCAGCGCGTAGTACTTCGTGTGCCACGACGAGCTGAGCTGCGAGCGGTTCAAGAATGCGCGCACCGCCTCCGGATCGATCTCGGCCACGTCGACCGGCCCCAGCGCGCGGGCGAACATCCGAAAGATCTTCGCCCTGCTGTCGAACCGCATGCCGAGAGCGCGCTTGTGCGACACGTACGTGTCGATGAGTTCGGCGAGGGTCATACGACCTCCCCGAGGTCGAAGGCCGCGACCTCACGGAGGCCGTGCAGATCGACCTTGGCGTACACGCGCGTGCTGTCGAGGCTGCGATGGCCGAGGTGATCGCCGATCTCTTTGAGCGACAGACCTTCGGCGAGGAGTCGACCGGCGCAGGCGTGTCGCAGTGTGTGCGGGCCGTACCGCCGCGCCGCGATTCCCAAGCGCTTCAAGCGCGCTGCGACGATCGCATAGAGGCTCCGAGAGGTCATCGGCCCCATCGGCGCGAGGATCTTCAGAAACACCTGGCGAAGGCCGCAGGGTGGGCGGACGTCCTGGAGATATCGGGTGATGGCCTGCCCGACCGAGGGGAGGAGCGGATAAACGTGTCGTCGGCGCTGCTTCGTGCGCGGCACGACGAGTCGATCCTGCTCCCAGTCGAGATCGTCCAGTCGCAGGGCAGCGACTTCACCGGCGCGCAAACCGTAGACGGCAAAAAGCAGGAGGATCGCGCGATCCCGGATGTCCACGGGCGCGTCGGATGCCGTACTCTCGATCAGCTTCTGGACATCGACCCAGGACGGTCCGAGCGGCAGCTGATGGTGTCGATAGATGCTCGGTCCGGCCACCAAGCCGGCGAGGCCAGGCGGACACCACGTGCGTCGTTCGGCATGGCGCAGGAACGCCCGGATGCCGTTCGCGTGAATCTTGATCGTGACGCGCGAAAGCCCCTTGCGGTGCAACGCGGCGAAGTACGCATCGACGTCGCACACCTGCAGCTCCGCCACTGGACGATGGCACTCGTCGAGCCACACGAGGAACCGCTCGACGTGCCATCGGCGATTCTGGATCGTGTGCGGCGACAGCCCGCGCTCCTGGGTCATCCATTGCGCAAAGTCCTCAAGCAGGCCGGCGAAATGTCGCGGAGGAACGGCTGGCATGCGGAGCGCACCCAGAAAGAGCAGCCACTGGGTCGCCGCGCGGATGAATTCCGCGCGATAGGTCTGGGCATCCCCGGGGCGGTGAAGATCCGTCCGTAGCTGCAGGACCCGATCCGCAGCGGCTTCGAGGTCGTCCGGCGCTGCGGGAAGCCCGCCGTGTGCGTGGAGTTCGTACGCGGCAACGAGCAGCGTCGCTGCCAGCCGCTTGAGGGAGGTCCGCACGTATCCTTGCCGGGCGCACTGCTCAAGGAATCGCTCGCGCTCGGCCGCGTACGGTGCGGCCCGGTGGTGGACGACGACGGAGAGTTTGCCGAAGAGCTGATCGAACATCGCTGGCCTCCTTGGAGGAATGGGATGTCCTCCGGGTAGGCCAACTTATGTTGCGTCGGGAAGCAGCTCGGCGAGGAAGGTCCAGCGTGGGACGGCAATGCGATCACATAACCGGGGCCACAACATAACCCCGCGAGGTGATGAAGGGACTACTGCTCGCCAATGCCGCCGCGTTCATCGTCGCCCACAACCACCCGAGCGGCGATCCAACGCCGTCGGCCGAGGATGTCGCCATCACGAAGCGCGTCAAGGATTGCGCGGACCTCTTCGGGATTCGACTCTTGGATCACGTAATTCTCGGCTCCGAGCGCTACTGCTCGATGTCGGACGAGGGGTCGATGTAGGGCGTAGCCGAGGGGTAGGGTTCTGTCGTAGTTTGTTCACCCACGCTGCCCCTCGGCCGGTCTTCAGCCCGCACACCTCGGCCGTCCTACTTCATCTACGGTGGCTTCATCGGCGGCCCTGTTCGGTTGGCTCAATCGATGGAACGACACCATGGCGACGACGCTCGAAGCCGAGCCTCTGACCTGGGCGCGAACCCATCTTGGCGCGCACGGATGGGAGCCGGGGAAGCATGGCAGCTGAAGCCGGCTGATCCGCGGCGACGTCTTACGGACGCTCCCCGTTCTGCGCATTGAGCGTCCAGTCGTACGGCAGGTACGTGAGGTCCGTGGGCTTCGTGTCGAGCAGCGCCCGCTTTGCCTCGCTGTCGACGTAGCGCGCCACGTAAGCCGGCACCGAGCCGGCGGCGGCGATGAAGTCGTCGGCGAACCACTGGAAGATCGACGAGAGCTGTACCGCTCGGGCGGCCGGATTCAACACGTTGCGATTCCCGTCGTTGATGAACCGCCGCGCCTCCTCGTCGAGCGCGGCGTCGAGGGTCGCCGCCGTGTACGCGTGGCGGCGCAGGCGCGGGCAGCTCGAGGAGGCGCAGACGAGCGCGAAGTGCGTGCGCGGGTCGCGGAACTGCGGGCGAACGATGCCGTGCTCGATTTCGTCGAGGGTGCGGGCTTTGCCCGCCACCGTGAACGTGAAGCGCTTGAAGAGCGACGCGCGACTGAGAAACGTCTCGGCGGAATAGCCCTGCAGCACCGCGTCCAGAATCCCCGCGTTGTAGGCGTTGATCCAGAACGCCTTCTGCTCCTTGGTGTCCCACCCGGTGGGATCCGCGGTCGCCAAGGTTCCGAGGTAGGCATCGAGCGCTCCGCGCTGATACGCCGCGAGGCGTCTGTAGGCAACGTGTCCCTGATCATCGACATATTGCTGGAGCACCTGGTCGAGAGGGGCGTGATCGAAGGCCGTGGCGGTCGAGAGCCCTGCTCCGAGAACCATTCCGAGCAGGGACGCGCACGCGAGGGTCAGGGCGCGGTATTGGCATAGGAACGACGACATCAGTTCGCTCACCTCCTGGTCTGCATCGATGCAGCTGGCATGTGAAACGTTGCGTCGTCCGGTCGGCACCGCGTCGGTCAGTGCGGCGCGTGTGAGCCCCAGGCCTTGAGGACGAGGGTCGAGGCGGCGGCGACCTGCTCGGAGGACGCTAAGCCCGAGGCATCGCCCGCGCCGTCGATGGGGCCGAGCCCTCCGTACCAGAGATCCTGACGCACGAGGCCGACACCTCCCGCGTAGGACGAAACGATGCGGATCGTCTCCCCCTGCCGGCACGTGACCTGGACGCAGGATTCGAACGTGTGATCCGCCGCGCGGACGACCGCGTCGTTCGCCGTGACCTGACAATGGCCCCCACGGTCCGCCCAGCTGCGATCGAGCTCGACGGGTGTCGGCAGGAGATACATCGGCGGCGCCAACGTACTGTCGGCGAAGCGGCGCACGATACCGTCGGATCTGATCGTGAGCTGCTCTTCGACGGCGACGACGTCATCGTCGTCCGCGCCGTCCCCGGACGCGTGCATGCCATCGATCCGATGCTGCCGAGTCGTCAGCACGAAGGCGTCGGCGTGGCGCGCCCGCACCTTCCAGCGCTCGGTCGCGACGAGATCGCCGGAGGCGACGCGTTCTTCGTAGAGCCACCACTTGCCGACCGCGAGTGGGAGGATCTCCGGTGCGTCCCGCGTCGAACGCGGTGGGGTGTGGCGAGCGGACGGTGGGTCGCTCGCCTGGAAGACTTCGGTCGTGGGGTGGAAGGTGAGCCAGGCAAACCAGAACGTGACTGCGGCGGGCTCGATGAGGCCACGGTCGTTGCGGACCGTCACGGCTTTGGCGTGCGGATCGTAGTCGAGGGTGTACGTGCGGCCGCCCAGGATGTCTTGCAGCGGCCGGGGCGCGCGGGCGAGCTCGTCCAGGGGATACGCGCGCGCGACGGATCCATTCAGGATGCCGACGACGAGATCCTTGGGATCGCGGCGGGCGTCCATGTAGCGGACGGGGAACATGAGCGTCGGGACGCGGTCGTAGCCCTGATAAGGGTCGCGCCCGTAGTCGCGGGTGTGCCCGGTGTCGAGCGACAAGACGCTGGTCGACGGGTGGGCGAGACGCCACGCCTCCCACGTCGTCGCCTGCAGTGGCAGCGGCTCGAGCGCCGTTCCCGCCTGCGGGCCCGTGACCGCCTCCATCTGCAGCTGCGACCAGAGACCGAGATGGGTGCGGTCGTACATGAGGACATTGCTCTGGTAGAGCCGCCCGGAGACGCCGAATTCGAGGGTCTCCCCGGCGATCTCCCGGCGAAACGCGAGACCGGAAGCGCAGAGTGGGCAGTAGGTCACGAGCACCGGCACGCCGCCGAGGACGTCGTTCACGACCTCGTGCCAGTTGAGGATGCGGATCGGATAGGCCCGCGACTCCGCGCCAAGCGCCAATCCGAGGACACGGTCGGCGGGGCGGAGGTAGCCCGCTTCGCTGGCGTCCAGCACGCGCGGACTCACGAGGGCAGGAATGCCGTCTTTGCCGGGTCCGCCGGAGCGGATCTCGCTCGCGGGAATGCGGCTCGGCGACAAGACGAGACCCCGATCGGTCCCCGTGGCCTGGTACGCCCAGAGTGCGATGGCGAGTGTCGCCGTCACGAAGAGGGTGGATCGGCGCTTGGTGAGGCGGGTCACGGGCGTTCGCGCGTGACGACCATGGCATGGAGCACGATGACCACGAGCAGCAGGAGACCGAGCTCTCCGAGACTCGGTCCGGCAATCACGGCGCTGAGCTCGTCACCCATGAGGTATTGAATTGGATGCGGGAGGTCGTTGGCGTGTTGCAGCCGCTGCGGGGCCAGCGCAACGCCGTCGTGCTCTCCCGCATCTTCCCCAGAGAAAATGTCTGCGCCCATGATCCGCCGCCATCTTCTGTGCGCGCGCTGCTCCGAGCTGCTGGGGACGCCTTCGGTGGCGCGATCGACTGAGACGCCGGCCGTGTCTCAGTCCCGTTGCAGCGCCACGCCCGGAGCACGACGGGAGAGATGGTGTGAGTAAAGTTGCCTTCGTCCTGTCCGGCGGTGGCAGTCTCGGCGCGGTTCAGGTCGGGATGTTCTCCGCGCTCTACGAGCGCGGCATCGTCCCGGATCTGCTCGTGGCGACCTCGGTCGGCGCCGTCAACGCCGCGTTCATCGCCTCGCGCCCGGCGACGGTGGCCACCGTAGACGAGCTCGCGCAGGTCTGGCGGTCGATTGACCGGCCGCAAGTCTTCCCGGCCAACCTCGTCACCGGGCTGCTGGGCTTCGTCGGCTCCCGCAATTCCCTCATTCCGAGCGCCGGCTTGCGCCGCTTGCTCGAACGTAACATCCAGCTCGCACGTCTGGAGGACGCCAGTATTCCCCTCCACGTCATCGCCGTGGACGTGCGCAGTGGAACGGAGCGGCGGCTATCCCGTGGCGACGCCATCAGCGCGGTACTCGCAAGCGCGGCGATCCCAGTCGTCTTCCCGCCCGTCGAGTGGAACGGCGAGCAGCTCATCGACGGCGGTGCGGCCAACAACACGCCGATCTCTCATGCCCTCGATCTCGGAGCGGAGGAGGTCTACGTCCTTCCCACGGGGTACGCCTGCGGTCTTCACACGGTCCCGCGGAGTGCGCTGGCAATGGGCCTTCACGCGTTGAGCCTCCTCATCCAGCAACGTCTCATCATGGAAATCGAGGCGCTCAAGGACCGCACCCGGCTGGTCGTGCTGCCGCCGCCGTGCCCGCTCGACGTGAGCCCCGCCGACTTCGCTCACGCGGCGGAGCTGATGGCGCGTTCCCGGAGTGACGCCCGCGCGTTTCTCGATGGCGTGAGCTCCGAGGGATCGGCCGTCCCGCCGGTCATGCGCGAATGGCACGGGCACGGATGAGCCCGGAATCGGCTTGTAGGGGATCGCCGTGAGTGCTGGAGTCACGGACCCGACGCTCAGCACTGTTGATTTCGTAATTCTGATCGCGGTCGCCCTGGTCGGAGTCGCCACGCATTGGGCAATCGCGCGGGTGGAGCATCGTCTCCCGCGCTGGCTCGGCAACCGCGCCACGCGGCGCCGGACGTCTCCTGCCGGCTCGGGGCATCTCTCGCTCCTGTTCCTCGCGCTCAAGCTCGGGCTCTGGGTCCTACTGATCTGGTGTGTGGGCGAGGTGACGCCGGCGCTGCGCTCCATCCGAGATGCGGCCTCGGATCTCGTTTATCGAAGCTTGACGACGCCGCTCTTCACCGTCGGCGATCGCGGCTACTCGGCGCTCTATCTCTTGCTGCTCCCAGCGCTCCTGGCGGCGTTCTGGATCGGCGTCAGCGGGATCGTTGCCATGCTCACGTCCCGGCTCGGGCTGCTCAGCGGGGTGAGCGCCGGGGTTCGCGGATCCGTCGCGATGCTCCTGCGCCTCGTCTTGACCTTCGTGGGCGCGATCGTGATTAGCCAGGTCTGGGGTGTCGACCTCCGATCCTTCACGTTCGTCGCCAGCGTCCTCGGCG
>JADZCT010000109.1 GCA_020851455.1 Gemmatimonadaceae bacterium | reverse complement strand
GGCGGGTGCGCCGGTGCCGCCGCTGTTGGTCGACGTGATGGTGAACTTCACGCCGAGCTTGTCCCAGTTCAACGTCTGGACCAGGTCGCCGTTCACCGGGGCGTTGACGGTGACGTTCTGGGTGAGCGTGCCATCGCTCAGTGTCAGCACGCCACCCGAGGCGCTCAGGGTGTAGGTGGTGGACGCCTTGGCGTTGCTGACGTCCAGGTTCGTGATCGCGTAGGTCGAGGTGTTGCCGCCGCCGCCCGCGCTGCCGGAGGCCGCCAGCGTACCGGGGGTGCCCGTCGAGCGCGTGGTCGCCAGATTGCCCGTCAGCAGCGCCTGGCCGTTGAACTTCGTCCGGTCCTTGATCGCGTCGATCTCGCTGAGCAGCGCCTGGAGCTCCGAGTTGATGGCCGAGCGATCGTCGGAGCCCAGGGTGTCGTTGGCGCCCTGGACGGACAGCTCGCGAAGGCGCTGGAGCATCGAGTGCACTTCGTTCAGCCCGCCCTCGGCGGTCTGGATCATCGAGACCCCATCCTGGGCGTTCCGCTGCGCCTGGGCCGTGCCATGGACCTGGGAGCGCAGCTTCTCGCTGATCGACAGGCCCGCCGCGTCGTCCGCCGCGCGGTTGATGCGGAAGCCGCTCGAGAGCTTCTCAACGCTCTTCTGAAAACCCATGCCGGTGACGGTGAGGTTGCGCTGCGCGTTCAGCGCGCTGATGTTCGTGGTGACGTACATGCTGTCCTGATCTCCCTGTTACGTTGCTGGTGCATCCTTGCCTGGTGCCGCTGGCGTCGCGCCCCCGCGGCGAGTTCGTTCTGCGGGGCGCCTCCTCTCGCCTCGACGTCGGCCCTATCGGCCCGGGGCTCACTCTCCCGTCACACTCAGTTATCGGCGCACTTGTGAAAGAGTTGAGGCCCGCGCTCCACCACACGCCGCCCTCAACTCTTTCTCGCCGTTGCCGATAATCAACCCAGGTGCGCGGCACGATCGCTCCTGGCGAACGTCGGCGCTATTCCCGCGGAGGCGAGTCTGAAGATGAGCGACCAGACGGTTCGGTCCGTGGGTCACCCCGGCGGGCAGCAGCTCGATCCCACGCGACTGGAGGCCCACCAGCTCGTTGGAGCAGCGGTCTCGACGCGTCGCCCGACGCCCGGGGTGGACGTCTTCGATCACCAGGTCATCCAGCACGCGGCCGGGGCCAGAGACGCCTACGCGAAGTTCTCCGTAGACAGCGAGACCGGCATCGTCTCCATCGAGATCCTCGATGCCAAGACGAACGAGGTGATCCGCCGCGTTCCCGCTGACGAGGTCCTCAAGATCGTCGCGGAGCTCGAGGCCTACCTCGAGGCCGGCAAGCTCAAAGGAAAGCCCTAACTCGTGGCAAGCACCTTCTCGGTCGACGGGATCGTCTCCGGCCTGAAGACGGCCGACATCATCGGCCAGCTCATGGCCCTCGAGCGTCAGCCGGTCCAGCTCCTCCAGAAGCAGCAGGCTGAGGAGCAGAACAAGCTCAGCGGCGTCAACGCGATCAAAGACCAGGTCTCCGCGCTCCAGGCGATCCTGGCCAGCCTCGCCCAGAACGGCTCGGTGGACGCCAAGACCGTCACCACGGACACGCCCAGCACCTCGCCCGCGATCCTGACCGCCACCGCCAGCGCGGGAGCCATCAACGGCTCGTTCCGCGTCCTGGTCAGCCAGCTCGCCACCGCGACCCGGCTGGCCAGCTCCGGCCCGATCGGCCGCGCGATCGACCGCGCCGCCACCCTCGCGAACGCCGGCTTCCGCATCACACCGGTCACCACCGTCAACGACAATCCCGCGAGCTTCAGGATTAACGGGAGCAGCGTCTCGGTGGATGCCACCACCACCCTGGACGACGGCACCGCCAGCAGCCTCATTTCCAAGATCAACGCCGCT
>JADZCT010000108.1 GCA_020851455.1 Gemmatimonadaceae bacterium | reverse complement strand
GAAACTCGGCGGCGCCTCCGACCGCGCCGGCAACGCGATGGAAGGATCTTCGGAGTCCACCTGGACCTTCCGCCTGCAGGCGGCCTTCAACGCGCGCAAGCCCGTGGAAGCCCCCACCGTGCGCGTGCTGCTGGACACCGACGGCCAGGGGCAGCGCGGGCGGCTGGTGCGTCCGCCCGAGTTCGAGGGTCTGCGCTACGGCGACGTGCGAGCGGTGGCTGGCGTGCAGGACATGGAGGTTGCCACCGTGCCCGAGGCGCCGCCGTGGGCGCGTCCGGACGCACAGCGCGGCCTGGAGGTGCGCTCGAGGAGGGACGGCGCGCACCTGGGCTTTTCGCTCTTGGGCACCAGCTACGACTTGGGCCCGTGGCCGTACCTGCAACTCGACTACCGCGTGCCGAAGGAAGTGCCGGTGAACCTGCACTTCCGCAGCTCGACCGGGCGCAGCCACACGCTGCTTCTGAACGACACCGGCGAGGTGGAGGAGATCGAGAACCGGCGCCAGCCGCGCGGCGGCTTCCGCGTGCGCATGGGCTGGGACACGGACCGCACGGGCGCGGTGATGGGCCCGCCGATGGACTTCGCCGACGACGGGACCTGGCGCCGGAGCGAGATTCCGCTGCTCAAACTCTTCGACGCGCAGGCGTCCGACGAGCGCAGCTGGCAGATCGACCGCCTGGATTTCAGCGACGGCGGATGGCGCGGCAACCGGTTGGGGATGCGCTACTGGGTCCACGCCCTGCGTGCGCTGCCCGCCGCGCGCAGCCGCGGCATCGCCTTCACCTGGACCGCGCAGGACTTGGCCGGCATCGCCGACTTCGCCGCGTGCGTTGACCAGAAGCCCGACACCGTACCGCAAGGGCAGGGCATCAAGCCGCTGGAGACCGTCGAGGCGTCCTTCGCGCGCGCCGCGCTGGAGGCAGGGCAGGCGGTGCCTCCGGAGGGCGGCATGCCCGACGGCTGGTACTGGCTGCATGTTCGCATGAAGAGCAACGCGGGGCTGTGGTCGGCGCCCGCGCACTACAAGTTCCGCATCGACAACAGCGGGCCGAAGGTGGTCGGCACCGATCCGAGCAACGGCGCGCAGCTGGCGGGGCAGACCTTCCGCGTGATGCTGCAGGAAGACCACGCGATTCGCCCCGAGACCCTGAAAGTGCAAGTCAACGGCCAGGCTTACACCGCCGGCGAAGCCGGCGTCGCGTACGACCCGGGCACGCAGACGCTGACGTTCGACGCCACCGAGGCCGGCGGACTGGCGCGTTGGGCCGACGGCGAGACGGTGAGCGTGCGCGTCTACGGCGCCGTGGACAGCCAGGGCAACACGATGCCCGCCCCCTACGACTTCTCCTTTGTGGCCAACAGCGCCAAGGACCGGCAGGGTCCGGCAATCGCGCAGGTGCGCTATGCCGCGCCTGACGGCATCGACGGCGGCCCGGCGCGTCCGCTGCTGCTCGAACTGAGCATGGCGCTGGACTTCGAAGAGACGCTGGGCCACGTCCGCGCGCTGAAGGACTGCGAACTCGAGTGGACCGACAACGAAAAGAGCGCCGCATTTGGGCGCCGCACGGTGCGCATCGTTTCG
>JADZCT010000107.1 GCA_020851455.1 Gemmatimonadaceae bacterium | reverse complement strand
TGTTCGCGCCGCCCAAGCCGGGCGCGCGCCGCTTCACGCACCCCGACACGCGTCTGTTCATGGGCTGGAATCGCATCGCGGAGCAGTGGTACGAGAGCCCGAACGCCTGGCGCAGGGCGGTCATCGAGTCGCCGCCGGCTTACACGCGCCCGCGGTGGGCGAGCCACGACGCGTACCCGTTCCTCGAGCCCGGCGAGCACTTCGCCAGCACCTTCATCCTCGAGCGGCCGACGGACGACTACCTCCGCGCCATGCCGCCGTGCTACGTGTAGGAGCCGGTCAGGGCAATGCCCAGCGCCAAGCGCATCCACCGGGGGATCATCCGCGATCTGCAGCCGAAGCTGATCAGCTACTTCCTCGCGGTGGCCGACAACCTGTCGATCTCGCAGGCCGCCGAGGTGCTGAACCTGACGCAGCCGGCGCTCTCGAAGAGCATCAAGCAGCTCGAGGACCGGCTCGGTGTGCCGCTGTTCGAGCGCTGGCCGACCGGCGTGAAGCTCACGCAGTACGGCGAGGTGCTGGCGCGCCGTGCGCGCCTGATCGACCGCGAGCTGAGCTACGCCGTCACCGAGCTGCAGACGCTCAAAGGGGGGGCGAGCGGCGTACTGCGCGTCGGTGCCGGCCTCGTCTGGAGCCACAAGTACCTGCCGCCGATCATCGCCCGCTTCCAGAAGCTGCACACCGGCATCGGCGTCGAGCTGCGCAGCGGCGTCATCGACACGCTCGTGCCGGCGCTGATCGCCGGCGATCTCGACGTGGTCTGCACGACGCTCGATTTCCCCGACAGCAACGACTACGTCAAGGAGCCGCTGACCGAGATCCGCCACGGCATCTTCGCCGCAGCGAAGCATCCGCTCGCCGCCCTGACCCGCGTCACACCGGAACAGCTCGGCCAGTACGGCTGGGTCACGCTGAAGAACGACTACGTGGGGCGCAACCGCCTGGGCTCCTTCTTCGCGGCGAACGGGCTCGAGCCCCCGAACGTCCGCGTGGAGCTGGTGGCGGACGTAGCGATTTTCAGTCTCATCGCAGCCTCGGATTACCTCTGCAGTCTGCCCAAGGCGCTGGCCGAACTGGCGAAGAATCAGCGCGTCGCGGAGCTGGCGGTTGCGGGCGCGAATCTCTGGACCTCGACCGGCGGGGTGGCCTACCGGCGCACGGGCTTCCCGGCGCCCGCCGTGAAGACCTTTCTCGCCATGTTGCGTGAGAGCTTCGTCGTCCACCCATGAGCCGTGCTCATGGGGTCGCGTCAAAAGAGCATGGCCCGCCGCGCCGGTGCCGCTGCTAGGGTGCGTTGCAGGTCGGGTGGGAGCGATCATGTCGAAGCCGAATCCCGGAGCGAGTCTGAACGTTGCGGTACTCGGCGCCGGCCGGATGGGCCAGGGCATCGCCTATGTCGTCGCGGCGGCCAATCACCTGGCGAGCGTCTACGATCCTTTCGAGGAGGCGCTGGCGAAGACCCAGGATCAGTTCGCGGCGATCGCCGAGCTCCTGGGGCACGACGGCTCGGCGACGC
>JADZCT010000029.1 GCA_020851455.1 Gemmatimonadaceae bacterium | reverse complement strand
GGTCGCCGAAGCCAGGCGCCTTGACGGCGCAGATCTTGAGCGTGCCGCGGAGCTTGTTGACGACGAGCGTCGCGAGCGCCTCGCCTTCGACGTCCTCGGCAATGATGAGGAGGGGCTTGCCCGTCTGCGCCACCTTCTCCAGGATCGGGAGGAGGTCCTTCATGGCCGAGATCTTCTTGTCGTGGATGAGGATGTAGGCGTCTTCGAGCACGCCCTCCATCTTCTCGGCGTCCGTGATGAAGTAGGGCGAGAGGTACCCGCGGTCGAACTGCATGCCGTCAACCGTCTCGAGCGTGGTTTCGAGGCCACGCGCCTCCTCAACCGTGATCACGCCGTCCTTCCCCACCTTCTCCATCGCCTCGGCGATCAAGTCGCCGATTTCCTTGTCGTTGTTAGCCGAGATGGTGCCAACCTGGGCTATCTCCTTCTTGCCCGACGTCGGGACGGAGATCTTCTTGAGGTCGGCGACGACGGCCGCGACGGCCTTGTCAATGCCGCGCTTGATGGCCATCGGGTTGGCGCCCGCGGTGACGTTCTTGAGGCCTTCGCGGAAGATCGCCTGGGCCAGCACGGTCGCCGTGGTGGTGCCGTCGCCGGCGTTGTCGCTCGTCTTGGTCGCGACTTCCTTCACCATCTGAGCGCCCATGTTCTCGAGCGGATCGGCGAGCTCGACTTCCTTCGCGACGGTCACGCCGTCCTTGGTGATGGTCGGGGCGCCGAACTTCTTGTCAATGACGACGTTCCGGCCCTTGGGGCCGAGCGTGACCTTCACCGCCTCGGCGAGCTGGTCAACGCCGCGCTTGAGGGCAGCGCGCGCCTCGGTGTTGAAATAGAGTTCCTTCGCAGCCATTTGTGTCGTTTCCGGATTTGAGTTTGTGCGTTATGGGCGCATGCATCGCTCGAGCCACGTGGGCCCGCCGCGCCCGGAGTGGCTCAGCTGACGATGGCGAGGATGTCGGACTCGCGCAGAATTAGCATCTGCACGTTGTCGATCGTGACCTCGGTGCCCGAGTACTTCCCGTAAAGCACCTTGTCGCCGGCCTTCACTTCCATCGGGACGCGCTTGCCGTCCTCGGTGCGGCCCGGGCCAACGGCGATCACTTCGCCCTGCTGCGGCTTTTCCTTTGCGGTGTCCGGGATGTACAGCCCGCCACGCATCTGCTCGGCCTCTTCGAGCGGCTTGACGACCACCCGATCGGACAGCGGCGCGACCTTCGGCGCCGATGCGCTCTTTGCAGCCATGTTGCAATATCCTCGTGCTGGAGGTTTCGGAACTGCGGGAATGCCAACGGGTGGAAGTTAGCGCTCGGCGGGCTCGACTGCTAGAGTCGTCTGGCACCCGCAGCGGTAGAGTGCCAAAGGAAACCAGTGCCGCGAAGGGACGCTCGGACAGCGAGCTGGTCGCCGCGTTCATGTCGTCTAAGCTATTACCGCACCACTATTTACGCTTTGTGCCCTTCGACTTGCCTTTGGATTCCACAAGGTACTCATAAGCGATTGACAGCCCGATCAGCGTGAGATCGGGTTCAACCCGGTCAATCGCCGAGCATAGCCCTGCGACTTGCTCCGCGAGGCCTCCGGTGGCGACCACAAGGGGGGCGCCCTTTCGGGGCCACTCGGCCTTGATACGGCGGACGAGGCCGTCAATGGACTCCGCAGCGCCGAGGACGACTCCGGCTCTCATGCACTCGTCCGTCCGTCGGCCGATCACCCGCGCCGGTGGCGTCAGGTCAATGGCCGGCAGCTTCGACGTGCGCCTGAAGAGCGACTCGGCCGCGATCTGGATTCCCGGCGCAATCACTCCGCCGAGGAACGTCCCTCCGGCCGTTATGCAATCGAAGGTCGTCGCGGTGCCGAGGTCCACGACGATGCAGTCGCGCGCGTGGATCCGGCTGGCCGCGAGGGTGTTGATTATCCGGTCTGCGCCCACGGTGAGCGGTTCATCCACGTCGAGGTCAACCGGCAGCCGGGACCGGGCGTCAACGACCACGGGCGGCGACCCGCAGAGGCGCTCGCAGGCAGCGGCGAGCGAAGCGGTAAGCGCGGGCACGACGGACGCGATTGCCGCCCTTGTGACGCGCGCGTGCGCAGGCCGCGCGGTGCAGAGAAGTTCTCTGAGGACAAGGTAGAACTCGTCAGGCGTCCTGGTTGCGCTCGACGTGATACGCCATCTCTCGACGACTTTTCGACCCCGACAAACGCCAATCGTCGTCTCGGTGTTACCAGCGTCAATGACGAGTATCACGCATCCTCCTGCGCCATGATCAACGAACCCTGCCGGCAAATCTCGCGCCCCGCGGCGGTCTGCACCACAAGCGCCCCTGACGCGTCAATCCCCTGGGCAATGCCCCGGGCCGGCTGGGCAAGCGCCGCGTCCCGCACGGCGTCCCTGGCGCCGAACTCCGCGAGTTCCGCCCGGGAAAGCTGGCCGTGCAGTGCCGCCGCCGCCCGAATCATGCCGGGCAGCACGGCAATGAGTTCACGGCGGGTGACGCCGGGCCGAAGCCCGGCGGCGCGGGGCTGATCCGCCGGCGCCGTCAGGTTGACGCCAACGCCCACTGCGACCCAGAGCAAAGCGGCCCCACGCCAACGCGCCTCGGTCAGGATGCCGCAGACCTTCCGTCCGCCGACCAGCAGGTCGTTGGGCCACTTGAGACCGACGGGCTCACACGCAAAAGCATCGAGCGACCGCGCAAGGGCAAGCCCCACGCGAATCGTAAGGCAGTCGAGGGCAGCAGGATCCACGTCACGATGGATGGAAGTCATCCAGAGTCCGGAACGCTGGGGAGCGGCCCATCGCTTGCCGAGTCGGCCGCGACCTGCGGTCTGTTCACCTGCGATGACAACGCTCCCGCTGGGAGCGCCGCCATCGGCCACCCGGTGAGCCTCATCCATCGTCGAGCCCACTACGTCGAGGACCCATGCTTGCGGCGCGCCGGCAATGGCTGCGGCTTCGCTCGGGCCCAGCCCATCCCACGTCATGCCGCGCGCGAGAGCAGAAGCGCCACAACCGCTGCGCCAAGCGCGAAGCGATACACGGCGAAGACGCCGAACCCCCGGCTTCGCACGAACGCAAGCAGGCCGGCAATCGCGAACCATCCACTGACTGCCGCCGCTGCCATCCCGACGAGCACCGGCGCGGAGCTGGCGGCGCGCAGCGCCGCGGGCACCTTGAGAGCCGCCGCAGCGGCAATGATCGGCATTGACATGAGGAAGCTGAACGTGGCCGCCCCGGCCCGGTCGAAGCCGAGTGCGCGCCCCGCAGTGATGGTAGCGCCCGAGCGCGACACGCCCGGTATGATGGCGCACGCCTGGGCGCACCCGATAAGGATGGCGTCCCGCCACCGCATTTCGCCGAGGGGCCGTTTGGCGGCAACCCTTGCGTCAACGATCCACAGAATCGCGCCCATCGCGACCAGCGCCGCTGCGGTAAGCCCGGGCGCGCGGAAGATCGTCTCGGCTTGGTGCTCGAGCGCGTACCCGATCGCGGCACCGGGGATCGTCGCCACGGCCAGCATCGCGGCCCTGCGCGGGGCTCCTTCAGTCACGCGGCGCTTTCGCAGCACCTCGATCGCCCCTGCGAGGAGCGCATACCACTCGCGCCGGAAGAACCACAGGACGGCAACCAGCGTGCCCACATGCAGGGCGACGTCGAATGCGAGGCCCGGCTCCGGCCAACCGAACGCCCACGGCGCAAGCGAGAGGTGCGCAGAACTACTGATCGGCAGGAACTCGGCAAGCCCCTGGAGCACCCCGAGGATCGCTGCCTGCGCGACGGTTGGTTCGGTTGGCACGCGGATGGCTCAGATGACGGACGCGTAAACGTCCTCGTATCCCGAAACGACATCGTTCACGTCGAACAATCGTCGGGCGCGCTCGACCGCCGCGGCGCTCTGGCGCTCCCAGAGGGCGCGGTCGGTCAGCAGCGTCAATGTTGCGTCTGCGAAACCTGCCACGTCGCCGACGGGCCGGAGCGCCCCGGTCACACCATCCTCGACGACTTCCGGGATGCCCCCGACGCCCGCCGCCACGACTGGCACACCGGATGCCTGCGCCTCCAGCGCGCTCAGGCCGAAGCTTTCGCGATCCGTCGTGAGGATGTACACGTCGGCGATCGAGAGCAGCGGCGCAACAGCGTCTATCCGGCCCAGAAAGCGGACGTCGCCGCGAACGCCGAGCCGCCGCGCCTCTTCCTCGGCCGCACCGCGCTCGGGGCCGTCGCCAATCATCACCAGCACGGCCGGCAGGCGCTCGCGCACGCGCGCGAAGGTGGCAACGATGTCACGGACACGCTTCACCGGGCGGAAGTTCGAGATGTGCATCATGACCGGACGGTCACCCGCCAGATCGGCACGCAGCGCCGCGTCGCGGTGCCCGGGGTTGAACGTGCGCGGGTCAACGAAGTTCGGGATCACGTCCACACGGCAGTTGTCGCAGCCAAACGCGCGGATCGTCTCTTCCTTGAGGAATCGCGACACGGCCGTGATCGCGTCCGACTTCTCGATGGAATACTTCGTGATGGCGTGGTAGGAGTGATCCTGCCCCACGATCGTGATATCCGTCCCGTGGAGTGTCGTGACGACCGGCAGCCGCTGCCCCGCCTCGGCAAGCATCTGCTTCGCGAGCAACGCACTGGTCGCATGAGGGATCGCGTAGTGCACATGCAGCAGGTCGAGCTGCTGCTCCAGCGCCACCTCGTGCATCTTCACCGCCAGTGCGAGGTCGTACGGCGGGTACTGAAACAACGGATAATGCCCGAGTGATACTTCGTGGAAGGTGATCCGCGGGACGAAGAGTGGAAGGCGGAACGGCTGTTCGTACGTGATGAAGTGCACGGAGTGGCCGCGGGCCGCGAGCGCGATGCCAAGCTCTGTGGCTACGGCGCCTGAGCCGCCATATGTGGGGTAGCAGGTAATGCCGATCTTCACGCTCCGTCCTCCGCTTCCCACCAGGATTCGACCGCCGATACCGTACGCGGGTCGCGCGGATCGAGGCGGGTGACGTCCATTCCCGCCAGTTGGTGGCGGAACCATGTCCTCTGCCGCTTCGCGTACTGCCGGGTGCGCACCAATATACCGGCGCGCACGTCGGCAACGGTTTTGCGGCCGAGCGCAACTTCCCTGACCGCGCGGTACCCGCACGCCTGCCACGCAGGCGCGCTCTCGGGAACTGCATCCGCGAGATCGCGCGCCTCGGCGACCCAGCCCGCGTCGAGCATTTCACCGATACGGGCGTCAATCCGCGCCATCAGCGCATCGCCCGGGTCAATGACGAGCCAGCGCGCGCGAAACGGAGGCGGCCGCCGCGCGGCATCGTGAAGCCGGCTCAGCGGCGTACCAGTGAGCAGTGCGACTTCGATGGCGCGGAGAAGTTGTGCCCGCCCGAGGTGTGAGCGCGCCGGGTCGAGCTTGGCGACCCAGCGACGCAACCGATCCGTCGGCCACGCGCTCAGTTCCGCCCCGAGCGCAGCGCGCCGCGCTGGATCGAGCGGCGGCTCATCGAAGAACGGACTTGTGAGAGCTCTCAGGTACAGGCCCGTTCCGCCCACGACGACGACGCCACTGGTTCCGATCTCGCCGATCCACCCGGCAGCGTCCTGGGCCCACCTCGCGGCCGACCAGCGCTCCGTTGGCTCAGCGACATCTATCCCGAGGTGCCGCACCCGCTCGCGCTCGGCAGCCGTCGGCTTGGCGGTGCCAATGTCGAATCCGCGATATACCTGGCGGGAGTCGGCGCCGATGACCGCCAGCCGGTGCCGTTCCGCGAGCTGCATCGCCAGCGCCGACTTCCCCGCGGCGGTGGGGCCGCAGATGATCCGGAGCGCACGCGCCTCAGCGGCGCCCAAAGCGCCGCTCGAGTTCATCCCACGCGAGCTTCACGATGGTGCTGCGACCGTGGACGTCGTGCGCGGGGAGTGTGGTACGCGCCAGCCCCACGTACAGCGCGCGCATCTCCTCCTGACCGAGCGCGTCGCCGGCCTTGATGGCACCTTTGCACGCGACAGTAGCCGCAAGCCGGTCATGCCGTGCGAGCGACGATGGCGCGCGGTCTCCTGCAAGCGCGGCGAGCGTCTCCCGGAGGCAGCGCTCGGCGTCGAAGCGTGCGTGGGGCGCTGGCACGGCACGAACCGCCAGCGCCATGCCACCGAACGGTTCCAGGTCGAACCCCAGGCGTGCGAAGTCGTCGCGATTCGCGTCAAGCGCGTCCAGCTCGCCCGGCGACAGGTGGAGCGTGAGCGGGAATAGCAGCGCCTGTGACGCGCCGCCGCCTTCGGCCATCCCGCGCATGAACCGCTCATAGAGGATGCGCTCGTGCGCGGAGTGCTGGTCAATGAGGACGAGGCCATCGTGTGACTCGAAGACGAGCCAGGTGCGGCGCACCTGGGTAAGCACAGGGACGACGAGATCCTCCGCTGCCTCGGGCTGCTGCGCGGCGGGACCATGCGCCGACGCAGGTGCAGGAGGCGGGTCTGCGCTGGCCTCGGCTTCGCCGTGCGCGACCGCGCGTGGGGCAGGCTCGTCGGGCTGAGTGTCGTGTTGCCCGAAGAGCGGCGGTGTCGGCGGCGCGGATCGAAGAAGCTCCACGTCAACCGGGCCGGCGTCGTCAGCACCCGGTTTGCGCGGGGAGAACGCGAAGAAGGCAGCATCACCCGTTCCGAGGGCATGCCGTACCGCGCGCTCCACCGCACGTTCCACCGTCCAGCGGTCGCGAAACCGCACCTCCGCCTTGGCCGGATGCACGTTGACGTCAACGTCACCCGCAGGCATGGTCAATTCGAGAAGAAGGGAGGGCCGTACGCCGGACGGAAGGGTGGAGCGGTACGCCGCCTCTGCCGCGCGCGTCACGCCGGCGTCGCGAACCGGCCTGCCATTCACGAAGAGGAATACGCGTCGGCTCGCGAGGCCGACGTCCGCGGGACGCTCCACGAGCCCCGAAGTCCGGATGGGTCCGCTCACGTCATCAACCGCGACGAACGATTCCGCGGCTGTCTCGCCCCACAGGACTTCGACGCGGTCGCGGAGTGTCACCGAAGGAGGCAGAGCCATGACCTCGCGGCCGTCATGCCCGACGCGGAGGCGGACGTCGCGGCGGGAGAGCGCAACGGACGTCAGCGTGGCCTGGATCGCGCGCCACTCGCTGCGTGCGCCCTTCATGAACTTCTGCCGGGCCGGCGTGTTGTAGAACAGCGCCTCGACCGCCACCGTTGTTCCTCGCCTGCGCGCAACGCCCGCGGGCGCCTCTCGCCGCCCTCCTTCCACCCGGATCCGGGTTCCTGTCCCGTCGGTGGTCGCGGTGTCAATCTCGAGCCGGGCCACCGAGCCGATGGACGGCAGGGCCTCGCCCCGAAAGCCGTAACTCGCCACGGCGGCGATGTCGGCCGCGCGATGAATCTTCGACGTCGCGTGCCGCTCGACCGCCATGAGCGCATCGTCGCGCTCCATGCCGTGGCCATCGTCGGCGACCCGAATCAGCGAGCGGCCCCCGTCGCGAACCTCGACCTCGATGGCAGTGGCGCCGGCGTCGAGCGCGTTCTCGATGAGCTCCTTGACTACCGACGCAGGGCGCTCGACCACCTCGCCAGCGGCGATCTGGTCGGCTACGGTTCGGTCGAGGATGGCAACGCGCGGTGTGAGCATGCCTTGGCAATTTCGCCGCAGACGAAGCCCGGTCAATCGGCCGCGAGCGACGTCACCCGCTCCGCGGGGATCCACCCCTCGCGCCCGCCCTGCAGGCGCACGCGCACCCACACGCCGTCGCGCGCGAGAACTTCGGCGACCTCGCCGAGGAGCGGGGTGGCCTCGGCCTCCGCGCCAAGGGCCGGAAGTGACCGGAGCGGAGCCGGCGCGGTGATGACCGCCACGTTCCGCCCGGCGAGGTTCGACTCCACCCTGGCGGCAGCCGCCAGTGCCGCTCCACCCGCAACGGCAGTCAGCAGCGCCAGCCGCCATGCTGGCTTGCGGCGCCATGCCTGCCGCGCAACCAGTCCCCACCCGCCGGCCCAGAGCAGGAGCGCCAGCGACGTGGCGGCCCACTCCGGCACGGGAAAAACGCGCGCCGGCCCGCTGTCCTGCGGTGCCCGGACGCGGGCCAACTGCGCGCGGAGACCGTCATTCAGCGGCGCGAGGCGCAGGGCGCGCTGCCACCCGACCACGGCGCTTGCCGTATCGCCGGCGAGCATCGCCGCGGTGCCCATGTTCGCCCATGCGGCCACAGACCGCGGCTGGGCGCGCGCCGCATCCGCGAAGTACCGAACCGCCCTGAGGAAGTCGCCGCCCGCGTAGGCGGTGGCGCCCCGCGCAAAGGCCTCCTCCCTCTCCTGCGCTCCCGCTCCGCCCGCCGACAAGGCGGCGGTGAGCGCCAGGACCGCAATCGCCCCGGTACCCAGCGCGCCGCCATGGGTGCGCGGACCGGCGCAAGCTTCCGCATCAATCAGGCGCAGCGCCTCACGGGCAGGAGTAACCCAATTCGCATCAGATCCGGTGGCACCGGCGAAGCATGCGGCATCGAGCGAACCCAGCAACGACTCGACCATCGCGCCGCTGCTGGCCGAAAGGCCGACCTTCCTGAGCGCAAGGGTGAGAGCCCCCGGCATCGTGGCGTCGGCGACGTCAATGCCGGTGCGCCGCGCTATGCCATCCACGAGCGCGAGACGGACGGAGCGGGCGGCATCGGCGGGGTCGAGCGCGGCGGCGGCATCCAGGCGCTGGCCGGGCGTGAGCGATGGGCGGGGGCGGCGGGGACGGCGCACGGCCGCTGCGCCACTCGCCGCGAGCGGCGCCAGCACGGCCAGCGCAAGCACGAGCGGATTCCTCGCCAGCGGTACGGGAGCGCTGCGGCCGGCCGACGAAAAGATTGCTGGAGGCGCCGCCGGTGAATCCGGCAACGCACTGGGGAGCGGCGCGGCGGCTAGACTGCCGGCCGCGACGCGGACAGCGAGCGGGGCGGTGGAGGCCACTTCATACCGGCGGGTGCGCGGGTTGAAGTAAGGGTACCGCACCGACGGTATCTCCTGCGTGCCAACGGCGGTCGGCGTGACGAGCCAGTCGAACTCCTTCCACCCGCCAAGGAAGGGCGCCGTGGAGTCAAGCATCACGCGTTCGTCCGCGTTCGCTACGGTCGCCCACGCAGCGTTGAGCCGCGGCCGGGGCAGGAGCGTCACGTTCCCCTGCCCTTCGATGCGCACGGTCAGGACGAGTGGGTCTCCGGCGCGGCCCCGTGCGGTGTCGAGCCGGGCGCTGGCCCGCCACGAACCGACTGCCCCGGTCCAGTCCGGCGGTCGGCCTGCAACCGGGGGCTCGATTGCAACCAGCACCACGGGCTCGGAGCGGAGGGCGTAGTTCTCGTCGCGACTGAAGAAACTCGAAGTCTGCGGCAGGGAATACGTGAGAGAAGCCTGCGCGATCGGGTACCTGCCGGGGCTGAGAGCGAAAAGCGCGCGGCGGAACGCATGCGCCTCGTATGCGCGTCCGCCCACGGTCACGTCTATTGCGCCGGAGCGGCGCTCGCGGAGGTCGTAGGAGAGCAGCGACGGCGTCGCGGAGGGCAGGAACTCAGGGTTGCGCCGGATTCGCTGGCGCACGTCCTGGTCGAGGAAGACGCCGAGTTCATAGGTCGCCTGCTCGCCCACGTACACCGTGTCGGGGACAAGCAGAGCGTGAAAGTCCACACCGCGCCGGGGCGCGACCGCGGAGCGCGTGATGACCTCCGGCAAGGCGCCTTGCGGCGGGGCCTGCGCGAGGAGCGCAGCGAGCAGGATTCCGCCTACCACCCCTTCCCTCCCGGAGGCCGCTGCGTGCGCGTTCCCGCCTGCTTGCGGGCCTGCGTCTCGCGCTCGTCGCGGGCCGCCGCAGCGAGCAACTGATCCGCCTGCTGGCGCGACATGGATGGCTCCTCGCGCGGCGTGGCCTCGGCCTGGCGCGGGGCGCTCTGCGAATCGCTTCGCGACCCTCCGCTGCCACCCTGGCGCCGTGCGCGCAGCGCAAGCTCGTAGTTCCACTTTGCATCGGCGTCGTCCGGCACCTCCAGCAGGAGTGCGCGGTACGCCGCGACCGCGCCCTCGGCCGCCCGATCCTTGCCGGGCGCGTCAGGCCCGAGCGCACGCTTCAGCCGCGCCAGCCCCAGGTTGAACAGCGACGCGCGCCGCACGCGGGCTTCGGGGCTCGCCGCGGCGCGCTCCAAGGCCTGCTCCGAGGTGTCGAGCGAGTCGGCGGCAAGCAGGGCGGTACCCAGGTCGTAGAGTGTCGCTAGCCGCTGGTCGCCACGGTCTATCGCCGCGCGCCAGCGCGCCGCCGCCTCGCCGAACCGGCCCTGCCTGTACAACTTCGCGGGATCCTGTGCGTGGGCGGGCCCGGTGGCTACGGCGAGGAGCAGCACCGGGGCGCCGAGTCGAAACGCGCGCTTCATCGTGCTCCAGCCACCCCCGTCGTTTCGCCATGCATCCACCAGCAGCATAAGCATCGCCGGCACGAGCAGCCACGCGAGGTGCAGCGGCCGCGACAGCCCCTCCTCCACCTGGCGCTGCTCTGAATCGAGCCGCGCCAGCGCGCGCGTGATCCTCCCGCCTCGATCGCCATCCGTGGGCGCGATGAACTCGCCCCCGGACGCCTCGGCCACCGCGCGGAGCAGCGCGGGATCGTACTTCGTGATGACCACCTGGCCGTCGCCGTCGCGAAGCGCGCGCACCTCGCCGCCGTCCCGAACCGGGATGGTTGATCCGTCCTCGGTGCCGAATCCGACGGTGATGACCGAGACGCCCGCCTGCCGCGCTGCCTTCGCGGCGGCAATCGCCGCCGCGTGGTCGTCGAACGCCTCGCCGTCGCTGAGGATCACGAGCACCCGGCTTGCCGATCCAGTGGCCGCAGCGAGCAGTTGCGTACCTTGGACGATTGTGGGCGCAAGCGCCGTCCCAGCGACGCCCACGATGCTCGGGTCGAAGTTGTCGAGGTAGAGTTCGATCGCTCCCTGGTCCGTGGTGAGCGGGCTCAGGATGTAACTGCGCCCCGCGAATGCGATGAGCGCGTTGCGGTCGCCAGGCGACGACGCCCGGTAGCGGCGCACTTCCTGACGCATGCGCTCGAGGCGGCTGGGCCGCTCGTCGTCGGCGAGCATCGAAAGCGACGCATCCATCGCAAGGGCGACGTCCACGCCCTTCGCCCGGACGATGTTGCTCCCTTCACCCCATCGGGGTCCTGCGAAACCGAGCGCCGCGAGCGCGGCAGCGCCACCGACCCGCACCACGCGCCCCACGGACCTCTTGCGAGCCAGCGACGGCGCGAGCCGCGCCACCACGGCCGGCGGGCCAAGCGACGACGCGCGGCGTAGCCGCCTCCGCTGCTCCCGCGCAAGCACCGCGGCGACGGCGAACGGAGCGGCGAGCGCAACCCACGCCGCGGCCGGCAGGTCGAGCGACCAGGTCACGGCACCAGCCCGCGCCAGGAGAGAAGCGCCAGTTCCGCCACCAGCGCTGCTATCGCGATGCCCAGCGGCCAGCGATACAGTTCTTCGTAGCGCACGTAACGCCTGGCGCGGATCGGCGAGCGCTCCATCTGGTCTATCTGCCCATAGATGCGCTGCAGCGCGAGCCCGTCGCGAGCCCGGAAGTACCTGCCGCCGGTGGCGTCCGCGACATACTGGAGCAACGCGTCGTCAATCTCGACGGGCCTGTTCTCGTAGCGAAGGCCGAATACGCCGCGCCCGACCGGCACCGGCGCCGTCCCCTCGCTTCCCACGCCAATCGTGTACACGCGAATGCCGAGCGCCGCCGCCGCATCGGCTGCCGTGCGCGGGTCAATGGCCCCGCGATTGTTCATTCCGTCAGTGAGCAGGACGAGCACCTTTGACCGTCCTGGCGCGTCCTTCAGCCGGTTCGCCGACGTCGCGATCGCGGTGCCAATCGCGGTCCCGTCATCGAGCTGGCCTGGCTGCAGGTTATCAACGGCGGCAAGGAGCACCGGGTAGTCCATCGTGAGCGGGACCTGCGTCAGCGCCTCGCCCGCGAACGCCACGATTCCGACCTGGTCCACCTTTCGCGCATTGATGAACTCCTTGACGCGCTGCTTGGCCACTTCGAGACGGTTGAGCGGCTTGAAGTCTTCGGCAAGCATCGAACTCGAGAGGTCAATCGCGAGGATGATGCTGATCCCGTCCGACTCCACCTGCTCGGCGCGTGCGCCCGCCCTCGGGCGCGCCACAGCCACGCACACGCCAACGATCGCAACGACCCTCGATGCGAGCAGCGCGCGCGCGACCCAGCGCCCCCGGGCAGGGCCGCGGAGGAGGAGATCCACACGCGGGAAGAGGATGGCCGGCGGCCGCCGGCGGCGGCGCCACCATACCCATGCGGCCAATGGCACCAGCAGCGCCAGCCACCACGGCGCGCCAAAGCTCAGTCGAGAGAGGATGTTCATCTCCGACGCATCCTCTGGGGCCGCTCGATCGCGCGCAGGCGGGCCTCATATACCGCTTGAACCTGGCCGGCGATGTCGCGCGCTTCGCGCCCGAGCGCGAGTGCCTCGGTAACGCTTACCGCCGAACGGGCAAACCGAAGCCCGGCGTCGCGGTCGAGGAGCGCGGCGACGCGAGACAGAGGCAGCGGGAAGTCCTCGTGCCGAAGCCGTTCCAGAGCCGCCGACGCGTCGAGACTCGCCAGAACCTCCGGGAAGCGGCGTTCGATATAGCGTCTGAGGACGTCCACATGGGCGATCACGTGCCGGCCGGGCTCGCCGGCGTCCGCGAGCGCCAGCGAATCGAGCGCGGCGAGCGCGGAGCTCGCTTCCTCCCACGCATCCGCGCTCCCGCGCACGGAAACCTGACGGCGGCGCGCGCGCGTGTGACGCCACCACAGCGCGGCAATCGCGATGGCAACAAGCAGGACGATCGCGAGTTGCCAGAGACGCCCCGGGAGCGGAAGCAGGGGACGCGCAGCTCTTGGAACCTGGGCCGCGGAGTCTGCGGGCAGCAGGCTGCGAACGTGAACGCTCATCGCCCCCGCATGCAGAATGCGCTCCCGGCCCGCGATCACGACGATGACGGTATCGAGGGGAATCGCGTGAGTGCCCACTTCCCACGCGACAAACGCGTACGTCGCCGTCCGGTCAATCCAGTCGCCGGGCGGGCCATCGGTCGTCGAGCGGGGATCAGCCGGCTCGATTGGGTCGCTTCCCGCCGGAACGTCCGGGAAGTGGATGCTGGCAACCTTGGGCGCCCGCACACGGATGCGTACCTGGAAACGCCCCCCTACCGTCACCGTCTCCGGCGACACGGTAACCGACGCTGTGGCCAGTCCGGGGTCACCCTGAATGAGCGCACCGTCCGCCCAGGTGGGCCCGGGCACTCCGGCCACAACCAATGCACACCCAGCACCCAGGAGGAGCGGCACCCGCCAGCGGAACGCGATGCCGCAACGCACCACTATCGCCTCCGCAACCGCCGGCTCCGGATCTCCCGCGTGCTGAAGAACCGGAGCAGCGGCTCTGCCCAGCCCAACTCGGTGCGCACGATCACCTCGTCAATCGCCAGCCGGCGCAGCATCGCCTGGCGCGCGGATCGCTCGGACGCAATCGCCCGGCGATAACCGGCGCGCACTCGTGTGTCGCTAGTGTCAATCTCGATGATGCGCCCGGTCTCCGCATCCACGAGCCGCGCTACTCCCACGTTGGGCAAGTCACGCTCTCCGGGGTCGTCGAGCACCACGGCAACAACGTCGTGGCGTTGCGACAGGGCGCGAAGCGACCGGTCCACGGTCGGCGTCACGAAATCCGAGATCACGAAGACGATCGCGTGGTGGGTGAGCAGGCGCGCAGCGTAGTCGAGGCCCGACGCGAGGTCGGTGCCTCGCGCCGACGCAGGCCAGGCGAGCACGTCGCGTACGAGCCGCAGGGCGTGTCGCCGGCCCTTGCGGGGCGGTACGACATGCTCGGGATGGTCGGAGCAGAGTATGAGGCCAGCGCGGTCGTTGTTGCGGGCGGCCGTCAGCGCGAGCACAGCCGCCAGTTCCGCCGAAGCGGCCTGCTTATCGCGCACCACCGTCCCGAACCGGCTCGACCCCGAGCAGTCCACGATGAGGAGCACCGTCAGCTCCCGCTCCTCGACGTAGCGCTTCACGAACAGCCGGCGCATGCGGGCGCTCACGTTCCAGTCAATCGTGCGCACCTCATCGCCGGGCTGGTACTCGCGCACCTCGGAGAACTCCATCCCCTGGCCCTTGAAGACAGAGTGGTACTCGCCCGCAAAGCGCGAGTTCACGAGCCCGCGTGTACGCAGGTCAATCCTCCTCACCTGCCGCAGGATCTCGGGGGCGATCGTCGTCACGGCGATGGCACGGCGTCGAGGACGCGTCCGATGACCTGGTCGCTCGTCACGCTCTCGGCCTCCGCTTCGTAGGTGAGCAGCACACGGTGACGGAGAACATCGGGTGCCATTGCCTTCACGTCCTCCGGCGAGACGAAATCACGGCCGCGCAGGAAGGCATGCGCCCGCGACGCCTGCGCCAGCGCTATCGTTGCGCGAGGGCTCGCGCCAAACTCGACGAGTGGCACGATGTCGCCCAGCCCCACGTCCGCCGGCTGGCGCGTCGCATGGACGAGGTCAACGATGTAGTTCACGATCCGCTCGTCGAGGAAGAGTCCCGCGATCTGCGCGCGCGTTGCGAGGATGTCCCGGGGCGTCGCCACCGGCTCGATCGGAATCGCGGCGCCGCCGGCCATGCGCCGCATTATCTCCTTCTCCTCGTCGCGGCTCGGATAGCCCACCCGGAGCTTGAGCATGAATCGGTCAACCTGCGCCTCGGGAAGCGGGTACGTGCCCTCCTGCTCGATCGGGTTCTGCGTGGCGAGCACGAGGAACGGCTCGCCAAGGGGGAACGTGGTGCCGCCGATGGTGACCTGCTTCTCCTGCATCGCCTCGAGGAGCGCGGCCTGCACCTTTGCGGGCGCCCGGTTGATCTCGTCGGCGAGCACTATGTTGGCGAAGATGGGCCCCTGCTTCACCGAGAAGGTGCCGGTGGACTGATCGAAGACCTGAGTGCCGAGCACGTCGGCCGGGAGCAGGTCGGGCGTGAACTGGATGCGGCTGAACCTGGTCTGCACCGTCTCGGCGAGCGTGCGGACCGTAAGCGTCTTGGCTAGACCCGGGACGCCCTCCAGCAGGACGTGGCCGCCTGTGAGCAGCGATACCAGCAGGCGCTCGACCATCGCGTCCTGGCCGACGACGCGCCGCGCCACCTGCGCCAGGATCGAGCGGATCAGTGCGTGGTCGGTTGAGGCGGTCGCGTCGGTCGTCACGTCTGGCAGGAGGGTAGTAAGGAAACGAAGGGAGTCCGTGATTATACAGCGCGCAGCAGTTGCAGTTCGCGGCTCGTGAGCGCGCGGCACTCCCCGCGCGGAAGGCGGCCAAGGCGAATGGGGCCAAAGCGGGTGCGCACGAGCCGGTGGACCTCCAGCCCGAGCTGTTCGCACACCCGGCGCACCTCGCGGTTGCGCCCCTCGCCAAGGGTAAGCTCCAGCTCCCAGTGGCCGTGCCCGGCGGGCTTGGCGCTGACGTCGCTGGCGTGCACCGGCCCGTCTTCGAGCACGACGCCGTGGCGAAGCGTGCGAACGGCACCGCGAACGTCGCCCGAGACAGTGGCCACGTACGTTCGTTCCACGCCCGCGCTCGGGTGCGTGAGGCGATGCGCCGCATCGCCGTCGTTCGTGAAAAGAAGCAGGCCCTCGGTCAGGTAGTCGAGCCGCCCCACGTACGTGAGGCCCGGCTCGGGAGGAACGAAGGCAAACACGGTAGGACGGCCGCGGGGGTCGGACCGTGACGTAAGCGTTCCCGGCGGCTTGTGCAGCGCGTACCATACCGGCGCGGCGGGGGCAGCCACGGGATGGCCGTCGAGAGTGATCGAATCGGCGCCGGGGTCAACGCTCTGGCCAAGCGTCGCGACCTTGCCGTTTACACACACGCGACCGGCCGTGATGAGGAGTTCCGCTGCACGGCGCGACGCCACGCCCGAGCGCGCCAGAGCGCGCTGCAGGCGCATCTTGCCGCTCACGCGCCTCCCGAGGCCACCGGGTGTCCCGGCTCGCCGAGGGATCCTTCTTCCGGCTGACTCAGCGCAACGGCGAGTTCATCCACGCGGGGCAGTTCGTCGAGGTGGCGGAGCGCAAACTGCTCGAGGAAAAGCGGAGTCGTGCCATACAGCAGGGGCCGCCCAAGCCCTTCGCCGCGCGCCACCACCTCGATAAGCCCCCGCTCCAGCAGCGACTTGAGGATCGCTCCCACGTCCACCCCGCGAATCTCCGACACTTCCGCCCGGCCGATCGGCTGGCGATACGCTACGATCGCCAGCGTCTCCAGCGCCGCACCCGAGGGTCGGTGCGGCCGCATGGCAACCTGGGCCCGCTCGATTGCCTCCGTGTACTCGGGCCGCGTCAGGATCTGCCATCCGCCCCCCTGGTCAACGAGCTCGACGCCGTGTCCGTCCACGTCGTAATGCTCCCGCAGTTCATCGAGCGCCGCAGCCACGGCGGCCGGCGATGCCTCGGCGTCGAGGGCTGCGAGTTCACTGGTGGGGATCGGCCGCGGGCTCGCGAAGAGCGCGGCCTCAAGCAGCTTGGCCAGCGGATTCACGAAGTATCTCCACGTCTGCAAATGGTCTTGGTTGGGCCAGCTTGAGCTCCGAGCGGCGCGCCATCTCGAGCAGCGCGAGCAGTGCGGAGAGCACCTCCCACGGCTCGGCGTCCTCGCGAACAACGTCGCGCCAGCGCGCGCTGGCGCGAAGGGCAAGCACGGCGCGCACGATGGCGATCGCGCCGTCCACGTCGAGCGGGCGCGGCACGACGTCGTGCAGCCCAGGCTCTCGACTCACGCGCAGCACGCGATCCACCGCGGCGAGCAGCTCGACGAGCGAAAGCGCCAGCGGGGCCTGCGGCGGCGCTACGAGCGCCGGGAACCATGCGCGCGCGAAGCGGTTGCGCCGGTCCTCCCCCATTCGCTCCAGCACGTCCACGATTTCGCGCACCTGCTGGTACTCGAGCAGCCGTCGCACCAGCTCGGCGCGAGGGTCTTCCCACCCGTCGTCGCCCTCGTGGCGCGGAAGCAGCATGAGCGTCTTGATGCGCAGCAGGCGGGCTGCCATCTCCAGGTACTCCGCTGCGGCATTCAGCGCGAGTTCGTGCATCCGCGCGAGAAACTGCTCGCAGATGCGCGCCATCGGGATGTCGTAGACGTCAATCTTCTCGTCGCGGATGAGCGACAGGAGGAGGTCGAGGGGTCCGTTGAACGCGCCGAGTTCAACGACGAACGCGTCGCCCGTGTCCGCCACGCGCAGTCCCGTCACGGCCCGCCCCGGAAGAGCGACGCCCAGCGGCCGAGTTCCACATACGGCGCCGCTGACTGAAGCGCAAAGTCGTAAAGGCGGAGTGCAGGGGACATCCACGCGTGCAGCACCCCCTGCGCCATCCCCACAAGGAGAAACACGATGAGTAGACCGTATCGGCCAAAGCGTTCGTACGCGATGGCCGCGCGCCTCGGCAGCATGTGCTTCACCACATGGCTGCCGTCGAGCGGGGGGATTGGCATCAGGTTGAACGCGGCCAGGACGAGGTTGATCAGGATCCCGTACAGGAACATGATCTGTAGCAGCGATGCCGACTCCCGCAGCACTGGCGCCTGTCGCGCAAGCACCCCGAGACCGATGACCGCTGGCAACAGCAGGGCGGCAAGGACAAAGTTCGTCGCCACCCCGGCAAGCGAGACGATGATGTCGCCGCGACGGTAGTTGCGATACTTGCGCGGGTCAACCGGCACTGGCTTCGCCCCGCCGAACGCCACTCCGGCGATGAAGAACGTCACCAGCGGCATTATGATCGTGAACACCGGGTCAATGTGCTTGACCGGGTTCCACGTGAGCCGTCCCAGTGAGTGCGCGGTGTCGTCTCCCTGCCGGAGCGCTGCGTACCCGTGCGCGTACTCGTGCGCCACCATCGAGAGCAGGAGCATCGGGGCAACGAGCACGAACAGCGAAAACCGTTCCACGCGGAGGAGGAGCCTCGTTTGATCAGGTTGTGCGGGGACGCGCAGCGGGTAAACTAGGCACGCCGCATGAGCGAGTCTATGGTGTTGGAGTGCCTTGCGTTGCACTCCTTCCCCCGGTAGCTTCAACGATTAGCCCGTTCTGGTGACGCGGGCATGTCCGCCGGGCCCGGCGAGTCCGGCGCACGGCCCACCCGATCCGCACCGAGAGAACAGTCCGTGCCCCGTATTGCATCGTCAAGGAAGAACGTGCGAAAGTCGCGCGCCGCAGCCGCCCGCAACCGGGCGCAGAGGGCAGCGCTCCGCACCGCCGTGAAGAAGGCCCACGCGGCATCCTCGACCGCCAGCGACAGGAAAGCAGCATCGGCGCTCCTCGACCGCGCCGCGCGAAAGGGCTTGATCCATCGCAACGCGGCTGCCCGCCGCAAGAGCCGCCTGGCCAAGGCCAAGTAGGCCACGCGGTCACATGTAGTGCAGCGGGGGCCGCGACGTCAGTCGCCGCCCCCGCCTTTCACACCCGCCGCGCTAGAACGCGGCCAGCTCGCCTCCGCAGCGCTCGCAATACCACTCGGTGGGGAAATTGAGCGTGCCACACTCCTGGCACTTGAGCGAGCGCACCGCCTTTGACGTTCGCGGCGTAGGCGCGCCAAGGGGCGACGGGCTCGACACACCCGACTCCTCGACCGGCACCATGGTTTCGGGCGGCTCAGCCGACTCGGGCATCGGCGCGAGATCGGGCTCGGGCTGCGGCGGTTTCGGCGACGTCGCCGGCCTGGCACTCACGGCCCGCGTGCCCGCGGGGTTGGTCGGCGTGCCCGCGATGGACCGGAGGAACGCAAGCTCATCGAAGGAAGGCCGCGTTACGTTCTCCGCCGCGTCGGCAGGGGTGTCCTCATCGCGGGGCCCGGCCTCGTCCGCCCCGGCAGCGAGCGCGACTCCTCCATCGTCCGCCCCCGTCGTGGCCGTGGCGCCGACGTCGCCGCCTGCGCCGGGCGCCTCGTCCGCCTCGGGCTCCTCGGCAACATCCGGCTGTGCCCCGCCGACTGCCTCGGCCTCTTCGACCGGCATCAGATCGGCCGGCAGAATCATACCGGCCGCGTCTGCCCCAGCAGCCGGTTGCGTGGAAGCGCCTCCGACTTCGGCGCCGTCGTCGGCCGCGAGGTCGCTCTCCACCTTTGCGACGGCGGCCTTCGCGACAGACGGCCTCGCGGGCGCTGGCGCACCACGGATGCTCGTCAGCAGGCCCCGCATGCCGTCGAGTTCGCCTTCAGTCGCGGCGGCCTTCGCCTGCAGCTCGGCAATCGCGTCATCCAGCTTCCTGCGGCGCGTGTTCCACTCCTTCTCGGAGAACTCGCCGACTGCCGCGCGGAGCTCGGCTTCCGCCCGCTCGTCCGTACGCGAGGCAACGGCATCCCTCTCGCCGGCGAGCTGACGGTCGAGCTCGGCGATGATCTCCTCGATCGCGCCAGTCTCGGCGCCGAGTTTCCCGCGAACCACCCCAAGCCGGGCCATGTAGTCGGACCGCACCCGGTCGAACACGTGCGCGGGCGTCGCCTCCCGGCGCGTGTCGAGCTGCTCGATCCACGCTTCATACCGCTTCCGCTCCGCCAGAAGGGACTCAATCCCTTCGCGGCGGCCAGATCCGCGATCCGCCATGTCAGATGGTTCCTCCACCCGCGGCCAAGTGTCCGAGTTCGGGCCGGCTGGCCTCACTGCCACAACCTAGTTGCACTTGACTACTGACGCACGAAGACCCCGGTTCGGTCACTTCGGCCGTCAACCGGCCGTCAACCGGCCCTGAACACGAGCGTGCCGCCAACCACGGTGTAGCGCGCACGGCCGGTAAGCGTCATCCCGCGGTAAGGGGTATTCCGCCCCTTGGTCAGGAATGACGCTGGATCCACGTTCCACTCGGAGCCTGCGTCAAACACAGTGACATCGGCGACGGCGCCGCGCCGCAGCGTTCCGCCCGGGAGCCGGAAGATCCTGGCAGGCGCGCACGACATCCGCTCTACCAGGGTGCCCAGCCCGATTATCCCCGGCTTCACCAGCCAGGTGAGATTCACGGCAAGGGCCGTCTCGAGCCCGACTATGCCGTTCGGAGCGTCGGCGAAGGCGCGCTGCTTCTCGTCGTTGTGGTGCGGTGCGTGGTCCGTTGCCAGCAGGTCAATGGTTCCGTCGCGGACGGCATCGCGCAGTGCCTCGACATCGGCCGCGGTCCTCAGCGGCGGGTTCATCTTGGCGTGCGTATCGTAGCCCTCGACGGCCTCCTCCGTCAGCGACAGGTGGTGCGGGCACGCTTCCGCCGTGACGCGGATACCCCGCTCCTTCCCCCACCGAATGAGTTCGACCGAGCCCTTGGTGCTCATGTGGCAGAGGTGTACGTGCCCGCCGGTCCGCCGCGCGAGGAGGATGTCGCGAATGGCCATGATCTCCTCGGCTTCACTTGGGATCCCGCGAAGGCCCATCCGCGCCGAAACCACACCCTCGTTCATGGCGCCGCCTGCGGCCAGTGTTGGGTCCTCGCAGTGGTCGGCGACGGGGATGTCGAAGGTGCGCGCGTACTCCAGCGCCGTCCGCATGAGCTGCGAACTCACGACGGGCTTCCCGTCATCGCTGACGGCGACGGCTCCCGCCCCAACCATCTCGCCAAACTCGGCGAGCCGTTCCCCCGCCTGCCCGATCGAGATCGCGCCGATGGGGTGGACCCGGGCCGCGCGCGCCGCCCGCCCCTGTTCGAGCACGAATCCCACGGCCGCCTGGTTGTCGGTCACCGGATCGGTGTTCGGCATCGCGCACACAGCGGTAAACCCGCCGGCGGCTGCGGCGCGTGCGCCCGTCGCGATCGTCTCCACGTCCTCGCGGCCGGGCTCCCGCAGGTGGCAGTGCACGTCAACCAACCCGGGCGCGACCACGAGCCCGGCACAGTCCACGACCTCCGCGCCATCCGGCCGGCCGACCCGCCCGCCAACGGCCTCGATCTTCCCGCCACTCAGCAACAGGTCGCCGACGGCGTCAAGGCCTGAGGAAGGGTCGAGCAGCCGCCCGCCCGTAAGCAGCACGTCGCGCGGGCTCATACGGCCCCCTTGGCGGCGTCGGCCAGGCCTGGCGGGTTGCCAGCGAGCAGATAAAGCACGGCCATCCGGATCGCGACTCCGTTGGTTACCTGGTCGAGGATGACGCTATGCGGCCCGTCGGCCACGTCCGAGTCAATCTCCACTCCGCGGTTCATGGGCCCAGGGTGCATGATGATGATGTCGCGTGGCGCGCGCTCCAGCCGCTCGCGGGTGACGCCGAAGACGCGATTGTATTCCCGCAACGACGGTATGAACCCGCCAAGCATGCGCTCGAGCTGCAGCCGGAGCACGTTGAGCGCGTCGGCCCACTCGATGGCGGCCTCGATGCGGTCGAATACCGTGACTCCAAGGTCCGCGATGGCGCTGGGCAGCAACGATCGTGGGCCGCAGACGGCCACCTCCGCGCCCAGCTTCGTCAGCCCCCAGATATTGGACCTCGCGACCCGCGAGTGCAGGACGTCGCCGCAGATGCACACGCGCTTCCCGGTCAGCGTTCCCCACCGGTCGCGCAGCGTCAGGATGTCGAGCAGCCCCTGCGTCGGGTGTTCGTGCGTTCCGTCGCCCGCATTGATCACGTTCGACTCGATCCGCTCGGCCAGGAACTGGGCGGCCCCCGACGACGTGTGACGAATGACGACCATGTCAATCCGCATCGCCTCGAGGTTGCGCGCGGTATCAACCAGCGTCTCTCCCTTCGTCACGCTCGACCCCGCCGTCGCGACGTTCACCGTATCGGCCGACATCCGCTTCTCCGCGAACTCGAACGAAATGCGGGTCCTCGTGGACGGCTCGAAGAACAGGTTGACGATGGTCGCGCCACGGAGCGTCGGGACCTTCTTGATGGCCCGTTCGGAAATCTCCTTGAACGGACCCGCTGTATCGAGGACCAACGAAATCTGTTCGGCCGAGAGCCGCTCGAGCGCGAGCAGGTCCTTGCCGAGCGACGTCACGCTCCCGGCGCCTCCTGCACGATGACCTCGTCACGCCCGTCAACCTCCTTCACGAGCACGTCAACCCGGGCGCCGCCCGGCACGTCGAGGTGCTTCCCGACCACGTCGGGGTGGATCGGCAGCTCGCGGCCGCCGCGATCAATGACGACCGCGAGGCTCACACGCGCAGCGCGCCCGAAGTCGGCGAGCTCGTTCAGCGCGGCGCGGATCGTCCGCCCGGTGAAGAGCACGTCGTCCACGATCACCACGCGCCTGTCGTCAATCGAGACCGGAATGTCGGTGCGGCCAACGACGGGCCGCGGCCCGACCGTCTGGAGGTCGTCGCGGTAGAGCGTGATGTCGAGGGCGCCGCGTGGCACCTGGACCCCTTCGCGGTTCGCAATCACGGCCGCAAGCCGGTCGGCGACCTGCACGCCGCGACGCTGGATGCCGACGAGCACGAGCCCCTCGGTTCCTTCGTTCCGCTCGACTATTTCGTCGGCCATGCGCGACAGCGTGCGTGCCAGCGCCTTCGCGTCGAGTACGACTGACCGGGTAGATGCCATTCCGGAGGCGAAATATGACCGGCCGCACGCCAGCGCGACAGCCGCGGCGCCGGACCGTTGCCACCGAGCCACGGTTCAGCGAGTTTGCGCCCGATGGATCCGGCGCCCAGTACCCACCTGTCAGTCGTGGTACCAGTGTACAACGGGGCGGCCCGCCTCCCGGCGGCGCTCCGGCAGCTCGCCGCATGGGTGGACTCGCGTCCGTACGCCACCGAACTGGTCTTCGTTGACGACCACAGCCGGGACGACGCCCCTGCGGTGCTTGCCGAGTTCGCCGCGGCGCGTCCGGGCCGGTCGGTAATCCGGAACGAGCGGAACCTGGGCAAGGGAGCCTCGGTTAGCCGCGGAATGCTGGCAGCGACGGGGGCCTTCAGGGTATTCACCGACGCGGACCTTGCCTTTCCGCCGGAAGAGATCGGCAAGATCCTCGCCGACCTCGAGGCCGGCGCTGACGTCGCGATCGCCTGCCGCGTCCTCCCGCAGTCGCGCTACCTGATGAGCCCGAGTTTCTTTCACTACCTGTACACACGGCACCTCATGAGCCGCGCGTTCAACCTGATGGTGCGGACGACGCTCCTGCGCGGCATCCTGGACACGCAGGCCGGGCTCAAGGGCTTCACGGCGCGCGCCGCGGGCATCGTCTTTCCACGGATCACGATTCCCCGCTTTGGCTTCGACGTGGAAGCACTCTTCATCGCCCAGCGGCACGGCCTTTCCGTGCGGCAGGCAGCTGTTCACTTCCGCTACGACGAGGAGCCGACGACGGTGCGCTTCGCGCGCAGCGCCATCACGATGGCCTCGGATCTGGCGCACATCCGCATAAACGACCTCCGTGGCCGGTACCGGTGACCGGCGACGGACGCCGGACCGGGTGAGCGCAGCGATGGCCCGCACCCGGCTCATCGTGAACGCCGATGATTTCGGGATCTCTCCTGCGGTAACCGACGGGATTCTCGAGGCGCATTCCGCCGGAACCGTAACGTCAACTTCGATGATGGTCCACTGCCCGGGCTGGGCTCACGCCTCAGGCCTCGCCAGGACGGCGCCAACGCTGGGAATCGGGCTGCACTTCAACATCCTCTCCGGCGCGCCGCTCGTTCCCGCGGCGTCGCTTTCCGGCACGCACACGGGCCGGTTCCTCCCGCTCACGGCGCTCGTGGCGCGGGCGCTGACCGGCCGGCTCGACGGCGCCGAAGTCGAAGCCGAATGCGAAGCGCAACTTCAGGCGATCGAGCGGATCGGCGTTCGCGTGACCCACATTGACTCGCACCGGCATACCCACGCGCTCCCAGCCGTTCGTGCGGCAGTGGCTCGCGTGGCCAGCCGGCGCGGGCTGCCGCTGCGCCGCCCAGTCGAGTCCCATCGGCTGGTGCCGGGCGGCCTCAGGTCGCATGCCCACAGGGCGATAGTTGCCTGGTCGTGGCGGGCGGCATCATTCGGTGCGCCGCGGACGCGCGCGCCCGATCACTTCATCGGCATCTCGATGCAGGGCGGACACGGATTCCATGCCCTGATCTCCCGCGTGCTCAGCCGCCTCCCGTCGGGTTCCGTCGAACTGATGGTCCATCCGGGCCACGCGGACGCCGCGCTCTCCGGAATGGACGGCTACACATGGCAGCGGGAACGCGAACTTGCCGCACTGCTCTCAGCGGGCGTCCGCAGCCGGATGAGCGCCGACGACGTTGCCCTCGCCCATTTCGGCCAGCTCTGAGGCGCCGGCGTTCCGCACGAGGCCGTGCAGCTCGAGCTGCATGACGATCCACGCCGGAATGAGCGGCACCGTCTTGAGCAGGTATGCGACGTAGTACTCCCGGTACCATTCGCGCGGCATCAGGTCGGTGGATGCCACGTTCACGATGAGCAGGCAGGCAAGCATCAGCGCAGTCCGCCATGCCGCGCGCTCGCCTGCGGCGTACCATATCCCCACGCCGATCATCGCGATCGCGTACGACGGAGACTCGGCCTGATGATTGAAGAGCACGCAGAAAAGGAGAAGACTCGCAAGCAGGGTGACCCTGAATACCGGCTCGACGAACCGGCGGCGCTGCACGACGACGGGCAGGAGGAGCAGCACCAGCCCTGCGAACTGCACTGGCCAGTGCGGCCAGTCCGTGCCGAACCACACGCGAAACTGGCCCATCAGCCCCGCGTAGAGGTCGGCGCCGCCGGTTCCGTAACGCGGCATCGGGGCGGCGTCGCGCGTCTCGATGGCATACCATGAGGCGTATTGCGCGCCGAGGGTTCCCGGGGCCGCAACGAGCAGGGGAAGCGCGGCGCCAGCGGCCATCACCCCGGCGAGGATAACGCAGAATCTCAGCCACTGGCGGCGCAGGAGCGCGCCCATCGCCGCGGCGAGGGGAAAGATCTTCACGAACGCGCCGCCCGCGATCGCAGCGGCTGCGCGCACCGGGCGCCCGCGCTCGAACGACGCCCACGCGAGGATCATCAGTCCGGCAACCAGCGCGTTGCTCTGGGCCCGCTGCATGTCGCCGAGCACGGCGAGCCATGAAACCGCGAGCGCAACCACCGCCGCGCGCGCGGGCAGGAAGCGCGAAATCCCCACCCAGACAGCGAACGCGCACGCCGACGCCCAAAGGGCGTAGCCGACAACAGGCGGCAGCAGGGCAAACGGCGCGAAAAGAAATGCAAAAGTCGGGCTGTACTTGAAGAAGTCGCTGTGGATTTCAGGGTACGCCGCGTACAGATCCGCGCCTTCGCGCAAGTGAGCGAACGCGGCCCGGAAGATCCAGAAGTTGTTCTCGCGGGAAAAGACAGTCCGCTGGATCGCCACGGCAACTGACGTGGCGATGTATGCCGCCAGGGTTATGCGCAGCGCCGTCGTCGGGCGACGCAAAGCGGGGAACGACATTCGCCCAACAAGCTACCGAGCGAAGCGCTGTTGCGGAACGCGCCCGGCGAATCGCACGGTCGCGCGGGTGCTGCCCGCCGGGGACTCCCGGCGGGCCACGGCTTACCTCGCCGGGCGGTCGGGCTGCGCCGCGGGCCGCTCCAGGTAAACCTTCTCGCGGCCATGGCCCAGAGGCTGCCGCTGTACCGGGAACCGGATCGTCCCGATCGGTCGCCCTTCGGCGTCAAGAACGCAGAACATCCCGCTGGATGCCGTCTTCGCGCGTGGGTCGTAGGAAGTCTGGATCATCGGATGGGTGCCGTTGCCTGTCCTGCCCTGTTAGACACCGCAAACCGCAAAACGTTTACCGGCGAACGCTCAGTCCGAGAGCAGTTCCCGCACCCGAGGCAGGACCTGCGTTCCGTAGAGCTCGATGCTGCGGAGCATCGCGTCGTGAGGGAGGGTTCCGGCGCTGTACTTGAGGTCGAACCGGCTGAGGTCGAGGCCACGCGCCGTGGCGGCCACTTTTCTTGCGACCGTGTCCGGCGATCCGACGTACAGGGCCCCCGCCTCGATCTCCGCCTCGAATGCGCGCGCTGTGAGCGGCGGCCAGCCCCGCTCGGCGCCAATCTGGTCGTGCATGCGCTTGTAGGCAGGCCAGAACTGCGCCCTTGCCTCGGCATCGGTCAGCGCCACGTGGCCCGGCGAATGGACCCCCACCGGCGGGATTCCCTTCCCCGTCTCGGCGCACAGCCGGCGGAAAAGCTCCACGTACGGCACGAATCGCGCTGAAGCCCCGCCAATGATCGCGAGCATGAGCCCGAACCCGTGCCGCGCAGCCCGGGCCACCGAGTCCGGGCTGCCACCAACGCCGACCCATGTCGGAATGGGGACGGACTCCGCATGCGGGTACACACGCTGGCGATCGAGCGGAGCCCGGGTCGTTCCGGTCCAGGTAACCTCGCCCTCGCCGCGCAGGCGTGCGAAGAGGTCGAGCTTCTCCTCGAACAGCACGTGGTAGTCGTCGAGCGAGTAACCAAACAGCGGGAACGACTCGGTGAACGATCCCCTGCCGAGGATCACCTCGGCCCTCCCGCGCGACAGGCCGTCGAGCGTGGCGAAACGCTCGTACACCCGCACCGGGTCGTCGGAGCTGAGCACCGTGACGGCAGTGCCAAGTCGAACGCGCTTTGTCGCCGTTGCCAGCGCGGCCAGGACAACCTCGGGTGCGGAGATCGCGAAGTCGGGACGATGGTGCTCGCCGACGGCGAACGCGTCGAGCCCTGCGGCATCTGCCGCAACGCCTTCGGCTACCACGTCACGGAGAACCTGGGCGTGCTCCTTGGGGCGTCCGGCTTCGTCCAGCGTGACGTCGCCGAACGTGTGCAGTCCAAAGTGGAGTTCCCGGGTCACCGCGCAGTCCACGGACGGGGTGGGATTCGAACCCACGGTACGTTATTAGCGTACACAAGCTTTCCAGGCCTGCGCCTTAAACCACTCGGCCACCCGTCCCTCGTTGGCGATCTCACGCAGGAGGGGCAGCGCCCGGCCGTGCGGCTCGCGCCACTGCCCCGCCCTTCGCGACGACGATTGCATGCACGGACAGGGTGAGATTCGAACTCACGATACCGTTGCCGGTATGCCGGTTTTCGAGACCGGTGCCTTCAACCGCTCGGCCACCTGTCCAGGTCTTTGCCAGAACACGAATGAATACCAGCGCGCAGGCACCGCGTCAACGCGGTTCAGCGCCGCGTCGCGAAAAACGCCCGGAGCAGCGCGGCCGATTCCGTCGCCCCGACGCCCGCGAGCACCTGCGGGGAGTGGTTCAGCCCGGGGTGACGGAGCAGATCGCCAAGCGACCCTGCCATCCCGGCCTTGTCGTCCCACGCTCCGAACACCACGCGGTCGAGCCGGGCCAGGACGATCGCGCCCGCACACATTGCGCATGGTTCGAGCGTCACATAGAGCGTGCACCCTTCCAGCCACGGTCCGCCCGTCACCCGAATCGCATCGGAAATCGCCCGCAGCTCGGCGTGCGCGACCGCGCCTTCGGCGCGCATGGCGTTGCCAGCGCGGGCGATGACGGCGCCTCCGCGTACGACGACCGCGCCGACGGGCACCTCACCGGCCGCGCCCGCCTTGCGAGCCGCCTCCAGCGCCTCGGCCATCCACCTGCCATCTTCTTCCGATCCCACCGATCTGCTGCCTTCGCCTGCGGCTGTCATCGTATCGCGCACCCACGCCGTTGACGGTGTTTCGGGACACCAACCAACTTACCGCACGCCTCCAACCATCTCCATGAAACGTTTCGCGCCGTTCCTCGCCATTGGGCTTGCAGCCGGCCTCAGCAGTTGCAGCAAGGGCGGTGGAAGCACAGGCCCGAAACCCGTGGCCTCGGTCACGGTTACTGCGCCGGGCACCGGGATCACCGTCGGGCAGCAAGTCGTCCTCACCTACTCCGTCGCGGACGCCACGGGCGCGGTGCTCACGGGCCGGGCCGCCACGTGGAACTCGTCGAACAGTCTCGTTGCCACCGTGACGGCCGCTGGCACCGTGACGGGCGTGTCGCCCGGGGTCGCCATCATCTCGGCAACCGTCGAGGGAAAGATCGGCAGCGTCAGCATCACCGTCGCAGCGCTTCAGAACCCGTGCGCAGGCGCGGCCGGACTTGCACTTGTGCCCGGCGACGTGCGCCTGCTCGCGGGCCCGGACCGTTCCGCCATCTGCATCGCGGCCGGCACGACCGGGAGCGAGTACATGCTCCTCGCGTTCAACAACAGCCTCGATACGACGGGCCAGGCGCTCGGCGTGCGCCTCGATGCGACCAACACCACGCAGGCAATCGGGCTGCCAGCCGCCGCCGCGCTCCGACTGCCGACCGGCCCGGCCCCGAGTCTGGCTGCGGCATCGTCTGGACCGAACCGCGCGTTCGAGGTCGGCCTGCGCACCCGCGAACGCGCCGAACTGGGTCCGCTGCTGCGCGCCAGGACGGACCGCGCGGCCGCATACGAGCGCCTGCAGGCGCAAGCCAGGGCCCGTGCGCCGCTGCGGGCGCCCGGTGCGCCGTCGCTGGTGAAGGGCCTCTCTGCCACGCCGGCGCTCGGCGACCTCGTGACGCTCAACACCAACTCGAAACGCGCCTGCGACACGCCCGAGTACAACGTGGGCCGCGTCGTGGCGATCAGCTCGTCGTCCATCATCCTGGCCGACACGGCCGCCCCGGCCGGAGGCTTCACCACGGCGGACTACCAGAGCTTCGCCGCGACGTTCGACACGCTCGTCTTCCCGCTCGATACCACCGCCTTTGGAGCCCCGAGCGACATGGACGGCAACGGCCGGATAGTCATCTTCTTTACACAGGCGGTGAACAAGCTCACGGCGGCCGGAGCAAGCTCGGTCATCGGCGGCTTCTTCTACGCGCGGGACCTGTTCCCCGCGGCCGGCAACACCGCGCTCGGTCTCCAGGCCTGCGCAGCGAGCAACGAAGGCGAGATGTTCTACGCGCCGGTCGTAGACCCGAACTCCGTATACAACGCCTACTTCAAGACGAAGGCGCTGCTGCTCACCGACGTAATCGGCACGCTCACTCACGAATTCCAGCACCTGATCAACGCGAGCCGGCGGATGTACGTGAACGACGCCGATGACTTCGAGGTGGTCTGGCTGAATGAGGGGCTTTCGCACATCGCCGAGGAGTTGCTCTTCTATCGCGCCACGGGGCTGGCGCCGAAGAGCGACCTCACGCTGGCGATGATCGCGGCCAGCGACCCCGGCTTCGCCATGACGAATGCCTACCAGGTTGACAACCTTAGCCGGTACAACAGCTACCTCAAGGCGCCTGAGTCATCGTCGCCATACGCGAAGGACGACAACCTGCCGACCCGCGGCGCGACATGGAGCTTCCTCCGATACGCAGTGGATCTCGGGACCTTGCCGTCCAACTCGTACTTCCATGCGCTCGTGAACTCCAAGTCGAACGGAATGACCAACCTCAGCGCCGTGCTGGGGCCGGTGTTCACGGGCGGGATTGCAACCGGGTTCCGGTCGTGGGCGCTCGCGAACTTCCTGGGTGACGCCGGGGTTTCGGCCAACCCGCTCTACCAGCACGCAAGCTGGAACTTCCGGAACATCCTCACCAACCAGCTCGGTAACACCGGGTTCCCGCTCCAGGCCAAGCAGATCATCGGCGGAGCCTCGCAGTCATTCACCCTGCCGGCAGGCGGCGCCGGCTACATGCGGTTCCGCGTGAATCCCGGGGTGCAGGCAGCAGTCGTGCCGTCGCTGCTGCAGCCGGCGGTTGAACTCGTGCTGGTCAGGACGCAATAGCCGGCCGCCGGGGGCCACCCGAACAGACCGGGCGACCCGGCGCCCCCGGGGTTGATCCGCGGCTGGCGACCCGGCACCCTCAGATCTTTGTGAACGCAAGGCGGTCGCCCTCTACGACCGCCTTGACGTTGTCGCCATCGGCGAACCGTCCTTCGAGCACTGCCAGCGCCAGCGGGTTCTGCACGAGCCGCTGGATGGCGCGCTTGAGCGGCCGCGCGCCAAACGCAGGGTCGTAGCCTTCGTTCGCGATGAGCGCGCGCGCCTCGGGCGTGAGGTCGAGCGTCATGTTCCTGTCGGCGAGGAGCTTGTCCATCCGCTTGATCTGGAGGTCAACGATGCGGCCAACCTCTTCCCTGCCGAGCGGATGGAAAACGATTATGTCGTCCACGCGGTTGAGGAACTCCGGCCGGAACTGGGCGCGAAGCGCCTGCAGCACTTCCTTCTCGATCGCCGCCCATGCCTGCGTACCGGCCGCCTCGAGGATCATGTGGCTGCCTACGTTGGACGTCATGATTATCACGGTGTTCCTGAAGTCAACCGTGCGCCCCTGCGAGTCGGTAAGCCGGCCGTCGTCGAGGATCTGCAGCAGGATGTTGAATACGTCCGGGTGCGCTTTCTCGATCTCATCGAAGAGGACGACGGCGTACGGCCTGCGGCGGACAGCCTCCGTGAGCTGGCCACCTTCGTCATACCCCACGTAGCCCGGCGGCGCGCCAATGAGCCTCGAGACAGCGTGCTTCTCCATGTACTCCGACATGTCAATGCGCACCATCGCCTGCTCGTCGTCGAAGAGGAACTCGGCGAGGGCGCGGGCGGTTTCCGTCTTGCCGACGCCAGTCGGCCCGAGGAAGATGAACGAGCCGATCGGCCGGTTGGGATCCTGGAGCCCCGCGCGAGAACGGCGCACGGCGTCGGCCACCGCCTCGACCGCCTCCGGCTGCCCGACCACCCGCTTCGCGAGTTCGAGGTGCAGACGGGCGAGCCGCTCCTTTTCGCCCTCCATCATCCGCGCGACCGGAATGCCCGTCCACTTGGCTACGATCTCGGCGATATCCTCGGCGGTGACCTCTTCCTGCAGGAAGCGCGCGCCGCCTTCCTGCTGCGACGCAAGCCGCGCTTCCGTCTCGCGGAACTGCTTCTCCAGGTCCGGCAGTTCGCCGTACCTGATCTTGGCCGCGCGCTCCAGGTCGCCCGATCGCGTCGCACGCTCGGCTTCGTGGCGCGCCTCCTCGATCTGCTGCTTGAGCTTGCCGACATCGCCCAGCGCGTTCTTCTCCATCTGCCACTGGGCACGCATCGCGCCGCTCTTCTCCTTGAGCTCGGCCAGTTCCTTTTCGAGAGCAGAGCGCCGTTCCCTGGACGCCGCGTCCTTTTCCTTCTGAAGCGCAGTGCGTTCGATCTCGAGCTGCACCATGCGCCGCTCGACCTCATCAATCTCCTGCGGCACCGAGTCAATCTCGATGCGAAGGCGCGACGCCGCCTCGTCAACGAGGTCAATCGCCTTGTCGGGGAGGAACCGGTCGCCGATGTAGCGGTTCGAGAGAGTAGCCGCCGCGACGATCGCGCCGTCCGTGATGCGCACGCCGTGGTGCGATTCGTAGCGTTCCTTGAGCCCGCGCAGGATGGCGATGGTGCTCTCGACCGTCGGTTCGCCAACGTACACGGGCTGGAAGCGGCGCTCGAGGGCCGCATCCTTCTCGATATGCTGCCGGTACTCGTCGAGCGTCGTCGCGCCGACCACGCGCAGTTCGCCGCGGGCGAGCAACGGCTTCAGCATGTTGCCGGCGTCCATCGAGCCCTCCGCCTTACCCGCTCCAACGAGCGTGTGCATCTCGTCAATGAAGACTACGAAGCGGCCCTCGCTCGACGTGATCTCCTTGAGCACCGCCTTGAGGCGTTCCTCGAACTCGCCGCGAAACTTGGCGCCAGCGATGAGAGCGCCGAGGTCGAGCGCAACGAGTTGCTTGTTCCTGAGCGACTCGGGCACGTCGCCGTTGACGATGCGCTGCGCCAGGCCCTCGGCGATGGCCGTCTTGCCGACGCCCGGCTCGCCGATGAGCACCGGATTGTTCTTGGTGCGGCGCGAGAGCACCTGAATCACGCGTCTGATCTCCTCGTCCCGACCGATGACGGGATCCAGCTTGCCCTTGCGCGCCATCTCGGTCAGGTCGCGCGTGAACTTCTGCAGCGCCTGGAACTGCGCCTCGGGAGACTGATCCGTAACGCGACTCGCGCCGCGCACGGCCCTCACTGCGTCGCCCAGCCCCTTGGGCGTCACCCCGGCCGCCTTGAGGATCGCCACGCTCTCGGCGCCTTTCGTGGTCGCAAGCCCCACCAGCAGGTGTTCCGTGGAGACGTACTCGTCGCCCATTGCCTTGGCCTGCTTCTCCGCGGCGTCAATGACGGCGTTCAGCTCGCGGGAGAGTGACGGGTCGGCGTCGCTCTGCCTCGGGTAGCGGGCGATCTCGGCGTCGAGGGCGGCGCGCAGCGACGGCACCTTCACTCCGAGCTTCTGCAGGATGGGCACGACCACGCTCTCTTCCTGGTCCAGGAGGACCCGAAGCAGGTGCACATCGTACGCCACGGGGTTGCTGCTCCGGCGCGCCAGCGCGACGGCCTCGTTCAGCGCTTCCGCCGACTTGATCGTGAGCTTGTCCTGGGAAATCACGGTGCGTGGCCTTGGCTGAGTGTCATCGGGTACGTCCGGCGTCGAGGTCGTTCCGCAGATTCATCAGAAGGCAAGCGAGATACCGTGATTCCTGCGCCAATTGGGCATGGCATTGGCCCGCAGCAACGCGATGGCTGCCGCTATGACCGGCACATTGGCCAAATGAACGAGGCCCGGGATGGTTCGCCCGGGCCTCGTTCGATTGATCCAGCCTATTTCGCAACGAGCGAACGCCTGATCAGGCTCTGGCCATCGGCGATGATCTGCCAATAGTAGGTGCCTGACGCGGCCTCCCTCGACGTGCCCATGTACTTGCCGTTCCAGTACGCGGTGTACTGGCCACATGGCAAGAGCACGTTTTCGAGCCGCTGACCCCCTGCCACGCCACCCGAACTCCCTTCCAACTGCGGATACGCAACGACCTGCGTCAGCAGGTTGTAGATCCTTAGCGTCACGTGGTACTGCTTTCCGCCGTCCGTGCACGCCGGATAGTCGCCTAGCGTGAACTGAATCCTGGACTCAGGATTGAACGGGTTTGGATAGTTCTGCCCTAACGCCACAACCGGCTTCTTCTGCTGCGGATCCGGCTGCGTGGACTGCGCCTTCATTGCTCGTGGCATGAGAACGAGGGTCAGCACCGCGAACAGCTGTGCGGACCTGCGAATCCTCATGTGTGCTCCGTCTGACTAGGTAGGGGCTATTACCAAGCTCCAAGTTGAGGTGGAAATACCTGTTCTCATGGCAAAGTATGGGGCCCGGCGAGGAGAGTCAATAGCCGGATACCACGGCTGTGCCCACCCTTCACCGCCCCCGGTCCCCGAGAATGCGCACATCACCGCGCCGAGCGGTGACGCGAGCGGAGTCGAGGTACTCGAGGATCGGAACGATGTACTTTCTCGTAAGTCCAGTCTTTTCACGGAGTTCCGACGTTGTAAGTTCCCCTCCCCCTGCCAACGCCGAGCATATCTCTCGCTTCACGGAGTCGAGAGCGCCGCGGTCGAAATACCGGTCTGCAGCGACGCCAACCGCGTCTCCGCGCGCGGCGAGAAGCTTCAGCAGCGAGTGCGTGTCGGGGCCGAAGCGCGCGGAGAGCTCCTCGACCGAGGGGGGCTGCCGGCCGGCCTCGCGGAGCGCGAGCGCCACGCGCGACAATCGGGCTTCATCATCCTTTGACGACGCTGGCGACCAACCCGCCAACGCCGCGATCGCGCCGTCCAGGACGACGCGCCCGCTGGCCACCAGGCGCTGGATTGCGGTAGATACGACGATCGCCGCCGCATGCGGCTCGTCGCGGAGCGCCTCGAGCGGCGCTCCCATCGAGAGGGGTTGCGCCTTGTGGTACTGCGCGATTGCAGCCAGGATATGCGACGCCGTCGTCTCGACTACCCCAGCGGCAACGACGCAATCGCCGAGTATCTCCACCCCCGCAGATTCCGCCAGGCTCTGCAGCGAACCCGGGGCGACGCCCAGACGAACGGGGAGCGCTCCGCCGTCCACACCGTGCCCTGCAGCCGCCTCCGCAATCCACGCGAGCCGCCGCGCAGCGCCGGCCCCGGATTCCGGGAACGGTTTCACTCGCCGGCGGCCGGGGATCGCGTCGGTGACGACGCCGCCCCCTATGGTAGCCGGAGGCGACGCACGGCGGATGACGAACCGGTCGCCAGAGCGCGTGACGAGGGGCGAGTCGAGCGCAACACGCACCGGGATCATCGCTCCTTCGGCCACCGGAGCGCCCGCTGCAACGAGCCGCGCGCCAACATCTGCGGTGCCGAGGTGCAGCCGCACGCGCGTGCGCGGGCCGATCGTCCCGGCGCCGGCGAGCAGGGCGACATCGGCACGAAGCACGGTGGTTGGGGCCCACGGATCGCGTTCCTTCACTAGGAAGGATCCGTGGGGCGCGACGCTGCCACGGTCAACACCACCGAGCGCCACGGCAGCCCGCATGCCGCTCCCGGTAGCCTCACGGGCGACTCCGTGCGCCTCGATTCCGCGCACCCGCGCGCGCGTGCCAGCCGGGAGGACGAGCACGGTATCGTCAACGGCCAGCGCGCCGGACCACACCGTTCCCGTAACGACGGTTCCCGTGCCCTTCACGGTGAAGGCGCGGTCTATGGGCATCCTGAACAGGTCCCCTGCGGTGCGCGCCGGAACCGCGCGCGCCGCGGCGGCAAGGGCCCGCCTGAGCCCATCGAGGCCTTCACCGGTTCGCGCCGAGCAGCGGACGATGTGGGCTCCGTCGAGCGCGCTGCCAGCGAGGAGGTCGCGCACGTCGGCTTCGACGAGTTCGATCCACTCGGCGTCGGCCATGTCGCACTTCGTGAGCGCGACCACGCCTTTCTTGACGCCAAGCAGCCCGAGGATCGCGACGTGCTCCCTGGTCTGTGGCATGACGCCTTCGTCGGCGGCGACGACGAGGAGGGCGAGGTCCATGCCGCTCGCGCCGGCGAGCATGGCGCGGATGAACCCCTCGTGGCCGGGCACGTCAACGATGCCGACGGTGCCCACGCCCTCGATGGCAATCGCGGCGAAGCCAAGCTCGATCGTGATGCCACGCCGCTTCTCTTCCGGCAGGCGGTCGGTTTCGATGCCGGTGAGCGCACGGACGAGGGAGGTCTTGCCGTGGTCAATGTGCCCTGCCGTTCCGATGATCACGCGGAAGTTCCGGCGCGACCGCCGATCGCAAGGCGATCTTCCCACGCAACGAACGCGCGCAGCGGCCGACCGTCGCCGACGTGCTCGTCGAGAAACCGACGGAGCATGCGCGCATGAGCGCGCGCCTCCGCCTGCTGCAGCCCGGGCGCCGCGCCGCTCGCCGCGAGCCATGCGCGCAACGTTGCGCGGGCGGAAGCGGGGAGCCGCCTGCCTCCCGGGGCGTTGCTGGCGCACCCGCGACAGAGGGCGCCGCCGGCGCGGTTGTGGAAGGCGACGTCGGCGCCGGCCTCGATTTCGCCGTGACACGAGGCGCACCGATCGAGGGACGGCGCGAAGCCGAGTTCAGACACCAGGCGCCACGCGCCGGCAAGCGACGCGGCCGATACTCCGTCCTCCGGCGCTGCGGTTATGGCGTCGAGCGCGCCAACCGCGGCGTCGAACACCCGCGCGGGCTCGTCGCCCGACCCGAAGCGGAGACACATTTCGCCAATCATGGCAGCCGCCACGAACCTGTCGAGCGACAGCGCCAGCTCGCGCCGCGACCTGGCCGCCTCGAATGCGTGAAGCGCATGCAGGTCTCCGGATTCGTGCATCATGACCTGCGCCGTGCCCGAAGCGAAGAGGTCGAGCGCTGCCCCGTACCGGTTGCGGGGCCGCCGGGCACCGCGGGCGACGACGGAGACGACTCCGGCATCGCGCGTGACGAAGCGCACGATGCGCGACGTCTCGCGGTAGTCGAACAGGTGGAGGACGAGCGCCTCCGTATCGAGCGCAGCCACGCCTGCAAGCTACGCGAATGCAGTTCAGAGGGGTGCGCGTCGGCGAAGCGGCACGAGCACCGGCGCCCCTACGGCTGCATCGCGCGAGACGAGCAGCGGCCAGCCGTAGATCCGCTCGAGCAGCGCCGCATCCATGACGTCCGAAGGCGGGCCGTCGGCGGCGACGACGCCCCCTGCGAGGAGCACGATCCTGGAGGCAAAGCGCGCAACGAGGTTCAACTGGTGCGAAATGAGGAGGACGGCCACGCCACGCCGGGCGGTTGCATCGAGCAGCTCGAACAGCGCCATCTCGTGCGCCACGTCGAGGAACGAGTTCGGTTCATCGAGCACGAGTGCGCGGGTGCCCTGCGCCAGCGCCCGGGCGACGCGCGTGCGCTGCCACTCGCCGCCGCTGAGTTCGTCGGTGCGGCGGTCGGCGTAGGCGGCGAGCCCGGTCTCTTCGAGGGCGGCTGCGCAGGCCGCCGCATCGGCAGCGCCGTGCGGTCGCCACACTGACGCGTGCGCATACCGTCCCAGCGCAACGAACTCCTCAACGGTTCGCGGGAAGGCCGGGTCTTCCCGCTGGGGCACGACGGCCACGACGCGGGCAACCTCGCGCCGTGCCATGGCCGCAATGTCCGCTCCGTCCACCGTGATGGAACCCGCCTCGAGCGGCGCGCGGCCGAGCAGCGCCCGCACGAGCGTGCTCTTACCGCTTCCGTTCGGGCCCACGACCGCCGTGATCGAGCCGTCGAGGACGTCAAACGATACCCCGTCCGCAGCCGGCACCGCCGCCCCGGGGTAACGGATTCGCACGCGATCGTACCGGATCATCGGGCGTGGCGCATGCGTGCCAGGAAGAACGGGACTCCGATGAGCGCGGTGACCGCGCCCAGTGGCAACTCGGCGGGCGCGCGGGCGACGCGCGCGACGATGTCTGCGGCCACGACCAGCGCCGCGCCGGCCACCGCGGCGCCCAGCAGTGCCTCACGCGACGACCGCGCCCCGAGCGCACGTACGATCGCGGGAACGACCAGGCCGACGAATCCGACCAAGCCAGCCGCGGCGACGGTCGCCGCGGCAAGGATCGCGGCAACGAGGAACACGCGCCTGGTCGCGCGCTCCACCTCCACGCCGAGCGCAGCTGCCGCGTCGTCGCCGAGTGAGAGGACATCAATCTCGCGGCCAGCGCGCAGCAGTTCGCCCGCCGCAACGATGGCCACGACGGCGAGCCATGCCACCGTGCGCCAATCGGCGCCGCTCAGCGAACCCATCATCCACCACAGGGCATCGCGCACCATGGCCGACGGCGCGCCGGCAAGCAGGACGAGGATTGCGGCATTGGCAAAGGCGCCGATGACGACGCCGGCCATGACGAGTGCGGGTGAACCGGCCGCGGCACCGGACGCACTTGCAACCAGGACGACGGCCGCAACCGCGATCCCCGCCCCGGCAAACGCCGCAAGTTCCACGGCCATGGGATGGCTCGCGCCTGCGATGGTCGCCACCACCGCGCCGACGGCCGCGCCGCCGGAGACGCCGAGGAGGTACGGTTCCGCCAGTGGATTTCGCGTGGTGGCCTGCAGCGCAACGCCGCTCATTGCGAGCCCGGCCCCAACCACGAGGCCGAGAGCGACACGCGGAAGCCGGATGTTGTGGACGACGAGGGCGGCACCGTTTCCCGCGTGCCCCCTCAGCCCGGCCAGCACGTCGGCCAGCGCGACCGGCACTGGCCCCGTGACAAGTGCCACGGCCGCAACGAGCGCGAGCGCGACGAACAGCGCAACCCAGACCCGAACTGTCACCGGCGTGCCGCCAATGGCGCAATCAGGTTGCGAACGTGGCGCGCCGCCTCGCCGATGCGGACGCCCGGGTGGCCGACAATCGCCGTGTCGTACACCACCACGCGCCCCTCCCTGACGGCACGCACCGTGCGCCACGCTGCGTTCTGCGTGATACGCGCGGCGCCCTTTGGCCCGGCAAGAATCAGGTCGGGGTCGCGACGCACCACTTCCTCGATTGACACTTGCGGCGATGGAGCGGCGAGGTCGTCGAAGGCATTCACGCCCCCCGCGACGCCAATCAGCTCGCCCATATAACTGCCGCGGCCAGCAACGAAGAGCGGAGGGTCGCCCATGTGCCACACCACGCGAGGAGCCGGATCGAGCGGCGTCAGGTTCCGCACCGCAGCGACGGACGCGGTCGCCGAGTCGGCGACGCCTCGCACTGCCGTGTCGCCCGTGACCGCCGCCAATGCCGAAGCCAGCCGTCTGAGGTCGGCTATGCGATCGGTCCTGATGGCAAGCGTGCGTGCGCCGGCAGAGTGGAGCGCGTCGGCCGCACGCCGGTTGGCCGGGCTGGCGTAGAGGATCACGAGGTCGGGCTTCGCCCCAAGCACGACCTCGACGTTGGGCGCCATACCGTCGCCGAGGTCGGGGATTCCATCAGCGCCGGCAGGATAGCGGTCCCAATGGGTGCGTCCCACGATGCGGTCGCGATATCCCGCGGTGACCAGGAGCTCCGTGGCGACGGGATTCAGCGACACGATGCGCGCCGCGGGACCGGCGGCAACGGAATCGCCGAAATCATCCACTGTCGCGGCGACTGCCGAACCCATCTCGCCGCGCCCGCACGCCGCCAGGCAAAGCAAGGCAGCGAGGACGACGCGCAGTTCAGCATGGGTTTGACGCCAGCGGGCCATGCGTGCGGCGCGGACTACGAATACCGCGGCTCCGATGAAGCCAGCCGAAGCGGCGGACAAGCGGTGGCGAGAGTAACCCTGCGGCAAGCTGGTGCTCCGACGGGTGCGCATCAACGCCGGGATCCCACGAGCCAGCCCGGACGCCACACGCCCTCCCTCCGAGGACGGTTCATAACGTGGCGCGACCGCAGGTCGTCTCCTGGCTCCGGGTTCCGTATCCGCCTTCCCGGCCGCGCCGGTGGCGTGCTGGACACAGATGCAACCCGTTACAGTGGCGGGGCCGCGCCGGCCTTGCACCGGCTTCCGTGTCCCGCGATCGCTTGTCTGATGATGGTACTCCCGTGCAGGCAGCGCCGCAAGCGAAGCGGCCGGACGCACACCGCGCCCGGCCGCTTCTCACGTCACCGCAAGCAGACTGGGCCGCTTGCCGCCGCGCCACCCGTCACGGGGCGCTCGAGTTCATCAGTTGCACGTCGGCGCCGCCGTCGGCTTGGTATCCCACCACACGCGCGTGGCGAAGTTGTCCGGACCCTGGCGCGCGATGGCTGCGGCCAGGTTCACGGCATTCACCGACGCCTCGGTGGTGGAATACTGGAACCTGCGCGGCACGTAGTTCACGATTGCCGCCGGACCCGCGGCGATAGTGGAGGGCTGGCAGGTGCGCCGCCACTCGAACCACGCGTTGCCGCCATCGGTATACAGGGCGACCCAGCGCTGGACGGCGATCTGCTTGAGCCCGGCGGTACCGCCTGAATAGGTCATGGACGGCTGCGCGAGGAACGCATCAATCGCGGACTGCGGAACCGCCTGCCCGGACGCGCCCGCCCATTGCTGGATGGACGCAGTGATGCCTGCCTTGTAATACCCGGCGGCAGCCGACTGAGAGAGCCCTGCGATGCCGCGCTCGGCCGCCTCGGCGAGGATGAACTGCACCTCAGCGTACGTCATCGCGAAGGACGGGAGCGATGCGCCCTTCCCTCCGTAGGTCCCGTACGCCGTGACGCCGGGGTAGAACATCGCGCCCGGCCGCGACGCGGTGTTGAACCAGAACCCGGCGGCTGACGTGCTCAGCCCATTGGGCATGCCGGCGTACTTGGTCGGATCCGCCACGGTGGGCATCGCGAAGATGGGAATTCGCGGGTCATTCACGGGAAGCATCACGTTCATGAGCGTCTGCGACATCCGGTTGTCGTCGCGCGTCTTCGCGACGGTTGCCCACGAGTTGTCGAACACGCCATCGCCCGGCCACCTGACGGTGGCGTTGTCGGCATTGGAGGCGAAGAGGCCTCCCGGGGCCGCCATCGCCGCGCGCAACTCCTTGTCGGCCGTAGCCGGATCAACGTTCACGATCCTCATGGCAAGCCGGGCATGCAGCGAGTTCGCGAACTTCTGCCACTTGGTGAAATCGCCCCCATACAGCGGGTCGGCGCCGCCGAGGCCTGGGTCACTGGACGATGGGGTGCTGAGTGCCTTCGACGCATTGGTGAGTATCGAGAACAGCCCTGTATAGATACTCTGCTGCGTGTCGTAGGCGGGCGCGAGGCTGCCTCCGATGGAATCACCGGCGAGGGCCGCGGAGAAAGGGACGTCGCCGAACGTGTCAGTCAGGTACTGGAACCCGAGCGCCTGCAGGACCATTGCCGGCGCAGAGGTGCCCGCCCAGTTCAGCGTCTGTCCCTTCTTCACCACCTGGCGGAGGTTTTCGAGCTCGCCGGTGTACGGGTTGTTGAAGCTGCCCTGGGTGCTCGCGGCGAGCAGCCGCGCGTACCGGTCCTCATCTGGGTACTGCGTCTTCGCAAGGTGCTGCGCGACAAGCTCGGTCTGCGAGAACGAGTATCCGCTGCCGAGCCAGCGCGCGATCGTGAGCTGCGCTGCATTGGTGAACACCGCGCCGGCTGGCGCGTCGGTCGGACGGTTGGGGTCAACGTTGATGTTGGTAATCGTGCTGTTGTCGCACGCGACCAGTCCCGCCGTTACTGCGGCGGCCGCGGCAACCCTGTATATCGTGGATCGTGTCATTGATTGGGTCTCCGAGGTGGCCGTTACGGCGTGACGCGAAGGCTGAACCCGATGCTCTTCGGGTTGGGCAGCGAACCGAACTCCATCCCCTGGGAGTTGCCCGTCGAATACGAGAACTCGGGGTCAATGTTCGGCACCTTGGCCCAGGTCGCCACGTTGCGACCGATGATCGCGAGTGACGCCGCCTGCGAGTGCAGGAGCCGCTGGCTCCACTCCGTCGGGAGGTCAATCGTCAGCCGCACTTCGCGGAGCTTCGTGTACGAGGCGTCGTAGACGTAGGCCTCGTGCATCTGGAACAGGTTCTGAAACCACTCTTCGGACGTGACCTTGACGGTATTGGGCTTGCCCGTCGCCTCGTCTATGCCCTGCGCGACGATACCGGGGGTGTCCCAATCCACCTCGCGACCCTTCGTCGTAGCCGAGAGCACACCGGCGTATTCCCCGAACATATTCGTGATGCTGAAGATGTTGCCGCCGCGGTGGAGGTCGAGGAGCGCCGAGAGCGTGAGCCACTTGTACTTGAGCGAGTTGCCCCAGCCGCCGACCCATGTGGGATTGATACCGCCGAGTACCTGCCGCGGCCCGAACTGCGCGAGGCCATCGCTGAGGAGCAGTTGCTTCGTGGCGCTGTCGCGAAGCATCGTGTAGCCGTAGATCACACCGTACTGCCCGTTGACGCGCGCCTCGACGTTCGCCGCCCACGCGGTGCCAAGGACGTACGTCTTGAGGCCCTGGGCAAGCGACACGACGGAGCTCCGGTTCTGAGAGTAATTGAAGGTCGTGTTCCACTCGACGCCGCGGTACCGCAGGAGTTCAGCGGAGATCAGCGCCTCGATGCCCCAGTTGTCAATCTGGCCGGCATTCAGCCACTTGTTGATGAAGCCCGAGGCTGGGGAGACCGTGACCTGGACGATCTGGTTCTTCGTTGACTTCCGGTAATAGCTTGCGTCGGCGGTGATCCGGCCGTCGAAGAACGAAGCTTCGATTCCGCCCTCGTTGCTGCGCGTGATCTCCGGCTTGAGCTCGGCGTTGAAGATCGTGGACGACAACGAGTACAGCGGCTGGCTTCCGAACTTCGCGGACGAGCCGTTATACGGCGTCGCGAGCTGGTAAGGACCTGCGTCGGCGCCCACCTCGGCAGTTGACGCGCGGAGCTTCAGGTACGACAGGACACTGCTCCGGAGCGCCGGGATGGCGTCGGTGAGCACCACCGAGGTATTGAGCGACGGATAGAAGTAGGAGTTGTTCCCCTTGGGCAGCGTCGAGGACCAGTCGTTGCGCGCCGTCCCTTCCACCGTCCACCAGTCGTTGAAAGTGAACGACAGCGAGCCATACACGCTGTTGACCTGGCGCGCCTCGCTGCGCTGCGCCAGTGTCGGCGTGATCGCGGCGTTTGAGACGTTGTAGATGCCGGGCACCGAGATGCCCGCGGTGCTCTGCATGTTGTTCGACATGGCGGCGAATCGCGTGTTCGCCCCGGCGGTGCCGTTCATGCTGAAGTGCGTGCCGAGCTGGCGGTTGGCCGTCAACAGGAGTTCGCTGTTGGTTTCCGAGTTGACCTGGTTGGTATAGGTGAACGCGCCAGAGTAGTTCGGGTCGGCGAAGTTGATGTTGCCCTTGGCCCAGTTCTGGTTGATGTTCTGCCGGACGAGGTTGAGCGACTGTCGCCCGGCAAGAGTCAGCCAGGAGTTGAGCTGGTAAGTGCCGGAGAGGCTGCCGATAATGTTGTCGCGCTGGTCCTTCTCCGGGTTGTCGTACTGCAAGTAGTACGGGTTGTTGTGGAAGTTGTAGTTCCAGTTGAACAGGCTGCCGTCGTCGTTGTACTGCCTGGCCTTGAGCGCGGCCATATCCACTTGCCGCCCGAACCACGTGAACTGCTCGAGGATACCGGTGTTGTAGCCGGTGCCCGGCCGGTTGAGCCCTTCGTTACGGATGTATTGGCCCGCGGCCTGCACGGAAAATTTCGGCGTGACGGCGACGCTGCCGTTGAGGTTGGCGTTGAACTTCCGCCAGAAGCTGTTCGGGATCATCCCGTCAACGTTCTCGTTGCCGAATGCGAGCCGGACGGTCGAGCGGTCGTTGCCGCCCGAGAACGAGATGTTGGTGTTGAGCTGCCGACCCACGTTGAAGAAGCTCGCGACATTGTTGGGATGCGCGACCCATGGCATCGCCTTGCCGGTGAACTGGTCTATGGCCTGACCATTCAGGCGCGGTCCGTAACTCTGGTCGTTGCCGTCCTGGATGCCGCCGCCCATGCCGTCCACGAACTTGAACTGACCGCCCGCGCCCTGCCCGTACAGGTTCTGGTACGAGGGAAAGACGCCCGGCGTCTGGAACGAGTAGTCGGTGCTGATGTTGGTCACGATCTTGCCGGCGCTGGCCGAGCCGCGCTTGGTCGTGACGACGATCACGCCGTTGGCGGCGCGCGAGCCGTACAGCGCTGCCGCGTTCGGCCCCTTGAGCACGGTCATCGTGGCGATATCCTCGGGGTTGAGGTCGCTGATGACGCTGCCGAAGTCGGCGCCGCCGCCGCTTGTCGCACCGGTTCCGTTCGGGCCGCTGCCGCGGTTGATGTTGAGGATCGGTACGCCGTCCACGATCCAGAGCGGCTCATTGTTTCCCGTGATCGAGTTCGATCCGCGGATGCGGATGTTCGCCGATCCTTCCTGCGTGCCGGCACCGGCGATCATCACGCCCGAGACCTTGCCTGACAGCAGGTTGACCAGGGATGGATCCTGCGACGTGGTCAGCTCGGAGGTTGAGAGCTGTGTCTGCGCGGTGCCAAGCTGGCTCTTCTCCTTCTCGACGCCCAGTGCGGTGATCACGACGCCCGTCAGCTGGCTAGGCAGCGCGGTAAGGATAAAGTCCTGCGTGGCCGTGCCGCCGCGCGCGAGCGAGACGACGACCGTCGTGGGCGCGTAGCCTACGCGGCGCGCCGTGACCGTCACGTTGAGTGTGGCGGCGGTGAAGCGCGCCGCCGGGATCGTGATGGAATAGGTGCCATCATCCCGAGTGTAGGCGCCGACGCTGTGTTCCGGGGCCGACACCGAGACGAGCTGGAGCGGCGCGCCCGCGTCCGTCGTAACTCTGCCGTTGATGGTGCCGCCCTGGGCGGCCGCGGTGGACGCTGCCACGGCCAAGCCTCCAATCCGGGGCAGCAGGAAACGTTGCCAAGCCTTCATTTGACCTCCCAGCACTGCGTTATGCGACGACGCTCCAGGAGTGGGGTCATCGCGGCGTGGGCCGCCAGCACCGAACGCTCCCTCGACGCACAGCGCTGAGTTGCATCGGCTGCCGGCGGCACCAATCGTCGGGGGGCTGTTAACAGGTTATTCGCGTGCCGCGCACGCGCAAGGTTGCTCATGAACGCGCGCGCGAGCGTGTTCATCTCCCGTTCAGGAACTCGCTCGCTCACGCGACGCCGACCTCGTACGCTCGTCGGCCCGGCGGATCGAGATGAACAGCACGCCGGCCAGCACCACACCTACCACGCCGACGACGACGAGCACCGGATCGGCTCCGCTCGCGGCGCGCGGGGCGGGCAGCAGGATCGCGAAGCGGGCCGTGTCGGGGGCGTTGTTTGCAAGAAAGCGGCGGAACAATCGCCCGCTCGCGGCGGCGGGCGCTTCTTCACGAAGGCCCGGCCCGCTGGCAACACCGGCGGAATCCTCGACGAGGATTTCGACCAGGTCACTGCCGCGGTTTGGCGGCACTGAGAGTCGCCCGGCGCCGCGGGCGAGGTCGTACTCGATAGCGACGCGTGTGGCGCCCGGCGGAATCGGCGCAGACGCACGCACCTGGCCGGCGGAGAAGCTCAGTGCCGCGGCGGGAATATCCCCGTCGCCGCTCCGCGCATTCATCACGCCATCGGGCAGCGCGGCATCGAACGACGGGCGGTGCGCGGAGCTGATCCTGGTGCGGCCACTCCCGTTGAGCAGCACGAACAGTTCATTGACGGTGCGGGTTCCGTCAACGCGCGGGGCGCCGACGACGATGTGGCGACTGGCGACCGGAACAGGAGGGCCGGTGCTAGTCGTGTCGTACAGGGCCAGATCCACCGGGCTGCCGAGCCCCGCTTCGGTTGAAATCCGCGCGGAGAAGTTGGTGAGCCCGGCCCAAGGCGCCGATACGAAATAGGCGATCGAGCCGTCGAGCGAGTCTGCGACGATGAACCTGAAGCGGCCGCGCGAGTCGCTGCGCACGGAGTCCACCGGCCCGGCGTCCGACGCGCCAACGCGATGGAGCGTGACCCACGCGCCGCCGAGGTTGACATCGCGCCCGTCGCGCAGCACGTAGACGCGACCGGCCACTTCCTGGTGATGCGCTTCCGCGCTCTTTGCGGGCGTGGTTTTCGGCTGCGCCGTGGCTTTCGGCTGCGGCGAAATCGCGCCGACGCCGGGCGCCGGCACGGAGCGGGACTGCCCGCGGCCCGCGCCCGCGGTCCCGAGGGCCAGCAGCGCGACGCCACTCAGCCGCAGCGCCACGCCAGCCACGTTCCGGAGCACGCGGGGCTACGCGGAGAACTTGCCGAAGTCCTCGGGCTTCATCCGCTCGAGGTGGCGACGCAGGTTCTCGGCGTAGGTCTCCGACTCGGCGGCTGCGGCGTCGCTCCGCTCCTCGACCGACGGCTGAGGCCCGTCCTCCGCATCGGACGCAACCTGCTCATACTCGGCGAGCAGGTCGGCGGCGGCGAACAGAGGCGCGCCCAGGCGCAACGCAATTGCGATCGCGTCGGATGGTCGCGCGTCCACGACGTACGATTCGCCGCCTCGGTCGAGGTGCATCTCCGCGTGGTACGTATGGGCGACGACTTGCGTGACCACCACGCGGGTGAGCGTCGCGCCGAGCGAGGTGACGAGCGACTTGACGAGGTCATGCGTCATCGGGCGCTCGCGCGGAATGTCGTGCATCTGCGCAGCGATGGACTCGGCCTCCGGCCTGCCGATCCAGATCGGCAGGACGCGCATGCCGTCGCGCTCCTGCAGGACCACGACGAACGCCTTCTGCTGGCCGTCGTGGCCGAGTTTCGACACATAGACTTCCACCACGGCGCCTCCCGGGCACGGCCGCCGGCATGCCTTGCCCGCCGCTCAGCGGCGGATCGCACGTTTGAGTGCGGCCACCTTGTCAGTGCGCTCCCACGTAAACAACGTAACCTTTTTCCCGTGACGGACCGCCCGTTCGCTGACTCGCCCGAAGTGGCCGTAAGCCGCCGTGTCGCCGTAGATCGGGTTACGCAGGTCGAGGGCACCGTCAATTCCCTTGGGCGTGAGGTCGAAGACCGCCTCCACCGCCCGCATGATGAGGCCTTCATCCACGGCTGCCGTGCCGAAGGTGTCAACCATGATCGAGACGGGTCGCGCGACGCCGATTGCGTATGCCACCTGCACCTCGCAGCGGCGCGCGAGCTTTGCGGCAACGATATTCTTGGCTACCCAGCGGGCGGCGTAGCAGGCCGAGCGGTCAACCTTCGACGGATCCTTGCCGCTGAACGCGCCGCCGCCGTGGCGGCCCATGCCGCCGTAGGTGTCAACGATGATCTTCCGCCCCGTGAGGCCCGCGTCGCCGTGCGGGCCACCGATGACGAAGCGCCCTGTGGGATTGATGTGCACTTTCATTCCGCGGCTGCGCAGTTCGCGGGGAATGACGGCGTCAATGATCTCCCGGCGGACTGCTTGCGAGATAGTCCTGTTGCCGACGTGGTCGGCGTGCTGCGTCGAGATCACGACGGTGTCAACTTCGACAGGCGCGCCGCCTTCGTAGCGCACCGTGACCTGGGTCTTGCCGTCGGGGCGCAGCCAAGGCAGCGTGCGGTCGCGCCGGCGCTCGGCGAGGCCGCGCGCGAGCTTGTGAGCAAGCGTGATGGGGAGCGGCATCAGTTCCTCGGTCTCGTCGCAGGCGTAGCCGAACATCATCCCCTGGTCGCCGGCGCCGCCGGTGTCCACTCCCTTCGCAATGTCGCTCGACTGCTGGTCAATCGTTGACATCACCGCACAGGTGTTGGCATCGAAACCGAAGCCGGCCTCGGTGTAGCCGATCTTGCGGATGGTCTCGCGCACGAGCTGGGGGAGGTGCACATACGCCGTGGTCGTGATCTCGCCGAAGATCGTCGCGAGCCCGGTAGTGACCATCGTTTCGCACGCAACGCGCGCGGACGGATCGAGCGCCATGATTGCATCGAGCACCGAGTCCGATATCTGGTCGGCCACCTTGTCGGGATGGCCTTCGGTGACTGACTCTGACGTGAAGAGGTGTGTGTGGTTCACTGTTGTGGGAGTGACGGGAACCGGGGGTAAACTATGAAACATACCGTGCGCACTGCCGTCGGCACACGGCCAGCGCTCAGGAGTCGTGGAACTCGGCAGGGGATTCGGCGGCGAGCCGTTCCCTCAGCGCCCGCTCGGCTTCCACCGCGGTTCCAGCAGCGATAGCCGCCTCCGCGGCCTCGCGCGCCGCCGTAGCGCGAACGTGGCGAACAAGGCGTTTGACGCGCGACAGGGAGAACGGGTTGACGCTCAACTGCCTGATCCCGAGCCCCACGAGCGCGAAGGCCATCAGGGGCTCCGAAGCCATCTCGCCGCATACTCCCACTTCCACGCCGGTGCGATCGGCGACCTCGCACGTCCGCCTGATGAGCTGGAGCACCGCCGGGTGGAGGGGCGTGTAGCGCGACGCCATCGCAGCGTTCCCGCGGTCAACGGCGAGGGTGTACTGCACGAGGTCATTGGTGCCGATCGAGAAGAAGGCCACGTCGTGGGCGAGGACGTCGGCAAGGACGGCTGCCGCCGGGGTCTCGACCATTATCCCGACGGGGACGTCGGCGCGGTGTGGGATGCCGCCGGCGGCGAGTTCCGCCGCGGCCGCGGCAAGCAGCCCCTTCGCCTGCCGGACCTCGTCCACGCTCACCACAAGCGGGAGGTTGATGCGCACGTCGCCCAGCGTGGCAACGCGGAGGAGGGCGCGGAGTTGCGTCTTGAAGATGCCCGGCTGGTCGAGGCACATCCTGATCGCGCGCCAGCCGAGGAACGGGTTTGGTTCGGAGGGAAATCCGCCCACGGGGAGCTTGTCGCCGCCGACGTCAAAGGTCCGGATGATCACCGGCTTGCCGGGGAACGCGCGCACCACGCCAGCGTAGGCCTCGTACTGTTCGTCCTCGGTCGGCATGGCCGCGCGGCCAACGACAAGGAACTCGGTCCGCATCAGTCCGACTCCCTCGGCTCCGTTCGCAGCCGCCTCGGCGGCTTCGTCGGGGAGGTCAACATTCGCGAAGAGCTGGATGCGGACGCCATCCTGCGTGATGGCCTCCATCGAGGCCAGGGCTGCCAGGTCCGCATCCTCGGCGACCTCCCGCTGGCGGCGCACGTTGGCCGCGTGCAGCTCCGCCTCCGTGGGGCGCATGACGATCGTGCCCGCGGTACCGTCGAGGATGATGGACTCGCCGCTTCGCAGCCGGCTGGTGGCGTCGAGCAGGCCAACAACGGCGGGAAGGCCCAGCGACCTCGCGAGGATCGCCACATGCGACGTGCGCGTTCCGAAGTCGGTGGCAATCGCGGCGATGCGGCGGCGGTCGAGCTGGAGCGTGAGGCTTGGCGTGAGCTCGCGCGTGACGAGGACCGCGTTGGCGCCATCCGGGAGGTCCACCGGGTCACGGTCCGGAAGATCCATGAGGATCGTGAGCACGCGGATGTGGACATCAACCAGGTCGCTGACCCTCTCGCGCACCATCGCGTGGGGCGAGCGGGCGTAGTGCTCGCGCCAGTCGTGCATCACGACGTCGAACGCGCGCTCCGCCGTGAACTGCTGGGCGACCAGGTCCATGGCGCGGCCCACGAGCTCCTCGTCCTGGACGATCGTGACCTGGACGTCGAAGATCGCTGCCTCGGCGGCTCCCGCGTCGCGAACCGCCCGCTCCCGGAGGACGCGAAGCCGCTCGATGGTCCGGGCCAGGGCGATGCGAAGCCGTTCCGTCTCGGATGGAATATCGGCCGGGTCTATTACGTCGGCCGGCACCTCTGGCACCTCCCATCGCAGGAGATGGACTGGCCCGATCACGATACCGGGCGACGCCGGGATCCCGCGCAAGAGGGTTCTGGGCACGGTCAGGCCTCCCGGAAGCCGGATGCGAACAGTTCCGCCATGGCATTGACCGCCGCCTCGGCATCTTCGCCCGCTGCGCGGAGCGTCACCGTGGCGCCGAAGGGTGCGGCGAGCATCATCACCCCCATGATGCTCTTCGCATTCACCTCGAGCCCGTCGAGCGCCAGCGTGACACTCGACGCGAACCGCGCCGCCGTCTTCACTATCTCCGACGACGGCCGGGCGTGAATGCCTGCCCGGTTCTTCACGACGACAGCCCGCTCTGCTACCATCAGACCACCAGTGCCGCGACCGCGGCGAGCAGGAGGAAGAGAAGGGCGGCTCTCCAGCCAGGCACGCGGCCGCCCGACGCAGCGAGCGCCACCGCGCCTGCAGCGCCAACGGCACCAATGACCACGACGCCCGGCAGCCGCGCGCCGGACGCCCCGGCGACCACCAGCGGGATTGCGGCCCCCCCAACCACGGCCCCCGCGCGCGCGAGAATCGCGGGCCCGTTACGGAACACGGGCCTGCCCAGCGCCGGGCCGCACGCGAGTCCGGAGCGCCATCCGGCATCGAGCGCCCAGACACGGAGGGCCACGTGGCCGGCGTTGTAGAGCAGGAGGAAAGTGGCGACCACGGCACCCGGCGATGCCCCGAGCCCGAAGCAAAGGAGGGCAAGCAGGGAGCACAGCGGAAGCCATCCAGCCCAGACGAGGCGGTCGCCCACACCTCCGAGCGGGCCGCACGCGGCCGTGCGGAACCGCTCGATCCGCCCGGGATCCTCGAGCGCGAGTTCCGCCCGGGCCAGCGCGCCGACAGCCATCGCCGCCATGTACGGGTGCGCGTTGAAGTACCGGCTCTCGCGCGCCATTGCAGCGCGGTACGCGTCGCCGCCGCGGCCCCCGGGAAGGAGCCGCAGCGCTGGCTCCATGGCGAAGGCAATGCCGTTCCCGACCATCGTCTCGTAGTTGTACGACCCCTGGAGCGTGAGGAGCCGCGCAAGGATCAGCAGCCGCGTGCGAAGCGGAAGGGGCGGCACGCTGGCGGTCATCTGCGCGCCGCCAGGTAAAGGCCGATCGCGACGCCAGCAGCGAGGTACCAGCGCCCGCGCGGAACGGGCAGGGCCGACCGTGCAGCGGCGAATCCCCCGACGGCGACCGCCGAAATCAGCGCCCACGCGATGGATGGGCCGTACGGCGCGCGCCATGCCGGGAGCACGCTGGCGACGAGAACCAGCGCAAGCGCGAGGCCAATCGCCGACACGGCGAAGCCGCGCCAGAAATCGGACGCAACGCCCATCAGGTGCAGGCGGGTGACCGCCTCGGCCGAGCCCGCCGCGAGGGGAACGCGCAACGACCCGGCGAGTCGCCCGACAAGCCGCCTGTGCCACACCATGGAGATCGAGCCAAGCCCGGCTATGACGAGCCCGCAGATCACGGCGAGCGGGAGCGAACCAGGCACCCCCGCACCGCCAAGCGCGTACGCGGCCCCGGCGCCGACGCCGGCTGGCCCCCACTCTGGATAGCGGCTGGCGCCGAACGGCATCGTCTCGAGTGCGAACAGCTCGAGCACGGCGCCTGCCACCACCCCCTGCTCCGCCGCTCCGAGCACCGCGCCGGCGAGCGTGGCCGAAACGATCGGGCGCGAGATCATCGTCTGCCCGACGCTCACGGTATCGAGAGCGCACACAACGCCGATCGCGACCAGCAGGAGCGCCTGGGCCGGGCTCATCAGGAGCCGTCCCTTGCGAGGAGGTCGTCGAGGGGAACCGCATCGGCTCCCGGAACATCCTGGGCCGAGATCGCGACGCCCGTCGCGGCAAGCGCCCTGAGTCCCGCCTCCTCGGCGGGTGACAGGAAGACGTATGGCAACCGCGGGACGCGGCCCGCGACGTGATGGATCCCGCCGACGTTCACCTGCCGGATGCCGGGCGCCATGCTGCAGAGGCGGGCCATCGTGGCCACGTCAGGCGCGACGAGGAGACCCGGGTCAGCGCGCGAGTCGAACTCGGGAAGCCGCAGGGCGCACGACTCCACGCTCTCGACGAACAGATCCATTTCCGGCGGTGTTCCCATGCGGTAGAGCTCGCGCTCCCAGTCGCTCTGCACGATTGCGTCGTCCACCAGCACGATGAACCTCAGCGCCAGCGGCTGGCCCCAGCCGACGACCACCTGGCCGTGCACCAGCCGGTCGTCAATGCGATAGACCTCAATGGACATCCCGGCCCTCTCGCCCGCCAAATACGAGAATCGCATCGCGGGCACGCTCGGCTGCGCGCTGAAGGGCTTCAACGCCTGTGCCTTCGCCGAGGAGGTAATCGAGGAGCATCGGCACCGAGGCGCCGGTGACGACGACCAGGCCCGGCGTCTCCCGGGCGACGCGCCGCGCGGCAGTCGTGCAGCTTCCAGCGGGCAGATCCGTGAACACCACATGCGCGCCGAGTTCCTCGGCCGCAGCGCGGATGGCGCGTTCGATTCCCCCGGCATCGAGGCCCTGCCCACTCACGGCGCGCAGCGCGTTCGCGTCGCCGGTGATCCGACGCACGACGTCCACCATCGCCACACCGAAATCGCCGTGGCCGGCAACGATCGCGCGCGGTCCGACGCGTTCACTCATCGTCATCCTGGAGGTAGCGCCCGATGACGGCCCGGCTCTGGCGGAGGCGCGCCTTGAGGCGCTCGTTGAATGCCTCCGCGGCGTTCATGCCCGTGAGCTTGAGCAGGTGGTTCATCGCGATGACTTCGGCGATCACGGTGATGTTCTTGCCTGGGTTCAGGAGCACCGTCACGAGGGGCAGTTCGACGTCGAGGATCGTGGTCGTGCGCGCGTCGAGCCCGGTGCGGTCAATGTCGCGCGTCGCGTCCCATTGCTCGAGGGCGACGACGACCTCCACGCGCTTCTGCTGGCGCACGGCGTGGATCCCGAAGATCCGCGACACGTCAATTATGCCGACGCCGCGGATCTCCATGTGGTGCTGCGCGTGCTCGTGCGCGCGGCCGATGATCACGTCGGACCCGCGACGGCGGCAGACCACGAGGTCGTCGGCGACGAGGCGGTGGCCCCGCTCCACGAGGTCGAGGACGCACTCCGACTTTCCGATCCCGCTGCCCCCCGTGAGGAGCAGACCCACGCCGAACACGTCGGCGAGGGATCCGTGCAGGGTGGCCGTTGGCGCAAACGCCGCCTCGAGGTACGGAGCGAGGAGGCGGTAGAAGTCCTGCGTCTTCAGCGAGGAGCGCAGGATGGCGATGCCCGCCTCGCGCGCGAGCGATTCCATCCCGTCAGGAAGGGCGAGCCCCTTCGTCACCATCACGCACGGAATCTGGTACGAGAAGTACTGACGGAGGTGCCGCGTGCACTCGTCCTCGCCAAGCGACCGCAGGTAGCTCACCTCGGTCTCGCCGAACACCTGAATGCGCTCGTGGACGAAGCGTCCCACGTAGCCGGCGAGCACGAGGCCCGGGCCCGAGGCATCCACGCTGGTGATCTCGCGCTCGAGCCCGCCAGGGCTCCCGAGCAACTCGAGCTTCAGGATGTCCTTCATGTTCTCGTACAACTGCGCAACGAGGAACCTGGGCATTGTGTTGTGTCGACGCTCCTGTCAGTGTGCGCGCGCCTGAGCGATGACTCCGCGCAGGTGCGCCTCGGTGCGGGCCGCAGCGTCGTCCCACGTGAACGTGAGCGCAAACGTCCGTCCGCGGCGTCCCATTTCCTCAACAAGATCGCGGGAAGATGCAAGCCGCGCGAGCGCCCCCGCCAGCGCGGAAGTGTCGCCGTGAGGGACGAGGAATCCCGTCTCGCCATGGCGAACCGACTCGCGTATGCCGGGCGAATCGGACGCCACGACTGGCGTCCCGCATGCGGCCGCCTCGACGTTGGTAAGCCCCCACCCCTCCTTGGGCGATGCGAGAACCATGGCCCACGAGCGCCGCAACATGGCAAGCTTCTCCGCGTCGCTGACGAAGCCGAGGAATCGAACCCGGTCGCCCAGTCCCAGCGAACGGGCAAGGGATTCGAGGCGCGGCCGGTCGTCGCCCGCCCCTGCGATCTCGAGGAGCGCGTCGGAGCGCGGGAGTTCCGCGAACGCGCGGACAAGAATCCCCACTCCCTTGTAGCGCTTCAGTCGCCCTACGTACCCGAAGGTGGGGCGCGCCGCACGAGCCGCGGAGTCAGGGGTGAACAGGTCGGCGCGCACGCCAGGGTGGATAACGGAAATGTGGTCTCGCGCGATTCCGCGTGCGGCCAGGTCGTCGGCGGTGCTGCGCGAAATCGCCTGGAACGGCACGTCACGATAGACGAACGGCAACGGCCGCTCGCTGAGCCAGACGGCGGCGGCCAGCGGCCACGCCAGTTCCTGAAAGGCCGTGCCGCCGAACAGGTGCGGCACACACGCCACGACCGGCGCGGCAGCACCCCAGACGGGGGTATAAAGGGGGGCTTTGTTGATGTCCTCGACGATCACGTCGAAAGGCCGGCGGGAAAGATCCTTGCGCCAGGCGCGGAACACCCGGAGGGCGAAGGTCTGGCGCGTGCCGACGCGCACGATCTGCATGCCGCCGGAGTTGCCCGCCGGCGGGCATCCATTCCACCCGCCGCAGAGCAGCGTGACCTCATGGCTGCGGCCGGCGAGGCGCTCGAAGATCTCGTGCAGGTGGATCTCCGCGCCGCCGGCAAGCGGGTTCTCTCGGTCCTGCCAGTTGACGACGAGGATCCTCACGCGAGCGCGCCCATGCGCCGCGCGTGGGCATCGAGCACGCCATTGACGAATCCGGCCGACCGCGCGGTGCCGTAGCGCTCGGCGAGCTTCACGCACTCCTGGATCACGACCTTCGCCGGAGTGCCGCCCTGGGCGAGCTCGGCGGCTCCGAGGCGCAGCACGCATCGCTCGATCGCGCCGAGGCGGTCGAGTCGCCAGCGCGTCGTGACTTCGCCGAGCGCGGCGTCGAGGCCGGCCATGTCGGTCGCCAGAAGGTTGATGAGCGCCTCGGCGAACGCGCGCTCCTCCGGCGGCACGGAGAGGTCGTCCCACACGAGTTGCGCGGCGCGGGTCAGGCCGATGTCGCGCCGCACGTCCCACGCGTAGAGAGCCTGGAGGGCGCGTGCGCGCCCGCGCGTCTCAATCCGTTGCGCCATTGCGCGGCTCGTCGAACTGTCCAGCGATCGCGTCGAGCCCGGAGAGGAGGCCGGCCATCTCGAGTGCCGCGAGCGCCGCCTCCCAGCCCTTGTTGCCGTGGGCGCCGCCCGATCGCGCCTCGGCCTGTGCGTCGTCGTTGGTGGTGATGACGCCGAAGCCAACCGGCATCCCGTACTCGCGCTGCACCGCGGCGAGCCCGGTCGCGGCGGCGCCGGCTACGTAATCGAAGTGCGGCGTCTCACCCCGGATCACGGCACCAACCGCCACGAGCGCGTCATACCGTTCCGACGCGAGCATCTGCGCCGCAGCCAGCGGAAGCTCCCATGCGCCCGGAACCCACGCAACGTCTATGTCGTCCAGCTTCACGCCGTGCTGGAGGAGGCACTTCATCGCGCCGTCGAGGAGGCGCGTGGTGACCTCCTCGTTGAACCGGCTCACAACGACGGCGATCCGGCGCCCTTCGCCGGACGGGTCTCCATTGAACTCGGCCACTAGAGCGCCCGGAGGTGGCCAAGCTTGCGGCGCTTGGTCTCGACGTAGGCAACGTTCTCGCCCGATTCCGGGGCGATGAGGGGCACGCGCCCGCGAACCTGGAGCCCGTATCCCTCGAGCCCGACGAGTTTCCTGGGATTGTTGGTCATCGGGCGGATGCCGGTGAGCCCGAGGTCGAGGAGGATCTGGGCTCCGATGCCGTAGTTGCGGAGGTCCGGAGCGAAGCCGAGCTGCTCGTTTGCCTCGACGGTGTCGGCGCCGCCGTCCTGAAGCTGATACGCCCTGAGCTTGTTGAGCAGGCCGATGCCGCGTCCTTCCTGGTCGAGGTACACCACCACACCTCGCCCCTCGGCCGCGATCATCTCCATCGCCGCATGCAGTTGCCATCCGCAATCACAGCGCGCCGAATGAAAGACATCGCCGGTGAGGCACTTCGAGTGCATGCGCACGAGTACGTCGTCGCCGCCGGCAACGTCGCCGAAGACGAGCGCCACATGTTCGCGCTCGTCAACGTCATTGGCATAGCCAATGATGCGGTACTCGCCGAACTCGGTGGGCAGCCGGGCCTCGGCGACGCGGTGCACGAGCCGCTCGGTGCGGAGCCGGTGCGCAACGAGCTGCGCCACAGTGATGAACGTGAGCCCATGGGCAGTCGCGAAGGCCTCGAGCTGCGGCCGTCTGGCAGTGGTGCCGTCTTCGTTGAGGATCTCGCAGATGACACCTGCCGGCTGGAGGCCGGCGAGCCGCATGAGGTCAACCGCGGCCTCGGTGTGGCCAACGCGCTGGAGCACGCCGCCGGCGCGCGCGCGCAACGGATGGACGTGCCCGGGGCGCCGCAGGTCGGATGGCACGGCGGCCGGGTCGGCCGCGGCGCGGATCGTAGCGGCCTGGTCGGCCGCGCTGATGCCCGTCGTCACGCCGAAGCGTGGAGCCGCGTCCACCGTTACGGTGAACGCCGTGCGCATCGCCTCGGTGTTCTCGACCCCCATCATCGGAAGGTCGAGGTGCTCGACCCTGGCGGGAGACAACGCCAGGCAGATCATGCCCTTCGCCTGCATCAGGAAGTTGACCTTCGCCGGGGTCATGAACTCGGCGGCGGCGATCAGGTCGCCCTCGTTCTCGCGGTCTTCATCGTCCGCAACGACGATGAACCTGCCATTCGCCAGGTCTTCGATTGCCTTCTCTACCGTCCCAAACGGCATGTCTGCATCGGCGGGGCCTGTTGGCCTTCGCCGTCCATTGGCTAGAGGGAATCCTGCGCCGCGGCGCCAGCGGGCGCCCCGGCCATGAGTCGCTGTACGTACTTGCCGATCACATCCGCCTCGACGTGCACTCGATCGCCGGCATCGAGACCGCCGAGCGTCGTGTTGCGCAGGGTGTGTTCGATGAGGGAAAGCTGTACGCCCGTCGGATCGTGCATCGCGTTGACCGTCAGGCTCACTCCGTCCACCGCGATCGAGCCGTGCGGAACGACGAGCTGTGCAAGCGCCGGCGGGAGCGAGAGGTCAACGAGGCGCGCGTCGCCGTCCTGCCGCACGGCTTCCACGTGCGCGATCCCGTCAACATGCCCGAGAACGAAGTGCCCGCCGAGGCGATCGGACTTTCGCAGGGCCCTTTCGAGATTCACGCGCCGGCCGGCGACCCAGCCGCCGATCGTGGTACGGCCCAGCGTGGTGCCGATCGCGGCCACGGCAAACCAGCGCTCACCGCACTCGGTCACCGTCAGGCACGCGCCATCGAGCGCGATTGATTCGCCAACGGTGAGGTCCGAATACGCGCACGACACGCGTAACTCGCGTCCCGCGCCCGATGCGCTTGCGCGCACGATCGTGCCGACATCGGTGACAAGCCCGGTGAACATCAGTCTCTCGGCAGGCGTGGGTCGTAGGTCGTCATCATATCCGGGCCGAAGCGGCGCCGCGCAACCACACGATACCTGTCAAGCAGCGACGCGTCGTCGAACGCAGCCAATGCCCCGGCGCCGAGGCGTCGGGGTGACTGGAAGATAACGATCCGGTCCACGGCCCGCGCCCGTAGAAAGGCCCTCGCGAGGGTCGGGCCGCCCTCGACCAACACGGAGTGAACGCCGTGACTGGCAAGCACTTGCAGCGACGACCGGATACCGCGCGCCCGGAGCACTTCGACGCCGTTGCGGAACAGGGAATGTTCGCTCCGCTGCCCCGGGCGGGCGGCAATCACGACCGTCGGGACTTCACGCGCCGTGGCCACTAGCAGAAGCCGGCGGGCGATCCGCGCCCGGTGGTCGAACACGACCCGCACAGGCGGGATCCGCGGCTTCCGTCCGTGCCGAACGGTGAGCATGGGGTCGTCGGCAACGGCCGTGCCAATACCGATCGCGATCGCGTCAACACCAGCGCGCATCCGGTGCACCTCCCGATCGGCGCGTGGTCCGGTGAGCTTGACGCGCGCGCGACCTCTCTCCGCAACGGCACCGTCGGCCGACAGCGCGAGCTTGAGTACCACCCACGGCTGGCCGGGACGTTCATGCGCCGCGAAGAAGGGCGCGTTCAGTTCCCGGGCCCCATCCTCCTCCAGGCCGAACTCCACAGCTATTCCGGCGCGACGGAGCTTCGCAGCCCCGCGGGCGGCGACAGGGTTCGGATCGCGGGTTGCACACACGACGCGCCGCACGCCCGCGGCGATCAGGGCGTCCGTGCATGGCGGCACCTTGCCCAGGTGCGCGCACGGCTCGAGCGTGACGTACACCGTGGCGCCTCGCGCCTTCGCGCCCGCAGCATGAAGCGCCGCCACTTCCGCGTGCGGCCCTCCGTAGTGCGCGTGCCACCCCTCGCCCACGACGCGTCCGTCGCGTACGACTACGGCGCCGACCATCGGGTTCGGCGCCGTCCGGCCCCATCCACGCCGTGCCAGCGCAAGGGCGCGCCGCATGAACGCGCGCTCCGCGGCCGCACGGCCCGCCTTGGGTGCGCTAATACGCGAGCCGGAGGCCGACCGACCCATACACCCTGCTCCCGTCCGCCGGCTTCGAGAACGAGTTGACCAGCGCGGGGAAAGAGCCGCCGCTCACCTGTCCCAGTTCACCAACGAGGCGGAACGCAAGGAGATTCATCGAAAGTCCGACGAACATGTTGTTGCGGGTCATTTCCACGGCTGCATTGCCCGACGCCTGCGCACCTGCGACGCTCACCGCGATGCCAGCCGACCCCTTGTACGTATCCTGCCCCAGTCCTGCCTGCAGGCCGAAGACGAAGAAGCTCTTCGCCGCGACGACGCGCCACGCAGCGGTCTTCACGGTGAAGTCGTTGAGCGCGAACGTATCGCCTGCACCGCCGCCGGTTGTTCCAGCGAGAGTGACGGCGGGGAGGTCCCGCTCGAGGTAGCTCAGGTGAACTCCCGGGGTCACGAGCGTCTCATCGAGAATGCCGACGCGGACGCCATAGCCAAGCTTCAGGTTGCCGGCCGCTGCCTTGACGGTGAAATCGTCGCCATCGCTGGCCAGGTTGGGCATGTAGAGAGCGCTGACGAGCGCGTCGAGCCCGCCGATGCGCGTGGCGCCGAGCGACAACCCCCTGAAGAGGCCGAAGGAAGCGTCCAGTCCCACGCCTGGAATCACCTGGTCCTTGACGTTGTACGCCTGTGGCTGCCCGTCCTGGCGAAACCCGCCCTTGCCAATCTGGGGGAACCCGCCATCGAGGACGCCGGTTCCCCGGATGCTCACCGCGAAGTGGCCGAATCCGCCAAGCGAGCCGCTCTGCCCGAGCGTGCTGCTGCCTCCGGCGATGGCGGTGGCGAGCTGGGGTGTCATATAGGCGACAAGGTCGGCCGAGGCCTGACATCCCTGCCGCACGGTGACGGGCGCCGCGCCGCACTGTGCGCCGGCGGGAGCCGCGACTGCCAACGTCGCGACGAGTCCAACAATGAAAGAACGCTTCATTCGATGCACCTCTAGGTCAGGACGACGCGGCCCGTTCCCTCGACGAGCCGCCCGATGTGCCACGCAGCAATTCCTGCTCTGTCGGCGCTCGCCATGACCGCGGCGGCGCCTGCTTCATCCGCTGCGACAACCATTCCCACGCCCATGTTGAACGCGCGGAACATTTCCTCGTCGCTGACGCTCCCGGCCTGCTGCAGCGCGCGGAAGACGTGGGGAACGTCCCACGAGGCGCGGTCTATGAGCGCGTCGGCGCCATCGGGCAGCGAGCGGTCGAGGTTCCCGGGAATCCCGCCTCCAGTGATGTGGGCCATCGCGTGCACCGCGCCCAGCACGGGCCGAAGGGCCGCAAGGTAGGAGCGGTGCACGGCAAGCAGGACATCGGCCACGGTACTTCCCCCGGCTCCGGGGAAAGGGTCATGCGGACCCAGCCGCATCCTTTCCGCCACGATCTTGCGGGCGAGGGAGTAGCCGTTGGTGTGAAGTCCGGAACTGGCGAGTCCAACGAGAACGTCACCAACGCGCGCACCGGCGCGTGAGATGACGCCGGACTCCTCCACCACTCCGACGATGAATCCCGCGAGGTCAAAATCCGGCGGGGTATAGAGCCCCGGCATCTCGGCGGTCTCGCCGCCCACCAGCGCGCACCCGTTCTCGCGGCAGCCGGCTGCGACGCCGCGAACCACCGCCTCGAGCACCTCCGGGACGAGCCTGCCGAACGCCACGTAGTCGAGGAAGAACAGCGGTTCGGCGCCCTGAACGAGGATGTCGTTCACGCAGTGATTGACGAGGTCGTGGCCCACCGTGTCATGACGGCCGGCTTCGATCGCCACCTTGATCTTGGTGCCAACGCCATCGGCGCTCGACACGAGCACAGGCGCGCTCATCCCTGGCGGGACGCGGAACATGCCGCCGAACCCGCCGAACCCGCCTCGCGCGCCAGAGGTGAACGTGCTCTCGACGAGCGCCTTGATGCGCCGCTTGCTCTCGTCGGCGGCGGCGATGTCCACGCCCGCGGCGCCGTACGTGAGCGGCGCGCGCCGCGTCATGCGATCTCCGCGTCGAATGCGACCAGTTGCCTGAACTCCGCGGTTCGGCGCGCTATGTCGTCGCTGGTGAGGTCGAGCAGTCGCGCGATCGAGAATCCTTCGACTACGAACGACCCCATGACGGATCCGGCCACAACCGCCCGCCGCATGTTCGCCTCGCCGAGGTCTCCCGTCCGGGCAAGGTAGCCCATGAAGCCGCCGGCAAAAGAATCGCCGGCCCCGGTCGGATCGAACACCGAGTCGAGGGGATAGGCCGGCGCGAAGAATACGCGGCCCGCATGGAACATGAACGCCCCGTGCTCTCCCTTCTTGATGATCACGGTACTCGGGCCGTGCCGCAGGATCCAGCGCGCGGCCTTCACCAGGTTCGCTTCCTCGGAGAGCTGGCGCGCCTCGGCGTCGTTCAGAGTGATGAGGTGCACGCGGCCCAAGAGGCGCAGCAGGTCAGACCGCCGGCTCTCGATCCAGAAGTTCATCGTATCGCAAGCCACCAGATCCGGATTCTCGACCTGGTCGAGGACGTCCAACTGTAGCCGCGGGTCAATGTTGCCCAGGAACACGTACTTCGCGCGGCGGAACTGGGCGGGGATCTTCGGTCGGAAGTGCGAGAACACGCCGAGCCGCGTCTCAAGTGTCTCGGCGACGTTCAGGTCGTGCCGGTATCTGCCGCGCCAGCGGAATGACTCTCCGTGCATGCGTTCGAGGCCGTCAAGGTTCACGCCGCGCTCGCGCAGTTGGTCGAGTCGCTGCACGGGGAAGTCGTCGCCCACGACTCCGACGAGTTCCACCGGGCCGTAGTGCGAAGCGCTGGTGGCGAAGTACGTTGCGGACCCGCCGAGCGCGTCATCGGCTTTGCCGAACGGCGTCTCGACTGAATCAAGGGCGATCGAACCGACGACGAGCAGGCTCACGGTCGTGGTGGCAGGGGGTTGAGCAGGGCCGCGCGAGCCGAGCGTAACCGGGGGTTCCCGGAGACGCGTGGGGCAGCGCCGAGGGTCACATGCGCTCCGGCGCGGCGATTCCGAGGAGCCCGAGTGCGTTCGCAAGCGTTATGCGCGCGGCGCTGGCAAGTGCAAGCCGCGCGCGCATGACGGGTTCCGGCTCGCCCAGCACGTGGTGCTTGTGGTACCAGAGGTGCACGAGGCGCGCGGTATCGAGCAGCCACCCGGCGACGCGATGCGGCTCGAGGGCTTCGGCGGCACCCGCGGCGAGCGAGGGCCAGTCGAGGATTGCCTTCACCAGTTCGCGCTCCTCTGGCGCGCCGAGCTGGCCCCAATCAACGCTTTCGCCGGTGACCGACTCCGCGGAGATCCCACCCACGCGAAAGATCCCCGAGAGCCGGGCATGGGCCATCTGGATATAGTAAACGGGGTTCTCTTCGGACTGCGAGCGCGCCAGGTCAACATCGAAGACGAGTTGGCTCTCACCCTTGCGCATGAGGAAGAAATACCGGACTGCGTCGCGACCGACTTCATCCACGAGGTCGCGCACGGTCACGTAGCTCCCGGCACGCTTGGAGATCTTCACCTCCTCGCCGCCCCGCACCACGGTCACCATCTGGTGGAGCACGTACTCCGGGTAGCCCTGCGGGATGCCGATCCCAAGCGCCTGGAGGCCGGCTCGCACGCGCGTGACCGTACTGTGGTGGTCGGCCCCCTGGACGTCAACGGCGCGTGTGAACCCGCGCTCCCACTTCGTCACGTGGTACGCGACGTCGGGCACGAAATAGGTCGGCTCGCCGCCCTTCCCTGCGCTGCGCACCATGACGCGATCCTTGTCGTCGCCGAAGTCGGTTGTGCGAAGCCACGTGGCGCCATCGAGCTCGAACGTGTGACCGGTCGCCTTGAGCGCCTCGATGGTGCTCGCGACCTTGCCGTCCGAATAGAGCGACGATTCGAGGTAGTACACGTCGAACGCAACGCCGAACGCCTTGAGGTCCGCGTCCTGCTCGGCCCGAAGGTACGCAACCGCGAAGCGGCGGACGTCGTCGCGAAGCCCGGCGTCGTCGCGCCAGCGGCGGCGGACGTGTTCGACCGCCTCGGCCTCCGACACCCCGAGGCGGGGCGCCAGGTCCGTCACGAACGCCGAAGCCACGTCCTTCACGTACTCGCCGTGGTACTGGTCATCCGCGAGCGGCGCGCCAACGATGCGCGCGTGCACGCTGTCGCGCAGCCGCTCGATCTGCCCGCCGCCGTCGTTGTAATAGAACTCGCGAGTCACTTTCCAGCCGGAGTGGGCAAGGAGCGCCGAGATGGCGTCACCCAGGGCCGCCTGGCGTCCGTGGCCAACGTGAAGCGGACCAGTTGGATTGGCCGAGACGAACTCGACGTTCACCGCCCTGCCCGCGCCGGTGTTGCCCCGACCGAAGGCCCGTCCCTGGGCGAGCACACCATGGAGCCCCGCGGCGAGGCGGGCTGCGTCCAGCCGGAAGTTGATGAACCCTGGTCCGGCGACCGCGGACTCAGCGACGCCCGCAGCGGTGGCGTCGAGCGCCGCCACGAGGTCGCGCGAGATGTCGGCCGGCTTTCGGCGCAGAGCCTTCGCCAGGACGAGCGCGGCCGTGGTTGCCCAGTCGCCATGCGCGTGCTCGCGCGGGCGCTCGAGCACGGGTTCGAATCCCTCAGGCGCGCCTATGGCGAGCGCAGCGCGTGTGACTTCGGCGCGAAGCCGTTCCTCGGCGTTCACGCTGCGGATGATCCGCCGCTCGACGATCCCGCCGGAGCCGGGTCACTGCCGCCCGGCTTCTTCGCGCCGGCCGGCGGGGAGTCGGTTGGCTTGCCCGCGTCGTGACCGTTGGCTGGCTGGGATGCAGCGCCATCCGTCGGCCGCTGGTCCTTCTTGCCGTCCTTGCCGTAGTCGGTGATGTAGAACCCGGATCCCTTGAAGAGAAGGCCGCCGCCGGCGGAAATGCGACGCGCGGCCGGCTTCCCGCAGGCCGGGCACGGCAAGCTGGCCGCTGCGTCCTTCATGTGACGCGAGAAATGTTCGAACTCGTGCCCTTCGGGGCACCGGTACTCGTACGTCGGCACGGCTTCGGAGGCTGGAATCACGCAAAGGCGCGGAGCGCGCCGTTGCCTGTCGTCAAATTTAGGCGGTGCCGGAGCACGGCGCGAGGCCGTGTCGCTCAGAAGACTATCGCCGCAATGCCTATGGTCAGGACGTCGGCGCCCACCTCGGCGCCGCTCTCAACCCCGTACAGGTAGCCAGTCGAGCGAGGGGTGAACAGGTAATCCGCGAAGGCCGTCACGCCGTACCCGCGCCACAGCCGGTAGTCGCGGCCGACGCCTGCGACGAAGCCAACGTGACGCGTGTCGAGATCCAGCGCCCCGACGGAGGGGAACGTCGTATGCGCGTGCATGATCGCGGCGCCCATGCCGGCGCGGAAGTACACGTCGCCATCCTCCCGCGGGTACCACATTGCGCCGAGCGTGAACCAGTTCATCTGCCAGCGCCCCGCGCCCCCTGCCCTGGCCACGGACTGGTAGTAGCCGTCCGCGCTCACGGCAACGGCCAGGTGTGGGGTGATGTACCCGATGCCCCGGGCCGTGAATACCGGGCCGGCACGCCGGTCGCCCGAGCATCGGGGATTGCAGTTGAGGCCTGCGGAACTCAGCCCGCCGCCGACGGCGGCTGCGATGCCCCTGCGATCGTCGAGGTAGTCCTGACCGCCGGCCGGGCGGGGCGCCGCGGCGAGCGCGGTGGCGACGGCACCTGCGCCGAGCAGCCGCATCGCGGTTGGCGCCCGGCGACCCTGGCTGCCGAACCTCACGCGCGCGCGCCGCGGGGCGCTACGCTGGCTTGTAGCGGCCATACGCGGCCTCCAGCCGGGCGCTGATTTCGCCAACCGTGGCCCTGGCCCGCACCGCGTCCACTATGGCTGCCATCAGTCCGCAGTTCGCCGCTCCCGCGTGCGGGGCGGCTGCAGACACGGCGTCGAGCGCCGTGGCGAGGGCACGAGCGTCGCGGACCGAGCGCGCGGCCGCCACGCGGGCGGCCTGGGCGGCCTCGAGCGCGTGGTAGTCGGGGGCGGGAACCACCGGCACCGGCTCGTCGTCCGCGAAGCGATTCACGCCAACGACGGCGCGGTTGCCCGATTCGACGGCAAGCTGGTACTCGTACGCACTGCGCGCGATTTCATCCTGGAAGAACCCGGCGGTGATCGCCGCCACGCTCCCGCCACGCGCGTCAACGTCGGCCATGAGCGCGAGCGTGCGGCGCTCCACCTCGTTCGTGAGTGCCTCCACATAGTGGGAGCCGGCCAGCGGATCCACCGTGGCGGCGATGCCGCTCTCGAAGGCGACGACCTGCTGCGTTCGCAAGGCCAGGGTGGCGGCCTCGGCGGTTGGAAGCGCCAGCGCTTCGTCATAGCCGTTAGTGTGCAGCGACTGAGTGCCACCAAGCGTGGCGGCAAGGGTCTGGACGGCGACACGCACGACGTTCGTAAGCGGCTGCTGGGCCGTGAGCGTCACCCCGCCGGTCTGCGTGTGAAAGCGGAGCCGACAGCCGGCGTCGGACGCGGCGAACCGGTCGCGCATGAGGCGCGCCCAGATCCTGCGGGCGGCGCGGAACTTCGCCACTTCTTCGAACAGGTCGTTGTGGCACGCAAAGAAGAACGACAGCCGGGGAGCGAAGTCGTCCACGGCGAGGCCCGCGCCGAGGGCCGTACGCACGTACGCGACGGCGTTGGAGATAGTGAAGGCCAGTTCCTGCACGGCCGTGGCGCCCGCTTCGCGCATGTGGTAGCCCGAGATCGAAATCGGGTTCCAGCCGGGCACCGCTTCCTTGCAGTAGCGGAACGTCTCGGCGGTGAGCCAAAGGGAGGGCTCGGCCGGATAGATGTAGGTGCCGCGGGCCACGTACTCCTTGAGTATATCGTTCTGGATCGTGCCCGAGAGCGCGGAGGCGCGCACGCCCCGCTCTTCCGCCACGACAACGTACATCGCAAGCAGCGTGGCGGCGGTGGCGTTGATCGTCATGGACGTCGAGACTTCGTCGAGTCGAATGCCGTCGAACAGGACGTGCATGTCGTCCACCGTATCAATCGCCACGCCCACGCGCCCGACCTCGCCCGCGGCGCGCGGCGAGTCGGAATCAATGCCCATCTGCGTAGGAAGGTCGAAGGCCACGGAGAGGCCCGTTTGGCCCGCGTCGAGAAGGTGCCGGAACCGCGCATTGGTCTCGGCGGCAGTCCCGAATCCGGCGTACTGGCGCATCGTCCAGAGCCGTCCGCGATACATCGTCGGCTGGATGCCGCGCGTGAACGGGAACTCGCCCGGGTCGCCGAGGTCCCGCGCGTAATTCACCGTGCCGTCGCCGGGCCGGTACACCGGCTCGATGGGGATGCCGCTCGGCGTAAGCCGTTCGTCGCTCATTGCACCAAAGCTAGCGCGGGGTCCGGCGCCTCAGTCGCCTTGGCAGGCATGGCGGCACGCGGGGCAGCGTCCCCTCCGTGGCGCGCAGTCAGCCAGCCGAAAGCATCCGCGAGGCAACTTCCACGTCGGCCCTGCTTCCGATGTAGATGGGCGTACGCTGGTGCAGTGCCGTAGGCTGGATGTCGAGTATGCGGCGCGAGCCGTCCGTGGCGGCGCCGCCTGCCTGCTCGCAGATGAATGCGAGCGGATTGCATTCGTACATCAGCCGAAGCTTGCCGCTCGGCGACTTCGCGTTGGCTGGATAGGCAAACAGGCCGCCGGCGAGAAGGTTCCGGTGAAAGTCAGCGACCATCGAGCCCACATACCGCACGTTCATCGCCTCGCGCTCGCCAGTGAGCCCGCGACACCGTCTCATCAGCCCGCGAACCGGTTCCGCCCAGTGCTGTTCGTACGCGGCGTTGACCGAGAGGAACTTCCCGTGCTCCGGAATGCGGATGTCGGGATGCGAGAGCAGGAACTCTCCGAGCAGCGGATCGAGCGTGAATCCGTGCACGCCCTGGCCAGTGGTGTACACGAGCATCGTGCTCGACCCGTAGATCACGTAGCCGGCGGCCACCTGGTCGCGGCCCGGCTGGAGCGCATCCTCGAGCGTGCCCCGCGGGCCGCTGCTTCGCTTGGGCAGGATCGAGAAGATCGTGCCGACGGGCACGTTGACGTCAATGTTGGACGAGCCGTCGAGCGGATCGAACAGGAGGACGTACGGTCCGGTGCTGAACCGGTCGGGGATCGGTATGAGGTCCTCTTCCTCCTCGGAGCCCATGCAGCAGAGGCGGCCGCCGTGATCCATCGCCTTGATCACCGTCTCGTTCGCGAGGACGTCGAGCTTCTGCTGGACCTCACCCTGGACATTTTCCTGGCCGGCGGAGCCAAGAACATCCGCCAGACCCGCCGACCGGACCTTGTTCGCGATCATCTTCGCCGCGAGCGCGAGATCGGTGAGGATGCCCGAGAGCGCGCCGGAGGCGCCGGGGTGTTCGTGTTCCTGCTCGATGATGAACCGGTCAATCGTGACCACGGACGTAGCCGTGTTCCGGACCGACGTGGATGCGCGCTCGCTCAGGGCTGGTGGCGGTAAGCTCTTGCACGCGGCGCGAAAAGGGAAGCCCGCGTCACGGCGGGCCTCGCTGCCTCGTGCGGGATCGGAAGAACACCGCGCCCCTGGCCTCCACCGTATAGGCGGATCCCGTTGAATCAGTGCGAACCACAATCGAGCCGAGCTGGTCGGTTCGGGCGACGAGGATGCCCCGCGAGGCGAGCGAAGCCACGACATCGGGCGATGGGTGCCGGTACCGGTTTGCCATGCCCACCGAGACCAGGGCAACCCGCGGCGCCACTGCGTCGAGCAATGGGGCGGTCGTGCTCGTGGAGCTGCCATGGTGGGCGACCTTGAGGACGTCTGCCCGGAGCGCGCGGGGGTCGTGCGCCACCAGCCAGGCCTCCTCCGGCGCCTCCGCGTCGCCGGTGAGGAGGGCGCGGAAGCCGCCGAAGCGGATCATCATCACGGCGCTGGCGAGGTTTGGATCCGACAGCGCAGCGGTCCACGAAGAGTCTGGCGCGAGGAAGGTCGCCACGACACCGTCCACTTCCACTGAATCGCCGGGACGGATGCGGCGCCACGGCACCCGGGCATCGCGCGCGGCGACGAGTGCCTCGCGGTACGCCGGGCTCGTGCCGGCGAACGCCGCATCGCGCACCGCGCCCGGTGCGAGCTGCTCGATCAGTTCGGGCGCGCCGCCCACGTGATCGTCGTGCGGATGAGTCATCACGAACATTGCGACGTCGCCACCACGGCGTCTCAGGTAGGCGAGGATGCGGCGGCCGGTGCGTCCGCCTGGCCGGCCGCTGCCGGCGTCAACGACGATCCAGCGGCCACGCGGCGTGCGCACGGCTATCGCATCGCCCTGCCCTACGTCCACCATGTGGACCTCGGCGCCCCGCCCCCGCACGGGGAGCAACGGCAACCAGGCAATCGCCGCAACGCACCCCACGGCCCCGAGGGCCCAGCGGACGCGATCGCGCCGCGCCGCGCCCGCGGCGAGCACGCACGCCGATGCGCCGCCCGCGAGCACGGCCACGGCAAGCACCGGCGCGGTGGTCACCGCGGCGCCCGGAAGCGCTGCCATCGCGGCGGCGATCGCATCGAGTGCGGCGACGAGCCCGCCCGCCCCGTCCGCGATCAGCCGCGCGAGCGGCGGCACGGGTGCGAGAACCAGCGAGAGGAACAGCGCCGGCTGCATCGCCGCCACGACGGGCGCAGCGGCCACGTTCGAGAGCGGGGCAACAACGCTCACCCGACCAAAGTGCCACGCCACGAGCGGCGCCGAAGCGAAGGAGGCGACAGTGGAAACCAGCGCGTCGGATGCAAGCCGGCGCTTCCAGCCGGACATGCCTGGCGGCAGCCGTCGCCTCGCCCACGTGTTCGCCGCGGTGACCGAGGCGAACCCGGCAACGCTCAGTTGCCAGCCCAGGTCGAGCGCCGTGAGCGGGTCCAACAGCACCGGGACGAGCGCGCCCAAGGCAAGCGTTGCCCACGGCGACACCGGTCGCTGCAGGTGCCAGCCGAGGGTGCGTGCCGCCAGCATGGCGCCGCTCCTCAGCGCGGGTGGCGGAGCGCCAATCGCCACGACGTACAGCGCGGTGACGAGCGCGGCGAGCCACCGCGCAGCGGAGCGCCTCAGGCGTACGGCTTCGAACGCGAGGAGCACGGCCCCGGAGATGATCGCAACGTGGAGGCCGGAGATGGAAAGAATGTGCACGAGTCCGGCCGCCGCATAGCGGTCGCGCAGGTCGCGGGGCAGTTGTCGCGTATCGGCAACCAGGAGCGCCCTCACGACGCCGGCCCGCTGGCCGTACAGCGTGTCAATCGTTGCGCCGGTGCGAACCCGCCAGCGTCTCAGGACGGCAGCGGCAGCGCCTTCGTCACGGGGCGGGTGGCCAGCGACCGAGGGATATACGGCCGCCGGAGGAGGCCCGCCACGGGGCGGCGAGCCGGCGGTGACCATAGCGCCAACGGCGAGCGTGAGCGCGATCCCGGCCCCGGCCAGCCGCCGGCGCAACAGCGCGAACAGCGCCCACGCGGCCGCAAGCGGCAGTACCGCCCACTGAAGCGATGCGTACCCGGCGAGCAGGCCTGCGATGTAAGCGGCGGCGGCGACGCTGACGAGTGGCATGGAGCGGTGAGGGCTCCCGGCAACATCACGCGGGACACGCCGCCGCACGCCATCACTTCACCGCACGTCGGGCCATTTCGTCGCGCGGCCCGCGCCCGCGCCTGCGGTCAGCCCGCTACCGGCAGCGGCGCACGCGCCGCTACCGGGGCTCCGGTGAAGGTGGAGCCGGTGGTTCCGGTCAGCACCACGTCCAGGTAGTCGCCGATCGCGGCAACCCGGTCGGGAACAAGGACGGTCCGGAAATCCCGCGAGCGCGCCTGCAGAAGGTGCCCCCCCTTCCGCGCCTCTTTCTCGACGAGCACTTCACGCCGCTCGCCAACGCGCTGCACGTTGCGCGCGCGCGCAATGGCCCGGACCTCGCGCACGAGTGCCTCGTACCGCTCGTCCACCACCTCATGGGGGAGCGTCAGGTCGGCCGGGAGGCGCGTCGCGGGAGTGCCCTCGCGCGCCGAGAACTTGAATGTGAACGCATCGTCGAAGCCCACCTCGCGCACGAGCGACATCGTGTCGTCGAAGTCGGCGTCTGTCTCGCCCGGGAAGCCGACGATGATATCGGTCGTTATGCTGAGCCCGGGGATCGCGGCGCGCAACCGGGCGACGCAATCACGGTATCCGTCACGCGTATAGCGCCGCAGCATCCGCTTCAGCACGGCGTCCGATCCAGACTGCATCGGGAGGTGGACGTGCTCGCATACCGCGGGCGTTCCTGCCATCGCGGCGATGACCGAATCGGTGAAGTCGTTCGGGTGAGGGCTGGTGAAGCGCACGCGGCGGATCCCGTCCACCGCACCGACGGCGCGCAACAGGTCGCCGAAATCGCGCGTACCATCCGTCCACGAGTTCACGGTCTGACCGAGCAGGACGACCTCGGTGAGCCCCTGCTCCGCCACTGACGCAACCTCGCGGATCACTTCGTCGAGCCCGCGGCTTCGCTCCGGCCCGCGCGTGTACGGAACGATGCAGTACGTACAGCGGTAGTCGCAGCCACGCTGCACCGGAATCCATGCCTTCACACCCGCGAAGCGGCGCGCCTCGAAGTCGTCGTAGTGTTCCTCGAGGTCGAACCTCGTAACGGCCGCCCTCTCGCCGCGCCGCGCGCTGTCTATGAGGTCGGGAAGTGCGCGGTAGCCGTCAGGTCCGACGACGAGCGACACGCGCGCGTCCGCATCGAGAAGCCTGTTGCCAAGCCGCTGCGCCATGCAACCGGTAACGCCCAGGATCGCGTCCGGCTTCATGAATCGGCGGAGGTCCGTGAGGCGGCCAATCACGCGCTGCTCGGCGTTCTCGCGTACTGCACAGGTATTGACGATGACGACGTCGGCGGCGTCGGGCCGGGCAGCCACGGCGTACCCGGCGGCCGCGAGCTTGCCGAGCATGAGCTCGGAGTCGGCTACGTTCATCTGGCAGCCGTAGGTTTCTATGTATACAGACGGCACTGGCGTATGCCCATTCGTGTGGCGATCAGGAAAGCCGTTGGCGGTTCCACTGTGCGGAACTGCACGGCGGCCGCGCGGTCACCGCCCTCTCCCCGACGCCGCGAACTCGCCGGTTCGGGCCGTGGGCCCCGCCGACTCCCGCGGCTCGAGTGGGAGCAGCATATAGAAGATACTGCCCTCCCCTTCGGTGCTGGTCACCCATATCCGGCCTCCGTGCGACTCGACCACGAGTCGGCAGAACGTCAGGCCGAGGCCGGAGCTCCGCACGCGCGGGGCATGCGGCGCATACACCTGCTCGAACTTCCGGAAGATGATCTCCTGATAGTCCGCGGGAATGCCGGGGCCATTGTCGGCCACCGTGAAGAGGATCCCCTTGGGGTCGCGGCGGGCGGCCATCTGGATCGTCACCGGCCCTGGAGAGTGGTTGACGGCATTCTGGACGAGGTTGCCAATCACGCGCTTGACCAGCGCCTTATCGGCCGAGAAGACGGGCGCGTCGTCGGCGACGTCCACCGTCGCCTCGGAGCCCTCCTGGTCGAACCGAAGCCGCCAGTCGTACACCACTTCCTGCAGCAGCGCGGCGGGCGCAATGCGCTCGGGCGAGAGCGGAAGAGTGCGTTCCTCCATGCGCGCGACTTCCAGAAGGTCGTCAATCAGGCCGAGGAGGTCTTCCGCCTTGCCCTCCGCATCCGAGAGGGCGCGCGCCTGGGTTTCGGTGAACGGGCCGAAGTCGCCGTCGCGCATCATCTCGAGCATCGCGAGAATCGAGGTGAGCGGCGCCTTCAGGTCGTGCACGATCATCTTCATCAGGTCGTCGCGGATCTTTTGCAGCTCACGCAACCGCTTGAAGCTCTCTTCCAGTGCGTCGGTGGCCCCCTTCAGCTTGAGGAGGGACCGCACGCGCGCGTTGAGCACGAGCCGGTGGTACGGCTTGGTCAGGAAGTCGTCGCCACCAGCCTCGATCGCCCGCACGCGATCGGAGGGGTCGTTCAAGGCGGTGACGAAGATGACCGGGATCCGCGCGGTCCGCGGGTCGCGCTTGAGCCACCGGCACACTTCGTAGCCGGACTCCCGGTCGGGCACGCCGAGTTCGCCCGCGGGCATGGAGACGTCGAGGATCGCGAGGTCGGGCCGGTGCTCAACACACGCCGCGATCGCTGCCGGGGCACTGGCGGCCACGGTGACGCGGAAGCCCATTCCCTCGAGCTGGTCGGTAAGGAGCGCTCCGTTCGCCTCGGCGTCGTCGGCGACGAGGATGAGCGGAGGGAGCAGATAGTCCGCCGTTGGCTGGGCAGTCACGGCCCGTGGAACCTCAGGGTTTGATGCCGACCCCAAGACTCATGATCCAGGCGCGCTCCCTCACGTCCGCGGCGCGGCGCGCCACCCTTGCGAGCCCGAGGTCGAGGAAGGCGCGCGTTCCGCCGAGCGGGACTCCGATGCCCCCTCCGGCCATTGTCTCTCCGACGCGGTCGCCGAGGTAGGTGAACGGCAGGCCCCGCGCCCGGTAACCGAGGCGGAACGTCACAGTGGACGGGCCAAGGCGCGGGCCCGCTGCCTCGGCGCCCGCCGAGAAGTCGGTGGCATCGGCGATGCCGAGTGACGAACTGCCGAGCCCCCGGAGATCCGTCCACCGTTCGCGCGAATACCGCACGGCGAACACTGCCCCGGGCACACCGTCGTACAGGACTGATGCGCCATACCGCAACGGCACCCGTCCGCTGCCCACCCGGACAGAATCGCCGAGCCGCATGCTCAGACTGCCGCCGGCGCGCAGGTCCGCAGCCAGCGTCACGTGGCTCGGCGTGATCCACACGGCGCCCAGCGACGCTCCGGCGCCCTCGAACGTGTAGGTGTTCGTGTTCTGGAAGCCGCCCGCCTGGAGCGAATCCGGGAAGATGCGGCCGGCGACGACGCGATCCTGGCCCGGGAAGAGGTGCGCCGCGATACCGACGTGGATGCGTTCGTTGAAACTCCACGCAACCGCGCCGCGGATGTCCGCGATGCCGCCTTCGCTCGACGTGAGCACGGTGGACGGGATGCGCTCGCCGCCGATCGCCTGCGTGTCGGGATACGAGTTGCTCCACGTTCGGTCCATGAACGACGCGTACGACAGGGCAAACGTCGCCTTGGACTGCTGGCCGGTGACCATGAACAGCGGGAAGCGGAACGTGGTGGTGGGAGTGCTGACCGCGCCCACCTGCACGGTACGGAACTCCGGCTCGAACTGGATGTAGCCGCGGGCCCGCGCATTGAGCACGATCGCGGCGGGGTTCACCGCCGAAAGCGGGTCGGCATCGGCGAGCGCCCCACCCGTCGCCAGCGACCGCGCGCTGACGCCGCCGGCGGGGTACCCGAAGCCAAGCTGGCTCAGCGCCCCCTGCGCGCCCGCACCGGCCGGCGTGGCGGCGGCCTGAAGCGCAGCCGTTGCGGCGAGGGAAACGAGGCCCGTCAGTGCGCCGCGCATCATGGCGTTCCGAATCCGACTCTGGGGATGTATGTCACGCGCATCCTCGGGCGAAGCCCGGGGCCTGCAGTGGTCGAGTAGAACGTGGCGATTCGCGGGATCGTCCCTTCGTCGCCTACCGCGAGGACTACCGCGCGCGGCGGCGCATTGGCAGCACCCGCCTGCGCGGCCCAGCCCCGGACGAGCGAATACATCTCGATCTCCCGCACCCCGGACGCGCCGGGTGTAACCGAAAGGGAGTCGCCCACAACCAGTCCCGCCTGGGCAAGAAACGTTGACGCCCTCCGCACGTCGGTGATCTGCGGCGAGGCGAGCACGACGTGCGGGTGAACGACGATGGTGTCGGAGTCGGCGCCGAACGGGTACGGCACCTGCGTGAGCCGCAGGGTTGCGCGAATGACGGTCGTCGAGTCGGAAAGCCAGCTTGGGATGTCGAACCGCAGGTACGCCCGGTGACCGGGAATCCCTCCCAGCGTGATGCGATGCGGCAGGTCGGGCAGGAGAGTCTTGAGGACGACGGTAAAATCGCGAAGGTCAACCCGGATGTCCTCGCGGTCGGCCGGGTCACCAGACGCCAGGTCCACTTCCTGCTGGTGAACGGCCGTGTCGGCCTTGGGGCGATAGCGGAGCTTCATCGGGTTTCCGCTCTCCTCCGAACCGATCCGAAATGCCACTGGACCGCCGATGCCTCGCACACGGATCCCCACGCGCAGGCGCGGCCATCCGAACGTGCTGTCGGCAAGGCGCGCCAGCATGGCCGAGTCTTTCACGGGTACGAGAACGGAGTCAACCAGCTCGATCTTGCTGTACGTCCTGCCGCCGATGATGCGCCGCGGCGTGAACCGCTGTCGCAGCATCGCGGGCACCGTATCCACGAACCCAGCGGCAAGCGTCGTGTCGCCGACATCGTACACGTCAATGCGCACGCTGTCGGGCACCCTGGCGTGGGTAAGGTCCACGGCAAGCCGGAGGTAGACCGAGTCGGCATACGCGACACTCTGCACGGTGTCGCCGGGCGGCGAGAACAGCGTGATAAGGGTGTCGAAGCGCGCTATTGCGACCGTCTCGAGCGTGTCGCCGTAGTTGACCAGCGGTAGGAAGAACTCGCCTCCAGTCACCGGGAAGCCGGAGAAGGTGCTGTCGAACGCGAGTACCGGATCAATGATCGTGTCGCGAAGGTCCACGTGCTGCCCCGGGCAGAGCGCCGCGGCAGCGGAGCACGCTGGGCCGCCGTCGAGGTTCTCCTTGCACGCCCCGGCAATGGCCGCGACAGCGACGGCTAGTGACACGACGAGCGCGCGGCGCCAGTCGCGGACCCTGCGGGCGCCACCGGGCTTGCCTGTCACTTGACGAACGGCTTCGCGGGGCGCTGCGCTCACCCGCGCCTCAGCGAATCGCCGGTGAACGGAGCCGGAAGCAGCTCGGCGAGCGACCACGTCTCGGTCATGCCGCGCGCGCCGACGCTGGTGATCGGAAGCTCCGGCGCGAACTCGACCAGCGCCTGCCGGCACAGCCCGCACGGAGGCACCGGTGAATCGGATCCGGCAACGATCACGAGGTGGGCGAACTCCAGTCGCCCCGCGTTCACCGCCGCCACCAGCGCGTTGCGCTCTGCGCAGATCCCGGCGGGAAATGATGAGTTTTCGACGTTGCAGCCCGTGTAGATGACTCCGTCCGTGCCGAGCAACGCCGCCCCGACCCGGAAGCCGGAGTACGGTGCATACGCGCGGCGCATTGCGGCGCTCGCCGCCTCGCGAAGCTCGGCCATCCGCTCCACCGGGCTCACTCGCCTGTCACCAGCGGCAGGAACGACCGGCCCGCGCCCCGGAACCCGAGGCCAAGCCAGTCGGCCACGGTTGCTCCGAGGTCGGCAAACGTGCCGCGCCGCCCGATCGCGACGGGACGCACGCGCGGCCCCAGCACGAGGAGCGGTACGCTCTCGCGCGCGTGGTCCGTGGACCGAGTGGTGGGATCGTTGCCGTGGTCGGCGGTAATGAACAGCAGGTCGTCCTCTCTCAACGCGGCGGCCAGCGCCGGCAGTGCGGCGTCGAACTCGCGCAACGCCCCATAAAACCCCGCGGTATCGTTTCTGTGCCCGTAAAGCTGGTCGAAATCTACAAGGTTGCCAAAAAGGAACCCACTTCCCGAATGGAGCCAGGCGTAGATCCGCCGGATGCCTTCCCCATTGCCTGCCGTGTGCCCGCCGGTTATCCCGCGGTGGGCGAACAGGTCATCCACCTTTCCCACCCCGGTACGGGGGATCCCCGCGGCGGCGATCGCGTCCACGAGCGTTTCTCTGGGGGGCGCGATCGAAAAATCCCGGCGGTTGGCGGTGCGGACGTATGCGCCCGGCGTGCCGATGAACGGCCGTGCAATCACACGCGACACATCGTGCGGCGCCACGAGCATCTCCCGGGCGGCAGCGCACGCGGCATAGAGTTCGTCCAGCGGAACGGTCTCTTCATGCGCAGCCACCTGGAAGACCGAGTCCGCGGAGGTGTAGAGGATCCACGCCCCTGTCCGCTGGTGCTCGGCGCCGTACGCGCAGATGAGATCAGTCCCGCTCCCCGCGACGTTTCCGACGACGCCACGCCCGGTGCGGCTGGCAAACCCGTCCACGACTTCCTTCGGGAAGCCGTGCGGATAAGTCGGGAACGGGACGTCGAGCTGCACACCGGCAATCTCCCAGTGCCCGGTCGTGCTGTCTTTCCCGGCTGAGCGGGGCTCGAGAATGCCGAACGCCCCGGTGGGGCTCTCCACGACGCGCACGCCGGCCAGGGGTGCGATGTGACCGAGCCCCGCTGCCTCGAGGTTCGGCAGGTCCAGCCCGCCGACGGCGCGCGCGACGTTGCCGAGCGTGTTGCTGCCGGCGTCGCCATAAGCGGCTGTGTCGGGAGCCGGCCCAGCGCCAACGCCGTCGAGAACGACGATCGCAGCGCGTCGCCGCGCCGCCACCGGTCCGGAACCCTTCCCGGGGTAGCTGGTCACACGTACACGCGTGGAACGCCCGACCGCAGCGCAGTGAGGATCTCGTACGGCGACAGCCCCGATGCCGCCGCCACGTCGTTCACCACGATGAGCTCATCCCCATCGGCGCCGATGAGCGTGGCGACGTCACCCCGTTCGCAGGCGAGTCCGGTCACGTCAACCATGGTGAAGTTCATCGTAAGGGCACCCACCACCGGCACACGGCGGCCGTGAAGGATGGCGGATCCTTTGTTGCCGAGGGCTCGCCGGCATCCGGTTGCGTATCCGGCCCCGAGGGTGGCGATCCTCGATGGCCGCGTGGCGGTCCACGTGGCGTCGTAGCTGACCGATTCGCCCGCCGGCACGTCGTGAATATCCACCACCCTCGCCCGCAGGTGCACCGCGGGCTCAGGCAGCATCGTGCCGCCCCTGGCAACTCCATAGATGAACGCCCCCGGCCTCACGAACGTCCACTCCGACGAGGCCGCGCGGACGATCGCCGCGCTGTTCTCGACGTGCAGCACTTGCGGCCGCGTCGGAAGCACGTCAAGCGCGTCACGGAACCGTTGCGCCTGCACTTCCATCGAACCGTCGTCGAGTTCGGCCGAATGAAAGTGCGTGAACGCGCCCGACGGCGGGCAGGCACCCAGTTCCCCGGCGAGGGTGTCCACTTCGTCCCACCGGACACCGGCGTAGTTCATTCCGGTGTCTACGCTCAGGTGCCAGTCGCCGCCGCCAGTCATCATCCACATCCGGATCGCCTTTGGCTCGCCAAACGACGGGGTGATCCCGGCCGCGCGCAACGCGTGCATGGTGCGGGCGTTTGCCTCCGCGGGGCACGTCATCAACACCCGGCGGCCGATCCCCGCGCCGCGAAGCTCCTCGCCCTCGGCAACCGTCACGACGCCATAACCCCACGGGTCCAGAGCTTCGAGCGCGCGGGCGACCGGCACGGCGCCAAGGCCGTATGCGTCATCCTTGACCATCGGGAGGAGCGGAACGCGCGCCCGCATCGAGAGCGCCCGTGCGTTCCGCGTGACGGCTTCAAGATCTATCTCGATCCATGCCCTGCCGTGATCAGCGGGGTGCAATTGCATCGGTTACTTGCGCGCTTCCATCGGGTACAAACTAGCCAGCCGGCGAGCCAACCGGACTACTTTTCGCCCATGCCACCGTCCCTGCCCCCGCGCGCCGCGCTGGACGACGCGCTGCGAATCATGCGCGACCTCCGGACCCGGGATCCCTGGGATCGCGCGCAGACGCACGAATCCCTCCGGCCGTACCTGAACGAAGAGGCGCATGAGCTCGACGACGCCCTGCGCAACGGCGACGACGCGGCCATCGTGGGCGAGCTGGGCGACGTCCTTCTCCAGGTGCTCTTTCACTCCGTCATCGCGGAAGAGCGCGGCGCGTTCGACGCCGGTCACGTGGCGGGGTCGTTGGTATCGAAGATGAAGGCGCGCCATCCATGGCTGTACGGCGCGGACTCCGAGCCGTCCGGGCCTGGCGTGGCCGAGGCCTCCCGGCGCGAACCGTGGGAGAAGATGAAGGCCCGCTCCCGCCGCTCGCTCGCCGAGGGGTTGCCTGCCGGGCTCCCTTCGCTGCACCGGGCACATCGCCTGCAGGAGCGCGCGGCAGGCGTTGGCTTCGACTGGCCGGACGTACAGGGTCCGGCAGCGAAGGTGCGCGAGGAACTGGGCGAGGTGGCAGCGCTGATCGCCGAGCATGGCGCTTCGTTCCACACGCACGGCGTGCCCAGCGGCGATGCCCGTCACGAGGCGCTCGAGGGCGAACTGGGCGACCTGCTGTTCGCCGTTGTGAACCTCTGCCGGAAGGCGGGAGTGCATCCGTCGCTGGCCCTCGACAAGGCCAACGCCAAGTTCAAGCGGCGGTTCGAGGGGGTCGAGGATCTCGCCGCCAGACGTGGGATTGACGTACGCAGCGCGGGGCTGGACGCCCTGGACGCCCTCTGGGACGAAGTGAAGGCAGGCGAGTAGCGCACCCCCCGCTCAGGGGCGCAACCTGTGCATCATCCGCGGAAAGGCGATGCATTCCCGGATGTGCTGCGTGCCGCAAATCCAGGCCACCGTACGTTCCAGACCGAGCCCGTACCCCGAGTGCGGGAAGGTGCCGTACTTCCGGAGCGCGAGGTACCAGTCGTAGGCGTCCTCGGGCAGCTTCTCCTCGCGGATGCGGCGAAGGATCTTCTCGAGATCGTCCTCGCGCTGCGATCCGCCAATGATCTCGCCAAAGCCCTCCGGCGCCAGGCAGTCGTTGCAGAGCACGGTACGCGGATCGGCCGGGTTCTCCTTCATGTAGAAGGCTTTGGCCTCTTTCGGGTAGTTCTTTACGAACACTGGCGTGCTGTAGTCCTCGACGAGCAGCGTCTCGTCCTCGGCGCCGAGGTCGTCGCCCCACGTGACGGCGCTGCCCTTCTTCTGGAGCGTTGCGACTGCGTCGGTGTAGTCAATGCGCGGGTATGGCGCGCTTGCCGCCGCCTCGAGCTTCGCGACCTCGCGTTCGAGTTCCTTGAGTTCCGCCTGCTTCCGATCGAGCACCCGCCTCACGATGAAGACGAGCATGTCTTCCTGAAGCTGCATGTTCTCGTCCGAGTCAATGAATGCGACTTCGGGTTCGATCATCCAGAACTCGGTCAGGTGGCGGCGGGTCTTCGATTTCTCGGCGCGGAAGGTGGGGCCGAATGTGTAGATCTTGCCGAACGCCGCGGCGGCCGCCTCGCCGTAGAGCTGTCCGGTCTGGGCAAGGTAGGCGTTGCCGAGGTCGAAGTATTCCGTGGCGAAGAGCCCGCTTCGTTCGCCGATCGCCGCGGTGAGGATCGGCGTGTCCACGCGGAGAAAGCCATGCTCGTAGAAGAAGTCGTTGATGGCCTGCTCGACTTCACTGCGAATCCGCGCGATGGCCACCTGGCGGGGCGTCCGCAGCCAGAAATGGCGATGGTCGAGGAGGTAGTCCACCCCATGTTCCTTGGGCTGGATGGGGTAGTCGAGCGGGCTGGCGCCAATGACGTCGAGCGCAGCGAGGCCCATCTCATGGCCGCCCGGCGCGCGGGCGTCGGCCCGCACCTCGCCGGTGATGGCCACGCACGCCTCCTGCGTGAGCGCACCGAACCGCTCCCACACCTCCGCGGGCACCTGGCTCTTCACGACTACCGCCTGGAGGATGCCAGTGCCGTCGCGAAGGACGATGAAGGCGACTTTTCCGCTCGAGCGCAGGTGGGTCACCCAGCCCCTTACCGTGACTGACTGGCCTGCGTGCGACGACAACTCGGCAATGCGCGCGTAACTCATTCTGGTTCGCGTGGAAGTGGTGCGCCACGCGGGCGGTCGCGACGGGCGACGGCCGGTGCAGCGCGGTGCGAGCGTGAATCTATCGCCGGTCAGCCGGTCTGAAACAGCTCCATCGCGCGATCGTAGCGCCGCTTCAGGACCTGCCTGATGCCGTGATTCGCCTTCGAGGAGAGGTCCGGGTCGCTTCCGAGCAGGCGGATGGCGGCCTCGCGCGCGGCTTCGTTCAGTTCCACGTCGCGCAGGGGATTGGCAACGCGGAACGTCGCCTCGCCGTGCTGCCGCTGGCCGAACAGGTCGCCCATCCCGCGCAACCTGAGGTCGGCCTCGGCGACCTTGAACCCGTCGTTCGTGTGGACCACCACGCCGAGCCGTTCCTCCGATTCCGGAGACATGTCGCCAAGAAGGATGCAGAAGCTCTCTTCCGCGCCGCGCCCCACCCTGCCGCGCAACTGGTGGATCTGGCTCAGCCCGAACCGCTCAGGGTGCTCGATCACCATCACGGTTGCATTCGGTACGTCTATGCCGACCTCGATCACCGTCGTCGAAACCAGCAGGTCCACACCACCGGCACGGAAGCGGCGCATGACGTCGTCTTTTTCGTCAGACGAGAGCCGCCCGTGAAGGAGCTCCATGCGCCGGTGCGCGAAGCGCCCGGCCCTGAGCTCTTCGAAGGCCTTGGTCGCAGCCTTCAGCGCGACCTTGTCGCTCTCCTCGATGATCGGGAAGACGAGATACGCCTGGCGGCCCTTGGCGACCTGCGCGTCGAGAAAGTCGTAGACCTTCGCGCGCGACTTCTCCTGCCGCCGGACCGTAGTGACCGGCTGGCGGCCGGGCGGAAGTTCGTCGAGAATGCTCACGTCGAGGTCGCCGTAAACGGTGAGCGCAAGCGAGCGCGGGATGGGCGTCGCGCTCATCAGTAGCACGTCGGGCCGCTCTCCCTTCTTGCCGAGCGCGAGGCGCTGCTCGACGCCAAACCGGTGCTGCTCATCAACGACCGCCAACCCGAGCCGCGCGAACTTCACCCCTTCCTGGACCAGTGCATGCGTGCCCACGGCAAGCACTGGCTCCGCGCCCGCGATGTGCGTAGCCGCCGCGCGCCTCGCCTTGGCGCCCAGCGAACCGGTAACGAGCACCGGCACGATGCCGAGCGGCGCGAGCAGGCGGGTCATCGTGTCGGCGTGCTGCTCGGCGAGCAGCTCGGTAGGCGCCATCATCGCGGCCGCGTAGCCGTTCTCCATCGCGAGAAGGCAGGCAAAGAGCGCAACGACCGTCTTGCCGCTGCCGACGTCGCCCTGCAGAAGCCGGTGCATCCGTTCGCCGCTCGTCATGTCGCGCACGATCTCCCTCGTTGCGCGCACCTGGGCCGCGGTGAGTTCAAACGGGAGAGCGGCTTTGAGCTTCGACGTCAGGTCGCGCCGATTCTCGAACCGGATTCCCACGCGGGCGGTGCGCGAGAGCGCCCTGGCACGGATGTGCAGAACCTGTACGAAGAGAAGCTCTTCGAACGCAAGGCGCCCACGCCCGCGGCGCGCGTCGTCGAGCGTGGCGGGCCGGTGGACCATCCGGAGCGCTTCCGGCAGCGGCGGAATGCCGGTGTCGCGCAGCATCCACTCGGGGAGGTACTCCGTGACGAGGGGGAGCCAGTCATCGAGGTGGCGGTGAACGAGGTGCCGCACCTGCTTGAACGAGAGGCCCTCGGTCGCCGGGTAGACGGCGAGCACGCGGCCCTCGGCCGTGGCGTCGTCGTCCGCGCCGAGGTTGATCGTCTCGCGCGGCGCGAACTGCCGCCCGTGGAAGAACCTGACGCTCCCCGCGAGCAGGAGGGCATCGCCAACGTTTATGGAACGGTCGAGGAACGGCTGGCCCGGCCACGCGCACTCGATCATGCCGCCTGGATCCTTGACCACTGCCTGGAAGACGCGCAGGCCCTTGCGGGTCGGGATCACTCCCTTCGAGATGACGCGGCCGAAGATCGTTGCGTCGTCGCCCACGCGCAGCCGGTTCACGGGGGAGATCGTGCTCGCGTCCTCGTAGCGGTGCGGCACGTGCATGAGCAGGTCGCGCACGGTGAAGATGCCAAGCCGCCGCAGCGCCTCGGCGCGGGCCGGCCCCACGCCCTGCAGGTACATCGCCTGCATGTCGAGCGATCGCCGGGGCGCCGTCCTGCCTCCGCCCGACCCGCCCGCGGCGCTCACCGCTCGAACAGCCCAGCCACGAACGCCGCCGGATCGAACGGCTCGAGGTCGCCGGCTCCTTCGCCGATACCAACGAACTTCACGGGGACATTGATCGCCTCGTGCACGGCCACCACCACGCCGCCGCGGGCCGAGCCATCGAGCTTCGTGAGCACGACGCCGGTGAGCGGCACCGAAGCCGCGAAGGCGCGAGCCTGGGCAACGGCGTTCTGGCCAATCGTCGCGTCGAGCACGAGCAGGGATTCGTGCGGCGCGCCCGGCAACCGCTTCTCGATCACGCGGACCACCTTTCTCAGTTCTTCCATCAGGGCGTCGCTCGTGTGCAGGCGGCCCGCGGTGTCAATGATCGCCACGTCCACGGCGCGCGCGACGGCCGCATCTATCGCGGCCCATGCCACCGACGCCGGATCGGCACCCGGCGCCGCGCCAACGAACTCCGCGCCCGTGCGTTCGGCCCAGACGCGAAGCTGGTTGACTGCGCCCGCGCGAAAGGTGTCGCCAGCCGCAACGAGCACCGACCGCCCCTCCCCGCGCAGGCGCGCCGCGAGCTTCCCGATGAACGTCGTCTTGCCAGCGCCGTTCACACCCAGCACGAGGTACACGGTGGGCGGCACCGTTGCCCGCGCCATGGATGGCTCGCTCGATCCGCCGCGCAACGCCTTGAGGATGCCATCGGAGAGAGCGCGATCGAAGTCGCCCTGCGAGCGGAGTTGCCCGCGTTCGCCCAGGACCCTTACCTCATCAACCAGGCGCATCGTGACAGCCGGCCCGAAGTCGGATTCAACGAGCAGTTCCTCGAGACGATCCAACGCGGACGGGTCAACGCCGCCCTGCGCGATTACCTTGACGTCGGTGAGCGCGAGGCGCTTGAGCCGGCTCCAGATGCCGCGAGGCCCGGTCACCGCAACCCGATCTTGCGCCGCAGGATCCATTCAGCGCACAGCGCGGCGAGCGCGATGGCGTAGAGCCACCATGCCGTGCGCGCGCCGGGTGCACGGCCAGCGGGTATCCCCGCCCCGATCTCCCCCGCCTGCACGGTGGGGCGGCGCGGAACCCATTCGGCCGATTCGTTCACCGCGAGCATTCCCTCGTTCCCGCCGATGCTGGTCGTGTAAATACCCGGGGCGAGCGGCGGAGACTCGGCGGTCATCGCTCCGTGCGAAAAGTCGAGCGTAAGCGAGTCGGGCCTGGGCGCGCCGCGGCGGCGCAGCACCGCCACGGCCACCGAATCGCGCAAGCCGCCGCGCCGCCACCGGATGGATTCGCCCGCCCTCACCGACGTAGCCAAGGGACGCGGACCGCGCGTGTCAACGGTCCCGCCGGCGAGCCAGTCGAACACCGATCCCCAGAACGACACGAAGGTATCGGCGCTCCGCCCGCCGCGGAACCGCCACCGCCAGAGCCCGGCCGCTGGCACCACTACCGTGCGCTGCGGGCTGCTCCAGCCAACGACCACCTTACGCTCGTCGAGCCGCCGGCCGCGCCGCGCGGTGAGCGCGGTCCACTCCGCTTCACGCGGCGCGTCGCCCACCTCGATTGGCGGAAGCGAGTCCCAGGGCAGCGCCGAAAACGTCGCCATGAGCGGCGACACCGGAACGGCCACCGGGTAGAACTCATCGCCCCGCGCAGGCGGCGGCACGAGCAGCCCCAGCGCGCCGCGCACGTAGGAGCGGGGCGGCCCAAAGACCGCCGTGTCACCGTGAAGGATGACGATCGGCGCCTCGCCCATGCCGCGCCTGACCTCGTCTTCCGTCACGGGCGCAAGCGATCCGTCCACCCGCCACTGGCCCGGCGCGACGCGCACGTAGCCACGCGTGGGCACCGCGAGGGTACCTCGCAGCACATCGAGGGCCCATCGGCTGTCGTAGTCCGGTGCCGTGGTCACGAACACCGCCGATGCCCCCTGCGCGACGTCGAGCACCGCCGCCAGCGAGTCGTTGCGCGCGATCGCGTCCCCGGGCGCAGACGCTACGACGCGAACGAGCCGCGCGCCCGGTTTCGCCCCGACCCCGACGCGCCACCGCACTTCGCGCTCCGCGTAAGGCGCCATCGAGTCAACAGCCTGCGCGCCGGCCGGTGCGGCGTCGAACGACAGCTCCACGCGCGACGCCGGAGCGCCTCCGCTCCCAGCCGCCAGCACGGCAACCACGTCCACGGTGTCGCCCGTGACGGCCGCCGGCGGAACCGAGAGACTCGCCACGGCAACGTCACGCCGCGCACCACCGTCCACCAGGACTACGGACGAGCCGCCGGGAAGATCATCCAGGCGTTCGGGGTCGTCCACGCGCCCATCGGTGACCAGTGCGACCGCACGCCCGGCGCCAAGCGCGCGCTCCACGAGCGGCCCGATCCTCGTAGTCGCGTCGCCGGGAACATCCGGGATGCGCCCGCCGCGCACGCTGTCGCCAACCAGCAGCGTCGAGTCGCCGCCAATCGAGTCAACGGCGGCCCTGGCCCGCGTCCATGCCGAGGTGTCGCCCGACACGAGCCAGCTCGCCGAGGCGTCCAGCCCCACGTAAGGACGGAGCGCGCGGCTCCAGCCCACCGGCGCGTCCAGCAGCAGGGCCGCCACAGCCGCCACGGCGATCGCACGAAGCACCATCTGGCGCCGCGCGTGGAGTGCGCCGCCAAGGCGGTACTGGCCGTACGCAAAGGCGGCGCCGACGACGATCGCTATGAGCCAGGAGAGCACTTACGGGCGAGAAGAAGGGAATCCGGAGGCGAAGCTAGGAAAAGTACGCGGCGGCACCGGAATACGATGCCGCCGCCATGCGTGCACGATCTGCCACGCCGCCGTCAGTCCATCTGGCGCCGTATGAACGTTGGAATCTCAAGATCGTCGAGGTCCGGCGCGCCGCGGCGTTCCGGCTCCGGCATCGGGCGCCTTGCCGCCGGCGCGGCGCTTCCATGCCCGCCCGTATATGAGCTACCGATCACCGGGCGCGGCCGCGCCCCGCCGATCGGGATCACGGGCGTGCCACCAGCCGATGCCGGCGCGGCACGACCCGCCGATGAGGCGCCGGAGGGCGCCTGCCGGCCCGCCTGCCTCGCCGCAGCCTGGCCAAAACGAGTGGCCACGAGCGTAACGCGGATCTCGCCCTCCATGGAGGGCTCCTGCACCGCCCCGAAGATGAAGTCGGCGTCGTCGCCTGCGGCGTCGTGGACGACGGCCGCGACCGAGCTGACGTCGCCCATAGTCATGTCGGGGCCGCCGGTCACGTTGAGCAGCACGCTCGTGGCGCCGGCGATCTCGAAGCTCTCGAGGAGAGGGCTGGTCATCGCCTCGCGAGCGGCAGCCATCGCGCGATCCTCGCCGCGGCCGACGCCAGTGCCCATGAGCGCGGCGCCGCCGTCCTTCATCACGGTGCGCACGTCGGCGTAGTCCACGTTGATCATGCCGACGCCGGAAATGATGGTCGAGATGCCGCTGGTGGCGTGGAGGAGCACCTCGTCGGCCTTCTTGAGGGCATCCTGGAAGGCAACGTTCTTGCCCACCACCGCAAGGAGACGTTCGTTCGGCACGACGATCATCGTGTCAACGTACTTGCTCATCTCGATGATTCCTTCTTCGGCCTGCCGGATCCGCTTGCGCCCCTCGAACAGGAACGGCCGCGTGACGACCCCCACCGTGAGCGCGCCCGTTTCGCGGGCCATTTCGCAAACGATGGGCGCAGCGCCGGTTCCCGTGCCACCACCCATGCCGCAGGTCACGAAGACGAGGTCCGAGTTGCTCAGCGCACGGGCAACATCCTCGCGGTTCTCGTCAATCGCCTGGCGCCCGATTTCCGGGCGGGCGCCGGCGCCAAGGCCGCGGGTAAGCTTCTTTCCGATCTGGATCTTTACATCGGACTTCGAGTTGAGCAGCGCCTGGGCGTCGGTGTTGACCGATATGAACTCGACGCCGGCCAGGTTCTCGTCAATCATGCGGTTGACGGCGTTGCCGCCGCCGCCGCCCACTCCGACGACCTTCATTCGCGCGCGCTGCGCAGGGGCTTCGTCGAACTCGAAGATGCTCATCGGCTATGACGGAAAGACCAAGGGTTGATGTCGGCGATCAGCGACACGGGAACATATATAGCCCGCGGCACGGCACGATGCAGGCGATCGCGTGCCCGATCGCTGTCACCATACCTGACGAGTGACCGGCGCAAAGGCAAAGTCGCTCCCGTGACCGTTTTCCACAGGGGCGACGCCGCACGCGCAGGGTTGTGACATGGCACTGCCGGCACGTGCCCACGCGCCGCCGCGATCAGAAGAAATCCTGCAGCCAGGTCTTAACCCGCTGCGCGATCCGGTCCACGCCCGGAGCGCCGCCCGCTACGGAAATCCTGCGGGACTTGTGCGCGGCTCCGCCCAGCGCCACGCGATGCGCCCCGTACTGGACGAGGCCAACGACGGTCGAGAACCGCGGCTGCATCACGTTGTCGGCAAGGCCGCCGAGGAACTCCCCGGGGACTCCGATGCGGGCACCCGTTCCGAAGATGTCGGAGGCGAGCTCGGGCGTACCCGGCTGCGCCGCCGCTCCGCCGGTGACGACGACACCGGCCGCGAGTTTCTTGATATACCCGGCACGCTCCACGTCGCCGCAGACCATCTCATAGATCTCGCCGGTTCGCTGGTGCATGATGTGAGCGAGGAGCTCGCGCGGAATCTGCCTGTCGCCCTGCGCAACGGTGCTCGGAAGACTGATCACCTCTGCCCGGTCAACCATCGGCTCGTAGACGCAGCCGTACTTCTCCTTGAGCCCTTCGGCGTCGGCCTGCGTCACGCCAAGGCCATGGACGATGTCACTCGTGACGTTGAGGCCGCCGAGCGGAACGGTGCCCAGGTACCGGATCTTTCCTTCGTGGAACACCGCCACGTCCGTGGTGCCAGCCCCCATCTCGACGAGGCAGACGCCAAGTTCCTTCTCGTCGTCGGTCAACACGGCCAGCGCCGACGCCAGCGGCTCCAGGACGAGCTCGGCAACCTTGTAGCCAGCCCGCTCCACCGCCTTGCGCAGGTTCATCGCCGGGCTCGATCCGATCGTAACCAGATACATCTCCGTCTCGAGCCGGGTGCCGATCATCCCGATCGGGTCGCGCACTCCGACATTCTTGTCAACCGAGTACTCCTGCGGAATCGCATGGATCAGTTCGCGATCCTGCGCGATGGGCTGCGCCCGGGCCACTGCGTTTGCGCGGTCCACGTCGGCCCGGGTGATCTCGGACCCGGTGACGGAGGCGATCCCGGTAGACGTCATCGCGTGGACGTGCTCCCCCGCGATGCCCGCATACACCGCGTCCACCCGCGCGCCGGCCATCCGCTCGGCGTCCTCGAGAGCCTTGCGTATGCAGCGCGTGGATTCCTCGATGTCGGCCACGACGTTGCGCCTGAGGCCGGTCGTCCGCGCCTGGCCCACTCCGAGGACGTTGACCGTGGGATGCTTGGGAAGGTCCCCGACGACCTCCGCAATCACGGCGGTTGTCTTGGCGGACCCGATATCGAGGCCGGCGACTAGAGAAGAGGCCACTTGGAAAGGAAGACGGAAGGGCGACTGATTGGGGCGCTAGGGCAGGCGCGCCACTACCTGATCCTTGAAACGGAGGTCAATCTCGGCCGGCCCGACTCCGCGACGCGCGAGGTCGGCCTCGACCGGAATGACGTCGAACAACCTATCAACTGTCACGGCGGCCGACGCCAGGATGATGCGGCCCCGCGGCTCGACCATGCGGATGACAAGTCCACCGTGCGGCTCCCTTGCCACGTCACCGATCCGTGCGAATACAGCGGGAAGTGAAACTCGCACCGCGCCGAGCAGTCCCAGCACGACGGAATCGCGCGTCCGCACTACCGGAAGGTCAACGCCGGTGGCCGCGGGATCCACGCGCAGCGTGCGCCCGCGGGCGTCCACGGCCGCGAGTTGGTCGCCCGACTGCACGAATGCGACCGGCGGATTCTCGACGACGTCAACCACAAGCGTGCCGGGAAGCTTCCTGCCGATTCGAACCTCATGCACCGCGGGCAGCCTTCGCACGCGCGACTCCAGCGGCCCGGCATCGTCCCACACGGACGATGTCGAGTCAACCCCCATTCGCGTAACGATCTCGCCGGGGCTTGCGTAACGGACGCCGTGGATCTCCACGCGGCGCACACGGAAGAAATCGAGGTGCGAAAGCGCGGGGCGGAGCCACCACGGCGACGAAGCCGCCGCCACAACCGCGGCTGCAAGGCCGGCGCGCCGGATCAGCCTTCCCGAACGCGACGACGGCACCCTGCCGGCCCCGCCATCCGCCGGGCCGGTGGTGTCGTGCGCGTGCCCTGCCATCGCTGCCGCGTCCGTCATCCGGACTTGCCTCCGAGCGCCTTTAGCAGTTGCGGGCCAACCCGCGTGATGTCGCCGGCTCCCATTGTGATGACGACGTCGCCCGCCAGCAGTTTCGGCGCAAGCGCCGCGGCGAGGTCGTTCACGCTGCCCTTCCACGAGGGCCCCCGTCCGGCGGCAACCATCGGGGAGGCGATGAGTTCGCTGGTCACGCCGGGGAGCGGCTGCTCGCGCGCCGGGTACACATCGGCAAGCCATACCGCACTCGCGCCGCCAAGCGCTTCGGCGAACTCCGCGGCCAGATCCCTTGTGCGCGTGAAGAGGTGTGGCTGGAACGCCGCGACGATCCTGCGCCCCGGGAACGCCGAGCCAGCCGCCGCGAGCGTCGCGCGGATTTCGGTGGGGTGGTGGGCGTAGTCGTCAACCACGGTCACGCCCGCGGCGTCGCCAACACGCTCGAACCGACGTTCGACCCCGGGGAACTGCGCGAGCCCCCGCGCGAGGTCTTCCACGCGCGCACCCCACGCCCCGACGCCCACGGCGATCGCCGCCAGCGCGTTGAGGACGTTGTGGCGGCCTGGCACTCGCAGTTTCACCGAGCCGGCCGGCTTGCCGTCGTACACGACGGTGAAATCCATTCCCCCGTCGCCAGTCGCGCGCACGTCGCGCGCGACGAGCCGCGCGTCATTGCCGTCAATGCCATACCGAAGTACCTCGGCCGTTGGCGGCGATGGGAGAAGGTTTGCCCATCGGTCATCGGCGCAGGCAACGAGCCAGCGTGCGCGCGAAGAGAAACGGGCGAAGGCAGCGCGGATGTCGTCCAGGTCCCGGTAGATGTCGAGGTGGTCAGCCTCGATGCTCGTCACGACCGCAACCTGCGGATCCAGAGCAAGGAACGACCGGTCGTATTCGTCGGCCTCCACTACGAACACGCGGTCGGCGCCGGGGCTCAGGTTGCCGTTCCACTCCCTGATTCGCGCGCCTACCACGCCCGTGGCGTCAACGCCTGCCGCCTTGAGCGCATACGTTGCCATGGCAGTGGTGGTGGACTTGCCATGCGTTCCCGCGATGGCCACCAGGCGGTCGCAACCGGCAGTGGCCTCGGCCAGCGCTTCGGCGCGCCGCACCACGGGGATGCCAAGGTCGTGCGCACGCTTCACCTCCGCGTGCCCCCGCGGCACGGCCGAACTCACCACCAGCGCCCTGTGACCCTCCAGATGCGCAGGGTCGTGACCGTGGTGAACGGTGACGCCAAGCCGGGCGAGGTCCGGAGCGGCGCCACCGCTGTCGCAGCCAGTGACCGCTGCGCCGCGACGAGCGCACAGCTCCGCGAGCGCGCTCATCCCCGCCCCGGCGATTCCCATGAAGTGCACGGGGCGCGAATCCGCGCGGTCAATGAGAGCCATTGCCTGCCAGTTCCACAATGCGCGCGGCGATCTCGTCGGCTGCATGCGGACGCCCGCGGGATAGTGCGCCCCGGGCGAGCACGGCGAGGCGGCCCTCGTCGCCGATGAGCGCGGTCACCACGGCGCCGACGCGCTCGGCGCTCAATTCCGCCTGGGGGAGGTGCAGCGCGGCTCCTGCCGCCTCGAGAGAGCGCGCATTTTCAGTCTGATGGTCGTGCGCCGCCGTCGGCAGCGGACAGATGATCATCGGCACGCCCCACGCGCAGAGTTCGGAAGTACCCATCATTCCGCCGCGCACGAGTGCGATGTCGGCGGCGGCATACGCTTCCGAGATTGGCGAGAGGTACGGCACCACGCGGACGTCGGGCCGGTCGAAGCTCTTGTACACGTCGTAGTGCGCTTTGCCGGTGGCCCAGATCACGCACAACGACTCGGGCAGCCCGCGTTCGATGAACCCGAGCGTCGCGACATTCAACGCGCGCGCCCCCTGGCTTCCGCCAAACACCAGCAGCACCCGGGCGCTCGCGGGAAATCCCCATCGCACGCGAGCGTCCGACCGGGCCGGGCGAATGTCAGGCGGCGGCTCGATCGGGTTGCCGGTGACCACATAGACGCAGCGTCCGCGCGGCAGAGAGCGCTCGGCTTCCGGGAAGCCGAGGTAGGCCTCCGTGCTGAAGCGGGCAAAGAGCCGCGCCGTCGCCCCGGGTTGGCTGTCGCCAATGTGCTGGACGATGCAGCGCCGGTGCGCGGCAGCCCAGGCAAGCGCGACACCACTGGCGTAGCCGCCAGTCCCAACCACGATGTCGGGCCTGAAATCCGCCGCCACCCTCCCGACGTCCCGCCACGCCGATTCCGCCCCGGCGACGGTGCGCCAGTTGCGCCAGACGCGGTTACGGTAGAGGGGATGCGCGTCAACGAGCGTGTGCGCGTACCCGGTGGCTGGAAGAATGTCGCGCTCGATTCCCCGGCGGGCGCCGATGAAGTGGATGCCCACCGGCGAACGGCGCCGCTCCAGGGCGCGCGCGATGGCCAGCCCAGGATAGAGATGCCCCCCCGTGCCACCGCCGGCAAACAGAACGTTCACGGCGATGCTCCGCCGTCACCCGCGCGGCGAGGCGAGCGGATCCGTCGCGCCCGCGCCAACGACCCGCTCTCGCGTGCTGCCGATGTTCACGAGGATGCCCGTCGTAAGCATCGAGAGGATGAGGTTCGAGCGGCCGTAGGAGATGAACGGCAGCGTCAGGCCGGTCGTGGGGAGGAGCCCAATCACGACGCCTACATGAAGGTACGCCGTAAGCACGAGCGTCACGGTGAGCCCGATCGCCACGAGTTGCTGGAACTCGCTCCGGGCCTTCCGCGCGATCCGGAAGCCGAGCCACGCCCAGGCGGCAAAGAGCAGCACCACTCCGGCGATGCCGACGAAGCCCCATTCCTCGCCGATGCTCGATCCGATGAAGTCGTCGTACGAGAGAGGAAGGTACCCGTTCTGCTGGCGGCCCTCGCCGAACCCAACGCCGAAGAGCCCGCCCGAGCCAACCGCAATGAGAGACTGCGTGAGCTGGTAGTTGACCTTGGCGTGCGCGGCGTTGGCCGCGTCGGCGAAGCCCATGACGCGCTGCATCACGTACTGAAGCCGCTGCGCCTTCTCCCACACGACCGGCGCGCTCAGCAGGCCAAGAAGCACGAAGTGCCCGATGCGCCCGCCGGCGGCAAACACAATCAACATCATCTGCAACCCGAAGAACAGCACCACGGACATGTCGGGCTCGAGCGCAGCGAGGACGCAGAGCAGACCCGTCACGAGCGCGATCGGCAGCATACCCTTCGAGAAGCGCCGCATCCGCTCGCCCTTCTTCACGACCATCATCGCGGTCCAGATCACGACGGCCAGTTTCGCGAACTCCGACGGCTGCACGGACCCGCCAATCAGGTAGCGGCGCGAGCCCAGAATTGGCGGCGCGATGCCGCGCGTGAACGGCAGCACCGTCACCAGCATGCCAGCGATTGCCAGGCCCATCAGGAACCAGGCGTGCCGCCGCCAGCCCTCTGCGTCCGTCTTCGCGGCGATCGCGAATGCCACGACCCCGGCTCCGGCGCCGGTGAGCTGGCGAAGAAGGAAGTAGGCGCTCCCACGGCCCATCTCCATGCTCTTGAAGGCGCTTGCGCTGTACAGCGTGGCAAGGCCGAACGCGAGGAGGGCTCCCGTGACGACGACCAGCAGACGCGCCTCCGCGTCAATGCGCCAGCGCACGCGATTCTGCGCGGCAGCCGCTCGCGGCTCCGCGCCCGACACGGAACGCTGCGCGACGCGAGGGAACGTCGCGGACGTCACGCTTCGCCCCGCGCGAGGCGGCGGAACACCGCGCCGCGCTCTTCATAGTTCTTGAACATGTCGAAGCTCGAGCAGGCCGGAGACAGAAGCACGGCATCGCCTGGCTGCGCCACTTCGCGCACCCGGGCAATAACCTCCGGTAATGACGATCCGAGCCGCTCCACCGCCACTCCCTTCCCGGCACTCTGAAGATCAGCCACTATGATGTCGGCAGACTCCCCATAGGCGAGCACGAGCCGCGCGTGACGCGCCAGCGACGCGGCGAGCGAGGCGTACGATTCTCCCTTGTGGCGCCCGCCCATCAGCACGATCGCGGGCCGCGTCATCGCGTCAATCGCCACCCGGGCTGATGCCACGTTGGTGGCCTTGGAATCGTTTACCCACACGACTCCGCCAGCGTCCGCCACTACCTCGAGCCGGTGTGGCAGGCCCCTGAACGATCGGAGCCCTCGGGCCAGCGCTTCGCGGGCGGGCGGCGCGGAGAACGTCTTGTCGGCTGAAGCTACCGCCAAGGCGGCCGCGAGCGCGTTGGCAACGTTGTGCCGCCCGATGAGCGGGAACTCATGTATTGGCAACAGCGGCGATCCGGCGAGGACGACCTCCTCGTGCGCGGCGTCCAGGAACGCATCCACGTCCAGTCCGTTCACCGAGAACCGACGGTGCGCGCCGGCCACGCGCGCCGTTCGGCGCTGCACTTCGACGTCATCGGCGTTTGTCACCCAGACCGAACCAGCCCCCGCGTTCAGGAATAGGCGGTCCTTGTCGGAATAGTACTCTTCGAGCGACGGGTAACGGTCGAGGTGATCGGGGGTGAGGTTGGTGAGCACGCCCACGGCAGGGACGAGCGAATGGGTATCGTGCAGTTGAAACGAGGAGAGTTCCAGCGCCACCCACGCCGGGGCGGCCGAGCGAAGCGCGAGTTCGCTGAGCGGCAGGCCAATATTTCCCGCCGCCAGCGCGTCGGCGCCGACGGCCTGGAGCAGGTGCGCAGTGAGAGCCGTGACGGTTGACTTGCCGTTCGTTCCGGTGACCGCAACGATACGCGTTGCGGGCAGGAACCAGAGCCCAAGCTCCACCTCGCTTACCACGGGAACGCCGGCATCCCGCGCCGCGGCAACGGGCGGCGCCGACGGGGGCACCCCGGGGCTCACAACCACGAGCGACGCGCGGGCGATGCGCCCCAGGTCGTGCGCTCCCCACTGCACGTCTATTCCCATTACCGCAAGCCGGTCGAGCACCCCGCCAACGACGCCGGGCTCCGCGGAAGGCCGGGTGCCAGCGTCGGAGGCGTACACGCTCGCCCCCTCGCGCGCCGCGAGTTGCGCGGCGGCCACGCCGCTCCGCGCGAGCCCAATCACGGCCACCTCTCCGGCCACGAGCCGCGCGACACCCGCCGCGCGTGAATCTGAAGGCGTCATGGCACCACCCGTCAGCGCAGCTTCATCGTTGCGAGCGCCAGAAAAGCGCACAGCACGCCGACGATCCAGAAGCGAACCACCACCTGCGATTCCGGCCAGCCCTTGAGCTCGAAGTGATGGTGGAGCGGCGCCCTCAGGAAGACACGGTTGGCCCTCGCGTATTCGATGCCGTGCTTGCGCTTTCGGTACTTGAACACCGTGCGCTGGATCAGCACGGACGCGGTCTCCGCCACGAACACCCCGCCGATGAACACGAAGAGGAACTCCGACTTGAGCAGGGTAGCCACGGCTGCCATCGCGCCGCCAAGCGCGAGGGAGCCGGTATCGCCCATGAACACCTGGGCCGGCTTTGTGTTGAACCAGAGAAAACCGATACACGCGCCGAGGACGGCGGTGCAGAATACCGCAAGCTCACCCGCGCCGCGAAGGTAGAAGAGCCCGAGGTAGCTCGACGCATCCACGCGCCCCATGGCATACGCGAACACGGCAAACGTGCCGATCGCGATTGCCATCAACCCGCTGGCGAGGCCGTCGAGCCCGTCCGTGAGGTTCACTGAATTGGAGATCGCCGTCACGACGAATGTCACGAACGGCACGTACGCCCACGCCAGCCCCACCGTCGCTGGCACGATCAGTACGTCCTTGAGGAACGGCACCGTGGTCGAGGCGCCGGGGAGCTGGTTGAGCGGAACCTTCCACAGGTACACGCCAAGCGCGACGCCGAGCGTCACCTGCCCCGCAAGCTTCCACCGCTCGACGAGCCCTTCGTTCTTGAGCCCGGCCCGCTTCTGGCGGAGCTTGAGGTAGTCATCGAGGAAGCCGATGCATCCCATCCATAGCGTCGTGAGCAGGGCGAGCCACACATACCTGTTGTTCGTACGCATCCAGAGGAGCGTCGGCACGAACACTGCCGCGAGAATGATGAGCCCGCCCATCGTTGGCGTGTCGCCCTTTCCTGCGTGCGATTCTGGCGTGCCTTCACGCACCACCTGGTTCACCTGCATGCGGCCGAGCCACCGAATGATCGTGGGCGCGACGATGAACGCCATCAGCAGAGCCGTGACGGCGGCTCCGGCGGCCCGGAACGACTGGTAGGTGAACACGCGAAACGGCGAGAAGTACTCACGCAGCGGATAGAACAGGTCGTAGAGCACGGCTCAGCCTCCCGCGCGGCCGGAAGGAACCACTCCCGCCCACTCCCGCAGGAGGGGAACCATGCGCTCGAGCCGCACACCGCGTGATGCCTTGAGAAGGATGGCGGCATCGCGTGGCACCCTGGGGGCAAGCAGCGGCCAGAGGCTGTCAACGTCCGCGGCGACGGTCACCCGCGGGTCGTCCGGAGCCACCTCACGCAGGGCGTCCGCGAATGCGCCGATGCCGGCTACGATCGCCGCGCCCGATTCCAGCGCGTTGCGGGCGACCTCGCGGTGCGCGTCGGCTTCCCGTGCGCCGAGTTCGCGCATGGTGCCAAGGATGATTACCCGTGGGCGCGAGCCCGCCACGGCGCGTAGCAGCGCAATCGCTGCGCGCGCCGAGCCCGGGTTGGCGTTGTAGCAGTCGTTCACGAGCAACGCCTGAGCGAGCCCCTCGACCGCCGATCGCATTCCCGGCATTGCGCCGGCGTCCATCGCAGCGAGGGCAGCGGCTGCATCCGCCAGGGAAATGCCAAGCGCACCCGCCGCGGCGAGCGCAAGCATCGCATTGCGCATGTTGTGTTCGCCCCGGAGCGCTACGGTCACCCCGACGCCGTCCACGACAAGACGCCCCGTGCCGTCGGCAGCCAGCGACGCCGACTCGGCGAGGAGATGCTCGACGCGACCGCTCGCGCCAGCGGCCTGCCCCCCGAGCCCGGCGGCATCGCCGGCGTGCGCCTCCCCTTCGGCGCCTGGCAATCCGGCCGCGAGGACGCGCCGCGCCCGCCGCTTCCCCTCGGCCACCAGCGCGCGTTCGTGCGCGGGTACCACCGCAAGCGGCGCACCATCGAGCAGCGACGCCTCTTCGCGCAGCACGCCGGCCAGGTCGCCGAAGCCCTCCAGATGCTCCTCCTCGATCGCTGTCACCACCGCAACGTCCGGCCGCGCCACGTCGCGCAGCAGCGCAATCTCGCCGTGCGAGTTGGTGCCAACCTCGATCACCGCCACGTCGGCGCAATCCGGGAGCGCGAGGAGCGTCAGCGGCACTCCGACCTGGTTGTTGAGGTTGCCGTGCGTTGCATGAACCGAAAGCCGTGCGCCGAGCGCGGCGCGCAGGAGTTCCTTCGTGGACGTCTTGCCGTTCGACCCGCCCACCGCCACGACCGACCCTCCCCACGCTGCCCGGCGGTAACGGGCCAGTGCCCCGAGCGCAGCGAGCGTATCGTGAACGATGAAGACGGGGACGCCAAGCGACGCCGCCTGGCGCGCATCGTCTGCGACGACGGCCGCCGCGCCGGCGGCAACAGCCTGACCGAGAAAGTAATGGCCATCGAAACTCTCTCCTCGCAAGGCAACGAAGCAGTCTCCGGCGGCAATCGTTCGGGTGTCGGTCCAGATACGCGAAATCGCTCGGTCGCCGCGCGGATGGGTCCCGCCCCGCCGGCCATGCCGCGGCAGCGCAGGCACGGACGGATCAACCCCGTCGAGGGCATCCGCTATCCGCGAAAGGGTCCAGAACGGAAGCGTCATCCCAGCGCTGCGCCGCGCCGCCGACCGAGGATCTCCGCGACGATCGCGGCTTCGTCGAACGGCAGCCGCTCCTTGCCCCTGACCTGGTAGGTTTCGTGCCCCTTGCCCGCAAGCAGCACGACGTCACGCGCCGGGTCGGCGATGGCAATGGCCCGTTCGATCGCGGCGCGGCGGTCTTCGATCCGCTCGTAGCGGCCAGCGGGGATGCCGCCGGCTACAGCGTCAATGATTCGCTCGGGATCCTCCGTGCGCGGGTTGTCGCTCGTGACGATGATCGCGTCCGCATGCCTCGCCGCGGCCGCGCCCATCTGCGGCCGCTTGCCAGGATCCCTGTCGCCGCCTGCGCCGAACACCACGATGAGGCGCCCCGCCACGAAGGGGCGGACCGCCGTCAGAGCGCGCTCAAGCGCGTCCGGCGTGTGCGCGTAGTCGCGGAGCACAGTGGGGCGCTCGCCGATGCGCTCGATGCGCCCGGCAACCTGCGGCGCGCTCGCCAGCCTGGCCGCGACGTCCTCAAGGTCGGCGCCGAGGGCGAGCGCCGCAGCTACTGCCCCTGTCGCGTTGACGACGTTGAAATCGCCCACGAGCGGCGTGCTCACGTCCGCCCCTTCGCCGCTCGACGCGCGCGTAATCCGGAACCGCGTTCCGACCTTCTGCGGCACGATGCCGCCGGCGCGCACATCCGCATCGGCAGACAGGCCGAACGTGAGGCGGCGCACCGTTGCCGGAACGGCCTTCCACGCAAGGTCGTCAGCGTTCACCACGGCGATGCCGTCGCTCGCGAGGTGCTTCACGAGCGAGAGCTTCGCCGCAAGGTACTCCTCCATCGAGCCGTGGTAGTCCAGGTGATCGCGGGTGAAGTTGGTGAACACCGCCGCCGCGAACCGCAGGCCCTCCATGCGATGCTGGACGAGCGAGTGCGACGACGCCTCCATCGCGACGAGGCGCGCGCCCCGGTCAACGAGTTCCCTCAGGATGCGCTGCAGATCCACGGGCCCGGGAGTCGTGAGGCCGGCGCCGTCGTCCACAGGTTCGCCGGCGCTGCCGAACAGGACGCCGAGCGTCCCGATGCTTGCGGAGCGCTGGCCAGCCTCGCCGTCGAACAGGTGCCTCAGTATCCCGACGGTGGTCGTCTTGCCGTTCGTGCCGGTTACGGCAACCATCGTTAGTAGCGCGGCAGGGTTGCCGTAGCAGGCCGCGGCGGCAACCGGCGCAGCGCGCCGCCCATCGCTCACGATTATCGCCGGCCCGCCCCTGGCGGCCGCCGCATCCTCCGCGAGCACGAGGGCGGCGCCCGCGTCGCGGGCCGCGGGAATGAACCGATGTCCGTCCTGCGCGCTGCCGCGCACGGCGATGAACAGGCCTTCGCGAGTCACGCGCCGGCTGTCGTCGGCGACTCCCCGTACCGTGTGGGGCCCGCCCTCGGGCGCTGCAACCAGCAGCCCGGCGGCCCGCAGCGCATCAACGATCGCGCGCACCGGGATGGAATCGTTCACTGTTCGCGCTCGAGCACGACGCGTGACCCGGTCGCGATGCGCGCCCCGGCGGCAGGCACGGTCCCGCCGACCCGGTCGGCACCGGCGCCCGCTGGCAGGGACACCCTGAACCCCGCACGATGCAACTCGAGCGCGGCGCGCCGTGCCGGCAGCCCGCGCACGTCGGGTACGACGCCAAACGCAACGGCAGCAGGCGCGAATTCGCGAGGCGCGTCGAGCCTGACGACCCAGGCGCTGCCGTCGCCCGCTGCGGGGGCGTCCCCCACGGCTGCTGCCAGATCTGCGGCCGTCATCGCCACCGCATCGCCCGCCCGGGCGGCGGCAGCCGAGCCGGCTTGCTCCGCAGCCGGTGGCTTGGCAAGCGCGGCGCGGTCGAGCGCGGCGTCGCGGGCGGCGAGCGCCGCCTGCAGCACGACCTTCGACACGGGCGCCGCCGCCTTTCCACCGTAGATCGTCCTGGTCGGGTTGTCGAGCTTTACGAGAATCACGAGCTGAGGGTGGTCCGCCGGGAACATCCCGACGAAACTCGCCGTGTACTTCCCCACATAGCGCCCGTTCTCCGTGAGCCGCGCGGTTCCGGTCTTGCCGGCGACGTCGAACGTCGAGAGGTTGGATCCGGCGGCCGTCCCGGTTTCCACCACGCCCTTGAGCATGCCGCGGATGGCGCTGGCCGCGGCCGGCGTCATCACGCGGCGCACGACGCGGCGGTGGTGACGCCATTCGACGCCGCCGTCGGGTGAGCGTACGTCCCTCACGATCGCGGGCTCCAACAGCTCGCCGCCGTTGGCTATGGCCCCGTACGCGAGCGCAAGCTGCATTGGCGTCACCGCCACCGCGTAACCCATTGCGAGCGATGCGGGCGTGAGCGGATCCCAGCGCGCAGGCGGAACAAGCGAACCGGGCGACTCCACGGGATAGGCGATCCCGGTTGGCGTCCCGAATCCAAGATCGCGGAGAAGCTCGTACTGCTCGTCGTGCGAGAACCGCTGCGCAAACTGCACGATCCCGATGTTGCTCGAGTACCTGATCACGTCCGAGAGCGATGCCTCGGCCATCGCATGGTCGTCCTCGATCTTCCGCCCGTCGAGTTGCCACTTGCCGTTCCACGTGCGGACCACTTCGTCGGGGCGTGCGCGTCCCATGTCGAGCAGCCGCGCAGCCACGAACGGCTTCAGGGTCGAGCCCGGCTCGTACGGCTCGGTGAGCGCAGTAGCGCCCGCCGAGAGCGGATTGGCCCGACGGCTTGCCATGGCCCTCACCTCGCCCGTGCCGGGATCCAGGACGACGATATCGCCGCCGCTCGCCCGCATGGTCGCCACGGCGTCGCCCAGCGCGCGCTCGACAATGTCCTGCAGACCGCGCGATATGGTGAGCGTCACCGTGTTCCCCGGGCGGGGCTGCTCCCCCGCGACCGCCGGAGAGCGCACGCGCTGTCCGCGCACGTCGCGAACGAACGCCTCGCTCCCGCCCGTGCCCCGCAGCACTGCATCGAGCGACTTCTCGATCCCTCCGACGGGCACCCCGGACTCATCCGCGCGGCCAATCAGCCGACGCAGCCCATCGTTCGTCGGCGGAACGCGGTCGAGGACCCGCACCGAGTGCACCCCGCGAAATGCCGTGAGCGACGCCACGTCGCTGGCCAGGTAGCGGCCGGGAATGTCAATCCACGCAACGGACGTATCGCGCATCCGCGCGACGATGCCCTTGTCCACCCCGAGCCGGCCGAAGTCCCGAATCGCGGTCGCCAGCCGCTCCGCCCCATCGCCCTTGCGCCTGAGGTCAGCGGCCACTTCGCGCGGAACCACGCTCAGCTTGAGCAACTCACGCGACTCGACCAGCACGGCGCCGTTCACGTCGCGGATCTGCCCGCGCGGCCCCGGCAGGTTCACGACCGCAAGCTGCATGTTCCGGGCGCGCGCCCGCCACGTATCCCGCTCCAGCACCTGCACCTTCGCCGCGCGCCACAGCAGGGCAAGCGCAAAGAGAACGGTGCCGGCGTGCAGCAGCGCCGGACGCAACCGCTGGATGCGGCGCGAGCGTGGCTCCGTCCCCGCGGTGCCCGGCGCCGCAAGGATGCCCGAGATGTCGCCGCCAGGCAACGTCATCCCGACTCGCCCCCTCGATCGGCCGGTGGCAGGCCTTCAGCCGTCGCGGCATGCACCGCGTCGGGCCGCCGAAGGTACACCACCTGGCTGTCATTGGGGATTCGCATGTGCAGCCGCTCCTCGGCGACGCCAGCGAGGCGCGCGCGGCTCGAGGCGTCACGAATGTCGCCCTCCAGCTTCGCCCGCTCCGCGTCCAGCGCGATGCGCCGCTGGTCGAGCCGGGTTTCGTCGCGCGCGCGCGACAGCCCGGCGCTCCGCCTCCAGACGACACCCGCGGTCACGAGGACGAAGCCAACCAGGAGGATGGCAACGATCGAGCGTCCTCGCACGTCAATCAACCCGGTCCGGCGTGGCCGAAGTGCGGCGCCACGCACGCAACCTGGCGCTGCGGGCGCGAGCGTTACGCAGGATCTCATCGGCGGTCGCCGTGATTCCCCCACGCGTCACAACGCTTCCCAGCGCGTTGTTCCCGCCGCACGTGCACACCGGCTGCCGGGGCGGGCAGATGCACGAACGGCTCCAATCCCGGAAGGCGTGCTTCACCAGCCGGTCTTCTCCGGAGTGATAGGTGATCACCACGAGGACGCCCGACGACGCCAGCCGGTCACGGAGAAGGGGAAGCGCACGGGCGAGCGAGCCGATCTCGTCGTTGACGGCGATCCTCACCGCCTGGAAGATGCGGGCAAAATCAGCTGGCCCCGACCGCGCTCCGAGCACTGCGCGTATCGCGCCCACCAGGTCATCCGCGATGACGAAAGGGCGCGTCTCGCGCCGGCGGACGACCTCGGCTGCGAGGCGCAGCGCCTTCCTCTCGTCGCCAAAGTCCTTGAACGCAGCGGCCATCTCCTCGCGGCTGGCGCCGTTGAGGTATTCGGCTGCCGAAGGGCCCTGTCCATCCATGCGCATCCCGAGCGGGGTCCCGGGCCGGAAGCTGAATCCCCGCGATTGCACGTCAATCTGGTGCGATGAAACGCCAAGATCGAGCAGGATCCCGTCGAACAGCAACGTAGCGCCCGGGATTCCCTCCGCTTCCGCCCCAGTGGCTGCCGCGCCCTGCTCTCCGTCAGGGTTGGCGCTGGCGCCTGCAAAATCGGCAAAGTTCACGCGCAGCGCACGAAAGCGTCCTGATTCGACGAACTGCCGCAGCCGTGCTGCGGCCGCCGCGACTGCCTCCGGATCCTGATCCAGTCCCGTGACCACTGCCCCGGCGTCGAGTAGCGCGGCGGCATGGCCGCCCCCGCCGAGCGTGCAGTCTAGAATCCTCGGCGCGTTGCCGTGGCCCCCGGCCAGCAGGCGAACCACGTCGCCTACCATTACCGGAGTGTGGTATTCCGAGTCGAATCGTCCGTCGCCGGTCACCCCGGAAAGATACCGGGAACGCGAAGCGGCCCGCGGATGAAGTTCCGCGGGCCGCCAATTACCTCGCTCGCACCAGGACGGCTACGGCGCCTTGCAGTACGCCTTCGTCATCTGCTCGACGTAGCCATTGAGCTGCATCAACGAACCCATGACCTGCTGCGCGGCCTGCGGGGCGAACCTTCCGCCCGCCGGAACTGCGCCCTGTGCGATCGTGAAGTAACTGTTGGCCTTGTTGGCCGCCGCGCACGCGCGCGGGTAGGCCTCCTCCAGCACGGCCTTCTTCTTTGCATCGGGTGCGGCCTTGTAGTCCTCCTGCAGCTTCTTCCCGATATCGCCGGCGTCCGTGAGGAAGATCTGTCCCATGTTGAGCGCGGTCACGCCCATCACGAACTTCGCCTGTGGGGCGACAGCCGTGCCCGTCGCGAGCGTGTCGGCCCACGAGGTCACCTCGAAGGCATGCGCGGTAGCCGTGCGCATCGCCTCGGCATCCGCGCCCTTGGCACGCGCGGAATCCAGTAGCGTGCGCAGGGTGTTGCCCGCAGTCACGGCAATACCAGCGATCTGCTCCTTGTCCTCGCCGTTCGCGATCATCTCCTTCACGATCCGGATCGCATCGTCAACCTTCGGCGGATTATCGCCCAGGTAACCGGAGGCGATCTGCGCGCGAAGATCTTTCAGCTTGGGGTTCAGCTTGAGCGCGCGCTGGGCGGCCTCGATGGACTTGGCTGTATTGCCCGCCTTGCGGTAGAGCGCCACCGCATAAGTGTGGTAGTCGGCTACCGCCGGGAATTTCGTTGCCGCGGCATTGGAAAGATCCGCCGCCTCCGCGAAGTTGGAATCGGCACCCGCGGCCGCAATCATCTTGAAGAAGTACGCGGTATCGGCCATGGACGTATCCATCGTTACCATACGCTTGCCGACTTCGATCGCCTTCTTGTACTCCTTCGCGTTCATGAGGATGAGCCAGTACGGGCGCACGAGCGAGAGCTCACCCGGATTCTCGGCGACGGCCTTCTCGGCCAGCGGCCGGGCCTTGTCGAACTGCCCCTCGGCCGCAAGCGAGTTGATGATCTGCGACACGAGGCGGATGTTGCCCGGGTCGGCGTCGTGGAGCGCCATGAGCGTCTCGATCATCTTCTCCTTCTGGCCCGTCGCGTCGTAGAGCGTGACGAGGTCGTTCAGCGCCGATCGGCTCATCGGGTCAATCTTGAGGATCTCCGTGAGCGTCGCTATGACGTCGGCGCTTGGCTTCTTCTGATCCTTCTGCAGCGTCAGTTCGCAGTAGCGGAGCCACGCAGAGCCGGGAAAGTCCTTGATGCCGGCGAGCGCATCCTTCATCGCGTCGTCGTACTTGCGCTCACGCTCCTTCAGGAAGCAGTCCTTCTGCTTGTCGAAGGTGCGGTTGAACACATCCTGGAACGCCCGCGAGACCTGCTGCGCGATCGTCTCGATCCTGGCGTGCTCGTACGTGCCGATCGGCTGGCGCATATTCTGGTCGCGGGCAAGCACAACGTTGGCAACCACCTTGTAGTTGTCGCCGGCCTTCGACACATCGGCGTCCACGTACATGTCGGCGCGCACCTGCTTGGCAAGCGCCGTCGCGTCGCCAGGGGCCAGCGCCGTGGACGGGTCGTAGCCCGACGCCGACAGGGTGCTCTCGATGTCGGACTTGGAGAGCACCACCAGCGAGCGCACCGAAACGTCCCCCTCGATCTGGCTGCGGATCTTATCCGCGCACTGCACCGCCAGCGCCTTGTCGTCTGCGTGGCAGGCGCTCACCATCAACCTGGGAGTGTCGGCGCTTGGGCCGCGGTTCATCCGCGGCTGTGCCGCGGCCGTTGCCACACCCCCGACGAGCATCACGGCGACTACCGCCGCGCTTCCAGTCAGTTGCCTAGCCATCACAATCATTACCTCCGGTTGGTGAACCTGCTTCTGCGCCGCGCCATTCGAGTGGGCGAAGAGGGACTCGAACCCCCGACACCCTGCGTGTAAGGCAGGTGCTCTAACCAGCTGAGCTATTCGCCCCGCACGCGCCCATCACGAGAGAATCGCGATGGGAACCAGCACACAGTACCCGAGCACGAGCATCAACGGGGCCACCGTGACCCCTCCCCGCGCCAAGTCCGCGTACCCGATGGCAAGCGCCAAAGTCGCGGCGCCCCAACGAATTGCCGGTTTCTCCAACCACGAGCGCGCTACTGGATCCATAAGGCGAGGAGTCTACGGCCAGTCTATTGTAGTGTCAAGGAAACCCCTCCGGTCAGCCGTTCTTCCTACTCTGAGTCCCGCCTTCGCCGTTTTGTTCCGCCTCGCCAAGCAGCGCCGCGAGGGCCTCGGCCCGCTCGCGGCGAGCCTGCAGTTCGTCGGCCGCCACGAGCGCGGCGAGCCGCCGGCGGTCGCGGCGACGCCGGGCAATCCACAGCGGCGCCACCACCAGGAACAGCACGAGCGAAGCGAACCCTACGTCGGCGACGATCGCGAGCGAGCCGTACCGCCGGCGAATGTTCTTGCGCCACACGTCCTCGAACCCATCGAGCGTCAGGCCGTATGCCTGGCGCATCGCCGTATCCATTCTTCGGGACTGCGCCCAGTACGCGAAGAAGCCGGACAGCCCCCTCTCCGGATCCAGTGCGGCCAGATCGGCCACGGCCCGCTGTGCAAGGGCGTAGCCGCGCTCGGCGCGCACGGCGCCTCCTGAAACGAGTGTATCAAGGGCTGCGAACCGCGGGGTGCCCATGAGCGCTATCACCAGGCTCGACTCCAGCACCTGATCGCGGCTCCACTCCCGCGCCGCGAACGAAGCGTAGCCCTCGTCGAACCACGGCGGCGGCAAGGGCCCGAGCGCTTCGTGCAGGCACAGGTGAGCGAGCTCATGACGCAGCGTCACGCGCGGATTTCCCGCCCGCGCGCTTGCAGACCGTCCGTGCATGACGACCAGCATTTCGCCGGGAAATGCCACGGCGACCCCCCACTCCGGCGCCGCCCCGCCCGCCCACTCGCGAAACCGCTTGTCGTCCGGCGCGATGAGGACCCGCACGCGGCTTCGCGGGCGCGGAAGCCCGGGGAACGTATCGCTGGCCTGAGCGTAGGCGAGCAGGGCGCGGGCCAGCCCCGCATCGCCGTGCACCGCGGCAAAGCTGAAGCGCCCTGCTTCCACCACCTCCGTGCCTGCAGGCGCCGCCTGACCGCCCAGCGAACCGGCCACGAGGGCCATCAGCATCGCAAGGTGCGCCACATCTCGCTTCGCCGTCGCGGCGTTCACGACGGGTCGGCTACTTCGGCGGCTGGCCGCCCGCCTCCACGGTCGCAAGAATCTCAGCACAGCGCTTGCCCCACGGGTTGAACTTGTTGGCGGCATGGCCGGCCCTCCACGCATCCTTTGCCTCCGCCTCCTGCTCGTTGAACCAGAGGGCCCGGCCGAGTTCGTAGTAGGCCTCGATCAGGTTGGGGCCAAGCCCCAGTGTCTTCTGGAAAAATACCTGCGCATCCTCGTACATCTCCCGCTCGAGATAGACGAGCCCGAGGTAAAAGTGTGCATAGAGCGTTGCCTTCCGGTCGTTGTCGAGGCGGATCGCCTTGGAGAGGTGCTCGATCGCCTGGCTGAAGTTGCCCTGCTTGAGCGAGATGTACCCGACATTGATTCTCGCCAGCGCGTTCGACGGCTCCCGGTTCAGCACGTTCTGGAAATTCCTCAGCGCCGCGTCGTACTTCTCCTGCAGCATCTGCGCCCACCCGAGCAGCGCCTCGCTTTGCGGGTCGCCCGGCGAAAGCTCGATCGCCTTGAGCAGCGCGGTTTCCGCGGCCTCGTAATCGCCAAGCGAGAGGCGGCTCCAGCCCTTCTCGATGAACGTGGACGCGCCAATGTGGTCGGCAACCACCACCGGCTTCTCGCCGCTGAACTCGGGCGCGAGCGACGGAGCCGCCGCCGCCTGCAGCGACTTCCACTTGTCCACGAGCGTTCTGATCTCTTCCTTGAGAGCGGTCAGTTCCGCCGCCTGCGCCTCGACGGCCTTGAAGAGCCCGATAATGTCGGCCTTCACGCCGGCTCGCGCCGCATCGTCGAGCGCTCCCGCAGCCGCGGCGCCGAGCCGCCGGTCTATGTCCGCGTACCGCGCGCGGTACCCGGCAAGCGTTTCATCGCCCATTCCCTTCCTCCATCATCGCATGGTCGAGCATGAGTCGTTCCCCGGCGTCGAGCAGGCGCGGCACGTCGAGGAGGGTAACCGCGGAGTCACCGCGACGGATGATTCCTCGCACGAACTGGCGTGCGTCTCCGCGCAGATCCTGCGGTGGGTCCTCGATCGCCGAAACGTCCACCGCTTCCACGGCATCCACGGTATCCACTGCGGCAGCGATCCTCCCGCCACCGGCCGCGAAGACGATCGTCCGCGCGACGGATCGCGCGGACGAAGGCGGAATGCCGAGCCGGGTCCGCAGGTCGAGCACCGGAACGATGCCGCCGTCATGCTCGACCACCCCCTTGATGCAGCCAGGCGCGTTCGCGAGCGGCCGGGGAGATGCGTAGGGCAGCACCCGCTCGACAGCGAACACGTCGGCGGCGCACCGCTCTCCGCCGACGCAGAACGTCACGACTTGGACGCGCGGCGGGGGCGCCGGCCTGGCCGACACCACCGTCACCATGGTTGACGGGCGGTTTGGCGCGCTCACGGCCGGACGGAGCGTGATGGGCTTGTGCACGGCGCGCCCGCGGCCGTCATCGCGCGGCCCGCCGCGCCCCCAACAGGTCCGCTATCGCCGGGCCAACCCCCGACGGAGCGACGACCCTGTCCGCGCCTGCCAGTTCCAGCGCCTCACGCGGCATCCCATACACTGTCGCGGTCGCCTGGTCCTGCACCACGGCGCCGCCGCCTGCCTCGCGGATGGCGCTCAGGCCGAGCGCCCCATCTCGCCCCATGCCGGTGAGCACGACCCCAACGGACGCTTCGCCAAATACCTGCGAGACGGAGATGAACAGAGGATCGGCCGCGGGACGCACACCCCAGACGGGCGGGCCCGAGTCGAGTACGAAGCGCACGCCGACGGGAGTGCCCGCCACGCGAATATGCCGCCCGCCAGGCGCTACGTACGCGCGTCCGGCGATAAGCATCTCGCCGTGGCTTGCCTCGCTCACGTGGAGCGGCCCGAGCATGGCGAGGCGTCGCGCAAGCCCGGCGGTGAACGCGGCCGGCATGTGCTGCACGATGACAATCGCCGCGTCGAGGTCCGCGCTCAGGCTTGCCATTGCTTCAGCGAGCGCCCGCGGCCCGCCGGTACTCGCGGCGACCGCGACCGCGGCGCGCGCCGGCGCCTGCACGCCAAGTGAGGGCTCCGCAGTCAAGACACGCGCCGTCCGGAGTGCGGCTGGCGCAATCGCGCCCGGGTTCGCCCCCGCGGCAGCAAGCAAGGCGGCCCGCAGCCGCGCCTCCATCGCCCCGCCGCCTGCGCCCTCGCGCTTTGCAACGAAATCCACTGCCCCAAGCTCCAGCGCCCGCAACGCGAGATCCACGCCTCCCTCGGACGCAGCGCCGCTCAGCATGATCACCGGGCGCGGCGCATCGCGCATGATCTCGGCAAGCGCCGAGAGGCCATCGCACCCGGGCATCTCGATGTCGAGCGTGACGATGTCCGGCATGAGGGCTTTCACTGCCGCGACGGCCTCACGCCCATCGCCGGCGGTGCCGGCGACCTCGAATCCCTCCATCTCTCCCACGACATCGCGCAGGAGCGCGCGAATGAGCGCGCTGTCGTCCACGACCAATACGCTGTACGCCCGCCTACAGGACATGCGTCTCGCCCCCCGCGAGCCGCACGGCCATCTTGCCCGTCGCCACGTCGAACACCACCGAGCGCCCTGCCCATCCCCCGGTATCCTCGGCGGCCACCGCTATCCCTGCGTCCCCCAGCGCCTTCCTTGCCGCCTCTACGTTCCGCGGCCCGATTCGGCCCTGCGCGGGCCGGAGTTCAGGGAACAGCGTCGCACCCCCGGCGATCTTCGCCACGTACGGCCCCTCAGCGCCGCGCGCCCTGAGCGCGCCGACGAGCAACGGCACTGCCGTGACGGCATACCGGGCCGGATGACCACCCGCGCTGGCGGCGCCCGGCGGCGCCTCGGGGAGCAGCACGTGCGCAAGCGCACCCGTGCCGCTGGCGGGGTCGTGAAGCGCAATCACCACGCACGAACCCACACCAACGCAGAGCAGCCTGCCCGGAGCACGCACCACGCCGTGCCGGGCGATCGCAACGTTCAATTCGGTCACGGTGCCGGCCTCCGGAAGAATCGCACGGAGTGATCCACCGCGTCGAACAGCCGCCGCGACTCCCCCAGGAGCGCCTCCGCCTTGCCCACCACGAGGTATCCGCCCGGCACGAGTGCCGATCGGAAGCGCCGGAAGATCGCGTCCTGCGCCCGCTTGTCGAAGTAGATCAGCACGTTCCGGCACGTCAGCAGGTGCACGGACGTGACGGGCTGGGCGGTGGCGAGCAGGTCGCTCCTGACGAACGTGATCCGGCGGCGGAGTTCCGGCACGACGACGTGCGGCTCCGACGGCGAGAAGTAGCGCGTGCGCACGTCCTGCGGCGTCTGTCTGAAGGCCTCCCTGTCGTACCGGCCGGCCACAGCGCGCGCGAGCGCGTCCGGGTCGAGATCCGTAGCCGTAATCCGCACGCGCCCGATGCGGCGCAGCTCGCCTCGCTCTTCGAGAAACCGGTGCCAGAGCGCCGCCACGGTATATGCCTCCTCGCCGCTCGCGCACCCGGCGACCCATGTGTGGATCACCGGGCCGGGCATTGCCCACAACTCGGGGAGCACGCGGGCCGCCACGGCCTCCCAAACGTCGGCATCGCGGAAGAGATGCGTGACGTTGATGGTCAGGGCGTCGAGCAGTTCGTCGTACTCCGCAGGGTTCGCGCGCAGCATTCCAGCGTAGGCGTCGAAGTCGGCGGCGCCCGTCGCCCGCATCCGCGCCGCGATCCGCCGCTCGAGGCAGCCCTGCTTGTAGCTGCCTACGGCGACCCCGCGCTCGCGGGCAATCTGCTCTGCGAGCGAGAGCAGTCCTCCGGCGGGGTCGCGTGCCTCCTTCATCCCTGCGCCCGCGCGGCCTCGAGGTTCTGCCTCGCGATCGGATGCCCGGGATCCACCTCCAGCGCGCGCTCCCAGCACCTGATGGCTTCGTCACGCTCGCGCCGCCGGAGGTGGATGTTGCCAAGCTTCAGCCACACGTCACTTCCGAGCGAGGCGTTGCACTTGACCGCGCGCTGGTACGCGTCGAGCGCCTCGTCGAACGCACCCATTCGGTACTGCAGGTCGCCAACGTTCTTGTGCAGCTGCGCGAGGCCAGGGTCCTCGGCCACGCCCCGCTCGGCTGCTTCGAGCGCCCGCTCGAACCTCCCGCGCCGCTCCAGCGTCACCGCGAGGTTGTTGTGAAGCACGGCCGCCGACGGGTATGCAGATGTCCCTTCCTCGAGCAGCGCGATCGCGCGGTCCAGGCCGCCGCCGAGCGCCGCCGTCAGCGCCGCGAAGTGAAACCATGCCGTGCTTGGCGGCCTGTTCCCCGACAGTGATCGCGCGGTGGCGAACGCGGCCTCCGCGGCACCGAGCGCGCCGTCGCGGAGCGCGAGCACACCCATCGAAGTGTGCACGCGCGGGTCCCGGCCCCCTCCCCGGTGGAGTGCCTCCGCAAGCGCCTCCCTTGCCCGCGCAGACTCGCCCATGCGCTCGAACGCGAACGCAAGATTATGGAAGACGGCAGGCGTGGCCGACCGGGCATGCGAGGCCTGCTCGAGGTTCGCCACGGCAGCGTCGTTGCGGCCCATGCGCAGGTGCACGAGCCCGAGGTGGAAGCGCGCGTGCTGGTCGCCGGGCCGCAGCTCGGTGACACGCTGGAACTCCCGCGCCGCCTCGTCCAGCATGCCGGTCCGGTAGAAAGCGATGCCGAGGTTGCGGTGCTCCTCCACGCGGGCGTCGGTCGCTACGGTTGCCGCCGGAGTCTTCGACCGGCCTACCCGGTGCAGGAACCCGGCGGTCGCGAGGCCGTACAGCGCCTTGCCGACCTCGAACTCCACCAGCCCCGTATCCTCGACGATGCCCGCCACGTCGCGCTGCGCGTCTATCAGCGGGATGACGGCCATCTGCTCCGCGGTGAGCTGCGCGCCGCTCGCGTCCAGACGCGCACGATCGAGCTCGAAGACAATATCGAACGACGGAATCTTCTTCTCGATCATGCCCCACTCGTCAACCCGCCGCGCGCCCTCGAGCAGCAGCGACTCCGGGTTGATCGAGACGAGGAAGTCCTGCCGTTCGGGGACTACGTCGGCCTCGAAGTTGAAGGTCCCCTCGGACCACGTGAAGAGGTAGTAGACCGCCTCCTCGATCTGGACGCGGATCTGCTGGTAAAGCTCCTCGCGTGTGATGATCCCCAGGTCCACCAGGATCTCGCCGAGCCTCGTATCGCGGGCCTTCGCCTGCGCGGCGATGGCCTGGTCGAGCTGCTGCGGCGAGATCTTGCCAGCCTTGACCAGCGTATCGCCAAGCCGGTCGCGCCGGTTCACGATCGCGGCGTAGGAGATCTTTCCCCTGTCGAAGAAGATGGACCCGAAGTTGCTACGATGCGTCACGGAGAGGCATCCTGTCTTCTTCCCCATCGAGAGAAGCTGGAGCACGTCCGGGAGGCTCGCTTCGCTGAGGCTGCCCTTGATCGCCATCAGCGATACTCCTCGATGAGGCGGTCAGCGACGGCCGGCCATTCCCAGATCACCTTCTCCACGTCGAGGAATGACGCATCCCGAGTGCCGCGCGAGCGCTGCACCGCCGGCACGCCTGCGAGCGGCGTGGGCATCCCGAGCTCCGCCCGCGCGAGCTGGGGCGTGAGCGGGGCATTGCTGGCGTCGGCCACGGCGCCCAGCCGGTTCACGACGCCGATGATCTCGCGTACGCTCTGCACCGGCTGCTCGGCGAGCGTGTGGACCAGTTCGGGCGGCGCGGGGCGGCCAGCGTGCTCCAGGTAACGCGTGAAGAGGCGCTCGCGCAGCGTGCGATCCGGCGGCTGGATCGCTACGACCAGCCCGCCCTCGAAGCGGGATCTCAGGCGCGCTTCGAGGTCCGGAATCTCGCCGGGCGGCCTGTCGCTCGTGAGCACGACCTGCCTCCCCTCGCTCACGAGCGTGTTGAACAGCGCGAAGAACTCCTCCTGCGTGCGTTCCTTGCCGGCGACGAACTGGACGTCATCAATGAGCAGCGCGCTCACGCCCGCGTAGCGGGTGCGCCACCGCTCGACCGTCCCGTTCTGGATGGCTGCGATCAGTCCGTCCATGAACTTCTGCGCGTGCACGCAACCCACGGCCCGCGTGGCCTCGCCGTCGCCCGCACCAAGGGCCAGCGCGTTCCCAATGGCGTGCAGCAGATGCGTCTTGCCTACGCCTGAAGGGCCGTGGATGAGCAGCGGGTTGTAAGTCGCGCCCGGGGCAGCCACCACCTCGTCGGCAGCGTGAGCCGCGAGCTGGTTTGACGGGCCAACGTCGAACCCCTCCCGCTGGAACGACGCGTTCGGCGCCGCGGGCGGCGTTTGCCCCGACAGGGCGCGCTCCACGAGGTCCTCGGCCTCGCCGAGGCGCTCCGGGTCGCGAAAGACCGGATCGGCGCCGAGTCGCTCGTCGGCGCCGGACGCCGCCTTCTCCAGCCGCTTCAAATGCTCCACGGCTGCCGTATACGTTGCGAGCAGCCCGTCGAGGTCGGGCTCCTTCTGCAGGTCGAGCGCGCGCTGCAGCACGCCGGTGCGGTAACCCTCGCCCGACCAGTAGGCGATGCGCTCGCGCAGACGCGTCCGCCACGACTCCACGTGCTCCTGCACGGCCGACGCAACTTCGCTCAGGAAGCTCTCGAACTCGTTCACCGGTCGCTGCGCCTGCCGACTGGGGCGCGGGGCCACGTCGGCGAGCCCGATTGCCTGGTGCGCGGCAAGCCGGTTGAGCGCGCCCTGCAGCTCGCGCACGTTGTTGAACTCGAAACGCGCGAGTTCCTCGAGCATCCCGTCGCGGAACGCCAGCTTCCGCTCGCGGCAGAGAGTGCGGAGGATCGCCACGCGGGTCTCGAAGTCCGGCGCGGTTACGTCAACGATCAATCCGCCGGAAAGCCGGCTCACCAGCCGGTCGTCCACGTCGTCCAGCTCCGATGGCGGGCGGTCGCTCGTCAGCACGATCTGGCTGCCCTGCATCTGCATCCGCTCGAAGAGCCGGAGGAGCTCGCCCTGCGTCTCGCGGCGGCCCGCGATGAACTGCACGTCATCGAGGAGCAGCATCCCCACCGCCTCGTACCGGCGCGTGAACGTCTCGAGCTCGCCGGCGGAAATGGCGGCGTGCATCTGGCCCATGAACTCCTCGAGCGAGAGGTACTCGAGCTCGATCCCGGGCTGGAGCTGCATCGCGAGCTGCGCGATCGCGCCCATCAGGTGCGTCTTGCCGAGGCCCGTCGTGCCGTAGACGAAGAGCGGGTTGTAAGCCGAGCCCGGCTGCTCGGCGACCGCGCGCGCGGCTGCCGCAGCCAGACGGTTGCCCCCGCCGACGACCAGCGTGTCGAACGTGAACCTGGTATCGAGGCGCATCAGCGGCCTCCCTTCCCCGACAGTCGCTGCAGCACCTGTTCCGAGATCGCCCTCAGGGTCACGAATACACCTGGCCCGTGCAGCGCGTCCGCCGCGAAGGACGGCACCTCCCGGAAGTTGAGCTGCTCGTCCAGTTCGTCGGGGCTCATGATCATGTCGCGCGGAAGGTCCTGTTTGTTGTATTGAATGACAAGCGGCACGTCGCGCGCCGCCACGCCGTGCTCGGCCAGGTTCGCGTGCAGATCCTGGAAGCTCTCGACGTTCTCCTTGAGCTGCCGGGACTGGCTGTCGGCGACGAACACCACGCCGTCTGCGCCCTGCAGCACGAGCCGCCGCGTCGTCGCATAGTACACCTGGCCCGGTACGGTATAGAGCTGGAATCTGGTCGAGAACCCCGAGATCGTGCCGAGGTCGATCGGCAGGAAGTCGAAGAAGAGCGTGCGGTCGGTCTGGGTTGCCAGCGACACCATCTGCCCCTTCCGGTCGCCCGGCACCTGCCCGTAGATGTAGTGCAGGTTCGTCGTCTTACCCGACCGCCCCGGGCCGTAGTAGACGATCTTGCACGTGATCTCGCGCGTGGCGTAGTTGACTAGCGACACGGTGCTCGCAGTGATGTGGCGACCGGACGAACGGCTGGCATCAGGTTCTCCCGAACATTGCCGCAAGGTTCCTGTTCAGTTCCACCTCAAAATCGCTTGCGAGAGCCGTTTCCGCTCCCGTCCAGTGCGGCGCCGCCTGCGCCGCCGCTCGCTGGAAGTCCTGGAAATAGACCTGCACCAGGCCGAGCGTGCTCTCCTCCCCGAACACGGCGAGCAGGAGCAGCGTGCCACCGTCTATCGGCACTGGCGCGAGGAACATCTGCCTCGCCTTGCCCGCGTAGTGCATCACCGTAAACGGTTTCCCCTGCATCTGCCTGCCGAGCTCGCCGGCCGATGCGTAGATCGCCGCGCTGAGCGCGCACGCTGTCTGGACGTCAACGGATCGGGCGAACCCGAACTGCCCCAGCACCTGGCCGCTGGGATGCATCAGCACAGCGATCTCGGCGCGCGCGTCGTCAACGAACGCCTTGAGCGGCTGCTCCACCCAGTCGGCGGCGACCTGAAGCTTCACGCGAGCGCCTCCACGGCCTTCAGCATGTCCACGCGAACGAGACCGAGGTTCACCCGCGGCTCGGCGACGACGACCAGCACGAGTTCGCCGCGGCCCACTGCGCAGACGCGGCCGTTCTCGGCTTCGAGCTGGACGAACGCGGCGTCGCCGAGCCCCGCTGCCTGGGAGGCGCGCCGCGCCTTTCGGAAGAGCGACGCAGTGAGTGCCGCGAATATCTGGCCGTTGACCCCGAACTGAAGCGTGGAGTCCACGAGCAGCCCGTCGGTCTCGCCAACCACGAGGCAGCCCTTCACTCCCCGGTGACGGATGAGGCCAGCCAGGATCGTAGCGTAAGGCGACGTCATGTCCCGCTCTCCACCCATCGCTTCACGCGCTCCGCCGCGCGATCCAGCATGCGCCGCACGAACCCGAGCGGCACGCGGCGCGGCGCGGCTACCAGCACGACGCCGTCGCCAACCGGCGCCATGGCGACACTCGCCTGCTCCGCCTCGACGGCAAGATGCGTCCACGCCCCGAGACCGAGGTGGCGCATCGCCCGCGACGCCTCATCGCTCACGCCCGATAGCTGCGCGCCGATGTCGGCCGACACGTCACGGCCGTCCGCCGCCTTGTACCGCCCAGCGACGACCAGCCCGTCGGCGTCCAGGAAGAGCGCCGCGTGGGTTTCATCGGGCAGCACGCCCGCGAAGACGTCGCGCGGATCCGCCGGAGCCGGTGCAAACGGCGCGGGCGCGGCAATCGCCTGGGTCGTGCGCGGCTGTGCAGAAGGCGGAGCGATCGCCACTGATGCGCGCGGAGGGGTGGGCGCCATCGGACGGACCTGTGCGGCGTCATCGGCGTCCGCGGGATCGGCGCCGATCGCGCGGATCTTCGCCAGGGCGGCGCCAAGAGACGCGTCGGCGGGGTCGGCCGCCTGCGCCGCGGCAAGCAGACGCTCTGCATCCGCCCTCAGCCCTTGCTGGAAGAACAGGAACCCGAGCCCCTTCTGCGCCGCCGGATGGCCCGGAGAGAGCGCAAGCGCGGACTCCCACGCGGATCGCGCCCGGTCGAGGTCGCCGCGATCCGCCGCCACGCGCGCCAGCAGGTCGTGCGCATCGGGACGCTGGGGATGGCGCTCGGCTCCGCGCATCGCCACGCGCCACGCCAGATCGAGCTGCCCCTGCCTCCGCAGCGCCTCCCCAAGCTGAAGAAACACCAGACTCCCCGGGTCGGCCGCCAGAGCGTCGCTCAGGACGCGGATGTCGTCGGGACCCATCATGGCCCGGCGACTCCTCCGGTCATCGCCCGCAGCTTCATCGCCGCCTCGATGCCGGAGCGAACTTCGGGCGCACGGGGGTCGTACGGGTGCGACTGCAGGAACTGCGCCCACGCCTTCACCACCGCCGAGAGGTCGGCGGCGCGCAGCGCCTCGATTCCGCGCGCGTACAGATCCATATCGGGAATCGCGTCAGTGCCGGCTGCCGCGGCGCCATGCGCCAGGCCAGCGGCGGAGCCGGGCGCGCCCGGCTCCGCCGCCAGATCTGCCGCCAGATCTGCCGCCCCTTCCTCCACGGCCGGCACCTCGAGCCGCTTCATGGGGCGCGACACCCGGAGCGGCGGCCTCAGTTCGACGACTCCGGTGGCGACCAACCCGTATACCACCTTCGCGACGTCGAACTCCGGCCGCACGAGCGTCTCGGCGATCTGCCTCAGGTCGCGGCCGCCGTCAATCAGCGTGAGCACCTCCCACTCGCCCGGCAGCAGGTCCATAGGCGGTGCGCCGTCGTCCGGAAGCGGCGCGAGGGCGGGTATGCAGCCGAGACTGGGAACCCGGTCAACGATCCGCGACCACTCGTCAATTCGACGGGCGCCCTCCATAAGGAGCGACTCGGTCGAGACGCTCGCGATGCTGCCTTCGTGCTCCGGCGTGCCGCCGTCCTCGAAACGGAAGTGGCCTTCGCTCCACGAGAGCAGCTCGAACACAGCTGCCTCGATCTGTAAGCGTACCTCCCGCTCGAGTTCCTTCGCCGTCACCACCCCCGAGTCAATGAGGAAGTCGCCCAGGCGGCGCGTGCCGCCGGCCTCCCGCTGCTGGGTGAGTGCGCGCTCGATTTCGGCCTCGGTCGCGCGACCTTTCCGCAGCAGCAGATCGCCGATCCGCAGCGGGTTGCTCTTGATGTTGGCGCCGACCACGCGGCCCTGGCGGAAGAGCACGCGCCCCGAGTTGTCGCGGAGTTCCGACGTGACGTGAAGCGTCCCCGTCTTCCGGCTCAGGTCGAGGAGCTGGAAGACGTCGTGGATACCGAGCTCGCGCAGCGGTCCCTCGATCGCCATCTACCGTCCCTCCGCCCGCTCGGCGCGCGCCGCAGCGTCGCCAAACACCTTGAGCAGGTCGGCCGCGCTCCTCGCCTCACGCCGCGCCCTGCGCGCGAACTCGCCCGCCGGCTCGAGCTCGACCACACGCTCCCAGCGCGCGATTGCCTCCTTGTAGCGCTTCTGCTCCGCGAGCAGGATCCCCTCGTAGAAGACAGCCGCAACGTTGGCCGCGTCGAACGCGAGCACTCGCCTGAAAGGCACCGCGGCGTCCGCCATGCGCCGCATCTCCACCAGCGTCTCGCCGAGCGCAATCAGGCCGTCGAAGCTGTACACATCGCGCTCGAGGAGTTCCACCAGGATCCCGATCGCTTCCGATGGACGGCCCGTGCGCCGCTTCAGCAGGGCGAGCTCGAGAGTAGCTTCCGTGTACGTCGGCACCGCGTCCAGCGCGGCATTCAGCTCTGCCTCGGCTTCGCTCCACGCGTCCCGCTGCACGAGGAGCCGAGCAAGGTCGAACCGCACGACGGCAAAGTCGCCATCGAGCGCGAGCGCATCGCGGTACGCCGCGATCGCACCCTCCGCGTCGCCCAGCGACCGAGCGATGTTCCCGATCCAGCGGAGCACGTCTGCGCGCCCCGGGGCCGCCACCCGCGCCGCGTCGAGCGCTTCGAGCGCGCGCGCCGGGTCTCCCGCTTCGAACCGGCAGCTGGCCGCAAGCATCAGCGCGTCGGCGTCGCCCGGCGCTTCCGCGAGAAGGAGGTCGGCGACCTCCGCGGCCTCGGCACCGCGCCCGAGCATCAACAGCGCCTGCGCCTGGCCCCTGCGCGCCTGCGCATGCGCGGGATCCGCTTCCACCGCTGACCTGAAGTGCTCGATCGCGTCGCCGTAGGCGCCTTGCCGGCAGAGAATGTCCCCGAGTAGCGCGTGCCCGGTTGCCGCGTTCGCTCCGCGATTCAGCGCCCTGCTCGCCTCTGCCATTGCCCGGTCGAACAACCCCTTGGTGAGGTAGTCGGCCGCCATTGCGTAGGGATCAACTGCTTCACCGCCCGTTGGGACATCCGTGGGCGCGTCCGGCTCCGGCGCCAGTTCGGTGAAGAGCGTGTCGAGCAACCGCGGGTCGAACGAGAACGACTCCACCTCCGCACTCACACGCCGCTCCGAGCCGAGGTCGGGCTGGATGGCCAGGTCCGGATCTTCGAACTCGAGGTCAATCGCGAGCTCGAACTTCTGCGGCACGTAGTAAGGGTCGAGCTCGAGCGCCCGCTTCGTCTCGCGCAGCGCGCCCTCAAAATCGCCGAGATTGCTGAGCGCGAAGCTGAGGTTGTAGTGCGCTTCGGCATACGCAGGGCGCGCCTGGATTGCCCGGGCGTAGGCGTTGCGGGCGTCCTCGAACTTCCGCAGCTCCGCGAGCACGAGCCCTATTCCGTTCCACGCGGCAGGGTTCTCGCCATCCGTCGTGAGCACCTTCCGGTACGCCTCCAGCGCGAGCTGGTAGCGCCGGCTCTTCGTCAGCAGCAGCGCCATGTTGAGGCGGGCCTTCACGAAGCCGGGACTTGCCTGGAGCGCGTCGCGGAACGCATCAACGGCCCCGTCGCGGTCGCCCACGTGGTACATCGCCACGCCGAGGTTGTTGTGGGCGATCGCGTACGTCCGGTCCGCCTCGACGGCCTTCCGGTAGCTCTCCGCGGCGTCGGCGTGCCGGCTCTCCTGGTGCAATGCGAGCCCGCGCTCGTTCCAGAGTTTCGGCCGCCCCGGATGCGCGGCCAGCAACTGGTCATAGAGCTCCAGCGCTGCCGCGGAATCCTTCCGAAGCAGGTGCACTTCGGCCATCGCCTGCAGGGCAAGCTCACGGTCTTCGCCGCGGTCGAGCGCGAGGCGATACTCGCGAAGCGCCTCGGTGTAGTACCCCTTCTGGCGGAACGCGACGCCAAGGTTGTAGTGCGCCAGGTGCGCGCCCTCGGCCACCTTCATCTGGTGCGCCGACTTGCGCTGCGCGCGCTCCTGCCGCTGGGTGAGCAGTTCCTCGTACTTTTCCGGGTTGTACCGGTCAATGGAAAGGTTGGCCTGCGCGCGGGAAAGGGCAGGATTCAGCTCCACTGCGCGCTTGCTCGCGGCGCGCGCCTCCTCGTGCCTTCCCATGTCACCGTAAACGAAGCTCAGCAGGAAGTGCGCGTCCGGATTGTCGGGATTGAGCTTGACGGCGCGCTCGAGCGCGTGAAGGGCATCCTCGTGCCGTCCCTGGTTGTAGAACACCTCCCCGAGCGAGAAATGGGTCACCGAACTATCGGGGTCCAGCTTGAGTGACTCCTCGAACCAGTGCTGTGCATCGGCGAGGTTACCCCGCGCCTTCTCGACCATGCCGATCTGTGTAATGGCGCCGAGGTCGTTCGCGCGGTACCGGAGGAGGGTCTTGAACTCGGCGACGGCGTCATCGTGCTGGCCGAGCAGCGCGTACGCGCGGCCCAGATCCCAGCGCGCGTCGCGGTCGTCTGCCCGCGTCCGCAGCCGCTCGCGCAGATGGGCCACGCTGCGGTCGTAGTAGCCGGTATTGAGGTAGGCGACCTCGAGGTTCCGCTGGGCGACCTGCATCTTCGGGTCCAGTTCGAGGGCCCGGGTGAAAGCGGTGGCGGCGTCCTCGAACAGCCCCTTGTTGTAGTACAGGACGCCCAGGTTGTTGTGCGCGCCAGCGTCCGACGGGTCTATCCGCCGGGCGAATGACCGCAGCGCCTCGCGATCGCGTTCCGTGCCCGCAGGGCTCGTCATCACACGCGCACGGCCTTGAGCACCGCCGTGAGACTCGATGGATCCGGCAGCAGCAGGAACAGGCCGCGCACGCGCTCCCTGCTCTCCTGCAGCACGAACTCGCTCTCCACGCAGAACACGTATTCGGCGCCGCCGCCCACCTCAACATACGTAGAACTGAGCACGGCGTGCGACGTGTCCACCGCGAGCGACGGAGGAGAGGGCATCAGGATCATCCCCATGAACTCCGCGAGCGCGTTCATGTACGACGAGCCAAGGATGTTCCCGGCCTCCTTGATCGCCGACTGCTCGATGGCGCCGAGTTCCGTAGCGGGCCGCTGCATCATCAGCGACGCCACCCGCAGCGCCGAGGCCTGCGGGAACACGAGCAGCGTGAGCCCCGAAAGGTCGCCCATCATCTGCATGAGCACCGCGGCTACGGGCTCCTCGCCGAGCGATATCTGGTTGGGCACGTCATCGAGCGGCGCGATGTTCACGCGCGGCACGCTGATCATGATCCGCTGCCCCGTCATCTCGCTCAGGGCCGTTGCGGCGTGCCCCGCGCCGATGTTCGCGACCTCGCGGAGGGCGTCGAGCTGCTCTGGGGTCAATTCCCTGGCGTCAGCCAATGTTCCGGTCCCGACTAGAGGAGGCTTCCAAGATCCATGATCAGTGCGGGCACGCCGTCTCCGAGGATCGTCGCGCCCGTGAACAGCGCCAGCGCTCCATGCGCCGGGTCGAACTGCTTCACTACCACGTCCTCCTGGCCAACGAGCTCGTCAACTACGAGGCCGCCGCGCCGCCCGCCGCGCTCGAACACGACGATCTCGCGCTCGGCGCCCACCACCTGCGGCGCATCCAGATGCACCACGTCGCGAAGGTCGCGCAACGGCAGCACCTCGTCGCGCAGCGTAAGCACGTCGCGACCGCCGTCCTGCCCCACGACCCGGGAATCGTACGCGAGCGTCTCGCGCACGTGCGTAAGCGGTAGCACGTAGTGCTCGCGTCCCGCGCGGGCGAGCAATGCGCGAATGATCGCCACCGTTGGCGGCAGGCGCAGCGTGAACGTCGAGCCGGCGCCGGCAACGGTCCGCAGTTCCACCGACCCGCCGAGCGCGCGCACGCGGTTCACCACCGCATCCACGCCAACGCCCCGGCCAGAGAGACTCGTCACCGCCTCCTTCGTCGAGAACCCGGCGTGCGCGATGCAGCGAAGCAGCTCGGCGTCGTCCAGTTCACGCGTGTCCGGCGCGACCAGGCCCGCCGCGCGCGCCCGCTCCAGCACGCGCGCGCGGTCAATCCCGCGGCCGTCGTCCGCGACCATGACGAGCACGGCAGACCGGTCGCGGCTGGCCGCCAGCACGAGCGTCCCGGTCGCAGGTTTCCCCTCGACGGCACGCTCCTGCGGGCCCTCCAGACCGTGATCCACCGCGTTCCGCAGGAGGTGCACGATCGGCTCGGCCATCTCGTCGAGCAGCGCGCGATCGAGCTCGATGTCGCGCCCTTCCACCTCGAAGCGCACCTCCTTCCCCAAGCTGCGCGCGGCGTCGCGCACCATGCGCGGGAATCGGTCGAACACCTGCCCCACCGGCACCATGCGACTGGCTGTGATCTCGCCCTGCAGGTCGCCTACGAGCCGGGCGGTCGCCTGAACGGTATCGTCCAGCGCATCATCGCCAAGTGCGGCGGCGAGCTGCAGCAGCCGTCCGCGGACAAGCACCAGCTCGCCGATGAGATTCATCATCGTGTCGAGCCGCGCAAGGTCAATTTTCGCCTGCCGGGGCCCGGCGGAGACCGGCTCGCTCACGGCCGTGTCGAGCGGCGTCGCGGGACGCTTGCGCGCGCGGCCAGCCATGTCCACCTGCACGGCTTCGATGTCGCCAGCCGCGCGAACCGCCGCCTCTATCTCGGTCGCTGACGCCCTCGTCACGAGGCGCACCGCAAAACCCTGCGGCGCAGCCGCCGCCTGAAGCAGCTCCAGCGGCGGGCTCATCGCCGCCACCTCGCCGATCGCCGCCAGGTTGCGCGCGACGAGGTAGGCGCGCACACCAGGCATCGTGGTGCCGGGCGACTGCCTTATCCGCAGGATCACTCCGGGACCGTCGAAGGGGTCCGGCTGGCCGTCCGCCGCGGCCGCTGGGCTGGCCGCCGGCCGGCCCACGCCGAACGCCGACCCGAGGTTCTCGAGCGCTTCCGACATCGCAGGCGTCCGCTCGGCCGATTCCGATGCCGCGGCCACGCCGGCCTCGAGCGCGTCGGCAGCCGCAAACAGCGCATCCATCACCACCGGAGTCATGCGGTCTCCGGACCCGCGCATCCGGTCAAGCAGCGTCTCGAGTTCGTGCGCGTATTCAGCGACCGCATGGTAGCCCATCGTGGCGCTCATGCCTTTGATCGTGTGAACGGCGCGGAACACGTCCGCGCCCGCACCAGCCGAGCCGGGCTCTTCCTCGAGCGCGAGGAGAGCGCGGTTGATCGTCGCGAGCTGGTCCTGGCTCTCGCTACGGAATAGTTCCGCGTATCTGGCCGAATCGAGCGCCACGGTCCGGATCGGGTCGAGGAGGAAACGCCGTCCGCGCGCGCCTCAGGCGAGAACGCGCTGGACCGCCTCGAGCACGCGGCTCGGCTGGAACGGCTTCACGACGAAATCCTTTGCGCCCGCCTGGATCGCCTCGACCACCAGCGCCTGCTGCCCCATGGCGCTGCACATGAGCACGCGAGCGCGCGGATCGTACTCCGTGATCTCGCGTACCGCGTCAATTCCTCCCATGTCCGGCATCACGATGTCCATCGTGACCAGGTCCGGACGGAGCTGCTTGTACTTCTCGACTGCCTCCTTCCCCGTGCTGGCCTCGCCGACCACCTCGTATCCGGCCTGCTGGAGGATGTCCGCGACCATCGTTCGCATGAAGATCGCGTCGTCACAGATGAGGACTGTATGCGCCACGTAACCCCCGGCTGACTGTTCGCCTAGACTGCGAGTGCCTCGCGGGCAATGGCGTCCACTTCGCACCATTGAACCGCGCCGCCGGCCCCGTCCCCGAGGTTCACAGCGCCAGCCCGCGCGCTGCCGGCATCATGCCATGCATCTTCATCGCCAGCAGGCGCCGCCGCGTCGGCGACATCCACCACCGCTTCGACGCCGAGCCCGATCCGGCGCCCCGCCGCTTCCACCACCATCACCACCGCAGGAGGCCTGACGTCCGTCCCGCCAAGCCGCGCCGACAGATCCACGACCGTCAGGAGCGTACCCCGAAGGTTCATGATCCCCATCACCCACGCCGGCGTGCCCGGCAGACGCGTGACGGGGCGGACGCGCACGATCTCCCTGACAACACCCAGGTCGCATGCATACATCTCACCCGCAGCCCTGAACCTGAGCAGCCGCCGGCCCGGCAATTCACCCGTCAACTCTATAGAAGCCAAGGTACTCCAGGGGATCGGGGTGGGCAATCAAATCTGCCATCTCCGACGCCGCTTCCAAAGAGGTGCGCAGGTCACGCGGCAACGGTGATCTGATGTCCATCTCCACGTTGGTGACGGGGTGCCGGAATCTGAGCCAGGCGGCGTGAAGGAAATGACGCCGGGGAGGCAAGCCAACCAGCCGTCGGGCCCCGCCGCCCCCGTAGGCGTCGTCGCCAGCGACCGGGTGACCGATGGAGGCGAGGTGAACGCGGATCTGGTGCGTGCGGCCGGTGTGAAGGTGCGCGCGCAGCAGGTCCGTGCTCGCGAAACGGGCCAGCCGGTGGAAGTCGGTTCGCGCCGGGCGGCCGGCGGGCGTCGCCGCCATTCGCCGCCTGTCGCGGGGGTCGCGCGCGATCGGCCTGTCAACCGTCACGAGGTCGCCGTCAAGGTGGCCCCAGCAGAGGACGGCGTAACGGCGGGCCACGCGACGTCCCGCGATCGCCGTGGAGAGAATCCGGTGCGCGCGCTCCGTCTTCGCGACGATCATCAGCCCAGACGTCTCCTTGTCCAGGCGGTGCACGAGTCCAGCGCGCTCCTCCCCTCCTCCCGGGGCAAGGCTCTGGCCGCGCCCTCGCAGCGCGTTAACGAGCGTCCCCGTCCAGTTCCCTGGCGCCGGGTGCACGACCATGCCGGCGGCCTTGTCAACAACCAGCAGATCATCGTCCTCGTACACGACCGAAACCGGGATGTCCTCCGGGATGACTTCGCGCGACTCCGGCGCCGGAACGTCAGCGGCCACGTGCGCGCCGGCGGGCGCGACGAAGCTCGCGCGCTCCGGCCGCCCGTCAACCTCCACGCGGCCCGTAGCGATCAGCGTTGCGGCACGCGTCCTCGATATGTCGAGCGCCCGCGCCACGAGGATGTCGAGGCGGGCCGGGGCGTCAACCTCGAACCGGTGCGTCGGGTTCATTCGACCCCGCCGCCGCGGCGGCGTCCCCCCCCCCAGCGGCACGATGGCGTTCAACGTCCTCGCGCCAGAGGATCCAGGCCAGCAGGATGGCGCCCACACTCACCGCCATATCGGCAACGTTGAACGTTGGCCATCGCGAACTTCCGATGCCCACGTCAATGAAGTCAACCACGCCACGCGCCGAGCGAATCCGGTCCAGCAGGTTGCCCATTGCGCCGCCGCTGACGAGGGCAATGGAGAACGTGCGGACAAAGTCGCCGGGCCGCGTCTCCACGTAGAGACGCGAGAGGAGTACCAGAGCGCCCGCCGTGAGCCCCATGAAGATCCATCTCGAACTCGACCCAAGGTGCAGGCCGAATGCCGCGCCGGGGTTGTACACGAGCGTGAACCGCAGCAGGTCGCCGAGTACCGGGCGCGGCACGTAGGCCGACGTCAGCAGGTCAACGGCAGCCAGCTTCGTAAGCTGGTCGGCGGCAAAGATCCCCGCGACGACCAGGAAGAAGCTCCGCGGGTAGGCAAGCGGCCGCGGCCCGCCGGTCTCAGCGCTTTCCATCTTCCTCTTTCTGCTTGCAGTTGATGCAATACCGGGCATGCGGCAGCGCGTCGAGGCGGTCGAATGCGATCTCGCCCCCGCAGCCATGGCACTGGCCGTACTTCTCCGGCGTCTTGTAGAGCCGGCGCAGCGCCTGGTCTATGTGCCAGAGGAACCGCCCCTCCTGGCTCGCGAAAAGAAATGCCTTCTCCCGCTCCATCGCGTCCGTACCCTGGTCGGCCATGTGGAACGAGTACGACGACAAGTCGCCGCCCGCGCCCTGCGGCGTGCTCCCGTACGTCTCGTCGTGGTGGCCGAGTTCCTTCAGCACCCTGGCGCGCTCCTGGAGCAGCCGCTTCTCGAAATGGGCCAGGTTCTTCTTGCTCATGGGCTTGAACGTCTTCTGTCCGCCGGTGGCGTCCGCCATCGTCATGCGTCCTCGGTCAGGGCGATCGTCGCCGTTTCGCCGTCGAGCTCGAGCTCGACGGATCCCTTGTGGCCGGACATCGTTTCGGGGAACACGATATCCCGCGCCAGCACCTCCCCCGCTATCCATTCACGGTGCGCCCGCACCGCGCCGGCAACTACCGGGCTTCCGGCAATCCTGAGAATAATACGGTCGCTCACCTTGAGCCCGGTCTCCTTGCGGAGCCGCTGCGTCCGGCTGACAACTTCACGCGCGATTCCCTCGTCACGAAGCTCCGGGGTCACCGTCGCGTCAATCGCGGCAAACCTGGCGCCTTCCTGCTGCACCGCGAGGGCGCCGCTCGCCTTTCGCACGACGACGAGGTCATCGGCCGTCATGCGGTGCGTGCGCCCGCCCGCCTCGATCTCCACTGGCTCGCCACGCTCGAACGCCCGCAGCGCGGCCGCGTCGAGGGCCGACACCGCAGCAGCGGCGTCGGGTGTCGCCTTGCCGAAAACCCTGCCGAGTGACCGGAAGTTGGGCCTCGCCGCCAGCGTCACGAGCGCAGTTGCGTCGTTGGCATACTCTACGGTCTTCACGTTCATCTCGGCCGCGAGCAGCGGCGTGAGGTCGGCGAGCAGCGCCCGGGCCGCACCATCCAGCCCGTGCGTGACGCAGACCATCCGCGCGAGCGGCTGGCGCACGTTGACCTTCGCCTCCTCGCGCGCAGCACGCCCGAGCCTCGACAGTTCGCGCACCTCCGCCATCGCCGCATCGAGCGCCACGTCACGCCCGGCGCCCGCCCTGTCGGCGCCGCGGAGATGGTAGCCCTGCGTGTGCACGTCCGCGCCCTCGTTGAGGGCGGCGTAGATCCATGCAGACACGAATGGCGCGAACGGCGCCAGCAGACGGCACGTTGACGAGAGCACCTCGTGCAGCGTCGCGAACGCCGCGCGGTTGTCGTCCGAAGTCACGTCGTAGAAGCGCCGGCGCGCAAGTCGCACGTACCACTTCGATACGTCGCCGTCCACGAAATCCATCAGCAGCCGCGCCGCACCGGTCGCATCGTAGCGCCCAAGCATCGCGTCGCACCCGGACTCGACGTCCGCGAGCCGCGACAGGATCCAGCGGTCGAGCAGCGGCCGCTGCGCCGGCAGCGGGTCGAGCGGCGATGGCTCCCAGCCGAAGTTCGCGTACTGCGCAAACGACCCCTGGTAGAGGTTGCGGAGCGTGACGAGGAACCGGCCCGCGTTCTCACGGATCGCGCGCTCGTCGAAGTTCTTCGGTACCCACATCTGCGACGACGAAACCAGGAAGAGGCGCGTTGCATCCGCCCCGTGCCGTTCCATCACCGCCCACGGGTCCACCGCGTTGCCGCGTGACTTCGACATCTTGAGCCCGTTCGCGTCGCGCACGTGGTCATGCACCACGATGTTCCTGTACGGCGACGGGGTCCCCTTGCCGTTGTTGGGGAGGCCGCCGGGCAGGGTGGCTCCACCGCGTTCGCCGCCCGCGCCGCCCGCGCCGCCCGCGCCATCGCCGCCCGGCGCCCCGCCCGCGCCGCCCGCCTCGCCAAGACCGGTCGCGATGGCCAGAAGCGAGTAAAACCAGCCGCGCGTCTGGTCTACTCCCTCGGCGATGAAATCGGCGGGAAACTCGCGCGCCACTTTCCCGATGCTGCCCGGAGCGTGCGGATAGCCCCACTGCGCGAACGGCATGGAGCCCGCGTCAAACCATGCGTCAATCACTTCCGGTACGCGTCTCATCGTGCCCGCGCTGCCGGCGGAACACGTCGCGCACGGGATTTCCCACGCGTCTATGTACGGCTTGTGCGGGTCGAACGGCTCCGGCAGCGGGCTTCCGGAAGCGCGCGCAAGTTCCGCGAACGAACCGACGGCAACACGATGCGAATCGTCGCGGTCACACACCCAGATCGGCAGCGGAGTGCCCCAGTACCGGTCGCGCGAGATCGCCCAGTCAATGTTGTTGGCCAGCCACTCGCCGAAGCGGCCCGATCCAGTCTCGGGAGGCACCCAATTGATTGCCGCGTTCCGCGCCAGCATCTCCGCCGCGAATGACGTCGTGCGCACGAACCACGACGTGCGCGGGTAGTAGAGCAGCGGGGTGTCGCACCGCCAGCAGTGCGGGTACGAGTGCGTGATCGTGCCCGCCTTCCAGAGGACATCACGCTTCCTGAGTTCCTCGATGATGAGCGGATCGGCATCCTTCACCCACCTCCCGCCAACCACGGGCACTTCTGCCGGAAACTCGCCGCGCGCGTTCACCGGCTGAACAAATGCGAGGCCGTGGCGCTGGCCCGCGGCGTAGTCGTCGGCGCCGAACGCAGGCGACATGTGCACCACGCCGGTGCCGTCGTCGGCCGACACGAAGTCCTCGGCGACGATCACCTCGTGGTTCGTGCCCTCGGGGTAAGCCACCCAGTCAAGCGGCCGCTCGTACCGGAGGCCAGCCAGTTCACCGCCCGTGAACGTCGCAACGACGTCCCACCGCTCCTCCCAGCCCTGGCCGAGCACCGCGGCGGCGCGCGCCTCGGCGAGGACCGCGGTCCAGTCGCGCCCTGACTTCTTCCGGACCTCGACGTAACGGAGAGCGGGGTTCACCGCCAGCGCGGCGTTCGACACGAGGGTCCATGGCGTCGTTGTCCACACGAGAATCCGCCGGCGCGCAGGCCCGTCGCCGCCGGCCCTCCGGCCGGAGCCCTCGCGCGCGACGCCAGCTTCGTCACGAAGGTCCAGCGCGAGGTACACCGACGGATCCTCGACGTCGTCGTAACCCTGCGCGACTTCGTGCGAACTGAGAGCTGTGCCGCAGCGCGGGCAGTACGGCAGGATCTTGTGGCCGCGGTAGAGGAGGTCGCGGTCGAAGAGCGTCTTGAGCGCCCACCACTCGCTCTCGATGTACGAGTTCTCGTACGTGACGTACGGGTGCGCGTAGTCCTGCCAGTGCGCGATCCGCTCGACGAGCCGTTCCCACTCCTCGCGGTAGCGCCACACGCTCTCGCGGCAACGCCGGTTGAACTCCTCAACCCCGATGCGCTCGATATCCTGCTTGCCGCTGATGCCAAGGGCCTTCTCGACCTCGATCTCGACGGGCAGTCCGTGCGTGTCCCACCCGGCCTTCCTCGGAACGTAGAATCCGCTCATCGCCCGGTGACGGCAGAAGAGATCCTTCACCGTGCGCGCCAGCACATGGTGGATTCCCGGCCGGCCATTCGCCGTGGGCGGGCCGTCGTAGAACGTGAAGACGGGCCGCGAGCCGTCCGCGCCCAGCGCCAGCGCGCGCTCGACGGTACCATCGGCCTTCCATCGCCCGAGCATCGCAAGCTCGAGGTCGCTGGCAGACCACTCTGCCGGAAGGATGTCGAAGCGGGGGATGCCCCCTGGGTGAACCGTGCTACTGATCGCCGTCGCCCTCCGCTTCGGGGCCTACTGCCTCCGACGGATCGATCGGCGTTGGACGCCCGGGCATCGGAGCACGCTCGGCCGCCGCGAGCTCGGCCAGCTGCTGCTCGGCCATCTTCTTCAACTGAACGATGTAGCTGCGCCTCATGCGCTCGAGCGCGTCGGCCTGCCGCTCCAGCTTGCGCACTTCCACCCTGGCATCCTCGACCAGCCGGTCCGCCTCCTGCTGGGCGGAGCGGACGCGCTGCTCGGCATCCTGCTGCGCACTCCGCACGCGCTGCTCGGCTTCCATCTGCGCTTCCTTGAGGATGAGCTGCCCCTCGCGCTCGGCCTGCTCCTTCGTCTCCTGACGCATCTGCTGCGCCGAGACGAGCGCTTCGTTGAGCGCCTTGTCGCGCTCACGGAACGCGCGCAACTGCTCGTGGAACCCGCGCGCCTTTGCCTCGAGATCCTGGCTGACCCGTGCCATCCGCTCGAGCTCGTCGGCAACCTGCTCCTTGAACTGATCCACGCGCGCTTTGTCATAGCCGCGAAGGGCCGTGCCGAATTCGAACCGGCGAACGTCAACCGGCGTCAGGTGGAATACTTCATCGTTCATTGGCGGTCCCCGAACAGAACGGTGCCCAACCGCACCATCGTCGCTCCTTCCTCAACTGCAATCTCGAAGTCGCCGCTCATTCCCATCGAAAGTTCGTGCGCGGGATGCCCGGCCCGGCGACAGAGCGCTCCGGCCTCGCGGGCAAGCGCGAAGACACGATGGAGCGTCGCCGTGCCAGCGCCCAGCGGCGCCATCGTCATCACACCATGGACGCGCAGCCCTCCCTCCCCGTCCCGCCTCACGCCATCCTCGACGGCGCGGCCCGCACCAGCCGCAAGCCGTTCTGCCTCGCGCTCCACTTCGCCGAGCGCAAAGCCGCCCTTCGACTCCTCGCCGGAGACGTTCACTTCGAGGAGCACGTCGAAAAAGCGCCCCCGCTTGAGCCCGAGGTCGGCGAGCGCGTCGGCAAGCCGGCTCGAGTCAACCGCATGAAACAACGCGAACCGGTCGAGGTGCTTCACCTTGTTGCGCTGCAAGTGGCCGATCAGATGCCAGCGCGGGCCGGTAACAGGCCCGGAGAACGCGCCCCGCGAATCGCGCGCCGCCGTATTCCCCGCCGTCGCCGCCATGGCGCCGATCGCATCCTGCTTCACCAGGGCCTCCTGCACCCTGTTCTCGCCGACGTCGGTGACTCCCGCGTCGAGTGCCGCGAGCACCGCGTCGGGGCCGTGGTTCTTCGTGACCGCTACGATCCGGACGTCCTGCTCGTGCCCGCCACGCGCGCGGGCCGCGTCAATCCGTCCGCGTACATCGGCAAGTCGCGCCTGGAGGTCCGAAAATTGCATAACGTGGTAAAATACCTGCACCTACGCACCCGAACAAGCGACATGTCGCGCGCTCACCCAGGGTGCGGCACCAACGCCGGCGATGCCTACGCGGGGTGTGGATTGGGCCCGCCGAGCAGCGGCGGCGTACGCTTGGGTTCCGCGGCGGCGGGAGTCGCCGATGGCGCCTCGACCTTGGGAGAAGTGACGATCGGCGCCCGTGGCGGCAGTTCCTCGCCGCGCCGCAGAACCTCGATGTCTTCGCGCGTCAGCGTCTCGCGCTCGAGCAGCGCGGCCGCGATCTTGTCGAGCAGATCGCGGTTCTCCGACAGCACCTGCTTGGCCCGGTCGAATGCCGTCTGAATTACGCGCTTCACTTCTTCGTCAACCAACTCTGCGGTCCGCTCGCTCACGTTGCGCCGACTCGTGAGTTCGCGGCCCAGGAATACCTCCGTCTCATTCTCGCCCACCAGGATCGGGCCGATCTTCTCCGACAAGCCGAACTGCGACACGTAGCGGCGGGCGATGCCCGTGGCCTGCTGGATGTCGCTCGCGGCGCCCGCCGTGACCTTGTCGTGGCCGAACACAAGTTCCTCGGCTGCTCGCCCGCCGTAGGCCATCACGAGCCGAGCTTCGAGCTGCTCGCGCGTGACGCTCACCCGGTCGTCCTCTGGAAGCGTGTACGCAACGCCCAGCGTGCGCCCGCGCGGAACGATCGTCACCTTGTGCAGCGGATCGTTGCCCTTCACGAGCATCGCGCACACCGCATGGCCGCCCTCGTGGTACGCGGTGAGACGGCGTTCTTCGTCCTTCATCACGAGACTCTTCCGCTCCGCGCCGAGCATGACCTTGTCCTTCGCGTCCTCGAAGTCGGCCATGTAGATCTTGTCGTGGTTGCGGCGCGCCGCCAGGAGCGCTGCCTCATTCACGAGGTTCGCGAGATCCGCCCCGGCCATTCCGGGCGTGCTGCGCGCGAGCGCGTCTATGTTCACGTCTTCCGCGATCGGCTTGTTACGCATGTGAACGCGGAGGATTCCCTCCCGGCCCTTGTAGTCGGGCGAATCTACGACGATCTGGCGGTCGAACCTGCCGGGCCGGAGCAGCGCCGGATCCAGCACGTCGGGCCGGTTGGTTGCGGCGATCAGGATCACGCCGTCGTTCGACTCGAAGCCGTCCATCTCGACGAGCAACTGGTTCAGCGTCTGCTCGCGCTCGTCATGGCCGCCGCCCAGGCCGGCGCCGCGGTGGCGCCCGACCGCGTCAATCTCGTCAATGAAGATGATGCACGGCGCATGCGCCTTCCCCTGCTCGAACAGGTCGCGCACACGGCTCGCGCCCACGCCCACGAACATCTCGACGAAGTCCGAGCCCGACATCGAGAAGAACGGCCGGCCGGCCTCGCCGGCAACGGCCTTCGCCAGGAGCGTCTTGCCCGTGCCCGGGGGACCCACGAGCAGCGCGCCCTTGGGCAGGCGGCCGCCAAGCTTGGTGAACTTCTGCGGATCCTTGAGGAACTCGATGATCTCGCGCAGGTCGTACTTCGCCTCGTCGCACCCGGCGACGTCCGCAAAGGTCACCTTCGGCGTGTCGCCAGTAAGCAGCTTGGCCTTCGACTTGCCGAACGAGAACGCCTTCTGGCCGCTCGCCTGCATCTGGCGCATGATGAAGAACCAGAAGGCTATCATGAGCAGCCACGGAAGCGCCGCAAGCAGGAAGGTGCCGAACGACGTGCGCGCCTCCTCCGCATTCACCTTCACGCCGTGCTGCGTCAGCAGGTCCATCTCGCGGTCGGAGATGTTCGCCCCGGGAAGCCGCGTCACGAACTTCGTCGCCGACCGGCCGTCCTGGGCGAACGCCCCGCGGAACTCGCCGCGTATCTCGTTGGAGCCCACCACGGTCACCTTGTCCACGTTGTCCTTCCGGACTTCGTCGGCGAACTGCCAGTACTCGAGCTTGGCCACCGAGTCGGTGCCCGATTTCGAGAACTGCAGGAACGCCACTGGCACCAGCAGCACGAGGAGCCAGAACGCAAGGGTCTTGGAAATCCGGCCGAATCCGTTCGGCTTCGGTGGTTGCGGCGTATTGGTCATCGGTCAGTCACTGCCTCTGATTGCTTCAGGCTCGCCACGTACGGCAGGTGGCGAAAATTCTCGGCGTGGTCCAGCCCGTACCCGACCAGGAACTCGTTTGGCGCATCGAAGCCGACGAACCGCACGGGCACCGCCGGCTGGGCGGCGATGCGCTTGTGCAGCAGCGCGCATATCTCCAGCGAGCGCGGCCGCCGGGCCGACAGAAGCGACTTCAACTCCTGCAGCGTCCGGCCGGAGTCAACTATGTCCTCGACGAGCAGAATATGCTTGCCCTCGAGGCTCGCCTCCGGCGCGTACACCAGGCGCACGTGCCCCGACGACACCATCGCGTCGCCATAGCTGGCGGCCACGACGAAGTCCACGTACAACGGCCGGCGTATCTCGCGCACCAGATCCGCAAGAAACACGAAGCTTCCCTTCAGGAGGCCGAGCACGTGAAGATCCCCGTCCGGGTACGCGGCCGTGATTTCCGCGCCAAGCTCGCGCACCCGAGCGCGGAGAGTCTCGGCGTCGAACGCGATCCTGCGAACGTCGCGACCCAGAAGGCGCGGGTCGGCCACGCCAGCGGCGGATGAAGCTGCAACCGTCATCATGGATAATTATAGTCGCAATTCGCCCGCGGGTTCACTCACCGGCCCGAACCACGAGCGTAGACACGGTGCGCGATACGCTGGCGCCCCCGGCAAGCGGGATCGCCGCGCCCACCCTCAGCCGCGCCGCTTCCGCGACAAGGCGCTTCAGGCCGCGCCTGTCCAGCGCGACCCGCGCGCGCGCCGCGATCTCGGGCCAGAGCAGTTCCAGCTCCGCCTCGCCATACCCCTCCAGCGCCGTTGACGCCACCGCAACCGCCTTGCCTCCAGAACCTGCGTCGGCAACGCCGGAGAGCGCGTCCACCGCGCGCGCGATCCCATCCCGGACCTCGGCCGCTCGCTCGCCGAGGGAGACGAGCCAGTCGGTGAAGCCCGGCCGCGCCTCCTCGAACGCCGGGAGGAGTTCGAGCCGCACGCGGTTGCGGAAATGAACCAGCCGCTGGTTCGACGGATCCTCGACCCACTTCACGCGCCGCGCGGCGGCGTAAAGGGCGATGGTCGCGCGGTCGAGGCCGAGGAAGGGGCGCAGCACCGGCGTCGGCGCCCGCATCGCCGCCATCCCTCGCGGGCCGGCGCCGCGCAGGAGTCGCATGAAGATCGTCTCCGCCTGGTCGTCGCGGGTGTGCGCCGTAACGACGCGGGAGCGGAGATCCGCCGCCCATCCGTCGAGGAAGGCCCAGCGCGCGCTCCGCCATGCCGCCTCGCCGACCGCCTCCACCGGCCTCGACGACCTGCCGGCAACCACTGGGAGGGACCGCCGCAACGCCTCTGCCTCGACGTGCATGGCCGCACGCGTCGCGGCGGGGCCCGTGCCGTGGTCGTACGTTGCCACCGCGGCGATGTCGCCGCGGCGCCGGGCGTCACACGCATCCATCAGAACCATGGAGTCGCGGCCTCCCGAGACGGCGAGCAGCCACGGCCCAGGAGGCAGCGACTCCACCGCGCGAAATACAGCGCCTTCAGCGCCCCCGGCGGCTCCGGAGCGCGCACCCGCTTTACCGCTCGTCGGCATGCTGCTAAGATATTGCGCATGGAGACCTTCTACGGCGGACCACTCGGCATTCTCGTTGCCGGCATTGGCCTCGGCGCCTTCTTCACCGCGCTCCTCTGGGTGAACACGCTCCTCGGCATGTTCCTCACGCCACTGTTCCTCATGCCGCTCGCGTGGATCCAGGACGCGCGCGCCGCGAAGAAGGCCGCGAAGGGCAAGTAGCCTTCGCCGGGCGTGAGACCATGGGCCGGCGCACGCCGGCCCATTTTTTTGCGCCGGTGGCTCCGCTCCCGGCAGACCCCCGAAACAGCGCGGCGCAGGTCCCGTAGTGATTGCGTGAAGCGCCTTCCGGCTCCATGCTGTACCCACCTCTTGCAGGAGTCTCCGTGGGCCCGATCATCGTCATCATCGCCATCGTTGCCGTCGCCTTCTGGCTCGTCGGCGCGTACAACGGCCTCATCGCGCTCAAGTTCCAGACGCAGAACGCGCTCAAGCAGATTGACGTCCAGCTCAAGCGCCGCCATGACCTCATCCCAAACCTTCTCGAGGCCGTGAAGGGGGCGATGCAGTTCGAGAAGCAGACCCTCCAGGCCGTGGTCGAGGCCAGGAACCAGGCACTCAAAGTCTCGGGCGGCGACATCCAGAACGTCGCCAGGATGGCCGCCGCTGAACAGCAACTCACCGGGGCGCTCGGCAAGCTCCTTGCCGTGGTCGAGGCGTACCCGGATCTGAAGGCCACGAACAACATCGGTCAGCTCCAGGAAGAGCTGACGAGCACGGAAAACAAGATCGGCTTCGCCCGGCAACTGTACAACGACACGGCCACCCAGTACAACACGAGGCAGCACCAGTTCCCGACGTCGCTGGTGGCCGGACTTGCCGGGGCCATGCCAGCAGAACTCTGGGAGATCACGGACGACGCCGAGAAGGCCGTGCCCAAGGTGGATCTGGGCATGAAGTAGGGGCGCGGGAGCGCTCATGACCGCCGAACCGCAGGACCTCTTTTCGCAGCAGGAAGCCAACCGCGGGCGCTCGCGCCTGCTCGTCGTAACGTTCGTGGTGTTCTTCCTCTGGCTCGGCCTCGGGGGCGACTGGCTCGCGTATATGTACACGCGAGGGCTGCCCCCCGGGGCTTACCACCATTCGTTCCCCGTTCTCGGCGCCCTCATGGCCGTGATCGCAGCCGGGCTCGTCGCGTACATACGCAAGACGGGCGCCAGCAAGGTCCTCTGGTCCACCGGGGCGGTGGAGGTCACCGACCCACAGACCCCAGGCGAGAAGATGCTGGCCAACGTCGTTGACGAGATGTCCATCGCGGCTGGCGTGCCGCGGCCACGCCTCTGGGTGGTGAACGACCCCGACCCGAACGCGTTCGCCACCGGCACCGACCCGCTGCACTCCCACATCGCCGTCACCACGGGGTTGCTGAACATCGTCACACGCGACGAGTTGCAGGCGGTCGTCGGCCACGAGATGGGCCACGTCAAGAACCTGGACACCCAGATGATGACGATGGTCGCCGGGCTCGTCGGGGCCGTCGCGCTCATGTCAGATGGCGTCGGCCGGATACTCCGCTTCCAGATGCTCGGCGGGCAGTCCGGGGGAGGGGGGCGGGTCAGCGGCGGGAGCAGCGGCAGCGGACGGGGGCGGAGCAACAATCTCGGTCCGCTCGTCGCGGTGGTTCTCGTCCTGTGGATCGTAAGCTGGATCATGGCTCCGATAGTGACCCGCCTCATGGCTGTGGGGATCAGCCGGAATCGCGAGTACCTGGCCGATGCCATGAGCGCCCAGTTCACGCGCAACCCACTTGCGCTCGCCAGCGCCCTGGAGAAGATCGAGGATCAGTCGGCACCCACGACGACCATCAAAGGCGGCGCCGCGCACCTCTGCATCGCCGACCCGCTGGGCCGCGCAGTGAACCTGAAGGAAGGGTTCGTGGCGAACCTCCTCGCGACGCACCCTCCGATGCCGCTCAGGATCGCCCGGCTCAAGGCGATGGGATACCAGCAGCAGAAGGCCGCTGGCACTTTCCACGTTCAGGACTGAGCAGAAGCAGGCGCAAGCCAAGCTGGCAGTTATCCATGCCTGGCAGGAACCGATCGCGCCGCGCCACCCCTCGTCGGCATCCCGCTCCGCGCTGCAGCCCGAACGATGCGATGCCCGCCTCACGGCTGCCGTCAGCCACGCGCCGTTGAGCACCGGCTCGCGGACGCCACCGGCCAACGATCGCGAGTGGAAGACACCTTTGTGATATCAGAGCGAACTGCATGCACACGTGGCTGGCGCATGCACCGCGTTACTGCATATTCACACGGCCAGCAACGGTGAGAATGCAAATTATAGTCACATGGCTAAACTGGCATTATTCATAAGTTTAGCACTGTATACATAATGTTATATATCGCATTACCATGCATTTCAACATTCCTGTGGCGAACCCATGCCGAATCGCGGCTTCGACGCCGGAATGCCTGGGGCTGCGCAACGAAACGTCGGGGGTGCGGGCCGCTGGCCGCCAGGAGCCGCCGGGGCCAGCGCGAACGCAGACGGGGCGGTTTCCGCACCCGTCCCGACCGACCTTCCACGCGCCGACAAGTCGTCGCGGCGCCGAAATGCTTGCACCGTGCGGTTCAAGGAAGCTGTGCGCGTTGCTACTTTATGGCGCATGCAAATCTCAGTCGCAAAAGAGCACGCCGCGCTGGAGAGGCGCGTCGGGCTCGTCCCCGAAAGCGTTGGCCGCCTCGTGAAGGCGGGCCACACCGTCAAAGTCGAGCGAGACGCCGGCCTCGCCGCTGGCTTCACAAACGAGCAGTACGAGAAAGCCGGCGCCACGATCGCCGGCGATTTCGCATCCACGGTCGCTGGAGCGACGGTCACGTGCAAGGTACAGCCGGTGACCCAGGATGAAGCGAGCGCCCTGCCCTCCGGTACGGCGCTCGTGTCGTATTGGGCGCCCGCGGGTGAGGCACGGAGCCTCGCGACCCTCACGGGGAGCGGGGTGAAGCTGCTCGCACTCGAGCGGGTGCCGCGCATCACCAGGGCACAGTCCATGGACGTACTGTCGTCTCAGGCCACGGTGAGCGGTTACAAGGCGGTGCTGCTTGGCGCCGAGCACCTGCCGAAGCTCCTGCCCATGCTATCCACGGCGGCGGGCACGCTGGCGCCGGCCAAGGTGTTCGTCGTTGGCGCGGGAGTCGCAGGCCTTCAGGCTATTGCCACCGCCAGGCGGCTTGGAGCCCTCGTAAGCGGCTTCGACGTGCGTCCGGCGGCCGCCGAGCAGATTCTCTCGCTTGGCGCGACGCTGATGAAGCTCGACGTGTCGGCCGTCTCAGCGGTGGGCGAGGGCGGCTACGCCAAGGCCCAGACGAGCGACCAGGAAGCCGCGACTCAGGCGGCCATCGCTGCCCACGTGAGGGACATGGACCTCGTGATCACGACGGCGGCCATCCCCGGCAGGAGGGCCCCCGTGCTCGTCACGGACGAGGCGCTCAAGGGGATGAAGCCCGGCTCGGTGATCGTAGATCTGGCCTGCGAGACTGGTGGAAATGCCGTCGGCACGAAGCCGGGCGAAACGGTGCACGTGCACGGCGTGACCATCATCGGCCCGCTCAACCTGCCGTCCACGGCCGCCTTCCACGCGTCGCAGATGTACTCGCGCAACGTCCTGACGTTCCTGAACCACGTGATCAAGGACGGCGCGCTCGTGATTGACGAGGCGGACGAAATCACCGGCCCGATGCTGGTCAAGGCATAACCGCCTGCCCACGGCCGCACGGCTGTTCGAACCAACGGTAACCACACAATGCTCCAGATCTTCCAACTGTACGTGTTCATTCTGGCCGGCTTCGTCGGCTTCATCGTCATCCAGCGCGTGCCGCCGCTCCTGCACACGCCGCTCATGAGCGCGACGAACGCGATCTCCGGCATCTCGCTGGTGGGCGCGATCGTTGCCGCGGGCGGGCGTTACGGCAAGCTCTCGACAATCCTCGGCATGATTGCCGTGATCTGCGCCGCGACGAACGTCGTAGCAGGATTCCTCATTACCGACCGCATGCTCGCGATGTTCAAGGGCCAGCAGAAGGGTGGTGCCGCGCCGGCGCCCGGGCAGGGGGTCAAGTGACCGCAGCGATCCCCACCCTGGCGGCCTCGATGCATTCGATGGCCGGCGTGTTCGCGGCCCTCCTCCCGCAGGACGGCCTCTCGTCGGCCGAGCTGGGCACGCGCGACCTGGTAATCCAGGCCACGTACCTCATTGCGGCGGTCCTGTTCATCCTCGGCCTCCGCTCGCTCACCAGGCCGGCGCAGGCACGGCTGGGCATGCAGCAGGCCGCCTTCGGCATGCTGTTCGCGGTGATCGGCACGCTGCTCAACGCGCACATCCTCACCTACCAGTACATCATCATCGGCCTCGTGGTCGGCGCGATCATCGGCTACCCGATGGCAATGAAGGTTCCGATGACGGCGATGCCGCAGTTCATCGCCTTCTCGCACGCGTTCGGCGCGATCGCGGCGACGCTGGTGGGAATAGTGGAGTACCGGCATTCGTTCACGATGGGCATGGACGGCATGATGCCGGGAATGAGCAGCGGTGTCGCGGCGGCGATCGGCTTCGAGGTGCTGTTTGGGGCGCTCACGGTGACCGGCTCGTTCATGGCGTTCGGCAAGCTGCAGGAGCTGATCACCGGGCGCCCGATCACGTTCCCCGGGCAGAACGCCTTCAACATCACGCTCATCGGGGTGGCGCTGATTTCGCTCGGAGTGCTGATCTACAACCCCGACACGGCGTGGGCGTTCTACACGATCGTCGGGCTCGGCTTCTTCCTCGGCGTCTCGATGGTCCTTCCCATCGGCGGCGGCGACATGCCGGTGGTGATCTCACTGCTCAACTCGTACGCCGGGCTTGCTGCCAGCGCGACGGGGTTTGCCATCGGAAACAACGTGCTCATCATCGCGGGCGCGCTCGAGGGAGCCGGCGGCTTTATCCTCTCGATCATCATGTCGAAGGCGATGAACCGCTCGTTCGCCAACATCATCTTCGGCGCGTTCGGCTCCGCGCCGTCGTCGAAGGGCAAGGACGCCGGCCCGGCGAAGGAGCCCAAGACGATCTCGGTCGAAGACGCTGCGACGCAGCTTGCGTACGCCGGCAGCGTGGTGATCATCCCCGGATACGGCATGGCCGTGGCGCAGGCCCAGCATGTGTGCCGCGAGCTTCACGAGTTGGTCGAGAAGCATGGTGGCAAGGTCAGCTACGCGATTCACCCGGTTGCCGGGCGCATGCCGGGCCACCTGAATGTCATCCTCTCCGAGGCCGGCATTGACTACGGCGCGCTCCTCACCGACGTGGAGGACGCCAATCGCGTGCTGCAGACGGCCGACATCGCGGTGATCATCGGCGCGAACGACATCGTAAATCCCGACGCCGAGGACGACAAAGCGTCGCCGCTCTACGGCATGCCGATCTTCCGGCCGTGGACGTCGAAGGTTTCGTTCGTGGTGAAGCGCGGCAAGGGCACGGGCTTCAGCGGGGTGGAGAACCCGCTCTTCACAAAGGACAACACCTTCATGATCTACGGCGACGCGAAGGGCGTGCTGGGCAACCTGATCAAGGAGATCAAGGCGCTCGACGAAGGACACTAGCGGCGGCAGCCCGATCGCCACCGCCGCGCGCGTTGGCGATCGGGTAGCGCCCGGCAGCGCGCAGCGCTACCGGATCACGCGCCCTCCCTGCACCACGTGCCGGATCGCGCGCGTGTTCCGGATATCCGCGGAAGGGTCCGCGGTGAGCAGCAGGAGATCCGCATCCTTCCCGACCACGAGCGAGCCGGATGTCGCATCGGCGCCGCAGGCCCACGCGCCGTTCAACGTGGCAGACGTGATCGCCTGCAGCGGAGTAAGGCCGCCGTGCTCGACCATCACCTCGAGCTCGTGGTGCAGCGTCGGCAGAGAATCCGTACGCGGGTTGTAAAGGCCGTCGGTTCCCGCCACGATTCGGATGCCAAGTTCGTTGGCCCTGCGGGTAACGGCGTACATCCACGGAGTGCGCACATTCAGCAGCGAGTCGGGCGCCCCCCGCTCGAATACCCAGAACGTGGGATTGAGGGCGGTGCCACGCTGCTTCATCATCGCGAGGAGGTTTTCGATCGCGGGCGAGTTGGCTGGAACGCCAAGGAAGTCGCCGTTCGCGCGCACGAGGAAGTTGTCTGACCGGGAACTGCCCTGCCAGACGAGGTACGGCGTGTGTGCGAGCATGTCTACGCCGGCCGCGACGAGGTCGCCTGGCTTCCCGGGGAAAACCGCGGAATGGGCGATGACCTTGATCCCCTGCCTGTGCGCTTCGGCCGTAGCGCGCGCAACGGTAACGGAGTCGAGCGCGGCGTAGAGCTTCACGCCCATGGCGCCGGTGCCGCGCGCCAGGGTAACCGCCTCGGCGAAGTTGGTGCCTTCTCCCACGGACTGCATCCATGGCGCGGTGCCAGGGGCATACCCGCGCGAGGCGTCGAGCACGCGCGGGTCGCTGAAGAACGCCGGGCCGCCGAACAGCGCCACGTAGTACACCCTCGGGCCCTGGATCTGGCCCGCTACTACGGCGCGCTGAAGGTCGCCGTTGGAGCGCGCGTCGTCAGCCAGCGTCAGCACGCTCGTGACGCCGCCCATGATGGCGCCCTTGAGCGTGGCAGCTCGCTGCTCCCACGGCGCGTTACCGAGGTGTGTGTGCGCGTCAATGAGCCCCGGGATCGCAAAGAGGCCGGCTGCATCAATCACGGAATCGGGCGCCTGACCGAGGGCGCCCGTGGGGCCGAGCGCGGCGATCTTGCCACCGCGTATCAGGAGGTCCTGGTGCGGCCGGGCCGGCGCACCGGTGCCGTCAATCACCGTCACATCCCGAACGAGGATGGGAACATCACGCTGCGGCCCGCCACGCTGAGCATTGGCGGGCCGTGACGCGGCGATTGCGACGGCTGCTGCGAGAAGACAGGCATGTGGCGTTCTCATGCCTGAGAATCTAGGCGCGAGGATCCAGGTCCGCCCGGTCGCGGGGAGCACGACGGCGTGGCGGTTTTCCGCCACGGAGGGCATCTTCAGCGGCGTCGTCAGTCGCTCCCAGTCCAAACCTCCGAGAACGATGCTTCCCAATTTCTTCAAGGCACCAGTGGTGCTCCTGCTCATGGCAGGCGCGTGCGCGCCGCCCGCGCCCGCGCCCACACCGGCTCCGTCGTCCGGCGCGCCCCCTGCCGCTGCGAGGGGCGGGCGGGGTGGCGCGGAGTTGCCGGGAAACGCTCCTGCGCCCGCCGACTCCACGGCTGCCCAGGCCGGCGGCCGTGGCGGAGCGCCCGCGGCCCAGGCGGCCGCGCAGCCGCGCCCGTACAACCGCGTCATCACGAGCGACGCCAGGACGAAGGCGGGACTGTTCAAGGTGCACACCATCGGCGACCGGCTCTACTTCGAGATTCCCGCGCGCGAACTCGACAAGGACATGCTCATGACCGGTCGCTTCGCGCGCGCGGCCGCGGCGCCGCCGCAGGGCAATACGTTCGGGAACTATGGCGGCGACCAGTTCCTGGACCTTGCGGTGCACTGGGAACGGCACGGCAACCGCGTGGTGCTGCGCAAGGTCTCGTTCGATATCACTGCCGACCCTACGCAGCCAGAATACCGCGCCGTACAGAACTCCAACTACGGCCCGGTGATTGCGACGCTCAACGTAGAGGCCTACGGCCCGGATAGCGCCGCCGTCGTCGAGGTCACCCGTCTCTTCACGACGAACGTGCAGGAACTTGCCGCGATCCGCGGGACCGTAGACCAGACGCGGTCGTACATCGAGCGAACGGCGGCGTTCCCTCAAAATGTCGAGGTCGAGGCAACGCAGACGGGCACGCCCCAGGCCGCTGGCGGCACGGTGACCGGCGGCGGCCGTGGCGGCGCGGCCGGAGCTCCCGCGGCGCAAAGCGTACTCGCACACTGGAGCATGATCAAGCTCCCGGAGACGCCCATGCGCCCGCGCAAGGCCGACGAACGCATCGGACTCTTCACGGCGGGCACCACGGATTTCTCGTCGCCCGACCAGCGCGCCACTGCGCGTCAGTGGGTCACGCGCTGGCGCCTCGAGTGCTCGGACCGCCGCGAAGGCAACCTCTGCTATCCCAGACAGCCGATCACTTACTACGTTGACCCCGATACCCCGGCCAAGTGGAAGCCGTACATCCGGAAGGCGATCGAGTCGTGGCAACCGACATTCGAGGCGGCGGGCTTCAAGAATGGGATCGTCGCGGCGGATCCGCCGGCCAACGACCCCGACTGGTCGCCCGAAGACATCCGCCACACGATGGTTCGCTGGCTGCCGTCCACCGTAGAAAACTCCGTTGGCCCGCACGTGCACGACCCTCGCAGCGGCGAGATCCTGAATGGATCGTCGCGCATCTTCCATAACCTCATCCAGTTGATGCAGTACTGGTATTTCACGCAGGCCGCGCAGGTTGACCCGCGCGCCCGCCAGATCCCGTTCCCGGACGACCTCATGGGCACGATGATCCAGTGGGGTGTGGCTCACGAGGTTGGCCACACGATCGGCCTTCAGCACGACCAGATCGGAAGCTCCACGTATCCCGCCGACAGCGTTCGCAGCAAGACGTGGGTGGCGAAGATGGGCCACACGCCAAGCATCATGGACTATTCGCGGATGAACTACGTTGCGCAGCCGGAGGACGGAATCCCCCTCTCCGACATCTACCCGCGCATCGGTCCGTGGGACAACTACACGATCATGTACGGCTACAAGGAGCTCCCGAACGCGCGAACGTGGCAGGAAGAGGTGCCACAACTGGAGCAGTGGCTGCGGATGCAGGACACGATTCCCTGGTACCGCTTCAGCGCCAACAACCCGTTTGGTTTCGGAACGCAGAGCGAGGCAGTAGGCGATGCGGATCCGGTTAAGTCCACGCGGCTCGGCTTCAGGAACATCGAGCGCGTGATGGGCTACGTCGTGCCGGCGGGAACGCGCCCGACCGACGACAACGAACTTCTGGCGGGCCTGTACGACCGCACCATTGGCCAGTGGGCCACGGAGGCGGCGCACGTGACGACCGTCGTGGCGGGGGCGCCGGTCCAGTACAAGTCCGGCGGCCAGCCGGGCAATGTGTACGAGCCGCTGTCGCGTGCGCGCCAGGCCGAGGCGGTGAAGTTTCTCAATGACGAAGTCTTCAAGACGCCGAAGTACCTGATCCGCCCGGACATTGCGCTGCGGATAGAGGCAAACGGGATGCTCGACCGCATCGGCAACGCGCAGGGTCGCGTGCTGACCGCGCTCTTCCAGAATGCGCGGCTCAACCGGCTGGTCGAGCAGCCTGCGATGCACGCGGGCCAGTACACGCTCCTCGAGATGGTGGACGACGTGCAGAAGGGGCTGTGGAGCGAGCTGTCGGCAGCCGCGCCGAAGATTGATGTGTACCGGCGCGGCCTGCAGAACCGGTATCTCGACATGGTGAACTCCAAACTCAACCCGCCTGCTCCAGCTGCCGGCGCAGCGGCGGCGCAGGCACCGCCAGGCGGCGCACTGGTGGAGGATGCAAAGTCACAGTTGCGCTCAGAGCTGGCATCGCTGCGCGCTTCGGTACGCGCGGCTGTTGCGAAGTCAGGTGATCGCGAAACGCGCGCCCACCTCCAGGCAGCCGACTACAGGATCGGCGAGATACTCGACCCACGGAAGTAACCGCCGGAGCACAGAACCCCCGGTGGCTCACGCCACCGGGGGCTCTTCGTTCGTGTCAATCGCCGAGCAAGGCGGCCTGGCCGATCAGGGAATGCCGCCGCGGCCGCCCGTGGGACCGGGCATGGGCGGGCGCGGCAGCTTCTCGTCGCGCTGCGCAGCCTGCCATGCGAAGGCAGCAACGACCGCCGAGTTGAACTTCATGTCGTCGGGCTGGAGCCGCTCGAAGACGTCCTGGTTGGTGTGGTGCGTCTTGGTGTCGTAGTCGAGCGGATCCTGAATGAACTGGAACCCGGGCAGTCCGGCGCTGATGTACGAGAGGTGGTCCGTGCCGCCGGTATTCGAGATGGTCAACGTGTTCATGCCGATTGCCTTGAACGGACCCATCCAGGCATCGAAAATCGGCCGCTCGGCCTCTATACCCTGCAGGTACACGCCGCGGATCTTCCCGCTCCCGTTGTCAACGTTGAAGTACGCCGCGATTCTTTCCTGCTCGGCGGCTGGATGAAAGCCCGACTCATCGCTCGTGCCGAAGTGCTTCGCCGCGTAGGCGCGCGAGCCGAGGAGTCCCTGTTCCTCACCGGTCCAGAGCGCGATGCGAATGGTGCGTCGCGGCTTGAGGTCGAGGGCCTTGAGGATGCGCATGGCTTCGAGCATCACGCCCGAACCGGCGGCGTTGTCGGTCGCGCCGGTACCGGAGTGCCATGAGTCGAAGTGGGCTCCGATCATGACGACTTCATCCTTGAGCGCGGGATCGGTGCCCGGGATTTCGCCAAGGATGTTGAACGATGACTTGTTCGCCGGGAAGAATGTGTTCTTCATGTCGAGCGAGATGGTGACTGGCACCTTCTTCTCGATCATGCGCGCGATGCGTCCGTAAGATTCCTGCGCCAGATGCACGACGGCCACCTGGGGTGCGTCGGGGGTGCGGGGCGAGCCGTTGTCGGTGCCGATGACGCCGCCCGTGTGGCGGGCGTCCCCGAGGAGCACTGCGCCGGCGCCTTCAGCCGCAAGCCAGTTGAGGACGCTCACGTCGGTTGGGCTGAATCCGCCGCGTCCGCCAAAGCCGCCGCGTCCGCCACGCCCGGAACTCGCCGCGGCGATCGAGTCGGCCGTGAACTGCTGCTGGCAGATCGCCGACCGTACCGGCACGGCGCCGCCCCGCCCAAAACCAGCCCGTCCGCCCCGACCCGCGGCGTCGAGCGTGGCTGCGGCCATGCGCGCGAGAGTCGAGTCGGCGTAGCGCGTCGCGGAGGGCGCGAACTCATTCACCGCCGCGTTTACGGGGTCGGCAACGAGGATGAACGCGTTCCGGAGTTTGCCCGCATACCGTGGCTTGGCTTCGTTCAGGCAACCCGCCTCCACGCGGACCGCCTGCCCTGTCACCACCCCCTTCGTGCCTGGCGACCATGCGCGCGGCACCGCCTCGACGATGAACGACGAAGGCGACACCACGTTCATGGAGAAACGGTCGTTCTGCCAGCCGAGGCCGGCCGGCGTATCCCAATCCTCGAGGCGGACGTTGACGAGGCCCCACTTCTTCATCTCGCCCATCGCCCAGTTCGCCGCCTTCTGCACGTTTGGCGACCAGGTGAGCCGCGGGCCGTAGACGTCGCTGAGCCAGCTCGCGATTTCCATTACCTGCGAGCGGTTCATCGCCTCGTCCTTGATGCGCTCGATCGTGGAGGCGTCAACCTTCTCCTGGGCGAATGCCAGAGGCGCTGCGAGCGGGGCAAGCAGGAGGATTGCGGTGCCTGCGAAGGCGCTGCGCGAACGACACTTCAAGCGGTTGTGCATGGATAACTCCACTTTCCGGATTCGAACGGCGGGGTTGTGCGCGAAATGCCAGCGCGTCATGGGACCACCTGATTCTGGAGGCCGCCCACGGCCTCGCGCAACTTCCGGACTTTCGGGGCGTCGCACGAGGAGCGCGCGTCGTTATCGAGCTGCGACGAGAGTGCCGCGAGGGCCTGGCGTCGCGCCTGCCCCGACGCCTTTTCGGCCGTCGCCAGCTCCCCCCGAACGGCCGCCACGCGCGAGGGCGCGAGGCACTTGCTGCGCTCGAGCTGATCCGTATAAGCGCGCGCGAGCGGGAAGCTCGCCGGCCATGAAATGGCGGGCTGCCCCTGCACATTCAGTTCCTGCCAGCGCACGGTCTTGGCCGCGTCTATCTCATTCTGGGTGAGAAACTGGCTGGGCGTGAGTTCGGCTATGTCGAGGCCGCGGGCGATCTCCGAGCTGACGAGCATGCCGTTGTACCAGTACGCGGACCACGACCCGCCCATGACCATGCGGGATCCGTCCACCGGGCCGCGGTCGTAGAACGCGATCTCCTGCGGGTGCCTGGGATCGGTCCAGTCGAACACCGAGATTCCGCCCTGGTACCACGCCTGTACCATCACGTCGCGTCCAGGGATCGGAACAAGCGATCCGTTGTGCGCCACGCAGTTCTCCTGCTCGGTTTGCGCAGCGGGAATCTTGTAGTAGCTCTGGAACTTGAGTTTCCGGTTCTCGATCGTGAAGATGGCGTCCGCGCCCCACTCCTTCTTGTCGGTTGCGCGGCACTTGGGCGCGCCGCCGCCGCCCCACTCGTCCGAGAACAGGATCTTGCTGCCGTCGTTGCTGAACGTGGCCGAGTGCCAGTAGGAGAAGTTGGAGTCCGCAACCGCGTCGAGCCGCACCGGATTGACCGGGTCGCTGATGTCGAGCAGCAGCCCGTGGCCTTCGCATGCGCCGCCTGCGAGCCCCAGCGCCGGGTAAACCGTGATGTCGTGGCATTGCCGGTTGACCGGAATCGGGTCGCCGGCCTTGGCCGCGCCTCCAAAGAACGGTGCGATGATCTTGTCTATGTTGGCGCGCAGCGCCGCGCTATCGGCGCCGGTCGGCGCGCCGGAGCCGCCACGCGCCTTCACGATGCTGTCGAGCATCGGGCCGGTGAACCCGCCGCCCAGAACCAGCTCGTCGCCGGTTGGCGTCCGGGCCACGAAGCCGCCCGCCGCCCTCGCCGCGGCAGCGGCCTTGGCGGCAGCCGCGCGGTCTGATTCGGCCTCGCCATGCGACGGCACTTCCGTAAGGCCTGCAAAGATGTTGGCGCGATTCACGATCGCCGCCTGCTCGGGATGCGCGAGCGGCACCTTGATGACCTCGATCCGCATCAGGGTTGACCGGGGATCCTGATTGGGCGCGACCGCGAGGCAGCCTGGGAGTTCATCGGGCGAGCGTGTTCCGGCCGACCCGGAGATGTAGATGTACACGTTCTGCATGTCCGACGGCGACTCGAGCACGGTGTGCGTGTGCGAGCCACGGCACGTCTGCACGCTCGCGACGAGCTTCGGGTTGCGAATGTCCGAAATATCGAAGATACGGACACCGCGAATGCGATCCTTGCTCACCTGCTCAGGGACACCCCCCGGCTTGCAGTCCAGCCGCCCGTTGTTCGCCTCCGCCGACATGAAGAGCAGGTCGCGGTAAACCGACACGTCGTTCTGCGAAGCCGGGCACGTGACCGCCACAACGAGCTTCGGCGCTGCCGGGTTCGAGATGTCCCAGATGACAGGGCCGTTGTAGTTGCCCTGGATGGCGTAGTTGCCGGTGAATGCGAGGTCGGAGTTCGTGATGCCGAGGAATCCCGGCGGCGACGGCGCCCTGGCAAGGACTCTGAGGTTGCTGACTGCCTCGCCCGCATCCATCAGCCCCGGCCTGAGACCGACCCGGGGGTCGGGCCTGCCCGCCGGCGCCGGCGCGGACGACATGTCCTGGCGAGGAATGTTGCTGCTGGCGCATGCCGTCATCGCGAACGCCGCGGCGCCCGCGGCCACGGCCCGCATTAACGGGAAACGAATCATCTGGCGTGTCTCCTGTACCGTGCGATTGGGGAGAATCGCGGCGCGCCGCGTTACGGCGCGCCGAGCTGCAACAACATCGTGGCCATCCGGTTGATCTCCGTCGTCTGATCGGTCTCGACATCGGAGGCGAACTTGAACACGGTCTCGTCCTGCCCCGCCCCGCGGTGGCTGAACAGATCCTTCACCATGGTCACGGCACCCTTGTGGTGCTGGATCATGAAGGTGAGGAAGAGCCGGTCGAACTCGACGCCCCGGGCCGCGTCGAGCTCGGCCATCTGGGCGTCGGTGAGCATGCCTGGCATCGGCTTGATGTGCTGCATGCCGCCCATGTCCATCGGCATACCCTTCGCATTTGGTTCCGGCACCGGCTGGTTGCGGTCTTCGAGCCAGTGCTGCATCATGCTGATCTCGTCGCTCTGCGCGTTGATGATCCGCTCGCAGAGACGCTGCGTCGCCAGACTGGCCCCGTGGGTCGGCGCCCATCTGGACATCACGATCGCCTGGGCGTGATGGTGAATCATCCCTGCCATGAAGTCAATGTCTGCCTTCGTGTACGGAAGGCGGGCGCTGTCGGCCCTGGCGCGATCCTTTGCGGCGCCAGGTCCGGTCTTTGGCCTGCCCTGCGCCGCGCAAACAGAGCCGGCAAAGCCAAGCGCCAGAACGGCCGCCGCGGCGATACGCCGGGCTTTTCGGGGGGGCGAGATGGGGTGCATCCGCCCAACATAGCGCGGGCGGCTCCCACCCGCCAACTTGACGATCCCCCTTCCAACGGATCCCAACTTGCCAATGAGAGCGCGGGAAGCGCTGGCCCGGTTGCGCGCAGGAAACGAGCGGTTCAGGGCACACCTGGCGGGCCAGCGCGGCGCACTTGCGGCCACCGTTCACACCAGGCTGACCGTGGAGCACAAGCCGTTTGCCATCCTGCTGGGCTGCTCCGACGCGAGAGTTCCGGCGGAAATCATCTTCGACGAATGGGTGGGCGACCTCTTCGTGATCAGGGTGGCGGGAAACGTCGTGGCGCCGTCGGTGATCGCAAGCGTGGAGTTTTCCGCCGAAGCGTTTGGGACCCGGCTCGTGGTCGTGATGGGGCACACCCAGTGCGGCGCCGTGGGAGCAACGATAGATGCCGTCCTGCACCCGGCGACGGGGCAGCCGCGCGGGGTCACCGACATCGTGGACCGCATTCGGCCGGTCGTGGAGCCGCTCGTCAGGACGAACCTCGCCGGGGATCGTGATGCCCTCTCGCTCAGGGCAGTGCGCGCGAATGTCCGGGCTTCGGCGAACCAGCTCCGACACGGATCGCGGATCCTGGAGCAGCTTGCCGCAAGCGACGGCCTCGTCGTGGTCGGCGCGGAGTACGCGATCGAGACGGGGATGGTGGAGTTCTTCGACGGCGTCCCGCAGGACTAGCGTTCGCTAGCGCTTCGCCGCGACCTTCGCCCAGCTGTCGCGGAGCGTCACTATGCGGTTGAAGACGAGCGCGCCGGGCATCGAGTCCACGGGGTCGGGCCAGAAGTACCCCGTGCGCTCGAACTGGTAGCGCGTGCCTGGGGGATCGGCCGCGACGCTCGGCTCCACCTTGGCGCCGGCAAGCTTCACCAGCGAATCCGGGTTCAGGTTCGCGAAGAAATCGTCTTCGCCCGTTCCTTCCGGATCCGGGGCGCGGAACAGCCGGTCGTAGAGCCGGAGTTCACAGTCGAGAGCGCGCGCCGCGGACACCCAGTGGATCGTGCCCTGCACCTTCCGGCCATCGGGCGCGTCGCCTCCGCGGGTTGCCGGATCGTACGTGCAGCGGAGCTCCGTCACGTTGCCCGCCTCGTCCATGATCACTTCGTTGCACGTGATGAAGTAAGCGTAGCGGAGCCGCACTTCCCGGCCCGGGGCAAGACGGAAGAACTTCTTTGGCGGGTCGGCCATGAAATCGTCCTGCTCTATGAAGATCTCGCGCGAGAACGGCACCTTGCGCGAGCCCTCCCTGGGCACGTCGTGCGGGAAGTAGGGCGCGTCGAGTTCCTCGACCTGGCCTTCAGGGTAATTCGTGAGCACGACCTTCAGCGGCTTTGTCACGCAAAGCACGCGAGGCACCTCCATGTTCAGGTCGTCGCGGATCGAATGCTCGAGGATCCCGATCTCGGTGCGCTGCGGCTTGCGCGATACACCAACGGCCTCGGCGAATGCGCGGATTGCCTCGGGCCGCACGCCGCGCCGGCGAAGGGCGGCAATCGTCGGCATGCGCGGGTCGTCCCAGCCGGCCACGCGGCCCTCGTTTACGAGACGAAGGAGCTTGCGCTTGCTCACCACCGTGTAGTCGAGCTCGAGGCGCGAAAACTCGGTCTGCTCGGGCGGCCGCTCGAAGCCAACCTCCCGCACGAGCCACCGGTAGATGTCGTTGTTGTCCTTGAACTCGAGCGTGCAGAGCGAATGAGTCACGCCTTCGATGGCGTCGGAGAGCCCGTGCGCGTAGTCGTAGAGGGGATACAGGCACCATGCGTCGCCGCGCCTGTAGTGCCTGGCCTTGCGGATCCGCATCAGGAGCGGATCGCGCATCACCATGTTGGGGTGCGCCATGTCAATGCGGGCGCGGAGCACATGCGCCCCGTCTGCGAACTCGCCGTCGCGCATCCGCCTGAGCAGATCGAGATTCTCGTCAACGCCGCGCCCGCGGAACGGGCTGTCGGAGCCGGGAGTCGTGACGGTTCCGCGCCCCTGCCGGATCTCCTCCTCGGACTGCGAGTCCACGTACGCCTTGCCCTTCCTCACCAGACGCTCGGCGAACTCGTACAACTGCTCGAAGTAATCGCTCGCGTAGCGCTCCTCGGCCCACTCGAAGCCGAGCCAGCGAACGTCCTCGCGGATCGCATCAACGTACCGGACGTCTTCGGTGAACGGGTTGGTGTCGTCGAACCGCAGGTTGCACGCGCCGGCGAAGTCGCGCGCTATGCCGAAGTTGAGGCAGATGGACTTCGCGTGGCCTATGTGCAGGAAGCCGTTCGGTTCCGGCGGGAAGCGGGTCTTGACCGGCCGGCCGAACCTGCCGGACCCGGCGTCGGCGACGACCATGTCACGGATGAAGTTCGGCCGTGGGGAAGCATCTGGTTCCGTCATCCCCGAAATATGCCACCCGCGCTCACGCGGCACCGGCCTCGCGAAGGATGAACGCGTAACGGAACGCCTGCTCGCGGATTCGGCCGTAGCGCCCCGACGCACCTCCGTGGCCGGACTCCATCTTCATCCTGAGCAGGAGCGTGCCGCCGCCCGTCCTGGTTGCCCGGAGCTTCGCCACCCACTTGGCAGGTTCCCAGAACGCCACCCGCGGATCGTTGATCCCGCTCGTCGCCAGGATCGCCGGATAGTCCGCTGGCCGCACGTTGTCGTACGGCGAATACCTGCGCATGTACTCATACGCCTCACGCGATCGCGGATTCCCCCACTGTTCCCACTCCTGCGCCGTGAGCGGAATCGTGTCGTCGAGCATGGTGTTGATCACATCCACGAACGGAACGTCCGCGACGATCGCCCTGAACAGGTCGGGCCGCATATTGGCCACGGCCCCCACGAGCAGACCGCCGGCGCTGCCGCCGCGCGCCACGAGTCGCTCGCGTCGCGTATAGCCCTCCGTTATCAGGTGTTCCGCGCAGTCAATGAAGTCGGCGAACGTGTTCATCTTCTTCATCATCCTGCCGTCGTCATACCACGCCCGGCCCATCTCCTGCCCGCCGCGGACGTGCGCGATGGCGAACACGAAGCCCCGATCCAGCAGCGAAACGCGTGAATGGTCGAAGCGCGCTTCCGTGCTGTAGCCGTAGGCGCCGTACGCGTAAAGCAGCAGCGGCCGGGCGCCGTCACGCGCGAACGACGTGCGGTACACCAGGGAGATGGGCACCACGGCTCCGTCCCGCGCCCGCGCCCCGATTCGCTCCACCTGGTAGGCGGCGGGATCGTAGCCACCGAGTACGTCGTCGCGCTTGAGAAGCGCGCGGCTTCGGGTGACGACGTCGAAGTCGTAGACCGAATCCGGCGTGACGAAGGAAGAATAGGTGAACCTGTAGACGCCCGTGTCGAACTCGGGGTTTGACCCTGGCGTCACATCGTAGGCGGGCTCGGGAAAGTCCACGAAGAACGAATCCGGCTCGGCGGCCGGCGCCCGCCCCGCCGCGGCAGCGTGATCGCCAAGAAGGATGATCCTGACCCTGCGCAACCCGTCATGCCGCTCCAGCACCACTGCGTGACGGCGGAAGACGTCAATGCCCTCGACGAATACTCCCGGACGGTGTTCCAGCCACTCGCGCCACCCGGCAGGGGACGACGCGCTGGCGCGCATCACCTTGAAGTCGCGCGCTCCGCCTTCGTTCGTAAGCACGTACAGCCAGTCGCCGCCGGGCGACACCTCGTACTCCACGCCCGGCTGCCGCCGTCGGACGCATACGGGCGGAGTGTCCGGCGCGTGTGCGTCCACAAGCCACGTCTCTCCGCTCGTGAAGCTTGCGCTCGACACCACGACCCAGCGCCCGTCACGCGCGCGCGCAACGCCTACGTTGAATGCCGGATCGTCGTCGCGGTAAACCGGGGCGTCGGCCTCCGTCGGCGCGCCGATCCGGTGCCGCCAAACCGCGTTGCTGCGCTTCGCCTCGTCGGTGGTCGTGTAGAACACCGTTGCCCCATCGCTGGCCCATGCAAGCCCGAACCCGAGGTTGTCCACGCTGTCGGCCAGCCACACGCCGGTTGCGAGGTCGAGGATCCGAAGCGTGAACGCCTCGTAACCACTGGTGTCCACCAGCAGGGCGAGGTGGCGGTGGTCCGGGCTTACCGCCAGCGCCCCAAGCTGGTAGTACTCGTGCCACGACGCGGCCTCGTTCTGGTCGAAGAAGACCTCCTCGGGGGCTTCGGGCGATCCATGCCGGCGGCAATAGATGGGGTATGCCCTGCCCTGCTCGGTCCGCGAGTAGTAGTACCAGTCGTCGCGCCTGACCGGCGGCTGCGAGTCGTCCTCACGGATGCGCGCGACCATCTCGTCGTAGAGCGTCTGTTGCAGACCCTCGGTGGGCCGCATCACGGCGTCCGTGAAAGCGTTCTCGGCCTCCAGGTAAGCGATAACCGCTGGATCGGAACGCTCCCGCAACCACGCGTAGTCGTCCACGCGGGTTTCTCCGTGGAGAACGGTCTGCGAGGGGATGCGCGCGGCTGCCGGCGGCGCCGGATCGTTACCGGAGTTCACCTGCGTACATTACCCCGGCATGGACGTCGGGGATACCCCTACCGGCAGTCGGGAACAATGCGGTTACTGCACCAACCGGGCGTGCGCATCGTTCACCCGTCTTCTCATGGCAGTTGGGTCAACGCCACCAGCCATGGACAACCGGGTTACCCCTCCTCTTGATTCCCAAGGATCCTGACATGGCCTCTTCGCTCATCCGCCGCCGGCTCTTGCCCGCCGCCGCAGCGGTCGTACTCGCTGGTGTCGCCTACTCCTGCGCCGGCGGCAAGGCCGGTTCGGGGCTCACCGCAAGCGACGCCGCCACGCGCGTGTACGTGGCGCCCGGCAGCTACGACGAGATGTACGCGTTCATGTCCGGCGGGTTCAACGGGCAGGTTGGCGTGTACGGGCTGCCATCGGGACGCCGCTTCAAGACCATCCCCGTGTTCTCGCAGTACCCGGAGAACGGGTATGGCTACAGCGAAGAGACCAAGCCCATGCTCAACACGAGCTACGGCTTCGTCCCCTGGGACGACGCCCACCACCCCGCGCTCTCGCAGACCAAGGGCGAGGATGACGGGCGCTGGCTCTTCATTAACGGTAACAACACGCCGCGGGTCGCCCGCATTGACCTGACGCGCATGGAGACCGACGAAATCCTCGAAATCCCCAATGCGGCGGGCAACCACGGGTCTCCGTTCATCACCGAGAACAGCGAATACGTTGTCGCCTCCACCCGCTTCTCGGTGCCGGTACCCAACCGCGACGTCCCGATCGCGGACTACAAGAAGGACTTCAACGGTCAGGTGTCGTTCGTGGTCGCGAACGACCCCGGCAAGATGCGCATTGCGTTCCAGCTCGTCATGCCCGGCTATGACTACGACCTCGCCCATGCCGGCAAGGGGCCGAGTCATGGCTGGATGTTCCTCACGTCGTACAACACCGAGCAGGCCAACTCACTGCTCGAGGTGAATGCGTCGCAGAACGACAAGGACTTCGTGGCGGCGATCAACTGGAAGAACCTCGAGGCCTGCGTGAAGGCCGGCAAGGCGCGCCAGGTTCCAGCCACGTACTACCACAACACGGTTGACTCCGCGACGCGGATCGCGCACAGCACGGTCGAGAACACCGTGACGCAGCTGACGCCGAAGGACTGCCCGAACTCGACCTACTTCCTTCCGACGCCAAAGTCGCCGCACGGCGTGAACGTGGACCCGACCGGCGAGTACATCGCGGCCGGGGGCAAGCTCGCCGCGCTCATTCCGGTGCACTCGTTCAGTAAGATGATCAAGGCGATCGAGGCGAAGGACTTCGACGGCGAGCGCGACGGCATTCCGGTACTCAAGTACGAGTCTACCCTGGTGGGCGAAGTGAAGAGCGGCGGCCTCGGCCCGCTGCACACCGAGTTCGACGACAAGGGATTCGCCTATACGTCGTTCTTCATTTCGTCGGAGATCGTGAAGTGGAAGGTCTCCTCGCTCGAAGTGGTGGACCGGGTGCCCGCGTACTACTCGATCGGCCACCTGCTCGTCCCGGGCGGCGGCACCTCAAAGCCGACCGGTCGCTACGTGATCGCACTCAACAAGATCACCAAGGACCGCTACCTCGGAACCGGTCCGGAGCTCACGCAGAGCGCGCAGCTCTACGACATCACCGGCCCCAAGATGAAGCTCCTGCTCGACTTCCCGACCGAGGGCGAGCCGCACTACGCGCAGGCCATCCTGGCATCGAAGATCAAGGACCGCCAGGTGAAGTACTTCAAGCTCGCCGACAACAAGCACCCGAACGTGAGCCGGAGCGAGAACGAGACCGGCGTGACGCGGCAGGGCAAGGTCGTCCACCTGCGCCTCACCGCCATCCGCTCGCACTTCGCGCCGGACAACATCGAAGGGATCATGCTCGGCGACACCGTGATGTTCCACGTGACCAACCTCGAGCAGGACTGGGACATCCCGCACGGCCTTGGCATCATGGGCAACAACAACGCAGAACTGCTGATTATGCCCGGCGAAACACGGACGCTCCGCTGGGTACCGCAGCGTGTCGGGATCTATCCGTTCTACTGCACCGACTTCTGCTCTGCACTGCACCAGGAGATGCAGGGCTACCTGCGGGTGTCACCGCCGGGTTCGAACGTGCCGCTGAAGGGGACGCTGTCGAAGCTTGCGAAGACGGCCGACAACGCGGCGAAGAAGTGATACATGCAATGACGGGGACCGCAGCAGGGGTGCGGCTGGCGCTGCGGTTCCCCACTGCAGCCCGGGTGCGGCGATGAGTCGTCGCGCCCGGGTGTTCCTCGCCGTCGCGAGCCTGCTCGTCGGAGTGTCCGTTCTGCTCCCGCTCTGGCGCATCGACCTCATCGCGCCGCAGTACCCGGAAGGGCTTGGCCTCCTGATCAGCTCTCACAAGATAGACGGGCTCAAGGAAGGCGACCTCGGTTCGATCAACAACCTGAATCACTACATCGGGATGGCCGTGATCGAACCCGACGAGATTCCGGAACTTCGGTTCATGCGGCCAGTATTCATCGTCCTTGCGGTCGGAGGGCTGGGGATCGCGGCGCTTGGCCGTCGGCTGCCCGCCATGCTCTGGATGGGCGCCTTTGCGGTGGTGATGCTCGGCGGCCTGGCTGACATGTACAGGTGGGGTTATGACTACGGGCACAACCTCGACCCACACGCGATCATTCAGGTTCCCGGAATGTCGTACCAGCCACCCCTGATAGGATCCAAGCAGTTGCTGAACTTCCGCGCCACCTCGTGGCCCGCGTCGGGTGGCTGGCTCCTGGCGCTCGCGGGCGGCCTGGCTACGGCGGCCATCTTCTTCCCGGGTCGCACGCGGCAGGGCTCGGGGGCGCCTGCGGGCCACGCCGTGCACGTCCCTCCGGCAGCAGCGTGATGCACGCCAAGGCATCGGGGCGGCCGCCGCAGCGCCGCCCCGGCGTCCGCGGCGTTCTGGCGTTGCTCGCGGCGACCGCAGCGCTGGCCTGCGGACCGCCGTCGCCGCGGGCCATTGCGTTCAACGAGGATGCCTGCGCTTATTGCAAGATGACGATCTCCGACCCGCGGTTCGGGGGTGAGGTCGTGACCCGGACCGGACGCGTGGAGACCTTCGACTCAATAGACTGCATGACGGCGTGGATTCATGGAGCAGACACAGCATCCATTGCCGGGATTTACGTACTCGACTTCGAGCATCCGGGCGCCCTCGTGGACGTGAAGGCGGCCGGGTTTCTTCGCGGGATCTCCGTGCAGGCGCCAATGGGCAACGCAATCGCCGCATTTGCCACGCCCGGCGCCGCCGAAGGAAGCCGCGGCGTTCTTGGCGGCTCCGTGGTGGCCTGGGGCGACCTGCTCGCCGGCACTGGCGACGCCCACACGCACACCACGCCATGATGCAGGCGCCGGTTCGCTCCGCCGTGCTTCTTGCGGCGTTAGCCGTCGCGCGTCCCGGTGCCGCCACGGAGATCGTCGTGGCTCCGGGATCGGCAGTCCCAACTCTTGCGGCCGCGCTCGCCCGGGCGAAGCCCGGTGACCGGATAGTCGTTCAGGCGGGCCGGTACGCCGAGCCGACCATCACGGTTAGCGTCCCGCGGCTCGTCATCGAGGGGCGCGGTTGGCCGGAGTTCACCGGCTCGGGCAACCACACGGTGCTCATCGTGGCTGCCGACAGCGTGACGGTGCGCGGTCTTGCGCTCACCGGCAGCGGGTTCGCGGCAACCGACGATCGCGCAGGCCTGCTGGTTCGCGACGCGCGGGATTGCGTGATCGAGCAGAACCGCGTGTACGAGAACGCGTTCGGCATCTACCTCAGCAGATCCGTCGGCTGCCTCGTGCGCGACAATCAGGTCGAGGCCACCCGCGGCAACGAGTTCACCACGGGCAATGCCATACACCTCTGGTACTCGCCCGCGACGCGCGTCGTGCGCAACCACGTGCGCGGACATCGTGACGGCATCTACTTCGAGTTCTCGGCGTCGAGCGCGGCCGAGGAGAATGAAGTCATCGCCGTTACGAGGTACGGCCTGCACTTCATGTACTCCGACTCCTGCCGGTACGAGAACAACACCTTCACCGGCAACGGGGCGGGCGTCACCGTGATGTACAGCCACCACGTCGTCATACGAGGGAACCGGTTCACCGATGCCGTTGGGCCAGCGGCCTACGGCCTCCTGCTCAAGGAGATCATTGACGGCGAAGTGAGCGGCAACGACTTCACCGGCAACACAGTCGGCGTCTCGCTCGACGGCGCGATGCGCCTCGACATCCGGGGCAACGCCTTCACCAGGAACGGGTTCGCGGTGAGGGTGTCCGGGAGCGCGGGGGACAACCGGTTCACTGGCAACCGCTTCGCCGGGAACGCATTCGACGTCGTCACGAGCGCGAAATTCTCGACGTCCACTTTCGACCGCAACTGGTGGGACAATTACCGCGGCTATGACCTCGACCGCGACGGCATTGGCGACGTGCCGTTCCGTCCGGTGCGCCTGTTCGGGCTGGTGATCGAACAGCACCCGCCCGCGCTGCTCCTGCTGCGGAGCCCGCTGGTAGGCATCCTCGACACGGTGGAACGGGTCATGCCGGTGCTCACCCCGAACACGCTGGTCGACGAGCACCCACTCATGCACCCCCCTCGGGAATGATCTCGTTTCACGAAATCCGGAAGGCCTATGGCGACCGGCGGGTCCTCGAGGGCGTGTCGCTCGATGTGGCGCCGGGGCGCGTCACCGCGCTGGTGGGGCCGAACGGCTCCGGCAAGACGACGCTGATGAAGATCCTGCTCGGCCTGGCCCGCGCCGACGCAGGGGAAGTCAAAGTGAATGGAACTCCCCTCGACGCCACCGGGAGCTACCGGAACGCCATCGGATACATGCCGCAGGCAGCGGCATTCCCCGAGCACCTCAAGGTGCGCGAGCTGGTTGAGCTGGTATCCGCCCTGCGCGCGGGCGCCGCGCGCGACACCGACCTCGTCGAGTCCTTCGGCCTTGGCTCCGAGTGGGAGCGGCCCGTGGGGAAGCTCTCCGGGGGCACGCGCCAGAAGGTCAACGCAGCAATCGCTTTCCTCTTCCGGCCGTCCATCCTCATCATGGACGAGCCAACGGCCGGCCTCGACCCTGTCGCGGCGGGCGTGCTGCGCACGCGGGTCAGGCGCGAGCGCGACGACGGCCGCCTGGTGATCGTCACGTCGCACGTGCTCAGCGAACTCGAGGACCTTGCCGATGACGTCGCGTTCCTCTGCGACGGGCTGCTGCGCTTCACGGGGTCAATGGGCCAACTCCTCTCGCAAACTGAGACGAGCCGGATGGAAGACGCGATCGTCACCCTGATGCGCGCCTCTGCCAACGGTACGGCGGCGCGCGCCACGCCCGGGATGGCGGCCGCACAATGAGCACTACGTCCACCGTCCTCGACTCCGGTATCCGCGAACTGGCCCGAAACCGCTGGATGCTCGCTTACGCGACTGGATTCTTCGTCCTCACCGAGTCGCTCTTCTGGTTCCAGGGAACCGGGCCGCAGGTGCTGCTCAGCCTCCTGAACGTGCTCCTCCTGGTGATTCCGCTCGTGTCGCTCGTGTTCGGGGCGATGTACATCTACTCCTCGCGCGAGTTCATCGAGCTGCTCCTGGCGCAGCCAATCGCGCGGCGGGATCTCTTCCTCGGTCACTTCATGGGCCTCGCGCTGCCGCTTGCCGGCGCCTTCGCCGTGGGGGCCGGCCTTCCGTTCGCGCTCCACGCCGGCGCCGGCGCGGGCTTCGGCGGGGTGGCCGTGCTGCTGAGCGCCGGGATCGGCCTCAGCGTGGCGTGCGCGGCAATTGCGGTCGCGATCGCGCTCTACAGCGACGACCGGCTGCGGGGAGTCGGGATGGCCATCGGCGCCTGGCTCCTCCTCACCGTGCTCTACGACGCCGGCCTCCTGGCGATCGCCGTCTCGTTCGACGCATGGCCGCTGGAGAAGCCCATGATAGCCCTGATGATGGCCAACCCGGTTGACATCGCCCGGGGCCTGGTTCTGACGCAACTGGATGCCCCGGCCATGATGGGCTACACCGGAGCCCTGTTCCGGCGTAGTTTTGGGTCAGCCCTTGGAACGGTCATTGCCGCAACGGCACTCGCGATCTGGATCGCGGCGCCGTTTGCCATCGCAGGCCGCCGATTCCGGCGCCGTGATTTCTGACCGATCCGATCAACTCACATTAGGAGTGTACATGCGGTTCGTTGCGCTCGTTGCTTGCACCACGGCCCTGATCGCCTGCGGCAAGGAAGAGAAGACCGAGTCCCACAGGGATTCCGATGACACCCCGGCAGCGGTCGTGAACCTCGACCCGAACACGATCACCAAGGCCGAGCTCGCACTCGGCGACAGCGTCTTCCACGGCATGATCGGCGCGGTGTCGTGCCAGGCCTGCCACGGCCCCAATGGCAAGGGCGGCCCGCAGGCAGCCGACCTCACCGACCAGGAGTGGCTGCACAGCGACGGCACCTATACCGCAATCTACCACACGATCGAAACGGGCGTGATGAACCCGACCAAGGCGGCGGGCGTGATGCCTCCGTTCGGCGGCGCCCCGATGACGCCCGCGCAGCACCGGGCGGTTGCGGCATATGTTTACAGCTTGAGCCACAAGGTGGACGCGAAGTAGCCCTTCGAGCGAGACGCCGGAGTCGCGCCCAGTGCGCGGCTCCGGCGTCTTGCTGCCCGCCCCTGTCGCTGGGCTGATGCCGGCTCCTCCGGCCTAGCGGATGCCCGCCGCTGGCGGCACCGCGCTCTTGCGCGCAAACGCTGTCAACGCGCGCCAGATGCCGGGCCGGCGGGATCCAACGTACGCTGCGCTGATCACAACCGCGAGCGCGTTCGCCACCACGATGGACCACCAGGGCAACACCGGCCGAAGCGGCTCCGTTACCACGCCGATGCCAACCACAGTCACGACGAACCCGGCCAGCATGATCGTGAAGGCGAAGCCAGAGCGGTTCGGATAGCGCACGGCGAGGTCAACGAGGGCGAGCACTACCTGCCCGATCGCGAGCGATACAACAAGATGCACTGCGTTGTACCAGAGCATCGCCGTCATGTCCAGCGGAATCGGCAGCTCGAGCACCGATGGGCTTCGCACCCCGCGGAAGACGGCCTGCCCCAGCACGTTCACCGTGTAGAGCGGGCCGCGGGCCGCGAGGACGTCGAACACCCCGTAGAACAGCGCGACCGCGGCGTAGGCAATCAGGCCGACCGCCAATCCCTCCCTGAACGTTCTCCTCGAGCCCTCTGGCATCCAATCCTCGCGGAAGGGGTAAGTGAACTGCCTATGATAGCCCCGGAGGCAGGTGCTGCGCCAATGGAGAATCGCCGACACCCCTGCCGGGTTTCGCCCGGCGGGGTGCGTGGGCATGGCCGCACCATTACGCTTCCCTGCGTGACTCAACCAGAGCCAGCAGGCCAGCGACTCCTCCGGCTGTGGCGCAAGCTCGCGCCAGTGCCCGGCGGACGGTGGCTCTTCGCCTTCGCCGTGAAACGGGCCATCCCGTACACGGGATCGGTGTCGCCGCGGGTGGAGGTGCTCGAGCCTGGCTACGCGCGTATCTCGATCGTCCAGCATCGCGGCATCGAACAGCACCTGGGTTCCATCCACGCCATCGCCCTCGCGAACGTGGCGGAGTTCGCCAGCGGAGCCGCGATCAACGCCGCGCTGCCGCCGGGGTACAGGGGTATCGTCACCGGTTTTCGCATGGAGTACTTCAAGAAGGCGCGCGGGCGCGTCACGGCGGAATCGCGAGCGGAGCTGCCGAATCTCGCGCAGGAAGCCGACCACGACTTCATCGCCGAGATTACCGACTCGGCTGGCGACCTGGTGGCGCGTGCCACGGCCACATGGCGACTCGGGCCGCGCCAATGACCCTCTCATCCGCTGGCTCCGCGAGCCAGGCCCTCGTCGCGCGGCTGGGCATTGACTATCCGCTGATCGGCGGGGCGATGTACCCCTGCAGCAACCCGGAACTCGTTGCGGCAGTATCCGAAGCGGGCGGGATCGGCGTCGTGCAGCCGGCGGCGCTGACCTACGTGCACGGGCACGAGTTCCGGTCCGGACTGCGGCGCATCAGATCTCTCACTCGGCGTCCGATCGGATTCAACGCCCTCATCGAGCAGTCGTCGCGCTACTACCACGAGCGGATGACGCGCTGGCTCGACATCGCGCTCGAAGAAGGAATCCGGTTCGTGGTGACGTCGCTCGGCAAGCCGCGCTGGGTCGTGGACCGCGTGCACGCCGTGGGCGGCATGGTGTTCCACGACGTCACCGACGGCCGATGGGCCGCGAAAGCCGTGGATGCGGGTGTGGATGGCCTCATCGCCGTGAACAACCGCGCCGGCGGACACGCGGGCCTCCTCTCCCCGGAACAGCTGATGGAAGCGCTCGTGCCGTTCGGGCTGCCCGTGGTGGGAGCGGGAGGGGTGGGCGGCGCGCAGGGCTTCGTAAGAATGCTGCAGCTCGGCTACGCCGGCGCGCAGATCGGCACGCGGTTCATCGCAACCACGGAGTGTTCCGCCAGCAACGCGTACAAGCGCGCGGTGGTGGCGGCGGGGGAAGGCGACATCGTCCTCACCGAGCGCCTCACCGGCATCCCGGTTTCCGTGATCAACAACGAGTGGGTGCGGCGCACAGGCACGCGCGCCGGCCCGGTTGCCCGCTGGATGCTGAGAGGTCGCCGCAGGAAACACTGGATGCGCGCGCTGTACGCCGTACGCTCTGGTATTTCGCTGAAGAAGGGACTGAAGAGCGAGGGCGCGCACGAGTACTGGCAGGCCGGGAAATCAGTCGCCGAAATACACGACGTCCGCCCGGCTGGCGACATAGTGCGCGAGCTTGGCGAAGCATGGCGCAGATCCATAGGTTCCCCGTCGTGAACAGGCGCCAGGTGCCACTCGCGTGACGGCGCGCCGCCGCACCCCCGCCGCCACCGTTGGCCTCGCAGCCGTGGTGCTTGCCGGCACACTGTATGCTGGCGGCGCGCCGGTCGCGGGGGCGCCGCCGCTCGGGCAGCTGCTCGATCCCGTGAGTGGCGTGTGGGCACTCGCGCGCTCCGCCACGCCGCCGCGGGCAGCGGATGCGGCGATCCCGCACCTTGGGGCTCCGGTTGACGTCCGGTTCGACGACCGCGGCGTGCCGCACGTATTCGCCAACTCGGTTGCCGACGCCTCCCGGGCCATGGGCTACATCCATGCCCGCGACCGGCTCTTCCAGATGGAACTTCAGGCGCGCGCGGTGGCCGGAACCCTCTCGGAGCTCGTGGGCGACCGCGCGCTCGCGCTCGACCGCCAGGCCCGCGCGCAAGGCCTTGCCGACGCAGCCCGCCGCGGCTTCGAGGCGCTCCCGCCCACCTCCACGGCGCGCGTCATCGCCGCGGCATACGCCGACGGCGTCAACGCATACCTGCATGGCATGCGCCGTGCCGACGTCCCCTTCGAATTCCGCCTGCTCGGCGCGCGCCCTCAGCGGTGGGAGCCCGTTTACTCGGCGTACCTGTTCGCGCGGATGGGGCTCACCCTCGCCTACAGCGACGGCGAGCTCCGGCGTGCGGCAACCGAAGCGCTCGTCGGCGCTGCCGCAACCGATGCGCTCTTCCCGCGCGACAACCCCATCCAGGAGCCGATACAACCCAACGGGCAGCACGCTCCGCGCTTCGACTGGAGAGTCATTCCCCCTCCTTCCCCCGCGGTTGACAGCGCCCGCGCCCATGTGGCGCTCGCCGAAATCGAGGCGCGGGCGCGCCTCATCGGCGCACTCGGCGGCGCGATTGACCTCGGGCCGGCAGGGAGCGCGTTCCGCTCCGACGAGCCCCTCGCGCTCCCGCCCGTCCGCTCGCACGACGACGCCGCCGTCGGCAGCAACAACTGGGTCGTGTCGCCGCGGCGCACGGCGGGCGGCAAGGCGCTGCTGGCGGGCGATCCACACCTCTCGCTCACCCTGCCGTCCGTCTGGTACGAGGCACACCTCGTCGTGCCCGACACGCTCGACGTTTATGGCGTCACATTCATCGGGACGCCGCTGCCGCCCATCGGCTTCAACCGCGACCTCGCGTGGACGGTGACGAACACCGGCGCCGACGTCGCCGACTACTTCGTGGAGACGGTTGACGACGCCGCGCACCCCACACGCTACCGGCTCGACGGCGAATGGAAGCCGCTGCGCTCCCGCGTGGAGGTGATTCACGGGCGAGGCGCCCGCGTGCTCGCCACCGACACGATTTACGAAACGCACCGCGGCCCGATGCTGCGCTCCGGCGGCGCGTGGGTCTCGCGCCGCTGGACCGTCACCGACGGATACGACGCCACCGCGCCGTTCCTCGGCGCCGCGCGCGCCGAGAGCGCGATGGGGTTGATGCAGGCGATGGCGGCTTTCTTCGCGCCCGCGCAGAACTTCGCCGTGGCCGATCGTGGCGGCCATATCGCGATCCGGTCCACGGCACGCTTTCCCGTGCGGTCGCCCACGGCGCCGCGTGGCGACGTGCTGATTGACGGCGCATCGAGCGCGAACGACTGGCGGGGCTGGCTTCCCCTTGCAGACTACCCCCAGGCGTTCGACCCGCCGCAGGGATTCCTCGTGTCGGCGAACCAGCAGCCCAAGGACCCGCGCGTTGATCCGCGCTACTTCGGCTGGAACTGGCCGTCTCCGTGGCGCGCGATGCGGCTCGATGCTGTCCTGCGGGCCGACTCCGCCGTCACGCCCGACAAGATGCGCCGCATGCAGGTTGATCCCGTCAGCGCGCAGACGGCGCTCTTCATGCCGTTCCTGGTGCGCGCCGCCAGGGAAGGCGCGCACCGCGACTCGACGCTCGCGCGCGTGGCCGCAACGCTGGAGGCGTGGGACGGCACGTATCGCGGCGACAACGAACAGGCGGTGCTTTACGAAGCCGCGCTGGACGAACTCGCGTCGCGCACGTGGGACGAGCTCAGGCCAGCCGGTTCCGGTCGCGAGGCGAGGATCTCCACCCCGGAGTCTGTCATCCTCCTGGAGCTGATGCAGGACCCGGACAACGCCTGGTGGGACGATCGCTCGAGTCCCGGAGTGCGCGAACGCCGCGACGACATCATCCGCGCGAGTCTCGCCGCCGCCTGGCGCAGCGTGACCGGCCGCCTGGGTCCACCGGGGCCTGCGTGGCGCTGGGGTGCCTCCCGGCACGCGCTCGTGCGCCACCTGCTCGGAATTGCGCCGCTGTCGCGCGCCAACGTGCCCGTCACCGGCGGGCCAGGCTCGGTTAGCCCTTCGTTCGGCGACGGAAACCACGGCGCGAGCTGGCGCATGGTGGTGGAACTCGGCGACCAGGTCCGGGCATGGGGAACCTACCCCGGCGGCCAGTCGGGCAACCCTGCCAGTCCGCGCTACGCCGACAACCTCGGCAAGTGGAGCGCGGGCACCCTCGATTCGCTCCGCTTCCCGCGCCGCCCCGATGATCTCCTGCCGGCCAGCACGTCGTCACGGCTCGCATTCAGGGCGGCTCCATGACACGCCAGCTCGCGCTTCGCACCGTGCTGGTAGCGGCAGCGTTCGTGTTCGCAACGCTCGTCTCATGGTGGGCGGTGCCCCTCGCCGCGGCGGCCTTCGGCGCCATGACCCGGCGCGACCGCGGCGGGCCAGTCGTGACCGGCGTCGCAGCGATACTTGCCTGGGCTGCCCTCCTCGTCTGGGACGCCTGGCAGGGACCGGTGGGCGTGATGGCCTCCACCCTTGGCGGTGTGCTCCGCATGCGGCCCGTGGGCGTGTACGGGCTCACCCTCGCGTTCCCGGGATTGCTCGCGGTATGCGCAGCGATCGTTGCGCGCGCCGTAGCAGACATGCTCGCGCAACGGCCGTCCCCTCCTGCCGAGGTGCCCGCGCACACGCCAGCCACTGGCGCGGGCCTGCCTTCTTCTTCGGGCGACTCCGCCTAGCGCGCCGCGCTGGCGCCGAGCGTCCGGCGCACCGTCAGCAGCATGTTGCGCGTGGCGATCGGGAACAGGTAGCGCTGGTGTCCGTCGGTGTACCCGCCCGCGTACGCGTTGGCATCGAGCACGTTGTACACGTCGAGGCGCAGCGAAGTCGCCGGGGCGTCCCACGACAGCGAGGCGTCGAGCAACGACGCGGCCGGGACGCTCATCGCGCCGTTGCCATCGTTTGCGAGGTTCATCGCGGCCACGTGCCGTCCCGCGAGGTCAACGCGCAGGCGCCCGTTTGCAACGGCGCCTGCGTCGTGCGTCCAGCGCAGGTTCGCGGTCAGCGGCGGAGTGAGCAAGGGTTCGACGTTTCGGTACACAGCGCCGTTGACTTCGTCGTCGTATTCGCTGATGCGCGCAGTCATCGCCGTCGCGTTACCCGTGAGCCGCTCCCCGTGCGCGAACTCGATGCTGCCGTCGAGCTCCATGCCCCGCCGGTAGCTCGACGGCACGTTCTTGCGCAGCGGCGCGCCCGTGAGGGCGATTCTCCCGATCGGCGCAATCTCGTTCCGGAACTCCATCGCGAACACGTTCGCCGTGATAGAGGCGCGCGCGCCGCGGACCACCACGCCGGTCTCGTAATCGTCAACCTTCTCCGGGTGCACGCGGGAAAGCGGCAGCAGCTCGTTCACGTTCTTGGCGTTGATGTCGTCGGCCCCGGCGAGCAGGTCGGTGCGCGCCGGTTCCCGCCACGAGCGCCCCGCGTTCGCGTACCACGACACTGCGCCGCCATCCCAGCGTAAGCCGGCCTTCGGGTTCACGAAACGCCACGTTGCCGGCTGCGGACGGATCCCCGCGTTGGCGGATGGCTCGTAGAGGAAATGCGCGTAGCGCACATTCAGGTCTCCACCCACGCTCCACGCGCCGCGTCGCAATGTTCCCTTTGCGAACGCCGCTGCCTCACGCTTCACGCCGCGGTTCGCGTACTCTGTTGCCGACAGGTCGGGACGCATCGCGAGGGAGTGGTCGCGGTGGTAATCCGACGCGGTGCCGCCAAGCGCCGCGTTCCAGCTCGCGCCGGTCCAGGTGAACGCGGTCGTAACGCCCTGCCATACGTGCGCCAGCCCGAAGTTGCCGTACACCGGCGCTCCTGCCTCGCCGTCGCCGAACCAGGCGTCGTAGGCGCCGGCGGCGGAGTTGCGGTACACGAGCAGGATTCCGTCGAGTCCGCCGCGGAGCGAGCGCGAGTACTGCGCGCTCACCATCTCCTGGTGGAAGCGATCGCCTTCTGCGGCAGTGACAGGATTCGCCCGGCGGTCCACCGCAAGCACGGACTCGGGCGCCGCGTAGTACGCAAGGCGCGTCCCTGAGAGCCCGGCCATTGCCGTCACTTTCAGCGCGTCGCGCGTTCCAAACCACGCAGCCGAGCCAAACCCCGACCATGAATCGTTGCCGGAGTGATGGCGGTACCCCGACGTTCCCTGCCGTGAGAACCGTCCGTAAGCGGCGAACCCGTTGCTGCTCACGCCCGTTGATCCCTCGGCGCTCGCGCGCCACGTTCCAAACGACCCACCGGTTGCTCCAGCCTGCGCGCCGCGCGGCGTAGTGGCAAGCGGGATGGATTCGAAGCTCAGCGAGCCCGCGAACGGCGCCGTCCCGAACGTGCTCGCCCCGACGCCCCGCCCCACTTCCACAGACGACACCGAGCCGAGCAGGTCCGGCACGTTGGAGAAGTAGAGCACCTGATCCTCCGGGTCGTTCAGCGGCACGCCGTCGAGCGTGATGTTGAGGCGCGTCTGGTCGAGTCCGCGGAATCGCACGTAGCTATACCCCGAGAATCCGCCCGCCTCCGAGTACGCCGTGATGGATGGCGTGGACTCCAGGATCATGGGCGCGTCCTGGCCCGCGTTCCTACGCTGCAATTCCTCGCGGGTCACGACGGCCCTCGCGCCCGGCGACGCCGCCGGCGCGCGCATGGCGCGGATTACCACAGACTCGAGCGTGTCGCGACGCTGCGTGCTGTCGGCTCGGGTCGCCTGCGCGTGCGCCTGTGCCGCGGCGCTCAGCGCCACGGCAACGCACAATGGAAGACAAAATGCAAGGGCGCTTGTTCGCGTCATTGCCGCACTCCCTCCGCCGGTGCTAACCGGATCAGGTTTCGGGGTGTGATCTCAGCTCCGCAACACGCGGGGCACCCCCGTCGGCTTCTCGAGTGTACGCTAACTAAGCTTGCGCGCGGATGGTAGGCGGCCCGACGTGTCGAGGTAGATCACTCACCCGTCCAGCGCGCCGCGCCAGCCCATCGAGCCTCATGGCTTCCGTCCGAGCGCAGCGTTGATCTCGGCGAGTGCGCGCTTTGCCTCGGCGAGGACTGCACGCTGGGTACCGGTAGGTGGCATGAGACTGCCTTGCTGCGTGCCGCTGCCGTTGAACTGGCCCTGCAGCCCTGCCAGCGCTCCTGCTGGTCCACCGCGACCTCCGCGTCCCCCGCGCCCGCCAGCCGCGGCAGCGACGCCGAGCCGCTCGGCGAGTGCGTTCAGCCTGGTTCCTTCGTCGCCCGTTGCGGCGGCGCGCCGGGTGTTGAGCTCGGCGGCTGCGGCCGTGAGCTTCGCCTGCACGTCCTGCGCCTCGAGCAGGAACGCAACGCGCGCCTGCTGGTCTGCCACGGTCATCGGCGCGTTGGGGTCGGCGCGGACCGTGAACGGCTTCGCCTGCTTCTCGCCGTCAACCTCCATCGTCACCGTGAACGTTCCGGGCGCGACGTACATTCCCCGCGCTCCGATCGTGTGCGCGGGTACGGGCAGCGGCTCGGGAAGATCCTGGATCGCCGCGCCTCTCCCGCCGCGGCCGCCGGCGCCGGCGCCGGCGCCGCCCGCACCGCCTCGTCCGCCCCGGCCGCCAGCGCCGGCTTCGGGCGGCCCCCCACGCCCACCGAACCCGGCGGCGGGCGGCGGATAGCGCAGATCCCAGTTGATTCGCTGCAGTTTGCCCGCCACGCCAGGCCCGGTGAGTTCGCGCACCACCGCGCCGGCGGCGTTCGTCACCGTCAGCTTCACGTTCGCGGCGGGCCGCGAGAGGTAGTAGGTGAACGTGGCCCCCTCGGCGGGGTTCTCGGCGGCGTAAATCATGTGCGCGGCCGTGGACACGTCGGACCGGTAAAGGAGCAGCGTCGCGGCGCGAGGCGTGAACAAGTGCGCCCGCTTTGCCGCCACCTGCGGCGTCCACTCGGCGAACGGCGAGGCGTCGTCGAGTACCCAGATGCTGCGGCCGTGCGTGCCGATCACTATGTCCTTGGTGCGCGGGTGCACTACGATGTCGTCGTAGCGCGTGGTGGGCAGGTTCGACGCCAATCGCGTCCAGTGTGCGCCCGAGTCAACGGTGAAATAGAAGTGACGCTCGGTACCGGCGAAGAGAATGTTGGCCTTGCCCGGATATTCCGTGATGCTCCGGAGCGGCGCGTCCGGCAGGAAGCCGTCGGTGACCCGGTTCCAGGTGCGGCCGAAATCCGTAGTGCGGAACGCGTAAGGCGTGAAGTCACCCGCGCGGTGGCCGTCGAAGGTCACCACCGCTGTGCCCTTCCCCGCCGACGACGCGACGATCCGGTCCACGAACGTACCGTTCTTCACGCCGCTGATGTTGCCGCTCAGCTCAACCCACGTCTTGCCGCCGTCGCGCGTCAACTGCACGTTGCCGTCGTCGGTACCTGCCCAGAGGATGAGCGGGTCGAGCGGCGACTCCGACACGGTCGTGATCTCGCTGATGGACTCGCCATCGTTGCGCGACAGCTTGATGTCGCTGTTGAGCACGCCGTCCGCCATGCGCAACGTGTCGCGGTTGATCTGCCGCGTGAGGTCCCTTGTTGCGGTCCACGTGGACCCGAAGTCTCTCGAGATGAGCAGCTTGTTTGCGCCGAGGTATACGGTTCCCGGTGTGTGCCGCGAGGCTACTACAGGCGCGCTCCAGTCGTACCGGTACGTCTCGCCCGCGGGCGCCACCGGCTGGATATCCATGCGGTCGCCGGTCACTGCATCCACGCGCGTGATGTTGCCGCCACTCGACGTCGAGTACACGTAGCGCGGCCCCTTCAGGTCAACCGCCTGGCCCATCCCGTCGCTGAAGCCGATCTGCACCCAGTCGGAGTTCAGGATGCCGAGCCAGTGGCTCGTGGCACTGGGCCCCATCCAGGAGTGCGTGTCCTGAAGGCCCCCGTAGATCCAGTACGGGTCGCGGTCGTCAACCGCAACGCGGTAGAACTGGCCGATCGCGAAGTTGTTGATCCGGCGATATGTGATGCCCATGTCCCAGCTCTCGTGGAGGCCGCCGTCGCCGCCGAGGAGGAGGTGGGTGTTGTCGGCAGGGTCCGTCCAGAGGACGTGGTGGTCGTCCTTGAGGCCGAGGTCGTAGATGGGCGAGTTTGGCATCGTGCGGAACGTTGCGCCGCCATCTTCGCTACGCGACGGTTGCACGCCGAGTTCCCAGACGCGCATGTCGTTCGTGGGGTCAATGTACGGCTTGCTGAAGTACATCGGCCGCGGGTTCGACGCGCTCATGCGGCGCCATGTAGCGCCGCCGTCCTCGGTGCGGTAGGTACCCGTGCCCGTCGCGTGCTCGATCGTGGCGATCAGGATGTTCGGGTTCGAACGCGCGATCGCGAGCCCCGTGCGCCCTTTGTCGCCCTGCGGTATTCCGTTCTCGATCTTCTTCCAGTTCGCGCCGGCGTCGGTTGACTTCCAGACCGCGCTTCCCGGGCCGCCGCCGTTGAACCCGAAGCCGCTTCGGATCCGCTGGTAGGTGGCGGCGTAGAGCACGTTCGGGTCGCGCGGATCCATTACCACTTCGGTTGCGCCGGTGAGACTGTCAACGTAGAGGATCTTGTTCCACGTCCTGCCGCCGTCCGTCGTCTTGTACAGTCCGCGATCCGTCGTTGGCTTCCAGAGGTTTCCGACTGCAGCCACGTATACGATGTTCGGGTCTGTTGGATGCGTGAGCACGCGGCCAATCGAAGCCGTGTTCCCGAGTCCCATGAAGGTCCACGTAGCGCCCGCGTCGCCGGAGCGGTAGATGCCGCCGCCCCACGAAGAACTCTGCCGGTTGTTCTGCTCGCCCGTGCCCGCCCAGACGATGCGCGAGTCGCCGGCGAAGAGGGCGAGGTCGCCGAAAGTGTTGTCGGGCTGGCCCTCGAAGATCGGCGTCCAGGTATTACCGTGGTTCGTCGTCTTCCAGATGCCGCCGGTCGCCGCGGCGACATAGATGACCGCCTTGTCGCGCGGATCAACTTCGAGATCCTGCACGCGGCCACCCATCACGGCCGGCCCGATCGACCGGAACTCGAGGCCGTCGAATGGCGACTGCGCCGCGGCAAGCGTCGGGAGAACTGCGAGGGCGGCGGCGAGGGAGCGAAGGCGCGTAATCATGGCCATGTGCGGTACTGTACGAAGGCAAGGGCGGTGATTGCTTGCAGGGCGCGGCAAGGTTGCGCATCGCCCGCTGCACACAATACTATCGAGCGCGCATGTCGCGCGGCGATCCGTCGGCGCCAACCGTCCGGCGACCTGCCGCCGATTCCGCCTCTCGCGCAAATAGCAGGGGAGGGACTCGAACCCTCGACCCCGGCATTATGAGTGCCGTGCTCTAACCACCTGAGCTACCCTGCCCCGATCCCGCTGGAGCCTTGAAAAATAGCGCGCCGTGCGCAAATGACGAAGGCCCGACCGGGCGGCCGGGCCTTCACCATCGAGTGGCGGGGGCGGGATTTGAACCCGCGACCTTCGGGTTATGAGCCCGACGAGCTACCAGGCTGCTCCACCCCGCGTCAGTGGTGTAAAGATACCCCGGCCGGCTGCCGGGTCAAGCGCCGCCCTCGCAGGCCTCAGCGCCCACCGCCGGCCCGGGCGGGTTCGGTGAACCGGTAGAGCAGTTCCTTGTTCCCCTTCACCATGCCGAACTCCTCGCGGGCTATTCGCTCCTGCAGCGCCGGGTCGGTCTGGATCCTGTGGCGGTACGCCTTGAGCGAGTCCACCACGTGCTGCAACGAATCAACCGAGGTCTCGAGCCGGGCAATGCGCCTCTTCTGCGCGATGAGGTCGGACGTGCTCCATTCTCCGCCCTGGATGGCAAAGCCGGCAACCGCCAGGCAGGCAGCGGCAATCGCCACGCGGACGGCCACGCGGCCGACGGAGGTTGATGACGGAGAACTCTTGCGCGGTGGCATCCTGGGAACCAACCTCAAGACGCCCCGCGACGCTCGGCGGTCACCCCGCCATGCCGTGCGCGTCGCCCGTGGCGCTCACTCACCGAGGCCGTACACTGCCCCGCCGGGATATTCCGCCGACGCGCCAAGCTCCGACTCGATACGCAGGAGCTGGTTGTACTTGGCCACGCGGTCGGTGCGGCTCGCCGAACCGGTCTTGATCTGGCCGGCGTTCGTCGCCACGGCGAGGTCGGCGATGAACGTGTCTTCCGTCTCGCCGGAGCGGTGCGAGATGACGTTCTGATAGCCGTTCCGCCGCGCGAGTTCTATGGTCTCGAGCGTCTCGGTGACGGTGCCGATCTGGTTCAGCTTTATGAGGATGGCGTTGGCGACGTCCTCGTCAATACCGCGCGAGAGGAACTCCGGGTTGGTCACGAAGAGGTCGTCGCCAACGAGCTGCACGCGGTCGCCGAGCGCCTCGGTAAGCTTCGCCCAACCGGCCCAGTCGCCCTCGGCGAGGCCGTCCTCGATGGAGACGATGGGGTACTTGTCGAGCCAGGTAGCGTATAGTTCGACCATCTGCGCGACAGAGCGCGACCTGGCGCCGCTCTTCTTGAATACGTACTGCCTGCCGTCGTACAGCTCGCTCGCGGCGCAATCGAGCGCGAGCGCGACCTGGGGGCCGGGCTCGTATCCCGCCGCCTCGATCGCTTCGATGATCGCTTTGACCGCGTCTTCGTCGTGCGCGAGGTCGGGCGCAAAGCCGCCTTCGTCGCCTACCCCGGTCGCGAGCTTCCGCTTGACGAGCACCTTCCTGAGCGAATGGAAAACCTCGGCGCCCATCCGCAGCGCCTCGGCGAATGACGGCGCACCCACGGGCACGATCATGAATTCCTGGAAGTCAACCGTGTTGGCAGCGTGCGCGCCGCCGTTGACGATGTTCATCATTGGCACGGGCAGCGTGCGGGCCGCAGCGCCGCCCAGGTAGCGGTAGAGCGGCATGTCGGCATCGTTCGCGCCCGCGCGCGCGCAAGCCATCGAGACGCCGAGCAGCGCGTTGGCGCCGAGCTTCGACTTGGTCTTCGTGCCGTCGAGCGCGATCAGCGCGCGGTCAATGGCGATCTGGTTCGACGCCTCCGCGCCGCGAAGCGCCGGTGCGATCGTGGCTTCGACGTTCCGGACCGCCTTGAGCACGCCCTTGCCGAGGTATCGCTTCGCGTCGCCGTCGCGCAACTCGAGCGCTTCGTGCTCTCCGGTGGAAGCGCCGCTTGGCACCGCGGCGCGCCCAATCACTCCCGATTCGAGAGCTACGTCAACTTCAATGGTGGGATTGCCCCTGGAGTCGAGGATCTCGCGGGCGATGATTGCGGCAATGGATGACATGAGTTGGCTTTGGCGGCGGTTGGTAACGCGCGGTTGCTGTTGCAGACGTTAAAGATGGCCAATCGGGTTTCGCGATGGCATGGGGCAGGCAGCCGTGGCATCGAGCGTCAACCCCTGCGCATGCGCGCGCCCGGTGCCCGGCGCGCACCGTGTTCAGGGAGCGGGTGACGACGGTCCACGTGGATTCCACGGCGGGCTCGCAACGCCGTACTCGCGCTCGAGCAGGCCCGCGATCGCATCGCGCGTCTCGACGGCGAGGCGGTCGCGGTCGTCGTAGGTGAGCCCCTCGGTGGGGATCGGCGGAAGAAAGTGAATGTCCACGCGCCCCCCTTTGATGCGGAACGACCCTTTGGGCATCACCTCCGCCGCGCCGTGCACCAGCATGGGCACGATCGGCACCGCCGCGCTCACGGCCAGCACGAACGGCCCCTTCTTGAACGGGCGGAGCGCGTAACTCTTTCCCCTCGTACCCTCGGCGAACACGATCACGCGCGAGCCGGCCTGGATGCGCTCGGCGACGCTCTTGTACTGTTCGAGAGCAGCCATCCGGTTCTCGCGCTCGATGTACACATGGCCAGCGGCCGCCGCCGCGGAACCGACGAGCGGGATGCGGCGTACTTCGCGCTTGGCGACGAAGCGCGCGCGGGGAATGGCGGCGGCAACGGCAAGGACGTCGTACCACGACACATGGTTCCCGACGAGGATCTGCCGCCCTGCCCTCGCATACTCGGCGTTGTGCAACACCACGCGCACGCCCGCGGCCCATACGAGTCCGCGCGCCCACGCCTGCTGCATCACGTCGTACACACCGCCTTCGCGGTTCCTGACGCCGAGCAATCCGGCAACGACGACCGTGCCAGCGCAGACGATCGTCACGGGGATCGCGACGAGGAGGACGAACGCAGTGCGGATCATCGGGCGAAGTGGTCGAAGCCGGCCGGCGGGGCGACTGCCGCGCCGCTCCTGATTACGCGAACACCATCGCGGCCCTGGGTCCCCGGCGCGCCAACGGAGGCGCCGCCGGCCCCGGCGGAATGCACGGCATCCACGGTTCCCACACACGTGAGCGGCAGCCCGAACGCGCTCTCGAATGCAGCGGCGTCGAGCGCGTGCGGCACGGCAACCGCAAGTTCATACTCTTCCCCGCTCGCAGCCGCGACCTCCGGGGACGCGCCGTTCACGACGGGAACGCGATCGAGGTCGAGCACTACCTGCACGCCGCTCGCGGCGGCAAGGTGACCAAGGTCGGCCGCGAGGCCGTCGGAGATATCCACCGCGGCGCTGGCGCCATGCGCCTCGAGCCAGAGCGCTTCGCGAATTCGCGCGCGTGGTGCAGCAAAGCGCTGCATGTGCAGGCGATCGGGTTGCAGCCCGCGGCGCAGGGCGTCGAGCGCGAGCCCCGGGCCGCCCAGACGCCCGGTAACCCAGACCGAATCGCGCGGTTTCGCGCCCGAGCGCAGGAGCGGCCGCGCGGTGGAGCCAAGCACGGTCACGGATACCGCAAGCGCATCGCCGCGGCTCACGTCACCGCCCACGATCGGGGCCGACAGGTCGCGCGCAGCTCGCGCCAGCCCGCCGGCGATGGCATCGGTCTCGTTGCGCCACGCGTCGGGAAGGACGAGGGTCACGAGCATCGCGCGCGGCGTGGCGGCCATCGCGGCGAGGTCGGAAAGCGCAGCCATCGCGGCTCGGTAGCCAATTGCATCGGGCGAAATCCATTCGGCGCGAAAGTGCACGTTCTCGACCGAGACGTCAGTGCTGGCATAGAGCGTCTCGCCGCCGGGCACGCGCACCGCGCCGGCGTCGTCGCCCACGCCTTCGGCAACGTCGCCGTAGCGGGCAAGGATCGAGCGGATGAGGTCGAACTCCACGCCGCCGCCCATCCCTGTCTGGTTCACCGCGCACCGCCAGGGCACGGAAGCTCGGTGAGCACGGGCAACCGCGGCTGGGGCGGCGCACGCCAGGCCTCGCGCAGCGACGCGAGTACATCGTCGAGCGTCACACCGCGCACCTGGCCTGCTCCAGCGAGCTCCGCGGCGCGACCATGCACCCACGCGCCCGCGGCCGCGCTCGCGGTCGCATCGCCGGTTTGCGCGAGGAGCGTGGCGACGATCCCGCCGAGCATGTCACCGCTTCCCCCGGTGGCCAGTACCGGCGTTCCGCTTGCGACGATCAGCGTGTGTGCGCCATCGGAGATAACCGTCGGGACGCCCTTCAGCAGAACGGTCGCGTTCACCTGTTTCGCGATCTCGCGCGCGCTGTCGAAGCGCGCGGCGTCGATTTCACCGGCACTCCGGCCCGTGAGGCGCTGGGCCTCAACCGGGTGGGGAGTGATCACCGCGGGCCGTCCCCGGAGAAGGCGTCCGAGCTCGGCGGCGCGTCCCTCGAATGCATTCAGTGCGTCTGCGTCAACGACCACCGGGCCTTTCCACTCAGAGAGGACGCGCGCGGCCAGTTCGCGCTCAGCGCGACCAGGGCCGAGTCCCGGGCCGAGGAGGACGGCGTGCGTCCAGCCGAGGTAGTCGGCGAGCGCGGCGTCGTCCACTGGCCAGGGCACGACCAGGGCGGACGGTTCCGCCGCCTGCACCGGCACGATACTTGGCGGTTCGACGCACACGCGAACCATTCCGATGCCCGACCGGAGCGCGCCACGGGCGGCAAGGATCGGCGCGCCCGCCATGCCCGCCGCGCCGCCCACGATGAGCAGCTTGCGGCGCGTACCCTTGTTGGCGCCGGCCGCGATCGGAGGCACGGCGCTCAGCGCGTACGTTGCGTCCACGAGGCGGGGGATCGTTTGGTCGTGCGCGGCGGCCCCGAGGCCGATATCCACGACGACGATCTCGCCCGCGGCATCGCGGTTCCGCAGGAGCCCGCGCTTCACCGTCCCGAAAGCGACGGTGATGTCGGCGGTCACGGATGCGGCAGGTGCAACGCCTGCCGAAGAGCCATCCTGGGCGATATCACTCGCCGGTGACAGCAGCCCGCCAGGCACCTCACCCGTAGTCGCGTTGACTCCGGAAGGAACGTCGAGCGCTGCCACCGATGCGCCCGCGCCGCGCGCCCGCGCGACGGCGGCGATCGCCTCGCCGACTTCGGCGCGCGGCGCGCCGGCCGCGCCGGTGCCGAGCATGGCGTCTATGACGAGCGATGCGCGTTGGAGCGCCGAGGCGCCGTCGGCCCACGCCTGGACCCGCACGGCGGCAGGCAGCTCGGCGCGCGCGCGTCGCGAGTCGTCGGTGCCCGGGGGGGCGGTGGCAACGACAGTGACGCGCGCTCCAGCGGCCGCGAGTTCGGAGGCAACGACGTAGCCATCGCCGCCATTATTGCCGCCGCCTGCGAGTACCACGACCTCGCCCTCGAGTCGCGCGCGGAATCGCTCGCGGATGACGGTGGCGGCGCCGCGGCCGGCCGCTTCCATCAACGACCACGACGCCGTGCCGGCCTCGTTGGCGCGCCGATCCATTGCGGCGGCCTCTGCCGCCTTGGTGACACGCACTGTCAAGCGCCGTTCCCGCCGTGGCCCGGCCTAGGTGGCCGACGCGCCTTTCCAGGGGTAGTCGCGGTCGAACGCGTCCTCGAAATCGAATACGTGCTCGAAGTCCGCCTTGGTGTCGGACGCCTGGCTTTGGAGGAGGCCGAGGTCAACAAGCGTGAAGACGACATCGCCCAGGTCCCCGGTACAGGTCACACCCCAGTAGCCAAGCACCGTGCGGGCGAGCACGCCGTAGCGTTCCAGCGCCAGCGCACGGCAGCCGTCGAGGAGTTCGCGGCCGGCGAGGTGCCTGCGTTCGGGCAGCCGGGCCTGGCAGTACTCGAGCGCGGAGAGCACGAAGAGGTACGCGTGCTCGTGGAACCGTGGTTCCTTGAGCCGGATCCGATCCATCACGCCATCGCGAAACGCCAGTTCAGCCACAGGTCGAATAGAGGTTTGGTGTTGCGAAGTATGTAATATTTAACGTGTCGGCCGGGGTACAGCTTCTCAACTGGATCCAGGCGCTTGGATTCGCCGTCCGGCCGGGCCGGTCGGGCGCCGGTTTGCCGCTTGACCGTGCTGTGTGTCACGCGTATTATACCGCTCGGATAATTCCATTTCGCACCAACGCGGTTGGGCTGCGACACCGGTGACGAGGGCGCGTATTCATGGCGCGCCGATACCGCGGTGCGGCGGCCATCGAGGGTATTAAGCTTGGCGGTCAAGAAGCAAACTGCACGCGCCCCTGAGCCAAGGTGGGCGCGCCGTCCCGAAGAGCGGCCCCGCGAGATCCTCGCGGCGGCCTTGCGGCTGTTCGCCAGCAAGGGCTACACGGCCACGACGCTCGTTGATATCGCGAAGGCTGCCGGCGTGACCAAGGGGACCGTCTACTACTACTTCCGAAACAAGGAGACGCTGCTCGCGCGCCTCGCGGAGGTGAACGACCGCGAGGCGGTGGGCGAACTCGAGGCAATCGTCCGCGGGAACCCGGGGCCGGTATCGTCCCAGTTGCGCCTCGTGCTTCGCCGCGGGTTCGCGGAACCCAGGGACGAATCGCGGCGCCAACTGCGGGTGGTGTACGTGGGCCTGCACTCCGACGCGCCCCGCCTCTTTGCCCGCGCCATCCAGCAGACGCTCATCCGTGCCTGGTCGCTCATCGTGAAGCTCATCGAACGCGGCAAGGCGACGGGCGAGTTCCGGCAGGACGCAGACGCCCAGGTCGCCGCCCGGGTCTTCACCGCCGGCCTCGTGGTGCAGATGCTCTGGCGGCAAACGACGGACCTTGCCTCGCTCGACCCATTCGACGACGCGCGGATGGTGGACTCCACCATCGAACTCTTCCTTCACAGCCTGCGCCCCGCGGTCCGCATTGGTGCGGCCGCCGGCAGGCGCATGGCAACCGAGTCGTGACCACAAGACCTCTCATTCTCCGCCTGGCCGTACTCGCCATCGCCATTGCGCCAACCGCGCGCGGTTCCGCGCAGGCCGGGCCCGGTACCGACACCGTCCGCATTTCGCTCGACGACGCGCTGCGCCGCGCAGGCACGATTGGCGAGGAGGCGCGCATCGCGCGGGCGAACGTGGGAATCGCCGGGACGCAGGTGAAGGCGGCGCGGTCGGCCGCGCTGCCGTCGCTCGACGGCAGCTTCACTTACTTGCGCACTTACGCCTCGCCGTTCCAGACGAAGCCGAGTTCGGAGCCGGTGGACTCGTCGCTCGCGCCCCTGGCGAAGATGTTCGCGAATCTCCCCTTCGGCCGCGTCAACCAGTACACGGCGAACCTCACCGCGACGCAGACGATCTACTCGCCGCGGCTGGGCAGCGCGTTGCGCATAGCGAATCACTTCGAGGGCGCGTCGCAGATGACCCTGCGCGAGCAGCTCGCGGAGACCGAGTACCAGGTGCGCGCGGCGTACGCCCGGGCGCAGCTCGCCGCGGAGCTCGAGGCGAGCGCGCGCGAGGCGGTCGAGCAGGCACAGCGCTTCCTCGATCAGGAGAAGCTGCGGGTTCAGGCCGGGACGAGTTCCGACCTTGACCTGCTGCGCGCCGAAGTCGCGCTCGAGAACCTCAAGCCGCAACTCGTGGACGCGCAGAATGCCGCGGCCATCGCATCGCTCGACATGAAGCGGCTCGTCAACGTGCCCGCGGCAGCGCCCATCGTGCTCACGACGCATCTCGATCCGCCGCGCGCCGCGTCGGCCCCGGCGGCGAACCTCGGCACGGCCGCCGACGACCGCCCTGCGGTGAAGGCGGAAGAGCAGCAGGTGAACATCGCGAAGGAGCTGGTGAAGCAGGCGATCGCGGCCTACATCCCGGGGCTCGACTTCCGCATGAGCTTCGGCCGGCTCATGTACCCTCTTGCGGTATGGGGCCTGAATGGCCGCGACTGGCTCACCGACTGGAACGCGTCGCTCACGGTCAAGGTTCCGATCTTCAACGGCTTCAAGCGGGGGGCCGACCTCACGCAGGCCCGGCTCGGCCTGGAACAGGAACAACTGCGGCTGGCGCAGCTCCGCGAGTCCGTGCAGATGCAGTACGAGCAGGCACGGGGGGAGCGTGCGCGCGCGGCGGCATCGGTTGACGCCCGCCAGCGCACCGTTGACCAGGCGCAGAAGGTGTACGACCTCACGGTCCTTCGCTATGACCAGGGACTGGCGACGCACCTGGACGTGAGCGACGCGCGTCTGGGACTCCTCACGGCGCGCTCCAACTTCGCGCAGGCAGTCGCGCAGTACTACATCGCCGATGCGGGGCTCCAGCGCGCGCTGGGGATCAGCTCCGCCGCACTGAACCAGGCTCGCTAACCAATGAACTCCATGAGCATCACTACCCGCGGCCGCACTCCGGCCGCACGCAGTCTCGCCCTGCTTCTGGCTACGGCCGCGCTCGCGGGCTGCAAGGCGAAGCCGGAAGAATCGCAAGCGACGCCCGGCGTTACGCTTTCCGCGAGCGACGTCGCCACCGTGGCCGAGGCCGACATCGGCCCCACGGTAGTCGTAACCGGCGCACTCGATCCTGCCGACGTGGTGCGGGTCCGTGCCCAGGTAGGCGGCACGCTCCGCGACGTGAAGGTTGACCGGGGCTCGAAGGTATCGAAGGGCGAGGTTCTGGCGCGGATCGAGGCGCAGGGCATCACGAGCGGCGTTGAGAGCGCGAAGGCAAACGTCGCGAGCGCCGAAGCCGGGCTCGCTGTAGCCTCGCAGAAGCTCGAAGGTTCGAAGAAGCTGTTCGCAGCGGGCGCTCTCTCCTCGGTTGACATGAAAACCGCGCAGGCGGGGTACGACGCCTCCGTAGCTCAGGTTGCGGCTGCCAGGGCGGCGTTCGCGAGCGCCAGCGAAGCAGCCGGGCGCACGCTGCTCATCGCACCATTCGACGGCTGGGTAAGCGACAGAGCGGCCGAGGAAGGCGAGAGCGTAAAGGGCGAAGACCCGGTCTTCACCGTCGTGGATCCGCGCACGCTCGAGCTGAAGGGCCAGGTCGGGGTGGCAGAGGCCGCGAGCGTGCGGCCCGGCCAGCCGGTGACGTTCACGATAGACGCGTTCCCCGGACAGGAGTTCCGCGGAACCGTGGCGCGGGTTGACCCCGTCGCCAGCGCAGCAACGCGCCAGGTCGGAGTGTTCGCGCGGCTGCCCAACGCCGACGGCAAGGTGGTGGCGGGCCAGTTCGCCCACGGCCGCATCCAGACGGCACGAGCCGCGAAGAGCGTGGTGGCGCCGGTGGCCGCGGTGCACGGCGCTGGCAAGGATACGTACGTGCTGGTGGTTGACGGCGGCGTGGTGCGCCGCCGCACGGTGACGACCGGCGAGCGGAACGACGATGCCGGAATCATCGCCGTGACGAGCGGGCTCAGGGCAGGCGAGCGTATCGTCGTGACGGCCGGCGTGGAGATCGGGGACGGAACGAAGGTGACGGCGAGCGGGGAGAAGTGACCGTGGAAGCGAAGCGCAAGAGCGCGCCCACGGCGGGGGGTGTGGGCGGCGGGCTGAGCGCCGTGGCGATCCGCCGGCCGGTCTTCACGACAATGATGATGCTGGCGCTGCTCGTGCTCGGCGTCTTCAGTTTCAGGCGGCTCCCGATTGATCAATTCCCGTCGGTTGACATGCCCATCGTCACCGTGCAGACGGTGTATCCCGGCGCCGGCGCGGGCACCGTGGAGCGCGAGGTGACCAGGCGGCTCGAGGAAGCGTTCAACTCGGTGCAGGACGTGAAGAAGATCACGTCCATCTCGCTCGAGGGCATCTCGCAGGTGATCGTCGAGTTCCAGCTCCAGCGCAACGTTGACGCCGCCGCGCAGGATCTGCGGTCGAAGATTGACGTCATTCGGCGCGATCTCCCTGACGGCGTGGAGCCGCCGCTCGTGCAGAAGATTGATTTCGCCGCGATGCCGATCATCTCGATCGCCGTGTCGAACCCGCACCTGCCCGCGGCGCAGCTCACTTCGCTGGCTGACGAGACGATCAGGCGGCGGCTGGAGTCGGTGTCGGGCGTGGGCGAGGTGCGCGTTTCCGGCGGGCTGAAGCGCGAGGTGAAGGTTTACATCCAGCCTGTGCGGATGGAAGCGCTTGGTATCACGGTGCCGCAGGTCGAAGCCGCGCTGGCGCGCCAGAATGCGGATGTCCCCGCGGGCCGGGTGCTCTCCGGCGCCCGCGAGCAACTCGTGCGCATCAGCGGGCGCATCAAGGATCCCGCGCAGTTCAACGACGTCATCATAGCCACGCGCAACGGCCAGACTGTCCGGCTCGGCGACATCGCGCGCGTGGAGGACGCGACGGAAGAAGAGCGGTCGCTTGCTCTCGTGGACGGAGCGCGCAGCATCGGCATTGACCTGATCAAGGTTTCAGGCGCCAACACGGTCGAGGTAGCCGACGGCATCCAGAAGGCCATCGCGAACCTCCAGCCGACGCTTCCCCAGGGCACCGCGCTTCGCGTGGTACGCGACAATTCGGTGACCATCCGCAACTCTGTGAACGATGTCATAGACGAGCTGATGCTCGGCGCGCTGCTGACCGTCGTGATCGTCATGCTCTTCCTGAACGACTGGAAGGCCACGGCGATAACCGCGTTCTCGCTCCCGGTGTCGGTCATCTCGGCGTTCGTCCTCATGCGGGCGCTCGGGTTCACCATCAACGTGATCACGCTGATGGCGCTCTCGCTCTCCATCGGCATTCTGATTGACGATGCCATCGTGGTGGTGGAGAACATCGTCCGGCACCGGCAGTTGGGCGAAGACCATTTTTCCGCAGCGGGGCGCGGTACGCGGGAGATCATCCTTGCCGTGATGGCGACCACGCTCTCGATCGTCGCCGTGTTCGTACCCGTGGCGTTCATGGGCGGCATCATCGGCCGCTTCTTCTACGCCTTCGGCCTCACTGTGGCGTGGGCGGTGCTCGTTTCGCTGTTCGTGTCGTTCACGCTGACCCCGATGCTGAGCGCATGGTGGGGCGTGAACCCGCACGAGCATGGCGCTGCGGGCGGCAACTTCGTCGTGAGGGGCGTTGCCCGGTTCAACGCATGGTTCGACGAAATGGCGCATCGCTACCGGCGGCTGATCGAATGGGCGCTGAGGAAGCGCAAGACCACCCTTGCGCTCGCCGTGGCGAGTCTCGTTGCCGCCTTCGCGCTGGTGCCGTTCATCGGGGGCGAGTTCGCGCCGCAGTCGGACAACAGCGAGTTCATGGTCAACTTCGAGACACCCGAAGGGTCGAGCATCGCGCAGACGCAGGAGAAGGCGGAGCAGATCATCGCAGCGCTGCGCTCGATGCCCGAGGTCTCCTACACCTACGCCACGATCGGCGCGGGCGCCACGGGGACCGTCCGCACCGGCGAGATGTACGTGCGCCTGGTACCGCGGCACGAGCGCAGGCTCAAGGCCAACGAACTCATGATGGTGGCGCGCGAGAAGCTCTCCCGCCTGTACGGGGTGCGCTCGTTCGTGCAGGTGCCGTCAATGGGCGGGATGGCGCGCGCTCCGCTCCAGGTGGAACTCCGCGGGCCGGACATGGACGAGCTCCAACGGCTCGCGTCCGCCGTCGCCGATTCGATCGCCCACCTGCCCGGGATCGTAGACGTGAAGTCTTCGATGGGCGCGCCGAAGCCAGAGCTCCGTGTCGAGGTTGATCGCAATACGGCCAACCAGGTCGGGCTCGACATCGGCGGCATCGCGGCGACGCTGCGTCCGCTGTTCGCCGGCGACGTTGCGACCCGGTGGGAGGATCCCACGGGCGAAGAGCGCGACGTCCGCGTTCAGCTGGCCCCTGAGCTCAGGCGCTCGATCGCCGACGTGAGAGCGCTTCCCGTCCCGACGGCAAGGATCGGCCCCAACGGCGTGGCGTTCGCGCGCCTCGGCGACATCGCGGAAGTGACTTTGTCGAGCGCGCCGGCGGAGATTGACCGCGCGCAGCTCGAGCGCGTCGCGACTATCTCCGGCAACATGGTGCCCGGCTACAGTCTCTCCGAGGCATCGTCCGCGATCGAGGCGCTCGCCGCGCGCCAGACGCTTCCGCCCGGCTATTCAGTGTCGCTCGGCGGCGATACGCAGATGCTGGTCGAGACATTCGGGTACGTGATCGAGGCAATCCTGCTAGCGGTGATCCTCATCTTCCTGATCCTCGCGTCGCAGTTCGAGTCGTTCACGCACCCGGTGGCAATCATGATATCGCTGCCGCTCTCGCTGGTCGGCGTGTTCCTCGCGCTGCTGCTTACGCGCTCGACGCTGAGCATGATGAGCATGATCGGCATCATCATGCTCATGGGGCTGGTGACGAAGAACGCGATCCTGCTCGTGGACAACGCCAACGAGCGACGCCGTGAGGGCGCCCACCGGTTCGACGCGCTGGTCGAGGCCGGCGCCGTGCGTCTTCGCCCCATCATGATGACCACGCTGGCAATGATCGCCGGCATGCTCCCGATCGCGCTGGCGCTGGGCGAGGGCGGCGAGTTCCGCGCGCCGATGGCGCGGGCGGTGATCGGCGGCCTGATCACGTCAACGGCGCTGACCCTCGTGGTGATCCCCGTTGCCTACACCTATCTCGACGACTTCGGCACGTGGGTCAAGCGATTCTTCGTTGACGAACAACGCGAAATGGAGATCACGGCTGAGCAGGAGGCGTCCGGACTGCGGCACTCGATGTCGGGCGACTGAGAGCGCTGGCTGCAACGCCGGATCGTCGTGGAGGTCGCTAGAACACCAGCTGGTTGTGGAAGTAGAGCGTCGAGCGCCGCGCCTGCTGCGCGGCGTCTGGCGTTCCCTCGTAGGAGACTCGGTCGAGGTCGAGCATCGTGCGCCAGTTCGGCGTGACCTGGTACGATACGCCGGCGATGAACCGCGTCTGCCTGTCGCCGCCCTTCCCCGTATTCGGGTCGTAGATGTCGGTACGGAGCACGAGCGCCGCCTTGCTCTCGGAAAGCCTGAGAACACCGAAGGCGCTGATGGCGCTGCTCTCGCGACTCGTTACGCGCGCCGTCCGCACGGAATCGCTGGCGATGGTAAACTCGCCTCCCAGCGTGAGGCGCCTGGCGCGCCACGACACCTGTCCGGTATAGCGGTTGCGCGTGCCACCGCCTGACGGCGTGCCCAGCAGCGCGAACGCGGTCAGCCGGAGGCCCCCGACGCGACTCGAGTCGTCCGAGTCGAGGAGCCGCACCGACGCGCGTGCCGAAACGTCCTTGTGCCGGTCGCCCGTGCCCCTGGCGTATCCTTCGCCGTCGTAGATGCCGGCCTGGAAGGTGAGCCCGTCGTGGCGAAAGCTGCCGTCAACGGCAGCCCCGAAGTCCGCCGGGAAGAGGATCCCGTTCCGGTCGAGGACGGTGGGGCCCTGCATGCGGTAGTCCCAGAGCTGGTCGGCGTAGTCAATCCACAGGGTCTGCGTGAGCCCGAAGCGGTATGTGAGGTGGCTCCCGTCCGGGGTCCATGCCAGGTATGCGAACTTAAGGCGGAAAACGGTGGAGCTGTCGGCGGCGCGGTAGATGTCGCTGCTCACGCGCGCCGTGAGGCCGCCGGCAAACTTGCCGTTCACGCTCATCAGCGCGCGCGTGATGTCGAACGCGTTCGCGTGGTTGGCGGTGTCGCTCAGTTGGAAGGCGTAGTGTGCATAGACGACGCCGCTCACGGAAACCGATGGCTGGGCCTGCTGCGCGCGGGCGGCCTGGGCGGCGAGCGCACAGAGGGCGAGCGCGACCGCAGGCCGCCGGAGGGCGGTCGCGAAACACGGTACGATGGAACCGGCGGTGCGGGACTGGGTGCGGTGGCAGATCATCTGGCGTGGATTGAGATGGGGACGCCCGTGCATGATAAGTATCGGCGGGGTACCGGCGGGGCAGAGCAGGCTGGCGTCCTCTCCGGCGAAATCGTACGTTCTTCGCGTCCGGCCGATGCAGGGGGGCGATCCTGCTGCATCGCGGCACGGTGGTGACCGGCACTGTGGCGTACGCCCGCGCGCTTGCACGCTCGCAGGATCCCGCCACCAGATCCACTGCCCCAGTCGCCACACTGGGGCCCGTGCTCGTCGCGACGGGACAGCTCAGGGAGGCAAGCGCCGTGTACGCGCCCTTCTTCGCGCGGGCGTACGCCAAGCCATCCCCTGGCTCCGATGTGTACACTCGCTTGTTTGGCCTGCGCGTGGCACTGCTCCACGGGGCAAATGCAGACAGCATCGGCAAGGAGCTGGAGGCCATCACGAAGTTGCCCGATTGGCGACGGCTTCCCCCCGTTAGAAGGCCGTACTCGCTGGTGGCCGCTGCTTTCGCCCTCGCCGGCCTGCCGAACTGGGCACGCGACGTGCGCAGTGCCATGCTTGCCGAAGACTCCTCAGCTAGTTCACCCGATTCAAAGCGCTTCACGCAACCGCGGGTAGACGGTGTGATCGCGCTCGCCGAGCGGCGGCCCAAGGATGCCATCGCGTCGTTGCGCAAGGTCGTTGCCGCCCGCGCGGCGCTCGGAGTCAATGCCGGCGACGCCACCGCTCCGCTCGCGCGGGCGTTCGACGAAGCAGGCATGGCTGACTCGGCAATTGCGTACCTCGAACTGAACCTCAAGCGAAAGGCGCCAGGACAGATGCTCTCGTGGTACACCTCCGATAACGAGGATCCGTACGACTTGCCGGCCATCGCCCACAAGCGCCTCGCCGAGCTGTATGATGCAAGGGGTGACCGCGCCCGCGCGATCCAACACTACTCGAGCTTCGTGGCGCTCTGGAGCCACGCCGATCCCGATCTTCAGCCGATGGTAACGGCGGCGCGCAAACGGCTCGCATACCTGCGGCGCAAGGAGGGCTAACCGGTGCCAGGCGGCTCAATGAAATAGCGGGGATTGAGTGCCCTGGCGCCGGCTTGGTCAACCGCCCGCTGGCCCCGTCAGCACGCTCACCTCGATCCGCGACGCCCGCGACGGCGCGTGCCACACGCGATGCGTCTCGGCCTTGTAGTCAACCGCCCGCGCCTCGAAAATGTTCGGCACCCAGCTCTGCGGATTCCGGTCGTAGAGGGGGAACCACGTACTCTGCACCTGCACCATCATACGATGACCTTTCCGGAACGTGTATGCCTGCTGGTGAAGGTCCACGGTAAACTGCGTCGCGGTGTTCGGCTGCAGCGGTTCAGGGTCCGTGAAGCTCTTCCGGTAACGGCCGCGCAGGATGTCGTGCGCGACCATCAGCTCATAGCCGCCCTGCTCCCACTGACCGGGCATACTGTCGGGGAAGACGTCAATCAGCTTAACCACCCAATCGGCGTCGCGCCCCGTAGTGGCGGCGACCAGGCGAGCGATAACGTCGCCTGCAATGGTCACATCTTCTGCGAGTAACCCTGAACGGTACGTCAGGACGTCGGGCCGGCCGTCCACGAATCGCTGGTCCGCAGCCTCCCATTTATACCAGTGCGACCCGCGCTTGTTATAAGTCTCCTCCACGGGTCGTGCCCGGTACGGCACAGGGCGAGCGGGGTCAGATACGAACTGGTCGAAGGCGGTTTCGCCCGGGGTCGGCGGATCGAAGGACAGCAGGCCGCCCGCACGCAGGTAGAGATTTTTCTGCGCAACATGCTCACGCGGCGGCCACGTTTGAAACGTGCGCCACTCGCGCGCTCCAGCGTCATAAAGTTCGGCCTCGGGTACCGTCACACCGGACTCATTCTTCAGGTACTTCGCGAAGAAAGCGCGCTCGATGCTTCGCAGGTACCCGTCGGCTGTCCCAGGATCAACCACCGGAATCCGGGCTTCCGGCTCCCGCCACCCCCCGTGCATCCACGGGCCCATCACAAGGAAGTTGCGCCCGGCTGAATCCGATCTCTCCAGTGCCCGGTAAGTCGCAAGCGGCCCGAAGCGATCCTCCTGGTCCCACCACCCGCCAACCGTGAGAGTCGCCACATCAGCCCGTTGCAGTTGCGCTTGCACCGCGCGCGCCTGCCAGAACGCGTCGTACGTGGGATGGGTGACGAACGCGGTCCACGTCGGTGCCTTTCCCTTGAGGTACCTGCGGTCAATGTTGGACAGCGGGCCAAGGTCAAGGTACCACTGATACGTATCCCACGCACCGATCGGAACCGGCACCGACTGGTCGCTCGAGAGTTCCATCATCGCCGAGTACTCGAAACCGTACGACAGGCGGAACGCCCCTTGATGAAAGAAGTCGTCGCCCATCCACATATCGGCTACCGGCGCCTGCGGCGAGATTGCCTTGAGCGCCGGGTGCGGGTTGACGCCGGCCATCGTCGTGAGGAAGCCATCGTACGACACCCCCCACATCCCCACCCGGCCGTTGTTGTTCCGTACGTTCTTCACGAGCCAGTCAATAGTGTCGTAGGCGTCGGTGCTTTCGTCGGTCTGGCGGGCATCCCCCAAACGCCGGAGTGGCTCGACCATCGTGAAGACACCCTCGCTCTTGTTGCGGCCCCGACTGTCCTGTGAGACGAATTGATAGCCGTCGCCGGTGAGCGCCTGCAGCGTACCGCCGATATCCATCAGGCCGTCAATGCCGTACGGTGTCCGCAGGAGGAGGATCGGTAACGGTTCGCTGGCACCGCGCATTTCGCAGATACGCGTGTGAAGGCGCACGCCATCGCGCATCGGGACCATCAGGTTGCGGCAGTCGTGTGTCACGGAGTCGGGCTCTGGTGAGTGGCGTGCCTCCTGTTGCGCGTGCGCCGCGGCAGAACCGGACGACAGCACAAGCGTGAGCGTCACAGCCACAATTCCAAGGGGCACACAACGCATGGTGGCAACCTCCGCTATGTGTTTGACGGGTGGCCTGCTCGCCGCGTCCGTGAGCTTCACGGCGATGCCGTCCGTCTCGGCCCCTGTTTACTGCCTGTAGAACAGTGATGGCGATGGCGTATACGATCGCGCCGGCAGGGGGTGTCCCTCTTGCGTCACTTCAATGCCACCACTACAAGGGTGCCGCGCAATACCTTGGACACGTACACAATCCGCGTCACGGTCTTCGCGCAGCCCGCGCGCCTGCCAAGCGAGTCCACCTTATACGCTTCGCACTCCGCGACCTGTTTCGGCTCGCTGATGGACGACGCCCACCTGGAGTTCGCCACAAGCTTCTTGTCCAGATATATTGTCAGCCTGTCGTACCGTCCGGCAGCAAGGCAGTCGAAACGCGCAACACCGGGGCTCGGGATCCCGGACCGTTCCGGCTTGCAGTCCACTCCGTATTCGGTCGTGACGAAGGCGCTGTCCTTAGTACAGGCGGATGGTGCCTCGTACCGCGTCGCCGTTCCCGACATGCGCCGTGAACTCGTACCGCGCATCGCGTGGCGTTTCGCCCACGTTGCCTTGAGCGGCCCGCGGCATGACGGCGCCGCCGGTGCATGCAAGCAATCCGACGAGAGCTCCCCTCGTACGCATGTGCATCCCTCCGTAGGCAGGTAGGGTCGCAGCGAAGCCCGCTCTCTCGACGCGCCACAGCGGGCCGCCGATTGCCGCGCAATAGTAGCAGTTCCGGGCGCCCCGCGCCACTCCTCATCCCGCGGCACCGTACAGGGGAAAGCGCGCCGCAAGAGCGCGCACCTGCTCACGCACCTTCGCGTGCACACCGGCGTCGGCAGGCGCGCCCAGCACTGTGTTGATCAGCGCGGCCACCTCCTCCATCTCGCGCACACCCATGCCGCGCGTTGTGGCCGCGGGCGTGCCGATGCGGATTCCGCTCGTCACGAACGGCGATTGGGTCTCGCGCGGCACGGTGTTCTTGTTGACGGTGATCCCGGCCTTGTCCAGCGCCTCCTCGGCGATCTTGCCGGTTAGGCCCTTCGACCTGAGGTCCACGAGCATGAGGTGATTGTCGGTGCCGCCGCTCACGATGTGGAAGCCGTGGTTGCCGAGCGCGGCGGCCAGTGCGCGCGCATTCGCGACGACCGCGCGGCAGTAGTCGGCGAACGAGGGATCCAGCGCCTCGTGAAACGACACCGCCTTGGCGGCGATCACGTGCTCGAGCGGGCCACCCTGAGTGCCGGGAAACATCGCCTTGTCTATCGCCTTCGCATGCTCGGCCTTGCAGAGTATGAGGCCGCCCCGCGGCCCGCGGAGCGTCTTGTGCGTAGTGGTGGTGACGACGTCCGCGTGCGGGACGGGCGAGGGATACACACCCGTCGCGACGAGGCCGGCGAAATGCGCCATGTCAACCATCAGTATGGCGTCCACTTCCTTCGCGATCCCGGCGAACGCGGCAAAGTCGAGCACGCGGGAGTAGGCACTGTAACCGGCAATGATCATCCGCGGGCCGTGCTCGTGCGCCGCGGCGCGCACGCGGTCCATGTCAATGACGCCGTCGTCGTTTACGCCGTAGTGAACGGCACGATACAGGAGGCCGGAAAAGTTTACGGGCGAGCCGTGCGTGAGGTGGCCGCCCTGCGAAAGGTCGAGTCCCAGCACCGTATCGCCCGGCTTGAGGAATGCCAGGTATACGGCGGCGTTGGCCTGCGCGCCCGAATGCGCCTGCACGTTCGCGTGCTCGGCGCCGAAGAGCCTCTTCGCGCGGTCAATCGCGATCTGCTCGATCTTATCCACCACCTCGCACCCGCCGTAATACCGCTTGCCCGGCAGTCCCTCGGCGTACGTGTTGGTCAGGGGCGATCCCATCGCCTCCAGCACCGCGGGCGAGACGAAGTTCTCGCTCGCGATGAGCTCGATACCGTTCGCCTGCCTGGCGGTCTCCTCCGCAATGAGCTTCGCAATCTCCGGGTCAACCGCGCTCAGCGCCTTGCCGGGCGTGACACGACCCCAATCGCTCCATCCTTTCATTGCTCGTCTCCAAGTTCGATTTTCCGGATACGCGCCTCGTGCCGGCCGCCGTCAAACGGCGTGGACAGAAACGCAGCCAGGATCGCTTCCGCATCGGTTTCAGACACGAATCGCGCAGGCAGCGACAGGACGTTCGCGTCGTTGTGCCTCCGGGCAAGCTCGGCGATCTCGGGCGTCCATGCCACCGCCGCCCGCACGTGCGCATGCCGGTTGGCCGCGTACGCCATGCCTAGCCCGGTGCCGCAGAGCAGCACCCCGCGTTTCGCCCCGCCCTTCTCGATTTCGCGGGCCAGCGCGTGCGCGTAATCGGGATAATCGGCGCTCGCCGCCGAGTTCGTGCCGAGGTCCTGCACCTCGAACCCCTTCGCAGCGAGCACGGCCTTGAGCTTCTCCTTCATCTCGAACCCGGCATGGTCCGAGGCGATCGGGATGCGCTCGGCCATCAGCCCTTGCGCGGCCACTGGGGCCACGTGCGGGTGAGGGATCCGACCGCCTTCAACCGACGCTCGGCGAGCCGATCGGCCGCGAGGTAAGTGAGGATCCCCTGCTCCTTGGCGATCGCGTACACGCCCAGGATAGTGTCGAAGATTTCGTCCGCCTTGCGGAGCGACCGTTCGCTCGACCAGCCGGCGAGTTCGCTGTAAACGTTGATCACGCCGCCGGCGTTCGCGACGTAGTCGGGAGCGTACAGTATGTTCCGCTTGTCCAGGGCCTCGCCATGCTTCGCCGCATCGAGGAGCTGGTTGTTCGCGGCGCCGCAGACGATCTCGACCCTGAGCTGTGGAATCGTGTCGTCGTTGATGATCGCGCCGAGCGCGCAGGGCGCGAAGATGTCGCCCTTCTCGCCGTACACGTTCGCATCGGTCGTGGCGCGCGCGCCGAATTCCTTCACGACCTGGTCAACCTTATCCTGGCGGATATCGGCCACGACGAGCTTCGCGCCGGCTTCATGAAGCTCCTTGCAGAGGTAGCGGCCTACGTGGCCGAGTCCCTGCACGATCACCGTCTTGCCGGCGAGCGACGGAGAACCCCAGCGCCACCTGGCGGACGCCTCGATGGAGCGGAACACGCCGTGCGCGGTGACTGGCGACGGGTCGCCCGACTTGGTGGCGAGCCCCGCAACGTAGTCTGTCTCCATCCGCACGTAGTCCATGTCGGACGGGCTCGTGCCGACGTCCTCCGCGGTAACGTAACGGCCCCCAAGCGACTCGACGAAGCGGCCGTGCGCGCGGAAGATGAGCTCGCGGTTCGCCGATGGGTTGTCGGCGATGATCACCGCCTTTCCGCCGCCCAAGTTGAGCCCCGCGACGGCATTCTTGTACGTCATTCCCCGCGCAAGACGGAGCACATCGAAGAACGCTTCGTCTTCCGTCCTGTAGTTCCACAGCCGTGTGCCGCCAAGCGCCGGGCCAAGGGTCGTGTCGTGGATGGCGATGATGCCCTTGTAGCCGGACGCCTTGTCGAAGCAGGTGACGACCTGCTCGTGGCCCTGCTCGACGATGCTTTCGAAGAGTCTCATGGAATGGTTCCGCTGGTGATCGGTTGCGAGTGTCAGATGACGCGAACGGTCAACCGGCGGCGACCGCGCGCCCGATGACGATTCGCTGGATTTCCGAGGTTCCTTCGTATATCTCCGTTACCTTCGCGTCGCGGAAGAGGCGCTCCACCGGGTAGTCGGTCACGTACCCGTAGCCGCCAAAGACCTGGATCGCCTGCGTCGTAACCCACATGGCGGCCTCGCTCGCCACGAGCTTGCACATGGCGGCGTGCGCGCCCACCGGTTCGCCGCGGTCTATGGCGCCGGCGGTCGCATGGAGAATTGCGCGCGCGGAGTGCACGCGGGTGGCCATGTCGGCGAGCTTGAACTCCATGGACTGGAACTCGATGAGCGGCTTGCCGAACTGCCGCCGCTCCCTGGCGTAGGCGGTCGCGTGGTCGAGCGCGGCGTGAGCGATGCCCACCGACTGCGCCGCGATGCCGAGCCGGCCCGACTCGAGCGACTGCATTGCATAGTGGAAGCCGTCGCCTTCCGCGCCAAGCAGCCGGCCGGATGGCACGCGCAGGTCATCGAACCGCAACTGAACGGTCGGCGACGCCCGCATCCCCATCTTGTCTTCCTTCTTGCCAACGCTGAACCCCGGCAAATCCGGCGTGACGACGAACGCCGAGATGCCCCGCGACCCGCGCCTCGCGTCGGGCGCATCGGTGCGCGCGAGAGTCAGTATCACGTCGGCAACGTTCCCATTCGACACCCACGCCTTGGTCCCGTTGAGGATCCAGTGGTCGCCGCTGCGAACTGCCTGCGTTGCTACCGCCGACGCGTCGGACCCGGCGTCGGGCTCCGAAAGCGCGAAGGCGCCGAGCAACTCGCCCGACGCCATTCGTGGCAGGTATTCAGCCTTCTGCGCATCCGAGCCGAACTTGAGGATCATGCGGGTCGGAAGCGAGTTGTGGACGGAAAGGAGGATGGCGGTCGAGGCGTCGGCCCTCGCGATCTCCTCGATCGCGAGCAGAAGACTGAGCATGTCCAGTCCCTGCCCGCCGTACTCCTCCGGCAGCGTCATGCCCAGGAAGCCGAGTTCGCCAAGCTTGGCACGGATCGCGGGATCGGCCTGCGCTGCGCGGTCCCACGCGGCAGCATGCGGCGCCAGTTCGCGCCGCGCAAAGTCGCGCGCCAGATCGCGAATCGCGCGCTGGCTCTCGGTCAGTGGGGTGAGGCAGTCGAGCATCCGGCCCAGTCCCTATCCGGCGTATGCGTCGAAGCCGCGCCCGGACTTGCGGCCCAGCCAGCCGGCCGCCACATACTTCCGAAGCAACGGGCAGGCACGGTACTTCGGATCGCCGAGCCCTTCGTGGAGCACGTCGAGGATTGCCGCGCACGTGTCGAGCCCGATCAGATCTGCAAGGGCGAGCGGACCCATCGGGTGGTTCATCCCCAGCTTCATCACTTCATCAACCGCTGCGGGCGTTCCCACGCCTTCCATCACGCAGTACACCGCCTCGTTGATCATGGGCATCAGCACGCGGTTGGCAATGAAGCCCGGGTAGTCGTTCGCCTCGACGGGCGTCTTGCCGAGTGCCTTCGCGAGCTCGACCGTGCGCGCAGCGGTTGCGTCGGTGGTCGCGAGTCCGCGGATCACCTCCACGAGCTTCATCATCGGCACCGGGTTCATGAAGTGCATGCCGATCACATCGGCCGGCCGCTTCGTGCGCGCCGCGATCTCGGTGATCGAGATCGAGCTGGTGTTGGTCGCGAGCAGCGCGCCGGCCGGCGCCAGGCGGTCGAGTTCCTCGAAGATGTGGAGCTTCAGGTCGCGGCGCTCGGTAGCCGCCTCGATCGCCACCGACGCGCCCGCGACGGCCCCGATATCGGTGGTGGTTGCTATCCTGCCGAGCGTGGCTGCCGCCGCGGCAGCGTCCATCGCCCCCTTCTTGACCTGGCGCTCGATGTTCTTTTCGATCGTCGCCTTGCCGCGCGCCACGGCGTCGGCGGAAACGTCAATCATCGTCACCGTGAGCCCTGCCTGCGCGCTGACGTGCGCGATCCCATTACCCATCTGCCCTGCCCCAATGACTGCGATCGTTTCAGCCATGCTCCGTTCCGGTTTGCAAGTCAGGCAGCGACGCGATCGTCCGATGCGCAGCGCACTCCGGCGCCGCGCACGGAAAACTAGCGCATGCGACGGTTCAAGCGATGCTGGTTACGCGAGCTCGATGCTGAGCGCGACGGCGTTGCCGCCGCCGAGACAGAGCGTGGCGAGCCCGGTGCGTTTGCCGCGCGCACGCAGGGCATGGAGCAGCGTCGCAAGGATGCGCGCGCCGCTCGACCCGATCGGGTGCCCGAGCGCGATCGCGCCGCCGTTCACGTTGACGCGGTCCCAGTCCCAGCCAAGGCCGTCGCCGTCGGCAAGAGCCTGACTCGCGAACGCCTCGTTGGCCTCGATCAGATCGTAATCGCCGATCTTCGCGCCTGTCTTCTTCATGAGGTTCCGCACTGCCACTATCGGGGCGAAGAAGAGATCCTTCGGCTCCGTCCCGCCGGACGCATAACCGGTAATGCGCGCAAGCACCCCTAGCCCATGGGCCCTCGCGAATGCCTCGCTCGTCACCACGAGCGCAGCCGCGCCATCGGAAAGGCCGGGCGCGTTGCCGGCGGTCACCGTGAGCTCGTCGGGGCGCATGTCTTTCGGCGCGTCGCCCGGGAACGCGGGCTTGAGCTTCGCGAGAAGGTCGAGAGACGTGTCCTTTCGCGGGCCCTCGTCGGTCGAGATCACGGTTGACCCCTTGCGCCCGGCGATCTCGACCGCGGCGATCTCCGCGGCGAACGCGCCCGACTCGATTGCCGCCACTGCCTTACGATGCGACTCGAGCGCGAACTCATCCTGCCGCGCACGCGTGATGCCGGCCTTCTTTGCCGTGTATTCGGCGTACCCGCCCATGTGGTTGTTGCCAAACGAGCACCAGAGTCCGTCGCGGATCACGCCGTCAACGAGCGCCTGCTGTCCGAACTTCACGCCGGTCCGCATGCCGTACACGTAATACGGGGCATTGCTCATTGACTCCATGCCGCCCGCGACGAGCGCCTGCGCGTCGTCGGCACGTATCGCCTGGGCCGCGAGCATCACAGCCTGCAGTCCCGATCCGCAGACCTTGTTCACGGTATACGCGGGGACGGTCGCGGCAACGCCGCCATGTATGGCTGCCTGCCGCGCCGGGGCCTGCCCCACCCCGCCCTGCACCACGTTCCCCATGATCACTTCGTCGAACGCGGCCGCGTCCACGTTCGAGCGCTCAACCGCGGCCCTGATGGCGGCGGCGCCGAGTTGCGGCGCGCTCAACGCGCTCAATCCGCCGAGGAACTTGCCGATCGGGGTGCGAACAGCCGAGACGATTACGGGATTCGTTGAACTGTCGGTCATTTGAACCTTCGTGTCGAGTTGAAAGCAATGGTTGCGCCGAAGGAGGGAAGCAGCGCCTCGATCGAGGCCGACACCCAGCGCATTCGCGACGAGCCCGTCTCCGACGGAAGTCGGGCGTGTCCGTAGATCATCTGGTCGAAGAGGACGCCGACCGCCACGCCAGCCGCCGTGCCGACGAGCGCCGCGGGATACGAGCCGGTCTGGTCGCCGATGTTCCCGACGGCGGCGACGCTACCGGCTGTGGCGAACGTTGCGCTCAGAATGCCGACGACGTACCCGATCCGCTCGCGGTTCTCGGGCGACTCCGTGCCCAGTCCTTCGGCAATTGCGCTGCCCACCCACGTGCCGACGAAGTACCCGGCAACGCCAGCATACGCGCCCGCGAAGATCTCGCCAAACACCCGCGCCGGCTCCACGGAGGGCTTGGCGCTCCCTGCGTCCGGGTCGGTCGCGGCTGCGAGGAAAGGGGCGCCAATGCCGGCGCGCGCCGCGCGCGCCGACGGCACCTGCGCGCCCGCGATGACCGGCGCCAGCCCGGCCATAGCGGCAAGAAGCGAGCCAGCGAGCAGCCGATCCATCACCCGGCCGCTGGCAGCGCGCGCGCGCGTATCTCCTCCTGCACGCGCGCAGTGAAGGCGTCAACCGCGACGACCTCCTGCTTCTTCCCCTGGCCGCGCTCACGCACGGCCAGCGTGCCCGCCTCGGCTTCGCGCTTGCCGATGACGGCCATGTACGGAACCTTCATCGTCTCGCCTTCGCGGATCCGGTAGTTGAGCGTCTCGCTCCGGTCGTCGCAGGAAGCGCGGATTCCAGCCGCCCGGAGCCGCGCGGTCACCTCGTGCGCCGTTGCGGCAAGATCGTCGGCGATGGGAAGCACACGAACCTGCTCGGGCGAGAGCCACACGGGGAAAGCGCCCGCGAAGTGCTCGATCAGGATCGCGATGAACCGCTCGAACGAGCCGCTCACCGCGCGATGGATCACGACAGGCCTGTGCGTGGCGTTATCCTCGCCGGTGTACGACAGGTCGAATCGCTCGGGCGCGGCATAGTCGAGCTGGATCGTGCCCAACTGCCAGTGCCGGCCTATCGAATCGGTGACGTCGAAGTCAACCTTGGGGCCGTAGAACGCGCCGTCGCCTTCCTTGAGCTCGTATGGCTCTCCTGTCTCCTCGAGCGCTGCCCTGAGCGCGCCCTCGGCACGGTCCCACATCTCGTCCGACCCGATCCGCACCGGCGGGCGGGTCGCGAACCTGAGCGCGGCGCTGAGGCCGAAGGTGCGATAGTAGCCGAGGATGAAGTCGGTGAGCCGCCTCACCTCGTCGGCGATCTGGCTCTCCATCAGGAAGATGTGACAGTCGTCCTGCTGGAACTGCCGCACGCGCGTCAGCCCCGAGAGCGAGCCGCTCACTTCGTTCCGGTGCAGCACGTCGTAGGTGCTGAACCTGAGCGGCAGCTCGCGGTAGGAATGTTTCCGCGAGTTGTACATCAGATAGTGCGACGGGCAGTTCATCGGCTTCAGCGAGAAGTCGTGCTCTTTGGTCTCGTTGTCGAGCACAAGGAACATGTTCTCGCGGTACTTGCCCCAGTGGCCGGAGATCTCCCAGAGCCCCTTGTTGTAGAGGAGCGGTGTCTTGATCTCCTGATAGCCGTCGCGCTGCAGCTCGCGCAGGTATTCGTTCAGCGTGTTTATGATGAATGTTCCGCGCTCTGTCCAGAAGGCCGCGCCGGGCGCGAAGTGGTGAAACATGAAGAGGTCGAGCTGCTTGCCGACGACGCGATGGTCGCGCTTGCGCGCTTCCTCGAGGCGGTGGATGTGGGCGTCGAGATCTTCCTTCTTCCAGAATGCCGTCGCGTAGATACGCTGCAGCATCTGGCGCCTCTCGTCGCCGCGCCAGTACGCGCCCGCGGTCGAGAGCAGCCTGAAGTTCTTCACGTACGACGTGTCGGGGACGTGTGGACCGCGGCAGAGATCCGTGAACGGGCCGTCCGTATACGTGGAAATCACCTCGCTCTCGCCGAGCTCGGCGAGCCGCTCGAGCTTGAGGGGATCGTCCGCGAACACCTTCTCACCCTCGGCGCGCGAGATCTCCGCGCGCACGAACGGATACTTCTCGGCGACCACCTTGTGCATCTCCGCTTCGAACGCGGCGAGGTCTTCCGGGGTGAACGGCTTCTCCACCTCGAAGTCGTAGTAGAAGCCGTCGTCAATCGCGGGTCCGAAGCCGATCCTGGCGTCCGGCCGCAGCCGGCGCACGGCCGTCGCCAGGATGTGCGCCCCCGAGTGGCGCAGCACCGCAAGGGAGCGCGGGTCGCTCTCCTTGAGGACGACGAAGGCGCCGCCTGTACGGATGGGCGTCATGAGATCCTGGACGTCGCCATCCACGGCGACGGCGATCGCGGCCTTGAGCAGGCCCGGGCCGATGGATGCGACGACGTCGCGCGCGAGCGTGCCAGCGGCAACGTCGCGGGTCGCACCGTTGGGAAGCACTAATTGGAGTGTTTCTGTCGCCACGGGACTGGGAACCCCTGCATGGATGGCGTCCGGGCCGCCCCATGCGGCCGGCCGTCCGCACCCCGCGCGAGACACGCAACTCACGGCGGGATAGCGCATTGGAAGCTAACCGGGCCGTCGCGCCCATCGCCACCGTGACGCTAGTTTTCATGGTTCCATGGCTCCAGACCACTCCGCCGAAAGCATCCCCTCGCGCTACGAACCCGCTACTTCCGACCCGCCACTATACAGGAAGTGGGAGACGGCGGGCGTGTTCGGGGCGGCTCCGGAGGCATCGCGCCGGGCCAGCGGCCCCCGCGACCCGTTCGTGATCGTGATGCCGCCGCCCAACGTGACGGGCGTGCTCCACATGGGGCACGGGCTCAACAACGCGGTCCAGGACGTGCTCATCCGGTGGCGCCGCATGTCGGGGGACGCAGCACTGTGGGTACCCGGCACCGACCACGCCGGGATCGCAACCCAAAACGTGGTCGAGCGCGAACTCGCCAGGCGCGGAAAGACCCGCCAGGACCTGGGCCGCGAGGCGTTTGTCGAAGAAGTGAAAGAGTTCGTCGCCGAGAAGGGCGGCGTGATCCTAAGCCAGCTGAGGGCGATCGGCGCGAGCTGCGACTGGAGCCGCGCCGCCTACACCTTCTCGCCAGAGCTCTCACGCGCCGTGCGCGAGATCTTCGTGCGCTGGTACGAGGACGGGCTGATCTACCGCGGCCACCGCGTGATCCACTGGTGCCCGCGCTGCCTGACCGCACTCTCGGACGAAGAAGCGGAGCACCACGACGCGCAGGGCAACCTGTACCATGTCCGGTACCGGGTCGCGGGCGACCCTTCGCGCGCCATCGTGGTCGCGACGACGCGCCCCGAAACGATGTTCGGCGACGTCGCCATAGCGGTGCACCCTGAAGACGACCGCTACGCGGGATTCGTGGGCGCGCGGGTGGTCAACCCGGCGAACGGCGTCGAGCTCACGGTAATCGCCGACTCCTACGTTGACCGAACCTTCGGCACCGGTGCCCTCAAGATCACGCCCGCCCACGACGCGAACGACTTCGATGTCGGAAGGCGCCACGACCTGCCGATGCCCCTCGTGATGACCCCCGAGGGCAACATGGCGGAATACGCCAACGCAGCCGGCCGGGTGCCGCCGGAGTACCGGGGCATGGACCGCGCCGACGCCCGCAAGAAAGTCGTGAAGGCGCTCGAAGCTGCCGGCGCCCTGGTGAAGGTCGAACAGCATGCGCATGCGGTGCGCCGCTGCTATCGCTGCAACACGATCGTCGAGCCGCGCCTCTCCGAGCAGTGGTTCGTGAAGATGGCACCGCTCGCGGCGCCCGCCCTCCAGGCGGTGAAGGACGGCCGCGTACGCATCCTCCCAGAGCGGTGGGAGGCGGTGTACGTGAACTGGATGGAGAACATCCGCGACTGGAACATCAGCAGGCAGATCTGGTGGGGACACCGGATTCCGGTCTTCTATTGCAAGTCGCCGACGCCCGGCTGCCCGCCGCACTTCGCCCACCGCGACGACCATCCGAGGTGCCCCGGCTGCGGCGGCCCGGCCCGCCAGGACGACGATGTCCTCGACACGTGGTTCTCTTCGCAGCTCTGGCCGTTCTCCACGCTCGGCTGGCCGGACGCCACGCCCGACCTCGACGCGTTCTACCCCACCGACGTGCTCGTCACCGCGCCTGAGATCCTGTTCTTCTGGGTGGCGCGGATGATCATGAGCGGCATGTACGTAACGCGGCCAGACAAGCGCGGATCGTTCGTGCCCGCAGTGCCCGCCGCGAGCGGCCCGGACGGCGTCGCGCCATTCCACACGGTGTACCTGCACGGCACCGCGCGCGACGCGCAGCACCGGCGCATGTCCAAATCGCTGGGCAACGGCATTGACCCGCTCGACGTGGTGGAGCGCTTTGGCGCCGACGCGCTGCGCTGGACGGTCATCGCGGGAATGGGACTCGGCTCCGACCTGCTCCTCGACCACGAAAACATCGAGCAATCGTTCGCGACCGGACGCAACTTCGCCACGAAGCTCTGGAACATCGGGCGGTTCCTCCTGCTCCAGGCGGGAACCGAGCCGGTGCGGGCTCTGCGCGACATGAACAACGACGACCTGCGGCCGGCGGACCACTGGATTCTCGCGCGGCTCGACGCGGCAATCGCACGGGCCGATTCCTCGCTCGGCCCCGCGCGCCCTCCCGGGGACGGCGCCTGGCCCGAAGCCGAACGCCACGCCGGGCTTCGCCTCGACGAGTACGCCGAAGCCGCGCGCGCGTTCGTCTGGACCGAGCTCGCCGACTGGTACCTCGAGCATGCCAAGACGCGGCTCGCCCCCGGCCACCCACAGCGGGACGTCGCGCGGGCGGTGCTCGTGCATGCATTCGACCGGGCGCTACGCCTCATCCATCCGATAATGCCGTTCGTGACCGAGGCGCTCTGGGCGCGACTGCCGGAGCGCGGCATGGACGGCAGCGGGTTTCTCGCGACCGCCGCATGGCCGGTGAGGAGCGGCCAGTCGCAGGAGGATGACGGCCGCGGGTTCGACATCGCGCGCGCGACGATCACCGCCGTGCGCGAGATTCGCAACGAATACGTCGTTCCCGCCGGCGAGACGGTCCGGGTCGCGGCGGCAACTTCCAGCCCATCCCATGCCGCGGCCGTCGCGGCGGAGTCGGCGTTCATCACGCGGATGGCGAAGTGCTCGCTCGTGCCGCAGGGCGATATCCCGCACGGGGGCGCCGCGCGCAAGCTTGTCGCAAACGACTTCGAGGTCATCGTGTCGCTCGCGGGGGTCGTTGACCTCAGCAGGGAACGCGGAAAGATCGCGACTGAACTCGAGGGCCTCACGAAGCAACTCGCCGCGCTGCGCGGCCGGTTGGCCAACGAGAAGTTCACGGGGAAGGCGCCGGCTGCGGTTGTAGAAGCCGAACGCGCCAAGGAGCGCGAGTGGGCGGAGCGCGCCGGGCAGCTCGCGGCTAAGCTGGCCGCGCTGGCCACTCAGTGACCCCTGCTCCGGCAGCATACGCAGTGCGTCGCCCGGGGTCGGCGCGCTCTGCGCGGGTACGGCCCGCGCCGGTCGCCGCCCTGGCGGTCGCAGCGATCGTGCTTGCGTGCGCCTCTCAGGGAATGCCCCCCGGCGGCCCGCCCGACACCACTCCGCCCGCGCTGCTGAAGATCACCCCGGAGAGCGGGTCGGTGGGAGTGATGCCGCGCGCCGTCGAGTTCACCTTCGACGAAGTGGTCAGTGAACGCCCACGCGGCGCTCCCGATCTGCGCAGCATCGTGGTTATCTCGCCCGGCAGCGGAAAACCAGAAGTTGACTGGGCGCGGAACCGCATAGTCATCCGTCCGCGCGGCGGCTGGCGGCAGAACACGGCGTACGCGGTCACCATCCTGCCGGGCCTCACGGACCTCCGCACGAACGCGACCACGACGGCCTTCCGCACCGTGTTTGCCACCGGCAACGCGATTCCCGACGGCGCCATGCGCGGAGCCGCCTTCGACTGGATGGCCGGGAAGCCGGCCCCGCGGGCGCGCATTGACGCGACGATCCCCCCGGATACGATCCTCACTTACAGCATCGCGGCCGATTCGCTTGGCTGGTTCGCGCTCGGCACGCTGCCCCCCGCCAGGTACCTCGTGCGCGCGTGGATTGACGCCAACAACAACGGCACGCGCGACCCGCGTGAACCGTGGGATACCGCGACCGTCACAGTCGTGGATTCGGCGCGTCACGATTTCTACATGATCCCTCGCGACACGCTTGGCGCTCACATTGCCGAGGCCGCGTTCGGCGACTCGACGACCATACGGCTGAAGTTCGACCACGGCCTTCGCGGCGCGCCGCCGCTCGTTCCGTCGCAGGTCACCGTGCGAAGGTACCGTGACTCGTCGGCGATCGCCGTAGGCTCCGTTGCCACCGCTGCCGCGTTCGACTCCGCCCAGGCGCTGGCGAAGGCCGCGCGCGAAGACTCCGCGCTCCGTGCCGATACGACGACAAAGGGCCGCCAGGCCCTGGCGCGCCGGGATTCCCTGCGCATCGCTGCGCAGCGCGATTCGCTCGCTCGCGCGCAGATTGACTCGCTCCGGGCGATGCGCGACACGGCGAAGAAGGCCCCGGCGCCTGTGCTCCGCAGGCCCGCGCCGCCGACGGAGTTCGTAATCGTCCTCGCCGAACCCGTTTCCGCGGGCGAGGCCGTCCGGCTCACGGCGAGAGATGTCCAGGCCGTCGTCGGCCCTCCGCGCAGCAGCGACCGGGTCGTTGCGCGCCCACGCCCCGCCCCCCGCGACACCACGCAACGCCGTCCGCCGCCGGGGGGCACGTGACCGACGCACGGCGCGACCTTCCGGCCGTCGGCACGTTGCTCGAGTCCGACGCAGTGCGCGCCCTCACCGCGCGCGCCCCGCGGGACGTGGTTGCGTCGGCCACGCGGCGAGTCATAGAGGCCGCAAGGAGCAACCGCAGCCAAGGCGCCCATGACCTCCCAGGATGGGGGGCGCTGATTGCAGCCGAAGTGGAACGCACGATGACACGCTCGCTCAGGCGCGTCGTCAACGCGACGGGCGTCGTGCTCCACACGAACCTCGGCCGCGCCCCGCTTGCAGAGCGAGCGCTCGCGGCGATCGCGCAGATTGCCGCGGGATACTCGAACATCGAGTACGACCTCGACGCCGGCGTACGCGGCTCCCGCCACATTCACTGCGCCGCGCTGCTCCGCGAGCTCACAGGCGCGGAAGACGCAATGGTTGTGAACAACTGCGCAGCCGCGCTCGTCCTTGCGCTCGCGGCGCTCGCCGACGGGCGCGAAGCGATCATCTCGCGCGGTGAGCTGGTGGAGATCGGCGGCAGCTTCCGCGTTCCGGAGATCATGGCCGCAAGCGGCGCGCTGCTGGTCGAGGTGGGTACCACCAACCGCACCCACGCAGCCGACTATGTGAACGCCATCACGCCCCGGACGGCTGCGATACTCTCCGTGCACCGCAGCAACTTCGTGCAGGAGGGCTTCGTCGCGTCCGTCGGGCCTGCGGAACTGGCGCCGGTTGCCGCGCGCGCAGGTGTGCCGCTCATCCACGACTTCGGGAGCGGCCTCATGCTCGACCTCTCGCCGTGGGGCCTGAGCGGCGAGCCCACGGCCCCCGAAGCGGTGAGGAGCGGCGCCACGCTCGTCGTCATGAGCGGCGACAAACTCCTGGGCGGCCCGCAGGCCGGGATCGTGCTGGGACGCGCGGAGGCCGTGGACGCGATGCGAAAGCATCCGCTCGCGCGCGCCATGCGCGTTGACAAGCTCACGCTGGCGGCGCTCGAGGCAACGCTCGAACTCTATCGCGACCCTGCGGCAGCGGTCGCGGAGCTACCCACGCTCAGGATGCTCACCGCTCCTGCCGAAGTTATCCGGCGCCGCTCGGAAGCCGTTGCCGCGCGCTTGCGAAAGGGCGGCATCGAATGCGTGTCGGTGGCGTCGGAATCCGCTGTGGGCGGCGGCGCCTTCCCCTCGGCGCGCATCGCGTCGGCCGCGGTACGGATCGAAGCGGCAAGCGCCGCCCGAGCCGACGCCATGCTGCGTGCGGCCAGCGTGCCGGTGGTCGGCCGTGTGCTCGACGACCGCCTTCAGCTCGACTTACGGAGCGTGCCGGAAGCCCAGGACGACCTGCTCGTGGGCGCAGTCGCCGATGCGCTCGGCGGGACAGCCCAGTGACCCATCCAGGCACCCGGTACACAGCGCCCGAGCCGGCCGGGTCGAGCGGGTCCACCGGATCGGGGCCGACGTCCGGGCCGCGCCGGCGCGCGTCCCTCATCAAGAGCGTAGCCATCGGCGAAGCCCTGCGCGAAACCCGCGCCGCCGTCTTCCTCGACCGCGACGGCACCATCATCAGGGACACCGGGTACGTGCGCAGGCCGGAGGAGGTGGAACTCATGCCGGGCGCCGCCCTGGCAATCCGGATCGCGAACAACCGCCAGTTCCCGGTGATCGTAGTGACGAATCAGTCCGGGATCGCGCGGGGCATGTTCAGCGAGCACGAATACGACGCGGTCAGACGTCGCGTGACCTCGCTCCTCGGAGAGGCGGGCGCGTTCGTAGACGCCGAGTATCACTGCCCGCATCACCCCGACTTCACCGGCCCCTGCGATTGCCGCAAACCGGGCATCGCACTGTTCGAACGCGCCGCGACGGAGCAGGGAGTGGATCCCGCGGCTTCGGCGTTCATCGGCGACCGGTGGCGCGACATCGAGCCGGCCCGCCACTATGGCGCGCGCGGCATCCTCGTTCCATCCGAAGCAACGCCCCCAGAGGAGGTTGCGCGCGCGCAGTCGGAAATGCTCGTCATTCCTTCGCTGATCGCGGCCGTCGAGGCGGCCGTGGGCAAGTGACCGAGCCGGCCAGTCCACCCCGGCGCATCGCGGTGCTGGCATCGGGTGGTGGATCCAACCTCGCCGCGCTGCTCTCGTACTTCAACGCCGCCGAATCACCGGTCGCGCGCGTGTGCGTGGTCATGAGCGACCGCCCCGACGCCGGCGCGCTTGGCCGCGCGTCGGCCGCCGGCGTGCCCGCGGAAGTCATCGGTGATCCCGGTGACGCGCGCTCGCTCGACGAGGCTCTGCGCCGCCATGACGTAGACATCGTCGTGCTCGCCGGCTACCTGCGCCTCGTGCCGGCGGCGGTTGCCGCGCACTATGCCGGCCGGATCGTGAACGTGCACCCTGCCCTGTTGCCGCGTCACGGCGGCCGGGGCATGCACGGCGCGCGTGTTCACCGCGCGGTCCTCGCCGCTGGCGATACCGCGTCCGGGGCGACGGTGCACTTCGTGGACGCGGAGTACGACCGGGGCGCCGCGATCGTCCGGGCTCGCGTGCCGGTACTGGCAGGCGATACCGCTGAAGCACTCGCCGGGCGCGTGCTCGTTGGGGAGCACTTCGTCCTGCCGCGCGCCGTGCACGCGCTTGCCGCCGGGCTGGTGCGGCTCCATGCAGACGGCGCGGCGACGGTAGATCTTTCTGCCGCGGCGCTGTTCGATCACCCCCCGGCCGGCGTGCAGGTTGAACTGGCCCCTGCCCCCGCACATCGAGATTGACGATGCCCACTGCCCTCCTATCGGTCTCCGACAAGACAGGACTCGCGGATTTCGCGCGTGAACTCGTCACGCTCGGATACGAACTCGTCTCCACCGGCGGCACCGCCCGCGCGCTTCGCGATGCAGGCCTCGCCTGCCGTGACGTCGCCGATGTCACTGGCTTCCCCGAGATGCTCGACGGCAGGGTGAAGACGCTGCACCCCGCGATCCACGGGGGCCTGCTCGCGCGCCGCGACCTCCCGGAGCACATGCAGGCAATCGCGGGCCACGGCATTGCGCCCATAGACGTGGTTTGCGTGAACCTCTACCCGTTCCGCGAGACGGCGCGCAACGCAGACGCCGCGCCCGGTGACGTAATCGAGCAGATAGACATTGGCGGGCCCTCGATGCTGAGGTCCGCGGCAAAGAACTTCGCCGCGGTCACCGTCGTGGTTGACCCGGCCGACTACAAGCGCGTGGCCGCGGCGCTGAAGACCGGCGGCAACGGTGCGGAACTCCGGCGAGAGCTCGCGGCCAAAGTGTACGCGCACACGGCTGCCTACGACGCGGCTATCGCGGCGTGGTTCGCGGCACAGCGGGCCGACGAGTTTCCTCAGCGCCTCGCGCTCGCCTTCGAGCGGCGTCAGCCGCTTCGCTACGGCGAGAACCCGGAGCAGGAAGCCGCGTTCTACGTGGAAGCGGCAGGCGCGGGGCTCGCCGGCATCGAACAGCGCGGCGGCAAGGAGCTTTCGTTCAACAACCTGCTGGACCTCGAGGGCGCGCTGCTGGCGCTCGACCCGTTCGGCTCGGGCTGCGCCTGCGCGATCGTCAAACACACCACGCCCTGCGGCCTCGCCACCGGCCCAACACCCGCCGACGCGTACCGCAAGGCGTTCGCGTGCGATCCTGCCAGCGCGTTCGGATCCGTCATCGCGTTCTCGACGCCGGTGGATGACGAGGCGGCAGGGCTGGTCGCCTCGCTCTTCGTGGAGTGCGTCGTCGCGCCGGAGTTTTCCGAGGGAGCGCTGGCGACGCTGGCCGCCAAGAAGAACCTCCGCGTCCTCGTTGGCCGGCCGGGCCCGTCCGCCCCGCACGACTACAAGCGCGTGCGCGGCGGACTCCTCGTGCAGCAGCGGCCGTCGCTCCGTTTCGACGACACCGACTGGACACAGGTTACGAAGCGCTCGCCCACGCCCGAAGAGCGCGCCGATCTGCTCTTCGCGTGGCGCGCGGTCGCCGGCGTGAAGTCGAATGCGATCGTACTGGCGCGGAACGGAGCCACGATGGGCATCGGCGCCGGCCAGATGTCGCGCGTGGACGCCTCCTTCCTCGCGGTTCACAAGGCGCGCGCGGCCGGGCACGACCCGGTGGGCGCCGCCCTGGGCTCAGACGCATTCTTCCCGTTCCGCGACGGCGTGGATCAGGCAGCCGAGGCCGGGGTGCGTGCCATCGTCCAGCCAGGCGGCTCCGTGCGCGACGCCGAAGTCATCGCCGCTGCGGATGAACATGGCATTGCGATGCTGTTCACCGGGCGGAGAACCTTCCGGCACTAGCGCCCTCCGGGAAGCGCAGACTACCGGAAGGAGCCCCCGCAGTACGAAATTGGTTGCTTGCGCCCCTCCGGACACGAACCAGGCTGATGGCTACCAGCGCCTCCACCACTCTCGACCACCGACCCAGCTACCTCGCGGCGACGATTGCGTCGCTGGCGGTGCTGGCGCTCTACATCGTCACACTCGCTCCAGAGACGGCGATGTGGGATACGAGCGAGTACATCGCGGCCGCGTACACCCTGGGCATCCCGCATCCGCCCGGCAACCCGATGTTCGTCCTCATCGGGCGCGTCTTCAGCATCCTGCCCATCGCCCCCACCGTGGCGATGCGGGTGAACCTGCTCGCGGCGGTCTCGAGCGCAATCGCCGCGGGCATGTGGTTCCTCATCACCGAGCGCGTGCTGGTGGGCTGGTTCACGGAGCGGTGGCAGCGCATCGCCGGCGGGTCGCTCGCCGTTCTTATCGGAGCGACTTCGTTCACCGTCTGGGCGCAGTCGGTGGTCAACGAGAAGGTGTACACGGTCTCGCTGGCCCTCCTCGCGGTCGTTGCATGGCTCACGGTGCGCTGGTGCGACGACCCGGACGGCCCCAAAGCCGACAAGACTCTCATCCTCATTGCCTACCTGTTGGGGCTCGGCTACGGTGTGCACATGGCAGGAATGCTGCCTGCGCCCGCCGTCGGCCTCGCCGTACTCATACGCCGCCCGAGGACCATCCTGCGCGGCAAGATCCTAGCGCTCTGCATCGCGATGCTGGCTCTCGGCGGCTCGTCGTTCGCGACCCAGCCCATCAGGGCCGCGTACTTCCCTGCCATCAACGAAGGCGAGCCCACGGCCTGCCGCGATACGATCAGCGTCGGCTGCACCTTCTCGAAGGGCACGTACAACGCCTTCATGTACAACTTCAACCGCGAGCAGTACGGGAAGCCGTCACTCTCCGACCGCCGCGGCGTGCCATTCTCGGCGCAGATCGGAATGTGGTGGTACTACTTCAAGTGGCAGTGGCTCCGCGACGCCCACGGCGAACGAGCCGGCCTTCAGGGGGCCCTCGCGGCAATCTTCTTCATACTCGGGCTGCTCGGCGGCTGGGTGCACTACAAACGCGACCGTAGAAGCTTCACCTTCTTCGGACCGCTGATGTTCACGCTCACGCTGGTCCTGATCTACTACCTGAACTTCCTCTACGGGGCATCGCAGGCGCCCGAACTCGGCGAAAGTGTCCCGAGGGAGGTGCGCGATCGCGACTATTTCTACCTGTGGAGCTTCTCCGCGTGGAGCGTCTGGGCGGCACTCGGCTTCACGTACCTTTGGGAGTCGCTCGCGGCACTACTCGGCACCGAGACCCGCACGGTTGGCGGCAAGGCGGAGGAACTGCCCCCGCGACGCAACTGGCTGGCCACGTCGCCAATTCTGTTGCTGGCTCTCGTGCCCCTGGTCGGAAACTGGAGCGCCTCATCGAGGCGCGGACAGACCGATACCGCGGACTTTGCGACCGACCTGCTCAACTCGGTCGAGCCGTATGGGATCCTGGTCACCGTGGGCGACAACGACACGTTCCCCCTCTGGTACGCGCAGGAAGTGCTCGGAGTGCGGCGCGATGTCCTCGTCGCCAACACCTCGCTGCTCAATACCGACTGGTACGCGCGGCAGATGGTCCGGCGCCCCGTGGAGGACTACGACGAGGCAAAGGGGCCGCCGGCATACAAGGGAAAGAAGTGGGACAAGCCGAAGGGACCGGCGCTCACCCTGACGCTCGATCAGGTGGACGCCATCCCGCTGGGATATGACCTGCCGCAGGCCCAGCTCTTCGAGGCTGGGAAGATTCGCGCTGTCGTCCCGAAGCAGTTCCTCCAGAAGGCCGACGTGCTCGTCCTCCAGATGATCAAGGACGGCAACAGGCCCGTGTACTTCAGCCGCACCGCCGCTGGGTACCCCTTCGATAACCTCGGTCTCAGCGCCTATCTCGTGACCGAAGGACTCGCGCGGCGTGTGATGCCGGACTCCGTGAAGGCCGGCGGCGACATCGTTGACGTCCCCGGCGACGGATTCCTCGACCTCCGGCGCACGCAGGCGCTCTGGGACGGGTTCAAGGCGCCCGATGCGCTGGTGTTCAAGGGCGACTGGGTTGACCGGCCGTCGGTTGGGATTCCGTACCTCTATGTGAATCTGGGGTACATCCTGTCGTCAGTCGAGCGCGCGCATGGCCAGAAGGCCGAAGCCGCCGCCACACTCAGGCGCGCAGCGGCTGTAGCGCGCGCAGCGCACCTCGAATCGGCGGGCCTCATGGAAGGCGCGGGCGACGAGCCTCCGTTCCTCCCGGGGGGAGATACGGCTGCGAACGCGGTCGAGGTACCCGCGAAGAAGGCGCCCGCGAAGAAGACACCCTGACGGCCAGCCAGCCGGGAAACGCCGAGTCTCTCCGCGTCATCCCCGGCGAGTTTCCCGCATCGCGCTAGCTCGAAGCCGCCGCCGCAAGCTCCTGCATCCAGGGGCGCGCGGCGGCGAACGCTTCGCGCATCGCCGCTACGCCGCTGGCCGCGGTTGCGCCGTCGCCGGCCCGCCCGGCCGCCTCCGCAACCGCGCACGCATCCGCGAGCTGCACGGCTCCAAGCTGGCGAGCGCTCGACTTGAGCGCGTGCGCTACGCTGGCGACTTCATCCCAACGGCCCTTGTCGGCCTCCTCGGCAAGCCGGGCCATCCGCTCCGTCGCAAAGTCGAGGAACGTGCGCATCAGCATCGAGATCATGCCGTCGCCGCCGACGCCGCGGAGCATGTCGAGCGCTGGCCTTGCCGCTTCGGGGATTTCAGGCATGCGGGACAGAAGGATGGGTTGACCGGCTGGCTGAAACCTAGACCGGACGCCGCAACCGGCCAACTGCTCGCCGCGCTGTATTGTCAGCCCCGATGTTCCGGGCGAGATTTCGGGTCGGGAGGGCTAGTCCTAATTGGTAAGGCAGCGGTCTTGAAAACCGCCGCGGTGAAAGCCGCTTACAGGTTCGAGTCCTGTGCCCTCCGCTCGAAGGCGTGCATCGCGGGGGCGGTTTGCATCACCATCCGTCACCCGCCTAGTTTTCGCTCTATTCGTTCATGGGAGACGTGGCCGAGAGGCTGAAGGCGGCGGTTTGCTAAACCGTTATACGGGCTTATACCTGTATCGAGGGTTCGAATCCCTCCGTCTCCGTGGTTCAACGTTGCACTACCAGCGGGGCGAAGGATCGTGCCCATGAGAGTCAGATTCGCCCCGTCGCCGACCGGGTACCTGCATGTCGGCGGAGCGCGTACCGCGCTCTTCAACTGGCTCTATGCCCGCAAGCACGGCGGGAGCTTCCTGCTCCGGATCGAAGACACCGACCGTACCCGCAGCACGACCGAGTCCACGCGGGCGATCTTCGACGGGCTCGACTGGCTTGGCCTCGACTGGGACGAAGATGTCGTCTACCAGGGCGCGAATCTCGAGCGCCACCGGCGCGACGCGATGGCGTTGCTTGCCACTGGCGGGGCGTACCGCTGCTTCTGCACGTCTGCCGACCTCGACGCGCGTCGCGCCGAGGCGGTGGCGCAAAAGGGAGCGTTCCGCTACGACCGCCGTTGCGACCGCCTCGACCCGGCCGAAGTCGAGCGGCGCGTGCAAGCCGGCGAGCCGTACGCCATCCGTTTTCGCGTACCCGACGGCACGACGGCATGGCGCGATATGGTGCACGGCGAGATCGCGTTCGCCAACGGAGAGCTCGACGATCTGGTGATCCTCCGCTCCGATGGCACGCCGATCTACAACCTCGCCGTCGTGTCGGACGACATCGCGATGCGCATCACGCACGTCATGCGTGGCGACGACCATGTCTCGAACACGCCAAAGCAGATCCTCCTTTACCGCGCGCTTGGCGCCCCGCCGCCGGTGTTCGCGCATTTCCCGATGATCCACGGCACCGACGGGAAGAAGCTCTCCAAGCGGCACGGGGCCACGGCGGTTGGCGATTACCGCCACCTCGGCATCCTCCCCGACGCCATGTGCAACTTCCTGGCTCTCCTGGGCTGGAGCCCGGGGGGCGATCGCGAGGTCATGAGCCGCGCAGAGCTGCTCGATGCGTTCGGTGAGGCCGGATTCCTCGCCAAGGCGTCCGTGTTCGACCCTGCAAAGCTGGAGTGGATGAACGGACAGCACATGGCGCGCATGCCCCTTGCCGAGCTGACGCCAATCGTGGGGGCTGCGCTCGTGGCGGCCGGGCTCGCGACCGAAGCGGACCTCGCCTCGCGCGGCCCGGCATGGGTCAATCGCCTCGTTGACCTGCTGCGCGTCCGCGCGCGGACGGTCGTCGAACTCGTGCACCAGGCGCTGCCGTACCTCGTGGACGCCGTCGAGTACGATCCTGCCTCGGTCGCAAAGCAGTGGAAGGACGCGGGCGCCACAAGGCGTCTGTTGGCCGCCTCGCGCGAGACGCTTGCCGGACTCGCGGCGTGGGAAGCGGCGCCAATGGAAGAAGCGATGCGCTCGCTCGCCGCACGCGAGGGCGTGGGCGCGGGGAAGCTGCTCCAGCCGCTCCGTGTGGCCCTTACCGGCCTCGCCGCCAGCCCCGGCATTTTCGACGTCCTCATGCTGCTCGGGCGTGACGCGTCGCTGCGACGCATTGACACGGCGCTCGCCCACCCGTACCTCGCCACGACTTCGGCGTGACCGCCCCGCGCCAGCCCCTCACCCCAGTCGAGCAGCGGCTCTACGAGTTCCTGCTCGATTTTCTCGCCGAGCATACGTTCCAGCCCAGCGTACGCGAGATCGGCAGGGCCCTGCGCATCCCGAGCACGAAGTCGGTTACCGACATCCTCGACGCTCTCGCCCTCAAGGGCTATGTCCGCCGTCATCCGGGCCGCTCCCGCGGCGTGTCGCTCGTTGGCTTTGCCGGGGCGATGGGTACGGTGCCGTTGCCGCTGCTGGCGCTCGATCCGCTCACCGGGAGCTTCGTCGCCGAAGACTATGTGACCGTGGACCGACGCGTGGCCGGCGCCAGCGATGCGTGCCTCGTACGCGCACTCCCGTTCGGCCTGCCCGCGCACGGCATCAACGCGAACGACCTGGTGATCGTCCACCCGTCGGCGCGCGCGAATGATGGCGACGTCGTGGTGGCGCGGGTCGCGCGAGCCATCCTCGTGAGCGCAATGATACGCCGCGGCGCGGGCCTGGTCCTGACCGGCGCAGCGGGACCGGGCGACCTGCACCTGTCGCGCGAAGACGACTTCGAAATACTCGGCGTCGCCGTCGGGGTGATCAGGCCACCGCGGCGCGGCGCTACGGCGTGATCGAAGGAGGAGCGGCCTTCTTCGCCCGCTCGTCGTCGCGCTCCTTCTGTTTGCGCTCACGGAGCGCCTGCACCGCCCGCTTGAAGTCGTCGTCGCGCGAGGCGCGCGCTGCCTGCTCCATGATCTCCGACCGCATGGCCGCAAGGCGCCTGTCGCGGTCAATCAACGACGGGTTCCCCGTCACGTTCAGCGGCAGGAACGCCAGGGCAGCAGTTGGGATCGAAACGGGCCCGAGCCGGATGAACTTCTGGTCCATCCCGAACTTCTGCCCGCCCACCTTGAAGGTCCAGTCCGTCGGGTCGCGCCCTGCCGCCATCGCCGCCTTCATCGAGTCGGCAATCATGCGGTAGATCGGCGCCATCACGCTGTCGGCCTTTTCACTGTACGTAAGCGGCGCCGTGACCTCCGGCGCCACGGGCGTCCAGAGCCTCGGGTCGGCGTACGAGGGCCGCACGCCACGCGTGTCCCCTCCTCCGCCTACGAGCGGACCGGTGCCGAGGTCGGGCGCCGTGCGCGGGGGCGACACCGGAATGGACGGGAGGCCGCTCGGCGCCTCCGATGGCGTCACCCGAGGCACGAAAACCCGCGGAGGAACCGCGGTCGTTATTGGCCTGTCGTTTCCACCGCGCCGCGGCGCCTCGCCAGTCTCTTCGCCGCGCGGCAACTGCAGGAAGCCGATTCGCTCGACCGGCGGCGGCTCGACCCGCATGAGCAGGTTGATCCAGTCCATCGGCGCGACCGCGATCTGCAGCAGCACCACCACGAGTATGACGTGGAGGGAGATGGACAGCGCCACCGACCCCGGAGAACGCGACTCGCGCCTCTCCCCGGGCGTGCTGATCACACGGCGGCGACGCTCAGCCACGGGTCACCCCCCGGCCATCACCGGATTCGACACGCGCGAAAGCCCCACGACTTCGACCTCAACCGTGTCGCCGGGAGCAAGTTGCGCGACACCGGCGGGAGTACCGGTGAGCAGCACGTCCCCCGGCTCCAGCGTGATGTAACGCGACACGTACGAGAGCAGAAACGGAATTGGGAAAACCATCTCGCTTGCGCTTGCGCGCTGCCGCTCAACGCCGTTGTGGCGAGTCACGACCTCCAGCGTGGAATGGTCCCGGGGAACCGGCGCTTCAAGCCCGAGCGGGAGGAACGTGTCGGAACCCTTGGCCCGCGCCCACTGGCCGTCCTTCTTCTGCCAGTCGCGCGCGGAAACGTCGTTGGCCGCGACGATCCCCCGTATGGCCCTCGACGCCTCCTCTTCGGTCGCTCGACGCAGGATCGCTCCGACCACGACGCCGATCTCGCCCTCGAAATCAACGCGGCCGGCGTCCGCTGGGAGCATGATCGCCTCGCCGCCGCCAATCACGCTTGACGGGGGTTTGAGGAACAGGAGCGGCTCGGCGGGCACGTCGTTACCCATCTCCTTCGCGTGCGCGCGGTAGTTCCGGCCAACGCAGACGATCTTCCCAGGCCTTTGCATCCGAGTGAATCTACCCCTCATCCGACGAATCGGACTCCCCGTAGAACGCCGCAAGCTGCGGGCGGAGAGACGCCCATGAGCCCTGCAGGCGCTTTGCCGGCGGAAGGCCCGCCAGCAGCGACGCCCCGTACCCGCGCCTCAGGACGCGCGGATCGCAGATCACGACCGCGCCCCGGTCTCGCGTGGAACGGATGAGGCGGCCGAACCCCTGCTTGAGGCGCAGCGCTGCGTGCGGCACCATGTACTCGGCGAATGCATCCCGTCCCGCCGCCTCGATTGCCTCGCAGTGCGCCGCAGTGACCGGCTCGGTGGGAACGCGAAATGGAATCTTGGCCAGCACCAGCCCGCGGAGCGCCCGGCCCGCGACGTCCACGCCTTCCCAGAACGATGCCGTACCCACGAGCACGGCGTCGCCATGGTCGCGGAACCGCCGCAGCATCTGGTCGCGCCCGTCCTCGCCATGCACGAGGAGTGGGCCCGCTGCGCGACCGGCCCCGCCCTCGCGCAACAGCCGCGCGATGTCGTGCACGTCGCGATGGCTCGTGCACAGGACGAACACCCCTCCTCCGGCAAGGCGGATGAGGTCGGCGGCCACCTCGGCGGTGCGCGCCGCGTGCGCGCGGTCGCCCTGCGCCGGCGCGGGGAGGTCGTCGGGGATCGCAAGAACGGCCTGGGCGGCGAAATCGAACGGCGACCCGAGGATCGCAGTGTCCGGCTCGACGTCGTCCTGGTCGAGCCCGAGCCGCCGCGCGATGAAGCCGAAGCCGTCGCCAACGGCAAGCGTCGCGCTCGTCACGACGCAGGTGTCAACCTTACGGAAGAGGTCGTCGCGGAGGATGGGCGCGAGATCCAGCGGAACGCTGGCCACGCCGAGTTGCCGCTGGCGGCCAGCGCCCGCCCCGGCATTGCCGCCCGACGACCCGGCCGAGCCCTTCGACTCGATCCAGCGGATCCGCTCGTGCTCGCCGCCATCTGGCCTCAGCGCGCCGCGCAGCGCGTCGCCCGCACCTTCGAGCCGGCGAATCACGCCGCGCAGTTCGCCCATCAGCGGCGCCAGTTCCTCGGCGCGCGATTCATCGAGCTCGACGCGGTCACGCACGAGCGTGAGTCCGTCGCCAAGCGCGTCCAGCTCGCGAAGGAGGCCGTCGAGCGCGTCGCCGAGCCCGGCGCGCCAGACGCCTTCGTCGTCGAACGCGTCGGTGAGGCGCACTTGCGAGTCCGGCTGCGACGCCATCCAGCCGTCGAGCACGTCGAACAGCCGCTCGGCGCTCTGCCGCGCGGACTGCAGCGTGCCGTAGAGGCGCACCCGCACCAAGTCGAGACTCGCTACCGACAGAAGGTCGTTCGACCGCCCGAGCATCGTCTCGAGCGCGGGCAGGAGCCCTCTGCCCTTGCGCTCGATGCGGGAGAGCAGCCGCTGCACGCCGCGCCGGGACGCCCTGCTCGCAAGGTGCGAGGCAGCCGCGTCCTCGAGATGGTGCCCCTCGTCAATCACCAGCCGCGAGTACGACGGCAGCACCGCGGCGTCGTCCCAGTTCTGCGACGCGCGGCGCACCGCGAGGTCGGCCATCAGCAGGTGATGGTTCACGACGATGACATCGGCCTGCGCAGCCGCCCGGCGCGCCCTGAACACGAAGCAGCGATCGAAGTAGGGGCACCTGAGCCGCGTGCAGAGGTCCGATTCTGCGGCAACCTCGTCCCACACTTCCGCGCGCGGGGGCGCCGGCAGGTCGCCGAGCGACCCGTCGCTCGTGCGCGCGGCCCACCGGTCAATGGCGTCGAACTCACCCATCAGCTCCGGCTCGAACAACGACCCCGCCGCGCTGCGCGCCTGCTCCAGCCGCTGCAGGCACACGTAGTTGCGCCAGCCCTTGAGCAGCGCGAAGCGTACCGGCTGATCGTCGAGCGCCTCGGCGAGGAACGGCAGGTCCTTTCCTACGAGCTGCTCCTGCAGCGTGATCGTGTTGGTGCTCACGATCGTGCGTTCTCCGTTGGCTGCCGCCCACCGCAGAGCCGGCACGAGGTACCCGAGCGACTTGCCAACGCCGGTGCCTGCCTCGATGAGCCCGATTCCGCCCAGCGAGTAGAGGCGAGCGACGCGGCTGGCCATCTCCCGCTGCGCCGGACGGTCCTCGTAGCGCCCAAGCAGGGCGGCGACAGGTCCATCGGACCCCAGGAGCGAGGCAACCTCGCCCCCATCCAGTTGGACGATCTCTGGCGCTTCCGGAACTTCGACCACGACGTAGAACCGCGTCGCGTCATTATCCACGATGGCGAACCCGACCCCTTCGTCGTGCATGCGCGCGGCGACGTCAAGGTCGGGCCCCGACGGATCGAGAACGCCGGAAGGATGGTTGTGAACGAGAATTTCTCCGCGCTTCGCAAACCCGGGCAGGGCCAGCACGCTAGTCGCGTCGCCGCGCGCCACGACGCGGGCGGCGACGACGCCCCCCGAGCCGTCCACCTCGCAGGTGAAACACACCTCGCGCCCGCCCGCGAGGACGATCGCCGTGCGGATGGCGCGGGCTGCCGTCGGGGAAAGCCGCGATGCCGGCGGCCCTGCCGCGGCCGCTGCCTTCGCGGGAAGCGCGCTCCTCACGTCTTCAGCGGCTTCTTCTTCGCGGCCGGGAAAAGTACGTTGTTGAGGATGAGGCGGTAGCCCGGCGAGTTCGGCCGCTGGGCCAGATCGGTCGGAGGCGCGCCGATGTTGTGCTGCGGATCCTCGGGGTCGTGCCCGCCAAGGTAGGTCCACGATCCCTTGCCATAGTCGCCGTGGATGTACTTCACCCACGGGGTGCCCTCCTCCGTGGCAAGCACGGTAACGCCTGGCTTGAGGCGCGCCTTCACGAACGACGTGGTCACGCCGTAGAAGTCGGGGATTACGGTGCGGTGATCCTGCACGAGCATCGTCGCCACGGGGTCGAACTTCGCCGAGAAGTTGAAGAGCGTGAAGGTCCCGAGACTCTGACGCCTCGATGGAACGTTCACCTGGTGGCCGTCAATGTCGCTCATCGCGTTCACGCCGAGGTTCATCTCGATGTGCGCTCCCTGGAACGCGAACGACCTGGTCCAGTCCATCTTCGCGTCCGCGTCCGGGTCTATGGGCGTGCCGTCGAGAAACGGGGCGGCAATGTCCACGTTCTGCCCCGCGAGCGCGAGTTCGAGCGTCTCCGTGGCGCCGCACATCGCGAAGATGAACCCTCCGCGGTCAACGAAATCGCGCAGCCGCGCGGCGACCGCCTTCTTCAGCGCGGGCACTGTGGCGTACCCGTGACGCTGAGCCGTGGTGAGGTCGCGATCGCGCTCCTCGATGAACCACGGTTCATTCCGGTAGGTGAGGTAAAGCTTGTTGAACTGCCCGGTGAAGTCTTCGTGAAACAAGTGAATCCAGTCGTACTTCGACAGGTCCTCCGTGAGCACGTCGTCGTCCCAGATCTGCGTGTAGTCAATCCCGGCGTACCGGAGAGCCAGCGTCACGGCGTCGTCCCACGGCGGCGACTTCGGCGGAGAGTAGATCGCCACGTGCGGCGCCTTCTCCAGCGGGATCGCGTCCATGTTGCTCTGCGCGATCTCGCGCCGCGCCTCCGCAACGCCAGCGGCGTCAATCGGCTGCACCGTCACCCCGTCGAGCGCGGCCTTCCGGCGCAGCCCTGGGTTGTCGGGCAGCAGGAAGCTGCCGCCGCGGTAGTTGAGCCACCATTCCGCGCGGTCGCCTTCTTTCAGGGCGAAGTACGTAAGCCCGTACGCACGCAGGTGGTTCTGCTGCGCCTCGTCCATCGGGACCAAGAGGTTCTGCGCGCGTACCGCGCCCGACACCAGCGTCGAGGCCAGTACGGCAAGCCACAGCGCTGCCGGGAACCGCCGTCCGCCCCGCTGCGGCGTCTTGGCCCCATCGCTCATCCACCAGATCACGACGCACCCCCCTGCAACGATTCCAGTTCACGCCGCGCCTGAGGAACCAGCGCACTCTCAGGATAGCTGATTACCAGGTGCTCCAGGCGTTCCCGCGCGCCACTTGCGTCACCCTTGCGCCGGAGCGTGCGCGCCCACTCGAGGTCGCTTTCGGGCGCCTCTGGCGATTTCGGGTACCGCTCGACAATCCGGCCCCACAGCGCGATCGCCGCCGCATCCGACTTCTTCGCCGCCCACAGGCGCGCCGCGAACGCAAGCATCAGCGGTGCCGCTCCACCGAGCTCGCCCGCCGCGCGCTCGAACCCGTTGGCCGCCGCCGCAGTGTCACGGCGGGCCAACGCGAGGAATGCGGCGCCAACGTCAGCGTTGGTGTCGGCGCGGGTTCGCCCAAGCATCGCCATCGCGGTGACGACATCCGGCGTGGCATCTGCCGGGCGACGCAGTCCGGCACGTGCCTGCACGAGGTTGCCCTCGAACAGCGCAATCCACCCGGAGACTTCTTCGTCGTCGTCGGCGCTCGCACCGGCCAGCGCGGCGCGCGCCTTCTCCACCTCGCCGGCGCGCACCCAGCCCCACGCGATCTGGCGCGCGTACGCCTGCCTCGTCCCTTCATCGGCCTGCGCGCCATCCTTGCGCACGAGCGCCTCCGCCTCGCCGGCCCGGCCCATCGTCGTCAACGCTCGGACCTCGAGCGGAACCACCCGCGTGCGCAACGCGGTTCCGTCGGCCAGCCGCCGCGCGCCTGCGAGTATTGGAAGGGCCGCCGCTGGCTCGCCGCCCGACACCGAGGCCGCGGCGGCGCGCAGGAGCACCGACAGTTCCGGCTTCGTGGACGACATTCTCAGCAACGCTTCGCGCGCCGGTATCCACGCGCCCTGCCGCTCGGCCCCGGACGCAAAGTCCGCCCAGGTGGCATAGGCCGAATCGGCGACGCCCAGCGCGGAGAGGATCCGCCATCCCTCCCTCGCATCGAGCCACTGCAGTTCGAGCATACCCAGAACCTTCCGCGCGCCGGCCGACATCGGCGCCGCCGACAGAGCCGCGCGCACGGAATCGCGCTCGCCCGCAGGCACCGCCCCCAGCGAGAACAGCGCCGACTGGTCCATGTACGGCTCCGCGGCGACGATCTCACGCCACGCCGCAGCCCCGCGCGCCCAGCGCCCAAGCGACACGTAGAGTTGCGCCAGCTCGAGCTGGAACGCCGCTGCCCCGGCTTGCTGCACGCCGCGCCGGAGGATCGTATCGGCGCGCGCGGCACGCCCGTCCATCAGCAACTGGTTCCCGTACACCTGGTACGGAGCTGCCTCGCCCGGCGCCGCCGCAACCCACGCCTCGAACGCTCGCCCCTCGTCGTCGAGCCGGCCGAGCGACCGGAGCGTCCTGATCTGGATCGAACGCAGCACGCGGTTGGCGGGCCGCGTTGCCACCAGGCTGTCGGCCAGGGCGCGGATGGAGTCTTCCTGGCCAAGCTGGGAGAACCCACGTTCGAGGCCAAGCGCGGCCTGCTCCACCTCGCCGGCCGCGAGCACGCCGCGCCACGCGGCAATCGCGTCAACCCAGCGCCCGGACTGTTCGAGGTCCACCGCCTTGCCTATCGCCGCCTGCTGCGCCTGCTGCGCCTGCTGCGCCTGCTGCGCCTGCTGCGCCTGCTGCGCCTGCTGCGCCTGCTGCGCCTGCTGCGCCTGCGCGGCCGCGGACGCAGACGCCGGCCCTGCAACCACGGCAACTGCCGCCACCGAAGCCATTGCGGATGCGCAGCGCACAGCCAGAGCCGTGCGCCCAGCTACGCGCGCAAGCACCAGCCGCCACGATGCCTCCCCTGCCCGCATCACTATCGCCACCCGCGCCGCGCGATCCTCAGGGGCGGGTGTCGCCGTTGAGGCGACGGAAGTAGTCAATGACGAGACGCCGCTCCTCGGGACTCAGGCCGCGGAGCTCGTTCCACTCGGGAACCCGGTACTTCAGCGCCGAACGGCCCGCCACCGGCCCGCCGGGAGGAAGGAACGGGTTCGACTGGTCGCCGGGCTTCGACTCGCGCTTGGCCGACTCGTCCTGCTTTTCGTTCTGGAGCGTGCGGCCGGCGTCGAGCATCCGCCTGAACAGGCGCTGCTGCCGTTCGAGCACGGCGGGATCCACGGCGCCCTGCTCGAGCGCCTGCGCAAGTTGTTTCGCTTCGCGCGCAAGCTCGGCCGCACGGCCCGACTGGTCGGCATCGCCGACTTCCGCGAGCTGCTGCGCCACATCCCGCTGGGCGCGGCTCAACTCTCGCGCCTGGGTGCGAACACCCTCTGCAGCCTGGCCTGCCTGTGCCTGCTGCGCCATCTGCAGCAACCCCTGCATCTGTCCGTTCAGCCCGCCCTGCTGCTGGGCAAGCTGCTGCAGTTGCGCAAGCAACTCACCCAGCCCGGAGGCGGACTGCGACGTATTGGCCCGCTCCCGGTCGCGCGCCAGCGCCGAGGCCACCTGCCGGAGCGCGGCAGCGGCATCGGCCATGCTCGCTGGCGCAGCGCTCATCGCCTGAGGATCCCCCGCTTCCCGCGCCGCCTGCGATACACGCTGCCGCGCCTCCTCCATCGCCCGCTGCGAACCCTGCGAAACCAGCGCCGACCGCCTGGACTCGTTCGCCAGCCGCTGTGCAGCCTTCTCGACGCCCTGCTCGATCGCGCCCTGCTCGGAACGCAGCGTAGCGTTCCCCGGGTCCCGGCGCGCCTTGCTGGCAAGGTCGTCCTGCTGGCGCGCAAGCTGCAGCATTTCCTGCAGCGACTGGTCAATCTCGCCAGTCACCTCGCTCTTCCACTCCTCGACCTGCGCCTTCCGACCCTCGGCGAGGGCGTCGGCTGCCCGCTGCAGGGCGTCGGCCGCGTCTCCGGCGTTCGGAGCGCCTTGCTGTTTCCCGTCCTGCGACTGACCGCCCTGCTGCCCCTTCGCGCCACCCTGCTGCTGCCCCTGCTGGCCTTGCTGTTGCCCCCCCTGCCCGCCACCCTGCTGCTGTGCGCCACCCTGCTGCTGTGCGCCACCTTGCTGGCCCTGCGCGCCCGCCTGCTGCTGCCCCTGCTGCTGGCTCTTGTTCTGCATCGCGCGATCGAGCGCCTCCGCGGCGCGTTGCGCCTCGTCGAGCGCGGCGTTCGCCTGCTTCGCGGCGGTGTCCGCCTGGGCTTTCTCGAGCTTGTCGCGCAGCGATTCCAGATCCTTCGACAGTTGCTGAGTGCGCTGGTCGAGCCGCTTCAGCTCGTCCGGAGTCGCGTTTCGCCCGCTGTCGGCGCGGGCGCGCTGCTGTCTGGCGAGTTCGTTCGCTTCGTCCTTCAGCGTCTGCATCGCGCCCTCGAGCGCGGCGCGCTTCAGGATCTCGGTGCTCTTCTCGAGCGCCTCGCGCATCTTTTTCTGCTGCTCCGAAAGCTCGCCCAGCGACTGCCGTGCCTGGTCGCCGGCAAGCTGCTGCGACGAGTTCTCGAGCTTCTTGAGCGCGTCGAGCATCTCGGGCGTCAGCGCTTGCCGCATGAGGTCCTGCGCCTGCTGGAGCTGGCGCGCCAGCGACGTATCGAGGGCGCCGGCATCGCGGAGTCGCTTCTCGATGTCCTTCGCGGCCTGCGATACGTCGCGCACCTGCTGCGACATCTCCTTCTGCTGCTGCGCCAGCTTCTGAGCCTGCTGCGCCTTGTCGAACTCCATCGGCTGCTGGCCGGCCCCCTGCGCGGCACGCTGGTTCGCCGCCTGCTCCGTGCGCTGCTGCAGGTCGGCGACTGCCTTGGAGAGCGCCGCTACGCGCGCCGCCGCGGAGTCAGCCGCCGCGCGCGCCGCCGACCGCTGCTCCTCCGTGGCCGGCACCTTGAGCGTCACCTCGCGACTTGCCCCCCGCATGCGCTTCGGCGAAGCGTCGAACGCCACCAGTTGCAACCGCACAGCGTCCCCCGCGCCAAGCCGGAACTTCGCAAGGTCGAGCGTGAACGATCCGGCCCAGTCCGCGAGTCCTGCACCGCCGAGCACCTGGACGGACGGCTCGTCTGCGCGCCCCGCCGCGTCCACGCGGACGAGGCGCAGCGCCACCGACTCGAGCGCGTGGTCGTCGCTCGCAAGCAGTTCGACGGCCACCCTCCCGTCGGGCTCCACTAGCGAGTCAGCCATCGGAGCCATGATTTCGGCCACCGGGGCGGAGTCCGGCACCACCTCGATCGAAAGCGGCGGCGGGACGTCCGCGATCTGCGTCGTAACGCCGCGGGCCACCCACTCCCAGCTGCCGCTTGCCACCGGGAGGAACCGGCCGCTGAAACGCCGTCCGTCCGGGGCAAGGCGGAGCGAATCCGGCCCGCGCGCGAGCATCACGGCTGCGAGCGCTTCCGACGAGTGCCCCTGGATCGCGAGCGACGTCCCCTCTGGCAGCCGCAGCATCGCGTCGGCGGGCACCGTCTCCGGCGCCCGCTTGAGGTACGCCGGGAACGACATCGTCACCGAGACATCGCCAAGGAACGGCCGGTCCACAACGCGGATGACAGCCGTGTCGCTCGCAGCCCGCCCGTCGCTCGCCACGAGCGTGAGGTCGGCGTCGAGCGGTCCCAGTTCGGTGGTGACCGTCCCGGCCGTGAGCGACAGCGGCGTCTCCACCCACGCGTTCCCTGTGCTCCGACGCATGAGCCGCACGGCCTGCCTGCCGTCCGCACGAATCGTCAGCCTGAACGACGACCCGCGCAGCAGCCGCGTCGGCACGTCAACCATGCTGATCGGCGACAACAGCGCCCCGCGCCAGGCGTCCACGGGGTGCGCGAGGGCGCGCCAGCCGTCTCCGGAACGCGCGGCAACGATGGTCGCGATTACCGCGGCGCCGACGATAACAGCCCCGCCGCGCAGCACGCCCCGAGCCAGCGTACGCCGCAACCCCGGCGCGAGCGGTGCCGGCAGCGGCGCGAGCCGCTCGGCGAGCCGCTCGGACGCGCGCTGCACGAACGCGGTCCGGTTGTCAGCCAGCTCCACCAGGCCGCGCAGCGAGCCGCGGCGCAATTGCTGCTCACTCTCCACCGCACCCGCAATCGCCACCGGCGACGCCTCGCGACGCACCGCTCGGACGTACCGCGCAACGATCCACCCGGCCAGGCCCAGCGCTCCGCCCCAGATCACGAACGGCACGACGCGCGGTAGCACGATCCAGTGCGAACCGCCAAGCGCCAACGCGCCGAGCGACAGCACTGCCACCAAGGCGGCCGCCGAGCGCGCCAGCACCGACAACTGCAGCAGCCGCAGTGCGCCGCGCCGCTCCCGGTCCACGATCTGGAGCAGCGTCATGGCGTCGGGCGGCTCGTGACCGCGTACGTGAACAGATTCACCCCCATCCTCAGTGCCTGCTCGTGCAGCTCAGGCGGATCGCTCGGGTACGTCCCGACATCCTCCCACCCGTTGCCAAGGTCGCTCTCCCATGTGTAGTACACCGCCAGGCGGTCGCCCAGAAAAATCCCGAACCCGCGCGCCGGCTTCGCGTCGTGCTCGTGAATCTTCGGTACGCCCTTCGGGAAGTCGTACACCACGTGATAGATGGGGTGCGACAGCGGTACGTCAACCAACTCGCGGTCCGGAAACACCTTCTTCATCTCGCGCCGTATGCTCTCGTCGAGCCCGTAGTTGTCGTCCACATGCAGGAAGCCGCCCCGCGCAAGATATTCGCGCAGCCGCACGGCCTCGGCATCCGAGAAAGTCACGTTCCCGTGCCCAGTCATGTGGATGAACGGATACTCCCACAGCCGTTCGTCCATCAGGGTTACGCGTCCCTCGTTTGGGTCAATCGCGAACGACGTCCGTTCCCGAATGGCCTTGATGAGGTTGGGCAGGCTCGATGGATTCGCGTACCAGTCACCGCCGCCGTCGTACTGAAGCCGCGCGATGGCAAGCCGGGGCGCCGGGGGCGTCGCTGCCCCCGTCAGCCGGCCGACAGGACGCGCCTCCGCGGCGCGCCATGCCCGCGCCGCCAGGCCAACGCTCAGGACAGCCGCGGCAAGCGCCGCGCCGTTGCGGATCTTCATTCGTGTGCCAGCCGGTAGGCGGTGTTGCGCGACGCTCCCATCTCATCAGAAAGTACGCGGGCGACCTCCCGGGCGCTCAATCCGGCGGCCCGCAACTCGCCCACCCGTCGGGACAGCGCCGCCTCGTCCGGCTCCGGCGCCTCGGCGGCGCCCGCGACCACGATCACCACCTCGCCGCGCGGCGGCTCCGCGGCGCACCCCTCCGCCAGTTCCGATACGGTGCCGCGGCGGAACTCCTCGAACTGCTTGGTCAGCTCGCGCGCCACTGCGGCCGCCCTGCCCCCCGCGCCGGCATCCCGCAACGCCGCAAGCAGCGCGGCGGCCCTCCCCGGCGCCTCGTAGATCACCGTCGTCACGCTCGACTCGACTATGCCGCGCACGGCCTCCGAGCGGTCACGCCCCTTCCGTCCCACAAAGCCCATGAACGTGAAGCGATCCATCGGCAGGCCAGACCCCACCAGCGCCGCCAGCATCGCCGACGCGCCCGGCACGGGGGTTACACGGAAGCCCGCCTCGATCGCAGCGCGCACCAGCCGTGCGCCCGGATCCGACAGGAGCGGCGTTCCCGCGTCCGATACGAGCGCCACCGTGGCTCCGCCGGCAAGCCGCTGCAGCACCCGCGGCGTGGCCTTCGCCTCGTTGTGCTCGTGATAGGCCTCCACGCGCGAGTGAACGCCAAAGTGCGACGTCAGGATCGCCGAGTGGCGCGTGTCTTCTGCGAGTACCAGGTCGGCCGAGCGGAGCGTCTCGATCGCGCGGGCGCTCATGTCGCCCAGGTTGCCGATAGGCGTGCTGACGACGAAGAGCCCCCCGCGCGCGCCGGTCACACGAAGAGGCGCCAGGGGAGCGAGTCCAGCAGGCCGGCGACCTGGTACATGTGCCTGCGCTCGCGCAGCACGTCCTCGAGAAAACGCTCGGACGGCGTTCCATCGCCAGGCGGCGCGGTCCAGAGCAGTTCCGCGATCCACGCGCCTATCGCGGCGCTCAGCGACGCCGCGTCGCAGATCGGGTCCCTGGTGGCGGACGCAGGAGCGCGCCCGAACGAGAGCGTTGACGTCACGTTCACCGCCGCCGGCAGCGGGTCGGGGTCCACGCCAAACCTGTCCAGCGCCGGATGCTTGTGAACGAGGTTGCGGCGGGCCGTCTCGGCGATCTCGGCCGCGCCGCCCACGCCGCTCGTGCGGAGCCGTCGCACTATGCCGATGATGAGCTCACGGTACGCCCGGATGAGCGCCGGCGCTGCCTGAACCGGCAGCGCCGCTGGTACCGGCCAGAGACGCACCCTGACCCAGCGGCCCGGCTGCGAGAGCGATGCGCGCAATTGCGCTTCGGGCGCGCCGAAGACATCGTCGCTGAAATAACCGCGCACCACCTCGCCGGCCCGCACCACCGCGTAGCTGCGCGATTCGTCGGAGATCACTTCAAGCACGCCGTCGTGCATGGTCGCGCGCATGAATCGGAGCACGGCGTCCGCGTCGTCGCCCTTGACGTCCGGCGGCCATGGAGCCGCGTCGCCCGACTGTGTCCAGAACATCATCGCCAGCTGCTCGTCGTCCGCTTCATGGAAGCAGACCTCGCCGTACTCAGCCTCGCGCGGAACCATCGCGACTGCATCGGCAATGGCCATCGGACGGAAGCGCTGGCCGTCCGGGCTCGCCGTCACATTCACGACCTCGCCTTCCTGCAGGTAGAAGAGCAGGAAGTCGTCCGGAAGCCACACGCACACGTAACCGAACACGCGCGCCTTGCGGTCGCGCTTGGCGTCGGTGAAGAGATTGCGCAGGTGGACGTACGCAAGCCGCGTCCGGGGCAGAAGCACCCTGAACCGCGGCAGCCGCAGCCCTGCGGCTGGCAGGCTCACCTGCCGCTGGCCACCGGGTCGCTGGCCGCGCGCGTCAAGGCACTACGCCGCGTGCTGCGTGAACTTGGCCGCGAGCACTGCCTTCGGCACCGCGCCAATCACCTGGTCCACCAGCTTTCCATCCTTGAAGAAGAGCATCGCCGGGATTGACCTGACGTTGAACCGCGACGCGGTCTTCTGGTTGCTGTCCACGTCCAGCTTGGCCACCCGCGCCTTCCCTGCATACTCCGCCGCCAGTTGGTCGAGGATCGGCGCGACCATTCTGCACGGGCCGCACCACGCGGCCCAGAAATCCACCACGGTCAGACCCTGCTGCTTCTCCACCTGCGCCTCGAAGTCCGCGTCCGTCACTGCAAAGGCATTCGACATCGTTACCTCGCTCTCCCACGCCCCGCGCGTCGCGCGCGCGAAGCCCATTCTGTAGTGTTCCCTCACGGCGCCCATTGCGCCGCGCGTCCATTCCGCCTGCCATGCCATCCAACTCCCCTCGCGGCACCAGGATCGCCCACGCCGGACTTGCCGTCCGGTCCACCGCCGCCCTGCGCTCCCTCCTCGGCGGCATCCTCGGCCTCCCCGAAGTCCCGCTGTCCAGCTCCGACGGGGCACGCATCACCGGCTTCGCGGCCGGCGGCGCGCTCGTCGAACTCCTCGAACCCGTCGAGCCCGGCACCCCCATCGCCAAGTTCGTTGACAGGCACGGTCCGGGCATCCACCACCTGTGCTTTGCGGTGGACGACCTGGACGCCACCCTCGAGCGCTGCCGCGACGCGGGCGTCGTCCTGGTGGACCAGGTTCCCCGCCCCGGCGCGGAGGGACGGCGCGTGGCCTTCCTCCACCCCAGGAGCACGGATGGAATCCTTATCGAACTGACTGAAAAGTAACCGGGCGGGCAAGCCCGCAGGGTCGCTCGACGCTAGCGGCCCGGCCGCGCGCAGAATCCGGCGTTCTGCAGGGCCTGCACGTCCACGTTTGTCACCAGCCAGCGCCGCTCGGGGGTCTGCGCAAGCTCGAATCGCGTGCTGCCGCGAGCCTTGCCCTGGGTCAGGTCGGCCGTGATGAGTACGTGGCCCCCGGGCGCCGGCAGCGGATCGCCGAGCGTGTGCGTGTCGCTGCGGAGGAGGCACGCGAGAATGAACGACCGCGACTCGACTTCCTCGCGTGAGATGCGGTCCCGCAGCAGACCCCGCTCGTCTCCCCAGACCGCCGTGACGGCCTGAAGGTCCTGCGCGCGGGCTGCGGCGAGTATCTGCTCGACTGCGCTGCGCGGGTCAGACGTGCCCACCCGGATCCCCGGGGGCGCGGAGTGGCACGCCGCCGCGGCGCACAGTCCGATCACCAGTCGCTTCATGTCGAAGATGCCTCCCGGCGTACGGACGACCGTAACGGCACGCCGTCACGGCGCATGCTAACTTCCGAACTGAAGATGCACATCCGGCTCTGCGTGAACGTTGACCACGTTGCCACCGTGCGACAGGCGCGGCGAGCCAGCGAACCCGACCCGGTCGAGGCGGCAACCCTGTGCGAACAGGCAGGTGCCGATGGCATCACCGCGCACCTGCGCGAGGATCGCCGGCACATCCAGGACCACGATGTGGAGCGCCTCAAGGAGCGCTGCCGGACGCCGTTCAACCTGGAAATGGCCTGCACCGCCGAGATGGTCGCAATCGCCGAGCGCGTGAAACCGCATCAGGCAACGCTTGTCCCGGAGAAGCGCGAAGAGATTACCACCGAAGGAGGGCTCGACGTCACGCGCGAACCGGAACGGATCGAGTCTGCAATCAAGCGCCTCCGGGCAGCCGGCATCCGGACCAGCCTCTTTATTGATCCCGTCCCGGTGATGGTCGAGCGCGCCCACTGGCTTGGCGCCGATGCCATCGAACTGCACACGGGGCACTACTGCCTGCACCCGGACGACGACCGCGCCCTTCGCGCGCTGCGCGACGCCGCGAGCCAGGCAGCCACGCTCGGCCTGGCCGTCCATGCCGGCCACGGACTGACCACCGGCAACGTGGGGCCGGTAGCGGGCATCCCGGAGATCGAGGAGCTCAACATCGGGCACTCCATCATCAGCAACGCGATCTATGCTGGACTCCCGGCCACGGTGCGCGCGATGCGTCTCGCTATCGACGCCGGACGCCGAGCCTGACCATCACGCCGCGCCTGCGCTAACTTCCCGCGACCATGGGCACCGGACTGCTGGACTTCTTCGCGCTCGAGGCCGGCGAGTACAGCGAACAGATTGACGGCGCGCTCGCGCGCGCCTCGGGCAAGATGCCTGACCTCGAAGTCTTTACGCGCAACGCGCGCGCCCTCCGCGGCAGCGCCACGATGGCGCGCGTTGACGGAGTCGCCAGGGTCGCCACGGGGCTGGAGCGGCTCGGCCGTGGCCTGCGGGATGGCAGCCTCCAGTGGACTCCGCAGCTGCGAGCGGCCATCGTGGCCGCCGTGGACGACGTCAAGATCCTCGTCCGCAATGCCCGCACCTGGGGGAGCGCCGATGACGAGCGCGCGGCGGCTCGCGCTGCGGAACTCGATGCCCTCGCGCCCGCCTTCCACAGACGTTCCGTCGTCACCCCGATCGTCGCCGTCGGCGGCAGCCTCTGGGTGGCATCGGAGGCGGCGGAAATCGGCAGTGGCCTCCAGCGATGGGCAGGCCAGCGAACTGGATTCGACGCGCTCGGCGATACGGTCAGGCGGATCCGTGCCCTCCGGGGCCTAGCCGCGCTGGCGGACCTGCCACCGCTCAAGGAAGTCGTCGAGGTGGTTGACGATGCCGCCAAGTCGCTGGAGCTTGGCGCCGCGCCGGCTGACGCTCACCGGAACCTCTTCCATGCAGCGGGCAACGTGCTCCGCGAAGCCGCGGAGGCGCTCCACGCGGGAGGCAAGCCGGCGACCACGGGCAGCGCGATGGCGGCCTTCAACTCCACGGCCTCCCTCTTCGTCGCCAGATCGGAAGACAACGACTACGTAGTTCCGATCGGTACGCTCTTCCCCGAAGGGGACCGCGACAACGTGGTATTCGCCGCCCCCGATCCGCCAACGACTCCACCCGAGCGGTTCCGGCTGGAGGTGGTGAGCCACGCCGAGCACCTGCGCGGCCTCGTCGCGGCCGCGCGCAGCGCGTCAGCGGACCCTGCACGACAACGCGCGGCCGCCGACCTTCGAGCCGCAGCACGCGCCCTGCAACGCGCAGCCGAGAGTTTCGGTGAGCAGGCCGTCGCGCTCACCATGAAGGCGCTGGTCGAGCCGGCGGCAGCGCTCGAGCTGCGCGCGTTGGACGAACTCGACCGCGTAGCAGCGGTTCTCGCAGCGGGCCGGCCGGCAACGCCGCCCGGCACGCCCGCGGCGCCGCCAACCCCACGAGCGGAAACTCCGCCGGCGCCCGCGCCCGCCGCGGCCACCGCCTTCTCACGCGCCACCGGCGCGATCGTAATGCCTGCCCCAACCGGGGCGTCGCTCGAACAGGCGCTCGCCTCGGGACTCACGAGCCTCGAGCGGCTGAGCGCGGAACCGCTCGCCGAGCCCGCCATCGTGGATGAGGACGACGGGGTCGTCCCTATCCAGGAACTCCTCTACCGCGGACGCGCGGCCCTGCTGCGCGCAGTCGAGGTTGGCGCGGTCATGAAGGCGGGAGGCGCCCCGGGCGAGGATGCCCTGGCGGAGCTGTTCGACCTGCTCGAACTCGCGACCACGGAGTAAGTTCGTGCGCCTGGGCTGGCGCGGTGCGATCGGCCTCCTCGTCAGCGCGGCACTCCTGTGGTGGGTCCTCAGGGACGCCGACCTGCCGCGCGTCTGGATTGCCCTGCGCGGGTCGAATGCCTCGCTCTGGGCGGCCTGCACCGTCTTCGCGACGCTGATCTTCCCCCTCCGCGCGCGACGCTGGCAGGCGCTGCTGGCTCCTACCTACGGACGGCTTCCGCTCGCGGCGCTCTGGCAGAGCACTGCGGTGGGTATGATGGTGAACAACGTTGCGCCCCTGCGCGCCGGGGAGTTCGCCCGCGCCTTCGCCCTCACTCGCGCGGCCCCGGAGGTGAAGTTCGCGGCGGCGTTCGGGTCACTCGCGGTGGACCGGCTCTTCGATGGAACGATCGTGCTCCTGCTCATGCTCGCAGCCACGCTGGATCCCGCCTTCCCGGCTGGCCAGACCATCAACGGCACTCCGCTCTCCGCCTACCTCAGGCCGGTTGCGGCATTCCTCGGCGTTGTGCTCCTTGGCGCGCTCACTCTCCTCTTCGCACCGCAAGTCGTCGCCCGTACCGTGAATGCCGTCGCCGGCGCCCTCGCGCCGAAGCTCGCGCCGCGCATCCACGCCCTCCTCGCCGGCTTCGTTGACGGACTTCGCGTGCTGCGCAGCCCCGGCCTGATGGCCGAGGTCGTCGCGTGGACCCTGATCCACTGGCTCTGCAACGCCTTCGCCTTCTGGCTCGGCTTCAAGGCGCTCGGCATCACCGCGCCGTTCAGCGCCGCGCTCCTGCTGCAAGGTCTCATTGCCATTGCGGTCGCCGCACCGTCGTCGCCGGGGTTCTTCGGCCTGTTCGAGGCATCCGGCACGATCGGCCTCGGCATCTACGGCGTCGCGGCAGCGCCCGCGGTGGCCTGGGCGCTCGGGTTCCACATCCTCTCGTACATCCCGATCACCCTCATCGGCGGCTGGTACCTGACCCGCATGCGGCTTCGCTTCACGGATTTCATCCGCGCCGCCGGCGCGACGGATGGCGTTGCCCCGGCAGGGTCGCCGGCGGACGAGGCAGGCAGTCGCGGCGAGGGGCCGCGCGGGGCCTGACGTGCCCGAGGCAACCGTTCAGGCCCAGGCCAAGGTCAACCTCTTCCTCCGGATCCTGGGGCGCGAGGAAAGCGGGTACCACCGGATCGAGACGCTGTACCAGCGTATTTCGCTGGCGGACACGGTGGTGGTGCGCACAGCCGTTTCCGGCCGCTCGCTCGACTGCCGCGGCGCGGACGCTGGGCCGGTAGAATCGAATCTGGCGTTTCGCGCCGCAACTGGCTTCCGCGACGCCGCCGGCTGGCCAGATTCATTCGCGATAGAACTGGACAAGACGATTCCCGTTGGCGGGGGCCTTGGCGGCGGTAGCGCCGACGCCGGCGCGGTGCTCCGAGCGCTCAACGCGATGGCGCCGCGCCGTCTCGACGACGAGACGCTCCTGGCGGTCGCGCGCGGGCTGGGAGCTGACGTGCCATTCCTCACGGGCGAATCACCGACCGCGATCGGATTCGTCCGTGGAGACGTCTTCGCGGCGTGCTCGCCGCCGCCACCGCGCGATATGATCCTCCTCGTGCCACCGTTCGGCGTCTCGTCACGCGACGCGTTTGGCTGGTACGCAGCGTCGCGTGAGGCCGCCGGCCGCCAGCCAGACCCGATGGCAACGCCAGCCGCTGGGATCGGGCTTGTCGCGGGCGACGCTGCACTCGCCGCAACCCACTCGCCGGAGCGGCCCGGCGCTGGCTCACCGGAGCGCCACTTTTCGTGGCAGGAGATCGCGGCCCTCAGCGGCAACGACCTCCAGGATGTCGTCGTGAAGCGGCACCCCGTGATAGGAACGGCGATCGCGCTGCTGCGCGCCGCCGGCGCGCCAATAGCGCAGATGACCGGTTCTGGCTCCACAGCCTTCGGCGTATTCCCCGACGGACCCTCGGTCGGGCTCGTCGGCGTCCCCCCGGGCTTCACGGTCCTGCACGCCAAGACGGCGACCCGTACCGCCCCGGTGACGATCGCCTGAACGACGATGTCGCGCGGGCGAGGGCAAGGCGCGCGCGTGCGCGCCCGGCAGTCCGCCGATACCTTTCGTGCACTGCCCCCTCGTCCAATGGCAGGACATGCGGCTTTGGACCGCAGAATGGTGGTTCGAATCCACCGGGGGCAACTCCCGCCGCACCGCCGCCGGCATTGAAGACGCCGGCGAAACTGGGTATTTTTCAGGGCTCTCCCCGATGAGTGACTTGGCGGTCTCCTCCCATACGTTCCGGGTACTTACCGGGACGGGCAATCGCGAACTCGCAACGGAGATCGCGGAACACTTGGGCGTTGACCTGGCCAGGTGCACCACGAGCCGCTTCGCGGACGGCGAGGTGTTCGTGCGGATTGACGAGAACGTCCGGGGCGCCGACGTGTTCATCGTGCAGCCCACCAACCCGCCCGCGGAGAACTTGCTCGAGCTGCTGCTCCTCGTTGACGCGGCGCGGCGGGCCTCGGCAGCCAGGGTCACCGCCGTAATCCCCTACTTCGGCTACGCGCGCCAGGACCGCAAGGACCAGCCGCGCGTCGCGATCGGCGCCAAGCTCATGGCCAACCTCATCGAGGCGACGGGAACGAGCCGGGTGCTGGGGCTGGATTTTCACGCCCACCAGCTTCAGGGAATGTTCAACCTCCCGGTTGACCACCTCTACGCCGTGCCGGTGTTCGCGACTCATTACCGGAAGAAGGGGCTGCAGGACCTCGCAGTCGTGGCGCCGGACGTAGGCAGCGCGAAGATGGCACGTGGATTCGCCAAGCGACTCAACGGGTCGTTCGCGATCATTGACAAGCGCCGGCCTGCTCCGAACGTGGCCGAAGTCGTCAACGTCGTGGGCGAGGTCGCCGGAAGGGACTGCCTCCTCGTTGACGACATGATAGACACCGCCGGCTCGATGTCGGAGGCCGCGCGCGCACTGAAGAACCTCGGAGCCCGGGACATCTACGCGTGCGCGACGCACGCGCTGCTGTCGGGCCCCGCGGTGGAACGGCTCGCGAGCTCGCCGATCAAGGAAGTCACCGTGACCAACTCAATCGCGATTCCCGGGTCGCGGCGGTTCCCGCAGCTCAACGTGCTCTCCGTTGGCGAGCTGCTGGCGAAGGCAATCAGGTTCACCCACGCGGACCAGAGCGTGAGCAGTTTGTTCGACTGAGCGGAAGGGCACGTCGGCGGGCGCTCGCCCGCCGCGCGCAGCCACTGCTCGACACATGACGCGCCGCCGGGCCGGCGAATGTCCGGGAACCCGCGTAGCGCGCCGCTATGCAGAGGTAAATACAGATGGCAACGGCACGACTTTCTGCTTCCCCCCGCACCAAGTCCGGCAAAGGCACCGCGCGCAAACTGCGCGCCGCCGGCGAGATCCCAGCGGTCATCTACGGACACGCGCGCGAGCCGCAGAGTCTCCAGCTCGACGCATACGCGCTGACCCGCCTGCTGGAGAAGCACAGCTACACCACCACCGTCATCGAGCTGGACGTTGCCGGCACGGTCGCCCGCACGATCATCCGCGAACTCCAGCGCCACCCCGTCAAGCGGGACGTGCTGCACGTTGACTTCCAGGAACTCGTTGCCGGCGAGAAGATCACCGTGCGCGTACCAATCCGGTTCGTCGGCATACCGGACGGCGTCAAGAACGGCGGAGGCATCCTCGACGAAACGGTGCGCGAACTGCACATCAGCGTGGATCCCTCGCAGATCCCGAACCACCTCGACGTTGACGTCACCGCGCTGCAGGTTGGCAAGTCGCTGCACGTGCGCGACGTGCCGGTGCCCGAAGGCGTGCACGTCCTCGACGACGCCGACGGCACGATCTGCGTTTGCATGGTGCCGAAGGAAGTAGCAGAGCCGACTCCAGGAGAGGCCGCGGCCGCAGCCACTGCGCCGGCGGAGCCGGAGCTCATTCGCAAGTCCAAGGCGGAGGATGAGGAAGGCGCCGAGGGCGAGGGGGAGAAGAAGTAGCCGCAACGCAGCGCGGCGCGTCGTGGCCGGGTGGCGACACCCGGCGCGTGGCGCGCCGCGCCGCCTGAGCGGGCTCGTCGCGCAATATGAAAGTCATCGTCGGGCTCGGGAACCCAGGCCGTGAGTACGAGCGCACTCGGCATAACGTCGGGTGGTGGGTGGTGGACCACCTCGCCAACGCGTGGAACCTCGGCGGATGGAAGAAGGACGCGAACGCCAGCGTAGCCGCGGGCACGGTGCACGGCACGCGCGTACGCCTCGTCAAGCCGCTCACGTACATGAACCTCTCGGGCGAGGCGGTCCGCACGTACGCACGCCGTCCGTTCTTTTCCGTCGCGAGCGACCTCCTCGTCGTCGTGGACGAAGTCGCCTTCCCCGCTGGCCGCTACCGGTTCCGCGAGAAAGGGTCTGCCGGCGGACACAACGGGCTGAAGAGCATCGAGCGCCATCTGGGAACGCAGGAGTACGGCCGGCTGCGCATCGGCGTCGGCCCGCCGGATGGATACGAACGCGCGACGACGCTCACGGATTACGTCCTCGGACCGCTCGGCAAGGCCGACACCGCCGCGGTTCGGGCGCTCCTGCCGGAACTCACCGAGGCGATCGAGCTGTGGCTGAAGGAAGGAATGAAGCGCACGATGAACCGCTACACGGGCAAGGCCGCGGACGCAGGCGACTGATGCCGGCGCGCGCGAGCGAACCACGGCATGGTGACACCCACATCACACGACAACACGCAAAGTGCTCTCGCTAGGAATCGTAGGCCTCCCGAACGTCGGGAAATCGAGTCTCTTCAACGCGCTTACCGCCGCCAAGGCCGAGGCGGCCAACTACCCGTTCTGCACGGTTGACCCGAACATCGGCATGGTGGAGGTGCCCGATGCGCGCCTCGGGCGGCTGAGCGGCATCGTGAAGCCCGAGAAGACCGTGCCTGCGGTGGTGCAGTTCGTGGACATCGCCGGGCTCGTGAAGGGCGCGGCCCAGGGCGAGGGGCTCGGCAACAAGTTCCTGTCGAACATCCGCGAAACCGACGCAGTCGTGCACGTTGTCCGCTGCTTCGAGGATCCCGACGTCACGCACGTGATGGGCCGCGTGGATCCGGTGCGCGACCGTGAGGTCATCGAATTCGAGCTCGCCCTGGCCGACCTGTCGTCCGTGGAAAAGCGCCTGGACAAGGCGAAGAGGGCGGCGAGAACCGGTGACAAGGAGGCGCAGGCCGAGCTCCCGGCGCTCGAGAAGGCCAATGCGGCGCTCGCGGAAGGCAAGGCGCTCTGGCACGCCGGGCTGGCCGAAGCGGAACGGGCGGTGCTCCAGCCGCTTCAATTGCTCACCCTCAAGCCCGTCCTTTACGCAGCCAACGTCACGGATGCGGAACTCGAAGGCAGCGAAGGCCCTCACGTGCAGGCATTGCGCGCGGCAATCGCGCGCGACCGTGAACCTGCGGAAGTCGTGACCTTCTCTGCGAAGATCGAGGCCGAACTGGCCCAGCTCGCCCCGGGTGACCGTGCCGAGTTCCTTGCCTCGCTCGGGATCGAGTCGGCGGGACTCGATCGCATCATCCGCGCCGGCTACCACCTCCTGGGACTGCAGACTTACTTCACGGCGGGCGAGAAGGAAGTCCGCGCGTGGACCATCCACAGCGGCGACACGGCGCCCAGGGCGGCGGGCGTCATCCACACCGACTTCGAACGGGGATTCATACGCGCCGAGACCGCGAGCTACGACGACTTCGTGGCGTGCGACGGGTGGAAGGGCGCCCGCGAGAGGGGAGTCGTCAGAAGCGAGGGCAAGGACTACGTCGTGCAGGACGGCGACGTGATGCTCTTCCGCTTCAACGTCTAGCGACGCCGCGAAGCGCGATTCGCGCCACGCGAACCACGGGGTAGAAGAACCGCAGCGCGCCGGGAAGTGGCACCGCCTCTACGTCCGCCGCGGTCGGCGTGATGGCGGCGAGCGAGAGATACCTTGCCCGGGCGCCCGCGGAGCTGAGGAGCGCAAGGTGAAGCCGGGCTTGGCGGCGCGCATCGCCGCCTCCGCGCCGCGCGCGCGCCTCGGCGTCCGCGGCTAGCGGCGCGACGGCTCGGTCGGCTGCAATGCCCGCGCGGATTTCCGCCGGCAGCGCCACGCCGATGAGGCGCGACGCCGCAGCCATGCCAACGAGCAATGCGCGCGTTCCGCCCACCGATGCCGCGCGCTCGATCAGCTCCGGGGCATCCACGCCGCCAGCGAGGAGCGCGCCCGCGCAGGCGAATGCATCCAGCCGGTCCCACGCGTGCCGGGCGGCGTGCAACAGGACGAGCAGCAACTGGTCTTCGCGGGAGGGAATGCGCACGCGCGCGCCCGCGAGTCCGCGCTCCCTGGCCCTCGCGAAGACCGCCGTGACATCGGGATTCCACGGCAACTTCAGGTCGCAGAACCTCCAGTGGAGCTCGACCGGCAGCGCTCCGCCAGGGCAGGTGAAGCTCACCTGCGCCGTCCACTCGTTCCCGAAACGCGCGGCACGCCAGTCCTGGCGGCCAGCCGGCGAGTATCCGGCCTGGGCGAGCACCGCCACGGCGCGCTCGACATCCGCGGGCGGCACGACGAAGTCGAGGTCCAAGTATTCCCGCATCGCGACGTCGCCGTAGGCGTCGAGCGCAAGGAGGGGACCCTTGTACGGAAGCGCGGCAACCCCCGCTTCCTCGAACCCACGCGCCAGCCCCGCCATCTGCTGCACGGCGGCCAGCCCGTTGAGCGCTGCGCGCCGCTCAGCGTGCCGCAGAATGTCCCTGCCGTCGGCGCGGATCGCATCGCCCGCCACACTCACGGCTTCGCGCGCAACCAGCGGCGCAACGCCGTGCAACGCAGCAGCGCGCACCAAGCCCTCCCAGTCGGCGACCTCAGCGACGCGCGCCGCGATTTCTTCCCTGCCCGTTCCGCCACCACCGCCCGCCCCCACGCCGCCGTGCACAAAGTGAATGCAGCACGCGCGAATGAGGTCGAAGTGGTCAGACGCCGGCGGCATCGCGAACCAGATCCGCAACCAGCGGGAGCGCGGCCGGGTCCCGCGGCACCACGAGCCGCACAACGGGCACCGATGCCGCAAGCGCCGCGAGTGCCCGCATCTCCCTGGCCCGCAGCGCGCCGTCCTGAAGCCACGCCGGCATCGTGTGCGGGATGAGCGCCTGCACCGCCTCGAAGCCGCGCAGCTGAACGAGGGCCGGCTCGGGCTCCCCGGTACGATCTCCCAGCACGCATACGACTCCCACCCGCGCGGGCGACGCAGCCGCCCGGGCGCCAAGCTGCGCCGGCCTGATCACCCGCTTGCGCCACGTTGCCGAGAACTCCGGGGCAAGCGTATGGTCGCCAAGCAGGACTCCGGCAGTCTTGTCCCATACGCGGCAACTGGCGTTGCCCGGGTGCGCGATCCAGCCCCTATCACCCGGCTCGACGCGAACGGCGTCGTCTGAAAGAAGCGACGCTCCTGCACGCAGGCACGCACCCGCGGCCGTTGACTTCCCCGCCCCCGGGTGCCCGCAGACTATCGCAGCGAAGTTCCCAAACACGACACCGCTGGCGTGAAGCACCAGGTCCCCTCGGAGCCGTAGCAGCAGCGTAAGCACGGGCTGGAGCAGGAAGTGCGCGGCATCAACCTCGGTGAGCGGCGGCCTCCAGCGCAGCCAGACCTCGTCGAGCGCGCGGGAAATCCAGAATGTCGCTCCTTCGGTTGATCGCAACCGGATGCCCGCGCCATCCCGCATCCACGCGACCTCCGCGAGGTCTGCGTCGTTGTCGGCGGCAGAAACGAGGAAGCGACCAGGATCAGCCGACTCCAGGTCCCAGTCCGGTGCGGCCCCGGCGTGAGCCAAGACCTCCGCTGGCCCCTCGGGCACCGCCGCGGCGTCGAGCGGCAGGAGCCCGTTGACGCGCACCCGCACGCCGTGAACCAAATAGTGTGCGATCCTGCCGTCCTTGGGGGGAGTGATTCGTCAGGTCAAGCAGGCCAGGCAAAGCCCCGGCGACGGCCCGTCAGCCCGTGCGCAGCGGGAAAATAAACCAACCGCCATCGAGATGGCCGCTAAAGTCCACCCTTCTCGTCAGGTTCGCAACCGACCCGAGCGTCACCAGCACGGGACGCGTGTATGGCATGCGCGTGGCGCCAGCGCGCCCCGGGCCGTCCGCGGGAGTCGTGGCATGGAGCGGTGCCGCCCGCACGGACGCGCCTGGGGCGGTAGCCGGAGGCCGCTGCTGTTCCATAGCCACAATAGTAACGACCACGGAGGCCTGCGCCACAGAGCCCACGGCGCAGGCGTGGTTCACCTCTTACGGACACTCGGCACGCCGGACCCACTGGTCGAGCGCTAGCGCGCGCCACCCCGCAATGACGGCGTCGAGGTCTGGCGAGCGCAGCGCCGCCCCGAGGCCCACCGGGTCAACGTACTCGAGTGTGCGGGAGTCGAGCTGCGGGAGCGATGCGCCCGTCAGCTCCTGCCACCCCCGCACCACGGTTGCCAGGTAGCCGCGCGCTGGAGTCTTGGGCCGCGCGACCACGGCGGGGGGAAGATCGGCCGCGAACGCGCGGCGCACCAGATACTTCTGCTGGCACCACGGTATGCTCGGTATCGCAAACACGAACTCGATCAGCCGCTGGTCGAGCAGCGGCCAGCGGAACTCGACCGTCGCACCGTGATACGAACGGTCGGCGCCTGCATGGACGGCCTGCCAGAGAGGGCTCGTGAGGGATCGGGCGGCTTCCGGGCGGGCACGGTGGCTCGTGACCGTGGCTGTATCGGCGGGAACCAGCGCACGAACCGCGGGGCGAATCCATGGAGGGGACTGCGGCAGCCGGCCCCCTTGGCTCCCTCTGAGGCGACGCGCGAGCCAGAAACCCATGTACGGCCGCCGCCCGTGCCGGATCATGTAGGCAAGGATGCGCAACGCCGTTCGCCCCACGGAATCCGTGCGGAGCATCGCGGCCAGTCCAGCAGGGTGGAAGAGAGCGTCACCGTCTTCCCCGCCAAGCACCACGCTGGCAACTGGTGCAACCTTCGCGAGCATCCCCTGGAAGCCCGCCATGCCCATGCCGACCAGCGGTTCGGGAAGCGAGGCGGCAGCATCCAGACGGGTGTCACTCAACTCCTCGACGCGAATGTGCGGCAGGCCGAGCCACTGCGCGACTTCGGTTGCGAGGGCCATATCTGCGGCGGTTTCTGCACGGGGTTCGCGCATCGTCAAGGCATGCAGGCGCGCATCCGGAGCAATACGGCGCGCCGTCGCCGCAATCGAAGTCGAATCCAGCCCGCCGCTCAGAAGGATCATGGTCCCGGCAGGATCCACGCGGTCGGCCACGGCCTGGCCGAGGAGATCACGGTAACGCTCGACGTAATCGTCTGCCCTACGAAACCGGATCGGCGCCGGGTCCGGGATTGACCAGTGCCGGGCGATGCGGGTCGCGCCGACGTCGGCGTCAACCGTGAGGTGCGTGCCCGGCGCGAGGCGGGCAATCGAAGCAAACATGGAGGTCGTGGAATCGAGGTTGAATCCACACGCGAGAAACGACGCAACCGCCGGCGCATGCAGCGTATCCGGCACCGCCGGGTGCGCGCGCACCGCGTTGATCACGTTGCTCGCGACCATCCCGCCGGCCAGCCCGGAATAGTAGAGGGGGCGCACCCCCAGTCCGTCGCGCACTGCATGCGCGGTGCGGGTTCGCGCGTCCCACAGCACGACGGAGAAGTCACCCCGCAGGCGCCCGAACGCGGCTTCTCCCCACGCGGAGTATGCCGCGACCACCAGTACCAGGTGCTCGCTGACGGTGCCAGCGCCCGCGACCGATCCTCCGAGCGCGGAGATGAGCGAACGGCGGTCGTCCAGCCGAACATCACCAGCGACGACACAGCTGCCGTCGGCGAAAATCCCCGGATCGCCCGTGCGAAGAGGCGCGACGGCGCAGGAGAAGCCGGGCACGGAGTACCACCTGATGGCGCCGGCCCCGGGGAGTGCGAGTTGGCGCACGCACGACTCGGGCAGGGACGCCTCGCCCGCCGTTGTCGCGACCACTGCAACGAATGCGCTCACGGCGCGACGACGAACGTTGCGAGTTCCGTGAAGCGCGACAAGTCGCCGTTGCCGACAACGACGTATCCCGCCGACCGCGTCCATGCGTGCGCGTCGAGGGGCACGATTGGTTCGTCACCCGCGCCGGTTCGCAGGCCCGCCATGGCTGGGCGGGCAACCCCGATCGTCATCTCGGCAGGCAGCCCCGCAGTTCGCAAGAGCCGCGCCGCAACGATCGCCTGGTGCAGACAGGTGCTGCCCGGGAGCGCGCGGGCCGCGCGCTCCACCGCACGGCTCACCATACCGGCGTCCACCGCCCCCGGCGCGCGAAGCGGAGGGGCGCCCGCGATCAGCCGCCGCGCGCGCACAAAGCCGCCGGAGCGCAGCGCGAGTCGCACCAGCGCAAGCCACGCGATCGCCCGAAGGGCAAGCCACCGTTCGGCGCCCGGCAGCGCCGCGGCCGTCGCGAGGCGGTGCCACGGAACCCTAGGGATCAACAACCTCCACCAGTCCGCGCTCATCGAGCTCGGCGACGAACGCCAGCAGATCGGCCGCCGCGGCTTCTTGCGACACGTCGAACTCCGACGTCATCACAGTGACGACGTCGCCGAGGACGACCGGCGCCTGGAGCATTTCCCAGATGCGGGTGCCAACGGTGCCGAGCCCATAGTAGGTCGAGTCCTTCATCCCGAGGATGACGGACTCGCCCGAGACGTTCGCGGACGCCTGGTCGCGCGACGCCATCAGTCGCGAGGCGAGAGTTATTGATCCCATGGAGGTCGAACGGGAGTCTACAGCGGCGGGCCTGCCGAGGGCAGGTGCGCGCACGGCGCGGGTTGCCCGCAGGGCCGGATTCCGGTAGACTTGAAGGTTGCAACCCATAAACGCCAGTGGGCAATGTGCCGACTGGCCCGAACCTCCCCCCGCGTCGGCAACCCGCGGGAGGCGACCAGACCAAAGGAGGATTGCCCCATTGTCTCGTGAATACGAGGCGGTGTACATCTTCGATGCCGCGCTCGAAGACGCCGCCGTCACCGACCACCTTGCGAAGCACCACGCCCTGCTTGGCTCCACGCAGGAGATCAAGCTCGACACGTGGGGCCGCCGCCAGCTCGCCTACAAGATCGGGTCGAAGGAGACCGGATACTACGTCGTGGCGCGGTTCCACGCCGAGCCGCGCGCGCTCCCAGAGTTCGAGCGCTCGCTCAAGCTCGACGAGAGCGTGATCCGCTACCTGATCTCGGCGCACGAACACGAACTCGGCGCGCCGCCGATGACCGAGGAACAGCTCGCCGCGCGCCGCGCAGCGGCAGAGGACGACGACGAGGACGAGGAATAGACCGATGCGCCGACAGAAGAAGACGTGCCCCATCACCGAAGCCGGAATCCGCTACGTGGACTACAAGGACGAGCGGTTCCTTGCCCGCTTCATCACCGACAACGGCAAGATCCTGCCGAGCCGCCTGTCTGGCGTGGATGCCCGCCACCAGCGACAGCTTGCGTCGGCGATCAAGAAGGCGCGCTACCTCGCGCTCCTTCCTTACACCCGCGGCCACCAGCCGTAGGATCGCATGACCCAGCCAGCAGTGGCAGAGCCAGCCGCAGTCCCATCCCCGCGCGAGCAGGGATGGGGCAAGGTCGCGCTCGCTACGCTGGCGCTGCTGCTCGTGCCGCTCACCCCGCTGCTCCGCGTGCTGCTTCCGGTAGACCGGACGGCGCTGCTCCTGGCGCCTGCGCTGGCTGCGGTCTCGGTTGCGGGCTGGATGGCCGGCGGTCGCGGCGCACTGGCAGTCGCGTGGACCGCTGTCGCGGCGTGGTCGGTAAGCCAGCTGTCAGGCGCCGGCCTGTTCTCGCTGCTGCAGGCGGGGTGGGCGTTGCTCGTGGCCGGTATCTTCGGGGCCGGCGTGGCGTTTCGCCGCGCACACCCCGAACCTATGCTCACGCAGGCCCTGCGCGCGATCGGCATCGCAACGGCGGTTTCGCTGGTTGTCACGGCGGCCGTGCCAGGCGGGCCGGGCAGGGTGGCCAATGCAGTCGCTGCGGAAGCAGGCAGTCGCGCGGATGAATCGCGCACCGCATGGCGGGAGATGACCTCGCGCGCGGAATGGAAGGATTTCGTCGCGCAGAACCCCCAGGCAGGCGAGATGGCCAAGGCGGTTGACGCGCAACTGGCGTCGCTGCCTGTCACTGCGCGCACGCTCTTCCCCGCCCTGGCGGCGCTGGAGGCGCTTGGCGCCCTGGCGGTGGCGTGGGCGCTGTACCACCGGATCGGTCGCTCACGGATCGGCCCTCCGCTGGGCCGGCTCCGGGAGTTTCGCTTCAACGACCACATGGTTTGGGGAGTAGTCGGCGGGCTTGCCCTCGTGCTCATTCCCGGGTTCGCCGCTGCCCGCGCGGTCGGGGCGAACCTCCTGCTGTTCTTTGGCGCCCTCTACACGATTCGTGGCGCGGGCGTGTTCCTCTGGATGGTGTCGCCGGGACGGCTGGCGAGCGCCTTCCTCGTGATCGTTGCCGTCCTGTTCTGGAACGTGCTTGGCGTGATGGCGCTTGGGCTGGGGGTCGGTGACACCTGGCTCGACTGGCGCGCGCGCGCCCGCGCCAGGAAAACCTGACACCTGGAGTCAATCACATGGAAGTCATTCTTCGCGAAGCAATAGAGAAGCTCGGCAACCCGGGCGACGTGGTGAAGGTGTCGCCGGGCTTCGCCCGCAACTACCTGCTGCCGCGCGGCGTCGCGTACGAAGCCACGCCCGGCAACCTCAAGCGAATCGCGCAGGAAAGGGACCGGCTCGAGGCAGCCGAGAACACCCGCCGGGCCGCGGCCCAGGAACTCGCGTCGAAGCTCGAGCCGATCTCGCTCACCTTCTCGGCGCGCGTCGGCGAGGAAGGCAAGCTGTTCGGTTCGGTGACGTCGAGCGACATTGCGCACCAGGTCGAGGCGCAGGGCATCAAGATCGAGAAGCGGATGATAGATCTCCCGGAGCCAATCCGGGCCCTCGGCGTATACCGCGTGCCGATCAAGCTACACGCGGACGTGAAGGCGGAGATCAAGGTCTGGGTCATCAAGGCGTGACGCCCGTGGAACACCGGGCCGGGAACGTCCTATAATGGTGATGATCCGCCGGGCCGGCCCGGCGCGGGCTCCGTGACGGGCCGCCCGCGGGTGTCGGCGGGTGAAGCGCAGGCACGCCTCGCCGCGGAAGTGTGCCTCGACAGCAAGGCCAACGACGTCGTGCTACTGGACCTGCGCGGCGTGACGGACATGACGGACTACTTCGTGATCGCATCCGGCACGTCAGACACGCACGTACGCAGCGTAGCCGAGCACGTGATCGAGCGGCTTCGACAGAAGGGAGTCCGGGTGCAGGCCGCGGACGGGCTCACGAATGGCCGGTGGGTGGTTCTCGATTTCGTGGACTTCGTCGTGCACGTGTTCCATCCCGTGCTCCGGTCGTATTATCAGCTTGAACGGCTCTGGGGCGACGCCCCGGAGCTTGCGTTGCACCGCCAGGAGGCACCCTGATGCGTCGCCGTATTCCCCGCCTGACGGCAGCCGTCGCCATTGCTGCCTTGGTCGCCTGTCTTTCCCCGGCAAGGGGAGCGGCGCAGGCCTACTTCGGGCAGAACCAAGTCCAGTTCAAGCAGATCACATGGCGGGTGATCCGCACGGATCACTTCGACGTCCATTACTACCAGGAAGAGGAAGAAGCGGCGAAGACCGTGGCGCGGATGGCTGAGCGCTCGTACGCGCGGCTGTCGCGACTCCTCGGCTACGAGTTCCGCGAGCGCAAGCCGATCGTCTTCTTTGCTTCGCGCGGCGACTTCGCGCAGAACAATGTCACGGGCGACCTCGGCGAGGGAACCGGCGGCGTCACCGACGCGCTCCGCCAGCGCAACATGTTCTTCGCGGGCCAGGACATGGGCGAGACCGAGCACGTGCTGACGCACGAAATGGTCCACCAGTTCCAGTACGACATCCAGTTCCGAGGACGCACGGGCGCAGCGATGATGGCGTCGGACATGAGCAGCGAACCCCTGCCGCTGTGGTACGCCGAGGGGATGGCCGAGTACCTGTCCATCGGCCCTCACCACCCGGCCACTGACGCGGTCATGCGCGATGCGGCGCTGAACGGGAACCTCCCGACGATCCAGCAGATGACCCAGAGCCCTGACCGCTGGTTCCCGTACCGCTACGGCGAGGCGTTCTGGCGATTCATCGGCAAGCGCTGGGGCGACGAGATCATCGGCGAGATTCTGCAGAGCACCGCGACGTCGGGGGTATCGAGGTCGTTCAAGCGCTTCACGGGGTACGAGCTCGACGACCTTGGCGACGAGTGGAAAGAGACGATGCAGACGGACTACCTGCCGGGAATCGCTGCGCTGGAGCGGCCCCGTAAGGTGGCGCAGCCGCTGCTGAACGAACGGCGCACCGGCGGGATAATTCCGGTGTACGTTGCGCCCGCTCTCTCGAGCGACGGCCGCCAGATCGCGTACATCTCAACAGGGAGCCTGCTGCGGGCCGAGGTGTTTCTCGACCTGTACCTCGCCGATGCCACGACCGGCAAGCGCATCAAGCGGCTCACCAACAGCACGCTGAATCCGGAGACCGAAGAGCTGCGGTACGCGTACTCCCAGAGCGCGTTCACGCCGGATGGGCGCACGCTCGCCTACACGGCCCAGCGCGAAGGCAAGGACGTTCTCTACCTCCTCGACGTCAGGTCGCGGCGCATCGTGCGACGCCTCGACACCGGCCTCGACCAGATGATCGGTCCGTCGTGGTCGCCCGACGGGCGGCGCATCGTGTTCTCGGGAAGCAAGAGCGGGTTCAGCAACCTGTACATGATAGACGCCGACGGTCGGAACCTGCGCGCCCTTACGAACGACTTCTTCGGCGCCGTGATGCCGTCGTGGTCTCCCGACGGAAGGCGCATCGCGTTCGTCAGCGACCGCGGGCAAAAAACCGACATCTCGCTCCTCAGGTTCTCGAGGTGGGAAATCAACATCTTCGACCTCGAAACCAACAAGGTCGAGACGATTCCCGCGCAGGGCGGCAAGAATCTCAACCCGCAGTGGGCTCCGGACGGAAAGTCGCTTGCATACATCAGCGACCGCACCGGGATCGCCCAGCTGTTCCTCTACGACTTCGACGCGCACGAGCACTACCAGCTCACGAAGTTCATCGGGGGCATCTCATCGGTCACGGAGAACAGCCCCGCCATGACGTGGGCGCGCCAGGCCGACAAGCTGGCGTTCGTCTACATGGACAACGGCGAATACACGATCTGGTCGCTCAGCAACCCGCGGCAGTACAGGGGCGACCCGTACCGGGAGCCGGCGCCAGTGGTCGCATTGGGCGCCGCGCCCGCGGCGAGCGGGACCGCGGCTGCACGGCCGGCAGCAGCGCCCGGCGACTCAGCGGCCAGCGCACAGGCCGAGGCGGCGCAGGCGGTCAGAGCGCTCGCGCAGAAGGCCGTGGACGCGGCGCGCGACTCGACGTCCGGACGGCGGCTTTCGCTGTATCGGACCGGCGACAGCCTGCGCCCCTCCGCGCTGCTGCCGCCGCCGGGAGCACCAGGTTCGCAGCCGGCGACCTCGGTCGCAGCGCTGCTCGACAGCGCCGCGCTTGCGCTCCCATCCGAGTCTTCGCTCAAGGAAGAGCCATACAAGCCGACGCTGCGCCCTGAGTACATCTCCCGGCCGTCCATCGGGTACGCGCAGGAGAACTACGGGCGCGGCGTGTACGGCGGGACGACCCTCATCTTCGGCGATCTCCTCGGCAATCGGCAACTGGCCGTGTCTGCGTCCCTGAACGGCCGCCTCGAGGAAGCCCAGGGGTTCTTCGCGTTCCAGAATTCCGCGCGCCGCGTAACGTGGGCCGTAGGCGCGCTCCAGACGCCGTACTTCTTCCTGAGCAACTACGCCCAGACCGGCTTCGACCAGAACGGCGTGGCAAGCCAGTACCAGACGCTCGAACGCTTCGTGATCCGGCAGGGGTTCCTCCAGGGCGCCTATCCGCTCAACCGTTTCAACCGGATCGAACTCGGGTCGCAGTTCACGAGCATTGACCGCGCTTCGATGTTCCTCTCGCAGCAGTTCAGCGTGTACGGCTACGGATCGGGCGTGTACGTGGACAGCATCCGTGGAAGCGGAACGCTGAACTACCTCTCGCCGTACACCGCCTATGTGTCGGACAACGCCCTTCAGGGGCTCACCGGGCCGATCTACGGCCACCGCTATCGGCTCGAGCTCCGCCCGAACCTTGCCGGCGACAGCAGCTGGGTCAACTACCTCGTGGACGCGCGGCGCTACGACGCTATCCTGTTCAACTTCCTGACGCTCGCGACGCGATTCAACGCGGACCTCGCGGTTGGGCGTGGCGAGCTCCGCTACCCCAAGTACATCGGCTACCCGTACTACATCCGCGGCTACGACCGCGAGAACTACAACTCCGCCGACTGCGGCACCAATGGGTCGGACGGGAAGAGCAGCAGCGCCTCGACCTGCTCGCTCGTCCAACTCCTCGGGAGCCGGGTCGTGATCGCGAACGCGGAACTGCGGTTCCCGCTCATCCGCAGATTCGACCTCGGGATCCTCCCGATTTCGCTGCCGCCCATAGACGGCGCGTTCTTCTACGACGCCGGGATGGCGTGGAGCAGCGGGCAGCAGCCCAGCCTTACCCAGCCCGACAACTACGACTTCACCAGACAGCGGTTCATGCTGCGCAGCTACGGCTACGGCATCCGCATGAACCTCTTCAACATCGCCGTGCTCCGGTGGGACTACGCGGTGCCCCGTGACGGGTTCTACCGGCAGGGCCATTGGCAGTTCTCGATCGGCCCGAGTTATTGACGGCATGATCGCGCGACCGTCGGCGGGCGGGGCTTCTCGGCCCCGCCCGTCGCTGTGTCAGCGGCCGCCAAGCGTCTAACTTTCGCCCGTGCGACGCACCACCGCGCTGATCATCGTGGCTGCCGCCGCGTGCCGAGGCGGCGGCCCTGCCATGGACCAGAAGCCGCCCGGTGCGGCATGGTCGGGGCCGGACGCCGTGCTCGTCAGGATCCCGATGGCGGGGGGTGCCGCGCGCGCCTACCGATGGGGTGAGGATTCCCTGCTCTGGACGTCGTCGCAGCCGGTGCCACCCGCCCGGGACGTCATCGCGTTCGACGCCGACGAAGGCACAGTGACGGTAACGGACCTGCGCGGGATCCCGGTCCGCGTCGAGTTGCGGCTCGGCACCGTGACACAAGCCGCGGCCACGCCGATGGAGCGTTTGTCAAGCGCGGACGGGTGGGCCGTGTACGGGGTGAATCCGAAGCGTGAGGTCGAGCGGCTCACGCCGGCCGGCAACTGGACCTACCGATCGGCGTTGACGCCGCGGACGCTGCTCCCTCAGCCCGACGGCTCTCTCGTACTGCTCAATGACATCGGGCCGCGATCCACGCTGCGCCGCATCGTTCCGCCGGAGCAGCGGGTCGTGGACACGGCATCGGTCCCGATCGCGTCGTTCGCGGTGGGCACCACGATCGGCGAACGCATTTACTTCGGGACCGATTCCGGGCTCGTGGGCATGCGCGTGCGCGACCTGTCACGGACGCGCACCATCAACGTCCCAGGCACGCCTGTCGCCGCGGCGCCGACGCCAAGCGGAGACCGCGTGTTCGTTGCGCTCGCGGGCGAGTCGTTCCTCTCGGTCATTGACCGGTACGACGAGCGTGTCTCGGGGAGGATCCGGCTCCGTTCGCCAGCGATTGATCTGCGCATGGACCCGGACGGACGCTATCTCCTCACGCGCCACGCCGATGACGACTCGATCTCGGTCGTGTCGGTGGCGCAGTCGCGGGTGACCGCACGGCTTCCGTCGGCGTGGCGAGGCGACCTGCCCCTCGTGGGCCCCGATGGCGTCATCCTCACCGTTGACTCCACGGATGCGACCGAGACGGATCCCGCGACGGGCGCGACGCGCCACGTGTACCGCGGCGGCGCCTCCGACCTCTGGGCGTTGATCCGGTGGAACGGGTTCCGGCCGCGCGCGAAGGGACTCGACACGCCGGTGAGCTTCGACTCCGATTCGACCGACACCCTCGCCGTCGTGGCGAGTGCCCCGCCTACGCCCGCCCGCACCCAGCAGCCCTCGCCGCAGGCGGCCGCGCCGCGCGAGCCGGCTTCGCGGGAATCGTCGCGCGAAGCCAGGGGCGAGCCGGCGCAGGGCGCCGTGACGGAGCCCCGTGGCCACGCAACCGGATGGACGCTCTCGTTCGCAGCGCTCCTCGATGAGCAGCGCGCACGCGCCCTCGCAGCTTCCATCCGCGTGGAAGGCAAGCCGGTTCGCGTCGTATCGAGTGAACGCGACGGCACTCCCATCTGGCGTATCGTGTATGGACCGTTCGCTACGCGCGAAGAAGCAGAGCGCGCCGGGCGCCGCACGGGGCTGCCTTACTGGGTGTACGAGGACGTGCCGTGAGCGGGGCGCGCCCCGGCGCGCCTCACTTTGACCGGCCTGCCGACGCCGCCGGGCACATCGCCGCCGAGTCCGCCGTCATCGTGACGGCGGCGGACGGCGCCCAGGCCGCCACGTACGCCGTGGCCATCGCCCGGGCAGCCGTCGCGGCGGGCCGCCGGGTTGCGCTCGCTGACGGGTGCGGCGGCCTCGCGCCCATCTATGCCCTGGCGGGCGGCGAAGACGCACCCGGGTTGACGGAATGCTTCCGCGACGGCACTAGCCTGAGCGAGATCGCACGCCCCGTGCCCGAGAATCCGAACCTTTTCGTGCTGCCCGCCGGAAACGTCCACGCGGCTCCCGGTGCGCTCGCTGACGTCACGCGATGGGACCGGCTCATCCGCGGATTCGCTGAGGCGGGCGGGCTCCTGGTGGTGGCAGCCGTGGAGGGCTCGGCCGCGTTCGCGGCGTTGGCAAGCGCCGGTGCAGCGGCCATACTCGCTGGCAGCACGAGCGGCGCGGTGCACGGGCTCGGCATCGGAGGCCTGCGCGTGGTGGCGACGGTCGGGGCGGCACGGCCAGCCCGCAATGGCCGGCGCCGCCTGTCGCGCAGGGTGCCGTGGCCCGCGGCGGCGGTGGCAGCGATGGCGCTGGCGTTCCTCGGCGGGTGGCTGGGCGTGCGCCGGGTTCGCGCCGCCAATGGCCCCGACGGACTGGTGGTTCTCGCACCCCGGTCGCGGTTCGAGGCACCGCCATCGCCCCGCGGCGAGCCAACGCCGCCACCCGACACGCTCTCGATCGAACAGCGCACTCCGGCGGCAGACAGGGCGCATCTCGCCGGGTACGCGATCCGCGTTGTGGCGACAAACACCTCCGCCGATGCAAATTCAACGCTGTCCGGATCGGTGCATGGCGCGGACCTCCCCGCAGCGACCATCGCCGTGGTTGCAGCGCCAGCCAGTCGGGGCCGTGCGATGCTATGGCACGAAGTGATCTTCGGAGCGTGGCCGGAGCGCGCCGAGGCAGAATCGGCGCTCGCTGGCGCGCGCAGGCGGAAGCTGGTGCGGGCGGACGGCGGAGCCGTTGTGCACGCGCTGTACGCGGTGCTGCTGCTGGACAACGCGACGCCCGAGCGGGCAAGGGCTGCGCTGCAAGTGTGGCTGGCAAAGGGCGTGGCGCCTTACGCGTTGCGCCAGGAAGACGGAACGTTGCGGGTGTACGCGGGCGCCTTCGAGACCGTGGCGCAGGCCGTGACAATGGCGACGATGATCCACGCGGCGGGTGGCGCCGCGATAGTGGCGTATCGAACCGGGAGACCTGACTAGGTGCGGCTGACCAAGCTCGAGTTGCAGGGATTCAAGTCGTTTGCTGACCAAACGGTATTGCAATTCGACAAGGGCGTTACAGCGATCGTCGGCCCGAACGGCTGCGGCAAGTCGAACGTATCCGACGCCGTCCGCTGGGTGCTTGGCGAGCAGCGCGCCCGGCTGCTGCGGGGCGCGAAGATGGAGGAGGTCATCTTTCAGGGTTCGTCGGCGCGCCGCGCTGTGAATATCGCGGAAGTCTCGCTTCACTTCGAGAACGACGACGGCCAACTGCCCGTGCCATTCCGCGAAGTCGTGATCACGCGGCGACTCTCGCGCAGCGGCGAGAGTGAATACCTGCTCAACAACGCCGCCTGCCGGCTGCGCGACATTCACGACCTCCTGCAGGGCACCGGGCTTGGCGCCGAGAGCGGCGTCGTGATCGAGAGCCGGATGATTGACGCGTTGCTCTCGGACCGTCCTGACGACCGGCGCGAACTGTTCGAAGAAGCGGCCGGAGTGGGTCTCTACCGCGACCGCCGCAGGAGTACGGAGCGAAGCCTCGAGCAGACCACGGCCGACCTCGCGCGCCTCGACGATCTCATCGCCGAAGTGACGACGCAGGTCCGGTCGCTGGCCCGCCAGCGCAAGCGCGCAGAGCGCCACGCGGAGATCACCACGCGGCGGTTCGCCGTGGAGCTCACGCTGGCCTCCCGCGAGATGGCGTCGTGGCACGAGGAGCTTTCGGCGCTCGAGGGGAGCGTATCGGGGCTGCGCGAGCGGGTCCCTGCCCTGCGCGAGGCGGAGGCAACGTCGGAGTCGCGGCGTGACGCCGCGTCGGCGTCGCGGGCCGCGGCGGAAGCGATGCGCGAGGCGCAGGCGAGGCGGACGGCGGAGCTCCGCGAAACGCTTCACGCGCTGCAGGGCCGGATTGCCGTTGCCGAGGAGCGCCACCGGAACGCGACGGAACAGCTCCAGCGCGCGGAGGTGGAGCGCACCCGGGGCCGCGCACACGGAGAGCGCATCCACGCGGATTTCGCGCAGGCCGAACAGGAACTGGCGTCGCTCGACGCGGCACTGCTCGATGCGAGCCACGCGCTGCAGCGCTCCGTGGGTGCGGAGGAGGATGGCCGCGGCGAGGCAGGCCTCGCGCGCGAAGCGGCTGTACGCGCCGAGATGCGGGAACGGGAATGCCAGGACACCCTGCGGCGCATAGAGCTCAACCTCGAAGCGGCCGACCGCGAACTCTCCGAGATCGCCGAACGGTCGCTGACGCTCTCCGAGGAACACGGGGCGCTCGCGGAAGTTCACCTGCAGTCCGCCGCTGCGCTGGCCGCGGCGGACGCGGCGCTCGATGCAGCCGACCGGGAGTCGGCGGTTGCCGACGGCGCGCTCGCCGAGGCGCTCAGGGCTGAACAGGCGGCGCAGGAAGCCGAGGCGGCCGCGCGCGCGCAAGTACGCGCGATTGACGACGAGCACGCCGCTCTGGCCGGCCGCGTCGCCGGCATCGAAGGGCTCGAGCGCGAACGCGTTGGCCTGGCGCCCGCAGCGGCGCGCCTGATGCGCGACCGTGATCAGTTCGGCCCGGACGCCATCGTGGGCCCCCTCACGGACTTCGTGTCCGCCGATCCAGCCACGGCCAGCAACGTCGAGCGGTTTCTTGGGGCCACGGCACACGCGGTGGTGGTTCGCGACGGCGACACCGCTGAGCGTGTGAGGCGCTGGCACGCGAACACGAACCCCGGCCCGCTGCTGCTGCTGCCGCTGGATGCGCCGGCGCTTGCCGCGCAGGACGGCGACGCGGAGGCGCTCGCTGCGGCCGTGCGTCCCGAAGGAGCGGGAGCGGGCTGGGTGCGCGCCGTGCTTGGCCGCGTGCGGCTCATCGAGGACGGCGCAGCATTCGTAGACGCGCGCGGAGCGGTATGGCTGCCGGGGACGGGGTCGTCAACCGGTTCGCTCCAGCGGCGGGCGGAACTGGCCGTGCTGCGCGACGAACTGACATCCATTGGGGTCAGGCGAACTGAGGCGGCACGCTCTGTCGCCGGCGCGCACGAGGCGGTGGCCGCGACGGGAATCAGGATCGCCGCGGCGCGGGAAGGCGTGCGCGCCGCCACGGCGGCCCGCGAGGCAGCTGCCCGCAGACGGGCGGACGCGGAGCGCGCCGAGCAGCAGGCAGCACGCGCGCTCTCCGACGCCGTCGCCCGCACGGCCCATCTGCAGGGGCGGCGGGACGACCTGACAAGCCGCGTGAGCAGCGAGGCCGCCGCCATGGCGCAGGCCCGCGACGACATCGCTGCCGCCGCCGCCGCGCGCCTCGCGGCACGCGAAGCAGCGGCCGCCGCAGACGCGCTCCTGGAAGCGGCGCGCGAGGCAAGATCGGCCGCGCAGGTTTCCCACGCCCAGGCCGAGGCCCGGCGCACAGTAGCCTGCGAGCGGCGCGACCGGCTCGCGCTCGAACGCGACAACGCGGCGTCGCACATGGAAGCGCTGCACGCCGAGCTCACCGCGCTTGCCGCAGACGACCAGGCGCTCGTCGCCGACATGGCCGGCTGGCGCACGGAACTCGCCGGGCACGAGGGCGCGGTGCGGGACGCCGACGCCGCCTTGGCCGCCGCAGAGGGCGCGGTGCGCGACGCCAACGCCGCGCTCACCGATGCCGAGCATTCGCTGGACACGGCGCGGCGGGCTATGTCCGAAGGCGCCGATGCCCTCCATCACGCCGAACTGCGCCATACGGAACTGGCGGGTAGGCGCGCCGCCATCCGTGAGCGGCTCGAAGCCGAGTGGCGGCGCCCGCTCGGCGACCTCTTTGCCTCCTATACGCCGGTCGAGGCCGACGACGACGCCCTGCGCGTCGAAGCCGAAGCCCTCCGCGCGCAGGTGGAACAGCTCGGCCCCGTGAACCCGCTGGCAATCGAGGAGCACGGCGAGGAGCAGAAGCGCCTCGATCTGCTGGAGACGCAGCGTGGCGACATAACCGACGCCCGTGACTCGCTGCACCAGGCGATCCGGGAGATTGACGTCACCGCGCGCGAGATGTTCCTGAAGACATTCGAGGAGGCCCGCTCGCACTTCCGGCATATCTTCCTCACGCTTTTCGGCGGCGGAGAGTGCGATCTGCGCCTGGAAAACCCGGATGCGCCGCTCGACTGCGACATCGAAGTGCACGCGTCGCCGCGTGGCAAGAAGACGCAGCGCATCCATCTGCTCTCGAGCGGGGAGCGCGCCCTGGTGGCCCTTTCGCTCCTCTTTGGCATCTTCCTCACGAAGCCCAGCCCCTTCTGCCTGCTCGACGAAGTGGACGCCCCCCTCGACGACCAGAACGTCGGCCGATTCGTGCGGATGCTCAATGAGTTCAAGAAGAACACCCAGTTCATCGTCATCACGCACAACCCGCGGACGACAACCGAGGCATCGGACGCCGTGTACGGCGTCACCATGCAGGAGCCCGGCGTCTCGTCGCTCGTGAGCGTGCGGATGCGCGGCCCCGCCGTGGATCCCACGGAGCCGGTAGAAGCGGCCTGATGAGCAAGGGCGGCGCGGCAGCCGGGCATCCGCGGTCGTGGGCGGGCGTCCGGAACCGGCGGAGCTGGATGAAGCCCGTCCTCCCGGCGGCCGTCCTCGTGTTCGGCGCCGCGGCCGTTGCAGCTGCCCAGCAGACGGTGTCGGTGACCGGCCCGGCTGGCGACCCTGTCCACGACGGTACGCCGCTGTTCACCGTGGCCGCGAGCGGGTTCGCGCCTGACGAACTGCCCATGCAGCTCAGGCTCCAGGTTGCGCTTTCAGCCGACTTCTCCCCGCCACTGTTCGCGGACACGGTCGTGACCGGCACCTCGGCAACGATCGTGATTCCGCGGCTCCTCCCGCAAGGCGTCTCCATCTGGTGGCGAGTGCAGGCTCGCTCGGCCAAGGGCGCGCTGTTCGTGTCGAATGCCGAGGGGCCACGCCGTACGATGTCGTGGCTTTCGCTGACCTACCCCAATAACCTGAACGGCACCACCGTCGCCACGACCCGGCCCGCCTTCCTGTGGTCATCGGTCGCTGTGCACCCGCCAGTTGCGCCATGGCGATACACGATCGTGATCTCGCGGTCCGCGGACGGCTTCCCGGTCGTCGCGGCCACGCTCTCTGACACCACGTTCGTTCCCGCCGCGGATCTCGAAAGCAACACGCCCTATCGGTGGGCAGTGTCGGCCGTGGCCGGAACCGGAGACAGCGTTCGGGCCGTCAACGCGTCCAGTTTCGTGATCACCTCGCCCAACGCGCCGGTCGCGACCATCCTGTACCAGAGCTTCCCGACCCCGTTTCCGACGGACAACCTGCAGGCGACCTGTGTCTGGTTCGACCTCCGGCGGCAATCGGCAGTGTCGCTCGACGTGCTCGACATCCGTGGCAACCACGTCAAGCGACTGCTCCCCGGCTCCGGCCTTGGCGGCACATTACCGCCCGGACGGTACGGACGCGCCGCATTCGGCAGTGACTCCGGCTGCGACACGCGCTTGGCGTGGGACGGCACGGACGACCGCGGACGGTACGTGCCACCCGGGGTCTACCTGATCCGGTTCTCCGGAGACGGCGTCACCGAGATGCGGAAGGTTCTCTTCCGCGGCCGGTAGGCGGCCGTCACATCGCCGGGCCGAGCAGCCGCGTCAGATCGGCTTGTATCTCCTCCAACTGTTTGCGAAGCACCGTGTAACGATCGGCGGCGTCCTTCGGGAGCCGCTGGTCGGCCTGTGTCGTCATCGAATAGAGGTAGGTGACCTGCGTCTGCAACTCCGGCTTGCTGTAGCGGGCAGCCGGCGTGACGAGGCGGGCCGCGATGCCATCGAGCCGCGCGAGCGTGTCGGCAGCTGCGCCCGTCGCCCCGCCCAGGCGCTGCTGCGCCGAGCGAACGCGCGCGAGGGTCCGGTTGAGGTCGCTCACGAGGTCGCGCGCACGGATGTTGTGCGCAAAGAGCGCCTTGAGGTCGGCGGTGGTGATTCCGTCGCGGCGCACGCGAGGATCTTCGACCACCCGCAGCGGCACTTTCGTCGTGGCGCCGCCTACCGTAAGCGCAACCGAGTACGCGCCCGGCGGCGCAAGGGGCCCGTTGGGTCCTTCCGGGTTTGCCGCGTTCTGCCAGGCGCCCGGGTAACGAAGGTCCCACGTGAAGCGGTTCAGACCCGCCGCCTTGGTCAGGCGCGCAGGCGCGCCGCCGCGGCCGCGGCCGCCTCCCTGCGCTCCGGCTGATCCGCGACCCGCCGGAGCCGCGGCCGCCGCGGTTCCGCTCGAGAACGAGCGCACCACGCGGCCGGCGGAATCGAGCACGTCGAGCCGAACGTCGCCACTCGGCACTGACGGCAGGTAGTAATCAACCTGGGCTCCCACCGGCAGGTACTCGACCCCGCCGCCCCCCCTGCCGCCCCGCCCTCCGCCAGGACCACGCACCGCATCACGCGGACGGAAGAGCGTTGCCGGCGTCGCGGCGACCTTGGCATCCAGCTGCCGAAGCGGCGTCAGGTTGTCGAGCACCCAGAACGAGCGGCCCATCGTCGAGAGAACCATGTCGTTGTCGCCGTTGGCGAACTTGATGTCCGTGACGGGCGTATTCGGCAGGTTGTTCTGGAACGGCTGCCACTGGGCTCCGTCGTCGAACGAGACGTGCATGCCGAACTCCGTTCCCGCGTACAGCAGGTGGGGGCGCTTCGGGTCCTCCCGGACCACGCGCGTCGGCTCGTCGGCGGCGATGCCGTTCCTGCCGTCGGTGAGCCGTTTCCACGTCTTGCCGAAGTCGTCCGTGCGGTAGATGTACGGCGCGAAGTCGCCAAGCAGGTACCGGTACACGGCGTAGTACGCAGTACCGGCCCTGTGCGGGCTTGGCTCGATGTTCTGCACACGACCGCCCGGCGGAAGGTCCGGCGGGGTCACGTTCTTCCACGTCTTGCCGTCGTCCACCGTCACCCAGAAGGGCCCGTCGTTTGCGCCGGTCCAGATCACACCCTTCTGCACGGGCGATTCGCGGATGGCATAGACGACGCTGTACACCTCCTCGCCGGTGGCGTCTGTCGTGATCGGGCCGCCGCTCGCCTCCTGCGGCTCGCCCGGCGGGAATGCCGTCAGGTCCGGGCTGATCTTCTGCCATGTGGTGCCTTCGTCCGTCGTGCGGTGCACATACTGCGACCCGTAGTAGATCACCTTCGGGTTGAACGGCGAGATCTCCATCGGGGAGACTCGCTGGAAGCGATAGATGAGCGTTGCGCCGCCGTTGCCGTATAGCGACTCGCCGCCCACCCATGACTGCCACTCCTGCCCGGAGCGCATGGACTTGCGGCTGAACTGGCCCTTGCACGACCCGTAGACGGTGTCGGGGTTCGTCGGGTGCGGCATGATGGGGCCGGTCTCGCATCCGGGGCCGTCACGCCATTCCTCGCTGTACCCGGCGCCGGTCGGGTTCATCGGCACGATGAGCGTATTGTTGTCCTGCTGCGCGCCGTAGAGCCGGACCGGGTATTCCTTGTCAACGTAGACCTGGTACAGTTCCGCGGTAGGCTGGTTTGCCTGCGTGCTCCACGTATTTCCGCCATCGAGCGATACGTTCGCGCCGCCGTCGTTGGCTTGGATCATGATGTCCGTGTTGTCGGGATTGATCCACACGTCGTGGTTGTCGCCGTGCGGCACGGGCATGTCGCGGAATGTCCTGCCGCCGTCGGTACTCTTGAGCCAGCTCTCGTTCCCGACCCAGACCACATCGGGGTTCTTCGGGTCAACGCCGAGCGTGGTGTAGTAAAAGGGGCGTGTCCACAGGTTCTGCGCGCCGTTCACCATCGCCCAGGTGGCGCCGGCGTCGTCGGACCGGTAGAGCCCGCCGCCCGGCTTGGCTTCGATCAGCGCGTAGATGCGGTTCGGCGCCGCGTTCGAGATGGCAACGGCGCTCCGGCCGAAGAGGCCGGTGGGGAGCCCGCCGCCGAGTTTCGTCCAGTGGTCGCCGCCATCGTTGGACTTGTAGATACCGCCTTCCATGGCGCCGCTGATGATCGTCCACGGCTTGCGCTGGCCGCGCCACATCGAGGCGAACACCACGTTCGGATTGCCGGGCTGCAGCTTCAGGTCGGCGGCGCCGGTACTGTCGCTCACATAGAGGACCTTGGTCCATGAGCGGCCGCCGTCCGTACTCCTGAAGACGCCGCGGTCAGGGTTGGGAGCGAAGGGATTCCCCAGCGCCGCCACATAGACGCGATCCGGGTTCGACGGATGCACGCGTATCGTGCCGATCTGGCCCACGTCGCGCAGCCCGCTGAACGCCCAGCGCCGCCCGCCGTCAACCGACTTGTACACGCCGCGGCCGATCGAGACGTTGCTGCGGATCTTGGAAGACCCGGTGCCGACGTAGATGACGTCCGGGTTCGACAGCGACACCTCGATGGCGCCCATCGAGCCAAGAGGGATCTGGCCGTCGGATATGTTGGCCCACGTCGCGCCGGCATCGGTGGTCTTCCAGACGCCGCCGCCGGTGGATCCCATGAGGAACGTCCGCGGCTGCGATGGAAGCCCGGTGACCGCGGTCACGCGGCCGCCCCGCATCGGCCCGACCATCCGGTAACGGAGCTGCGTCCACAGCGATGGGTCGTAGGAAGGCCGCTGCTGGAGCCAGCCTACAGCCGGAGCGGCGGCTGCGAGGACGATGCCGGCCACTCCGGTGGCGGCGATGAGGCGCGAACGTGTCATCAGGGGGATCCTCCGTGACTCAAGTATATTTCAATGTTCAACTCGGGGGGTTGGTCCGGATGCTGGTCGTAATGTCGAATGGCGCCACACAGGAGCAGGTTGACCTCGTATGCGAGGCGATCCGCAGGATGGGGTATTCGCCGCTGCCGATGCCAGGCGCGCAGCGCACCACGGTCGGCCTGGTGGGGAACGACAGGCGGGTGGACGATTCGCTCGTCGTCGAGCTTCCCGGCGTTGCTGAGGTCATCCACGTCTCGCATCCGTACAAGCAGGTTTCGCGCGAATGGAAGCCCGACGCAACGATCGTCACCATCGCGCCCGGCGTGAGCTTCGGCGGCGAAGAAGTGCCGGTCATCGCCGGACCCTGCTCGGTGGAATCGGAGGAACAGATCATCGAGGCCGCGCGCGCCGTGAAGGGGGCAGGCGCCGTGGCGCTCCGGGGCGGCGCATTCAAGCCGCGCAGCTCACCGTACTCCTTTCAGGGACTCGGCAAGAAGGGGCTCGACTTCCTCGCGGCCGCGAAGCGCGAGACGGGCCTGGCGGTGGTTACAGAAGCGATGGACGATGAGGGGGCGCACCTGGTCGCCGAGGTGGCCGACTGCATCCAGGTCGGCGCGCGGAACATGCAGAACTACTCGCTCCTGAAGACCGTCGGCCGCATTGGCAAGCCGGTTCTGCTCAAGCGCGGGATGGCTGCCACCATCGAGGATCTTCTGCTCTCGGCGGAGTACATCCTGAGTGAAGGCAACCAGGACGTGATCCTCTGCGAGCGTGGGCTTCGTACCTTCGACAACACCTCCCGCAACCTCTTCGATCTTACGGCCATCCCGGTCGCGCACTCACTCTCGCACCTCCCGATCGTCGCCGACCCCAGCCACGGCACGGGACGCCGCGACAAGGTGACCCCGATGGCGCGAGCGGCAGTGGCGGCAGGCGCCGATGGGCTGATCGTCGAGGTGCACCCTCATCCCGAGAAGGCCCTGAGCGATGGCGCGCAGTCGCTCACGCTCGATCAGTTTGCCGAACTGATGAGGCAGCTCCGTCGCGTGGCGGAGGCTGTGGACCGCCAGATCACCGGCGTGAACGTGGCCGCGGTGGCCTGACGATGCGCGGCAGCATGCGCGGGCTGGCCGGGGCCGCCCTGCTCGCCACGGCGGCGCTGGCATCACGCGCCGCGGCGCAGGCGGCAGCGGCGCCGGATTCGCTGGTTGACCGTGCGGCGAGGGAGGTGGCCGCAGGCCGCCCGATTGCAGCAGCATTCGAGCAGACCCTGACGCCTGCCGGCGGCGGATCCGTGAAGACGTCGCGGGGCGAGTTCGCCCAGCAGGGCGCCGGGCGGTTTGCATTCCGCTTCGTCGAGCCGGCCGGCGACGCGATCGTGGCCGACGGGACGGCGCTCTGGATCTACCTGCCGAGCAGCGCGCCCGGCCAGGTACTCAAGCTGCCGATTGCCGAAGGCACGCGGCTCGACCTCATCACCCAACTCCTCACGGCCCCGCGCGCGAGTTACTCGATCGCCGCCGGCGGCATCGAGCAGATGGGCGGCCGAGGGGTCGGAGTCTACCGCCTCATACCCAAGCTCGCCGACGCCCCGTTCACCCGCGCCACCATCTGGCTCGACACGACAACCGCGCTGGTGCGTCAGCTCGAGGCCGTGGAGCCAAGCGGGGCCATACGGCGCATCCGCTTCGGCGACGTCCGTCCGGACGCGGTGCTCCCGCCCGGTGCGCTCAAGTTCACGCTTCCGCCCAACGTGCGAGTTGTGGACGCCTCACCGCTGCTGGGCGGCCGCCGCCCCTAGCCCACACCGGGCTTCAGTATTCGGAGTTTGCGACGGAGCGCCTCGCGGCCAACCGCCTGAAAAGCGCCTCCGCCGTGTCCACGCCGTCGAGCAATGCCGCGGCCTGGGCGACCACCGGATCGGTGTGCACCGCGCGCTGTTGCGCGCCGGGGATCCCGAAGCCAACCCGCGCAACCTCCTGCCCCAGAATCCGGTCAACTGACTCGCGCGCATCGTCGTAGGTCGCCCGCGGCACCGCAATGCCGCGCGTACGCATCAGCGAGTACAACCCGTCACGCATCTGCTGGTCCACCACGAAGAACGGATCACGGATCCGCTGGCCGGCGACGACCTGCCCCGCGTATGCTGTCAGCGCCTGCCTGAAGTCACCGACCCGCGTGCCAACGGCGCGCACCCATGCGCGTTCAGCGGGTGAGAGCACGCTGTCGCCGGCCGGGATGTCCGGACGGATGCCGCCGCCGCCAGTCACGCTGCGCCCGCGCGGAGTCCTGAACACCAGTCGCGACGAATCCGCAACGGTATCCGTGCGAAAACGCTCGATGCTTCGCCCCAGCGGAGTGTACCACCGCGCGGACGTCAGCTTCAGCCCGCCGCCGTCATTGAGCTGGAGCACGATCTGGGCGCTTCCCTTCCCGTACGTCTGGCGCCCCATGACGACCGCGCGATCCTCGTCCTGGAGCGCGCCAGCCACGACCTCCGCCGCGCTCGCCGTGTTGCCGTTGACGAGCACGACGATGGGGAGGTCCGGCCAGCGCTGCGACGATCCGTCGGTGTACGTGACATCGCTCGCGGGCGTGCGACCGCGCGTAGAGGCGATTCGCGTGCCTTTGTCGAGGAAGATGTCGGCGACGTCAGCGCCCTGCGAAAGCAACCCGCCCGGATTGCCGCGCAGGTCTATCACGAGGCTCCTTGCGCCGGCGGTGACGAGCGAATCAACGGTGCGCGCGACGTCGCGGCTCGTCGAGTCGCTGAACGCGGAAATCATGAAATAGCCGACGCCACGGCGCAGGAGCCCGGCCCGTGTCACCGCGCTGACGTGTATGCCCTCACGCTCGATCGTAAGCGGGACGCGCACGGGAGGGTTGCCGTGCTCGACGACCACGGAAAACCGCTTGCTGGGCGCTCCCTGGATTGCCTTCCTCGTCTCGCCCGGCGTCCAGTTGCGCGTTGACTGGCCGTTCAGCTCCACCAGGCGGTCTCCGATGGACACTCCCGCGCGCTCAGCCGGAGTGCCCACGCGAACGTGCGTGACGACAGGCCAGCCCCCGCGCAGGTCGAGCGAGATTCCCACACCCGAGTACATCCCCGACGCAGCCTCGCGCAGCCGCGCCAGGGCTTCGGGCGACAGATACTGCGAGTTCGGGTCGCCCAATGCGTCCACGAGGCCAAGCGCCGCGCGCCGGTAGAGTTCGTCCCCGTCTATCGTGTCCACCCACGACCGTCTGATGCGGTCCATCACTCCGTCGAGCAGCCGCTCGCCCTGCGCGCTCCCCGGCGCCTGGCGGGCGTTGCCAGGCCGCGCGCCACGCCAGATGAAGAGCGCCCCGGTGCCGAGCCCGGCGCCAATGGCGATCCCGGCAACCAGCGGCCGCCACGCCCTCATGCGACCTCCCCGAGCCACGCCGCAAGGTCGGGGAGCCGCCGCGCGACGGCCGCGTTGACGCGCGACTCGACGTCATGCGCCGCTCCGCCGCCGTCAACGACCTCGATGGGACCTGCCTCGGGATGCGCGCGCTGCCATGTGGCCGACGCGAACGTCGCGAATGCCGCCTCTACCCTCTCATGGAAGTCGTCGCCGGAGCGCTCGATCCTGTCGGATGCTCCGCGCGCGCGCACCCTGGCAAGCCCGACGGGCGATGGCACCGCGACCAACAGCGTCAGATCCGGCACGAGCCCGCCCGTCGCCACGCGGTTGGCAGCCGCGACCTCGTCCTGCGGCAAGCCTCTCCCCGCCGCCTGGTACGCGTAGGTGGAGAGGAAGAAACGGTCGAGGATCACCACATCCCCGACCGCGAGCGCCGGTCGCACTTCGCGCGCCAGCAGCTCCGCGCGCGAAGCCATGAAGAGGAGCGCCTCCGTGCGCGCGTCCATCGCCACCGCGGGGTCGAGGAGCATGGCGCGGATGGCGTCGCCAGCGGGCGTGCCACCGGGCTCGCGCCACGTGCGGCACGCCAGGCCTGCCCCGGCAATGCGCGCAGCCAGGGCAGCAACCTGAGTGGACTTCCCAGCCCCTTCCACTCCCTCGAACACAAGCAGCCGGCCGGTCACGCGCGATGGATCCTCAGCCCAGAGTGATTATCGAGCTAGTCGCGCCTTTCTTGATGCCGTCCATGATGGACTCGTTCACGCTCATCATCACCTTGTCGAAGTTCTCGTTTGCCACGATCACGCGCTGGTATGCCGGATTCATCTGCACCGTCGAAAGCAGCGCGTCGAGCTCCTCTTCCATCTCCGCCGACGGCTGCCCGCCGCTCGCGATCACCTGCTGCGCTTCGCGCCGCAGGTTCTCCATCTTCTCGAGGAGCGCCACGGCCTCCTTGTCCTGGTTCAGCGCATCGCTTGCGCGCTTGACCGCCTGGTACTCCCCCGTCTGCCCGATCAGCCGGCCGAGTTCCGCCGCTCGCTCATTCAGCATGGTCATACACCTGTGGTCACGTGGTTGTGCGGCGGGCGATTAGGAATCGGTCGCGGCCGGTCAGGTCCGCCCTGACTTCGACATCCGTCCAGCCGCCGTGGTTTTCGGCAAGCGCGCGGGCCGCGGCCGCGCGCCTGCTGTCCAGTTCCAGGATCAGCACTCCGCCGGGTTCGAGCACGCCGGCAGCTTCAAGGATGAGGCGGCGCGTTGCGTCCATGCCGTCAGCGCCGCTGAAGAGCGCCATCGCCGGCTCCCAGTCCCTCACGCTGGCAGGAAGGTCGTCGCGCTCGCGCTCGGCGATGTAGGGTGGATTGGACACGAGGGCCCGGTAGCGTCCGGCAGCAAGCGGCGCCAGCAGGTCGCCGCAGCGGAACGTCACAAGCCCGCGGCGATCCCCGGCGATCGCTTCGAGGTTGGCGCGCGCCACCGCCAGCGCGTCTTCGGACACGTCCGTCGCGACGATGCCGTCGAACGCTCCCTCGGCGGCAAGCGCCAGTGCGATCGCCCCGGAGCCAGTGCCCACATCGGCGATGGTTCCGCGGCCGCCGGTCGTCCCGAGCGCAAGGTCCACGAGCACCTCGGTCTCCGGGCGTGGGATGAGCACGCGCCGATCCACCCGCAGCGTAAGGTGACGGAACGCCGCCTGCCCCACTGCGTACGCGAATGGCGCTCCGGCTGCAAGCATCGCGGCAGCGGCGCGCATCGCGCCGGCGGCGCCAGGAGGAACCGGCATAGCGCTGTTCGCCGTCGGCCAGAACCGCGGGCGGTCGAGCACCGACGCAACCAGGTCGCGCGCGATGGCGCGATCCGGCGGGACCCCCGGGCCGGCTATCGCGGCGGCAAGCTCGTCGAGCAGGGCGCCAACGACGGTTGCGTCGTCAGTTGCCGGCACGGAGCTTCTCCTCGACGTCGGCCAGCTTAAGCGCCTCGATGAGCGGAGCGATGTCGCCGTTCATCACGCCCGCGAGGTTGTGCGTCGTGAAGTTGATGCGGTGGTCGGTGACGCGGCTCTGCGGGAAGTTGTACGTGCGGATCTTCGCAGAGCGGTCGCCGGTGCTCACCTGGGAACGGCGCATACGCGAGCGCTCGGCTTCCTGCTCGGCGAGCTTCGCGTCGAGGAGGCGCGCGCGCAGCACCTCCATCGCCTTGATCTTGTTCTGGAGCTGGCTCTTCTGATCCTGCTGCGACACGACGATTCCGCTCGGGATGTGAGTGATGCGGACGGCGCTGTCGGTCGTGTTCACGCTCTGGCCGCCCGGGCCGCTCGAGCGGAACACGTCAATCCGGAGGTCCTTGTCCTCGATCTTGAGGTCAATCTCGTCCGCCTCCGGAAGCACGGCCACCGTCGCCGCTGAGGTGTGGATGCGGCCCTGCGCCTCCGTCTCGGGCACGCGCTGCACACGGTGCACGCCGCTCTCCCAGCGCATTTCGCCGAACGCGCCGGTGCCCACGATCTTGAAGACCGCCTCCTTCACGCCCCCGAGCGTGCCGTCGGAGATCGAGATCGTCTCGACCTTCCAGCCCTTACGCTCGATATAGCGCGAGTACATCCGGTGCAGGTCGGCCGCGAACAGGGCGGCTTCGTCGCCACCGGTGCCGGCGCGGATTTCGACGATGCAGTTGCGCTCATCGAGCGGGTCGCGCGGCAGGAGCAGCGGCTTGAGGTCCTCTTCCGCACGGGCGATTTCGCCCGCCAGCCGCTCGGCCTCGGCGCCATAGTACTCGGTTTCTTCGTCACTCCCGCCGGAGGCAACGAGCGCACGGGCAGACGCGAGGTCCGCATCCATGCGCCCGAGCGCTTCGGCACGCTCCACGACCTCGGTGAGCCGCTGGTGCTCGCGGCCCAGTGATGCCATGAGCTTCGCGTTGCGGACCGTCTTGGGATCGAGAACCTCGCGTTCAACGGCCGCCGCGCGCCTCACAGCGTCGGCGAGAAGGTCGCGGAGCGCCAAGCGTTACGGCGCGACCGGCTGCCGCGGCTTTCCGTACTTCTGGCGGAACCTCTCGACGCGGCCGGCCGTGTCAATGAGCTTCTGCTTGCCCGTGAAGAACGGATGGCAGGCAGCGCAGATGTCCACGTGAATCTCCGCCTGCGTGGACCTCGTCTGGAACGTGTTGCCACACGCGCAAACGACGGTCGCCGTCGCGTACACGGGATGAATCTCGGCTTTCATTGCGTGATGCCTCGACGATTACGGTGTTTCGTGCAGAGCTACGTAATATAGCAGTTTCCTGACCTTCGTTCAAGTCGCCAACAGCTTGCTGTTCAATGGCTTACGGTTGCCCGAGCCGGAAGGAGTGCGAGCACGTCGGGGCTGCGGCCGAGCACCGCGCGGCGTTTGACACCCGTTGATGCCGTCCCTACTTTGGCCACTGTACACGATCGGGCGGACGTATTGGCGACCTACGCTGCACGCCGCCGTCATGCCCTCCACCACGCCCCTGCTGCAACATGCCGGCAACGACCGAGTTCCTGTCCACGATTCCTCTCTTCACGGGGCTGGACTCGGTGGAGTTGTCGAAGTTCGCCGAGCTGCTTCGCGAAAAGGTCTACCCCAAGGGAAGCGTGATCCTCTTCGAGGACGACCCGGGCGACGCTCTCTTCATCGTGCGGGACGGCCGGGTGAAGGTGGTGCTCCTGGCGGAGGACGGACGCGAGGTGATCCTCGGCCTCCTCGGAATAGGCCAGCATTTCGGGGAGCTTGCGTTGATAGACGACCAGCCGCGGTCGGCGCACGTGATCGCGATGGAAGAGAGCACGCTTCTGGTGCTGCGCCGTGACGACTTCCGCAGGCGCGTCGAGGCGAACCCGTCGGTCGCGTGGTCGCTCCTGGCCGACCTCTCGCGGCGTCTGCGCCAGGCCGATGCGCAGATCGGGTCGCTGGTGCTCCTCGACGTGCCAGGGCGGATGGCGCGGCTCCTGCTGGACTCGTCGGCCGACGACAACGGCGGCGTCATCGAAAAGCAACTCACGCACCAGACGATTGCGCACCTGATTGGCGCGAGCCGCGAGACGGTGTCGCGCGCCATGAGGGAGTTTCAGGATCTCGGCTGGGTCGCAACCGAGCGCCGGCGCATTCGCATCGTTGACCGCGCGGCGCTCGAACGCCGCGCGCAGCAGCGAAGCTGATCGCTCGCGTGACCTGTGTCACACGAGCGTCGTGACTGTCCGCCTTTCTCCTGCAGGCGCGAAAGTGGTATCGTAACGGGATCGAGGACCGATAGATGAGTCTGCGCCTACAGTTCTGGGGAACGCGAGGCTCGGTGCCGAGTCCGGGACCGTATACCGTTCGCTATGGTGGCAACACGCCATGCATCGAGTTGCGAACGTCCGGCGGCTGGCTGGTCATCCTCGATGCGGGCACGGGCATACGGGAGCTCGGGCGATCGCTGATCGAGCAATCGAGCGGGGCGCCCGTGGCCGGCGATATTTTTCTGACGCACGCACATTGGGACCACATTCAGGGTATTCCGTTCTTCGCACCGGTCTTCCAGAAGGGAAACCGTTTCACGATCTGGAGCCAGCGATCTGAAGGCGCGAGCATCGAGCATGTCATCAGGAATCAGATGTCGCCAGTCGTGTTCCCGGTATTGTTCGAGCAACTCGACGCAGACGTGGACTTCCGCGAGATCAGCGACGGAGAACGGCACGCGGGGGCCGGGTACGAAGTGACGGCAATGGAGGTGCGGCATCCTGGGGGCGCGCTGGCCTTCCGGTTCGCCGAGCCCCGAACGCGTGGTGGCGGGCTGGTGTACGTATCGGACAATGAGCTGGGGGCGTCCGAGAAGTACCAGACACCGTCGGGATGGAGGGAGCGGTTCACGGAGTTCGTGCGCGGCGCGAAGGTGCTGGTGCACGATACGACGTATACGACTGACGAGTATGACTTTCACCGCGGATGGGGGCACTCGACCTTCCGCGATGCCACGGAGCTGGCGGTGCAGGCAGGGGTGGAGACGCTGGTGCTCTTCCATCACGAACCGCGGCGCACGGACGACGAGCTGGACCGGCGGTTGGCTGAGTGCCAGGCGCTGGTGCGGGAAAGCGGTGGCGGGGTGCAGGTGATCGTCGCCGCAGAAGGCCTGACGCTGACTATCTGAATTCTTCCATTGGGAGGTTGCACATGCGACTCAGGATGCTGGCCCCTGCCTTCGCCGGCCTGGCGCTTGCGGCGGGCGCCGCCGTGGCGCAGTCGAAGCCGACGGTAGCGGTCCTTTACTTCACGAACTCCGCGCTGGGCGCGCGGAACGCCGAGCTCCAGCCGCTGTCGAAGGGCATCGCCGACCTGCTGATCAACAGTCTGGCGGCGAACCCCGGTATCCGGGTCGTCGAGCGCGATCGGATCCAGGCGATCCTCGACGAGCAGAAGCTCGCGACCGACGGCAAGCTCGACCAGGCGACGGCCATCAAGGTCGGCAAGCTGGTCGGCGCCCACCACATGATCACGGGCGTCTTCTTCACCGAACTGAAGGGCGACAGTCTCCGCCTCTCGGCCAGAGTGTTCAACACGGAGACGAGCGAGATCGAGAAGGGCGGGATCGAGGAGCGCGGCCGCATGGACGCGATCATGCCGCTGATCGAGCGCTTCGCGGCGAAGATCAGCGGTGACGTCAAGCTGCCCGCGATCCCGGGACCCGCCCGAGACGAGCAGCAGACGTCGGCAAAGAAGCAGGAGAAGGTGCCGTTCCAGGCCGTGATGCTCTATTCGCGCGCGCTGGACGAGAAGGACCACGGGAACAAGGACAAGGCGATCACGCTCTTCCGGCAGGCAATCCAGGCGTTCCCGGCCTACGAAGCGCCGCAGAACGAGTTGAAGAAGCTGCAGGGGTGAGTCGGCTGCGGGGCCAGGACGAGGGGCGCGCCGCCGTTGGCGGCGCGCCTTGCTTTCGCAGTACCTTCCGCGCGGGGCCCTGACCGATCCGGCTGTTACCGTACCGTGGCCCGCGGAGCATGGCTTGAAGCCACTCGTAATCGTCCCGGCAGGTCGCGCGATCCCGGTGCTCGATGCGCTGGACGTCGAGGTTGTGCGCGTCGCGCAGTTGCCGTTGGCGGCTTCGCTCGACGCCGCCCGGCCGACGCTGGTGCTGCTCGACGCAGCGCTGGCATCTGCATCCGGGGGCGGCCGGGCAGCGGTCGAAGGGCTGGCGGCCGTGGCGGCGATCGTCGGGATGGGCGACACTGGGCTGGAGGAGCCGCCGGAAGCTCTCGTACCCGGCGTCCTGACGTCGTTCGTGCCGGCCGGCGCCTCGGCCGGCGCCGTCCGCACCGTCATACGCGGCGGGCTTCGGCACGCGGCATCCCTCGCTGCGGCACGCCTTGCCGCAGCGCGCGAGGAACGCAGCGCCGGCGACATCAGGGAACTCGCGAAGATCGGAGTTGCATTGTCAACCGAGCGCGACCTCATGACGCTGCTCGAGGCCATCCTCACGCAGGCACGGCGCCTCTCGTCGGCGGACGCGGGATCGCTGTACCTCGTTGACCGTGTTGCCCGGGGCGAAGAGGGCGCGGAGGGCCAGCTTCGCTTCAAGCTCGCGCACAACGATACGCTCCCGAACCTTCCGTTCAGGGAATCGGTGATCGCGATTGACCGCCACAGCATCGCGGGGTACGTCGCGTCCACCGGCGAGCCCTTGATCATACCCGATGTGTACCTGCTCGACACCTCCGTTCCGTTCAGCTTCAACCGCAGGTTCGACGAGCAGGTGGGCTACCGCACCAAGTCCATGCTCGTGCTGCCGATGCGGTCGCACAAGGATGAAGTGATCGGCGTGGTGCAGCTGATCAACCGCAAGCGCAGCGCCGATGCGCTCCTCGGGTCGCCGGGGGCAGTGGAATCCGAGGTGCTCGACTTCGACGCGCACTCGGTGAATCTGGTGTCGGCGCTCGCGTCGCAGGCGGCGGTGGCGATCGAAAACGCGCGCCTCTACGAGGACATCGAGCGGCTGTTCGAGGGCTTCGTGATGGCGTCAGTGACGGCCATCGAGGCACGGGATCCGACGACGAGCGGCCATTCGCTGCGCGTCGCGACCCTCACGTGCGGGCTCGCCGAAGCGGTTGACCGCAGCGGCGGCACCGGCGCGTATCGCGGGCTGCGGTTCACCCGCGAGCAGCTCCGCGAGCTTCGCTACGCGGGCCTGCTGCACGACTTCGGCAAGGTCGGCGTGCGCGAGCAGGTGCTCGTGAAGCAGAAGAAGCTCTATCCCAGCGACCTGGCGATCATCAAGCACCGGTTTCACTACCTGCTTCAGCGCGCCGACCTCGAGTACGAGCGCGAGCGCGCCGAGTACCTCGTCAACTTCAGCGCCGACCAGTACCAGCGCGTCCTCGCCGACCTCGACGCACGCCGCCAGGCGAAGCGCCTCGAACTGCAGCGCTACCTCGACGCCATCGTCCAGGCCAACGAGCCGACGATCCTGCCGGAAGGCAGGTTCGACGAGCTGGAGGCGATCAACGCGCGCACGTTCCTGGACTTCGACGGGGTGGAGCGCCCCCTCCTCTCGGAGGACGAGCTCCGCTACCTGATGATCAACAAGGGGAACCTGGACCAGCGCGAGCGCCGCGAAATCGAGTCGCACGTCACGCATACCTTCCGCTTTCTCGAGCACATCCCGTGGACTGGCGAGTTGCGCCGGATCCCCGAGATCGCATACGGCCATCACGAGAAACTGAACGCCACTGGATACCCGCGGCACGTCGGCGGCGAGAGCATTCCCGTGCAGACGCGCATGATGACGATAAGCGACATCTACGACGCGCTCACCGCGACCGACCGGCCATACAAGCGCGCAGTGCCGCCGGAGCGGGCGCTGGACATCCTGAAGGACGAGGCGGATGAAGGCGCGCTCGACGGCGAACTGCTCGGCACATTCATCGAGGCGCGGGTGTTCGCAACAGTCTCACCGACGACTGGTCGGCAGGATTCGCGCCAGCGCCTCTAGCCGGCCCTGCCGGGCTGGCGCCGGCTTGCGGCCAACGCTCCTGACGCCGTACGCTGGCTCAGCGGGGCGCGCCCCAGCCGCCGCCGCCGGGAGTCTGGATCTCCACCACGTCGCCTGGCGAAAGCTCGGCGCGGCACTTGGACGGCAGCGCCTTGCCGTTCAGCCGGTTGATGCCAGTCGCGCCGTCGCCGCCGCCCATCGCGCCGCGCGGCGCCCGTAAGCGCCGTTCAGACAGGATGGTAACGGTGCAACGTTCGCGCACCCGGTACACGCGCACGACTCCATCGCCGCCACGATGCGCGCCACTCCCGCCCGACCCGCGACGCACGGCATACGTCTCGACTTCGATGGGGTACGCGCGTTCGAGCGCCTCGACAGGGGTGTTGCGCGTGTTGCTCATCCCGACGTGCACGGCGCTCGGGCCGGGCCCGCGCACGGACGCGCCCTGCCCGCCGCCGAGTGTCTCGTAGAACGTCCAGCCGTCGCCGCCGAAGGTGATGTTGTTCATCGTGCCCTGACCCTGGGCGGGCACGGGAACGCCGGCGTCGGCAAGCGCGGCAAAGAGGAGATCCGCGACGCGCTGCGACGTCTCGACGTTCCCCGCGGCGACGGCTGATGGCCAGCGTGCGTCGAGAACGCAGTCATCCGGCGTCACGATCGCGATTGGCCGCGCGATGCCCTCGTTCACGGGGACGTCGTCGTCCAGCAGGGATCGCAGGACGAAGACCGCCGCAGCGCGAACGACCGCCTTGGGCGCATTGACGTTCCCGCGCACGCGTGGCGAGCTGCCGGAGAAGTCGAGCGAGAAGGCGCCCCGCCGGATGCGAAGGCGGACCGCAAGCGGGACAGGGGCCTCGCTCACGCCATCGCCTTCGAGAATGTCGCTCGCGCTGCCTTCGGCGTCGCCTATCTCGCGCAGGCGCGCGCGCACCCTGCGCTCGGTGTAGTCGAGGAGCGCATCGCAGGCGGCGCGCATGCGCGCCGCGCCTTCGCGCGAGACCAGCGCCCGCCATCCGTCGGCGCCGGCGCCGCACGCGGCGCGCTGCGCCTCCAGATCGCCGCGACGCTCGTCGGGGGTGCGCACGTTCGCGAGCACCAGCTCGAGCAGAGAGTCGTCGAGCCGGCCGGCGCGCACGAGCCGGATCGGCGGCAGGTGCAGGCCTTCCTGCACGAGCTCCACGGCGCCCTGCGGCATCGAGCCGGGGCTCATTCCGCCGACGTCGGCATGGTGTGCGCGCACGGCGGCGTACCCGATTATGCGGGTGCCACCCGCCGACACCGCCTCAACCATCGTGAGGTCGGGCAAGTGCGATCCGCCATCGAACGGGCTATTGAGGAGGAAGACGTCGCCCGCCCCGGGTTGGCGGGCAATGACGGCGCGCACCGACTCGGGCATCGCTCCGAGGTGAACGGGGATGTGCGCTGCCTGCGCGATCATCCGGCCGGCTGCGTCGAAGATCGCCGCGGACGCGTCGCGGCGCTCGCGTATGTTCGGCGAGAGGGCGCCGCGCTCGAGGACGGTGCCCATCTCCTCGGCAATCATGGCCACCGCGTTGGACATGACCGACAGGGCGAGGGGGTCGAACGCGGCGCGCGTCACCGGGCGCGCTCCACCAGCCACCCGCCAATCGGGAGGGGCCGCGCGGTCCAGCCACGCGCGACTACCATCGTTGCGTCGCCGAGTGTGACGACGCGCGGCCCGCGCGTCATGCGCTGCCGGAACCCGCCCGACTCCGCTCCGGGCGCGGAAGACGATGAGCGTCCGTCCGACGCCCGCTGGCGCCGGCCAAGGCGGAGCGGCAGGCGAGGCCCCATGGCCGCGACGCGCGCCGCGACGACCTCGACGGTTCGGTCGAGGGTGAATCCGTACCGCGCATCGTGCAGCGCGGCAAAACGGCGCGCCACGGCGGCGCCGTCGTCAGAAGCGCGGAACGGGACGTCGAGCTCGTAGCCCTGCCCCTGGTAGCGCACACGGAGGCGCGCCTCGATGCGCGGACGCGGCATCGCCGCTGCGCGGCCAGCGAGATCCCGCAAGATCGCCGCCAGCTCTCGACGCGAGATTCCCCGCGCGTCGCGCATGACGCTCGATGCCGCCTCACGGCGCTCTGGAGCAATGGCGAGGCCGAGCGCGCTGAGCACGCCGGCGTGCGGCGGCACGAGGATGCGGCGCATGCCGAGCGACTCGGCAAGCGCGCAGGCGTGCAGCGGCCCACCGCCGCCGAACGCGACGAGCACGCACCTCCGCGGGTCAACGCCACGCTGCACGCTTACGCGCCGCAGCGCGCGCGCGACGGATGCGTCGGCTATCGCAACGATCGCCGCCGCGGTGCGGGCGGGCGTGGCACCAAGCCTCCGTGCGAGGTTTGCGATGGCTTCGCGCGCCGCGGCCGCATCGAGGCGTACACCACCCGAGAGGGCCGCGGCATCGAGGTGGCCAAGCGCGATCTGCGCGTCGGTCACGGTTGGCTCCGTGCCACCGAAGCCGAACGCAACCGGGCCGGGCCGCGCGCCAGCGCTGTGAGGCCCGACGCGAAGCGCGCCGCCGCCGTCAACCCACGCGACGCTTCCGCCTCCGGCGCTCACCGTCTCGACGAGCACCCGCGGGAGGGCGATTGGCACCCCCGCGACGCTCCCGCCCGCCTCGACCAGCGGCTCCCCGCCGACAATGAGGCCCGCATCGGCACTCGTGCCGCCGATGTCAACAGTCAGCGCGTCGCGGAACCCGGCGGCACGCATCACCGCTGCCGCCCCCACGACGCCGCCCGCGGGCCCCGAGAGCGCAAGCGACGCAGCGCATTCGCCCGCGTCGTCCAGCGTCAGCATCCCGCCGCCGCTGGTCATCACGACGGGCGAGGGCAGGCCGCGCGCGCGCAGGCGCTGCGAGAGGCGGCCGAGGTAGCGTCGGACGCGCGGGCGGGCGTAGCCCTCGGCCAGCGCCGTAGCGGTGCGCTCGTACTCGCGAATCTCCGGCAGGACCGACGCTGCCGTGACCACGTCGGCGCCCGGGAGTCGGCGCGATATCGCCGCCGCGAGTCGGCGCTCGTGCGCATCGTTCGAGTAAGCGTGGAGGAGCGAGATCACCACCACCTCCGGCGCGTACGCCGCAACCGCGCGCGCGACCCGATCCTCCTCGGCGTCGGTGAGCGCGATCGTCACGCCCGAGGGCGCCACGCGTTCGTGAACGGCCACGACCCGCGAGTTGCCAACGAGGGGCGGTGGGTGGTCGAGCGAGAGGTTGTAGAGCGCCGCGCGCTCCTGTCTGCGCAGCTCGGGCAGGTCGGTGACCCCACGGGTCGAGCAGAGGACCACCGACGCGCCCGTCCGTTCGAGCAGGAGGTTCGTGACCACGGTGGTGCCATGCGCGATGCGGCCAACGGTGCCGCGCGCCGGTGACAGCGCGTCTATCGCCGCGGCAACGCCGTCGCTCTGGTCCAGCGGGGTGCTCAGGACTTTCCTGGTGACGACGCGCCCACGCGCGTCCACTGCCGCGAGATCCGTGAACGTCCCGCCGACATCCACACCGATGGAGATGCCCATCATTCCTCCCCAGCAGCGGGGCCTGACCGTGCAGCGCGGCCTGCCGCCACCGCGGGGATGAGGGCACGGTTCGCCGAGACGAGCGCCACCGCAAGGGCGAGGTGCACCGGCAGCACGAGCGCAACTGGCGCCCAGTCGCCCGGCGACGCGCCCGGCACGGCGTGCGCAAACAGCGCGGCCACGGCACATGCCGCCGCCAGCGCGGCCAGGGCGATTGCCGCTCGGGCGGTACGCGCAGAGGCGCCCTTGCGCCACGCCGCCGCGTACAGCCAGGCAAGCGCAAGCGATGCCGGAGTGCCAAGCAACACGCTTGCGTTGGCTCCCATGAAGTAGTGTCGCGTAAACAGCCCGGCGAGCAATACGAGCGTCCCCGCCACTCCAAGCACCAGGTGCCATACGGACCCGAATCCGGCTATCGCGATGTCGGCCGCCGCGATCCCGGTGCGCCGGAGCACCAGCAGCACGATGCCGATCGCGAGGCCGATGACCGCGGCGAACGGCGCGTAGGACGGTGGGGCCGCGGCCTCGATGAACGGCCCCTGCGGCGCCAGCAGGTGCTCCACCCTGACGAGGGGCTCCGGGCCACCCGGACGCGCAACGCGAACGCCCCGGAGCGCATCGCGGAGCCGCATGGGGACGAACGCCTCTTCCCATGTCGTGAGCGTGGCGTCGGCGCGTGGGCCGAGGGCGAACGTCATGCCGAACGCGATTGCCGGGAAGGCGTCGGCGAGACGCAGCGTTTCGCTCCGCCATGTGACGCCACTCGCTGCGCCGGCCATGGCGCCGCGCAACGCCCCTCCCGTGACGGCGTCGAGCGCGTCGCGGGCGCGCGTCGAGCAGTTATCGAGGTAGTAGTCGTACCGGTAGAACTTGTTGGCTGGCTCTGCGTTCCAGCGCAGGAACCGGAGGAGCGAATCGGCCTCCGCGCTGGTGAGCGCGAGTTCCTGCTCCTGCACCTCGCGATTGGCGCGGCGATAGTAGGCCACGAGCAAGCCGGACGGAAAGCCGGCCATCCAGTAGCGTGTCTCGCCAGTGAGGAAGCGCTGGATGAAGCCAGGCGACTCGAAGTCGTACATCCCCCAGTTCCACGCCGAGTCGAGCCCGACGGCATCGTTGCGGACTCGGATCGAGGTGTGGCCGAAACGATCGAACAGCTCCGCGCCCTGGCCAATCGTGAGCAGCGAAACGACGATGGAATCCGGCCCGGCGGCCGTGAGCCCGGCAGTCGCTGCGACCTCCGCTCGCCGGCCTGCCGCCTGCGCGCCGGCTACGCGATCGCCGCCGGCAGGGATGTAGAGGACGGCGACGACGAGACCGAGCAGCGCGCGCGAGGCCGGGCCGGCGATGCGCCGGCGGGAGGGCGATGTCACAGAGTCGCCGGCCCGACGGAAGTGCCGGGGTAGTAGGCGGCAAGAATCGCGCGGGCAGCCTGCCCTGCCCGTGCACGCCCGATCGCGCCCCACTGGCACATGCCCACCCCGTGCCCGTAGCCGTTTCCGGTGATCACGATGCGGCTCAACGCGCCGCCCTGCGCTGATTCGCTGGCGAGGGAGAAGTACGTGCTGTTGAGGATCTCCCCGCCCGCGGCGCGTAGGACGTAGCGGATGTCGTTGCCGCGAACGGAGTACGATCCGCGTTCGGTCGCGAACGTCGTGTTGGCCACCCGTCCGCCGGGAGTCCGGGACACGATCCGTACGGCCAGCACGCGGCCAGGCCCGCCCGTTGGCACGCCCTGCGCGTACGACGCAAGGTAGGCGCGCACTGCGGCGTCGAGCTGGCCGGAAGAGAACTCCCTGGTCCACGAGAAGCGCGGCGCGATGTCGCAGTAGTAGCGGGTAGTTCCCGGAATACGATCGCTTACGCGGCGGAGGTACGGCGGCGTGGACCCGCTCCGCCAGACTTCGTCCGGCGATGCCGTCTCGCCGCCGCATGCGGACGAATAGGGCGCGTCAACCACGCGCCCTGCGTACCTGAGTACGAGCCCGGCCGTCGCGCGCACTGCCCGGTCCGTATTGTCGCGTTCGGCATCCACGCCCCCGTACACCTGCCCATTCACCGTTGCGACCACATCGTAGAGTTCGCCGGCGCCGCCATTGGCGGCAAGCCGGACCCAGGTATAGCTACGCGCCGCGATGGCCTGCGCCTCTACGGCCGCCTGGTCTGCGCCATCGCGGGAGACTCCTATCTCAAGCGGAACCACGCCGCGCAGGTACTGCTCCACATCCACGACGTTGACGACGATGACCCCGGTGTCGGTGGCCACCACGCGGATCGCGCCGCGGTACCTGCGCTCGGCGAAGACACAGAAGGCATCGGCCGCATCCGTGCGGAGCGTCACTGGGCCGGAGACCCACTGCGTGCCCTGCCCCGCACCCGACCGGGCACGGAGCCGCTGTCCGTCATGTTCCACGGTCCAGACTTCCTTTGCCCGGCCCCGGATGAGCACGGCGCCGGCGGCGTCGTAGAGGCGCCAGCCACCCGTCGCCGTCAGCGGCACCTGCTGCGCCGCAGTGGCGAGGCCAACGCGCACGTCCATCGCGCGGCCTGTCCGCTGCGCAGGAGCGCTATCGCGAGGGAAGTCGGGGGACACTCGCACGGCGGAGTCGGCCGCGGCGGGCGAGGCGAGCACGATCGGCGTCTGCGAGGCACCCTCGCGCACCCGGCGCGTGACGCATCCCACCGCAACGAAGAGGGCGAGGGCTGCGACCAGGGCGCCATGGCGGCGAGTCACCGGCCGAACGCTCCCATTGATACGACAGGCAGCGATCGAGTGCCGGGACGGGCCGCGACGGGCGGTGGCTGGTTCCGCACGCCGATGACGCGCGCGGCAAAGTCGTACTCGTCCACGCCAGTCACCTCGACCTCTACGATCGCGCCGGGCGCGGCTACGCAGTCGAGTTGCGTCGTGCCATCAATGTCGTCGGCCTGCCACGGTAGGCGCGCCGTCGCGCCGCTCAACGCGAGCGCGTCAACACGCGAGCCAATCCGGCTGGCGTACCGGAGTTCGGTAACCCCGCGCTGGATCTCCTCGAGCGACTCGACGCGCTCACGCTTGATGGAATCAGGTACGTCGTCAGGCATTTCTGCGGCGCGGGTTCCCTCTTGCGCTGAGTACGCGAAGATGCCCACCCGCTCGAACTGCACTTCCTCGAGAAAGTCGGCAAGGGTGCGGAAGTCGGCGTCGGTCTCGCCGGGGAACCCGACGATGCACGTCGTGCGGAGGGCGACGCCGGGAACGGCGTCGCGGAAGAGCGCCACCTTCTCGCGTATGGTGCGGCGTCGCTCTGGCCTCCGCATCCGCTCGAGCACCGGGTCGGACGCATGCTGGATCGGCATGTCGAGGTATGGGACGATCCGCGGCTCCCGCGCCACGACCTCCAGCAACCGGGGCGTGATGCCGGCCGGGTAGAGGTACATCATCCTGATCCACGGGATGCTGGTCTCGCGGGCGAGCGCCTCCAGCGCCTCGGCGAGCCCCGCGCCGTCTCGTCTGTCGCGTCCGTAGTGCGCCAGATCCTGCGCGACGAGGTTCAGCTCGCGGGCGCCCTGCAGTTCGAGCAGTTGCGCCTCGCGAATGACGTCTGCCAGCGCGAACGAGCGGTGCCGCCCGCGCATGAGCGGAATCGCGCAGAACGCGCACCCGTGGTCGCAGCCCTCGCTGAGCTTCAGGTACCGGACGTGCGGAGTGCCGCCCGCGTAGGCGCGCACCCCGGGATGGAGTGTTTCCGGCCCGTCGAGGAGGCCGCGTTCGCGGAGCCGCGGGACAAGCTGCTCCCATTCGGAGTTCTTCACGAACAGATCAACTTCCGGGAGCGCTTCGCGCAGCTCGTCCTCGTGCCGCTGCACCATGCAGCCGACCGCCACCACGGCCGACACCTGCGACGCCTCCTTCAGGCGCGCCGCGGCGACGATGGCGTCAATGGACTCACGCTTCGCGGCGTCAATGAACCCGCAGGTGTTGATGACCACGACGTCGGCGCCGGCCGGCTCATCCACGGCCACGGCGCCCTGCTCCACCAGCATCCCCAGGTACCGTTCGGAGTCAACCGTGTTCTTGTCGCAGCCCAGCGTGATGAATGCGACCTTCACCGGGCCAGTCCTCCGCTCTCAGGTGTTGCCATCAGGGGAAGATAGCCGCGCGCGGCACGGCGGACTTCAGCCGAGGTAGCTCTCCAGGGCGCGGGCCCGCGACACGTGCCTCAGCCGGGAAAGCGCCTTCTCCTTGATCTGCCTCACACGCTCGCGCGTGATGTTGAGCGTAGCGCCAATCTCCTCGAGCGTCAGCGGCTCCTCTCCGTCGAGCCCGAAATAGAGGCGGAGGATGCGTGCCTCCCTTTCCTTGAGCTTCCCCAGAGCGTCCTTGATGGACTGGTTCAGCGCCTTGCCGAACATCTCCTCGTCGGGCCCGGGGCTCACGGCGTCCGGGATATAGTCGAGCAGGCGGTTGTCCTCGCCCGGCGCCACCGGCGCATCGAGGGAAACATGGCTCTGTGAGATGGAGATCGTCCGCGCAACCTCCTCCTCGCTGATCTCCATGCCTTCGGCAATCTCGGCATGCGTTGCTTCGCGGCCAAGCTCCTGGAGCAGCGCGCTCGCGCGCTTGCCGATGCGGTGCAGCGTGCCCGCGCGGTTGAGTGGCACGCGCACGATGCGACTCTGTTCCGCCAAAGCCTGGAGGATTGCCTGCCGGATCCACCACACCGCGTACGAAATGAACTTGATGCCCTTGGTCTCGTCGAACTTGTGCGCGGCGCGAATGAGGCCGAGGTTGCCCTCGTTGATCAGGTCGCTCAGCGACACGCCGTGGTTCTGGTATCGCTTGGCCACGGACACGACGAACCTGAGGTTCGACCGCACGAGAGTGTCTAGCGCCTCCTGGTCGCTCTCGCGGATTCGCTTGGCCAGCTCGACCTCCTGCTCACGCGTGATCAGCGGGTAGTGGCTGATGTCGCGGAGGTACTGGTCGAGTGAGCCATCCTCGAAGGAATACCGTCGGTTCTGGGCGCCGGCCATCGGAGGGAAACGTCGGGAGGCAGAGGGGAGTGGGCTGGCCGCGGGCGCGGCGCGGCCGGGACGCGCTGGTTAGCGTACTCTGGTGAAGATGCGCTTCCACCTGACGTGTGTCAGCCACGACACCGACGACGACGTATCGGGCGCGTAGCTGTAATAGACGAACAGCGGACTGCCGCGAACGAGCGTGTCGGGCACGAAGCCCCAGTAGCGGCTGTCGAGCGAGTTGTCGCGGTTGTCGCCGAGGACGAAGTAATTGTGTGGCGGCACGATGATGGGCCCCCAGTTATTCCTCGACGGATGATACGCGCGCGATGCCCTTGCGATCGGCACCAGAAAGTCACGCTGCCAATCGAAATCGTCGCCAACGGGATCGTAGTTCGGCTCGACGTGGCGGGTGTACTCCTCGACCTGCCGCACGCCGTTCCGGATCAGCACGCCACCCTCCATGGCGAGCGTGTCGCCGGGGACGCCGACGAGCCGTTTCACGAAGTTCTTGGTCGGGTCGAGCGGCCAGAGGAAGACGATGACGTCGCCGTCCGCAGGCTGGCGTACCGCAGGGAGGTGCTTGCCGATGAACGGAACCTCAGCCCCGTAGACGAGCTTGTTCACCAGGAGGAAGTCGCCCGCGAGGAGCGTTCCTTCCATGGAGCCGCTGGGGATCTTGAATGCCTCGAGGAGGAAGGCGCGCAGGAGCACGAAGAGGCAGAGCGCGAGGGAAACGGACTTCACCCACTCGAAGAGCCCCCGGACAACGCGGCGCGCGACGCGGCGGCGCGGCAACGCGACGCCTGATTGCCCGCTGGATCCAACTCCTGGACCGGGCGTGGCACCGGTGGTGCCGGTGTCCGGGCCGGCCTTGGGCGCGGATTCGAAGTTCGTCTCCACAGTCAATCATTTAACCGCGTTATTCCAGCGCGGCAAGCCGGGGTGCCGGCAGGCGCCGCATGGAGCTACGGTTCCATGCCCACGGCTCAGTAGTTGTCTATCTGCGCCCGCTGGAGCCGCCCGCTGAAGTCCGCGTAGCCGACCTTCGTCTCGGAGTAGAACTCGTAGACTTCCCAGCCGCCCTCGCGATGGCCGTTCCCGGTCTGCTTCACGCCGCCGAACGGCAGGTGCGCCTCGGCGCCAATGGTGGGAGCGTTCACGTACGTGATGCCGTTGTCGAGTTCGTTGAGGGCGCGGAAGGCCAGGTTCACGTCGCTCGTGTAGATGGAAGACGAAAGGCCGTACTTCACGCCGTTGTTCACGGCGAAGGCCTCTTCGGCATCGTTGACGCGAACCACGGACAGCACGGGGCCGAAGATCTCCTCCTGCTCGAGGCGGGATCCCGGCTTCACACCGGTGTAGATCGTCGGCTGATAGAAGAAGCCGCGATCCAGGAGGCCGCCCGTCGCGCGGCCACCTCCGGCCCTGAGCTCGCACTCCACAGTCCCGATGGCGACGTACCGCTCTACCTTCTCCACCGCCGCCGCGTTTACGAGCGGGCCAACGTCGGTGCCACGGGTACGGCCGTCGCCGAGCTTCATGGCGTCCGCGCGCTTTGCGACCATCGAAACGAATTCGTCGTGAACCCCCGCCTGCACGATGAGCCGGCTGGTCGCGGTGCATCGCTGCCCGGTGGTGCCGAAGGCGCCCCAGAGCACGCCATCGAGCGCCAGGTCCAGGTTGGCGTCATCCATCACGATCATGGCGTTCTTGCCGCCCATCTCGAGCGACAGCCGTTTGTGGAGCCGTCCGCATGTCTCCCCCACCAGCGCGCCGGTGTCCGTCGAGCCGGTGAACGACACGAGAGCGACATCCGGGTGCGAGACGAGCGCGGCGCCGGCTTCGCCGTCGCCATGCACGAGCTGGATGGCTTCGGGCGGGAGCCCAGCCTCGAGCAGGATCTCGACCAGCACGGTTGCCGTGTGCGGCACGTCTTCGGCAGGCTTGAGCACTACCGCGTTGCCGCAAAGCAGCGCCGGGAAGGCCTTCCACGTGGGAATCGCGAGCGGGAAGTTGAATGGCGTCACGAGTCCGGCCACGCCGATCGGACGGCGGAAGCTCATCGCCCACTTGTTGGCGAGCTCGCTTGGCACCGTATGGCCGAAGAGGCGGCGCCCCTCGCTCGCGGCGTAGTATGCGGTGTCTATCCCTTCCTGGACGTCGCCGCGGGTCTCGGCGAGCGGCTTGCCCATCTCGCGGGTCATCAGATCGGCTATTGCTTCCTTCCGCGCCGAGAGCAGGTCGCCAACGCGGCGGAGCACGTCGCCGCGCGCAGGCGCGGGTGTCCTTCGCCACGCGTCGAATCCGCGTTTCGCGGAGCCAACCGCGGCCGCCACATCGGCAGCGCCCGAGAGCGGAAACTCGCCGATCACATCGCGCGTGTCTGCTGGGTTGACGTTGGGCTGAAACTTGCCAGTGTCGGGAGCGACCCAGGCGCCGGAAATGAAATTCAGGAACTGCATTGCATGTGCTCGTGAACGGGAAGTTGTTGTCCGGCGCGACGGCGCCGTCGAGATCTGACTCACCACCGCCCCCTCTCCGGAGCGGACGACGCGCATCAGTCACCCATCATGGGCATATCCACGTTGCCGGATGCGCGGAAGTGGCCACAGCGTAGCCAATTCGCGGCAGCACCTCGATGGACGCAAGCAGCAGCCCCCAGAGGATGATGAGTAACGACAGGACGTGGCCGCGGGCGGCGCGATGCCGCCACGTCCAGACGGAGCTCCACGCGCCGGCGATGGTGAGCACGGCGACCACGCCGAGAAAGCCAGCGAGTCCCACGCCGCAGCGAGCGCTGTAAGGCCAGAAGATCACACCGATGCCCAGCGCAACGGTGAGGCCAAGACGCAGGAACACGCCGAAGTTGCTCGTCTGAACCGGCGCTCCGCCGGAAGACGACGGCTTCCCGGTCGCGCCGGGCCTGCCCGGCGGCGCTGCTGTATCGGGCGCACGCTCTATCGCCCGGTCAATCTTCTTCAGGTCTGCATCCCAGTCCCGGTCACTCATTGCGCATCCCGCGCCATCTGGTGGCGCTCGATCTTCTTGTAAAGGTTGGACCTCGGCATGTCGAGCAGCCGTGCGGTCTCGGCGACGTTCCACTCGTTCTCGCGGAGTTTCGCAAGGAGGAACGAGCGCTCGGCTGCGTCTTTGAACTCCTCGTACGTGCGAGCCGACATGAAAGCCCCCGGCGACGCCGCCTCGGCGGCGCGCGCGCTCACGAGGCGATCCACGTCCTCGACGCTGATCTCCGGCCCCCCAAGTATAGCGAGTCGCTCGATTGCGTTTCGCAGCTCCCTTACGTTGCCGGGCCATGCCAGGTTCCGGAGCCGGTCCATCGCCGCGGCCGATACGGTAGCCCGCGCTCCCCCGCCTTCGCGCGCGAACTGGCTGAGGAAGTGCTGGACGAGGAGGGGGATGTCGTCACGGCGCTCACGCAGCGGCGGCACGTGAATCATCACCACGTTGAGCCGGTAAAGCAGGTCCTCGCGAAACCGTCCGGCGGCGATCTCTTCGCCGAGCGTCTTGTTCGTCGCCGAGATGACGCGCACGTCAACGCGCCTCGGCTTTGCGCCGCCGATGCGGGTGACATCACCCTCCTGGAGCACCCGCAGCACCTTTGCCTGCGCGGCTGGCGCCATGTCGCCGATCTCGTCGAGGAACAGCGTGCCACCGTCGGCCTGCTCGAACTTGCCGGCGCGATCCTGCACCGCGCCAGTGAACGATCCCTTCATGTGGCCGAACAACTCGCTCTCGATCAACTCCGCCGGGATCGCAGCGCAGTTCACCTCGACGAACGGCTTCTTCGCCCTCGGCGACCCGCGGTGCAACGCGCGGGCGACGAGTTCCTTCCCCGTGCCGTTCTCGCCGGTGATCAGCACGCGCGCAGGAGTTGCCGCCACGCGCGTGACCTGGATGAGCAAGTCGCGAATGGCCGGCGAGTTCCCGACGATCTCATAGCGCGACTCGATCCGCTCGCGGAGGCGGGCGTTCTCTTCGGCGAGGTCCACGCGCCCCAGCGCATTGCGCAGCGTGACGAGGATCCGGTCGGTATCGAGCGGCTTCTCCAGAATGTCATAGGCGCCGAGCTGGGTTGCCTCGACGGCGGTCTGGATCGTCGCGTGGCCGCTTATCATCACCACAACGGCCCCCGGCTCGCGCTCGCGCAGGCGCTTGAGGGTTTCGACCCCGTCCATGCCAGCCATCTTCACGTCAAGGAAGATGAGGTGCGGATGCCACTCCGCGGCGGCGGCGACGCCCTCCGCTCCGGACGAAGCGGTCCGCGTGTCGTACCCCTCGTACTCGAGCAACTGCGTGAGGGCCGCGCGGATTCCCTGCTCGTCGTCAACGACCAGGATGCGGCGGCTCATTGCGGGCCCTTGTACAGCGTCACGCGGCCCGGGAGCAGGCGCACGTCGCCAACCTGCCGCGGCAACGGGATGGCAACTTCGCCCGGCGGAGCGTCCTTCCCGCGCGACGGCGCGAGGAGGTCCGTCGCGCGGCCAATGGCGGCCGACGGCAGGGTTAGATCGCCGACGATGATGCGCGTGACCGTGAACCGCGGCTTGCCGGCCGCCGGCACGTCAATCCTTCCGCGGACCTCGATGCGCTGGACGCCGTCGGCCGCGCCGCCAAGCGAACCAAGCCACGCGCCGCCCCCCAGGTCGGCCATGCGAATGCCGCCGCGGACTGCGATCGTCCCGCTGTCGGCGCGCGCCGCCAGCCGGTCGTCCGGGTTGCCGGAGGCGGGCGTCATCTTCGAAAGCACCGGCTCCAGCGCGAACGCCACGAGGTCGGCAGGCGCGACGTTCACGAACCCCGGGCCGGTTGGTCGCCCGAGCGTATCGAGAGCAGCGCGCGCCCGACGCGCCCCGTCTGGCGTTATTGGATCCCACGCCACGGCGGTCGCGGTGCGATGCCAGCCAATGCGAGACGCCAGGGCGGGCATCCAGCGGTCGCGCGTGAGGTACGCAGATGCGCCAAGGACGAGCAGCAGCGCGAAGGCGATCAGGCGACCGAGGCAGCGGAACATCAGGCATCGAGTGCGTCGAGGTCGGTCGGGCGCGGAGCTTCGTTCGCCTTCCCGCTGCGGAACCCGCGCAGATCCAGCTCGGCTCGCGTGAATCCCGCGCCGAGCGCGGCCTCACGCAGCAACTCCCGCCGGCCGGGCGCGCGCCAATGAGTCAACTCCTCCGGATCCATCTCGACGCGCGCCGTCTCCTCGTGGAAACGGACGCGCAGGTTCCCCGTGACGCCGAGCCGCCGCAAGGCGCGCTCGGCGGCCTCGACCTTCCGGAGACGCGCGATCGTGATGAGAACGCCAGTCGGCAGGCGCGAACTCAGGCACGGCGATGCCGGCTGGTTCCACGTGGGCAGGCCGCGGCGCTCGGAGTTCTCGCGAATCTCGCCCTTGGTGAGCCCTGCTTCGGCGAGCGGCGACGCGACGCGCCACTCGCCCCCCGCGCGCATGCCCGGCCGGTGGCCGCGCACGTCGTCTGCGTTGGTGCCGTCGGCCACCACCGCAAGCCCCCGCTCGCGCGCGAGCGGCACAAGCTTCGACCAGAGCTCGCTCTTGCAGAAGTAGCAGCGGTTATCAGGATTTGCCGCGTACCGCGGGTCGTCCATCTCGCCGGTGGAAATCTCGAGCAGCGGGAAGCCGACCTGCTCGGCGACCCTGCGGGCAATGGCCCACTGCTCGTCAGGGTACGACGCGCTGCGTCCGATCACCGCAAGGGTATGCGAAGGGCCGAGGGTCTCGTATGCGACGGTTGCGAGATACGTGGAATCCACGCCTCCGCTGTAGCCGACGAGCACCGAACCCTGCGCCTCGAGCCATCCGACGAGTTCTGCTTCGTGCGCGTGCGCGGAACCAGCCGAAGCGGGAACGTGTGCTATGACGGTCATGGCGGGCAGTCCCGGATAATGTCGTCAGTGGGCTGCGCGGACTGTGTGCGACACGCGCGCGCCGTGCTAGGAACCTACCCGGACGGGAGCACTGACGGTATGGGCGCGGAGTGCCACCGTCGTCGCGGCTCCGCGGAGTGGCGCGCCGGGAGTGTTGCCGCGCCGCGATCCGCCGCGTATCGTTCGGCCACAACCGATCGTACGCATGCGCGGGACACGGAAGCCGGTTCGAGACCGGCGCGGCCCCGCCACTGTATCGGGCAGCAGCAAGCGCTTCACCCAGCACGCCACTGACGGCCGAGCCGTTGGGAAGGCAGGCGAAGCGGCCCGGAGCCAGGAGACGACCCGCGTGTGCGCCACACCTTACCGTTCCTCGGGGGAGGACTGGTGGCGTCCGGCGGCCACGGGCAGCACGATGCATCGAGCCGAGCGAACACCGCGGGCTCCTTGCTTCGGGAACAGGAGCCTTTCGTGTTTTTCAGGCGTTCCATCGCATTAGCGGCCGTCGTCGTGGGAAAGGCGGCCGCGCAGGCAGCACCGCACTCCTCCGCGGCAGCGGACACCCTGCGCGCGCGCGACACGCTCGCGACGGCCGTGATCACGGCGACGCGCGTCGAAGTCTCCACGGCGGCGCCAACCGCCTCCACCACGGTCCTCCTTGGTACGGCCCTCCGCGCGCAAGGGCTCACACGCGTCACCGATGCACTGAAGCTCGTGCCAGGCGCCACCGTGGTTGGCGGCGGCCCGGTCGGCTCCGTGACGTCGCTCTTCATCCGCGGCGGCAACAGCAACTACGTGCGTGTGCTGGTGGACGGCGTGCCGGTGAACGACGCCGGAGGCTCGCTCGACCTGTCGAATCTGTCGCTGGAGAACGTTGACCGGATCGAAGTGGCGCGCGGGCCGGCGAGCGTGTTGTATGGTTCAGGCGCCGTCACGGGCGTAGTGCAGATCTTCACGGCCGACGGAACCGGCGGACAGGGATTGCGCGTTGCGGCCTCAGGGGGATCCTACGGGACACTGCGCGCCAGCGGCTCCCTGGCCGGCGGATCAAGCGCGGTACGGTACAGCATCGGGGGCGCGCGCGACCAGACCGCCGGGATCCTCCCATTCAACAACGAATACAGGAATGACGTGCTGAGCGGCGGCGTGCGCCTTGCGCCCGACTCAGCGACGGACATCCGCGCCGCCGTGCGGTGGTCGTCGGGCAACTACCACTATCCCTACGATGCCTTCGGCGCCATCACGGACCACAACTCCGAACAGCTCGACCATCGCCTGACGGCCAGCCTGGATGCGGGCAGGCAGATCACGGAGCGCGTCGAGCTGCGCGCGACGATTACGTCGAACCAGTACCTGCCGCGTACCAACGACGCCCCAGACGGCCCCGCCGACACGCTCGGTTACTACGGCTACTTCTCGCGGGGAGAGCAGTTGCATCGCTCGCTCGACGCGCGCGTCAACGTGGGTGTCGGCTCCGGGAGTATCATCACGGTTGGAGGTGAGGTATCGCGCGACAAAGAAGAGAGCACCGTGCGCTCGCTGAGCCAGTTCGGCAACTCGACGGACGCGTTCGGCGCAGCGCGCAGCATTGCCGGTGTGTACGCGCAGGCAATCGGTGACATCACGAACCGGGTTTCGTACGTGGCGGGAGTGCGCCGTGACGAGAATAGCGCGTTCGGCGTGTTCACCACGGCACGGGCGGCGCTGGCGTGGCTGGCAGGGCCCGCCGCGCGCGTCCGGGTGTCTGCGGGCAATGCGTTCCGCGCACCGTCGTTCTACGAGAACTTCTCCACGGGGTACGTCACGGGGAATCCGGCGCTGCACCCCGAGGAGTCGCGCAGCGTCGAGCTTGGCAGCGACGTGACGTTCGCTGGCGGTACGCTGCAGATCGCCGGCACGGCGTACGCCCAGCGCTTCCATGACATCATCGAGTACGTGGGGACCGTACCGAAGCCGGGCGCGCCCAACTATTACAACGTTGCGGCAGCCGACGCGAACGGCGTAGAACTGGAAGCCCGATGGCAGCCATCCGGCGCACTCGCGGCGACACTGGCCTACTCGCTGACCGACACGAAGAAGGTGGCCGCCGGCGGCGCCTCCTCCACGTCGGGCGCATCGTACGCGAACGGAGAGCCACTCCTCCGCCGGCCACGGCACACGCTGAGCGCTTCGCTCGCGAGGTCGTTCGGGAACGGAGGGGGCGTCCGCGTCCAGGCACTTCGGATCGGCGAGCGCGCGGATCTGGACTACGCCCGGTACCCGGCAGCGGCGGTCACGCTGCCCGCCTACGTGAAAGTGGACGTCTCCGGAACCATTCCGACCGCGGTGCGCGGACTCTCTCTCACGTTCCGCGCCGACAATCTGTTTGACGCCAGGTACGATGACGTCGCCGGGTATCGCGCGCCGGGAGCGACATTCCTGGGCGGGCTGAGCTACCGGCGCTGACCAGCGTACGATGAACGCGGGCGGCGGCGATCTACACGGAACCGCCGCCCGCCCTGCGCGCCGGTGCCGTGTGCAGCTTTTTCGGGTGGCGACGTCTCCTATGCAACCCCACAGGGAGACGCAATGCACTTTACCCTTCGACTTTCCCTTTTCCTCGTCGCGGGCGCGACACCGGTCGGAACAGCCGTGGCGCAGCGGGGCCCCGCAATCGAATGCGCGCCGTGCCCGCCAGGCGCGCAATGCATCCGCCGGTCCTGCCCCGTCCGGGCCGTCGGCGCCGAGCGCGTGTCGAGCCATGTCAGGGCGCGCCTCGATGGGCGCATCATCAGGTATGAAATCGAGGAGCGGTACGCCAACCGCGGCGGCGGCCCCGCCGAGGTTGACTACATCCTGCCGCTGCCAAAGGGCGCCGCGTTCGAGAACATCGAGCTCTCGATCAACGGAGAGATGGTGGCGGGCGAGGCGATGCGCGCCGACCGGGCACGCGGTATCTACGAAGAAATCGTCCGAAAACTGCGCGATCCTGCGCTGGTAGAGTGGATGGGCCACGACATGCTCCGCGCGCGGATCTTCCCGATCCAGCCCGGTGAAGAGAAGAGAATGGTCGTCCGCTTCAGCGCCGTCGCGGAGCGCGAAGGCGACGCGATTCGCGTCGACTGGGCGGCGCGCGCGATGCCGGACGCGCGGTACGATGACGACTGGTTCGAGCTGCGGTACCCCTGCAACATCGCCGGTGGGCATCTGGGCGATGCATACTCACCAACGCACAGTCTCACGCCGCTGGGCGTGTCCGAAGCCCGCCAGTCAGGCACGAGCATCGGCACGAGGCCCGCGCCGAGCGTTCCCTGCGGCGACAGATCAGTAACTCCCGCGGCCGGGAACGACGTACCGGGCGAGGCCGTCGTGCGCGCGGAGAACGCCGGGAGGGCGATGACGATCCTCGTTCCGCTAAGGCGCGACGCCGCCGCGGCGCTGTCCATGCTCACTTACGCACCCGGCGATGAAGACGGCTACGCGCTGATCACGCTCTCGCCGCCCGTACGCGGCGCACGAAACACGGCGCGCGACCTTACGTTCGTACTCGACGTATCCGGCTCGATGAGCGGCCAGAAGATGACGCAGGCGCGGGCGGCCGGTCGCCAGTTCCTCGCCTCGCTCGACCGCGGCGACCGCTTCCGCATAATTGCGTTCGCCGGCGACGTGCGGGAGTTCCGCGAAGGGTGGAGCGCGGGCGATGCGCCATCCATACGCGAAGCCGGCGAGTTCCTCGACGGACTCCGCCCGGGCGGTGGCACGAACATCTCCGGCGCCCTCGACGCGGCACTGGGAACGGCGTCGCCGGCCGACCGCGTTCCGCTCGTGCTCCTGATCACGGACGGAGCGCCCACCATCGGCGAGACGCAGCCGGACCGGATCGCGCGCGCCGCTGCCGACCACCGGGGTCGGGCCCGTGTCTTCACCTTCGGGCTTGGCTCCGACGTGAACGCGAGGCTGATCGAGCGACTCGCGCTCGAAGGGCGAGGCACGGCCACCTTTCTCCGCCCCGACGAATCGGTCGAACGCGCCGTAGGCATCGTGGCACAGCGCCTCACGCGGCCAGTGGCGTCGGACGTCACCATCCGGCTCGACGGTGCGCGGCTGTACGCTGTGCAGCCCCAGGGGCCGATTGACGTCTTTGGCGGGCAGGATCTTGTCGTCCTCGCCAGGTACGCCGGCAGCCCGGGCGCGGCCACTCTCACAGTCGAGGGACGTGGGAGCGATGATCCGGTGCGCTGGACGCAGCGCGTGCAGCTCGCCAGGCGCGGCGCCGAGAACGACTTCATCGCCAGGCTCTGGGCGGTCCAGCGCGTGGGCTGGCTGAGCGCGGAGCGCCGGCGCGGCGGACCCAGCCAGGAGATCGACGACGAGCTGCGCTCGCTCGGCGAACGTCATGGCATTCCAACCGAGTTGACGTCGTATCTTGTGGTGGAGCCCGGCATGCAGACGATACTCACCGACCAGAATCCCGCGAGAGGTCCGTTCGCCCCAGCCCGCGGCGCTGCTGCTGCGCCGGCGAATGGGAGCCGCGCCGGGCTGGCGCCGGGAGGCGCTGGAGGCAATGCCCCCGCGACGGTTGACGTCCAGCGCTTCGAAGCGGCGCGCCTCAGCTCCGAGCAGCGAGCCGTCACGACGCTTGGCGGTGAGCGCAAGCATGCGCCCGGCGAGGCCGAGGCGGAGTTCAAGCTCGCAGGGTCGCGCTCGTTCCGGCTCGATCGCAGCGGCAGGTGGAGCGACACCAGGCCGGCCACCGCCGCGCGCACGTTGCGCGTGCAGGCGTACTCGGATGCATACTTTGCCATGGTGCGCGTACTGCCCGAACTGAGCGCGTGGCTCACTGTGGGCGACAACGTGCGGATCGAGGGCCGTGCGGTGGCAATCGAAGTCACGACCCTCGAATCGGGTCTCACCACGCTCGACGCGGCGCAGTTGGCCGGCCTCGTGCGGGACTGGCGATAGCCCGTGGACGCCGACCGCCTGTTCCGCGAGTACCACGGCACGCTCGTGCGTTACCTGACGAGGCGGCTCGGCGACCGCGACTGGGCAGAGGAAGTGGCGCAGGAAACGTTCGTCCGCGCCCTGCGCCAGGACGCCATCGCGAGCGAGCGGTCGTGGCTGTTCGCGGTGGCGTCGAACCTCGTGCGGGACGAGGCGCGCCGGGTGGCGCGCCGACGGCAGCACCTCCAGTTGCTGGCCGCGGAAGAGCGCGAGGCCTCCGCACCCGATGACGCCGGAGGGATGACGCCCGAGCGAGCGCGCGACGCAGCCTGCGCGCGAAGAGCGCTCGACTCGCTGGGCGAACGCGACAGGAAGGCGTTGCTCCTCAAGGCCGAGGGGCTCGACTACGGCGAGATCGCCACGGTACTGGAGATCGAGAAGGCGTCCGTCGGCACTACGCTTTCACGCGCGCGCCGGCGGCTCGCGGAGACATACGACGCGTTGCGCTCTCCAGCGCAACCGGGGAGCGAAGGTCATGCCGCATCCTGACGAAGCGCTCATTCACGCGTGGCTGGACGGGGAGCTCGACGCCGCGGAAGCCGCTCGCGTGGAACGACTGGTGAACGACGACCCGGCCTGGGCAGCCGCAGCCGCGGAGGCGCGAGGCCTCATCGCAGCAAGCGAACGGATCGTCAGCGCACTCGATCACGTTCCTGCCGGAGTGGTTCCTGGCGCGCCAGAGGGGCCCGCGCCGCTCGTGGCCGCCGGCAGACAAGGGCCCCCGCGTGGTGGCAGCGGCGGGCAATCTGCTCCAGGTGGCAAAGGACATGGCGCGGCGAAGGGCCCGCCGCCATGGCTGGGATGGCGCGCGGCGGCAGCGGTGGTGGTGGTGGTCGGCGCCGCAGCGCTGCTGACGGACGGTCCCAACGCCCTGCTCGACGTCAACCTCCCGGGAGCGTCGGGCAACGTTCCGCCGGGGGCACCGGTTGCCGCGCGGTCCGCGCCGCCTCAGGCCGCTGCCGCCGCAACGCCGCCCGCCCCCGCAGTCTCGATGCCGACCGCGGCCATGCCAGCGCCCGCTGTCCGCGGGGCTGCCGATGCCGATCGCGAGGCCGAAGGTCCGCCGCGCGCAGAGGGCTCCGCCAGGGCGGGCAAGACGGATATCGCTGCTGGAGCAATCGAGTGCTACCGCATGGTGTCTCCAGATGATGAAGCGAAGTCGCAGATTGTCCGTGCCCGGCGGCTGACCGACTCCACCGCAATGCTGATCGCAGAACCACCGGCGTTCGCAGCGCGGGCGGCGGGCGGCGCAGGAGGTGATGCGGTGACAAGGGGAGCGATTGCGCCGGGCGTGGCCGCGAGCGTGCGCGGCGAAACGCTCTTCGTGCCTGCCCAGGGCGGTGCCCGGCCCGCGTCGCGCGTCACCTGCCCGCCGATGTAGTCATGGCGCGGTAGGCAAGCGCCTCGCCGACCGCCGCGCCCGACACCTCGCGCTCGCACGCGAGGTCGGCAATGGTGCGGGCCACGCGCGCGGCACGGTGGAAGCCGCGCGCCGATACGCCCAGCCGTGCACACGCGGCTTGGAGCATCTCACGCGCCTCGACCGTGAATCCACCGTGAGCCATGAGCCACCGCCCCGGCGCGTCCGCGTTCGACCGCACGCCGCCAAGCACCTCGTAGCGGTCACGCTGGCGCGCGCGCGCCGCAACCACACGATCGCGAATCACGCTCGATGCCTCCGCTGCCCGGGCCGCGCCAAGCGTGGCCGCCTCGACCGCGCCAACGTGGATGTGCAGGTCAATACGGTCGGCCAGCGGCCCGGAGAGCCGCGCGCGGTAGCGCTCGATATCGGCCGCGGAGCACTGGCACCTGCCATCGCCGCTCATCGCGTGCCCGCACTTGCACGGGTTGGCCGCCGCGACCAGTTGGAACCGCGCCGGATACGCGACCGCATGCGTCGCGCGGGCTATGACCACACGGCCATCCTCCAGCGGCTGCCGCATTGCGTCGAGCACGTGGCGCGGCAGCTCGAACCGTTCGTCGAGAAAGAGCACGCCCCGGTGGGCGAGACTCACTTCTCCCGGGCGCGGCCCCGGGCCGCCGCCAATGAGCCCGGCGAGCGAGGTCGTATGGTGCGGCGCGCGAAACGGAGGCGTGCGCGACGGAATAGCGCCCGGCGCGATCAATCCCCCCACGCTGTGAACCGCGACGACCTCGAGAAGTTCGTCCGCGGTGAGCGGGGGCAGGATTCCGGGAAGCCGCCGCGCGAGCATCGTCTTGCCCGTGCCCGGCGGGCCAAGCATGAACACGTTGTGCCCGCCGGCGGCGGCAACTTCGAGGGCGCGCTTTGCGGCCGCCTGTCCGGCAACGTCGGCAAAGTCCACCGCAGGGCAAGCCATGTCGGCGACATCGCGCGCGCCATCCGATTCTCCCCGCGCGCCATCCGGCGCGACGTGCAGCGGCAGATTCACTCCGTGCGTGCGCAGGCCCACCACGACCTGTGCGAGCGTGACGGCACCCGCAAGCCGCCTCGCGCCGGCAAGCGAGGCCTCCGGGATGTTGGCCTCCGGTATCACGAGGCACGCGCCTGATCTTGCCGCTGCGCGCGCAAGCGAAAGCGCGCCGCGGATTGGGCGCACAGCGCCATCCAGCCCCAGCTCTCCGGCGGCGACCACGCCATCGAGGTGCGCTGCATCCAGCACGCCTGTTGCAGCGAGCAGCGCCAGCGCGATTGGAAGGTCGAACGACGTTCCGTCCTTCCGGATGTCAGCCGGCGAGAGGTTCACCGTGACGCGGCGCGACGGCACCTCGAATCCGGCGTTGGCGAGCGCCGACGCCACCCGCTCGCGCGCCTCGCGCACCGCGCTCGACGCCAGGCCAACTATGGTCCACGATGGCAGGCCCGGCACGACATCCACCTCAACGGTGACGTCGAGCGCGTCTATCCCGAACACGGCGGCGGAACGAACGGCGGCAAGCACGACGCATGGTGTTCCCGGCGCCACACCCGCGCCGCGCCCGGAAATGCCGCGTCAACATCATTACGCCTTTGCTTTCGGTGTTTATTCGGCTTACCTTCCTCCCCGGCCTTCGCCTTCCCTTAGGATGTCAGCCCAGATCGCCGCCCTCCGCGCACTCATCGAGCAGAAGTTTCCCGACGCGATCCCGGCCGCCCAGCGCACGGTGCGGCCGGTGAACACGGGGATCCCCGAGATGGACCGTGCACTGCCCCGCGGCGGCTTCCCGCTCGGCAAGCTGTCGCTCTGCGAGCCCGGTGGCGGCGCCACATCCGTGCTGCGCGCCGCCTGCGACGCTACAGTTGCCGCCGGCGGCCGCGCCGCCTGGGTGGATGCCGCAGGCGCAGTGGCCGGCGCGGCATGGAATGAAGGACCGCTGCTCGTGCGCCCGCGGGGAGCGAAGCAAGCCGTTGCCGCAGGCGACCTGCTGCTCCGCTGCGGCGGGTTCCGACTCGTCGTGCTGGCGTTCCATGCTTCCGATGCGCTTGCCGATGCCGACACCGTGCGGCTGGCGCGGGCCGCGCACGAGGGCGGTGGCGCCCTTGCCATCCTCGCAGCCAGCGCAACCACGGCGGCGCTCCGCCTGTGCGCGCGCGTCGCACCCGATTCCTACCACTGGCAGGCAAGCCCTTTCGGCGACCCTGCCGAGGCGCGCGACGTCCGCGTGACCGCGGAAGTGCGCGCGCCTGGCTGGCACAAGCGGGTCACGTTCACCCTTCCAGTCGAGTCTCATGAGCTTCGTCTGTCTCTGGAGTCCGGCCTGGCGGACCGCCGCGGACGCAACGGCCCGGTCAGGTCGGCAAACCAGCGGGTCCGGCGCCGCACCATCAGCACATCTCCGCCACCAGCCAGCCCGCCCTGAAATCGCGGCTATGCTGCTTGCGCGCGCCCCGCGCGTGGCGGCCGACGAATGCGGCCTGGTGTGGGCCGACGCACACGGCTTTTCCGGCCATGGCGAGGCCGCGCTCGCGGCCGAACTCGTAGAGTTGCTCGGGCGGCGCGGGGTTGACGGAGTACGGGCGGGCGTGGCCGCCACGCCGGTGGCCGCGCAGGTTGCCGCAATGCACGGAAGCGCGCGCGATCCCGCCAGTGCGCTGGCGATCGTGCCGCATGGAACGGATCGCGCGTACGTTGGGCTCTTCCCGCTCAGCGTACTCGATCCCGACCCGCGCCTCCGCCCTCTGCTGGCGAGCATAGGCGTGAGCACCTGCGCGGAGTTCGCGGCGCTCGACCGCGAGTCCATCGAAGTCCGGCTCGGTTCGCTCGCGGTGCCGCTCTGGAAGTTCGCACGCGCCGATGACCCGCGGCTGATCTTCCGGCCGACGCCGCCGGAAGCGCCGTCCGCGTCGCTCGACTGGGTTGAGTATGCGCTCAAGGACCCGATGCGGCTGCTCTTCGTCCTCAACGGCCTCATTGATCGCGTATGCGCAACGCTTGCATCTACGGGTGAAGGCGCGCGCGAGCTGACGGCGGAATTCGCGCTCACTGACAGGTCGGCGCACACGGAAGTGATTCGCGCGTCGCGGGCAACGGTGAACCGGCGCACATGGCTGCGGCTCATCCGTACGCGACTGGAGCAGGCGAAGCTTCGCGCCGCGGTGACGGGCATCTCGCTGCGCGCCTCGGTCATCGCCGAGCGAGAGGCGCCCCAGGGCGACCTGTTCGACCGCGGGCTGGCGAGCAGTCAGGCAACGGAAGATGCGGTCGCGCGGCTGACGGAAGACCAGGGCAGCATCGTGGTCGCACCGGGCAACTCGGCGCATCCGCTCCTGGACGAGCGCACCACGTGGATGCCGCAAAGTCCGGCCGAAGCGGTGCGAACGGCCCGCGAGCCGGAGCTCTCGCGGTACTCCGCGCCTCCACGGCCCCAGCTTCACCTGCAACTCGCCTCAGTGCCTGCTCCCATTACGGTAGAGGCGGGCACCCGCCGCGACCACATCGTGCCCCTGCGCTACCGGGACGACGCCGGCTGGCACGAGATAGTAAGCGCGGCAGGCCCGGAGCGCGTGTCAGGGCGCGCGTGGGACGGCGTCCGGTCGTACGCGCGCGAGTATTTTCGCTGCATCAACAGCGAGGGCACGCTCGTCTGGATCTTTCGCAACGCCACTGGACGTCCGACCGGCACGGCGCCAGCCGCCGGCGGCCAGTGGTTCCTGCACGGCTGGTGGGATTGATCGCGCGGCGCCGGCCGCCACCCGATGCGCGCAAGCCGATTACACTACCGGAGCAGCAACGATCCCACCGGAGCCGCCGATGCACGCGTACGTAGGCGAAGTCATAGACCTCACCGATCCGTCCCTCAACCGCCTCAACTCACTGTCGCCCGAGGACGCCCGCGCGCGAGTCAACTCCGGCAATCCCGAGGCAGTGCGCGAGATTGACGGCTCGTTCGCGATCGTCGCGCAGGACGGCAACGCAGTGCGCATCGCGCGCTCGCTCGACCGGCCGATTCGCTTCTTCCTCGCGAAGAAGGTCGCCGGCCCCGCGCTCGTCGTCGCCGACAGAATAGACGCCATCCGAGGCTGGCTCGCCGCCAATGGCTTCGCCGGCCAGTTCCATCCCAGCTACACGCGGATGGTCCCGGCGCACTACATCACGACCATCCGCCTCGTTGGCTGCCCCGACCCGAGCCCGTCGTACGAACGCTTCGTAGTGCCGCGGCCAGGATCGCTGCCCGCCGACGTGGGCGCAATCGGCCGCGCGTACATTGGCGCCCTCTACAACGAGGCAGCGAGTTGGCTCCGCCGCCTTCCCGCCGGTTCGCCCGTAGGCGTGGCATTTTCCGGAGGAATTGACAGCGGCGCCGTTTTCCTCACGATCGCGCACGCGATGCGCAGCATGGCAATGCCGCTCGGCGCCCTCAAGGCATTCGTGCTCGATGCCGGGGACGGCCCCGATCTGGAGCAGGCGCGCGAGTTCATGCGCAGCGTTGACATGGAACTCTTTCTCGAGCCGATCGAGGCGCCCACTGGCGCCCTCGACGTGGACGAAGTCATCCGCATCACCGAGGACTACAAGGCGCTCGACGTGGAATGCGCGGCCGTGTCGCTCGCGCTGATGCGGGGCGTCCACGAGCGCTACCCCGACTGGCGATTCATTGCCGATGGGGACGGCGGCGACGAGAACATGAAGGACTACCCGATCGAGGAGAACGCCGAACTCACGATCCGCAGCGTCGTCAACAACCCCCTGCTCTACCAGGAAGGGTGGGGCGTGGGCACGATGAAGCACTCCCTCACATACTCCGGCGGGCTCAGCCGCTCGTACGTGCGCACTTCCGCGACCGCATCCCACCTCGGCTTCGAGCGATTCAGCCCGTTCACGCGGCCTGCGCTCGTGGAGATCGCGGGCTCGATACCCTGGGATACGCTCACTGGATACGATACGGACCGCCTCTACGCGCTCAAGGGTGAAATCGTAGCTGCCGGCGTGCGCGCGTTGACCGGGGTGGAAATGCCCGTGTACGAAAAACGACGGTTCCAGCACGGCGCAATGTCGGCCGCGGCAATGCGCGCCGCGCTGCCATGGACGGAATCTGACTACAGACGACGGTTCCTCGCGATGTACGCGTGAACTCGCCGTACCCGGCCACGTCAGCCGCGCGCGACGCGTGGATTCTCGCGCGACGGCCGGAGCGCAACGCCGTCTCCCATGATGCCGCGTACGGGGCCTTCATCGAACTCGAGCCCGACGCGGCCGGAGTTGTACGCACCGTGGCGACCGTCCTCCTTTCGAGCCGTGAGTGTCCGTACCGCTGCCTCATGTGCGACCTGTGGAAGAACACAACGGGTGCCAGCGTCGCGAGTGGCGCGGTCGTGCGCCAGATCTCCGCGGCGCTCGGCACTCCGCCTCTTGCCGCAGCCGGCGCGACGACGATCAAGCTGTACAACTCCGGGAGCTTCTTCGACTCCGGAGCGGTTCCGCCAGACGACTACGGAGCCATCGCGGCCTTGCTCGCCCCGTTCGACAACGCGATCGTGGAGTGTCACCCCACGCTGGTCGGCCCGCAGGCCCCGCGCCTGGCGGCCATGATGCGCGGTTCGCTCGAGGTCGCGATGGGGCTCGAAGTGGCGGACGATGCATTGCTGGGCGCGTTGAACAAGCGGCTCACGCTTGCCATGTACGCGCGCGCCGCCGCGTTCCTCGGAGCCGCCGGCATCGCGCATCGGGCATTCGTGCTGGTGCAGCCGCCATTCGTGCGGCCGGAGGCCGCGGCCGAGCTCGCGGTTCGCACGGCCTCGTTTGCGTTCGAGCATGGCGCAAGCGCCGTCAGCCTCATTCCGGTCAGGCCAGGCAATGGCGCGCTCGAAGAACTCATGTCATCGGGCGATTTCTCGAGACCAGATCTGGCAACGCTCGAGCGTACGCACGAAGCCGCCCTTGCGCTCACCGGGGGACGCGTCTTCGCCGACACGTGGGACCTCGGGCAGTTCTCCGCCTGCGCCTCGTGTTTCACGCGCCGCGCCGGCCGGATGCACGAAATGAACCTCACACAGCGAGCGCTGCCGCGCGTTGCATGCGCGGCGTGCGGGAACAATCCATGAACCGCCATGACGTTGACGTGCTCATCATTGGCTCGGGCTTCTCCGGCTCGCTCCTCGCAATGATTCTCAGGAAGCTCGGGCGCACGGTGGCGCTCATCGAGCGCGGCAGGCATCCACGCTTTGCGATTGGCGAGTCGTCCACTCCGCTGGCGAGCCTGCTGGTCGAGGAGATATCGCGACAGTACCACCTCCCCGTGCTGATGCCGTTCACGAAGCATGGCGTCTGGACGCGCGAGCGCCCGGAGGTCGGCTGCGGGCTCAAGCGCGGGTTCAGCTTCTTCAGCCACCAGCGCGGCCAGCCGTTCGCAGCCGACCCGATGCGCGGGAACCAATTGCTCGTCGCGGCCAGCCCCAACGACGAAGTCGGGGACGTGCACTGGTACCGGGCGGACTTCGACCACTTCCTCGTGGCCGAGGCAGTGCGATCGGGCGCTGAATACCGCGACCACGCCGAGATCACGAACATCGCGCTCGCCGAAGGCAACAGCGTGGCGGACGGGCGCGACGAAGAGGGCGCCTTCCAAGTGCGCGCCCGCCTGGTGATTGACGCCACGGGACCGCGTGGCTTCCTGCACCGCTCACTTTCCATCGGTACGCGCCAGCTTCCCGGCGTTCCCGCGACAGAAGGGCTCTACTCGCACTTTACCGGGGTTCGGCGGTTCGCCGACGTCGCGCCCGGGGCGTTTCGCGGCGGCCCGCCGTACGCCCCTGATGTCGCGGCGACACAGCACATCCTCGACGGCGGCTGGATCTGGGTACTGCCGTTCGACAACGGCATTACGAGCGTCGGGCTTGCCGCCACGGCTCCGCTCGCTGCCGAACTGCGGCTCTCCGATGGCGCAGCGGCATGGGGCCGGCTCCTGGCTCTCTATCCGTCGCTGCACGACCAGTTCGCGGGCGCCGCGCCAACACGTGAGTTCACCTGGGCTCCGCAGCTGGCGTTTGCGAGCGAACAGGCCGCCGGCGCCGGCTGGGCGATGCTGCCATCGGCGGCCGGGATCGTGGACCCGCTGCTCTCGACCGGGTTTCCCCTTACCCTGCTGGGCGTGCAGCGGGTGGCCGCCGCGGTCAGCGACCACTGGGGTTCGCCGACGGCGCTCTCTGCTGCCCTGTCGTCACACGCCGTTCGCACCGGCGCCGAGCTGGACGTTACGGCCCGCCTCGTTGGGGCGCTCTATGGCGCGTTCAGCGACTGGCCGCGCTTCACCGCGCTCTCGCACCTCTACTTCACCGCTGCGACCTACACGGAGTCGGCGCGCCGGCTCGGCAAGCCCGGACTCGCCGGCGACGGATTCATGATGTCCGGCCACCCCACGTTCGGACCGGCCTACAATCGGTGCCTGTCGCTCGCGGCCAGCGGAGCGAGCACCGATGCCGTCATCGCGGCGGTGCGCGATGCAACCGAACCCGTGAACGTCGCCGGCCTCCTCGACGACTCGCGGCACAACTGGTACCCCTGCAACGCGGCGAGCATGCTGGCCGGCGCGGCGAAACTGGACTCGGCGCGCGAAGAGGTTGCAGCGATGCTCCAGCGCTGCGGATTCCGCCCGTAGCGGAAGCCGTGCAGGAGCGGCCGGCTGCCGCCCCCTGCTCAGGCCGTCGCGGCAGCCACCGCCACGGCGGGCACGGCCGGCTCCCGCGGCTTCAACTTGCGCAGATACAGGAACATCGCAATCGGCCCGACGATCGTTAGCGCGAAGAGCGGAGGTCCCGCGTACAGCGGCGTGAGGTATGGCACCGAGTGGTCGCCCGCGACACGGATCAGGGCCTCCACCACCGCGATGATCACTGTCACCCAGATCTGCGGCCACTTCCGTGGCACGATGGTCCGCGGGTCGGTAACCATCAGGAACACGAAGAGCTGGTACATCGGCCCGGTGACGGGCGCAATCTCGGGGAGCAGCGTGCCACCGAAGATCCCGACGCGCAGCGCCGCGAAGAGGATGAAGCAGATCACGTACGTGATGGTGATGTGCAGCACGCCAGCCCGGAGGGCAATGAGGAGCCCCACTGCCCAGATCACCGCGTTGGTCGCGAACTCATTCCCCCACTGCTGACTCAGCACGGCCACGGTATCCGGCGCAAGCAGCAGCAGCAGGCAGATCGCGAGGTTGGTCGGGTTCCAGATGTGGCGGTTCTTGTACGTGATGACGTACTTGGACGCGATCGCGAGAAATCCCCCGAACGCAAACGGCCAGAGCAGCCCAGGCAGCGGCTTGGTGAGAAGCGCCATCGAAAGCCCCGACATGTACGCGCTTCGAATGTTGGCGCCCTTGCCGCGCACGAGCCACGAGAAGACGAACTCGGTTCCGGTGCACGCGGCAAGCGTGGTAAGAAGCCGTGAATATCCGCCAAGGATGCCGTACCGCCACTCGCCCACCACGAGCAGCAGCGTCAGCAGGATGATCCCGTGGTACTTCGGGTGCAGCATACGCCTGACGGGCGAATCGCTCACTTTCCACCTCGCGGCTCGGTGATCACGTGAAGCATGCCGGCGTCGAGCCGACCCATCACCTGCACCGCTCCCGACGGCCAGCGGATCGTGAGCCGATCCACTCCGCTGCGGTCGCCAATCCCGAAGTGCAACCGCCGGTCGTTCTGCGCGGCGAATCCCATCCCGCCGTCCACGATGCGCCGCTGCTTCAGCCCGCCGAACTCAGCCGTCACTTCCGCGCCGATTGCGCTCCGGTTGCTCACGGTCGCGACCAGTTTCACCGCCACCCAGCGATTCCCGGGTTCCACCTTATTGCGATAGACGGCGGGCCGCGAGTTCTGATTCGCGACGATCACGTCAACCACGCCGTCGTTGAACAGATCCGCAACCGCCACGGCGCGCCCGTCGAACGTCTCCGTGACTCCAACGCGCTGCGCGACTTCTTCCCACCCGGCCTCGCCCCTGTTCAGCAGCACACGCGCGCGCTCGTACCCCGACAGGCTCGCGTCGCCGATCCGCGGCCATGAGTTCGCGTCCTCGAACATGCTGCGGTTGGCGCCGGCGATCTTCGCCATGTCGTACCAGTAGTTCTTCTTCGGGTCCGCCGAGATGAAGCCGTTGGCGACGAAGAGGTCGTTGCGCCCGTCGTTGTTAAGGTCGGCGAACTGCGCTCCCCACGCCCAGCCGGCGTCCACCAGCGGCCCGGACGCAATGTTCTCGAACTTGCCGAGCTCGTCGAGAAGGTTGAGGCGCAGGTTGTTCCCCTGGAACAGGTAACCCTTCTCGGAGATGTTCGTCACGAACGCGTCCAGCCGCCCGCGGTCGTGCGCGTCGCCCAGCGTTGCCGACATCCCGCTCTTCGACGTCGTCTCGAGCCCGACGCGCGCGAGCGTAAACCCCTTGCCCTGGTCGTTCAGGTACAGCTCTTCCGGGCCGTAGTCATTGGCGAGGAACAGGTCGGGCCAGCCGTCGCCGTTGAAGTCGGCACTCGCGGCCGCAAGGGTCCAGCGCGTGCTGCCGGCCCCCATCTTGTCGGTCACGTCCTCGAAGCGGCCGTTGCCGAGGTTGTGAAAGAGGAGGTTCTTGCCGCCGTTGCGCGCAAACTCGAAGCTCTCGTGCATGATGCGCGTGGTCGCGACCTTCCACAGG
>JADZCT010000106.1 GCA_020851455.1 Gemmatimonadaceae bacterium | reverse complement strand
GTCGGCGTGTCCGCCGAGCGCCTTGGCAAACGCCCTGGGAAGGCTGGTCTTTCCTGTTCCGCTGATTCCCTGAAGAAGGTGAAGGCGGCTCATCGCTAGACCGGCCAGGAAGCAGCGGATCGTGCGGTCGTCGTAGAACAGAGCCTCATCTGCGGCCATCCGATTGCGGACATCATCCACAACCTGCTTGAGGTTGGGAGGCTGATGGAAGCGTGCTGGGGGATTCTGGTATTCGGAATCCGCAGCGTCCATCCGCTCGAGTTCAGGGTACGGATTGCGGCCCGACGCCTGATTCAGCCGACCTTCAACCTCCATCTGAAGCTGGTCGTTCGCTTCCTTGAGCGCGGCATTCCGTAGTTCGAGGCTGCGCAGCGCCACACGCTGAGTTTCCATCTCGCCCACTGGCATCCGCATTCGTTCGAGTTCTGATCGCGCTTCGGACAGGGCGGCACCCAGGCGTTGGTTCTCGACATCCAGAACGTCGACACGCTCCTGCGCCTTCTTGTAGAGTTCCACTGTCGCCTGTCCCGGCCGCGCGTTCAACTCTATTTGCAGACGGTCCACCTCCTTCCGAAGGTGGTCCCGCTCGCTAGTCAGGTCCACAAGCGATGCGCCTCCAGCGGTGCCAAGAATCGCCTCCAGTTCCTTCACCCGCATTTGCGACCTCTGGAGTTGGTCACCCACGCGCTTCTGTGACCCCACGCCTCGCTCAATCGACCTTTCCAGTGTTTCAATGCGGTCGTTGACCCGCGCGGTCGCCTGCTCCTCGGCCAACAGCTCCATGTCCTTGATATGCTCAAGCTTGTAGGTGATCTCTCGCTTTGCACGCTCGATTTCAACGCGTTCTTTTCCGAGTGCAGCACGGTCTTTGTCTAGGACCTCACGCTCCTGCTGCAACAACGCTCTCTGGGCATCCACATCCGCAACACGGCGCTGGTGCGCGGCCTCGAGTGCGTTCCGGGCATCGCGCAGCTGCTCAGGAAAACCCTCACTCGCCGCAGCCTGTAAAGCTAGCAACTCCAGTCTGCGGGCTTCCATTTCGGAATCTCGTTTGGAAACGTCGGTCTCTCTAGCCGACAATGCGAGTTCGCGTCGTTCCAGTTCCTCAAGCCTGGTCGCGACTTCTGCTTTCGCCCGCTCATGTGCGACCCGCGCGGCGTCCGCTTGATCCTTCAGGCGATTGAGGGCGTCCCTTGTGTGTCGCACACCGCGAAGGGCCTCGACGAGCTCTGCCCTCGATACCTGCGTACTGACGGGGGGCGCGACACTTGCTGGCGAGGCTTCGGGGCTTCCGCCGGCCGTGAGCGGGTCCGGTGAATCTGTAGTTGCCGGGGCCGGCGCCTCGGTCTCCGCACGGGCTTCGTCGACAAGCTGCTGATCCGACATGGTCTCAAGTCCATCGGTTGGTCCAACTGCCCCAGAAGGGGAGTCCGCACCTACCTGCCCGGACGCGCCGACGCCACTGTGATGGTCTGAGGTGGGAGTTCCCCCCTTCGAGAGGGGAGAGCCACCTGCCGATGACAGGATGGACTGCGCAGAATGCCCAGGCAACCCACCAAAGCCGCCGGTACTTCCGGGATATCCGCCGGCCTGCTGCCAAGGCTTGTTTTTGTTCTTGTTCTTCTTGCTCATGCCTGCCTCCGCGTTGCGACGGGGGCTGACGCAGCCACACCGGCGAGTAGGGTCTCAATCATCCAGTACACCGTTGC
>JADZCT010000105.1 GCA_020851455.1 Gemmatimonadaceae bacterium | reverse complement strand
TGTGCGTGCTGGTCATGCTGCCGGGCGGATAGAGGTCCATGATCTCCGGGCGGCCCAGGACGCAAGAGATGTGCAGCGAGGAGCTGATGCCCTTGCCGCAGCAGGTCAGGTCCGGAACGACACCGTAGTGTTCGAAGGCGAAGAACGTGCCGCAGCGCCCGAAGCCGGCCTGGACCTCGTCGAAGATCAGCGCGGCGCCGTTCTTCGTGCACCATTCACGCAGCTGCTTCGCGACGTCTACCGGCATAAAGGAGGCGCTTCCGCCCTGGTAGGACTCGACGATCACGCCGGCGACGTTCTTGGCTTCGACGCCCTTGGCCTTGAGCGCCTGCTCGAAGGCGGCGAAGGTGCGCTGCTCCGGCTTCAGGCGCCAGTCGCCGGGGAAGGGCACCTGCACGTAGTCGGGGTGTTCGTGCGTGATCCAGCTCTTCAGAGTTGGGATCCCTCCAGCCAGCTGCGCGCCCAGGGTGCGGCCGTGGAAGCCGTGCTCGAAGCTGACGATCACGTCCTTTGTCTTGCCGCCCTGCTTGATGCCCCAGGTCTTGGCCAGCTTCATGGCGCATTCGGTGGCCTCGCTGCCGGTGGTGAGCAAGAAGCACTTCTTCAGCGGCGCGGGCGCCAGTTCAGTGAGGCGCTTGGCTAACGCCGCGCGGGCCTCGTTGGGGAATAGGTAATTGTGCAGCAGCGGGCTGGTGGCCTGCTTGACGATGGCGTCGGCGATCTCCTTGCGGCCGTGCCCGGCATTGGTAACGAGCACGCCGCTGGACCAGTCCAGCCAGCGGTTGCCCCAGCGGTCTTTGACCTCGCAGCCGGTGGCGCTCTCCCAGACGATGGGGGGCTGTCCGCCCATGCTGGCGGGCTCGTGGGCGCGCAGGGTCTCCAGCAGCGGAATGGACTCGGGGACCGGGAGGGCGGTCTTAATTGTCCGGAATTTTGAATTTACAGGAGGCACTTTTTTGGGGGTCGGGGAGAAGCTTCGGCCGGCCATGGCGGTGTCCTTTTCAAGGGTTCCAGGTTGCACAGGTGAGACGCTTATTGGGGCTCTGTTTATCCACCCGAGGCCACCAAATTAAGGAGGAGTCCGAGGTTGTCAAATGGCATTATGGGGAGGGCTTCAGTAAGGTAAATGTTTGGTTGAAGGGTTCGTCGGTTGTCTGTTTAACCTGCATTCCATACTTGCTTTGCGGAATGGGTTC
>JADZCT010000104.1 GCA_020851455.1 Gemmatimonadaceae bacterium | reverse complement strand
TGTTCCACACCGCGCCGACCGTGCGCGACGCCCTGGAGAGCTGCAGCCGGCACGTGGGCGCCTTCAATTCGGGCCTGATCATGGACGTCTCCGTGCAGGACTTCCTCGCCGAGGACTTCGACGACAACGAATTCGGCAGTGCAGACCAAGGCAGCCTGGTCCTGGCGGATTTCAAGCTTCTGAACGGCCTCGCGCTGTTTCCGCAATTCATGGAACAGCTGGTGCTGCTGACCCACAAGTGCATCCTGAACCTCTCCGCCGGCTTCGCGCGCTCGCGCATGATCCTGTTCTCGCACCTACGGATCGGGCCGCCGGTGGCTTATGCACGGCGGTTCAACACGGTGATCCGGTTCGGCCAGGAATATGATGGACTTCTGTTCGGCGAGAGAGACGTCGGCACCAGGATTGCCGGCTCCGATGCGGAGCTGTTCGCTTGCGAAGCCCAGTTGGCGGCCGCGCGTTTCCCGGCGCGGGACCGGGATATCGAGGCACGCGTGCGCCAGGCCATCTTCAAGGCGCTGACCCATTCGGAGGAATGCAGCAGGCACAACATCGCCGCACGGCTCGGCTTTCAAGAGCGCACGCTGAACCGGCACCTGTTCAAGAAGCGCACCAGCTTCGAGGCAATCCGCGACGAAGTACGCCGGAACCTCGCATTTCGCTACCTTTCCCGCCACGATCTCTCGCTGAGCGACATCGCCGGGCGGCTGGGTTATTCGGAGCTGGCGGTGCTGTCGCGCTGCTGCCAGCGCTGGTTCGGTTCCTCACCCAGCCAGTTGCGGCAAAACCTGCTTGGTTCGCAGAACCTGGGTGACGGACCAAGGAGCTCTTCCCAATGGCAGCACAAGCGCGGGCGGAGCAGCCATCAAGCAGTATCGCTGCTGTAGAATAGCCGCGTTCCCCGGCCGGAGGGTGAGACCATGATCCAGGGCATCGACCACGTCGCCATCACGGTTGCCGATCTCGACGCCGCCTGCGCCTTCTATGCCCGTGTCCTCGACGCTGTCATCGAGGAAGAATAC
>JADZCT010000103.1 GCA_020851455.1 Gemmatimonadaceae bacterium | reverse complement strand
TGCCGTCGGAAGCGCAGTGGCAGCGCGCTGCCGCGGTGCAGGCGGACGGGAGTCTGAGTGTCTCGGGCCTGGATACGCCCCCGGCGGAATGGACACGCACCCAGTTCGGGCCGCTGCCCTATACGCCGGCGGACGGCCGCGAAGACCCGTCTAGAGCGACGTTCGGCGTCTCGTGGGTGGTGCGGGGCGGCGGCGCGGCTCCGTTGGTCACGCGGGTGGCGGCCGACTACGCGCTCACCGACCCGGGAATAGGCTTCCGGTGCGCCAAGGAGCTCCCGTGGTCCGTTGAGACGTTGGCTTCGCTGGTCCCCTGACTCCGCACGGGCAGCCGGTTCGGCCCGGTTTGACACCTTTTCGGCGCGCTCCTAGAATGGTCTGTGGAAGGATGCCGATCCGTCCGAACCGGCCTGAGGTCGGTCCGCGCTTCCTACGAGGTGGTCATGAGAATCGACGCGTGCCCTCATTGCGGGACGAACCGCATCATCACCGCCAACGTTCCCCGAGACGTGGTGGTGGTTGTTCCGTGCCCGGAGTGCAAGGAGTTCGTCGTGCTTTTCCGCGATAAGGCTGCTGCACTCAGCCGCAGCATTCTCGAGCACGGCACGAAGGCCGAACGCACGGCGCACCTGGCCGAAGTGATCGAGGCGTTCATCGAGCCCGGCATGTTCTCAGCGGACGCATCGGAGCCGGGGGCCGGACGCGCGGAGCTGCGCCGGGCCGGAGAGCCCGACGACCTGCTGGCGTCCGCAGAAGAGACCGAGGCCCTGTCCGATGACGACGACGAGGGCTTGCCCGAGGACCTCGCTCCCGAGCCCATCTCACAGGACGAACTCGACCGTTTCGTGCGGACCGAGTTGAAGCAGATCGACAACGCGAAGTACTTCCGGCGTCACTTCGGGTAGCGCGGGGCCCTCGCACGGGCGTCCGCCGGTAGCGCGCGGTGGGCGCGCGCCGCCTCAAACAGCGCGACACCGGCCGATACTGCAACGTTGAGGCTCTCGAGGCGGGGATCGAGGGGAATGCGCACGAGGACGTCGCAGACCCGCCGGACTCCGGGCCGGATGCCCTTCGACTCATTTCCCATCACCAGCACGACGCGGTCGGGCCAGGGCGTCTCGTAGATGCTCTGATCCGCCTCGCCGTCCAGCCCGAAGACCCAGAAACCGCGTTCCCGCACCCCCCGTAGGGCGTCTGCGAGGTTGCCCACGTTCGCCACCGGGAGGTGGAACACCGCCCCCGCGCTCGATCGCACGACCCCCTCGTCCACGAGCGCGCCGCCGCGGTCGGGGAGGAGCATGGCATGGGCTCCGGCACCGAGAGCGGCGCGAACGATCATGCCG
>JADZCT010000102.1 GCA_020851455.1 Gemmatimonadaceae bacterium | reverse complement strand
GATAACCGTGGTATTATCGTGCAGATGATGCTTGATGCTGTGGTCAACTTCTTACCAAGCCCAACCGATCGCGGTCCTGTTAAAGGCCATGATTTAAAAACCGGGGAAGAAGTTTTGCGTAATCCAAGTGATGACGAACCTTTCTCTGCGTTAGCTTTCAAAATCGCAACCGACCCATTCGTTGGTCGTTTAGCTTTCTTCCGCGTTTACTCTGGTAAACTTGCTGTTGGTAGCTACGTTCTTAACTCCACTCGTGGTGTTCGTGAGCGTGTTGGACGTATTGTTCGTATGCGTGCGGATCAACGTGATGAAGTTAAAGAAGTATTTGCCGGTGATATTGTCGCTTTAGTCGGTCCAAAAGATACGCTTACTGCTGATACACTTTGTGATGAGGCTAAGCCTGTTGTTCTTGAGCGCATCAATTTTGCTGAACCAGTTATTTCGATGGCTATTGAGCCAAAGACCAAAGCGGACCAAGAAAAAATGGGTATCGCTTTGCAAAAACTTGGTGAAGAAGATCCAACTTTCCGAATCTCTTCCAACGAAGAAACTCAACAGACGATTATCGCTGGTATGGGTGAACTTCATTTGGAAATTTTAGTCGATCGTATGAAGCGCGAATTTAAGGTTGAAGCTAACGTTGGTAAACCTGAAGTGGCTTACAAAGAAACTATTAAAGCCGAAGCCGAAGCTGAAGAAAAATACATTCGTCAGTCCGGTGGTCGTGGACAATATGGTCATGTTTGGCTTCGCATCAAACCTCTTGAAGCTGGAAAAGGCTACGAATTTATTGATGAAATTGTTGGTGGTGTTATTCCAAAAGAATATATCAAGTCTATTGATAAAGGTATTCAGGAATCTGCGGCTAACGGTGTTATTGCCGGTTATCCATTGGTAGACTTTAGCGTTACGTTGTTCGATGGTAGCTATCACGAAGTTGACTCTTCGGAAATGGCCTTCAAAATCGCGGCGTCTAAAGCTTTGCAGAACGTCGTTAAGAAAGCCACTCCAATTATTCTTGAACCGGTGATGAAAGTTGAAGTTACCACCCCAGAATCAAGCATGGGTGATGTTATCGGTGATTTGAACTCTAAGCGTGCCAAGATTAACGAAATGACAGATCGTAGCAATGCCAAAGTTATTAGTGCGTTTGTACCGTTATCTGAAATGTTCGGTTACGCTACATCACTTCGTTCTATGACTCAAGGTCAAGCCAGTTCCTCCATGGAATTCGATCACTATGAAGAAGTCCCACGTAATGTCGCTGAAAAGATTATCGAATCTCGTCAGGGCATGAACGTTAGAAAAGGTATGTAAAACAATTGGAGAAGGAAACCCGAAAAGGGTTTCCTTCTCCAACGTTCGCGCTTTGCGCTCACTCCTCATCTTTCCGTAGTTATTAAACGCACGAAGTGAATTCGTGCGTTTAATGCTATAATTTAGGTAATTATAAAAAGTTATGACTTCACTTAAAGATATTATTGAGCTCGCTAAAAAAGATTCGGGGAAGTTTTTTGTGATGGATGAAACTGGGGAAGTGAAGTTGGTAATAATGGGGATTGATGATTTTGAAAAAATGATGGACAGGCCAGAAGTTGAAGCCAAGCCGGTGGTTGATATCGAAGAAGTCAATCAAAAAATTACCAAAGCGCAGTTAAATGATGAAACTACTCCCGTTGATTTAGGGCCAGCTGTTCGTGTTCAACGACCGCGAGTTGATATGCGCGCGGAAGTTATTGATCCCAGTTTTGATTTTGACCTCCCTCAAGGATCGGGGATAGAGGAGATCTAAACCACTCTGGACTGAAGTCCAGAGGTTTTGAGAGACCGTGTTAACTTAAAGTTAACTCAGGATCAAGAAAGTACTGTCTTCCTGTTCTTCATGGGTTCCTTGTTCCTCAATGTATTTCTTG
>JADZCT010000101.1 GCA_020851455.1 Gemmatimonadaceae bacterium | reverse complement strand
GAGGTGATCTTCTCGTCGTTCAAACGCGTGCCGTTGGTGCTGCCCAGGTCCACGACCTTGAAGAACTCGCCTTCCTTCTCGATGCGGAAGTGCAGGCGCGAGGCCTTCTGGTCGGTGATCTGGATCGTGTTCGTCGAACCACGCCCGATGGTGGTTACGTCGTCCACGAGTTCGTGGATCTTCTCGACGCCTTCTTCGTCACAGATGGTGATCTTGGCCATGCCAGCAAGGAATCCAGGGGTGATGGGTGCAAAGACTTTCTAAGCCATTGGTTAGGCCGGTCAAGGACCGCCGGAACGCTCGTCCGGCTCAAGCATGATCTGAGACGGGTCAGGCGCGGCTTTCCTGCATGATTCGCTCCGGAATGGCGCCCATTAGCTATATGTAAGTGCTTTTAGAATAAAGACTTGGATTGGTCCTGCGGGCGCGCACCCAGCTTCCATAAAAGGAGGGCCCCCGCCAGGCCGGCCGTCCCGGCGAAGCACGCGCACGCGCCCCAACCGAAGGCCCCGCCGCTGACGAGCTTCCCGTTCAGCGCGCCGACGGCCGCGGCCACCGGCGAGAAGCGCAAGCTTCCGTCCATCCAGGCCTGCAGCGCGGCGGCTTCGGGGCCGCCCGCGCGCGTCGCCACGGCGAAGAAGAGTTCGTTCGCGAGGTACCAGAAGACGGGCAGGCCCGCGGCCCAGAAGAAGGCCAGCCCCGCGTACGCGCGTGGAAACGCGCCGGCCAGCAGCACGGCCACAAACGCGCCCGCCGCAACGACGGAAACGCATCTCGGCAGCGCGGCGTCATCCACCGCCGAGGTGCGGCTGGCGACCAGCAGAAAGAAGCCCAGCGCCGCGCCCTGCCACGCGCCCGCGAAACCGGCGCGCGCGAGCCAGCTCCAGCGCCGCGCCGCAGCGGAGTCCGCCGCGAGCGCTTCCTCGGAAAGCGACAGCGCCGGCGCAAGCAGCAGCGCCAGGCTCGCGGCGAGTCCGGCCAGCGACGGCGCGAGCAACTCGAGGCCGACGATCTTGGCCAGCGGCAGGCCCGGCAGCACGGCGAGGCAGACCAGCAACGCCTGCAACAGCGCGGCGGCGCCCAGCGCGGCGACTTCGCGCGCGCCCAGCAGCCGGCGCTTGGGCGCGGCGGGCGTGCGCGTGCTGGGCGGGGCGGTGGCGACGTCCTTGCCTATTTC
>JADZCT010000028.1 GCA_020851455.1 Gemmatimonadaceae bacterium | reverse complement strand
CGCGGAGGTCTGACGCAGAGTAAAGGCCTCTGCGTCGGTCCTCTGCGCCCTCTGCGTTCTCCTGTGAGACCAAAACAAAGAGCGGCCGGGGGACAGGCCGCTCCACTTCGTCAACTCAGTCCTCGCTCAGAACTTCTTCGCGACCTCGAGGTACACGAAGCGCGGCAGGAAGTTGCTCGCGCGTTCAGCGTATCCGGTCGAGAAGGACGTGCCCGGGGCGGTGCGATCGAAGACGTTGTTCACGCCGAGCGTCGTCCGCAGGTTCCAGGGCAGCGCGTAGCCGACTTGGACGTCGGTCGTGATCTGCTGCTTGACGACGAGCAGGCTCGGGGAGGTGTCCTGGAACCCGCCGATATACTTCACGCCCACGGCCGCGGAGAGTTTCTCGCGCGTCCACTGGACCGAGCCGTCGCCGCGCCAGCGCGGGATCTCGTAGAGGCCGACCGTCTCCACCTGCGGGAGGTCGGGGCGGGTGCGGACGGTCTGCGAATTGATCAGGCTGGCCGCGGCGCGAGTCGTGAAGCGGCCGAACTTGCCGGCGGTGAACCGATACTCGGCGGCGAAGTCGACGCCCTTGGCTTTCGTGCTGCCATAGTTGCCGAGCACGGTGCGGATTTCGCGCAGTTCACCGACCAGACCGTTGGCGGTGTCGCTCGCGGTCGGAGCGGCGCGCACGACGGCGTCGGGGAAGAGCGTCGGGTTCGCGAGGATGATCGCGGGTGTCGCGGGCTGGCCGATGCGGTTGGTGACCTCGACCTCGTAGAAGTCGACGCTGACCGAGAAGCCCTTGAGGAACTTGGGCGAGAACTGCACTCCGACGTTGGTCGACTCGGACTTCTCCGGGGCGAGGAGGGGATTGCCGCCGGAGCGGATCAAGCGCTGGCCGGTGCCGCTGTCGTTGACGTTGGCGCCGGGGCGACCGAAGCGGAGCGGGTCGGGGATGTTGAACGAAACCGCGACGGACTGCGGCAGGTAGAGTTCGGCTAGTGCGGGGGCGCGGAAGCCGCGGCCCCAGGAGGCGCGAAACGTGACCTGCTCGGCCAGGGGCTGCCAGCGGAGTCCGAGTCGTGGGACCGTGGTGTGATCGACGCCTTCGTCGGAGAACGACTCGAAGCGGCCGGCGGCGTTGAGTTCAAGCGCGTGCAGGCCGGGGATGTTCTGCGCGGCCGACGTGAGCGGAATCGAGGCCTCGGCGTAGGCGGCGCTGACGCGGCGCGTACCCTTGGCTTGCGGGACGGGTGCGCCCTGGTTGAGCAGCTGGACTTGCGTGCGCTTGTCGCGGAAGCGCTCTTCGCGCCATTGCGCACCGAACGCGACGGCGATCGGGCCGGCGGGCAGGCTGAACATCGAACCCGTCGTGCGCGCGTCGAACGCGGTCAGCTGGGTCTTGGCATCGCGCGTGACGCCGCCTTCGAGACCGGCGAGCGTGAGCGGATTGTTGCGAATGGTCGTGCCGTTCGCGAACAGGTTGAGCGCGGAGCCGCGGTTGGTGTCGGCGAGCGCGGCGTTGACCTTGTCCTGGCCGGGGAAGTTCTTCAGGTCGAGATGCGAGGTCTCGGTGTTCCACGTGACGGAGGCATCCCAGGTCCAGCCGTTGTTCAGCTTGCCCTCGAGTCCGCCGACGAGGCGGTTCATGCGGTTGGTCGTCTTGGTCAAGCGGTCACCCAGCTCGAGGAAGCGGAAGAACATCGTCTGGGTCGCATTGGAGACGAGAGCGACGCCGAACGGATTGAACGGGTTGTTCGCGGGCAGCGTGATCGTATTGAGCGTCGAGATCGGCGCGGACGAAAGACCTTCGAGGTTCTCGTTGCGCTGCCAGCCGTACTCCACGAACGCGGTGAGCTTGTCGCTGAACTCGTGGCGCCCGGTCACGACTACGCCCCGGCGCTCCGCTTCAGTCTGCGGGCGGATGGCGGCATTGGCGTCAAACGTGTTCTGGGTCTGGAGCTGACGGGTGAACGTCGCGTTCGGTCCGGGCGCCGCGCGGTCGCTGGTGAACGTGCGCGCGGCCACGGCTGCACCGGCGGGAATCACCTGGCCGGTGATCGGGTCGGTGGCGCCGACCGGCACGACGAAGCTGCCCGGCGTGTTGCTCGCGAGCAGGAGCTGGCGCTTCACCGGCTGCGGCAGCTCGCGGAAGAGGAATTCGTCGCGCTGATACCAGTCGGCGATCACCGAGAGGGACGTCTTGCCCTGCTTGGCGCCAACCGCCAGCGACCCGCGGAGGATCGGGGCGGTGATGCCGTTGTCGTAGTCGCCGTAGCTCACGTTGAACGAGCCGCCGACGATGTCCTTCTTGAGGATGATGTTCACCACGCCCGCGACGGCGTCGGCACCGTAGACGGCGGATGCGCCGTCCTTCAGCACTTCGATGCGGGCGATCGCGGCGACGGGAATCATGTTCACGTCGACGAACTGCTCCGTGCCGAGGCCGGCCGCGCTGCCGCCCTGGCCGAACGGCGCGAGCGTCACGCGACGGCCGTTGATGAGGACGAGCGTGGAGTTCACGCCGAGCCCGCGCAACGAGACGGCGGCGGAGCCAGGCGAGGATGTGTTGACGCGGTTCTCGGCAAAGCCTTGGGCGCCGATCTCGGGAATCTTGCGCAGGAGGGCGCCGAGGTTGGTCTGGCCGGAGGCGTCGATCTCGGCGCTCGTGAGCACCCGGAGATTGGCGGCGCCGGTGGATTCACCGGCGCGCAGGTTGGAGCCGGTGACGGTGAAGGCTTCGAGCTTCACCGTGTTGGCGGCATTGGGAGCCGTGGTCGGCGTCTGAGCGAAGCCGGACGTGCTGAGCACGAAAGCGGCGACGGCGCCCACTAGGATCGGTTTGGTAGTATGCATGGTGGTGTCGGGAAAATGGTTCTCTCCTGGGAGCGCGGACGCCCTCGTCCGCATTCAATCGGAT
>JADZCT010000100.1 GCA_020851455.1 Gemmatimonadaceae bacterium | reverse complement strand
GACGGTTGGCGTGGCGAACGTTGGCTCTCCCAGCGGACCGCGGCCGAGAATCTCAAGCTTGTCAGCCGTGCCCAGCACAATGAGTTCCCCTTTCTTGGTGATGCACAGCAGGCGCCCGTCCACGCACACCGGCGAGGCATAGAACCCGGCCGACCCCACATCCGGAATCCGCTGAGAGTAAATCGTCTTGCCCGACGCCAGCTCGACACAATGCATCACCCCGGCATCTGTAAGAATGAACAATCGATTACGAACCGCGATCGGTGTCGGCACGTACGGCGCGGCCAGGCCCTTGAGCGTATAGGCCACCTCCGGCTTATCGCCGGGCTGGGCAGGCGGCCGAACCGCCGTCAACACCCGGTTCGCCACGCCCTCGCCGCAGTTGGCCATCACCAGTTCCCCGGCAGCCAGCGGCGAGGCCACGCAACGCAAGGGCATCGCCCCGGGCACATCCCACAGCCGCTTGCCAGTGGCGGCATCGAGGGCGACCAGCCCCTCGGTCCGATTTGAGAGGATCACCTGTGCCGGCGCGCCCGCCGGCTCGAACAGGCATGGGGTTGACGAAGACGCGTTGTCCGACCGTCGCGGCGTCTTCCAGCGCATTTGCCCGGTCTTCCGCTCGACCGCGATGACGAAGCTGCCTCCGGGCGTATCCTGGTCCACGGCAAAGATCACCAGTTCACCCCAGACGATGGGCGAACCGCCGTTCATGTGCTGCGATCGGAACGGCCCAAGGTCGATCGACCAAAGGTCCTTTCCATCCGGCGTGAACGCCTGGAGCAGATACTTGTCCGGGTTCAGCCAACTGACGTACACCCCTACATCGTCGGCCGCCGGCGTTGACGACGCGTAGCTGTTGTCCGCGTGCTGCCGAAATGGGGCGAATGCGACATCCCGCTGCCACAGCGTCGTCCCGGTCTGTCGGTTCAGGCAGAGGAGGTATCGCTTTCCGGCGGACGCGTCGGCCGAAGTGATGTACAGCCGCTCACCGACGATCGTCGGCGACGAATGGCCCGTGCCGGGCAG
>JADZCT010000099.1 GCA_020851455.1 Gemmatimonadaceae bacterium | reverse complement strand
TTTATGTGGTCTATCCCGTGGTCTGTGTAGTCTGGAAAAAACTGCAGTTTGGAATCCTGAAGCCAAGATTTAAATAGTTCTTGCGTTGCGGCAACTGTAGATTGCGAGGCTGGGCTTTTGGCAAGGCTATCGGAAAAGATCTTTGGTATCTTGATTTCTTGTTGCATTGGTGGTTTTTCCTAGTGATTGGATTATAGTGTTCCTTTATACTTTGAGTCAAGCTTTGTTAGGTTCCTTATCGGAGTTCTCGTAAGTGTTGATGGTGAGTTCGTATAACCAATTATGAGCGGTTTGTTGGTGATGTCTGCGTGCGGATATGTTGTCAGTCCTCGATCGGCCGGGCCGGGACGCCGGCCACGCGTGCGCCGGGCGGGACGTCGCGGTTGACGACGCTGCCCGCGCCGACGACGGCGCCTTCGCCGATGGTCACTCCGCAGACGATGGTGCAGCCGCTGCCGATGCTGGCGCGGCGCTTGACCAGCGTCGGCACCACCTTCCAGTCCTTCTCGGTCTGCAAACTGCCGTCGGGGTTGGTGGCGCGCGGGTACTTGTCGTTGATGAACGAGACGTTGTGCCCGACGAAGACCTCGTCCTCGATCGTCACGCCCGTGCAGATGAAGGTGTGGCTGGAGATCTTGCAGCGCTTGCCCACCGCCGCGCCCTTCTGGATTTCGACGAAAGTCCCGACCTTGGTCTCGTCGCCGATCGAGCAGCCGTAGAGGTTCACGAAGGCGTGGATGACCACGTCCTTGCCCAACTTCACGTCCGGCGCGATGCGCGTGTAATCCATCGCTACGAGTCTACGCGGGGCGGGTTACGCGGAAAGCCCGAAACGGCGCCCCTTGCCGCGCGCGGGGCGCTCTGGCAGGATGTTCGCCGTATAGCGCGGAGGGCACGGGCCATGCCGTTGGCTATCGAAGTTTCGCGCGGGCCGGGCTATGTGGAACTGAAGGCCGCCGGGCCCTGGGCGGAAGAGACCGCCCGGCAGGTAATCGACCGGGCACGCCAGGAAGCCGACGGCGCGGGCCTGCACCGCATTCTGTTGGATCTGACCGATTTCGAGCCGCCCAGGGACGAGATGGTGCGCTTCTATTCGGGCACGTACCTCGCGAAGGTGCTGCTCCCGCCGT
>JADZCT010000098.1 GCA_020851455.1 Gemmatimonadaceae bacterium | reverse complement strand
GCCTCTCCCGCGACACCGAGATCGCGGCGCACTGGGGTGAGGTGCTCTGGTCGCTGGGCCGCGAAGGCGAAGCTCGCACGATATGGGCGCGCGCGCTGGCCCGCGATCCCGATTCACGGCGCCTCAAAGCCACCATCGGGCGGCATATTCCGGCTCCGCCGCAAACCCCGACGCCACCGCAGTGATTCGCGCGCTTCGCAGCAGCGTGGCTGCCGGTGTCGTCGCTGCCCTGGTCTCGGGCTGCGTGGGCGCGCCCGTGCGCGAGGCCCCGCCGATGCCGTGGCCGGAGCGTCGCGCGGCGCTTCAGGCCGATGACCATTTTTCGCTGAGTGGCCGGGTCGCGCTGAGCACGCCCGGCACCGGCCTCAACGCCTCGCTGCGCTGGCAGCAGGAAGGCGAAGTTTCCCGCGTATCGCTCGACGGGCCGCTCGGGGTTGGAGGCGCGGAAGTCGAATTGCGGGGCGCGCAGCTCGAACTGCGCACATCGCGCGGCGAGCGCCTCTCGGGTGATGCGGCGCGCGCCGAGCTCGAACGGCGCACCGGCTTTCCCTTGCCGCTCGAAGCACTGCGCTATTGGGTGCGCGGCGTGCCGCAACCGGGTGCACCGGCCGATGAACAGCTCGACACGGCCCACCAGCGGCTCTCGCGGCTCGTGCAGGACGGTTGGGAGATCGACTACGCGACCTGGCTCGTGAGCGCCGACGGGAGTCTGCCCCGGCGTCTGAGCGCACAGCGCGATGACACGCGCGTGCGCCTCGTGGTCGATCGCTGGAACCCATGAGCCCCCGCAGCCTGGCACGGGACGCAAGCCGCTGGCCCGCGCCGGCAAAGTTGAATCTTTTCCTGCACATCGTTGGCCAGCGTCCGGATGGCTACCATGAGCTGCAGACGGCCTTCCAGTTGCTCGACATCACCGACACGATCGGGATCGAGGCGACCGGGGATGGCGCCATCACGCGTCTCGATGGCCCGCAGGAGGTGCCGCCGGATGAAGATCTCGCCGTGCGGGCTGCGCGGGCGCTCAAGGCCGCAACGGGGGCGAGCCGTGGAGTGCGCCTTCGCATCCAGAAGCGCATCCCGATGGACGGTGGTCTGGGAGGGGGCAGTTCCGATGCCGCCACGGTGCTGGTGGCGCTCAACGAACTGTGGGGAACGGGTCTCGATCTGCCGCAATTGTCGTCGATCGGTGTTGATCTAGGCGCTGATGTGCCTGTTTTCATTCAGGGTCGTTCAGCGTGGGCGGAGGGCATTGGCGAGCGTCTGGTGCCCCTGGAGCTCCCGGAAAGCTGGTTCGTGGTGATCCATCCCGGCGTCGCTGTACCAACCCGGGAGGTGTTCCAGGCCCCTGAATTGACACGAAATTCCCCCGTCATCACAATACGCGGCCTTTTTGAGGCGGGAACACGCAACGACTGCGAACCGGTGGTTCGCACGCGGTTTCCGGTGGTGGGCGGTGCGCTCGACTGGCTGGGCCGGTTTGCGCAGGCGCGGCTCACCGGTACCGGGTCCTGCGTGTTCGCGGCATTCGGGAGCGAGGCGGCGGCGAGACGCATCGCCGCGCAGGTGCCGCAGGAGTGGCGCAGCTGGGTAGCGCGCGGGCTCGATCGCTCGCCGCTGCACGAGCAGCTCGCGCGGCTGCGAGGCGAATCGGGATAGGCGGAAACGGTTTTCGTCTGGGGCGTCGCCAAGTGGTAAGGCAGCGGGTTTTGATCCCGCCATTCGGAGGTTCGAATCCTTCCGCCCCAGCCAGACGAGCGAGGTTGCAGTGGCTGATTCGGCATCGATGGCGTTGTT
>JADZCT010000097.1 GCA_020851455.1 Gemmatimonadaceae bacterium | reverse complement strand
TTTGCCGGTTTGCGGCTGATTTCGGTCACGGCCCGCGATAAAAAACTCATTGGTGATGACCACTCGATGTAGTAAAAGAAGTCATTCTCGTAAGTTAAGTCCGTTGTCGCGGTGTCATCCAGCAAAGGTGACTGCAAGAAAAATGAGGTCTTCAAGAAAGGTGGATTAATGACGCAAAGTAACGATTGGAATAAGTTCAAGGGTAGCTACATTTACAACCGCAAAATCGGCTTTGCGATAGACACTAGCCGCATAAAATTCGGCGACGGTTTTGCTGCTCAGATGGAGTCGAAGCTGCAGACCGCGTACAAAACGGTCGCGGCAATTGAGAAGGGGGAGATCGCCAACCCTGACGAACAGCGCATGGTCGGACATTACTGGCTTAGAAACAGCGCACTTGCTCCGACTGCAGACATCAAGACAGCCATAGACAACACTCTCGACGCTATTATTAAATTCGCCAAAGACGTTCATGCGGGTACCATCAAGAGCGCAAACGGTTCCAAATTCGTGCATCTGCTCGTAGTTGGCATAGGCGGATCGGCTTTGGGCCCGCAATTCGTGAACCAGGCGCTCGGCTCCGCCTCGGATCCGATGAATATCTATTTCTTTGACAACACAGATCCCGACGGGATGCAGAAGGTGCTCGCTTCAATTCCAGATTTGACTGCGACATTAGTAGTAATCATTTCCAAGTCCGGCGGAACAAAAGAAACGCGCAACGGCCAGCTAATTGCCAAAGAGGCCAGGAAAGCTGCCGGCATTAACTTCGCCAAGCATTTCGTGGCTGTGACGGGTGACGGCAGCGAGCTCGACAAGACAGCCGTTTCAGAAGGCTGGCTGGCGCGTTTTCCGATGTGGGATTGGGTCGGCGGCAGAACTAGTGAACTGAGCGCCGTGGGACTATTGCCGGCAGCATTGCAGCGGTTTGACATCAAAGAGATCCTGCGCGGCGCGTGTGACATGGACGAATTAACGCGCTCGACGACCACTACCTCCAACCCTGCGGCGCTGCTCGCGTTGGCTTGGCATCATTCGGGTGGCGGCAAGGGCACAAAGGTCATGGTCGTGCTGCCTTACAAAGACCGCCTCGAACTTTTCAGCCGTTATCTGCAGCAGCTGCTTATGGAGAGTTTGGGCAAAGAACTCGATCTCGACGGCAAGGTTGTTAACCAGGGAATTGCTGTATACGGCAACAAGGGTTCCACCGATCAGCATGCTTATGTGCAGCAGTTGCGGGAAGGAGTGCACAACTTCTTCGTGGTATTCATCGAGGTGCTGCGCGATCTCTCGCCGAAAACAACTTCAGGCAAGCTTGCCAAGCAGTTTTCAAGCATTACCTACCAAGTGGAAGA
>JADZCT010000027.1 GCA_020851455.1 Gemmatimonadaceae bacterium | reverse complement strand
TCAACCCGACGCGCTCGGAGGCGGGGAAGTCCCTGCCGCGGGAGGTGCGGCGCATAGCCTGCTACCAGACTGCTACCACTCTCACCCGATCTTGCGTGATCTGGCATGACGAGCGCTCAGCGCCTTTGCCGGAAATTCAAGCGCTTGGCGGCACCTGAGATCACCTGCGCTTACGCTCGGGTAAGCTACGAACCAGAAGGTCGGGAGTTCGAATCTCTCCGGGCGCGCCAACTTACGAGCGATCGAGTCTGAATATCTTGCGCTCACGGCAGTCACGGCATCGGGCAGTTTGTAATACGCACGATGGGCATGTGAATCGCCGGTTCAGCTCGCGACAATGCGCGCCGCTTCATTCAATCCAGACATCGGCATAGGCTTCGCAGCCGATGTGATACGGGGGAAGCTGGCTCGGGACGAGGCGCGTCTTGAAGCTGTCGACCTGTCCGATGTAGTAGGCGTGCCAGCGGTCATTCTTGATGCCACGGAAGATATGGACACCGCCTACGTGGTTCCAGGCGGGTTCCATCTGGCATGGCAGACGGTGAATTCGTAGGAAAGCCATTTCACCGTGGTCATGTCGATCGCTTTCCGTTCAATTTGCCATCGGCGGACCGCAGCTGTCCGCCAACGGCGTGTCGCCATTACGCCCGCATGCGCCGGTCCTCGAGCTCGTCGACATTGATAGAAAACGCGCGGTTGAGCGAACCGAGAGCCGCCTCGATGTCGTTGACCCGCGTCGAATGGCGCAGGTCCAGCAGGCGATCGACCTGCATCAGATGCCATCCCATCCGACGGGCGAGCTCGGTCTTGCGAACCTTCTGCTCGCGCATCGCGTTGTAGACCGCGAGCTTCATCTGGGCGAGCATGGGCGCGCGCACCGTCACCTGCCCGCGCCTGGCCTTGCTGGGCTTCGGGATCTCGCGCCCTTCCTCGACGTACATCTCCAGTGCGGTCTCGAGCGCATCCACCGCACGCGCGAGCGCGTCCTCACGATTCTCGCCCTGCGTCAGCGCTTCCGGGACATCCGGGAAGCTGACCACAAACCCTCCTTCCTCCGCCGGCGTGAGCGTCACCGGATAGCCCTGAGTCTCCATTTTCCTCCTGCCTCCATAAACTGCCTCATTTCAAGCCGGGCTGTTTCTTGATTCCCTCCACCAGCCCGGTCTTGAGCTCTCCCGAATGCATTGGGAGCACAGAGCGTCGATCGCCGCGGTAGCATTTCAGGTGACCGCCCTTGCCGGGCCTGAAGGTCACTCCTTGCGACTCCAGCCAACGCTTGAACTCCCGTGCCTTCACGGCAATGAAATCCAACAAAATGGTTAGGCACCTGCAACAAATGTGTTAGCTTCCAAACTGTGGATATCCACGCCCCTGGTGCAACCGCCCCTACGAGTCACGCGCGCCGCGGGAGAAAGCAAAGTCGGAACGGCGAGGGCGCGTCAATCGAACAGTGTACTGCCGCTATCGACGTGCAGTCAGCCTCGGTCTTGTGGCGAGTTGGGCTGCTGTGCACGGCGTCGACGGCATAGCTATGCTGCACGGCAGACGCAGGCGGACCGCCCACGGGGGCGGCAGTCTGTGCCGTCCAGGAGCAAGGAGGAGCCGTGCCTCGTACAAGAGCGCTCTTCGCGCTGGGTGCGCTGCTACTGGGGTGTGCAACGGCGCCGGCGGTGTGCGCCGACGCTGAGCCGGCGGCGGCGCCGGGTGGGGACGCGGGAGCTGCGACGCGCTGCGAGGCGCTGAGCTCCGTGGGCGTCGCCGATACCGTGATCGACGGCGCGGCGATCGTCGCCGCCGGGCAAGGCGTTCACGCGGCCGGTATGCGCCTACCCTGCGCTCGCCCGCTATCAGGGCCGCGGCGACAGCGCGGACGCGGCGAGTTTTCGCTGCGTCGCCGATGGGAGGTCGCCGCAGGCGGCCGCCACGGGTCGGTGAGCGCGCGCGTCGCTGCTACCGTCACCTGACCGGCCGCTCGACATCAGAACGCGTAGCGGATGCGCAGCCCGTATTCCCGTGGTGCACCGTAGAACTCGTTCTGCGACGCCGAGGCCTGGCCGCTGACGTAGTCCTTGTCGGCCAGATTCCGGCCGTACGCCTGCACCAGCCACGCGTCGCGCTCCCAGCCGAGCAGCGCGGACCACAGCCCGTAACTTGCAAGCAGATCGGTCAGCGGCGAGTAGCCGATGTAGGTGTAGCGCGAGCCGATCCAGGAGTAGTTCAGGCGCGGCGTGAGCGCGCCGCCGGCCAGCGGCAAGCGGTATTCCACGCCTGCGTTCCAGGTCCACTTCGGCGAGTACAGGTCCGGGCCGCCGCCGGTCGTCATGGCGAAGGGGCCGTAGTCGAAGCACAGCGGCGGCATCGACGGCACACCCGGCGGGCACTGCGCGCCGAGGGTGCCAGGCGGCAGCTGGCGCACGTTCACGAAGCCGAGGCCGTCGAGCTTCGAGTCGACGTAGGCGGCGCTGGCATCGAACCGCAAGCCACCGAACCGTGCCTCCACCTGCGCCTCGGCACCCTGGATCGTGCCATTCGCCACGTTGCGGATGCCCGGCTGTCCCGTCGTCGGCTCCAGCACGTCGAACTGGAAGTCGGAGTAGTCGTTATAGAAAGCCGCGAGCTGCCAGCGCACGCGGTTGTCGGCGGCGGTGGCCTTCCAGCCCAGCTCGTAGTTGATCACCGTCTCGGGCGCGAATCCGGAGACCGCGGAGTTGAAGCCGCCGGGCTTGTAGCCCTTGGCCACGAACGCGTACAGCAGCTGCCTGTCCGTCGGTCGCCAGTTGAGCGCCACCTTGCCGGTGACGCGATCATCGTCGTGGGAACCCGCGAGGTCGGCCACCGGCAGTCCGCCGGGCGGAAAGCCCGGGATACCGTTGCCGATCAGCACGTTCCCGCGGCCTGTCACCTTGTACGTCGAGTAGCGCGCACCGGTCTGCAGTTCCAGCCGCTCGGTGAGGTTCAGGTTGGACTGGGCGAACCAGCCGGTAGTGGTACGCCGGTTCTGCGGCAGGATGTCGGTCGGAAAGCCCGCGGCCGTTTCGAAGATGCGTACGTCGATCTCGTTGCGCTGGAAGTATCCGCCGAGGATCCAGCTCCAGCGCCCGCCGGTCGGGG
>JADZCT010000096.1 GCA_020851455.1 Gemmatimonadaceae bacterium | reverse complement strand
CTTCGACGTGCTCGTGTGGTACTGGCATCCGGCCGACCACATCGAAGAGCGGGCCCGGGCCGACATGGTCGCGTACCCGCTGTGGGTCGAGCAGCGGTTCATCCGCGCGACGCCCGGCAACATCGTCGACTACCGGTTCATCCGCCGCGACATCCAGCGCCTCACGCGGATTCTCGACGTGCGCGAGATCGCGTACGACCGCTGGTCCGCGACCGAGCTGGTGCAGGACCTGCAGGACCAGGACGGCGTCACGATGGTCGAGTTCGGCCAGGGCTACGCGAGCATGAACGCGCCGGCGTGCGAACTCGAGCGGCGGGTGCTGGGCGGGCTCGTCGCGCTGCCGGACAATCCCGTGCTCACCTGGCAGGCCTCCAACGTCGTGGTCCGCATGGACCCGGCGGGCAACATCAAGCCCGACAAGGAGAAGAGCCGCAAGCGCATCGACGGCATCGTGGCGTTGGTGATGGCGCTGGGTCGCGCTACTGTCGGCGCGAACGAGCGGTCGGTGTACCAGGAACGGGGTATCAGGACGCTGTGAGTGAACGCAGGGCCAGGTCGTACCTGTGGGACGTGGGCGCGCTGAGCGGCCTGGCGGCCGTGGGCGTGGGGCTGTGGTGGATCTACCCGCCGGCGTGCCTCATCGTCTGCGGCGCGGCGGTGCTGGGCTTCTGCATGATGGGCGCCAAGGCGTGGGCCGCGCGCCCGGGGCAATGGCAGGGGTGAACCGGTGGGCATCCTCTCGTCGATCTTCGAGCGGCGCGCCGCGGACTTCCACCCGTCGGCGTCGCCGCCCTCGTGGTGGCTCGAGCTCTTCGGCGGCGGGGTCACCAAGGCCGGCGTGCGCCTCAACGAGTGGCAGGTGCTGCAGCTGAGCACGGTGTGGTGCTGCGTCTCGTCGATCGCGATCGACATCGCGAGCCTTCCCTTCCACGTGTACCGCCGGCTCGAGGGCAACGCCCGCGAGAAGGACACGTCCCACCCTGCGTGGTACCTGATCGAGGTCGAGCCCAACCCGGAAATGGACGCGATCTCGTTCTGGGACACGCTGCAGTGGTGGACGCTCAATTGGGGCAACGGCCTGGCCGAGATCGAGCGCCGCGGCAACGGGCAGCCCAAGCACCTCTGGCCGCTCGAGCCCTGGTGCACCAGCCTCGAGCGCGTCGGCGGCCGGCTCGTGTATACGTACACGCCGCGCGATGGCAAGGAGCGGACGCTGCCGGCGGAGGACGTGCTCCACAT
>JADZCT010000095.1 GCA_020851455.1 Gemmatimonadaceae bacterium | reverse complement strand
TGGGATGCGGTGGACAACCTGGATACCGCCCTGGCCGAGCTCCCCCCGGATGTGGCATTGCGAGTTTTTGAGAATCAATTCCGTAAAACCATTCCAATCCTCGAACCTTACCGTCTGGCCTGGTATCGACTGGCAAGGGAATCCGGACTCGATGAGATCGCTCGCCAGGTGCTATTCCCCTATGCTCTGGCGGAAGTGGGTACAAAGAGGCGTGTTGTTTGGGAAATCCTGGAAGGGGGCGACTGGCAACCGGAGAAGCTCCTGTTGTTCGCGGTGTCGCACACCCCTCAGGAAACCAATGATGTCCTGTATGCCTCTGCATTACGCGGCCAGCTGGATGGTGATCTGGTGCGCGCCAAAGCCTTTTTCCAGCACTGTCGACGATACCCACCAGTCCTGGATTTCCCTGCTGGAGCTGCCCGAAGGGACTTGGATCTTTACCAAAACAGGTAAAATACAAAAGTTGATTTGCGCTTCGATGGGAGGAGTGGTTCCATGATCAGAATCGAAAAACATCTCGCTGTCGTACTTGCAGTGGTCATGATCGGCTGGCTCGGAAATGCATCCGGCCAGGATCAGCCTGAATCCCCGGTACCGGCCGGAGCCGCCTACAGCGATCCGGTTACCGACCAGCTGGAAGAACGCTCTCAACGTGTGCAGGAAAAATACCCCTGGTTGATTCAGGAAGCCAATGGGCTGGTAATCTTTGCGGTGAACCTCACCCGTGAGGAGTTTCTACAGGGTCTCCATGCCGCTACAGATCTGGTTTTCGATGGCACCAGCGAACTGCCGGAGCTTGTCACGGTTCGGGGATTTTTTCCGGATATCAGCGCGGCCATACGCAAATTGGGTGAATCCGATCCAGCGCTTCGCCCGGAAATCGACCTCTCGGCCAGGAAGGTGAATTTTTCACGCTCCATACCGGCTGGAAAAGGGCTTACCGATCAGGACCTTAACGCGAAATACCGTCGCAGCCCCCTGACCCATGCCACCGCTTCAAATGGGCTTGGTGTGTACCTTTCGGGCAACCTGATCATCGATGGAAACCTGGTTCCACCCCCATTGCAGATCGAAGTCATCCCGATGAGGGAGCGCTCCGAAATCCAGATCCTGATCAACACACTGGTGGTTGAACGGTACCGTTATACGGATCTCTATTCACTGGATCAGAATCTCTATCAGGCCGATACACCGGAGAAATTCCAGCAGGCTCTGAGCGATAAAACCGGTCGGATCTGGCTGCAGGTCAGCCAGATTCCCTTTGCGACAACAGATGAGCGCCTCACACTGACCGCTGGACAACTGCGGGGAATTTATGGGGTAGCGGATGTGACCCTTGGAGGAACCCAGTTAAAGATCAAAACCCTCGAAGGAAGAACCTTCGATTGGTCTCCAGCCCAGGTATCGAAAGATATCCCGCTCTCCGAACCCGAGGCCTTCCAGAAAGCCTACGAAACCCAGAGCCAGATTTTCGGCGGTCTGGCTTCTGGCGGGATCGTTTTCTGCTCGCACCTCTATGGGATCAAAGTCATTCCCCAGGGATATTTCTTCATGGAGGAATTGCGCCGGATCTCAGGGGATGCTTCGCTGTCGATTCAGGAAAAGGTTGAAGCGATCCAGGCGAAATGGCCCGGGGAAGTGGACCCGATTCTGGAGTTTCTGTTTACCACACTGCTCAATGAGGCTCCGCAGCAGCCCCAACCCCAGTTTCCTGGAATGCCGCCCATTCAACCGATCCCGACCCCGGCGATGCCCATCGAGGGACTGGGAGGGCGCCCTCCAGAGGAGGTTTTGAAGGAGTTGCTGCAACGCCCCAGGTGAACCCCAGGGGGAGCTCGCTCCGTCAAAGGGTCGATGGAGGGACCCGCTCTGTCGGGTCCGTTTGACGGGTGGACGTTATGGAACCTGGACGCAAGGGATTGCGTCCCTCC
>JADZCT010000094.1 GCA_020851455.1 Gemmatimonadaceae bacterium | reverse complement strand
GCGCCTGACTCGTCCCGGACCGCGCTGATCGTGAGCCACTTGGGGTAGATCTTCCCGTTCTTCCTCCGGTCCCAGATCTCTCCCTGCCAGGTGCCGCGCTCGCGCAGCGAGCGCCACATCTCGCTGTAGAAGACAGCGTCGTGCCGGTCCGACTTCAGGACGGACGAGCGCTCACCCAGGATCTCCAGCCGGTTGTAGCCGGTGATCTCGCAGAACGCCCGATTCACGTCCAGGATCCGGCCGTCGGGATCGGTGATCATCACGGCCTCACTCGCGCTCTCGAAGACCTGGGCATTCTGCGCGAGCTTCTGCTCGACCTGCTTGCGCCGGGTGACATCCAGGCCGAACAGGTTCACGTACTTCATCTCGGGCACGGGGACCAGGACGACGAGGTAGGTCTTGAACCCGATCCCGAGCTCGATCTCGCGCTCCTCGCCGGCTGCCAGGGACTCCTGCGTCGCGCGGATCCACTCCTTCGGGACCGGCTTCCCGATCTCCGCCGACCAATGGGAAAGCAGGAGCCAGGACCCGCGGTTTGCGTACAGGAGCGTGCCGTCGGCGCCGATCCGGAGCGTGGGGAACGGCATCTCATTGGCGAACCGCGTGGCGCCCCCGGCGTCGGTGGCGGAGTTCTCCACGGTCAGCACGTGCGCCGCCCGGCGCGGGCCCACTGCCGCGGGGGTGTTCCAGCTTCTGTTTCACAACCGTGCTTCGTCTGGCGCAACGCATCCCTCCTGCCGTCCCGCGGTAGGTCCCATCACCCGACGCTAGGAAGAATAGCTTTCGCCCACGGGGGTCTCACATACGAAGGACGGCTGATTCTGTTCGTAGCCACGCTGCCAGGGTCCGCGTTCCCGGAACCGTACCGGTACAGTCCAGCCCGGAGGTACATGGTACAATGAAGGATGCCGTGCTCCACCGCGCGGCTCGCAGGGCCACCCGGGCCCGGCGGCTTCCGGCCCTGGCCGCGATCCTCGCGACCCTGGGGAGCGGCGCGGCGAGCGCCCAGGCCCTGATGCCCGACGCCCAGACGCGGGCAGCCCTCGCCATGTCCGATCCAACCTATCCCGTCACCCCCGGGGACCAGTACGCGCTCACGT
>JADZCT010000093.1 GCA_020851455.1 Gemmatimonadaceae bacterium | reverse complement strand
AGGCGGTGGCGACCTATGATCGCCACCGCCTCGTGTTCCAAGGCCGATGGAGTGCCGCCCCCCCTTAAACAGCGACACCCCTACATTTGTCGGCCTTCCCAATTGTTCCGGCGCTGTGCGCCAGAGTTCGTTCCTCGCGTATGTGTCGCGTGTGAGGCCTAAGATAGCTCGTGCGTATCACCGCGTTTTCACGCGCAAGTAGTTTCTCATGACAATCTTTCTGACACACTCGTGACGGCCTGCGCCCTGCCGCGCCCGCCTGCCGGCTCTGAAGCCGCTATTCAAGCCGCTTCGGCGCGCGTTGCATAAACGTGACACTTCGTGACTTTCGCTCAAGCCGCGACTCTGTCGAGCCGATGAAGGGGCAGGCATGCCCATGCCTGCCTTTGAGGCGCACATGATTCGCTCTTTGTTTGCGTACATCTTTCTGTTCACTGCGGGGCTCGCGAGCGCGGCTGCGTACTTTTATTCGATTCACCCCGAGCATGTTCCCGAGGACGATTTTCCGCGCGTGAGGCTCGATCTTGAAGATGCCGTCGAGCGCGCGCGCCGCGCCCGCGAGGCCTGGGAAGCGCCTTCCCCGGCCCCGCCGCAGCCCGCGCAAAGCGCTGAATCCAAGGTCCCGCCTAAAACCAACAAGCCGCCGGTTCCCAAGCGCGAAGCGAGCATTTCAGGCCGCGCCAAACGCAAGTAGCAATTCCTCCTTACCTCGCGCAGGCTCTGTACGTAGAAACAGCTATCTACGTTCACGGAGATGATCATGGCGCGCGCGCTTCTTTATGCCTGCGGTGTTCTGGCAACGATTGCGTTCCTCTCTCAGCCACGCCAGTCGCAAGAAGAACCGACGGCCAGCAAGTATGCCTACGCGGTGGCCTCTCAGGTGTTTCGCTCGCCCGCGCTCAGCCCGGACGGCAAGCAACTTGCGTTTGTGTATGACGGCGATATCTGGTCGGTGGCCAGTGACGGCGGCGTCGCGCGGCGGTTGACGATTACCGTCGACAACGACGGCTCACCCTGTTTTTCGCCGGACGGCAAGTCGCTCGCGTTTCGCTCGCGGCGTTACGGCAGCGACGACATCTTCGTTATGCCCGCTAGCGGCGGCGAGGCACGCAGGCTGACATTCTCGGACGGCGCCGAGGATCCCTGCTGCTGGCTGCCCGATAGCTCTGGCGTGGTGTTCTCCGCGGCACGCGACCTGGGCCGCGATCTGTGGGTCGTTCGCACCGATGCCAGCGAGCCCTGGCCCATCAGCGGCGGCGGTTTTGGCGAAAGCGAATCCAACGCCACCATCAGCCCCGACGGCAAGCACATCGCTTACGTTCGGGGCGGCGGCGACGCCATGCGCCGGCGCGGCTACTTTGGCACCGCCAGTTCCGACATCTGGCTGTGCGACTTTGACGGGCAAGCCACAAAAAACCACCGCGCGCTTTCAGCCGCGCGTTCGCATGAGGACTGGCCGTGCTTTGCTGACAACAACACCGTTGTTTTCGTCAGTTGTGCGGCATCCAAGTCAAAGAGCACAAGGGTCGGTCGGCTTGCGGCGGTGTTGCTCGATGGCTCCGAAGTCAAAGGCTGGGGCGGCGAGACCGAGCTGGATGCGCGCGAGTTGTCTATCGGCGGCGGCAAGCTTGCTTTTGCCACGGGCAACTATGGCGGCTGGCGCCTGCACGTGGGCGAGTTTGGCAAACGCCCGCCGGTCAAGCTCAACACGCCGGAAATCCGCATCGACAGTGACGTGCGTACGGCGTCAGTCAAAGCTTCGCGTTTGACCGGCGCCAGTGAGTTCAAAGTCAGCCCCGACGGCAAGAAACTCGCTTTCGTGGCCGGGGGCGATGTATTCCTGCTTCCCACCGAAGAAGGCGGAGTACCGCGTCAGTTGACAAACACCGTTGAGCGCGAAAAGGACGTGGATTGGGACAGCGACTCGCGCACGCTCTGCTATTCCTCACGGCGCGGGGGCGCATGGCGTGTTTACGGCGTCGATGCGGCCACGGGCAAGGAAGTCTTCGTGCGGAGCCAGGGCGCGCAGGTTTCGCGGCCACAGTTCCTGCCCGGCGGCAAACGCCTGGCCTATGTAATGGATGAAAGCCAGATCCACGTGGAGTTGGCCGATGGAAAATCCCTTGATCTCAAGGGCTATCTCACCGGCGCGAACATGGGCGGCGGCGACTTTTTTGACGTTTCGCCTGACGGCCAGTGGTTGCTCT
>JADZCT010000026.1 GCA_020851455.1 Gemmatimonadaceae bacterium | reverse complement strand
GGCCCGGCGTCCACGTGGCAGTGATGGCAGGCCTGGTTGCAGCGCTTCCCGACGTTCACCTGCAACGTCGTCACCCGTCCGCGCGTGAGCGGCGCGAGGTCGTGCTGCTCGAGGGCGCGCGCGAAATCCACCTCACCCATCAACAGCAGCTCCCGTTCGGTTCGCAGGTGGCCGCGGCCACCTCGCTCGTCACGCGGTAGTCGACGCCTTTGGTCTCGCGCGCATGGCGCACGCGCGTGCCGCCGGTGCACGGGAACGGCGGCGCCTCCTCGAGCGGGCAAAGCTCCCGGGGCGCGATGAGCTCGACATGCGTGCGGTAGGGCTCCTGCGCGAAGAGGCGAAACGTCTTCTCGCATACCGCCGTGCGGATCCCGCGGCGGAAGACGTGGCCATCGTCGTCCTCCACCTGGCGAAACGGTCCGCGATAGAGGACCGCGTGCTGCTGATCCCAGCACGGCCCCTCCTTCCCCTTGTAGGCGGCCACCGTCATGCTCCGGAACTCGATGCCCTCGACGGTTCGCCACGGCTCCGCTTGCCGCTCGAGCAGGGTCACTCCGTAGAATCCGGCCTCCTCGAAGGCCGCGAGAAAGCGATCCTCCCGGAGCGCGCCCGAAATGCAGCCGCTCCAGAGCGCGGGATCTTGCTGCAAAGCGTCCGGGACATCTTCGTCACTCACGATGTCGGAGATGATCGCGCGTCCTCCCCGCCGGAGGATGCGGAAGATCTCGGCGAAGAGCTCCCGCTTGTCTTCCGGACGCACGAGGTTGAGCACGCAGTTCGAGAGCACCACATCGATCGAGGCGTCAGCCACGAGAGGCCGCACACGCCGTTGCTCCGCAATCTGGCCGTCCAGCCGGGCTAGGTCGGCCTCCGACCGCACGTGCTCGGCGCGGAGCAGTTGATCGAGCCAGTCGCGGTCGAATCGGAGGTCCTGGATCTTCCCCTTCTTGAAGGTCGTATTCGCGTAGCCGACGCGGCGGGCGACTTCGGGGGCGTTCCGGCGCGCCAGCGCGAGCATGTCGTCGTTCATGTCGATGCCGATGACCTGACCGCTCGGGCCGACGAGCTGGCTCGCGAGAAAGCAGATCTTCCCGCCGCCCGATCCAAGATCGAGGACGGTCTCACCCGCATGCAGGTGGCGCGTCGGATCACCGCAGCCGTAGTCCCGCTCGAGCACCTCATCGGGAATGGCGGCGAGAAGCCGCGCGTCGTACGACGTGGGGCAGCAGAGCGCGGCTTCCACTGCACGGGCGCCAGCCGAGTAGCGGGTGCGTACGGCCTCTTCGACATCGATCACAGAAGCAGCTTCGGACATGACTTTCTCCTCCTTACGGGCGTGCCAGAATGCCATCATCGACCCAACGTAAGACGAGCCGTGCGGCCTCGGGCGCGGCCACCTCGGGACCGCACCCGTCCTCCAGTACTGAACAGAGTGCCGCGAACGATTCCCCGGCCGCGACGGACGCAAGCGCCGCCCGCTCGCAAGCGTCCATGGGGGCTTGGTACACCATGGCGCCATCGCGCCAGACTCGCAGGTGCGTTTCGGCTGGCTGCACGTCGCCACACGCGTCCTGATCGCCAGCCCAGAGTGCGTGCACTGGCCACGCCGCATCCACGAGCTGTAAGGCCGGCACTAGCTGGAACGTCAGCGCCGGCCACGCCTCGGCTGCAATGGCGTGCAGGTCGGCCACGCGTAGCGTTGCCGCGTCGGACGCATCGAACACCGCGAGGCGGGCCCACTCGAGCCGCGCGAGGTCGGCGAGAAACGGTACCGCGGCGCTCTCCGGAGAGCGAGCCACAAACGCCGCGAACGCGTGACCTACGTGCCGCACCGAGGGATAAGTCGACGGATACTCCGCGAGGTACGCACGCGCGACGCGGCTGAACTCGTCAGGTTCGAGCAGTGCGGCCGTCCGTGGAAAATCGTCGCACAGGACGTCGTGGAGCCGTGTCCAGTACATCTGCGCATAGATGTCGAGACGGTCCGCCGGCCCGAGCCGTTCTCCCGGGGCGATGCATTGGAGTAGGGCCGGGTCGAAGGCCTGCGACGCCTCCGGACCCGGCGTCGTCGTGAGGGAGGCAAAGAAGCGCCGCTGCAAATCACGCAGAGCGAGCATGGGCACCTCCGAGGATCTCCGCTTCGACGGCACGGGCGCACTTGGCTTCGGTGATCAGCACGTCCCATTCGGGAATCTGATCGTCCCATTCGATGAGGGTCGAGACGGCACCGAAGCGCGCCACTGCCGATCGATACAAGTCCCACACGGCCGCCACGACCGGGCCATCAGGCGTGTCCAGGAGATGGCTGCCCTTGTCGCTGTGGCCGGCGAGGTGAATCTGGCCGACACGATCGGTCGGGATCGCCTGCACGTACGCGCCCGCGTCGAACCCGTGATTGACGCTGCTCACATAGACGTTGTTCACGTCGAGCAGGATGCCGCAGTCGGCACCAGCCGCGACCGCCGCGAGAAACTCCCACTCGGGCATGACCGAATGCGTGAACGTGAGATAGCTGGACACGTTCTCGACGAGGATGCGCCGGCCGAGCCGATCCTGCACGCGGCGGATCCGTTCCACGACGTGCGCCAACGCCTCCTCGGTGAACGGGAGAGGGAGCAAGTCATGGGCGTAGTGCCCGCCGACGCTGCCCCAACACAGATGGTCCGAGACCCATGCGGGCTCGAAGCGGTCCGCCAGAGCGCGGAGCTCGTGCAGGTACGCGTCGTCCAACGGATCGGTCGAGCCGAGTGACAGCGACACCCCGTGCAAGACCAGCGGTGCCAGCGCCCGCGCGCGCTCGAGCACGGCCAATGGCCGTCCGCCCCGGATCATGAAGTTCTCGGAAATCGCCTCGAACCAATCGACCCGCGCCGTCCCATCCAGGACGTGGGGAAAATGCTTCGTGCGGAGCCCGACGCCGTGCCCGAGATAGGGAAAACTACGTGCGATCTGCATACGCTTGCTCGCTCCTCACTGTTCTCGCGACGATCGCGATCCTGCTGCCGCCTCAGAGTCTGGACACGTTGAAATGCTGCAAGAGAATCCCGAGGTCCTCGAGTCCGGGGGTCTCGTCGGCCCGTGCCGCCACCGGACACGCCGGCCATCCGTGCTGGTCATGAAGATGCGTGCGCAGCACGGTCGCCTCCGGGACGCCGATCATGGGAATGGCGGTGAGCACGGTCTGGTGACACCGGACGCACGCAACCGTGAACGTCATGCGGGGCTCCTTCGATGGCAGCGGAGGGTGAGGAGGGGGTGCTCCGTGTGACGAGCGCCCCCTCCTCAGGCGCACTACATCTTCTTGGGCTCGACGACCTTGCCGCCCTTCTTCACGCATTCGTCGGCGCTGCTGACGTCGATGAAGCCCTTGCCCTTGCAGGCGTTCTGCGCCTTGCAGGCGTTGCTCGCCCCGGCGCAGCTGCCCTTCCCCTTGCACTCGTTGATGCCGGCGCAATGGACCTCGCCGCCGCTCTTGTCCGCGGCGCGGGCGACGACCTGTCCGGACAGCAAGAGCGCTGCCGCGGCGCCGGCGGCCAAGACCCCTTTTCCCATTCTGTTCATGCTGCGTTCTCCTTTGGTTGGTGGTGCGTGACCCGACGCGGCGCTCCCCGGCGCCCCCATGGCGCCGAGTGCCGCGTGACTTACGGCTGCGCGGTCCCTGCGGCCGGCGCAGCTTCGCCAGCCGGGCTGGTCGCAAAGATACTGACTTCGATCGTGCCGTCAGGGGCGACCACGGGCGCGAGCTCCTGCACCCGGGCGAGCCAGCCGGACGTGTTCTTCGGACTCACGCCGTAGCGTTCGCGGTTGAAGCTCTCGATGCGGGCGCGGATGCGGAGGGTGCGGGCGTCACCGTAGGACCCTGGTGGCAGATAGGTCACTGTGCCCGTGATGCGCTCGGGTCCGCCGTCATCGCGCCCGCGCCCACAGAGGGTGAAGGTGCCCTCGGTCGTGTAGGGCGTCGGGGTCTTCTCCTTCATGGTCGCGGGCAGCGTGACCCGAGGCACCGTCAGCTCGAATGTGCACGAGGCGGGTTCGCTTTTCTTGTTGGTCGCCCACTCGCGAAAGTGGCCGCTCTTGGTGTCGTCATTGTCGACGCGGATCGAGGTGAGCGGGACGGAGCACGTCGCGCGGCCCTCGAAGCCCTGCTCGTCGACGGTGAGCGTGCAACCTACCGCCGAGCTCACCGCCGTGATCCGCTCGCCGAGCGCGGAGTCGAACACGGCCGTGAAGGCGTTGTTCCCAGCGTCGGGGTTGACGGTGAAGGTGGTTGCGGCCGTCGCGCTGCCACCGAACAGCGCGGCAAGCAGGACGACAGGTGAGATGAGATCGAAACGTCTCGGCATCGGAGTCCTCCTCCATCGAGTACCCCGTTGGATGTGGTCCCCCCTGCTGATGTTGCATCGCGGCAGAATACTCACTCGGGAGCGAACCGCTCGCGCAACGCGCGTCGCACCCGCATCCGCAGCTCGTCGGGAATGTGCTCGACGGGCAGTTCCCCCGTGAGCTTGATGACGGTGGCGTATGTCCGGGCGAACGCCTCGCAATCGGGACAGTCTTTGAGATGGCGCTCGATAATCTTGGCCAGCCTCGGCTCGAGGCTCCCTTCGAAGTACTCCTGCAAGACCGCCACGACATCCTCGCAGCTGCGTTTCCCGAGGACGCGCATCATGCGCCCCATCACATGGCTCATCGTTCGCCTCCGGCATGACGAGAAAGGTGCGCCCGAAGCGAGAGCCTCGCTCGGTGCAAGCGGCTGCGCGTGGCCGAGACGCTGAGCCCCGTCGCCGCCGCGATGTCTTCGTGCGGCAGTCCTTCGGCGTCCTTCAACCACACGATGGCGCGGTCGGTCTCGGGAAGGGCGTCGAGCGCCGCTGCCAGCGCGACGCGCAACTCGGCACGCGCCGCCGGCGCCTCCGCCGACTCGGCCCAGTCCCGCACCGGGCGGGCATGCATCCCCATCCAGTTGAACCTCGGCAGATCGTCCTCGGAGACCACGCGGTGGTGGGCCGGGGCACGTCGACGCATCAAGGCGCCGTTCATCGCGATCCGCTGGAGCCAGGAGCCGAACGCCGCGTCGCCCCGAAAGCTCGCCAGCTTCTCGAAGGCGGTGAGAAGAGCGTCCTGGTAGACGTCCGCGGCGCTCGCAGGATCACGAGTGATGCGGAGGATGGCGCGGTAGATGCGGTTCTCATACGGACGAATCAGGGCCTCGAAGGCGGAGAGATCCCCGGCGCGTACTCGCGCCACCAAGGCCGCCTCCTCGGCCGGCGGCCCGGTCACCCGGGCGCCAGCGTCAACCACCCGAGGCCCTCATGCCACCGTTGGATGTAGCTCGACGCCGTATGTTGCATCGGCCACACCCGCGCATCCCTCAACGCGACGAAACAATGTCGTATCAGCGCCTTGCGCGAGATGGGGCAGCTCATTTCACCGGCGCTGGTGCCCGGCGCCGCGCCAGCTCGGCCTCGAGCTCGGCGATCCGCGCCGTCAGGGGGGCCGTGACCGCACGCACCTCTTCGAGCGTATAGCGCTCGGTGATGTGCTGCGGGCAGTTCCAGTCGAAGGCCTCGACCGTGATCACGAAGCCTCGCTCGATCCGTGCTCGGTAGTCAGGCATCGCCAGGCGCGACAGCACGGCCTGGTCGTCGAGCCCGACGAGCCGAGCGCGGCCGAGCAGCTTGAGCCGGGTCTTGTTCGGGTAGTCCATGAAGAAAAGTGAGACCCGGTCGTCCGTCATCAGGTTGCCGACGCTGACATACTGGCGGTTGCCGCGGAAGTCGGCGAAGCCGATCGTGCGCTCGTCGAGGACGTGCACGAAGCCGATCGGCCCGCCGCGATGCTGAACGTAGGGCCAGCCCGTCTCGCTGACGGTGGCCATGTACAGTGAATCCCGGGCCGCGATGAAACCGGCCTCGGCTTCCGTGAGCCGGTGGTTCACCGCCCCGGGCCCGCGCTCCATCCGGGCATAGGAGGACCGACTTCCCAGCTCCTCTTGCACCTTCTTCACCGTCGGGGTGAAGGCGATCGCGGCGAATTGATGGGGCATGACTTCCTCCGATGCGTCAGGGTCCTCGGCGCTATAAGCCGAGCTGCGAGAGACCCGGGTGCTCCGCGGGTCGCGGCCCCTGGGGCCAATGAAACTTTCGGTCGCTCGCGCGGATCGGCTGGTCGTTGATGCTCGCGAAGCGCAGCCGCATCAGGCCGTGCTCGTCGAACTCCCAATTCTCATTGCCATGGCTGCGAAACCAGTTTCCCGCGTCGTCGCGCCATTCATAGGCGAAGCGCACCGCGATGCGGTTCTCCGCGCAAGCCCAGAGCTCCTTGATCAGGCGATAGTCTAGCTCTCGCGCCCATTTTCCCTGCAGGAAGGCGACGATTTCGGCGCGGCCCACGGGGAACTCGGCACGGTTGCGCCAGCGACTGTCTTCAGAATACGCGCGCGACACGCGTTCAGGATCACGTGTGTTCCAGGCGTCTTCCGCCATACGGACCTTCTGGACGGCGGTCTCCGGCGTGAACGGCGGCAGCGGCGGACGGGCGATGGGATGTGTCCTATGGTCCATCGGGTTTCCTCCCTCGGTTGGCGACTGGCGGCGCGGTCAAGCCGCGCCGCCGGCCACCCGGTCAGGCGGCCTTGTTCAAATCGACCTTGGGGAAGTCGATCTCGACCTGAGTCGCCTTGCCGAGCAGGTTGGTGAAGATGTTCATCGCGACGTGCGTGATGATTTCGATGATCTCCGCGTCGGCGTGCCCCGCCGCGCGGACGGCATCGAACTCGGCGTTGCTCACCTGGCCGGTGTGTTCGACGAGAGCACGGGCGAAGGTCAGTGCGGCCTCCGCCTTGGCGTCCGAGGACCGGCCGATGCGGTTGGCGAGCATCTCCTGGTTCTGGAGGCCGACTTTGCGGCCGATCGCCGTATGCGCCGACACGCAGTACTGACAGGCATTCTGCTCGGCGACGGCGAGGGCGATCCGCTCGCGCGTCTGCGGGTCGAGTGCGCCCGCCCCCGCAATTCCGTGGAGGCCGAGGAAGGCGTTCAGCGCGGCCGGCGAATTCGCCAGCACGCGGAGGAAGTTTGGCACCATGCCGAGACCTTTTTGGACGGCGTCCAGAAGCTGCTTGGCCTCGCCAGTGGCGGTCTTGGGGTCGACGACGGCAACACGAGCCATGACAGTGAGTCCTTTCCCTATCGGTAGTGCGGGGCGCCTTCGCCCCGCCTGCTGCGTAATTGGCGCATCGCGAGCGTTGAAAGAATACCGAATGTGCGGAACACTTTGTTCCGCACAAAGGAATAGCGGATGGACCGATTGCATGAGGTCGAGGTCTTCGTCGCCGTGGCCGACGCGGGCAGCTTCGCCAAGGCCGGCGCGCGGCTCCGCCTCTCGCCTCCGGCCGTGACGCGTGCCCTCGCGGCACTCGAGGATCGACTCGGCGCACGCGTCTTCAACCGCACCACCCGCAGCATGACGATCACCGATGTCGGGCGGCGCTTCCTCGAGAGCGCACGGCGGGTCCTCGCGGATCTCGATACGGCGGAGAAGGAGGCGGTCGGCGAAGCCGCAATGCCGCAAGGGCATCTCGCGATCACGGCGTCGGTAACGTTTGGCCGATCCGCGCTCGCGCCAGTCGTCTGCGACTTCCTCGCTCAGCACCCGCGCGTGACGGTCTCGGTTCTCCTGCTCGATCGGGTGGTGAACCTCGTCGAGGAAGGCCTCGACGTCGCCGTCCGCATCGGGCACCTGCCGGACTCGAACCTCATCGCCAAGCGGATTGGCGCCGTCCATCGCATCCTGGTCGCGAGCCCGACGTACCTCGCCCGGCGGGGGACGCCGGCGTCGCCGACGGACCTGCGGCTCCATTCCGTGATCGCGTTTACGGGCCTCCTGCCGAACCGCGAATGGCGCTTTCTGAACGGGCAGAAACCGGGGACCGTGACGCTACGGCCAACGTTCGAAATCAACGACGCGGTCGCCGCCATTCAGGCCGCCGAGTTGGGTCACGGCATCACGATCGTGCTGTCCTACATGGTGAGGGACCAGCTCCGCGACGGAGCGCTCAGGCCCGTGCTCGACGCCTTCACGCTTCCGCCCCAACCGGTGCATCTCGTTTACCCGCACGCACGGCTCGTCGCGCCCAAGGTCCGCGCGTTCATCGACTTTGCCGCGCCGCGCCTCACGACCGCCCTCGAGCAGTTGGCCTGGCGAACCGCGCCACGCGCGACGCCATCGACGCGCGCGTCGTCGCGATCCCGTGCCGCCAAGAAACCGAAGGCAACCTCGCCGCGAGGACGCTGAGTCAGGCCGGGGACGCGCCCCGAACACACGATCCGAGGAACGATCGAATCGGCCTCATCCCTGGCATGCTGCGGCGCTTCCCCTCATTCCCGGCGGGCGCGAATAGTACGTTGATGAAATCCGCGGAGGCGACCTTCCACGCGCCCCGTGATGGCCATCCGCACAAACCCTTCTTCTTTCGGATCTTGATGATGACCGGTGGGGCGGCCTTCGCCATCACTCTCCCCGCGCGGCCCCCCGCTCGTAGCGCTCCGCGCTGTCGCCGCCACGGAACACGGGACCACCCGAGGAGTATGCTCCGCCGTAGGTCGCCGCGAGCGCGACGACCTGCGCGATGCCCGACCGCAGCTCCTCCTCCGTCAGGGTGCCGAGGGGATGCAGGAAGGCGCTCCACACTTTGCCTCGTGCGACGGCATAGCGCACGTCGAGGGCCGTATCGAAGTTGGCCTGCAACAACCGGAGCGGCTCGCCGGCCGCGAGCGAGGCGCTCTCCGCCACCGGGGTGATGATGCGCATCCGGTCCGCGTCCTCGTCCATGAGCAACAGCATGTGACGGGCTCGGAACGTGAAGCTCACGATAGCCTCGGATCGATCGGCGTCCGGATCGACGCTTCTGACGATTGCAACCAGGCGATCGGCGTTCATGCGGGTCCCACCGGCCGGGGCGAATGGCATCGCCAGCCGACAACCGGCGACGAGCCCCGCGATCACCGCGAGCCAACCGATGCTCGAGATCGCACGGCAACGGAGCCTGGTGTCACGCCGGAGCGGCATCACTCTTCGAGATGCGGCTCGCCTCCTCATGTTGCACGCCGGCCGGGCGGCCACGATCCCGACAGCACGTTTGCCCAGTCGAAGCCGGGCATGGCGACGAGGCGGCTCAGGTCGCCGGGGCGGTCGACGTCCCACCGAGTCGTGAGCTCCTGCCACGACCAACCGAGCGCGGCCATGCGCGTCCGCGTCCGTGTGAGGACCTCGGCGCCCCCCCAGGCGATATCCGAGAAGAGGTGGGCATCGAACCGTCTGAGCCCGAGCAGATAGTAGCCGCCGTCGACGGCAGGCCCGATCACGGCGTCGGCACCGTCGCCAAGGGCGGTGAAGGCCTCCTGGATGTCGCTGCCGGAGAGCGTCGGACAATCGCAGCCGACCACGACGACCTGAGAGCGGCGCGCGAGGCCCGCCGCGAGCGCGGCGCCGAGCCGCGCTCCGAGGTCGCCGTTCGTTTGGGCGTGCACCGTCACGCCGAATTGGCGACGGCACTCGGCAAAGAACGGGTGATCGACATCGGGGGTGGCCCAGAGCTCCACCTCCGCCGCGCGAGCAGCGACCACGGTCCCGAGCGTCCGAAGCACCAGCGCGGCGTGGAGACGAGCAGCCGCTTGTGCCCCGATGGCCGGCGCGAGCCGCGTCTTCGCCAGCCCTGGAATAGGCGCCTTGGCGAACACCTGCACGCAGGCTCCGGTGCGGCTCGAGCTAGGCTGCCTTGGAGAAGGATCCGCCACGGGGCTTGACTCTCAACGCATCAACGTGCTGGCGCCCCGTGGCTCGTACCAGCGCGCGAGCGCGCGCGGCGAAGCCCCGAGCGCGAAGAGCGTGAGGCATGCGACGTTCCGGAGGCTCCGTCGCGTCCAGCCCTCCCGTCGCCAGCGCGCCGCCGAGGTTCGGGTTGTCGCAGGTAGGACCGTCAATCGACTCCGGCCGACGCGACGCACCAGATCGACGTCCTCCATGAGCGGCCACGGCCGGAACCCGCCGAGCGCCGCATAGAAATCCCGGTGCATGAGCAAGCCCTGATCGCCGTACGCCAGGCCGAAGATCCGTACCCGCAGGGCCACGAGCGCCTCGAGCCTCCGCGCCGCACGCGACGCGTCGTCGACCGCGAACCGGAAGGTCGCGGCCCGCGCGAGGTTGACCGGATCGGCGATGAATCGCTCGACGGCCGCGCGCCAGCCGGCTTCCGGAACCGTGTCGGCGTGGAGGAAGAGCAACCAGGCACAGCGGGCGGCGGCCGCGCCGGCGATCAGCTGTGGACCGCGACCGCGCTTCGCTTCGACGACGCGGGCCCCGTGATTCGTGGCGAAGGCGCGCGTGCCGTCGGTGGAGTCGCCGTCGACGACGACGACTTCGTCGACACCGGCGAGCGCGGTGAGTGTCGCCGGGAGCGTCGACATCGCCTCGAAGGCCGGAATGACGACCGAGAGGCTCATGTCGGGCCCGCGCAACACCTGGAAGCCCCGCTGCATCTCCCCCATGAACCACCATGACCGGCGAGCCCACGGCGATCCTCGACGACGAATCCTTCGGGATGCGGGTACACGAGCACGGTCGCCCGACGCTGGTCCTCTTCACGTCGGGGGAGTGCCTGCCCTGTCACTTCATGGCGGCACAGCTGCCGAAGCTCGCGGTCGACTTGCACTACATGATCGACACGGTCGTCTGCCCCGCCGAGCTGAGCCCCGCGACCTTCGCACGTCATGCCGTTGCGCGAACCCCGACGCTCCGTCTGTTCGTCGCCGGCCGCCCGGTCGCGTCGCGGGACGGAGCACTGCCGCTGCCCGCCGTCCACGAATGGATCGCGGCGGAGCTGCGTGGCGCGCTGACGCCCGCCCCCGCGGCTGGCAACCGTCCGCCGCCCGGCATGCTCCGCAGTCTCGTCGCGCGCTCCACGATCGTGCGCGCCTGTCGCGTCGCCAGCGTGATCGCCCCAGTCCTGCTGCTCGTGAATCATGCGGAGCTCGTGCTCAGCCAGCCGATCGGCTGGGCCGTACTGAAGCGGCTCGGAGCGAACTTCATCGTCCCGTATCTGGTGTCGTCGTACTCTTCGGCGCGCGCGGCGGTGTCCCACCGTCTCGAGCACACAGCACCAGCACCACCGACGCCGCCGTAACCACGATCGAAGCGAGAAAGAGATGGGTACCTCCCTGGGTGAGACCGAGGAGGCCCCACGGATCGAGAATTTGGCGCCAGCTTGCCGCCGCCGAAACGACGTTGAGGGCGAGCTGTGCCCACGCCACGGGCGCGCGCCACCAATCCACGATCAACAGCGCGGCAAGGGCGATCTCCGCGATGCCGGCGACGCGAACGACCATGGGGCCGGCCTCGACGCCGTAGAAACGGGCGAAGATCCCGACCGACCCTTCCACCGCGAGCAGCTTGTCGGCTCCCCACGCGGCGAGGAAAAGCCCCATGGCGATGCGAAGGATCGTCACGCGCGTCGACGACATCGCCTCAGCACGCCTTTCCGATCGTGCAAACCCCGTCGCCGCCGTTCCCGTCCTCCCCGCCCCGCGGCATCGGATCGGCCGCACAGGCAACGGCCATGGTGCGCTCGATCGCCTCGCGCAGGTGGGCTGGCGTCTGCAAGCCGATCAGATGCTCGACCTCCTCGCCACGCTCGTCGAGAAGGCTCAGCGTCGGGACCGCGCGCACGTGGAAGCGCTCGACCAGCGCGCGATTCTCGCTCCGATCGACGTCGACCGACACGAGTCGCCACCGACTCGAGCGACAGGCCTCTGCCAAACCCGGCAGAACCTGCTGCATGGTTCGGCAGGTGGGGCAGTGCTCGGAATGGAAGAACAGCACCTGGCGGGTTGCATCCGCCGTCTCCACGATCGGCTGGCGCGCGGCACTCTGACCATCACGGTCCGCAATCGACCGGAAGGACCACCCGCTGGTACCGACCGCCTGGGCGCCTATCTGGAGGCCCACGATCACGAGCGCGAGACCGGACACGGCCCCGATCGATCGCGTGAAGGGCAGCACCGATCGCAGGTACGGGGTTACCCGCTCTGCGGCGATCGCGACGAGAAGGAGCGGCCCCGCGACGCCGGCTGCGTATGCGAGTAGCAACGCGCCTCCGCGGAATGTACTGCCGTCGCTCGCCGCCACGTAGGTGAGCACCCCGCCGAGGATCGGCCCCGCGCATGGCGTCCAACTGAACCCAAAGACCGCACCGAGCAGGAAGCTCCGAAAGGCGCCGTCGCCGCTCGGCGGTGTCGACGTGATGCCGGCGCTGCGGTCCATCCAGGCGAAGATCGTTGCGCGTTGCAGCACGTGCATCATCTTGAGGCCGTAGAGCACGAGGAGTACGGCGGAGAACGCAAGGACCACGGATCGAAGCCCCGGCAGCAGGCGCAGCGCCGCCGGCATGCTGAGACCGAGGATCACGAAGACCGCCGCGAAGCCGAGCGCGAACCCCATCGTCGCGCGCAGCCGCGCCCACGGCGAGGCGCTGGACGAACCGACCAGGCCGGCGATGAGAATCGGCACCATCGGCAGCACGCACGGCGAGAACGCCGTCAGCAGGCCGGCCGCAAAGGCAGCGATAAACGAGATCGACATGTAGTTTTCCTCAGACGAACGACCGGCGCCGCAGCGCGAGCCACTTGGTGAAGAGCGTCTTGACCCTCGGCGTCAGTCGGCTCCGGTTGTAGGCGTCCGCCGCTTTCTTCACGACCTCGGCGGTCGTCGGATAGGGATGAATCACACCGGCAAGCGCCCCGAGACCGCGCCCCGTCGCCATCGCGGCGGTCACTTCCGAGATCATGTCCCCGGCGTGCGCCGCCACCAGCGTAGCACCGAGGATGCGATCCGAGCCTTTGACGAGATGGACCCGGAAGAACCCCTCCGTGTCGCCATCGAGGATGGCGCGGTCGACCTCGGCCATCGGGATCGTGATGGTGTCGACCTCGTGGCCCGCCGCCACCGCCTCCTGCTCGTAGAGCCCGACGTGGGCAATCTCCGGCGACGTGTACGTGCACCAGGGCACATGGAGAGCGCTCGCCTTCTTCCGCCCCAGGAAGAGTGCGTTCTGCAGGACGATCCGGGCGAGGGCGTCCGCCATATGGGTGAACTGATAGCGCGACGCGACGTCTCCCGCTGCATAGATCTGCGGGTTGGTGGTCTGCAGGTAGTCGTTGACCGTGACGCCTTGCCGGTCGTACGCGACGCCCGCGGTGTCGAGCCCGAGCCCATCGACGTTCGGGGTCCGCCCGGCGCTGAGGAGGATCGCATCGCACGCCAGCAGCTCGTGCGCGGAACCCGTCTCGCACTGCAAGATCACCTCGCCCGCTCGTCGTTCCGCGCGCGTGATGTGCCCGCAGCGGACGAGCCGTATGCCCTCCGCGTCCAGTCGGCGCTCCACGATCGCGGCAGCGTCGGCGTCCTCGCGCGGCAGCACGTGCGTTGCCGACTCGAACAGCGTCACCTCGCTGCCGAAACGCCGGAACGTCTGCGCCATCTCGCAGCCGATCGGCCCCGCGCCGATGATCGCGAGCCGGCGCGGCAGCGTCGTAAGCGAGAAGAGCGTTTCGTTGGTGAGATACCCGACCTTCTCGAGACCGATGATCGGCGGTGCCGTGGCGCGTCCGCCGGTGGCGATCACGGCGCGCGCGAAATCGAGGTGGCGACCATCGACGTCGACCGTGCCCGGGCTGGTGAACCGGCCCTCGCCGAGGAACACGTCGATGCCGAGCGCCTTGAAGCGCTCGACGCCGTCATGGGGGGCGATCTCCGCGCGGAGTCTTCGCATGCGCGCCATGACCGCCGGGAAGTCCACCCGGACGTCCCCCACCTGCACACCGAGCGCGCCGGCGCCGCGCGCATCCGCAGCAGCCCGCGCCGCCGCGATCAGCGCTTTCGAAGGCACGCAGCCGACGTTCAAGCAATCGCCGCCCATGAGGTGGCGCTCGATGAGCGCGACCTTGGCGCCGAGACCTGCGGCACCAGCGGCCGAGACAAGCCCCGCGGTGCCGCCCCCGATCACGACGAGATTGTAGCGCCCGCGCGGCGTCGGGTTTGCCCACCCTCGGGGATGGACATGCGCAACGAGGGTGCGGTTGTACGCGTCGTCGGGGAGGACGAGTGGCGCCGCAGGTGTGCCGCTCTGGGCAATCTGCTCCTTGGCCAACGGGGCATCCCCGCGTCCCGCCCCATCGTTGCGGGCAACGCCTCCCAGCGGAACGGAATCGCCTGCACCTTCGTCATCCCTCTCTTCGTGCTCCTGCGTCGCGTCGGCGAGCGCACGACGCGCCACGCGCGTCACGTAGAGGGTGACCGCCACCGTGGCCACGAGGCCGCCGAAATAGAAAGCTTGCTGTACGGCCCCACCCGACGTGCGGCCCGCCGCCAGCTCGCTGACGCTCGTGATGAGCGAGCCGAGGTAGACGTACATGACCGTCCCGGGCAGCATCCCGACGAGGGAGCCGAGGACGTAATCGCGCAGGCTCACTCGCGTGATCCCAAACGCGTAGTTCAACACGTTGAAGGGAAAAATCGGTGAGAGACGTGTGAGCAACACGATCTTGAGCCCTTCCCGCCCGACTGCCCGGTCGACGGCCGCGAAGCGCGGCATGCCGGCGACGCGCGTCGCGATCCAGTCGCGGGCAATCGTCCGGCCCAGGAGAAAGGCTAGCGTCGCGCCGACGTTCGCCGCCACCCAGACCAGGACCGTTCCGAGCCCGATGCCATACGCAAAGCCGCCGCCGAGCGTCAGAATCGAGCCCGGAAGGAAGAACACGGTGGCAACGACATACGCGAACGCGAAGGCAACCATGCCCGCCCACCCCGCCCCGCGAATCCACGTCACGAGGTCGAGCAGGTAGTGCTGGACGTGCACCATCTTCAGGGCGCCGACGAGCACCGCCACCGCGACGAGGGCGAGCGCCATTTTCAGTACGCTCGTGCCGGCCCAAGGCGGCCGACGGTCCGCACTCGCCACCGCCGCGTCCGTATGTTCGCGCTTCACCATTCCACCTCGCTCCGTAGACAGGTTCATCGCCGCCGACCTCAAGGTCGTCGGGCTGTCCGACACCCACGGCTCATCCGGCGCTGCTACGCCTCGCCCCATGCGCCTGACGAAAAGGGGACCGCGGTGGGGCCGGAACCTCACCCGCCGCCTGCCGCGCACAACAGCGCTGCAACCCCAAACGCAGGCAGTCGGGGTCGAGGCCGAGCACGTGACAGATACTCACGAACGCGAACAGCCAGCCCGTCTCGTCAGAGGCCACCCACTCCACCGCCTCGGCGTAGAGCCGACGGCCCCGGCAATCCTCGGCCACGACGTTCTTCAGCAAGGTCGCCACCCCGTTCTCCAGCACGGCGAGCATCAACTGCTGCTCCGGAGGCAGGCACGCGCCGGTCCCTGGAGGCGGCACGATCATCTCGGGCGCCAGATCCCACCGCACGTCCCTGGTCATCGGGTCGAGAAGGGTAGCCATTCGTCCTATCGTTGATGCGCTGCCCCTTGCTCGTGTTGCACCAGCACAGGCACGACCCCCACGCGCGGGGGTCGACCGCACGGCGGATACTCGACCGATTCGACAGGACGTTCAGCTGTTGCTTGGTTATCGGGGCGCGCCGCTGCCGCCGCGCGTGCAGCGGATCTCGAGGTCGTCCAGGCCCGCCCACACTTGGGAGTGGGTGTTGTCGGTATCCGCGAGAAAGGCGACCCCCTCGACACGTCCGGGGCGCTCGCCGGGAAACGCGCGGGCGAAGTCGGCGGCGAGGTCGACGTGCTCCGTCACCCACCCGCCCACGGCCGCCCGCCCGCTCTCGAGGACGATCATCCGCGCGCGGTCGGGCATCCACGCGTTGGGCAGGATCGTGCCTTTCGCCGCGGCGTTGTCCCACAGATAGACGAGGACGCGCTTGTCGAGTGGGTTCCACCACGACGGGCCCGCGAAGACTACGTAGAACTTGGCCGCGGCATCATCGCCGTCGCGATGCCGCAGATCCCCCGCCGCCACGACGTTCGACACGACCCACCGCCAGCGCACCGTCGGACAGCGTTCGACCGAGAACCGGAGGTAGAGCCCCTTCCCCGAGTAGGAATCCTCGCTCGTGACCCGCAGATAGTGGTTGCCGCCCGGCTCCACGCCGCGTGAGAAGACGTTCTTCCGCGCGATGCTCGGAAACCCGCGCTCGACCCAGCGCGCGCTGAGCCCGCGTTCGAAATCGTCCTGGAAGAGCACCGTCATACTCCCCGTGGCTGGCGCACGGGCAGGGCGAAGCACCGCAGCGCATGCCACGAGCACCGACACCAACCGCGGCACGGTCCCCATTTGCGAGCACTCCACCTCGATCGGTCTCGTCGTTCTTCTGGTCGCCACGGCCGCGGCCACGCGAGCACCACCGCCGCCGCAGACGCAGCCGCCACGATCGCTCGGGTCTCTCTGCGCCGACTATGCGGGCAAGAGTCTTATTCGCCGCTTGGTCTTTCTGATTGGATGCGGTTGGTGGACCCGTGTTGCAGAGCTCCAGGATACGC
>JADZCT010000092.1 GCA_020851455.1 Gemmatimonadaceae bacterium | reverse complement strand
TCGACAAGGCCGGGATCCAGCAGGCCCTGGCCTTCCAGGCCCGCGAGGACATCTTCGACGTCTTCACCTGGCAGAAGGTCGACGTCCGCGTGCACGTGGGCGAGCCGCCGCTCCCGGCCGTGTTCGAGCCGCAGGACCTCGAGGTGCGGCTGAACCTCTCCGGCATGAGCCTCCTCATGGAGGCCGCGCGCCGGGCCGACGAGTGGGAGCTCATCCGCCAGCTCCTCCCCTCCGAGCACGACGTCCTGGCCCCCGTCGGGGCGCAGCTCCCCGAGGGCGTGTGCGACCGCCGCCTGGCGATCCTGGTCGACGGCTACCGCTCGGCGTACGAGATCGCCAACACGGCGCCGATCGCCACCCTCGAGGGGCTCAAGACGCTGGGGGAGCTGGTCAAGCAGGGCCACCTCAAGCGCCTCGAGCCGCCGGAGCTGGCCAAGGTCGGCGTCGAGGCCGAGCGCGACGAGGACTGGGAGAAGGCCCTGCACGTCTACGAGCTGGCCGCCTCGCGCGGGCTCGAGCACCTCGACCTCTACCGGCGGATCGCCCGCGCCTACCAGCGCCTCGGGCGCAGCCAGGAGGCCCTCGACCGCTGGGTGTCGGTGGCCGACCGATGCGTGCGCCTCGACCGGCGCGACCTGGCCGTGGGCGCGCTGCGCGATGCGCTCGAGCTCGACCAGAGCAACGTCGAGCTCCGCCGCCGCCTGGCCCGGCTCCTCGTCGACTCCGGCCTCCCGGCCGACGCCGCGGTCGAGCTCCGGGCCGTGGTCGAGCTGGCCGAGAAGCAGCGGGCCCCGGCCACCCAGGTCGTCGACCTCCTCACCGAGCTCCTCGAGCTGGCGCCGACCGACCGCCCGGCCCTGGAGAAGCTCGCCGGCCTGCATCTCAAGGCAGGCGACACCGTCCTGGCCATGACCCGGCTCGACGACCTGGCCAGCGCCCACATCGAGGCCGGGCACTCCGACGAGGCCGTCGCCGTCTACTACCGCATCCTCGACATCGACGGCGAGAACCTCGACGCCCACCTGCGCCTGGCCCAGACGCTGGCGAAGATGGGCTCGACCGACGACGCCGTGCGCGAGTACCG
>JADZCT010000091.1 GCA_020851455.1 Gemmatimonadaceae bacterium | reverse complement strand
GGCTGTCGTTGTCGACGATTTTCGCTTCGCCGAAGGCCGACTCGGTATAGCCCGGATCAAGATCGTCGATGACCGAGAAGGTCATGCCGCCGACCTCGACATCGCTCGCCATGGTGATGATGTCTTCGAGTTTCTCAAAGCCGAGCCGGCGGCGGTACGTGTCGCGATGTGCATGTCGATTTCCTTTGCGGATTTGTTGTGCGCGGGTCGGGTGCCAGTCTTTGAGAAAGATACGCGAAAAATAACTCATTGGTCCGTCCATAGTTTGTTGAAATGTTGCGACAATCGCGGCTGGTTGCCTGTTCTGTCGCGAAGCCGACAAAACTAACAAGAAATGCGGCGCGTAATGACGAGTTTTTTAGAAAAACCGGCCCGCAGCGGTCAGGCCAATTTGCTGATCGATGCGGTCAAACCGAGATGCCGGTTTGCACTCGAAGGCGTGCGCACGGGGTAGCGAACAGGCGCCGCAGCAAGAACGCGGCCGACTGTGCGATCAGCATAATCGTTACACACGGCGCCTTGCGTACGGCCTTCCTTTTTCGCCAATCATTTAAGTCGTCGCAGGCCGGCTTTCGCGGCGGCAATAAGCTACTAGTTGACTGGCGAGCGGTTTGCGCGCGCTGCATTACCAACTTCACGTAGCTGAACTTGCCAAAGCTCAGTCAGTCGCAAATCGAGCGGAATTCTGGCGAATTCCGCTACTTCGGAAGCAACATCGGGGAAGCGGAGCCTGTCATGGAGTACTTCAGCGGAATTGTGCCGGCGATTGTCGACAATTGGCCGGTGTGGACCGTCACCATCGTGCTCATTCTCGCCGCCGTGATCGACGGCTTCGAGCTGAAGGTGCCGAACTGGGTCACCTTTCCGCTGGTGATCAGCGGCTGGGTTTACAGCGTGCTGTTCGCGCACACGCTCGGCCTCGCCTGGTACGAAGGGCTCGGCTGGAGCCTGTTCGGCACGGTCGTCGGATTGGCCTTGCTATTGCCGGCCTACGCGATCGGCGGCATGGG
>JADZCT010000025.1 GCA_020851455.1 Gemmatimonadaceae bacterium | reverse complement strand
TACATGAAGTAGCTGGTGTTCACCACCTTCCACGCCGAGCTCATGCCCGGGTCTACCAGAAGGTGGTGGGCCGACGCCATCGAGATGAACAGGATGTAGAGGACGAACGCCGAGCGGCTGATCTTCTCGTTGAGCACCACGGCGCCGATCGTGAGCGCGCCCATCATATACCAGATGGCGACCATCGCGGCGACGTTGATCTGCTGCGACGAGTGGCCGAGCCCCCACCAGACCATGCGGTAGATCTCGGGGTTCACGCTCTTGATGAGGCCGAGCGACCAGAGCCACGTCGGCACGTAGATGATCGCGCCATGGAGCAGCGTGATGACCGCGATGATTGCCGCCGTGACCGCGCCGTACACCACCAACGGAAGCGAGCCCTCGTAGGTTCGCTCGCGCTTTGCGACGACGAGGTTGGCGAAGAATACGCCCACCACCACCAGGGCGCCCACGGCGAACAGGATGACGCCGAGGTAGAAGTTCGAGTCGGCGCGGAGCGGAACGTACGAGGTGAAGAGCACGTCCGCCTTACCGGCCCACATCAGGTACTCCACCATCAGCGCGCCCACGAGCATCATGCCAAAGGCAAACCAGCTCGTCTTCGGCGCGGCGCAGCGCGCGTTTATGAGCGCCGTGCTCGTAAAGTGCAGCACGGCCATCTCGAAGAAGATGATGAAGAAGATGAGCATGCTCATCCCGTGCACGCCCAGAATACGGTAGTACCACTCCGCCGGCAGGAGGTGAACCGCCTGCCAGCGGGTGAGCACGAGGAGGATCGCCGCGATCGCGCCTATGAGGAGCGCGACGATGGACACCACGGCGTTGATGCGCGTCAGTACCTCGGCCTTGCGCTCGACCTTGAGCCCGGTGACGTCGCAGGTGCGGAAGGTTGCTGCCGGTGCGGTCACTTGGCGCTCCCAGCCGCGAGCGCGGCAAGTGCGGGGTTCATCGCGGCCGCCGCATTCGCGCCGGGGGCGTCAATGGCGGCCGACGTCGTCGGCCCGTCCTCGACGATCACACGGCCAACCATCGTGTGGTGGCCGATGCCGCAGAACTCGTTGCAGATGATCCTGAAGTCGCCGGCCTCGTTAGGCGTTACGCGCAGGCCGTAGTCGAATCCCGGGACGACCATGAAATTGACATTGATGGGGTAGAGGCCGAAGCCGTGCACCACGTCGAGCGACGAGAGATGCAGCGTGTACTGCTTGCCCTTCTGCAGCTTGAGGACCGGGGTCCACTGGAATGTCATCGCGGCCAGGTACACATCGGCGCCCGGCGGCGGCGCCACCACCGGAATCCCTTTGTCCGTACCCACTCCGTACTGCTGGGCCTGCTCCATCACGCGCTTCATGTAGGACGCCGGGTCGGTGCTCCGCCGGATTCCCGAGGGGTTCTGCCCGCCCTTCCAGTGCCAGAGCGGCATCATCGCGAAGAGGATCATGCACCAGACGAACGCGATCGTAACCCACATCTTTTCCGCCGGATGCGCCGGCTTCCACCACACGCCCTTGGGGGACTCGAGCCCCGTATGTGTCTCGGTATGCATCAAGCCCTCACGGAAGCGTTGCAGGTGGCAGGTGGGTGATCTCGTAGGCGCCCCAGCCGGTGAACAGCACGAAGACAACCACCAGGCCCAGCACGAGGAGGAGAAAGATGTTATCGAAGAAACGTTGCCCCAACGGAATCTCTTCCGTCTCGGGCTCGGGCGGCTTCGGAGTGGTCATCGGTGACCTCGAAACGATTGGAATGCAGGCACGATCGGTGTGGAGCGGGGGTATTGTGCCGCCCCGACATGCCATGTCGGGATAAGGTTTTCCCTGACACGGCATGGGGAGTTCCCTGAACGTGCGATGTGGTTGCCGGTGTTGATCTTCCCCGCGTCACAACCTGAATCCCGAATTGGCTGCTCCCCAACGCTCACTCGAACGGTTCGCATGGCGTGGACTTGCCGCGGCGGACCGCCTGTTCAACCGGCTCTACGGTTGGCGATCGAACCCACTCTACCAGAGTGGCACGATCGCGGTTGCCCTGCTCGGCGTGCTGATCGTCACGGGCCTCTGGCTGCTTCTGTTCTACCGGCTCGGCACGCCATATGAGTCGGTTGCGCGCCTGACTGCATCGCCGATAACCGGCAATTGGGTTCGCGGGCTTCACAGGTACGCCTCCGACGCGGCACTGATCGCGGTCGTCGTGCACCTCTTCAGGATGCTTGCCCAGGGGAGGAGCTGGGGGCCGCGCGCGCTTGCGTGGGTGACCGGCGTTGGTCTGTTCGCGCTGCTCTTCGTCTGCGGGTGGACCGGCTACGTGATGGTGTGGGACGAGTTCGGCATCGTGCTCGCGCGCGAGGGAGCGCGGATGATGGATTCGCTGCCGATCTTCTCGGAGCCCGTGGTGCGGGCGTTTTCGGGCGAGCGTCCCGTGGCGACCGCGTTCTTCTTCGTGAACATGTTTGCCCATGTCGCGCTGCCGCTCGGGCTCGCGGTCGGGCTCTGGCTGCACGTATCGCGTGTGTCGCGCGCCACGCTGTTGCCGCCGCGGCGATTGATGTGGGGCGTAATCGGCCTCCTCACGGTGGCGGCAGTCGCGTGGCCGCTCAGGATGGGGCCGGAGGCGTCGGCGTTTACGCTTCCGGAGTCGGTGAGCGCCGACATGTTCTACTCGTTCTGGATGCCTTTCTCGCGGCGGCTCCCGGGCGGAGTGGCGTTCGCGTCCGCTGTTGCCATATTCGCAATCCTCGCGCTCGTTCCCGCGTTCACGCGGCGCATCGCGAACCGGCCGGTGGCGTCGAAAGTTGACGAAGACCTGTGCGGCGGCTGCGTGCAGTGCACCCTCGATTGCCCGTACGGGGCGATCCAGATGATCCCGCGTCCGGGCGAGCGGGGAAGCAAGTCGGCCGAGGTTGCGCGTGTGAACCCGGCGCTCTGTGTGAGCTGCGGCATCTGCGCCGGTTCGTGCGCGCCGATGGCAATCGGCCCGGCGGGGCGCACGGGGCGCGACCAGCTCGCGCGCGTGAAGGAGTTCCTGCGCAGCCCTGAGCTGCATCGCGGCGGGGTGGTGGTGGTTGGCTGCGATCGCTCGGCGCTTGCGCTGACCGTCGCGGCGGCCAGCGAAGATGCGGTGTTCTACCCGGTTGATTGCGCGGGCAGCCTGCACACCTCGGTAATCGAACTGATCGTTCGCGCAGGCATGCGTGGCGTGCTGGTGGCTGCCTGCCCGCCGCGGGATTGCTGGAACCGCGAGGGCCCGAAGTGGGTGAACGAGCGCATCTACAACGATCGTGAAGCCGAGCTACAGGCGCGCGTTGAACGCCGTCGCGTGCGGCTGGCACACGTTGACTCGCGCGACATCGCGGGGGCGCGCAAGGCGATCGCCGCGTTCGCAGCCGAGACCGCTGCGCTGGATGCGGCGCGCGCGGAGGAATCGCTCGAGGTTGACGCAACTTGCGTCACTGCCGCTGGGGTGGCCGAATGATCCGGCGCAGCATTGGCTTCCTGGTGGCGGTGGGCACGGTCGCGCTCGTGCTGGGCGCGTCGCAGATGCGGCTGCCGGCGTTCCCGTCGGCGGACTCGATCGTACGGGTGTCGTGGAGCGCCCGCCCAGAGCGGGTGGAAACCTGCCGTCGGCTCACGGACGAAGAATACGCACAGCGGCCCGCGCACATGCGACGCCGGGTGGAGTGCGAGGGCACCACGGCGCGCTACGAGCTGCGTGTGCTCCGCGACTCCGTACTGCTCGTAGTTGATACCGTGCGCGGCGGCGGACTGAGGCACGACCGCGAACTTTACGTTTCGCGCGAGCTCACCGTTCCGTCGGGCCCGGCGCGCCTCCAGGTGAGGTTCGTGCGGCTCGACTCGTCGCAGGTGGCCGATGAATCCCTGCGCGCCGACACGACCGGCGCCGATGCGTGGCAGAACCGCGCGGCGCGCGAGGACGAAGAGCGTGAGCGTCGCCGTGCCGAAGCGATTCCCGCGGCGCTCGTGGTTGATACTACGGTCACGCTCCAGCCGCGCCGCGTTGTGCTCGTGACCTACGGCGACGCCGGACGGCAGCTCAGCGTGCGCAGCGGCCCGCAATAGCCGCGCGGGGGCCTGCACGGCGGACGGCGCAGGCCCTTATTCTTCGCGTTGGAATGAACACCACCCTCGATCGCCGCACGATCGGTCGCTGGCTCGCAGTCTGGGCCGCGTCGCTGTTCGTGTTGATACTGGTTGGCGGGGGCACGCGGCTCACCGAGAGCGGCCTCTCGATCACTGAATGGAAGCCCGTCAGCGGCGTCGTGCCGCCCCTCACCGACGCCGCATGGCAGGCCGAGTTCGGCAAGTACAAGGAGATCCCGCAGTACAAGCAGCTCAACGCGGGAATGACCCTTGCCCAGTTCAAGGCGATCTTCTGGTGGGAGTTCCTGCACCGGCTCTGGGCGCGGATCGTCGGTCTCGTGTTCGTGCTGCCGCTCGCCTGGCTCTGGATGAGGAGGCGCATTCCGCGCGCTATCGTCCCGCGTCTCGCAGCGCTTGGCGTGCTGATGGGTCTGCAGGGCGCGATGGGCTGGTACATGGTGGCAAGCGGGCTCACCGCGAGGGTGAACGTGAGCCAGTACCGGCTGGCCGCGCACCTGTCGCTCGCGCTGGTTATCTACTTGCTCGCCGTTTGGACCGCCGACCGGCTGCTCCGGGCCGGCCGTGACGATGGGAGCGGAGCGGAGTCGGGCGCGACTGCCAAGGACGGCACGCGCGCCACCGATCGGGGCAACGCAATCCGTGGCACGAGACGCCAGCGGCATCTCCTCGGCACGCTGCTCGCGCTCGCGTTCACTACCGTGGTGAGCGGCGCGTTCGTGGCCGGTCTGCGCGCCGGGCACATCTACAACGAGTTTCCGATGATGGGAGCCGGACTCGTCCCAATGGAGTACGGGGTAATGCATCCCTGGTGGCGCGACTTCTTCGAGAATCCGGCGGCCGCGCAGTTCAACCACCGCGTGCTTGCCATCTTCGTGCTCTTTGTGACGATCGCGGGATACTTTCGTGCGCGCATGGGCGCGGGCAAGGCGCTGAAGTCGCGGCTCAACCTCGTGCTTGTCGCGATCGTCATCCAGGTTGGCCTTGGCATCACGACGCTCCTGCTCTCGGTGCCAGTGACGATGGGCGTTGCGCACCAGGCCGGCGCGCTGTTCGTCCTCACGGCACTCACGCTTTCGCTGAGCGAAGCGGCCCGGTAGGGAGAGATCTGTTCGCCGCGCCAAGCTGGGCGCGGCGAGGCGCGCGGCGGCACGGCCCGCTCATGGCGCGAGCTTCTCCAGGAACTTCTTCCGCGCCTTGGCCACCTTGGGCGCGATGACAAGCCCGCAGTACGGGTTCTGCGGGTTGAGCGCGAAGTAGTTGTCGTGGCGCTCCTCTGCCGGCCAGAATCTCGCGAGCTTCTCCACGCTCGTGACGATCGGGGCGTCCCATACATGTGCAGCTTCGAGCGCCGCAATCTTCGCGCGCGCCTCGCGCTCCTCCTCCGGCGTCTCGAAGAAGACCACCGAACGGTACTGCGGCCCGATGTCGTCGCCCTGGCGATCAACCGTCGTGGGGTCGTGAATCGTGAAGTAGACGTCCAGCAGGTCGCCGTACGAAATCACGGAGGGGTCGTACGTGATCCGCACCGTCTCGGCGTGCCCCGTAGTGCCGGTGCATACCTGTTCGTACGTTGGGTTCGGTTCGTGTCCGCCCGAGTAGCCACTCTTCACTTCGCGGACGCCCCTGAGCTGCCGGAATACAGCTTCGAGGCACCAGAAGCAGCCGCCCGCGAGAGTGGCGGTGGCAAGCCCAGTCGGCGTGGCGCCCGTTGCGCCGTTCGTCACCTTGCCGCCTCCTCCGCAAACAGCGAAAGGAATTGGCCGTATCCATCGGCCTGGAGCCGCTCCTTTGGAACGAACCGGAGTGAAGCGGAGTTGATGCAGTAGCGCAACCCCGCGGGGCCCGGGCCGTCCGGAAACACGTGGCCGAGGTGCGAGTCGCCTTCACGCGAGCGCACTTCAACGCGCCGCATGCCCGCGGTTGCGTCGGCGTGCTCCGTCACGCTGCGCGGCTCGATCGGTCTCGTGAAGCTGGGCCAGCCCGTGCCCGATTCGAACTTGTCCGTACTCGAGAAGAGCGGCTCGCCCGAGACGATATCAACGTAAATCCCGGCCGCCTTGTGGTTCCAGAACTCGTTGTGAAACGGCGGTTCCGTGGCGCTGCACTGCGTTACTTCGTACTGCCGCGCCGTGAGCTTCTCCCTGAGCGCCGGGTTCTCGTTCTTGACCTTTGACACCTGATGTAACACCTCCACCCGGAAATCTAGCGGGTGCCGCCCGCGTTACGGCCTGGGCGGCGTTGACGGCTTCTTGCCGGCCGGTCGCGACAGCGAGCGATAGTACTCCTCGACCATCGCCTTGAACGCCGGTGGCACGTCGCCAGACCGCTCAAGCAGCACGCGGGTTCCGGCATCGTCTCCGCTGGCGCGGCGGATCGCAAACTCGTACGCCTTGAGTCCCTCGACCACCTGCGAGCGAAGCATCTCCTCCGCCCGTTTGTCCTCCATCGAGGTGAACACCGACGTGGTGGCACGCATGTTCTCGATCGCCTGTTGCAATGGCGCCACATCGCGTCCCTGCTGCCGAAGCTCGCGTGCCAGCGCCTCGGCGTCAGCTATCCGCTGCTGCAACTCGCGGCGCACCTGGTCCGTCTCGGCGCGATCGTTGTACTGGCCGCGCGGCATGCCACCGCCGCCAACCTGCTGGTTGGCTCCGCCGCCGCCCATACCGCCCGCCTGCTGCTGTTGACGGTCGCCGCCGCGGCCGCCACCACCCTGCCCCGTCTGCTGGCCCTGCTGACCCTGCTGACCCTGCTGACCCTGTTGGCCCTGCTGGCCCTGTTGCCCCTGTTGCCCCTGTTGGCCTTGCTGTCCCTGCTGTCCCTGCTGGCCCTGCTGGCCCTGCTGACCCTGCTGACCCTGCTGACCCTGCTGGCCCTGCTGACCCTGCTGACCCTGCTGGCCCTGCTGGCCCTGCTGACCCTGTTGCCCCTGTTGCCCCTGTTGCCCCTGTTGGCTTTGCTGATCCTGCTGACCGCTGCTCAGCCGCCGCTCCTGCGCCTGGCGCATCCGCTCCTGTACCGACTCCACCCCGCGCACGAGGTCCCGCAACCTGCCGGCCGATTGCTCGCCCGCGGCCTGCTGCTGCCTTTGTTGCGCGGCGCCTGCGGCCCTGTCGAGCCGGCGTCCGAGCTCCGCGATTTCCTGCTCGATCTGGCGTTCATTGTCGCGAAGCCACTGCTGCGGAGCCGTGCCAACGGCCGTACTCGAGCCCTGCACACGGTCGGCCGTGCGCTGGTTGCGCAGCGTGTCCGCGGCTCCGCGCAGCTCGCGCGCGACGTCCTTTTGCTCGCGCGCGTGCTCCGTTGCCATTCGATCGAGCTGCGACGTCATCGCGCGAATGTCCCCCGCCATCTGCGTCTTCTGCTGCTGCAACGCACGCGCAAGCGAGTCGCGTTTCGCGTTCTGGTCGGCAAGCTGGTTGATGCCCTGCTGTATGCGCTGCTCGTTCTCGGCCAGGCGACGCTGTTGCTGGCGGGCGCTCTCTATGTCGCGGCCGGCCTCGCCGGCCCGTTCCTGATCGAGGAGGCGGCGCGCTTCCTGGAGGCCGTCCTGCGCCCGCCGGGAATCCGCTGTGCCCTGCCTGCCGTTGGCCGCGGCGCGCCGCATGGCGTCCGCCGCGTCCTGGAGCCGGCGTGCGGCGTCGGCCAGCGATTGCGACTGGCGTTCGCGCGCCAACCGCTCGAGTTGCCGCGCGGCCTGCTCCGCTTCCTGGGCCAAGCTGCGCTGCGCGTCGCCGCCCGACGCGCCGCTCGCGCCCATCTGGCCGAGGCTGTCGGCCTTGCGCTGCGCGCGGGCGTCTTCCTGAAGTTGCCGCGCGGCAAGCTGCCGGAGGCGCTCACGAGTCTCATCGAGGGCCGCCGATGAAGAATCCGCCTGGCGCTGCTCCGCCGTCTGGCCGCGATCAACGGACTCGTACTGGTTCCGCATCTGGTCGCGCTGCAGCTCGAAGATATCGGCCAGGTCCGAGGCGTTCGCCCCTCCGCCTCCACCCCCCCCGCCGCCGCCACCACCACCCTGCTGGACCTGGATTTCGCGGAAGACAGCTTCGGCGCGGCCAAGTTCCGTCAGTGCGCGCTGCTCGTTCGGAATCGCCCCGCGCTGCGTGGGCGCCACGAGCCGGGCCTCGGCGGAATCCATCTGCGCGACTGCGCGCGGCAGGATCTTCGCGATCTTCGCCCACGCGGTGTCGCCGCCTGAAATGCCACGCGACACGAGCTGCTCGGCGAGCTCGGCCGCCTGTTCCTTCAGCTTCTGCTGCGCGAGGCGCACGGTCGCGACGTTCTCGGCAAGTTCCTTGGGCGACAACGTCGCCGAGTCGCGCGAGAGGTTGAATGTCGCCGAGATCACCTGGCGCTGCTGCTCCGAGAGGCGGTTCGGGCTGTTCTGCTCCTGTTGCTGGCCGCCTCCGCCGCCGCCTCCGCCTCCGCCGCCACCCTGCTGCCCCTGGCGATAGTCCATGTCGTAGGGGCGCACGGTGAGGAAGTACATGTCGGTGGCGGCCCGGCCGGGTCCGGTGACCACGTTGTTGTCGGTGGCGCGCGCGTAATACGAAATCTGGTCACCTGGCTGCAGCTTCATGTCCTCGAGCATGAAGGTGTGCCCGGCTGCGACCTCCCTGAGGGCGCGCGCCGTAGCGGAGAAGAGCGGCACCACGCGCTCTTCTCCGCCGTTGATCGTGAACGCCAGTTCGAGCTTCGCGACGCCGTAGTCGTCCTCGGCCTTCGAGTCGGCGAAGACTTCGTCAACCGAGAGCACGCGCACGTCGCGCCCCGGCTTCGCGATCGCCACCGAAGGCGGCCGGTCGGGGAGAGCGTCAATCGTATAGTCGAGCGACGCGCTCACGGGGCGGCCATCAGCTCCTGCGAGCTCGACCTTGTAGAAGCCGCTCTTCATCACGCGCATCATCCCGATGAGGCGGCCGTCTGCGGTGGGCGCAAGCTGCAGCGTGTCTCCGCCGTCTATCACGATGCGCCCGCCCGTTGCAGGCACCGTGGGCGTCACGCGAACGCGTACCATCGAGCCGGCGAGCGCGGCGACGTCGCCGGTGCTGTCAACCTGACGGGGCGGCATCTGCGTGTACGCCGGGTAGCGGTACTCGAGGTCCATGTTCGCGACGTAGGGAATCGGCGCGACCTTGAGCGTATAGGTGGGCGAACGGATCCCCTCCGCCTCGACCATGTATTCGGTGGGCGCCGAAACGTCGAAGAGCCGGAAACCGTAGCGACCGCTGGAGTCGGCGGTCATGGGAAGCCGCGTCCACGACGGCGACCCTTCACTCCTCACGACGAGCTGCACGTTCGCGGATGTGAACCCGCGCAGCGTTGCGGCTACCAGCTGATCGCCGCCCTTGGCGATGGTGACGTTGCCCGGCGTGACCCGGATGGCAAATGCGCCAGCGGGATCGGAGCCGGCCCACGGCGTGAGAATCATGCGGGCGCCGGCACGAACCGAGGACGGCCCGAGCGTGAAGGTGAGCACCGCTGCAGCAAACGCGGCAACGAAGAACAGCGCCGACGACTTCAGCTCGCCGGCGTCCACCTGCCGGCCTCCGTCCACGGCGCGGATGCCCTGGGCTGCGGCGCGCACGAGCCGTACGCCAATCCCGCCCGCTGCCGCCTGCCGACCGCGCGCGTGCAGTTCGACGGCCGTGACGAACGAGCCGCCAAGCGAGCGTTCGTGCTCCTCCACGTAAAGCGCAACCCGGACGTCTTCGGGCGTCGCGCGGAATGGACGCACGATGAAGCGCCATGTGCAGAACGCGACAACGGCGAGCCCGGCAATGCGCGCGCCGATGACTACCGCCGGGCCGTAGTGCGCCGCCCGCGCTACCAGCGCGAGGACGATCCACGCGGCTGCGACGAGCAGCACCGCAACGGCGGCCCCGCGCAACGCGTGCTTGATGCGCCAGCGCGCCCGCACGTCACGCACCGCGGCATCGAGGGCATCGCCGCCAGCGAACACACCACCGTGGGCTTCAGTCATCAACCACCCTCCCGCTCACGCTGACACCGTCCCCGACAGACGGTTGGAGAGAATCGTCTCCGCCGCCAGCACGAGGAAAGCCCCTGCAAGAAGATACCACCATACCCGCTGCGCGTGCTCCTTCTCCGCCGGCGTCGAGTTGTCGCCCGCGGCGGTTCCGTTCGCGGCCGCCGTCGTTGCGAGCGCCGCGGCGACGAGTTCAGCGGGATCCATGTGCGCGAGGTCAGACTCGGCCGGGTCCACGTTCACCGCGACGGGCCGGCCGCTGCCCGCAGCGGTGGCCGGCCCGCGCAGCTCGTAGAAGCCGGCTTCGGTGAGCGGCACGGCTCGCACCGAATCGCTGAACCTGAACCGTTTGTCGGACGGCGAGGCGAGCACGATGGGCGGCAGCGGCTGCCCTGGCGCCGCGCGCGCCACGAGCCCGTCGAGCAGCTCGCCGTGGCGCGTGAGGTCGAGCACGTCGCCAGCCGTGAACCATGGCCGTGGGTCGCTGTATCGGCCCGCATGGCGCGCGAGCTGCCGCATGAACGGCAGGAAAACCGGCTGCGTCGGCAGGTCGCTCCACGACTCGTCGAGCGATGTCCCCCAGACGAGGAGGCGGCCTAGCCCCACGGACCGCTCGACGAGCGCGGGCGTGCCGTCGTCGAACGACGCGAGCACGCCGCTGTCGCCGTTCACCCGCAACGCGCGGTGCTGGAAGACGTGCACCGAAGCGAAGTCACCGCTCCCCGGCGCGGCGAACGCCTCGAAAACGGGGCTCGAATACGACACCCGGGCGATTCGCGCGCCGGTGAATCCTCCCGGGCCCGCGCGCTGAGTCACCTCGGCCAGACCGACCTGCATGAGGGGCGTCCATTCCTTCGGCACCCGCTCGGCGGCAACCGCGCCCGGCACGAAGAGCACGCCCGCCCCGTCCTGGAGCTCGCGGCGCAGCGCGGCGCCGGTCTCGCCACCCGGCGGGGTGACCTCGTCGAGGACGACGAGCGCGCGTCCGGCAAAGTCGCGCGGCGTGAGCGAATCAACGCGCCGCACGTCCACCTTGAACCTGGGCGCGTCGCCGATCTCCAGGGCGCGCCGGAAGAACAGCGACTGGTTGGCACGCGCCGCAACCGGCTCCACCACGAGGACCGACACCGCCTCGTCTGGCGCGAGCGTGAAGCGGAACACGTTGTTCGCGTCGAGGGCGTCGCCGGGCACCCGCACTACGCCGCGCGTCACGCTCACCGGCACCGTGGCCGCGGGGAATACCGCCTGCGCCGAGCCGGATGCGGGAACGGTGACCCGCGTCGAGCCGATCGCCCGCCCGCCGAGTTCGAGCGACACATCCACCGCCTTCGGGGCGGCGCCCGTGTTGGAGAGCCGCGCGGACACCGTGACCGGCGCCGTTGCGGCAGCGGAGCCGCGGTCGGTCGAGACCGACGTGACGGCGATATCCGCAACGTCGCGCGACGACACATCCACCGTCCGGATACCGACGTTGGGCGGCATCCGAAGCTCGGCGCGCGAAGACCAGCCACGCCGCTGGAAGTCGCTGACGAGCACTACGTCGCGCGTGGGCGCGCTCGACACCGCAAGGATGTCGCCCGCCAGCTTCAGCGCGGGAGCGTACCGCGTACCCTCGGCGCTGAGCGTTGCGCGGTCTATCGCGCGCTCCGCATCGGCGCGAATGCCGGTCGGCTCGGTGAGCGCGGCCGCGTCGTTCGCAAATGTTGCGATCGTCACGAGGTCGCCGGGACGGAGCGCGCCGATCGCCGCCCTGGCCGAGTCCTTCGCTGCCTTCCAGTGGTCGCCGTAACCCATGGAGTACGAGCGATCGAGGAGGATTACACGTTCGTGCGCGCCTCCAGCGGCGTCAACCGAGCGGCCGCCCTTGAAGAAGGGTCGCGCGAACGCGGCAACGAAGAGGACTAGCGCAAGGCACCTCAGCGCAAAGAGCAGCAGGTGCCGCAGCTTCTGTCGCCTCACGGAGCGGTAGGGAACCCGCTGCAGGAACATCAACGACGGGAAAGGCACGACCGTCTTCCGCTCGCGGTTGATGAGGTGCACGGCAATCGGCACGCCAATGGCCACGAGTCCGGCAACGAACCAGGGAGCAAGCAGCGACATGGCTCAGCGCACCCGCGTGAAACGTTCGCGCGCGCCCAGATACGCGAACAGTGCGCCAGCGATCGGCTGCGACGTGTCGAACCGCGCGTAGTCCACCTTGCGCTCGCGCGCGAGGCGCTGGAGCTGTTCGGTGTGCTCCTGAACCAGCGCCTTGTACTGCGTTCGCAGGTAGCTTGGCACGAGCGGCATCCTTGCGCCCGTCTCCACGTCAATGAAACTCCCGGCTTCCGTGAATGGAAACTCGATCTCGTCGCGGTCGAGCACATGGAAGCAGATGAGGTCGTTGCCGCGGCCGCGGAGGTGGTCAACCGCGTCGAAGACAACGCGCGGGTCCTGGTAGAGGTCCGAGATGAGCAGGACGATGCTCCGGCGGCGCACCGCATCCGAGAGTTTTCGCAAGGGTTCCAGCAGCATCGTCCGCCCGGTGGCCTGCTGGTCGAGCGGCGCGTCGGGGTCGGGCGTCCTGCCAGACGCCTCACGCGTGACCTCGGCGGGCGGCTGCTCGCCGGGCCCCCGTGTCGCACCCGCGCGATACGCGCGGTCCAGCGCATAAAGCACCTGCTGCAGGTGACGGGCCGACGGCGGGATATAATCAACGATGTCCTTGTCGAACGTCGCCAGCCCCACGCGATCGCGCTGTCCGCTCGAGAAATAGGCGAGCGCTGCCGTGAGGAAGCAGGCGTACTCGAGCTTGCTCACGCGCGATCCGGTTTCCGACGTACCCTTGTAGCGCATCGAAGGCGAGACGTCGAGGATCACCAGGAAGTTCGTGTTCGTTTCCGCCTCGAACTCCTTCACGTAAAAGCGGTCCGTGCGCGCGAAAAGCCGCCAGTCTATGCGCCGGATGTCGTCGCCCGGCATGTACGGCCGGTGCTCGGCGAAGTCGGTGGACGACCCGAGGTGCGGCGAGCGGTGCAGGCCGGAGATGAACCCCTCGACCACGACCTTGGCCACGAACTCGAGATTCCCGATCCGCGAGAGGATCGCAGGATCGAGGAACTCCGTGCCGGGAACGATCGCGTGGGGCGTCACCTGCTACCGCATCCCCGACCCGGGAGCCGGCACGGCCGCAAGAAGCTGGTCCACGACATGATCCGAGGTGACCTTCTCGGACTCCGCATGGAAGTTCATGAGGATGCGATGGCGCAGCACGGGCTTGGCGAGCGCGCGGACGTCGTCGAAGCTCACGTGGTAGCGCCCCTGCATGAGCGCCCGGGCCTTGCCGGCGAGGATCATCTGCTGGGGCGCGCGGGTTGACGCGCCGTAGCTGACCCACTCGTTGACGAACCTGGGCGCGTTGGGGCCGGGCCGGCTCGTGCGCGCGAGTTGAACGGCGTACCGCGCGACCGCGTCGGCCACGGGCACGCGACGCACCAGCGCCTGGAACGCCTTCACGTCGGCGCCGGTGAGCGCGCGACTGAACTGCTGGCTCATCGTCGCCGTCGTCCGCGTCACGACGAGCACCTCTTCGTCCTCGCCGAGGTAATCCATGACGATGTGGAACATGAACCGGTCGAGCTGCGCCTCCGGCAGCGGGTACGTGCCCTCGAGCTCTATCGGGTTCTGCGTGGCGAACACGTGGAACGGCTCTGCGAGCGGGTAGGTCTTTCCCTGCACCGTCACGCGGTGTTCCTGCATCGCCTCGAGCAGCGCGGCCTGGGTCTTGGGCGGCGTGCGGTTGATCTCGTCGGCGAGCACCATGTTGGCGAAGACCGGCCCCGGCGTGAAGATGAGCTTGCGCCTGCCGGTCTCGGGGTCTTCCTGGATGATGTCGGTTCCCGTGATGTCGCTCGGCATCAGGTCGGGCGTGAACTGAATGCGCGAGAACTTGAGGTCGAGCACCTGGGCGATCGTGTTGATGAGCAGCGTCTTGGCTAGCCCTGGCACGCCGACGATCAGGCTGTTGCCGCCGGCAAAGAGCGACAGCAGCACCTGCTCGATCACGACTTCCTGTCCGACGATGAGCTTGTGCAGCTCGGTATTCACCTGGTCAACCCCGGCCTTCAGGCGATCGGCGAGGGCGAGATCGTCGGCGGATTCGAGGGCGGGCGCTGTTTCGGTCGAAGTCACGGAGGTGGGGTGTGAGAGGCGTCGAAGGGCTGCCGGCCGCTCGCGCGAGCTGCCGGCCGTTCGCTTGTCAGTGCGTCAGTGCGTACACCAGAAAGTTGATTCCGAGCTTGAACGCCTCGTTCGAGACGTCCACCGAGACGAAGCCGCGGCCCGACCACTGCCATGCCTCGCCGATGTCGTTGTTGTAGCAGGCCACGGCGTAAAGCCGCTTCGTCGGATCATTGTTCTCGTACCACGCGTAGAATCCCTGGTTCATGCCGTACTCGCTCGACACGCGATTGATGTCGGCCTTGTAGAACGAGTCGAAGATCGGCTCCTTGCCGGTCATGCGGACGGGGCGCAGGTCGGGGAGCACGCGCGTCATCGCCGCCTCCATCGTGTTCCAGTCGAATGCAGGAAAATCGTCAATGATGAGGAAGCCGCCCTTGCGGAGGTACCTCGCAAGTGCCGAGGCCTCGGTTGCGTTCGGGAACCACCCGCCGGGCTCCGAGAGGTACGCCACGGGGTACTTGAACAGTTCCGGGTCGTCGAGGGCGACGATCGCGCCTCCGACGATCGGTCCCGCGGCGACGAACGGCCGCATCGCGGTGACCTCGCGCACGATCTTCATGAAGTGCACGTCGGCGTCGGGGTAATCGTGCGCCCAGCCCGGCCCTTCGCGCCCGGACCAGCGGCCGAAGCCGCGGTACTTGATGCGGGCGAACGTGAAGCGGCCGTCGTACGGCGGGTTGCCGTGAAAGTCGGGCGGCGTGTAGAACGAGTTGGGGTCGCCAAGCGAGCGCATGGCGCCGCCCGGAAACCGTCCGCCTCTCTGCGCCTGCGCGACGCACGGCGCCGCGAGCGCCGCGGCCAAAGCGGCGGCAGCGAGACCGGCGAGCCGTATGTGCGCGCGGCGCGCCCGCGTGCTGGCTTGCAATGAGCGTGCTTCGGCGATCAAGGCGACCCCCCTTCCACGATGGCAAGCAACAGGTCCTGCGCCTTCCCGAAATTGGGCGCTTCTTCGAGCGCGCCCAGCACGGCGCGCTTGGCGGCCGTCGCATCGCCGCCGTCACGATAGGCAACCGCGAGCTGGTACAGCGCCTCGGCCTTGTCCACGGGGTCGAGGGCCACGAGCGCGCGCCGCTCGCGGATTGCGCGGGCATGATCCTTCCGCGCGGCGGCGATCGTCGCGAGCGTAGAGTGCAGATCAGCCGGGAACGGATTGATCCAGACCGCGCGCTCGAACGCATCCACGGCAGCCGCGGTGTCGCGCCGTGCGAGCGCGAGCCGGCCCAGCATCATGTTGGCCTCGAACGCCGATTCGTCCGACTGGGCGACGACGCCGAGCATCGCCATTGCCTTCGCGGTGTCGCCGCGCTGGAGGTAGAGGCCCGATAGAGCGGCGGCCGGCGAGCCGGCGCCGCCGTACTCCGGGAAGAGCGCATGCGCACGCTCGAGCGCCCGGATTGCGTCGGCGGGGCGCCGCGCGCGCGTCAGCGCCTCGGCGGCGAGCATCTGCGTGCGCCAACTACCTGGCATCGAGTCGGCCCGGGCCGCGAGTTCATCTGGGAGCATGCCGGCCGGATACTCGGGTCCATCGGAGACCAGTGCTGCCAGCGCCCGCGCGAACCGGCTCTTCACGTAGGCGTCGAAGCGCTTGTCGAACGCGGCCGGACTCTCCTTCAGCACGGCGCGGAAGGCCTCGTCGGTGGTGCGGCCGGCCTTGTACTCGCCGAGGAGCGCAACGATCGCCTGCTCGCCAAAGTCGCGCGCTATGAGGTCGCAGATCAGCGATGCCTGGTAGTACGACAGGATGACCTGTTCCGGGAACGCCGGCCGCATGAAGCCGTCGTTCATCCGGCTCACGGGCACGAGTCTCCCCTGCTGGAACGCGCCGAGAAACTCCGGCGACACCGACTGGCCCCAGCCGGGCCGCGCGCGGTGCTCCTCCCAGACAGAGAGTCCTTCCGAGAGCCAGCGGGGCACGCGATGGTCGGTCGCGCCGAGCGTGAAGGTATGCGCCAGTTCGTGCCACACCGTTGACGCCCAGTTGAACGGCCCCGCGTCGCGCGCGGCGGGCGAGTCGAAGGCAAGCGTCGTGCCGAAACTCACTCCGAGCGCGCCAAGCCCGGCGAGGCCCACGGTGCGCACGGAGAAGTCGGCGTGGCTGCGGTAAACCTCGATCCGGATCGGGGGCGGCGGCTCGTACCTGTAGCGCTGCGCGAACGTCGTGTAGGCCCGCTCCGCCAGGTCGGACAGGTAGATCGAGAGCACGGGCGACTCCGTCTTCTCGATCATCAGGAGCGCGTGCGGCGTGCGCGTCTCGTCGTAGTTCTTGAACGTGTCGAGCAGGTCGAGCGTGTTCTTGACCCACACGTCGTACGGGTCGCCCTTGAACGAGGCGTCCAGCGCCGCCTTCCCCTCGGCGATGCGTCCGAGCCGGAGGAGGTTCATGCCCAGCACCGAGCGCGCCTTCCAGTTCGTTGAGTCCGCGGCCACGGCCTGCCGTGCGAAGTCGGCCGCCACGGCGTAGCGTCGGACGCGCCCGGCGCCCTCAGCCAGCGTCACGTAGAAGCCCGCGTCCCTGGGGTTGATGGCAAGCGCGCGCTCACGGGCGGCGTTGAAGCCCCGCTCATCGCCGGCAACGAAGCGCGCCGTAGCAAGGACCGCGAGCGCCTCAGCGCTCGATGGATCCACCTTGAGGGCGCGTTCCGCCTCCCGGGCCGCGTCGTCGTAGCGCTCGACGTCAACCAGGCGCTGCGCAACCATGACCCGCGCGGGCACGTACTCGGGGCTCACCGTCAGGGCCTGCGCGAGCGAGGAGTCGGCGCCGGGCTGGCCGTCGAATGCGGCCCGCCTCGCAGCGGCGACCAGCGCTTCCGGGTGCGACGGGTTCACGCCAAGGACTTCGTCGAGCGTCTTCTGCGCCTCGCTCGCGTTGTACTTCGCAAGGAACAGTTCGCCGATGGCGATCCGGGCGTCAACGTTGGCCGGGTCAATCGCGACGGCGCGGTCGAAGGCGCGCAGGGCGTCGCGGAAGAGGTCGGGGTTGCCGGCGCCGAGCTCGCGCACTGCAATCGCGACGGCCATCATCTCGCGGCTGCTCAGGGCGGCGGCGTTGGCGTTGTAGACGTCAATGAACCTGTCGAATGCGGAGTCTGCGCGCGCCCGCCGGCCGCGCCTCTGATCGAGGAGCGCGAGGTTGACGCGCGCCATCAAACTGTCGGATGCGCGCTCGCGCACCGCGCGGGCGAAGGCGGAGTCGGCGGAGTCGAGCCTGCCGCGAGTCCGCAGGACCTCGCCGAGCGCCGTCAACGCCTCGCGCCCGCCGGGCATCCCCGCCGCGGCCCGCGCAACGCGCTCCGCGTCGTCGTAGCGGCTCACCAACGCGAGGGCGCGAGCGAGGTCCGCCTGCGCCGCGAACCACGACGTGTCGTTGCGCGGCATCTTCTCGAGGAATGCGATCGCCTCGGGGTAGCGCCCGGTCGCGATGGCGAGCCGGGCGTCTGCATACGACTGCGGCGCTTCGGGCCGCGGGAAGCCCTGCGCAGCCGCCGCGGCTGGGGCAGCGGCGACTGTCATTGCGAGCGCCGCAAGAGCCCCGGCCATGGCAACCGCGGCACGCGTCGCGGCACGCTCGAACGCGGCAATCCGGCTCATGGCCGCCCCTCCGCCTGCCTGATCTCCCGTGCCTTCCTCGACAGCGCAACCAGCACGCGCTCGAGTTCCGCCTCGTACGTAGCCGCGTCCATGGCCGCCTTCTTCATCCGCAGCGAGTCAACCTGGTCCTCGAGCGCGAACTTCTCGCTGTAAAGCCCCGCAACGCGCGCGTCGGCCGACGCCCCACCGGGCGCGCGCGAATCGAAGAACCATCGGCGCGCAAGAACCCCCGTGCCGTCACGCCCCGTGGGATCCGCCGCTCCCTGCTTCGACCCGTTATCGGACAGTTGCGAGTGCTCCGTCTGGATCTTGCCTGCGTCGTCGTAGCCGCGCTTGGTCTCGCGTACCGCGTACCGGTAAGCCTCGAGGAGCGACACCCGGCCGTCCTTGTCCGTGTCGGCGACGTCGCCTGCAAACGCCGCCACGAAGTGCTCGGCGAAGTGCGACTCGTTGCGCTCGTACGACGTTTTCGTGGCCGTGATCACCACGCGCCCGGGCGCCGCGAGGAGCGGAAGCATGTCGCCGCTCGCGCTCGTCAGATTCACCAGCGCCACGCGCTGGGCGGAAAGGCCGTCGAGAAGGCGCTGCAGGTCGGTCACGGTGAGGTCCGGGCCGGGAAGGCTGATACGCGACTCGGCCTCGTTGCCCGCGCCGTGCCCAATCAGGAAAATCGCCACCGGATCGCCCGGCCTGGCGCTCGCCTGGATTGCCTTCACCTCGCGCTCGATCGCAACCTTGGTGGACTGCCCCTTGTAGTGCGCATCCTTGAACGACTCGTCCTCGCCGAGCCACGCGATGTTCGCGTCCGACACGCCAAAGCGCGCGTGCAGCGCGGTGGCCAGCGACTGCGCGAGATTCCGGAAGCGCTCGGCAAACCGCGGCTCGCCCCCCAGCCCTGAGATGATGAGAGCGCGCGACTGCGCGCCGGCCGCCGCCGGCAACGCCACCACCGCCATGGCAAGCGCCACGACGCAGGCCGCGCGCACGAGCCGGGCCGCGGCGATCCGTGGCAACGCCGCCACCGGCATCCAGGTGCCCGTGCGCTCGGGCGCGCTCACGCCAGCCCCCGCATCTTGCGGTATCCCCACTCGGCGGAGATGAGCCCGACCAGAGCGAGGAAGATCACCGGCATGTCCCAGAGGTCTTTCTGGCTCACGACAGTGACCCCGCGCTTGGTCATCGCGATGTCCTCGGGCAGCGTACCCACGGTTGCGGGTGTATAGAACCGCCCGCCCGTTTCGTCGGCCACGCGCTGCAGGAAGGGGCGGCGCATCTCGGCCATCGTGTACTCGGCGTCGAGGGGCGCCGCACGCACGAAGGTCGTGTCGGCGACCTCGCCCGACGCCGTCGCCGCCGTGACCCGCACGCGATAGACGCCCTCTTCCGACGGCGTGAAGGTTCCGCCGTACTCGCCGTCCTGATCCACCGACCAATCGAGCGCCACGTCCTGCCGGGCCCCGGATGGCGCAATCGCCACCGCCGAGACCTTCGCGCTGTTCACCGGCTCGAAGGCGCTGTCCGAGACTTCGGCCCGCAACTGGATCGGCGTGCGCGGATTCACCTGGTCCGGCATCGCCCGTGCTTCAACGCGGGTGGGCGTGTCGCTCGTTACCCATCGCAGCATCTGGCGCCAGAAGGTGTCGAACGAGGCGTCATCCTCGGCCACCTCGGCTCCCATCTTCCACTGCCAGTCGTCCTGCACCGGCACGGCCACCGCGAGGCCACGGCCGTAACGCTGATACACGACCACGGGTTGCTCGTAGCGGAACATGTTCTCGCCCGGCGATCCCGCCCTCCCGCCGGAGGGAACGCTGCCGGCGACAAGCACCACGGCGCCCGGCTTGATTCGCTTGATCCTGTTGACGGACGTCACCGGCGGAAGCGCCGCCCACTTCTCGGCAGCCGTCACCTTCCCCGCGCCGATCTGCGTCACGGCGTGGCCCAACCCCGCGGGCGTGAGCGCGGGCTTCATGTCGGCGAAGAACGTGAGACTGTCGGGCACCGCGGGGCCCTCCACCACCACTGGCATCGCGTCGGCGAGCGGCGTACCAGCGTATCCGCCCTCCGAGAATGCGCGCCGTCCGCCAAGCTGGACGAGTCCACCACCGCGCACGCTTACGAAGTCGGCCAGCATCGCGAGCTGATCGTGCGTGAAGAAGGCCGCCTCGATGTTCCCGAGGATGACGCCGCGGTAGCGGTAGAGCTCGGTGCGCGTCGTGGGGAACCCGCTGGCGAGCTCATCGCCCGAGTCCACGTTCAACCGGAGGAACTTCCCGTCGGCCGTCCGCTGGAGTAGCACCACCTGGAGGTTCGAGTCGGCCTGCACCGCCGCGCGCAGGAACCGCACCTCGTAGCGGGGTTCACCCTCGATGTAGAGGATCTTGGCGCGGTCGTTGCGCACCTCGACCAGCACCTGCTGCGCGTTGTTCTCGGTGACCTGCTCGCGTTCCTGAAGCGGGATCCGGAACGTTAGGAGCCGCGGCCCCGGCTGCGACAGCCGCGCCGTCACGCGCACCGGCGAGGCGTCGGACCCCTTCTGCAGCGTGATGTCGGAACGCGCTACGATCTGGCCGTTGTCCTCGACGATGAGCGGCACGGTCGCGCCGTCGAAGCCGCTCTGGCGGACGATGACGTCGGCGACGAGCGTGCCGCCCTTGAGCAGGCGGCGCGGGGCCTCCACCCGCTGCACTTCGATGTCGCGCGAGAACCGTTCGCTTCCCACGCCTACCGTGAAGACGGGTACTCCTCGGGCGCGCAAGGCGAGGAGGGCGTCGTTCACCGGCGTCATCGAGTTGTCGGCGCCGTCCGTCACGACAACGATGCCCGAGAGCGGGACCGCCTCGAGGTCCTGCCGCGCTCCATCCACGGCGTCAACCAGCCGCGTATCCCGTTGCTCGAAGGCAAGCGCGCCGGCGCTGTCGGCCCTCGCCGACGACGCGCCAAAGCGGAAAATCCGCACCTGGAAACGCTCGCGCAGCCGCGCGAGCAGCTTCGATTCCGCTCCCAGCGTGTCGCGGACGAAATCCGCCCGGCTGCGGCCGTTCCGGTCGGCAATCCTCATGCTTCGGGAATCGTCGAGGAGCACGCCGATGAAGTTCCGCCGCGGCACGGCTTCCGAGAGGAGCAGCATCGGCCTGAAGAGGCAGGCCACGAGCACGAGGAGCGCAGCGACGCGCAACGCCGTGAGGATAGCCCGGTCGCGCGGCCCGCTCTTGCCCCGCACGCGGAAGTAGGTGACCAGCGCGGGCACGGCGACCGCAGCGGCCAGCACCACGACGATCATCACCGGGACCGGGGCGCCAAACGCGAACTCCCCCTGCTCGAACACCGCAGGGCGGTACTTGAAGAGTAGCTCGAAGATCGCGCCCATTGCGTGACTGGTTCCGGCCCCTGTGTGCGGAGTGAGACGACGGACAGGGCTCCGCGTTCAGGTACGGTCCCGCGCGGGCGCGCCAGCTACTTCACTATAGAAGAGTACACGCTCGTCCCGTGCTTCGTTGACGGGCGTTACCGGTTCAGCCTCATCTTGGTCCACATCACCACGGTTGCACAGTTCTGGCCGCTCATGCGGAACTCCACCGGTGTGTCCACGGCCGACGGGTACGATTCGATCGCGCCGATCGTGTTCAGCGGGAAGCTCTGGTCGAGGTCGCCAGCCGACAACTGCTGAAACGGCATACGGTCCACGAAGATGTTCACGCAACCCTGCTGGCCGCCGTTCACCGAGCGCGACGACCCGAGCACCGACTTCCCGTCGCCGGCGCGTTGAACGATGAACCCGGGGATCATGCGAAAGAGATCGGTTACACCAGCCACGTTCTCCCGCTTGGCTATCTGGTCCGGTGTCAGGAAGTTCGCGGGCGAGCCCATCTTGAGGCGGTCGTTGAAGCCGAGCTTGTCGAGCGCCTTGTCGGCGGTCGCCATGACGGTAACCGGCGCCAGCACGCGCGTGCCCGCGGCGAGAACCACGTTGAGCGTCTGCGGCTCGGCCTTCCGCAGGCTTACCGGCCGGAGGGCAGGCGCGAACCCGATCTTGCGAACCGACGCGTTCGTGGTGCCGGACGGCAGCCCGGTGAGGGTGAACGAACCATCCTCGCCCGTACGGACGATGGCGCGGCCTCCTTCGACGGCAACCTGCGCGTCTGCCACAGGACGGCCGGCGACGTCCACGACCTTTCCATTGAGCACCGCGAGCCCGCCGCGCAGCGAGTCGCCCTGCGTCGAGACCAGGAAGCCAGCGGTGGTCAGCACGCCGGACTTGGTGTCAACCGCGACCTCGCTGCTCGCGTGGGCGCCGACGGCCGCCTGCACCGTGCCCTCCACGCCCTCCGGGAGCCCGCAGATCGCGTAGAACCCGTTCTCGTTGGTGCGCGTCGTGCGCAGCCGCGAGGAGCTCGACACGCCGCCAACCGTGTACACGAACGAGACCAGCGCGTTGGCCAGCGGCTCGCCGGTGTCGGCTTCGTCCACCCGCCCTGCAACGATCGCCGGCCCTAGCTGCGCGCCGCCGCGCCCGCACGACTGGGCGCGGAAGCGCGCCACGCTCGGCGTGCTGATCGCCACCTCGTCGAGCCGGTCGGCCGTGAGCGTGAACCTGTTCGAAGACACCGAGACGAGCAGCGAGTCCAGCGAAGGATGCCGCAGGAGCAACTGGACCTCGCCCGGCGGGATGCTGTCAATCCGGAAGATGCCGCTGGCATCGGTCACGCCGGCGCGCTGGGTGCCGAGCACGATCACCGTCGCCCCCGCGAGTGGCCTTCCGCCGCGGAGCGAATCGTCCACGATCCCGGCCACCGCCGCAAACCCCGGCGCGGGCGCTGCGCGGACACCCTGCCGGGCAGGCGCCTGTTGGGCGCGCAAGGCGCCTGCCCCGAGAACCGACGCCAGCAGCGCGCCAGCCGCGGGCGCCAACCAGGCGCGCGGCGAGAAACAACTAGGGGCGGCGGTCGAGCGCAGGACGCCTTTCACGGTTCGCCAGATCCACGACGAGATCCGCGATGTATTGCGTGATCCGCGCATAATGGGGGTAGTCAATGTACTGCGGCTCATCGGTCAGCTGATGGTAGTCGCCGTGCAGGCCCGTGAAGAAGAAGACGATCGGTATGCCGAACCGGGCGTAGTTGGCGTGGTCGCTGCGCCCGTAGATATTGTTGTACCCCGGCCACGCCGTCGTGGTGTCGAACCGGTAGTCGAGCCGGAACGGGGCGGGTTGCCTGAGGTTCACCGCCACGACTTCGCGCCCGAGCTCCGACGAAAGCCGGTTCGACCCCACCACAGCAAGATAGTCATCGCCGCCGCCCGGGAGGTCGTCCTTCCGGCCGCGGCCGATCATGTCAATGTTGATCTGTGCGACGATCGAGTCGCGGGGCACGGTGGGATGCATCGTGTACCAGGCAGAGCCAAGCAGGCCGGCCTCCTCGCCGTTGTTCCACGCGAAGAGGAGCGAGCGTCTTGGCTTCACCTTCATGGCGCTCACGGCTTCTGCGATCTCGAGGAGCGCCATGGAGCCGGAGCCGTCGTCATCCGCCCCGTTGCGGATCGAGTCGGGCCGCGGCGGCCTCAGCTTCCGAACGCTGTCGAGGTTAATCCGAATTGCAGCGAGTTCCTCGGCCGTGGCGGCGTGCAGGTCGCCGCCCTTCATCTGGACGGCGAGCCGCGCGTCGTTGTACAGCTTGAGCGAATCGTGGTCTGCGGGCGACCGGGTGTAGCCCACATGATCCGGGTGCGCGCCCAGCGCGACGTACGTCCCGGCGAGTTTCGGGTCGCTCCCGCGGATGATCCCGACGACGTTGCGCGCGTACTTCCTCACTGGCGTCTCGATGTGGTCGAGGTGCGCCGACGCGGTCGGGCCGCTGGCGCCGGGCCGAAGCCCGTCCAGCCCGGCGCCGAGGAGCGCTTCCGCGCCAGCGCGCGTGAGGCGAAGCTGCGCGGGCGGCGGGCCGGCACGCTCGGCCGCGAGCTGCGCTTCCGTAGCGCCCGGGCTCAGCTCACTGGCCGAAGCAACGAGCACGCCCGATGGATCGTCGTTGACGAATGCGCGCGCTGTGCGCGTCACGCCATCCAGGTTCACCGTGGCGACGCCCGCCGCGCCGGCGAGCCGCTGGTTCGTGGCTGCGATCGCGCCGAACCCACCGGCGCCTCCGCCGGCGGCCGGCGGCAGCATCACCACGAGCTTCCCGGCAGCGTCAGCCGCGGAGATCATGTTCGCGGTGTCGCCCGTGGTGCCGCCAAACACGATCGCCACGCCGTTGATGTCGCGCGGCTTCGGCCCGGGCGTCGCGATCCAGTCGTCCACCCAGCGCAACGCGCGGCCGTCCGCCGAGAGAGCCGACGTGGCCGCAAAGCGTCTCTGCACAACCGGCATCTCCTGGAAATAGGTGCCGTTCTCCCCGGCCGGCTCCACACCAAGCCGCTGAAGCTCGCGCGCGATGTACTCTGTGCCCTTCATGTTGCCGAGGCGACCATACTGCCGACCCTGCATCGAGTCGTCGGCAAAGAGGTAGAGCCGTGTCTTCAGGTCGGCAACGCTGATCTCCGGGGCCGTTGGAGCGGGCGAGTGCCGGAGCGGGTTGCCAAACTGGTTGAGCACGACGGGCGCGCCTGCGCACGCCGCGGCGCCAGCGGCAACGCCAAGGAGTGCGACCGATCTTGCCCTGCGGCTCGAGTGCGTAGACGTCATTGCTGTTCCCGCCCGCGGTTGGTGTCCAGCGCGCCCGGCGTCGCGAGCCCGAGCGCTAGCAGGACTTCCTGCCGAACGTGCCCGACACTTCCGCCGACGAGTACGGCTTGCGGGCAGCCGGTTCCGCGCCCGCCCCGCCGCTCCGTGGTGAATTGCCGGCGGCCGCGCCCGCCCCGGTGCCGCCGCGGCCGGGTGATGCCGCAGCCGACCCGCGGCCGCCCTGAGCGCTGCCAGAGGCGCGTCCGCCACCCCCGGGCGCGCCGAACCCGGTCTGGTCGCTCGCGGCGTACTCCTGCAGCGGAATGCAGAACCCGTCGGCGAGCTCCGGCTCCTTGTCCTGGCAAAGGATCCGGTTCGCCGCGTACTCGCCAATTACCGGCCCGAACTTGAACCCCTCAGCCATTCCCGAGCCCATGATCCACACGTTGCTCATGTCGGGATGCTTGTCAACGATGAAGTTGCCGCCCGAGCCGCTTTCGTAGTGGCACGAGTGTTCCTTGAGAATCGGCTGGCCGCGGAGCAGCGGGAACCGCTGGTTGACGAACTCGACGGTACGCTGCGCCGCGGCCCGGTCGAAGATGCGCTCGCTCCTGTCGGGATCCGTGCCCTGCGCCCCGCCGCCGGCGCGCACGCGGAAGCCGAGGTTGTCGCTCGGGGCTGACGGCCATCCCGTGGCGCCGGGATAGTTGAACGTGGGGATGTTCGGATACTGCATCCGGTACTCGCCCGGCGGCGATCCGATGTACACTACGCTGCCCATCGGCGTGCGCATCCGGTTCCCGAGCAGCACCGGGAAGACCTTCCCCAGCCATGGGCCGCAGGCAAAGAGATAGGTGCCCGCCTGCATGAGATCGCCGCTCGATGTCTGAAGGCCCGGCATCCTGCCGTTCATCTGCGTTGTAGGCCACGCCCGGCTGGTGACGAGATCGCCGCCGAACTGCTGGAAGACGCCCGCAACGGCCTCGCAGGCGCGCCGCGCGCGCACGAACCCCGCCTCGGGCTCGAACAGGAAGCCTTCCATGTCGTCAACCTGATACTGCGGATACCGGTACTGTACTTCGTCGCGCGTGAGAACATCGTACTTCGCGCCGATCTTATCCCACATCGTCTTGTTGTTGCGGATGAACGCGTCCGTCGTGGTTGCGCGGATGATGAGATCGCCGGTCGTGTAGAAAAGCTGGAGCTTCATTTCGCGGCCCCACGTGGCGTCCCAGTCGCTCCATTTCTGCATGGCGCGCTTTGCCCATGCGCCCCACTGCGCCGCCTGGGCGCCGGCCCGGTCGCCGTAGCTCGAGCGCACCCCGCGCGTCTCGTCGCCCGAAGTGGAGCGCGAGTTCCCGGGCCCCCACGCGTCAACGAGACGAACCTTCACCCCTTGGCGCTGCAGGTTGAGCGCCGTCCAGCCGCCGAAGGCGCCCGCGCCCACCACGATCACGTCCGGAATGCCCTTCGATTGCGCCGGCGCCTGTCCCGAGCGGTCGGCGCTGCCGAACGCCAGTGCGCGGCGGCCCACCGCTGCGGCGAGTCCGGCCCCAGCGCCAGCTGTCTTAGCGAAGGTGCGTCGGTCCATGCCGCAGGCGTGACTGGTGGTGGATCGAGCCAGGAGGGGGCTTTGCCGCTTCCACCATTATGGCCTTGAGGGAGTCCGTTGCAACAGGTAGGTCCGCTGCACGGGCGGGCAGGCCGTTGAGGCGAAAGATGTACGCAACCACCTCGGCGTATTGCGTGCGCGGAAGGCTGGCGGGGTTGTCCTGCGGCATCTCGGTGCGAATCGTCTCGAACATGTCGAACGCCGTCCCGCCGACGAACTTCGACACGAACGCGTCTCCCTCGAAGTCCGCGGCGACATGGCACGATTCGCACACCTTCCCGAACAGCGCCTCGCCGCGCGCCGCCTGCGCGGCGCTGTACGCACCAGTCGCTGTCGAGAAAGCCGGGCCCGTGGCGGGAGGGGGTGGTGTGACGCTTGCCGCCACCGGCACGGGCGGTGGCGTGGCGCCCGCCTGCGCGATGGCGCAGGCGGGTACCACGAGCCCCGCAACCAGGGCGAGCAGCCCCGGCCGCCGCATCGTATTCCTACTTCCTCGGCGTGCCACGCTCGCGTGCCGCGCCGTCGCGCTCACCTTCGTCGTTGAAGCCAAACGGGTTGGCATCGCCGCCGCCGCTCGTGCGCTCCACCCGAAGCGTCTGCTTGAACGTCTGGCCATTCACTACGAGGGTGACGAGGTAGTCGCCAGTGCTGGCGGTAAAGCTTCCACCCGCGCCGCCGAAGCCCCCGAACCCGCCGCGTCCACCGCGGCCGCCGCCGCCGGGAACGCGCAGCCCGATGATCTCGAACACGCGGCGCACCTTGTCGCTCTCAGGACCCACCGGCCCGCCGCGGCCACCGCCGCCAAACTCCGCCGCCGCGCCCCCGCGGCCGCCAGCGGCTTCTCCAGGCCGGGCGCAGAACGGCTCCCACTGCGTGAGCGGCATGTGGCAGGCAGCCCCGCCGCGGCCGCCACCGCCAGCACCCCCACGCCCGCCGCGTCCGCCCGCAGGCGCTGCCGGAGCCGCCGGTGGCGCAAGCAACTCCTGGACGCGGGCAAGCGCGGTCGTGTCGTACTTCGCCCTGCGCAGCGAGTCAATCACCGCCGGCGCGCGCACCACGCGAAGGATGCTGTCGCGCCGTTCCGAAGCAGACTGCACCGCTGGCGCCGCCTGGACCGGGCGCGTTCCGCTGAAGTTCCAGGTCACCGTGTGCAGCCCCGGCGTTCCCGGTCCGGTCATGTTCGCGATCGTATCGCCGGCAACGTCGGTGATGTACAGGCGGGCCGCGCCCGATCCCGAGGTCACGCGGTACGAAATCGCCGCGCCGTACGCCGGGCTTGGAGTCGAAAAGAAGAGTTGCGCGTTGCCATTCCCACTTGCGGCCAGCGTCGGTCCCTCGCCCCACTGGAACCCGGTCTTGGGCTCGAAGAGGTACGCGGCCGACGCAATCGTCTTAGTCGTGAGCTGCTGGAGCGGCGCTATGTCCGCGATCCAGAAGCCACGGCCGTGCGTGGCCGCAATCAGCTCGCCGTCGCGCGGGTGGATCTTCAGGTCGTATACCGGAACGCTCGGCAGATTGGCCGCGAACCTGGTCCAGTGCGCGCCGCGGTCAAGGGAGGCGTACACGCTGAGCGAGCTGCCCACGAAGAGCAGGTTCGGGTTCTTCACGTCCTCGCGGATCACGTGCAGGTAGTCAGCCGGGCTGTCGTTCGGAAGGCCCGCCGCCAGCGAATGGAACGTCCTGCCGCCGTCGGTCGTGGCGTAGACGTACGGCTTGAAGTCGTTGTAGCGGTGGTTGTCGAACGTGACGTAGAACGTGAGCGTGTCGAAGTGCGAGGGCTCGATGCGCGACACGTACAGCTCGGCCGGAAGCCCCGGGAAGCGCCCCGAGAGGTTCTCCCACGCGCCACCGTCGTTCAGAGACTTCCACACGTTGCCGTCGTCGGTGCCGGCGTACAGCAGCCCCGGCTTCACGTACGACTCCGCCAGCGCCACGATCGTGCCGTAGGTCTCGGCGCCCGTCGCGTCCAGCGTGATGCCGCCCGTCCAGATGGTGGAGGTGTCAATCTTCTCCTTCAGCTTCTTCGACAGGTCCGGCGAGATGAGGTGGAAACTCTCCGCCTGGTCGCTGCTCTTGAGCACGCGGTTGCCCGCGAAGTACACCACCTTCGAGTTGTGCGGCGAGAGGATGAGCGGCGAGTTCCAGTTGTAGCGCATGTTGAGGTCAACCGAGTCCTGCTTCTGCTGCGCGCGGAGCTTGTCCACGAGCGCCTTCGTTTCCTTCGACATCGGCTTCGTCGGGTCGCCCGCGACCACCGCGATCGAATCGTCCCACAGCTTGTACTGAGGCTGCCACTGCGGCTTCTGGAACGACTTCCGCTCGCCCGTCTTGATGTTCACCCGCGATGCGCTGCCGCCCTGCGACTCGGAGTACACGATGCTGGGGTCCATCTGATCCTGCGCCGTGTAGAAGCCGTCGCCGCCGGACACGGTGAACCAGTACGCGTTGCCGACCGCGGACTTCCGCTTGCTCGGGCCGCACCACCCGCCGTTGTCCTGAGCTCCGCCGCAGATGTAGTACGGCACTTGCATGTCGTAGCTCACTTCGTAGAACTGGGCGATGGGCAGATTCTGCGGCTGAAACCAGTTGCCGCCCTTGTCCATCGTGAGCGCGATGCCGCCGTCGTGCGCGAGGGCGATCCGCTCCGGGTCGTGCGGGTCAATCCAGATGGCGTGGTCGTCCACGTGCACCTGCTGCGCCGCGCCGCGCGACGTCTTGCCACCGTCGTCCGACACCTGGAGCTGCGTGCTGGAGAAGTACACCCGGTTCGGATCCCGCGGGTCAACGGCCACATTCGAGTAGTAGAACGGGCGCGTGTTGATGTTGTTCTGCTGGGTCCACGTCTTGCCGCCGTCAGCCGAACGGTAGAGGCCGTTGGCCTTGGGCGAGTTCGACGGCACGTAGCTGCCGTCGGCAGACGGGTCGGCCGCCTCGACCATCGTGTACATCACGTCGGGGTCGGACTGCGAAATCGCGATCCGGATGCGGCCCTTCGTGCCCGCCGGGAACCCGTTGCCCCGCACTGCGGTCCACGTGGCCCCAGCGTCGGTGGACTTCCAGAGGTCAGAGCCCGGCCCGCCCGACTTGAGCGAGTACGGCGTCCGGTACATCTGCCACGATGCCGCCCACACGACGTTCGGGTTGCGTGGGTCGAGCTTTACGTCCACGAAGCCCGTCTTATCGTTGATGAACTTCACGAGCTTCCACGTGTTGCCGCCATCCTCCGTCTTGTAGATGCCGCGCTCGGGGTTCGTGCCCCATACCGCACCCAGCGCTGCGACGTACACGATGTTGGGGTTGGTTGGATTCACCACGATCCCGCCGATGTGCTGCGTCTTCTCAAGCCCCATCAGCTTCCAGGTGATGCCGCCGTCGGTTGACTTGTAGATTCCGCCGCCCGGTTCGATCGAGTTGCGGGCGTTCGGCTCGCCGGTGCCGGCCCACACCTGCATCGTGTCGCTCGGGGCGATCGCCAGCATCCCCATCGAGATGACGCGCTTGTCGTCGAACACGGGGCGCCATGTGTTGCCGTTGTTCATGCTCTTCCAGATGCCGCCCCCCGCCGCAGCCACGAAGAGTGTCTTCGAAGGGCCTGGAATGCCGACGACGTCGGAGATGCGCCCCATGAAGTTGGCGTTGCCGACGTTGCGCCATGGCAGCCCGGCGACCGCCGCGGAATCGAGCGTCTGCGCGCCGGAAAAAGCGGCCGCCGCGGCGACCGCGGCGCTTGCGAGGGAGAGACAGCGGGCAATACGGGTCATGGTACCAATGCGAAGAGGGTAGGTACGCGCGAATCGCCCCAGCGCACGGGGCACCGGGCGACTCGCCAGAAGCTGTTCCTACGGAAGTTACGGGAAGGCGCGCCGTTCCGCTGCCCGGCGCGGCTTTCCTACCAAGGCTCGTCGGCCGACGGTCCGTAGATGGACGGCACCGTGCCGCCGGCCATCCGGTTGTACACGGAGAGCTGGCCGCGATGGTGTATCTGGTCCGCCAGGAGGATGTTCGCGAGCGTGCCCGCCGGGATACGCGCCACCCGCTGGGGACCGCCAAAGAACGGCACCGTCCTCGAGTGGCTCTCCGGCCGCGCGCTCCGCGCTTCCGCGAGGACTTCCTTCACCGCGCCTTCGAATGCGGCGATGCACTCGTCAATGGTGGCCGGCGGCGGAGGAAAGCTCAGCGGCATCTGCAGCGTGCCGCGGATCGCGCCAAGCAGGATCCCCTGCTCGCCGACGAACGTCGCGATAAGCCGGTGGGCGCTGCTGGATCGCGGGTGCGGCTGGAACGCGCCCTGGTCGGACGGGAACCCGCGCATCACCCTGAGCGTCGTTGCGGCTTCGCGCTCGAAACGGTCCGCCCAGGCGTTCCACGGATTTGGCACCTGCGCGGCCCGAACGGCCCGGCGGCCTGCTGGCTTCTTCGGCGCTGCCTTGCCGCGCTGGCTGCTTCCGGCCTTCCTCGCGACCTTCCCCTTTGCCTTGCTTGCCGCGGACTTTTTCCCTGAGCGTGCCGCCTTCACCCTGGCCTTCTTCTTCGCTGCCATTGTTGCTCCGGTTGTGATGAGCGGGAGGTGGAGAAAGTTACCATCCCCCGCCCCGACACGCAGCGGCGCTCCCCCAAGCGGAGCTACTTCTTCGGCACCAGCACCGCATCCACCACGTGTACCCAGCCATTGGACCCGCGTACCGAGCCAATCACCTTGGCGCCGCCGATGAACGTGTCCGGGCCCTTCTTCGAGATGGTCTCCGTCGAGCCGTCGGCCATGCCAACCGCCTGGCCGTCGCTGAAGTCGCTCACCGCAAAGGCCGACGTCGTCACATGATGCATGAGGACGGTTGACAGCTGCGACTTGTTCGCCGGCTTGAGCAGATCATCAACGGTGCCCGCGGGGAGCTTCTTGAACGCGTCGTTCGTCGGCGCGAAAACAGTGAATGGCCCCGCGTTGGCCAGCGAGTTGACCAGGTCCGCCGCCTTGAGCGCCGCGACGAGCGTCGTATGGTCTTTCGAGCCCGCCGCTATGCGCGCTATGTCCTGCTGCGATTCGTTGTCCACCACCGACGCCTGGCCGCCAGTGGCTGCCGGCTGCTGCTCCACTCCCTCGCCTTTTCCGCCGCACGCCACCAGCAGCGCGCCCACGGCCATCACCGTCATGCCCGAATATCGCATCTCGATTTTCTCCACGTTTGGGGGAATGCCACGCGAAAATTCTGCACCGGCCGCGGCTACGCGGCGTCGGGCAATCCCGCGCAACGCTGTCAGGGCTTGCGGGCCGACCGCGGCCGCGCGTTCGGCACCGCGAGGGCCCCGGGTCAGAGCCCCGGGTGTCGGCTCAGCGCCCGGGACGCCATTCCGCCGTGAGCGTGCCATACGAGAACGGCGCGCCCTGCAGCCGGTAACGGCGGCCGGTGCGCGCGGCGCGGTAGCCAACGCGTACCTTTGGCCACCGCAGCTCGATTGACGCACCTCCCTCGGCGTAGAACGGCTCTTTGTCCAGACGCGGACTCGCCCTGAAGAACGTCCCGTCGAGAAACTCGTCGCGAAGCACGCCCGAGCCGGTCGCGTCCGCCGAGAGCGCGAGCCGCGGCAGTCGCCGGCTCGCACGTTCGCTGCCCAGCGGTACGGTACCCGAAGCAACGAAGCCAGCTGAAGCGCCCGTGAGGATCGTCCCCAGTGACGCGCTCTCCCGCATCGTCAGCGACACGCCGGCCTCGCCGGGTGTCCCGGCCGAGGCAACGACGCGCCGGCGGGCCACCGTCGCGATGAACCCGGGCTCGAAGGGAAGCTGGTTGCTCCAGTCCGCGGGCAGAGGGTACTTGGGCCCGATCAGATGGAAGAACTCCTGCATCGGCCTGCCAAGCGCCGGCGGCCCAACCACGCCCACACGCACGCTCAGGTCAATCACTGCCCGGGGCGCGGAGTCACGCTCGGCGGCCTCGACGTACAGCCAGCCCGCGTTGGTGCGGCGCGAAGGATACCGCGGCGGAGACACGCCCGGCGACGGCGGAGGATCGCCGGTGTACAGTTCCTGACCGAGTGAATAGGAGTGCGTTGCGCACTTCGCGGCACCCGCGCATGCGGGGCGCAAGAGACCAAGGGGAAGCAGCCGGGCGCGACCGTCGTACTCGATGGTTCCGCGCACCCCGCTCGTGTACTCGTGGTCGGTGCGGTCCCACGGGGGGAGCCAGAAGAGGTATGCGTCGTTATCGGTCGTGATGCGCACCGCGGTCGGACGCTGGGCGACTGCGCTGCCAGCCACGACGAAGGCGCCGGCGGCAACCATCGCCGCCCGGCGCCACGCGTCACATCCGCAAACGTTCACAGGAGCGGCAACGGCCAGCGCTACTGCTGGCAGGCGCCCTTGGGGTCCGGCTTCGGCTTGTCAACCACGGGCCGCCTGGGCAGGTCGGCGACGGCCGCTGCCACATCCTTGATGAAGCTCACGACGCGCAGCATGTGCGGATAGTCTATGTACTGCGGCTCGTCGGTAAGCTGGTGGTAGTCGGCGTGGCCGCCGGTCGTGAAGAAGGTCACGGGGATCCCGTAGCGCGCGTATTCGTAGTGGTCGCTGCGGCAGTAGATGTTCTGCGGGTGTCCGTTGGCGTCGAGCGAATAGTCGAGGGTCATGTTGTGGCTCTTGTCCTTGTTCACCTTCTCGACGAGGTCGCCAAGCTCGGTCGAGAGTCGGCGGGAGCCAATGAGCTGCAGGTAGTTCGGGCTGCCATGGATCTTCGCGCCGTCCTTGGTCACGCCCGTGACGTCGGAGGCGTCGCCCCGCCCGATCATGTCCATGTTGAGCTGCGTCACGATGGCGTCGCGCGGCACTGTGGGGTGGTCGGTGAACCACTGTGAGCCATAGAGCCCTTCTTCCTCGCCCACGTGCCACACAAACAGGAGCGAGCGCTTGGGGCGCGTGCGCTGGCCAGCGAAGTACTCGGCCATCTCGAGTACGCCCATCGAGCCCGAGCCGTCGTCGTCCGCCCCGTTGTACACGGAATCCATCCGCGCCGACGCGCCATTCGTCTTCTTGCGAATCTCGGCCAGCAGAGTATTCACGCGCTCGGCATCGGCCGTGTTCAGGCGCGGCGGCGCGTCGTCCGCGCCCTGCACGCGGTACAGGTGGTTGACCACGTAGACCGAATCGTGCGGCAAGGGCGTCGGATCAATGCCCACGTGGTCGTTGTGGGCGCCGATGGCCACGTACTCGTTCTTCAGCACCGGATCCGACCCCCGGATGATCCCTATCACGTTGCGCGCGGGGTTCGCGATGGGAGTCTCCTTCCACACCGCGCGCCCGGCGAACGGCTTGCCCACAGCGCCCGGCGAGAGCGTCGCGGGGTCGGCGCCGAGCGATGCGCGCGCCATGGCGTCGCTGATGTAGATGTATGCCGGCATGGCAGGCGGACTCTCGTCCTTCATCCCGCCGGTCGGCTGGCGGTAGACTTCAATTGCTTCCTTCGGGACGTTCGCCATCCCCACGATGAGGATACCGTTCGACCCGTGGAAGTACGCCGTCGCCAACTGGCGGTTGGGCAGGCCAGGCAGGCCCGCGCCGGTTTCGTCGGGCGTGGTCGTGAGGATCACGACCTTGCCGTCGGCCTGGCCGCGGGGAAGCATCGTTGCCGCATCGCCCCAGATGCCGCCGTAAACCACGGAAACGCCGTCAGTCGAGCGCTCGCCGGCCCCGTTGTCGCGCGGCAGGTAATCCTTCCACGGCACGAACGTCTGGCCGCCAAGCGAGATGGGCTTGCTCTCATCCAGTGCGCGATCCACGACCGGTACGAGCTGGAAGTACGTGCCGTTGTCGCCGGCGGGCTCGATACCGAGCCGTTTGAGCTCCGCCGCGATGTAACTGGTGCCCATGACGTTGCCCCGGTCGCCCAGCATCCGGCCGCGCATCGAGTCGTCGGCAAACAGGAAGAGCCGCGTCTTGAGGTCCTCAACCGTAATTGCGGTGCTGGTCGGCTTGGGAGTGTTGGTGCGCGAGCGTTCCAGCAGCGACCAGTCGGGCGATGCCTGCGCATGCGCCGCGGCCGCAGGAACGATGGCGGCGAGCCCGAGGGCAAGCCGCAACGTGCGGTTGTTCACTTATCGTCTCCGTTCTCGGTATGTGTGCGGCTCCGCCGATACCCTGGCTTCGCCGCGGGCGCGTTTTCGCGCGCGGCCCCGCATTCCTACCGCCTGAACCCGCTGGAAGTTACACGCCTGATTCCCGCCGGTGGCGGCCGGGGGCCGCGACGGCGGGTCACTGCGGCCGGTCGGCGGCGCGGCTCGTCCGCGCGGGGCTCGTCCGCGCGGGGCTCGTCAGCGCGGCAGCAACCGGGGAAGGTCGGCCGCCACGTACGCCAGGATCGCCATCGCCGCGGCGCTCTGCGCCACCTCGCGCGGGTCGAGCTTGTCCACGGTGTCGGCTTCACTGTGGTGGAACCAGAAATATCGCGTGTCGTCCACGTTGAGTCCGGCGCCGGGCACGCCAAGCCCCATGATGGGGCCGATGTCGGCCCCGCCACCGCCCCGCGTAACCTTTCCGAGGCCGGCTGCATCGAGCAGCGACCCGATCTGCTGCATGATGGCGAACGCCGAGTCGCTCCCAGTGAAGCCGAAGCCGAGCGGCCGGAAGACGCCGCCGTCGGACTCGATCACGAGCGAGTGCTTCGCGGCCTCGGCGCTATGCTGGTCGCGGTAGGCGTTGCCGCCGCGCGTACCGTTCTCCTCGTTGACCCATCCCACCACGCGGATCGTCCGGCGGGGCTGGAGCCCGAGCTTCCTGAGGATGAGCAGCGCCTGCCACGCCGCAACCACGCCGCCGGCGTCGTCCATCGCGCCGCGGCCCACGTCCCACGAGTCAATGTGCCCGCCAAGCGCGACGACTTCGTCAGGAAACTCGCGGCCGCGGAGTTCACCCATCACGTTCCGCGACGGCGCGTCGGGCAGAAAGCGCGCCGACATCTTCACGCGCACGCGCACGCGCTCGCCCCGCGCGATGAGCCGCGCGATCATGTCGGCGTCCTCCGTCGTGATCGCGAAGTGGGGAATCTTCGTGACCGTCGAGTCGTACGACATGTTGCCCGTGTGCAGCGTGCGCATCGAGTACGGCGTCACCGAGCGGATCATCGAGGCCACTGCGCCCACCCTGGCCGCGGCAACCGCGCCGCCGGTACGGTAGCGCACCGTTTCGCCGTAGTTGGTGAACGGGACGTTGAAAAGCACGATCCTGCCCTTCGCCTCGGCAGCGCGCCGCGTGAGCTCGTCGTAGGAGGCCACGACCATCACGTCGGCGACGATGCCGCCCGGGGATGTCCCGATGCTTCCGCCGAGCCCGAGCATCGGCAAGTTCGCCACGCGCGGCGCCAGCAGTTCGGCCGACTCCTCTCCGCGCACCCAGCGCGGCACCATCACCGGCTCCCCCCGCACGTTCACGAGGCCGTCGGCCTTCATCTGCGCGACGATCCAGTCAATCGCCTGCTCGAGGCCCTCCGACCCGCTGAACCGGCTGCCGAACTTCTCGGTGAGTTCCGCGATGCGGTTCCACGCTGCCGAGTCGGAGAGCGCAGCCTCGACGATGCGCTGGGTGGTGGCACGGTATTGGTCGGCGATGGACTGCGCCTGCGCGGCCGCGGTCGCTCCGGCGACGAGGGCCGCGGGGGCGGCGACAAGGACGGCAATGGCGATGATCTTGCGGGTCGAAGGCATATGTTGTGATCCCCGGTGTTCGATGGCGGGAAAAATGCGCCGGCGCGCAGCCTTTCGGTAACGTATCCGCCGAGCGTGTGATGCAACGTTCGCGTAGCTCGACTGGAGGCGCGAATGCCGGTAACGGCGCGGCTGATCTTCGCGCGATTCGACGCGAAGCTCGACCAGCGTTTTGCGGAGTTCGAGGTGCGCATGTCGCAGTTCGAGGTGCGCATTCGGACTCTACTTCATGGGCTGATCCGGCGCGCCGGTTGCGTCGCCTGCGTCAACCACCGTCCCCTGCCGGGCCGCTGCACGTCGCGCAAGCCACAGCGCGCAAGCTACGCACGCGAGCACGCCCAACGCGGCCGCGATCCGCTCCTGGCCCGTGTGCGCATCCACGCCATCGCGAAACAAGCTCAGCCCCGCGAACGTTGCCGCGGCAACCAGCCACGTGAGCGGCCCCCGGCGCCCCCAGACAACGATCGCGGCAACGAGGGCAACGGCGGCGCAGAGTCCAGCCAGTGCCTCTCCGACGGACGGCAGTTCCGACGCCACGCTGTCGGCGATGGGCGCGAGCACCGCGCCCGCAACTACGATGGCCAGCAGGAAGACGAGCCACCGTACCCGCGCGCTACGCGTGGTTGCCATGAGAAGCAGCGGCGGGACTGCACTGGCAGCCGCAACCGCGCCAATCGCCGCCGGCATCGCGAGCGCCGCGGCGACGGCGGGAACAGCCATGGATAGTCCCGTGACGGGAACGAGCCCCGCCTCACCAGCGCGCATCGCCTGCGACACCAACTCGCCAAGCACTGCGACCGCGCCGATCCCCATCCCCGCGATTGTCGCGCTTCGCACCGCGTCGCGGCCGCCCGTCGGCCAGGCGGCAATTCCCGCGCGGCGCCGCAGCACTTCCATCACCTGCCACACTCCAGCAATGACGAGCACCCCGATGGGCGCCACGACGACGGCAATGGCGAAGGTCGCAAGGTGGCTGCTCCACGTGGCGGCCGTGTCGTAAGCAAAGACGGCGGCGGGCCAGTTGTTGAGCGTCACAAGGCACGACAGCAGCGCCAGCAGGCCGAGCAGGCGCAATGCTGTTCGCCGGTCGAACACCGCATCGTTCACGAGTGGTCTGCGCCTCTTCGCGATGACGATCGCCCCGCCCCCGATCACCCCCAGCGCGAGCGCTGCCAGCAGGCCCGTGAACGCGAGCACCCGGGTGCCTCGTTCACGCTCGGCGCGTCGGAACGATTCCGGCAGTTCGATTCCGCGCCGCGAAACCAGCGGCTCACTACCGGCGAAGCTCACCCACGCGCGCGCGCTGGCGCCCTCAGGCAGGTGGAGTGACGTGTCCACGTAGGTAACGGTTGCGTCGCGCCGCCTCGGACGCTCCGTTTCCTGAAAGTCGGACTCGACGAGCGGCGTGGTGTCTACGCCTGCGCGCGCAAGCGCACGGCGCGCCGCGCGCCGCAGCGAATCGGCAGGCGGTGAACCGCCGGGCGCGCTGTCGGCAACGATGTGGCGGGCGTCGAGCGGGCGACCGTCGGGCGTTACCCGGATGCGCCACTCGTCGGCGCGGTCGGATGCCGATCCTGTCGTGCGCACGTACCGCACCGTCCACCACGCCGGGGGCGAGTACGTGAACGCGAGCGGCGCGACCATGTAGTCCATCCCGTGCTCGTGGAGGAGTCGCGGCCATGAAGCGAGCGTGTCGGCCGCGGCCGTTGCAAGGCGTCGCCAGCCGCTCGCCGGGTCGCGCACCGCCGCGAGCGCGCTGTCGGCGGCGGCGCTGCCGGAAGCAGCCAGCATGGAGTCGGCAACAGTCATCGCGCGCTCGCGGGTAGCCGTGAATGCCGGGCCGCGAACGCGCGCTGCGGGCAAGGCGGCGGCCGCGACCAGCGCCGCCGCGAATGCAACCAACGCGACGCTGCGGCCCTGCGCAGAGAGCGCCCTCGGCTGCTCGATCGCTTCGGGCGCTGCGGGCGGGACCGAGCCCGGCGGCTGACGCCACTCGCCAAACCGCGCTCCGGCCGGCAGCGGCGCGAACCCCCGCTGGCGCAGCAACCGCCAGCCAACCACGAGCGCCGGCGCAAGCAGGGCGAGGAGGGCAATTGCCGCCGAGATGCGGTACGCCGGCGCGCTCCCGGTCGCCGTGAAGAGCGAGAAGAGGACGAGGTCGTACACGAAGTGACTGGTCACCGTGACGAGCAGCCCTGCCCTCAGGAACACCACGCCCCAGAACGACGCCTCCAGCAGGAGTTCGAAGCCGCGGGAGTACGGCGGCCACGACGGGTAGTTCGAGTGCGCGAAGCCGAAAATCAGGGCCGTGCCCACGATGCCCATGCGCATCCACCATTCGCGGTTCGGACGGTTCATCGTCCAGAGCGCGAGCATCGAGAGCGGCAGCGCGCGGAAGAGTGCCTCCTCCCAGACCCCGGCCTGCAGCGACATTGCGATGCCCGTGAGCCATGGCGCGGGCGTGGCGACCTGGTTCGGGTCGTCGAGCAGTTCGCTTGGCACCCACCAGCCGAGCGTATGGCGGGTGACGAGATAGAACGCGGCAACATAGGCGAACCCGATCGCGGCCACGACGTAACCGCCGCCCACCTGCGCCGCTGCCTCGCGCGTGCCGCGCGCGCGCCAGAGCGCCCACCAGTCGAGCTTGTGCGGGAATGCATGTCGCGCGGCCGCCTCTGCGGCCACGAGGGTGAGCGTGACGACTCCGCCCATCGCCACTCCGCCCGCCAGCGCGGCCGCGAGCGCGATTGCCTGATGGAGCGCGGCTGGCGTCGCCGTGTCGTACGAGAACCACGCCGCGCCAAGCCCGTTGATCCCTGCGCCCGCGATCCCGGCGCCGATGACGCCGCCGACCAGCAGCGCCGGCTTCCAGCGGAGCCCGCCGTCACGCGAGAATCTTCTCAGCGACAACACGCCCAGGAGCGCCAACCCAAGGATTCCGACGGTCGCGAGGGCAGCGAGGAGGTCGTTCGCCGAGCGCATCTCCGCGTACCGGCGGCTGAACGACTCGGGGATGTAGATGTACGGCCGCGCTTCGACCGGCGTGTTGCCCGCCACGACGACATCCAGCCGGATCGGCGCGTCGCCGATCGTCCGGTCGGTGCGCTCGAAGGTGACCGTTCGGTCCACGCGGCCGCTTTCCTTCCTCGTTTCGTAGCTCGTCGTCTGGATCTGCCAGAGGCTGTGCGGCTGGCCGATCCATTCCGTGAGCACGGCGTAGGCAAGCGCCGACGCCGAATCTGCGCCGATGTCGGGGAGCGTGTCCGTATTGGCGAGCTTGCGGCGGAAGCCAATGACGCGGCCGTCCGTCGCGAGTTCGACCGTTGCCTCGCGTGCGTCGCCCGGCTCGAAGGCGCGCACCGCCCAGGAGAAGAGCGCTGCGTCTTTCCCTCTCACGAGCGCGTTGACAGAGTCGGCTCCGCCAGCGGCGATGTCAACGTAGGTAACGACGGAGTCGTCAGCGGCGAAGAGGACAGCGCGCCTGGTGGCATCGGGCGCGAGGGCATGCGCGGAGAAAAACGAGTCGGCGCGCGCGAGGGCCGTGGCCTGCGTGAGGCGGTTGTCGAGCGCGATTGCCGGGAAGGCGCGCGGGAACAGGATCGCCGCGATAGCGGCGGCACACGCGCCGATCGTGGCGACCGCAAGCGTGGCTCGCGCGTGAGGCGTCATCGGGGCGATGGGTGCACTGTCGGCGTTGGCACGGTGGTGCGAAGTTACGCCTTTCGGCCAACGACGCGACAGTCCATACTGCGGACGTCGAGCGCTAGCGCCGGCAGCGACCCAATGCGAGGGGCGCGCATCCGCCGCACGGTTGCGCGCCGCGCCGCATTGAGCGACACCCGGCCGATGCACATGCGGATCCCCCCGCTGGGCCACTTCCGACATCCGGCAGCCAAACGCTCGGGAGCATCGAAAGCGCCACCCACGGAGTGGGCCAGATACCCGCGAATCCCTTCGTGTACTTGTGCCCCACGGCCCATCGCAGATCAAAGAGCCCGGCATCGCTCCATTGAGCCGCAAGTCCGGCTCACATATGATTAACCCGGTCGTACCCCCAATCCGAAATGCATCCCGAGCCGCCTCCTGCCGACATCCGCCGCGCTCACGCGGCCGGGCAGCTCACCCACCACCCGAGGCGTAGGGTGGACGCGCGCATACGGCTCTGCATCCTCGCCACCTTCCTCGCGCTCGCGGGCGTCGCGACGGTTCAACGCGGCGTGCTTACCCAGGGCCATGCGACCTACCCGATCTTCCGGCAGTCGTTCGTCCATCTGAGCGAAGGGCGCGATCTGTACGCCCGCTACCCCGCAGAGCAAGGGACGGAAGACCGCGACCGGTTCAAGTACAACCCCACTGCCGCGCTCTTCTTCGCGCCGTTCGCGTACACGCCGTTCCTCCTCGGGCTGCTGGCATGGACGACGCTGAACGCGCTCTCGCTCTACGCGGCGGTGGACCGGCTGCTGCCTGGACGCGCCGGTACCGTCGCCCTGCTCATCGTCCTGCCCGCGCTGGTCGGCGCGGTACAGAGCACATCGAGCAACGCGCTCATCGCGGCTCTCATGGTGGCAAGCTTCCTCGCCATCGAGGACGGCCGCGCGGCGCGGGCCGGCGCCGCGATCGCGGCGGGCACACTAATGAAGCTGTTCCCGGCCGCGATCATGCCGTTCGCCCTCACGCGCTCGCGCCGATGGCGCGCGGTTGCAATCGTCTCCCTCGTGGCAATCGCGTTCCTCGCGGGGCCGCTGCTGGTCACGACGCCGCGACTGCTGCTCGAGCAGTATCGCTCGTGGATCGCGATCCTCTCCGCCGACGGACGCGACCTGACGTTCGCCCGCAGCATCATGGTGGTGATCCGCCAGTGGACCGGCATCGCGATCCCGAACTGGCCCCTCCAGGCCCTCGCCACGGCCATCGTCGTCGCACCCGGCGTACTGCGCCGCGCCGCGTGGGCCGACGCGGCCTACCGCCGGCGGTACCTGGCATCGCTGCTCATTTACGTCGTCATATTCAACCACCAGTCCGAGAACGCGTCGTACATCATCGCGGCCGTTGGCCTCGCGGTCTGGTTCACGGCCTCCCCCGCGACGCCCGCCCGCGCGATCCTCATGCTGGCGTGCGTGGCCGGGCTGGAAGCCGTTCCGTACGCCCTGGTGTGGCTCTGGCTGCAGTACGACCTGCTCGACGGCGCCCGCCTCGTTCGCTGGGCGCGCGAACGCCTGCCGCGCTCGGCGGCCCCGCTCGCCAGCCGGGCGGCATTCGGTCTCATGGCCGCGGCGATCGCGATGGCCGCGCTCACTCCCTGGCCCGACGCACCGGGCGCCACAGGGCCGGCACTGGCAACGGCGCAGGCAGATACCGCCGGCGAGCAGCCAGCCGGCGCACGCGCAACACGGGCACCGCACCGCGTCGCCGCCCGGAGCCGCGTGCGGGAGCGTTCGGCCGACGTGCTCGCGCGCAACGGACGCGGCCTTCCCGTGCGCAACGCAACCTCGACGCTCGCGGCTGCGATTCCCGAAGCGACCGGCCCTGGAGCGACACCCGCCGATCGCCCCGCGGTCGTCCTCATGGGCTCGACGGCCAGCGCTCCGCCGGCTCCGCCCGTGCCACCGCGCCAGCGAGTCGAGGCGCCAGCCTTCACCCGGTGCGAGGTTGATACCCTCGGCGCAACCTTCCCGGCATCCTGGCTCGGCACGCGCGTCGGCCGGCTGACCATCGAGACCGGCGGCGTTGAGCTGCCGAGCGCGCGGCTCTCCTCCATCGCGCGGCGCCTCCGCGTGCCCACGCGCACGAGCGTCGTCGAACAGGAACTCGGTTTCCGCACGGGCGACAACGCCAGCCCCGGGGCAATCGAGGAATCCGTGCGCCGACTGCGCAAGTCGTCGCTCTTCGCCGACGTCACCCTCGAGGGACGCCACTGCGACGCCGCCGCGCAGACGGACTTCACCGTGCGCACCCGCGACGCCTGGACTACGCGCGGCTCCATCCAGCTGGGAAGCCACACCATCGGCCATGCGTCGTTCGAGGACCGCAACCTGCTCGGCACGGGCCGCTCACTCTCGGTGACGACCGAGGAGACAAACACCCGCCAGGCGCTCGCCGTTGGCGTTGCCGACCCGTACTTCCTCGGCGCGCCCGTCCGGGCGAGCGCCCTCATGCGCGCGTACGCGGAAGGCCGCGGCTGGTACTGGAACCTGCGCTCGCGCGAGCAGTCGCCGCTGGACCCGTGGCGCGCCGCGCTCACCAGCGCGCAGGAACGCCGGCTCGCAAGCGACCCTTCCACGGGCAAGATCATTGACATCACGAGGCGCACCAACGCGCTCGTGGTGAATCGGCGCCTGGCGTCGGACGGCGCAGGCGTGTGGGGCGTCACGGCCGGGATCGAGCAGGAACAGGCCGACCTCGACGTCACCAAGCCGGGACTGGCCGTCGCCGGCGACCACGCTCACCGTTCCTTCACCGCACCGCTCGTGGGTGTCTCGCGGCGCATTACCCGGTTTCGCTCGATTGACTGGCTCGTACCCGGCCAGCGCAGCTCGGAGCTCCCCGTTGGAGTCGAAGGCGAGATGGTGACGGGTATGGGGCGCGACCTGCGCACCGGCGGCACGATCGCGCACTGGGACGGATGGGCCGGCGTCACCGCGATGCCCACGCCAGCCTCGGTATTGACGGCGGACGTGTGGAGTTCAGGGTATCGCACGCGCGACACGGTGTCGAACGCGTCGGTGCGGGCAAACGCCACGCTGGTGGCGCGCGCCCCCGGTGGCCTCTGGACGGCTGCGTTCTCGGCCGAACGCGTGTGGAACCCGGATCCGGATGTCTTCGCGCTGGCAACCTCCGACCCGATGCTCAGGACGCTGCGGCCCTCCTCGCGCCTGGCCGAGCAGGCCCTCTCGGCGCGGGTCGAGCGGAGCGCGGCTCTCTACGCCCGGGAAGGGCGCTGGGCGATCGAGGGCGCGCTGTTCGCAGCCTGGTCGGAGCGCGTGCGGACGCCCGAAGCAGCCGGCCGCGCCGAGCGGCGCGTGCACGCCACCATGGTCGGCATCGGCCTGCGCCAGATGTCGAGCAATCCGTGGCAGGCCCCCCTGCGGCTCGACATCGGCCGCACGGTGATGCGGAGCAGTGGCTTGCCGGACCGCTGGATCATCTCGCTCAGCGGCGCGCCATCGCTCGCGCGAAACCACGTGCGCGACTGGATGCGCCCCGCCGGTCGCTAGGGCCGAGGGCGAGGCGCGCGACCGCGCCGATGTGTTGGGCTCGACCTACTCGGGCCCGTCCGGCGGCCGCTTGACCGGATGCGGAGGCGGCTGCGGAACCGGCCTCGGGTCCTCCGCGATCTTCCTCTTCAGGAACTCGATTGCAGCGTCGAGCTGCGCATCCTTGCCGAGGAAGGTCTCGTGCGGAAGGTTCTCGACCACGATGTCGGGATGCACACCGTCCTGCTCGATGAGCCACTTGCCTTCCGCGCCGTAAACCCCGCTCATCGGCGCGCGCGCGACCCCGGCGTCGGTAAGGGTATTCACCCCGCTCAGCCAGATCTCGCCGCCCCACGTTCGGGCGCCAATGATCGTGCCAAGCCCGAGGCGCCGGAACCCCTCCGCCACCGCCTCGCCGTCCGATGCCGTCTCCTGGTCAACCAGCATCACGATGTGCCCGCGGAACGCGCCCTGCATGTTCCAGTACGGGTTGCCGACACGATCCTGCCAGTACATCCAGACCTTCCGCGACAGCATCTCGAGCACCCACGAGTCAATGTTACCGCCGCGGTTCTGCCGCATGTCGAGCACGAGCCCCTGCTTGTCGAACACGGGCGTGAACTGGCGGTAGAACTGGTCAATGTCGCCGCCGCCCATGGCGCGGAGATGCACGTACCCGATCTTGCCGTCGCTCTTCTCCTCGGTAGCGAGACGGCGCGCGTACTCCCAGTCGGTGTAGCGCAGGTTCTGCTCGTTGCCGACGGTCTGCACGACGATATCGCGCACGGCCGCGCCGCTGCCGATCGTGAGCAGCACCTGCTTACCCACCTGGTTGGCCAGCAGTTCGCCAATATCGCGAGCATCCAGCGTCTTCGTGCCGTTCACCGCCGTGATGACGTCGCCGGCCTTGACGTTCAGATCCGGGTCGGCGAGCGGCGAGCGCTCCGCGGGATACTCCGGGTCGGTCTGGTAAATGTAATCAATCCGGTACCCGCCCTTGGCGGCGTCGCGAAAGAGCCGCGCGCCAAGCGATGCAACGGCAACGTTGTCCTCGCCTCGCCGCAGGTCGCCGCCGCCAACGGACGTGTGCAGCGCCGAGAGTTCGCCTACCACCCAGCCGATGAGGTCGCTCAGTTCGTCACGTGTGGTGATGCGCGGCAGCAGCGCGCCGTACTTCGCGAGGGTGGCCTTGTAGTCCACGCCGTGCATCTTCGGGTAGTAGAACCAGTCGCGCTCCATGCGCCACGCGTCCACGAAGATCTGGCGGAAATCGTCGCGCGTATTGATGCTGAACTTCCAGCTCGTGAGGTCCACGCGGCTGTCGGCGAGATTGCCGACCTTCACGGGCTTCGCGTCAACAACGTAAAGCGCATTGTCCTTTCGCACGAGCACCTTCTTGCCGTTGGCCGAGAGTTCCGCCGAACCGATTGCGTCAACCACGACGACGGGCTCCGGCTTCTCGTTGCCGATCTTGAGGGCGACGAGGTCGGCCTTCGCGTCGGCGCCGGAACCGCGCGACCTGTAGAAGAGCGCATCGCCGTTTGCAGCCAGCCAGTCGTAGTTGCCGCTCGGCACGGGTACGCGGCGGATCCTGTTCGCGAGGCCAAGGAGGTCAATCTGCACCCCTCGCGCAGCCGTGTCGGGCTTCGGCGCTGCACCCGCGCGTGGCGTCAGTTCGTCATCCTGCTGGAAAGGAGAGCGCAGCCCCGACCTGAGCGCGACCTGGTAGATCTCGACCTCCTTGTCGAAGTACGGCTCCGGACGCCGGTTCCCCCACGGCGCGCCAACGAGCGTCTTCAGATTCCGGTCCGAGAGGAAGTAGATGAACTCGCCCTTCGGATCCCACGCTGGCGCCACGCTGTTGGTGCGGTCGCTGGTGAGCGCGGTGGTGCGGTTCGCCTGCACGTCGTAGATCTTCACCTGCGAGAACGAGTTCAACGCGGTCATCTCGAACGCGAGCCAGCGACTGTCGGGCGACCACGCGGCGGCGCCCACTCCCTGCCGGTTCTCCGAGACGCGTCTCGTCTCCTTCGACGCGACGTTCATCACCCAGAGGTCGCGGTTGTTATCCGTCCATGCGAGCCACTTGCCATCGGGCGAGGGGAAGCCCTGGAAGCGGAGGATGTCGCCGCCCTTCGTGAGGGCTTCGTCGGGCCCCACTCCGTTCGCGGGGATGCGCACCCACTCGAACTCGCCCGTCTCATCGCTCAGCGCGAGCAGCGACTTGCCGTCGGGTGTGAACGTTGCCTCGCGAAACCGCGCGCTGTCCTTGGTTGATGCCCGCACGAACCGCCCCTGCTTCACCGGCGCGACGAACACGCGCCCGCGCGACGTGAGCGCCACGCGGTCGCCGTCAGGCGATATATGAGCCGACGAGAGGTACCGCATCGGATCCGCCACCCAGCGGTCGCGCATCTGGTCGAGGTCGCTCGAGAGGGCGATCGGGACGATCTTCGTCTGTCCCGTGGCCGCGTCGAGCACCCAGAGATCGGCCTGCCACTGGTACACGATCTTTCCGTCGGGCGACATCTTGGGCGCCCTCACGTCCCAGCCGACGTGTTTCGTCACCTGGATCTTGTCGCTGCCGTCCTCCTTCATTGACCAGATGTTCATCTGGCCGTCCCGGTCGCTCACGAAGTACACGCGGCCGTTGTACCACATGGGCGAGTGGCTCTCGCCATTGTACTCCTTGCCCGTGAGCTGGACCGCCTCCGCAGCTCCGGTGGTGTACTTCCAGACCTGCCGCGCGGTGCCGCCGGTGTAGCGCTTGGTAACGTTGTTGTGGAAGCCCGGGCGCGAGAAGTAGATCGTCCGGCCGCTGGCGTCGTACGAGCCCTCCGTGGCGCCGGCAAGCGGGACGAGCACGCGATTGCCGCTGGCGAGGTCCAGTTGAACCATCCCGTACTTGGGGATCGTCGTGTACTGAAGCGTCTTGTAAACGAGCTTCCCGTCCGGCGTCCACGAGGTGGCGGTCGCCGCGTCGCCGTCGTACGTCCAGCGCGTTGGCAAGCCGCCGGTGATCGGCATTGTGTAGAGCGCCGCAGGACCTTCGTAGCGCGCGGTGAACGCGAGGGTCTTGCCGTCACGCGAGATGACGGGGTCCGTCTCTTCCGCCGGATGCGTGGTGATCCTGCGCGCGAGCCCGCCCGTGACGGGCACCGACCAGAGGTCGCCCTCGGCGGCGAAGACGATCGTCTGGCCGCTGATGGTGGGGAAGCGGTAGAAGCCGAGCGCGCCCTGGGCGGGCGATTGCGCCCCGGCGACCGACGCGGCGCAAGTGACGATCGCAATGCAACGACGCAGCATGACTCCTCCCTCAGGTTGAAGCAGCACCCGGCGCCGCGACGCCGCCGTGGCCACCTTGCTCGAACACCCTGTTCATCACGAAATCGGCCGTCACTTTCTCGCCGCTAAGCAGCATCGCCGTGAGCTCGCCGCCCAGGATCTGCGGCGCAATGACGATATCCGGCTGAACCAGCTTCACCCGCCTGAGGTGATGCGCGTCGTTAACCGCCGCCACCGTGCGGGCCTTTCCGGCGAGTTCGCGCACGGCGAGCACCACGAATGCATTCTCGGAGTCGTCGTCGAGCATCGCGAGCACAGCCCGGGCCTTGTCGGCGCCGGCGCTGCGCAGCACGTCACCATCTCCCGGGTCGCCAACGACGGCGTCCACGTGCGCCGGCAGGCCCGTTTCGGGTTCGTGCTGCAGGAGGCGCGTCACCGGATGCCCACGACGGACAAGTTCGCGCCACGTGTTGACGGCCAGCGGCGTGTTACCGATGACGATGAAGTGGTTCTCGCGTTTCATGCGTATGCCCCTGCGGTTTGCGAAGTGCTGCACGCTGCGGGTAATCACCGGCCCGATCACCGCCGTCAGCGACGTAGCGAACACCGCCACGCCGAGAAGGATGAGCGACACGGTGAACATCCTGGCGCCCGACGTCTGCGGGGTGATGTCGCCATAGCCCACGGTGCTCATGGTGACGACGGCGTAGTAGAGCGCCGTGGTCAGACTGCCAATCGGCGGGTCGAAGTCCGCGCCAAGATAGAACGCCCCGAGCGTTGCGTACAGCCCGAGCATCGTCATCGAGGCAAGCGCAAACACGGTGCCGGCCGCTATGCTGCTGCGGTCGAATGCCCGCCACTCCGACGCGAGCAGCGCGAGCATCACCACGAAGTACGCGAGCAGCAGGTACGCGTGGCGGTGCTCGCCGAACGGCATGCTTGCGGCGGCTATCGCCGACAGCAGGATCGCCATCGCCCAGGCCATGCGCGACCTGAGCAGCAGCCCGAATGCCACTATCACCATGCCCGCGCCTGCTACGAGCGGTGGCAGGAGCCCCGGAGAGAGCGTGCGGGTGCCATGCACGAGCTGCTCCACGATCTCCGGCCACTGGCGCCCGAACTCCACCTGCAGGAGCCATACGCCACCGGCGCACAACAGAGCCGCGAGCGGAACCTGCGGGAACCAGCGCCGGCTCCGCATGCGCCCGACCAGACCCGGAACGTCGCTTCGCGTGGTCACGCCTGGCGCAGCGCGCCCTCGCGCTGTTCGTAGTACCGGCAGTTGTCGCAGTCCGCGCCGCTCGCCGGCAGGTCGTCGCCGCGCGCGCAGGCCGCCGCGGCTGCAATGGCGTCGGCCACCCAGCCCGTGCTTCCCGCATGCACGTGCAGCGTCGCCACGAACGACATTCTACCCGTGAGCGAAGGATCGAAGAACGTTCCGGACTTGCTGGCGTTCACGTATAGAAAATACGCCGCGTGGTTCACCGGGAACCCGTTCTGCTCGAACAGCCACTGGTAGATCTCGATCTGCCGCTTGTACTGCTCGCCCCAGCCGCCGTTGAGGCTGGGTTCGCCCTGCTTTGACGTTGACTTGTAGTCAACTATGTGGAGACTGTCGTCGTCGAGGTTGCGCCAGAGGTCGTCCACCGAGCCGTACACCTCCGTATCGCTCGCGGCGTGAAGCGCGCGGATTCCACGTCGGTTGTTCCGCCAGTCGTCCAGGTTCGGGTGCGCGAACGCGGCTACGCGCAGATGTTCGCGTTCCCACAGCGGGTGGCGCGCGCCGCTCGCACGCACCTGGTCGAACTCGTTCTTGAGGAGGGCGTCGGTCGCCACGGCAAGCGTCATCGGAACCATCGCCGGAGGACGCACGTCGCGCCGCTTCTCGAGCCAGAAGCAGCGCGCGCATCGGATGAAGCGTTCCAGCGCCGAGCGCGAGAGCACGAGCCGCGGGCCGGCATCGCGCGGCGGTGCCCCGGCGCGTTCGATCCGTCCGGCATCGCGCGACGGCGCTCCGGCAAGCTCAGGCAACTCGGCGCCCCCGGGAGGGGCGGCGGGTCCGATCGGCAGTTGGTATTGCACGAACGCCTCCTGGACGGGGACGACCACAAAGGATCCGCAAATTTACGCGATCGCACGTGGCGCGATGCTCCGCTCGTGCCGACCGCGCTGAAACCGGCGGCCCGCCGCTCCCGTACGGATCTGCAACTGCAGCGCATCCTCGCGCGGGCGCTGCGTGACCGCGGGGCGTCCCAGTCTGTGGGCCGCCGCCGACGCCCTTGTCACTGTCTAACGACGGATAGCGCACAACCCGGGCTTCACGCGACCCCTCAGCTTCAAGGGAGGACAGTTGTCAATCACAGCAGCAGCACTCGTGACAGCGCTCACTGCGCCATGCCAGCCGCAATCGGGCCCGCTGTCGGCCAATGGAGGCGGCGCGCACGCTACCCCGTTGCCCACCGCGAACACAGCGGTCGCAACGCGGATCTCTTCCCCGCCCGCCATTGACGGACGCGACGACGACTCCGTCTGGAGCACCGTCCCGCCGATCACTCAGTTCCGGGAGTGGGCGCCGAAGCCACGACAGGAGCCCCGGTTCCCGACGTACGCCAAGGTCGCATACGATGCCGCGAACCTCTACGTATTCGTCCGCGCCTGCGACCCTGAGCCGGGCAAGGTCATCCGGCTGCTGGAGCGGCGCGACACGTCCACTCCCTCCGACATGGTGTGGATACTCATTGACTCGCAGCACGACCGCCGAACGGGATATGAGTTCGGCGTGAACGCGGCTGGCGTGAAGGCCGACCAGGCCGTTTACAACGACAACAGCGAAGACTCCGCGTGGGACGGCATCTGGGACGTGGCCACGTCCGTGGACTCGGCCGGGTGGACGGCCGAGTTTCGCATTCCCCTCTCGCAGCTCCGCTACGCCGCGGCCGCGAGCAATACGTTCGGGCTCGCGATAGACCGCGAGCTTTACCGCTACAACGAGCGAATCAGCTGGCCGATGTTCGACCAGTCCAAGCCAGGCATGGTATCGCAGTTCGGAACGCTCACCGGGCTCGACGGGCTCGCTGCTCCACGCCCTCTCGAAGCGGTCCCCTACATGGTCACGAAGAGCGGCGCGCGGATCGCCGGCAGCCGGTACGAAACCCGGTCGAGCGCGACCGCGGGCGGTGACGTCAAGTATCGAATGACGTCCAACCTTACGCTCGCGGCCACCATCAACCCCGACTTCGGCGAGGTCGAAGCCGACCCGGCTGTGCTCAACCTCACTACATACGAGTCGTTCTTCCCGGAACAGCGCCCATTTTTCGTCGCGGGGCGTGGGCTGCTCAGGTTCGACGTCAACTGCAACGTAGTCACTTGCAGCAACGAAGGACTCTACTACAGCCGCCGGATCGGGCGGGCGCCGCGCCTCGCCTCGGCCTACGGCGACACGGTCCCGCAGGTCCCAACCACAATACTGGGCGCTGCGAAGCTTCAGGGCCGCTTCTCGAACGGCATCACGCTCAGCGTGCTCGACGCGGTCACGCAACGCGCCGAGGGTCCTCTCGGCAAGACATTCGAGCCATCGGCCAACTACACAGTGGCGCGCGCAACCGCGGACTTCCGCGGCGGCCGGAGCACCATCGGCGCCATTGCGACGGCAGTGAACCGGAGCAACGACCAGTGGTCCGCGCCGTACCTCGCATCCGGGGCATACACCGCCGGGCTGGACTTCCGCCATCGCTTTCTGCACGACACATACGAAGTCTCCGGCTCCCTGGATGGCAGCGACGTCCGCGGCACCAGTGCCGCAATCGCCGCTCTGCAATCGAACCCCGTGCACTATTTCGGCATGCCCGGTTCCGGGTTGCGGCTCGACCCTGAGGCTACCAGTCTCACGGGCGACGCAGAGGAACTGCGCTTTGGCAAGGTCGCCGGGCAACGGTTTCAGTACCAGACCTCATACCAGCGGCGCTCGGCGGGATTCGAGATCAACGACCTCGGCTACCTCCGTCGCGCCGACCAGCAGTCGTGGAACACATGGATCGGGCTGTTCGACCTGCGTCAGCGCAAGTACTGGAACAATCTCCAGTGGAACAACAACTGGACACAGCACTGGACCACCACGGGGCTCGCGCTGGACGCCGCGTTCAACACGAATCTGCGGGTGACCACCCGCAACAACTGGTCGCTGCTAGGCGGCTCAACGTTCGGCCAGCTCGGCGCCACGTATGACGACCGCCTGGCGCACGGGGGGCCAGCCGTCCGGAATGACCCGTACGTTGCGCCATACCTGAACGTCTACGGCGATGACCGGCGCGCCGTCGTGCCGGGAATCAACCTCACCTACTACGTCGGAGCCGGCGGGCGGAACTCGCGGTTGAGTGTCATCCCCAGCGCGGCCTTCAAGGCGGCCGGAAGGTTCAGCGCTACAGCCGGGTTACAGTGGACACGCACCATCGCCGACAACCAGTGGTACGGCAACGTCAGCGACGGAACCGGCCTGCACTGGCTGCATGCCCACCTCGACCAGGTCACCGCCGCGGCAACGCTGCGCGCCAACTACACCTTCACGCCGAACGTGTCGCTGCAGGCCTACGTGCAGCCATTCGTCTCGAAGGGCACGTACAGCAACCTTCGGCAACTTTCGGCTGATCCGCGCGCGGCGCACTACAACGACCGGTACGCGCCGTACACTGGTTCCGCGGACGCAAGCGACCCCGGCGGGTTCAACTACAAGCAGTTCGCGTCCAACCTCGTGTTCCGCTGGGAATACATGCCTGGCTCGACGTTGTTCCTTGTCTGGAATGAGGGCCGCCAGGGGATGACAGGCGAAGAAGGCGCCGCCGGGTACGGCGGCGATGTCAACGATCTTTTCCGCCTCCACCCGGTGAATACGTTCGCGATGAAGGTGTCGTACTGGTTCAACCGCTGAGCGGGCACGAGGCCGTACGCCGCGGGGGTACTCGCGGCACACGGCCAGCGGGGTGCATCGGTTGCGCCATTCCGATAACATCCGTGGATGCACTTTCCCGGGATACTTGCTGCCGCCGCGCTGGTCATGGCCGTCGGCTCAGAGGCAGCGGCGGCACAGCGATCCGGCGGCACCACACCTCAGCACCGAACCGATGACAGCGCGGCCGCAGCGCGCCGTCGCCTCGATACGGTGCGCGTCAGCACGCGCGTCACCGACCGCAGCGGCTTCACGCTCGAAGTCCTCGATCGCACCGCGCTGGATCGGCTCCCGGGCTCGGCGCTGCCGCAGGTGCTCGCCCGCGCACTCGGCGTGGACGTGCAGGCGCGCTCGCCGGCTTCGGCCGATGTATCGGTGCGAGGAGGGTCTTACCAGCAGGTGCTGGTGCTCCTCGACGGAGTGCGCGTCAACGACGCCCAGACCGCGCACTTCGCGCTTGACCTCCCGGTCCCTCTCGACGAGATCGAGCGGATCGAAGTTCTCCGCGGCGGCGCGTCTGCGCTCTACGGGCCGGACGCTGCGGGCGGTGTAATCAACATCGTCAGGAAGCACGGAACATCGAGGACGCTTCACGCCGAAGGCGGCAGCTTCGGCACCGCGCGCATCGCGGCGGCGGGAGGTATGGGCGCCGCGGGCAGCGCCGTGCGCGCAGCCGCCGAGTATTCCACGTCCGACGGCTCGCGACCAGGCACGGACTACGAAATCCGCCAGGCGCAACTCGGCGGCGAGCGCCGGATCGGCGCCACGCAGCTTGGACTGGACGGCGGATGGGCGCGGCGCGCCTTCGGCGCGAACGCGTTCTATGGCCCGTACAACTCATACGAGACAACCAACACTGGCACCCTCGCACTGCGCGCCGCGCGCGCCCTCGACGACCGGCGCGAACTGCGCTTCGCCGCAAGCTGGCGCAGGCACGACGACGACTTCATCCTCAGGCGCGAGAATCCAGCCGCATACCGCAACCTGCACACCAACGCCTCGCTCCTCGAAGAGTTGTCCGTACGCCAGCTCGTTGGCGGCGGCGCAGTGACACTGGGCGGCGAAGCAGCCCAGATGAGCCTCGCATCGGCTACTCTGGGCAAGCGCTCCGAGAACCGGATTGCGGTGTTCGTCGAGGATGCCCACGGGCTGCGGAGCGCTACGATCACCACGGCCGCACGCCTCGATCATTCGTCGGTCACAGGGAGCGCGTTCTCACCGTCGCTCACGTTGCGGCTTCCGCTCGCCACTCACTACGGCGCACGGCTCGCGGTCGCGCGCGGGATCCGCGCGCCTTCGTGGACCGAGCGATACTACAAGGATCCGGCCAACGAGGGCACACCGACGCTCGGCGTCGAGACATTCTGGACCGGCGACGCCGCCATCGGTCGCGAGTTCAGCCGCGGCTCGGCGGAACTGACAGCATTCGTGCGGAGCTCGCATGACCTCATAGACTGGATCCGACCGGTGAGCATGCGCCCGCAGAACATCCCGTGGGTGGCAAGCAACATCTCGGATGCCACACTGCACGGCATCGAGCTTGCCGCTGAGTACAGGGAATTGATCGGCATTGACTGGCACCTGCGCCTGCAGGGCACGCGCTTCACCACGTCGCTGCCCGGCGGATTCGTCGGCAAGTATGCCCTCCGGCCGGTTACGCGATCGGCAGGGATCACGGCAATGCGTTCGTTCGGCGCAGGCGTCACGGCCACGGTTGACGTCGCGCACTCGCGCCGCGCAGGCGAAGACGGCTACACCACCGCCGACGCACGTCTGGAGTGGGCGACCGGCGGCGAATGGCGTGTCACGCTCGATGGCACCAACCTTGGGCGCGCCCGGTGGCTGGACGTCACGGGAATGCCGGCGCCGGGAACGGCGGCAATGCTCGGGCTGAGCTGGACGGCGCACGCAAAGGGAGCCCGGTAACAAACGGCCAGCGGGATAACGACGCGGATGTTGGCGCGGCGCTGCGGGAAGTGCTTGCCGCCGGCGGGTCCGCAGTTGGGGCGGTCTCGGTTGCGGAGCCTGGCGACGGGTCTCGCGTCACATGGTGCTACGCGCGAGGCCCGGAAGGCAACATCATCGAGCTTCAATCGTGGAACTGACTCAGCCGCACTCGCTGTAGCCACAGACGTGGCACTTCACGCATCCTTCGGCGAACTCGAGCTGCGACCCGCAGTCCGGGCAGGTGCCGATGAACGCCTCGCTACCGCCGTCGGAGGCCGCGCCGAAGAGGATCGCGGAGCCATCCGTGGCCTGCCCGAGCACCACCGGCGCCGCTGCCGGCGCCTTCGCAGCGCCTGCCGTGGGGGCGGCTGGAGCGACGACCGGCGCCGAGAGCAGATCCTGCTGGATACCCTGCTTCATGCGCATCCACTCCTCGAGCGCGAGGCCGACTGCGTCGGGTAGCGACATGACCTTGTTCGGGCCGAGCCCGACCGCGCGGTCTGACGAGATGCCGCGGAGCTGGCGATGCACTTCCTTGAGTGGGATCCCCGAGCGCAGCGCGAGCGAGATGAGTCGGCCGATTGCCTCGGCGTCGGCCATTGCGGGCCCCCCCGCCTTGCCAAGGTTGATGAAGACCTCGAACGGCTGGCCCTTGTCGTCCTCTGTGAGGTGGACGAACATCACGCCGAGCGGCGTCTCCTTGCGGATCGAAGTGGACCGCAGCACCTCGGGGCGCGCGCGCTTCTGACGCCGCTGGAGGTTCTCGGCTTCCGCGTCGAAGAGCAGCTTCTTGAGGTACTCGTTCTCGGCGCCGAGGTTGGTGATTGTCTCGTGCAGGTCGGCGGTCTCGACGCGCGCGTCGCCGGTCTTGCGCAGCTCGGCTGCCTTCTCGGTAGCGCCGGTCGAGAGTACCTGGTTGTCGCGCGAGCCGTCGCGGTACACGGTGACGCCCTTGCAGTGCGTCTTGTACGCGAGCTCGTAAATGCGGCGCACGTCGGCCCGGGTGGCGCTGTGCGCGAAGTTCGTGGTCTTGCTGATCGCCGAGTCGCAGCTCTCCTGGAACGCCGCCTGCATCCAGATATGCCACTCCGGCGCGATGTGGTTCGCAGTGACGAACACCCTCTGCCACTTCTCCGGCACTTCGGGGTGCTTGACGCTGCCGGTCGTGGCGATGCGCTCCATCAGCGCTTCGGAGTACCAGCCCTCCGCCTTCGCGATCGCGACGAAGTCCTCGTTCACGTCGGGCATCATCACGCCTGCCTGGTTGCGCATGAAGGCAACGGCAAAGAGCGGCTCGAGGCCCGACGAACACCCCGCGATGATCGAGATCGTACCGGTGGGCGCGATCGTAGTGACATTGCAGTTGCGGAGCTTCTGCGACGGCCGGATGCGATTGCCCGATGCGTCGCGCGCGGCCGAGTCGTCCGGGCCCCAGATGCTCGCAGCCCACTCGGGGAAGGCGCCACGCTCGAAGGCGAGCCGCCCGCTTTCCTTCTTGGCTTCCGTGTCAACGAATTCCATCACCTTGCGCCCGAACTCGACGCCTTCGGTGGTGTCGTACGCGATTCCCAGGCGGATCAGCGCGTCGGCGAAGCCCATCAGGCCAAGGCCAATGCGCCTGATACGCTTGGACAGCGCGTCAATCTCGGGCAGCGGAAACTTGTTTGCGTCAATGACGTTGTCGAGGAACCGCGTGGAGAGGTGGATGTCCTTCGCAAAGGCATCCCAGTCCATCTTCCCGCCGTTCACGTAATACCCGACGTTGATGGAGCCGAGGTTGCAGACGTCGTACGGGAGGAGCGGCTGCTCGCCGCAGGGGTTCGTCGCCTCGTACGAGCCAAGTTGCGGAACCGGGTTGTAGCGGTTGGCTTCGTCAATGAAGAACACCCCCGGCTCACCCGTCCGCCAGGCGCCCTCGATCATCTTGTCCCACACTTCGCGCGCGCGCAGCTGCCCGGTGACCTTCTTCGTGACCGGGTCAACGAGGTCATAGTCGGTGTCGCCCTCGACGGCCCGCATGAATGCGTCGGTGACGGCCACGGAGATGTTGAAGTTCACGACCTGCGTGAGGTCTTCCTTGCAGGTGACAAACTCGATGATGTCGGGATGGTCAACGCGCAGGATGCCCATGTTGGCGCCGCGGCGCGTGCCGCCCTGCTTCACCGCGTCGGTAGAGGCGTCGTAGAGCTTCATGAAGCTCACCGGACCCGACGCCACCCCGGTCGTCGAGCGAACCATCGAGCCGCGCGGGCGGAGGCGCGAGAACGAGAACCCGGTGCCGCCCCCGCTCTGGTGGATGAGCGCCATCGAGCGAAGCGTGTCGTAAATGCCATTGGCGCCGTTCGAGAGCGCGTCTTCCACTGGCAGCACGAAGCACGCCGAGAGCTGGCCAAGCGGGCGCCCTGCGTTCATGAGGGTCGGAGAGTTCGGTTCGAACCGGCGCTGCGTCATCAGGCCGTAGAATGCGACGGCAGTCTCGTGGATCTCGCTGTCCGTCTTGCCATAGCGACGCTCTGCGTCGGCGATGGTGGTCGCCACCCGCCAGAACATCTCCTCGACCGACTCCACCGGTTTGCCGCTCTTATCGCGCACCAGATAGCGCTTCTCGAGCACAATGCGGGCGTTCGCCGAGAGTGAGGCGGCGTTGGCGGGCGGAACGGACTTGGCTTGCGACATTTCTCGACCGTGAGGTGGGGAGTTCTATGAAGAAAGCAGGGGTGCGCTCCCAATGTTGCTGCGCAGGCCCGAGCCGATCATTTCCAGTGTGGCGATGCAAACGGGCGGTGAAGCTACGCCCGTATGTGTTCCCGCGCCACAGCGCGGCAAGTCATTGCGTCGCAATCACTTTCTACAACAAAGTCACAGATACGAAACAGTGTCGCGGTTTACACAATACGTCGGATACCGTCCCTGCGGTGACGTGCAATGCAAGCCAGTAATGGCGATCCGGAACATGACTTCTGCCCAATAACCCGTTTCCCCGCAACGACTTACATGCCCACGGACACGACGATCCGCCCGTCGGTTTCCGGCAACGACCCGACCGGCGGGCGGATACCCGGAACCTAGCGACGGAACCGGCTGCCACGCCAGTTGCTCCGTTTCACGACGGGCGATGCACGCCCCGGGTAACTGAATCGTGGCGACCGGTGGATTCGATCCCGCCGTGCCTCGCCACGTACCCCGCGCGATGGCGCGCAGCGAGCGCGACGTACGCCGACCAGCTATGCGCTACCCGCGCCCGCTGCTCTTCGCTCAACTCGCCGCGCACACGCCCGGGAACGCCAAGCACCAGCGAATGGGGCGGTATCACCGTCCCCTCGGCAACCACGGCGCCCGCGCCGATCAGCGACCCTGCGCCGATTCGCGCCCCGTTCAGCACCATGGCGCCGATCCCGATCAGGGCGCCGTCCTCCACGATGGCCCCGTGCACCACGGCACCGTGCCCGATGGTCACGCGCTTGCCAACGATGCAGGGAATGCCATCGTCGCAATGGAGCACGGCGCAGTCCTGCACGTTCGACTCGTCGCCAACGACGATGCGGTCGGTATCGGCACGGATCACGGCGCCGGGCCAGACGCTGGCGCTCGCGCCGAGGGTCACGTCGCCAACGACGGTCGCGCCCTGATGGATGAAGGCAGTTGGATGAATCACGCCTGTGCCGCTCCCACGGTGATCGTCAGGTGATGGCCGCTCAGAATGGTAGGCCAAGCGTTACATACGACTGCAGCGTCCGGCGCACCAGCCCTGGTGACGCGGTTGGCATCGCGACGCCAAGGCGCAGCCGGTAAGGCGCATCGTACTGCAGCGCGGCGTCGAGGTGAAGCTCGGCGCCCACGCTCGCCAGCCACTTGCGCGCGGTTGCCGCCGGGCAGATGGGTGACGCGCCGGATCCGCTCGAACACCACGCGGTGGCGGCGTCCGCGAACACCGCGCCCGACACCCTCTGCAGGAAGAGGGGAGTGGCGCCGACGCCGCGGCCGGGCAGCCCAAGCGGGAAGCGGTACTCCGCGTTCGCGCCGAGCGCGCGGTTGCCGGTGAGCGTCCCGGGCTCGAACCCGCGGGCAAGGAAGGTCCGCCGCCCGTCGCCGAACACCACACCGGGCACCACCTCCACTGCCGTGCCGCTGTTGCCCCCCGCCTGGTACTCGGTGGCCGAAGTGATGTCCTGGCCGGCCGCTGCGACGCGCACTGCGAGCAGGTGGTGGACGAGCGATCCGGCATCGAACGCGCGGTACGCGACGAGCGCCCCAATCGCGCCGGTGGCGCGCGTGGCGTCGGGCGCATCGCTGCGCCACCGCCGAGTCACCGATGCCGCGAGCGAGAATCCGTTCTCCGGGCCGAGCGAAAGCGCCGGCTGCCGCGCGGTGCTCAACCCGGCGCCAATGAACACCGAAGGATACGTGAACGTTCGCGCGAGCACTGCCCGATCCGCGGGCGCGAACCTGGCTTCGGGCGCTTCGGGCATCGTCCGGAAATCACGCCACTCGTAACGACCTCCGACAGAGAGCGACACCGCCGAGCGGAAGCGCCGTCGCATGAACCCGAGGTCCGCGGTCACGAAGCGCCTCCTGCGCTCGACCGGTAGCAACGTCACGCGCGCGGAATCCGGCACCCCGGGATGATCCCACGCCTGCGAAGTGCCGATGCCAGCCACCGGCACGCCGAGCCCCGCGAAGGAGTAGCCAACGTCGTACTCTGGTTCGTTGCGCTTCGTGTCCTGCGTGATGCTGGCCTGCCACGCATGCCGCCCAACGAGGTCATAGCCGTTCGAGAACACGCCCACGCGATACGCGTCGGCGTAGCCCTCCGAGACGAGGGGCGTCCAGTAGCGCGGCAGGGTGCTTGGCAACGCCCAGTACGTCGTAACGGGCGCGTCGGTCGTGGCGACGGGGGCGCCCCGGGAGGGAGGGAGCACGCTGGTAGAGTCGGCGGGCGCACCGGGCGTGGTCGCCTCAACCACCGTAACGCCAAGTCCGTCGCCCGCGAGCAGCAGCGTCGCGGCGCGCCGTCCATCGGGAGAGATGTCGGCGTCATAAAAGGCGGTGGGGGAATCGGCGACGAGCGTCAGCGCTCCGCTGCGCACGTCGGCACTGTACAGGGCCGACCTCCCCGAACGGTCGCTGGTGAAGAATACGGCTGAATCGCCGGCGCCCCACGCGGGCGCTCCATTCACCGCGCGCGACCTGCCAAGCGTGGTGAGCAGCGCGCCGTTGCGGTCGAAGATCCCGATTTCGCTCGTGCCTCCGTACATCCAGTGCGCCGCGGCAATGCGGTCGCCGGCGCGCGACCACCGCGGCTCGCTCCAGACGCTCGTCGCCGAGGCCTCCGTAAGCGGCTTGACCGTTACGGCCCCGCCTTCGACCGTCACCATCACGAGGCGCGCGGCGCCGGGTTCGAGCTGCACCGCAACGACGCAGAGCGCCGCGCCGCAGCGCCTCGCGTCGGGATGCGTGAGCCGCTCGCCGGTTGTGAGGCGGCGCGTGTCGCCGCCCTCGGCGAGGTACAGGTCGGTTCGCATCGTGTACGGATCCGTGAACTCCTGCTGCGCGAAGACGCGCACGCCACCGGGCAGCAGCGTCATCGCATCCGTGGAGTTCAGCTCGTCGAGCATGGTCACACGGCCCGTAGCCACGTTCACGCTGCGGAGCGACGGCAACGCGCCCGGGCTCGACATCGGCCACACGATTGCAGTGTCGCCCGACCAGCGTGGCCAGCCCGACGACCATCCTGCGCGCACGCGCGGCGCTGGCCGGCCCACACTGTCGGTAAGCGATTCCGCCGCATGCCGCATGGAATCACTCCACGCACGGAAAGTGGAGTCGAAGCTCACGCCAAACGCGGCCCTGGCGTTCATGTTGGGCATGAACGGAATGACGCGAGCCGCGCTCACGTCAACGAACCGTCTCATTGCATCGGGCTTCGCGGCCGCGACGCGCGCGACCAGCGGGGCGCCGTACACGTACGGAAGGTTGCCGAGCGGATACAGCGGCGATGCTGACGAGAGGTCGTGCGGGCCGGGCGCGCGACCGGTCAGCTGCTGCGCGCGCGCGATCGCGGCAAAGTCGGTCCCGATGTTCCGTCCCGCGCCCGTGAGCCGCGATTCGTAGTACACCGCAAGCCCCTCGGTCAGCCAGTTCGGCGAGTACCCGTTGGGGAAGAGGAACGGGTTGCGCCCCAGCACCCACTGACCGAGCTGCCAGACGCCTCGCGCGCGATCGAGATGGAAGATGTGGGTGAGCTCGTGCGTCATCACGAGGTCCACCCAGTCGTCAATGAACCGCAGCGTGATGGCGTCCACCATGGGCCGCGCGTAGATGACGATGCGGTTCGTCGGAAAGGTGGACGCGTAGCCGTTGGAGATGTCGTAGTTGTCGGCGACGACCACGCTCACGCGGCCCCGTGGCGCGTGCAGTTCACGGGCGAGGCCGGCCCATGCGCGCTCGCCCGACCCGGCGGCCCTGCGGGCCACGTCTTCGAGGCCAGGCGAAAAGACCACGTCGAAGTGCTGCGTTCTGATGGCCCGGTAATGGAGGTCCGGCGCCGTCTGGGCGCGCGAAGCGCGCGAACCAGCGAACAGGGCAAGGACGAGCGCGGCCGTGCGCGCGACACCGGCACCGATCCCGCATCGCGCGCCGCCTTGGCGTGGCTTCACCGCCCTGCCCGTGCCGGCGCCAGCGAGCGGAACCAGTCTTCCAGTCCCTCGAGGATCCCGATCGCGTAGCGCGACTGGAACTCCGGCGTCCGGAGCGCAGCTTCCTGGTCGGGAAGAATTACGAAGGCGCCTTCGCAGAGGATCGCGGGCACCCAGGTCTGGCGAACCACAGCGAGGTTGTCGTAGTTCACGCCGAGGTCGCGAAGGCCCATCCACTTCACGAGGCCGCGCTGCACGTCGCGCGCAAGGTCGGCGGAGTGGGCGTGAAAGTAATACGTGCCGCTGCCGTTCGTGCGGTACGGATTCACGCCGTCGGGGTGCGCGTTGAGGTGAATGCTCACGAAGGCGTCGGCGTCGGCGCGGCGCGACGCGACCGGCCGCGCGCCAAGCGCCACTGGCCCCGGAGCCGTACGCGTCATGACCACGGTCGCGCCCTCGCGCTCGAGCATCGGCCTGAGCGCCTCCGCCACCGCGAGCACCGCGTCACCTTCGTAGAGGCCCGTCGGCCCGGTAGAGCCGATTGGGGGATGGCCGGCGTCAACCGCAATCACCCGGCCGGCGAGCGGACGCGCCGGGTCAACTTCCGGCGCCCGGCGCACGCGAAGCACGAACGTGCCCGCGTCCCAGAACGCGAGGTATCCGTACAGGTCGGCCCGCAGGTGCACGTTGATCTCGACGCGGTCCGACGCCACCTGCGCCCAGGTCACGTCGCGAATCACCGGGTCGTTCGTCGCGAAGTTAATGATGTCAATGTTGGAAGTAACGCCGTGGAGCGTGAGGCGGAGCGCGCGGGCCGACTCGTCCACGGCGAACGCGGGGCGTTCGCCAACGGGGATGCGGACGTCGCTCCAGCGCGTGGCGCCCGACGTCACGCGACCGTTCACGGCCACGCGGCGAACCGGGGCGGTGCGCGCCGACGGCTCCGTGTCCTTGGTCTCGACCCATGCCTCGAGGACGTCATCCAGCCGCACGCGCGTCCACGCGCCGCGCGTGGCTGTCGTCTCGAGCACCGTGCCCGGGAAGAGAAACCACTTGTAGGTGCCCCCAGGCGTGGGCCGCACAATCGTGACCGCGTCCGTATCGCCCTTCACTTCCGCGTTGGACCCCTTCAGAACCACGAACTTCGGGGCGTCGGGATCCACAACTTCCACGGTTGGCACCGAAATCGTTGCCGATTCGTCGTTCCTCGACACAACCATCCGCGCCGCCTTGGCGAGGAGCCGCGCGGGCAGGTCAATACGGAATGCCTCGCCTCTCGCCGAAAGCGCGCGCGTTGAGCCGTCCGCGAGGCGGAGCGTAACCTTCGCGTTCGAGGGCGCCCGAACGCCCACCTGCACTGGCTCGTCGCCGCGCAACCGGGACCCGGCAGCGGGCACAAGGGAGGAGCGGTCAACCACGAGCGGCCCAGACTCCGGGAGCGGCGCTGGTACGGGTGGCCGGGATACCGTGAGCGTCATGCGCGCCGTTGCCGCCGCTCCCGCACCTCCGCCACCGGGCTGCGCACCGGCCTGTGCACCGGCTCCGCCCGACTGGCCCGCGTCCGCCGGTGGCCTGGTGGCGACAAGCTCGTAAGCGGGCTTCGGCCCGGGCGGAAATGGGAGCCATGCAAGGAACGACCCGTTCGGGTTCACTGAAACGCTTGCGCCGTTGATCGTGAGCGACGCGCGTCCGGTTCCCAGCGACCCGAGGATGAACGTCGAGTCGCGAGCCCCGATCACCTGCCCGGGCTGGGGATAGACGACCCTCACGGAGAGCGGCCCGTCCACCGACGGGAACGCGAGCGGCGCGCCAGGCACGGCCGGCCGGATGGCGCGCCCGTCGGAGGCAAGCCTCGTTGGCTGCTGCTCCCTACCGGCGGCCACAGGAGGCACGAGTTCAGCGCGCGGCGGCGCGCCCGGCCTCGGGGCGGATGCGACGGATCCCGCCTGGGCGGAGTCGGCCTGCCCCGCGTCGGAGGGAGGCGGGGGCTGCATGCTCCGCCCGGACGCGGGCCGCGCGGCCTCAGGCGTCGCGCCGGGGGGCCGCGACGGCCCGGTCGCGCAGGCAGCGACCATCATCACGAGGCCACACGATGGAAGGCGTTGCAGCCAGTGCATTTCGGCGAAGGATAGGCCGAGATTTGACTGGCCGCCACCCATCCGGGCATCTATACTAAGCTGCTGTTGCCATCGCCAATCACTGATCCCGCCGGACGGAGTACCGCATGATTCCCTGCGGGTTTTGCGGCCGCGAGAACGATGACCAATCCAGGTTCTGCATTGACTGCGGCAAGCCGGTGGTGGCTGGCGGGGCGCGTATCATCGCCGTCCCCGGCGCGCGCGCGCACGGCTCGCAGGAGCCGTTGGCGCCGGGACGCGCGTCGGTGCCGCGGGGCAGCGGCCGCGACCCGGTGAACTCCGCCAAGGGCGTGCTCCGGGCATGCCCGGGCTGCAGCACGATGATTGACCCGGCGCTGCCCTTCTGCCCGAGATGCGGCACGCGCGTGCTCCCCGTGCAGGGCGCGGCGCCCGACTCGAAGTGCCTAAGTTGCGGGCACGCGGTCCACCCGGGCGTGGACATCTTCTGCGCCAAGTGCGGCGCGCGCGTTGCAACCGCAGCCGACGCCCCGCCGAAGCCGAAGGGCACAGCCCTGTTCTCGGCGCGCGAGACCGGTGCAGCGATGCCGAAGATCGCCGTGATTGACGACGCCGGGAACGTCCGGCAGACCTTCACCATGGACCGCGACGACATGACGGTCGGGCGCATTGACGGTGACTTCCGGTTCCCGTCGGACCCGTACCTGTCGCCGATACACGCCCAGTTCTCCTGCCGCGAGAACCAGCTCTACGTGCGCGACCTCGGCTCGCGAAACGGCACCTGGGTGTACATCACCGCTCCGTACCGGCTGCAGGACGGCGACACCGTCCTGATCGGATCGCAGGTCGTACGGTTCCGGCGGCTCGGCTACCCTGGCCCGCATCCACCCGAAGCCGACCAGACCCGCCGGCTGGGGTCGCTGACGCCGAGCGCGGACGTCGCGATGCTGGCGCAGCTCCGCGCCGACGGGTCGGCGCGCGATACCTGCCACCTCTCACCCGGCCGCACGATCAGGATTGGCCGCGAAGAGGGCGACTGGGTCTTCCCGTTCGACCAGACGATGAGCGGCAGGCACGCAGAGGTGCGGGGCGAGGACCTCGATTTCATCATCGTTGACGACGGCAGCCGGAACGGCGTGGCGGTGAGCGTGCGGGGCGAGCGCCCGCTGGCGCCTGGCCAGAAACTCCTGATGGGCGACCAGACCATGCGCGTCGAGAACGCCTGAGAAACCCTATGAGCGAAGCGAAGATCTGCCCCACCTGCGGAACCGAGTACCCCCTGTCGGAGCGGTTCTGCCCGCGCGACGGCACCGCGCTGCGCAACTCGAACCCGCAGGGCGACCTCGTAGGGTCGGTCGTCCACGAGAAGTTCCACGTCATCAAGAAGCTCGGCGAAGGCGGGATGGGCTCTGTGTACCTCGCCGAGCACGTGAAGATGGGACGGAAAGTGGCGCTCAAGGTGATGAATCCCGGGATGCACCAGGATCCAGACGCCATCGCCCGGTTCAACCGCGAGGCCAAGAACGCCAGCCAGCTCAACCATCCGAATATCTGCGCTATCTACGACTTCGGCGAGACGCCCGACGGCTTGATCTACCTCGCGATGGAGTTCATCGAGGGGTCGAGCCTCACGAGCGTAATCGAGAAGTCGGACGGGCTCACGCCCCCCCGCGCGGCAAGCATCATCCACCAGGCGGCCGACGCCCTCCAGGTCGCGCACGACTACGGGATCGTCCATCGCGACCTGAAGCCCGACAACATCATGATCGCCAGGGCCCGCGATGGATCCGACGTGGCGAAGGTGGTGGACTTCGGCATCGCGAAGGCGAGCTCGAGCGACGCGCAGAAGGTCACGAAGACCGGGCTCGTCGTCGGGACGCCGGAGTACATGAGCCCCGAGCAGCTCGCGGGCGACAAACTCGACGGCCGCAGCGACATCTACTCGCTCGGCCTCGTCGCATTCAACTGCCTCACAGGCAAACTGCCGTTCCCGAGCAACAGCGCGCAGGAAGCAATGATCATGCGGCTCACCGACCAGCCAAAGACGCTGGCCGAGATGCGGCCCGAGGTCACCTGGTCCGACGAGCTCCAGGGGGTGATGGATCGCGCGCTCGCGCGTGACGCCGCCGACCGCTACCAGAGCGCTGCCGAGTTCGGGCGCGACATCTCACACGCGGTCGAGAACCTGCCGCAGACGCTCGTTGCCGAAGCTGGCACTCAGGTCATCGGCGCTGGCGCAGTAGCGGCAGCGGCAGGGACGCGGACCGCAGCGGCGGCGGCACCCGCGGTCCCGAAAACGCGCGTTGCAGGCCCCGCCGAGCGCGGCCGCACGGCCGCTCCGCCTGCCCCCGCGGCGTCCGTGGCTGCGGCGCCATCCGCTCGGCGCGCAATGCCAGTCGTCGCGATCGTCGCCGCCGCAGTGATCGTCGGCGGCGGCGGGTTGCTCGCAGTGAAGACCGGGATGCTGGGCGGGGCCAGGAAAGACTCGCTCTCGGTGGCCACTGACCCGGTTCAGTCCGCCGCGGCCAACACCAGCGCGGACGCAGGAGGGCAGCAGGCCGGCAACCCTGCTGCCAACACGGGCAACGCGGCTGAGAGTGGCGCGGGAAGCGCGACGCGCCCCGCGCCATCCACGAAGCAGCCAACGGCGCCAGCGCCGGGAGGAGGAGGCAACACTCCATCCCCGCGCGTGAATGCTACCAATGAGCTCCAGCGCATCGCTGACCTCGTGAAGGGGATGGATGCCGGAGAGGCGAATACCGCGCTTGGCGCGATTTCGACGCTCCTGCCCGCACTCACCAACCGCGCCGACTCCGTCGAGGCGCTGTACCACAGAGCCGAGGCGTACGCTGTCATAGATGGCGACGGCGGCCGCGCGTGCCCGGTCCTCAAATCCATTGCGGGCGACGAAGCCCGAAAGAAGGGAGTCGCGAGTCTCAGGCAGGCTCTGAGCTGTCCGTGACGTGCGTCACTTCCCGGGTCGCGGGGTCGGCGTGAGGACCCCACGCCGCGCCTGCGCAGCCCACTCGCCCAAGGCGGGCGCTGCCGTCATATTTCGGCACCCTGTCCACCAACTGGCCAGATCCCAACCCGAAATACCGTCGTGACTGACCGCGCGGCCCGCAATGACGAGATCGTCGTGCATGTCTTCGGACGCACGGACGTGGGGCGCACGCGCGAGCACAATGAGGATTCATTCATCGTCGCCGACCTCACGACGATGAACGCCACGCTGCAGGCCGACGTGCGGATACACGAGCCCGGCCACCGCGGATCCCTCTTCATGGTTGCCGACGGGATGGGCGGGGCGGCGGCTGGTGAGATTGCCAGCGCGATGGCCACCGAGGTGGTGATCGAGGAACTGGAGCACCGCTGGCGGCGATCGTCGAGCGCTGACGCCGAGACGTTCGCGCGCGCCATCAAGGCAGCCACCGAGGCAGCGAACGCCAAGATCCACAAGTACGCGCTGGAACACCCTGAGAACCGGGGGATGGGCACCACCGCAACCATCGCCGGGATCCTGGGCGATACGCTGTACCTGGCTCAGGTGGGCGACAGCCGCGGCTACATGGTGCGTGGCGGCGTCGCCCGGCAGATCACCAAGGACCAGTCGCTGATGCAGAAGCTCATCGAGGCGGGCGAGCTGACCGCCGAGGAAGCCGAGGTGAGCGAGCGGCGCAACATCATTCTGCAGGCGCTTGGACCGGAACCCATCGTGAAGGTTGACCTCACGACCCAGCAGGTTCGGCGCGGCGACACACTGGTTCTCTGCAGCGACGGGCTCAGCGGGCAGGTGCGCGCGGCGGACATCGGGCGCATCGTCACGGAGAATCCGGACCTGGTGGAGGCGTGCAGGAAGCTGATTGACCTCGCGAACGAGAACGGCGGGCCAGACAACATCACGGTCGTCGCCGCGCGGTTCGAAGGGAGCGGGCTGGCGCCGCCTGCCAGCGACGAGGAGCCGGCCCATCAGGCCTACGCTGGTGAGAGCGCTCGTCGAACGACTGTCCCGGTGAACGCTGCCACGATCGAGGAGTTCGCGCCCGATACCCGCCAGGAGGCGGCGCCGGATGCAGTCACGGCCAAGGTGGCGGCCGCGGCACCCGCGGCGGCAGCGCCGGAGCCGTCAGGGCCAGGCGCGCCGCGGCCCGCGACGCCCGCGATGGCGCCCCGCCCGGCAGCGGGCACGTCCGGCGCGGATGCGACGCCGGCCCAGCCCGCGCGCGTCCCCACGAACGTGCTGCGCTTCATCTTCATCTCGCTCGCGGCCCTCTTCGCCCTCTACTACTGGATCCTGCCGCTGTTTCGGAAGGGCTGATGCCGATCGAGTTCCGCATCCGGAGTGGCGCGCGCGCGGGACAGCGCCAGGCATTCGACAAAGACACAATCTCGATAGGGCGCCATCCGTCGTGCGACCTCCGCTTCGACCTGGAGAGGGACGCCGACGTCTCGTCGCGGCACGCGGAGATCCGCGTCGCGGGCGGCACTGTGGTGCTTCACGACCTTGCCAGCACGAACGGTACGTTCGTCAATGGCGAGCGCGTCGAAGGCGGGCGCGTTCTTGCAGACGGCGACGTAATCGCATTTGGCGCGAGCGGCCCGCAGGTGGAGTTCCGGAACGCGGCCGGCGCGAACGCGGGCCCTCCGCGGCGCGACACCACCGTCCGGATCGCGGAGGCGGTCGAGAAGCAGACGGGTACGCTTCGCAAGATGGTGGCGGGCCTCGCCGTGCTCGTCGTGGCCGGCGGCGCGTTTGCATACTGGGCTGGCAACCGCGGATCGGCGGAAGCGCGCGACAAGATCGCAGGGCTGCTGCAGCGCAACGATTCGCTCGCGCAGATCATTGACCGCACGGTGACGCAGTTGCGCGGGCGCAACGCAGGCATGGACTCTGCGCTCGTCGCGTCGCAACGCGACGCCGACAGCCTCCGCCGCCGACTCGCAGCCGCCGCGCGCGGCGGGAGCGCGTCGGAGATCGCGTCGCTCTCATCCGACCTCCATGCGTCGAACGAGCGCCAGCGGGCGCTCGTCGGAGCGGCACAGGTTGACTGGGAGGCGGTGAGCGCGCGCAACTCGCCTGCGATGGTGTTCATCGTCGTCCAGTCGGAGGACGGCTCGAACTCGAGCGGTACCGGGTTCAACGTGAGCCCGTCGGGGCTCATCGTGACCAACCGGCACGTGGTACGCGACGAGCGCGGCCGGCCAGCCAGGACAGTGGTCGTCAAGTTCGACCAGGCCCCGGCGGACTCCAGGTTCAAGCTCGTGCGCGTGGTGAAGGTGAGCGAAACGGACGAACTCGCGTGGCTCAAGCTCGACGGCGGCGGGCCGTACCCCACGGTCCAGGGCGTGGCACGCTCGCCCGGAACGCGCGTGGGCGCCGCGGTCGCGCTTCTTGGCTACCCGCTCGGCACTGGCACAGCGGGAATGGACGGCGACGTCAACCGACTGCGCCCCGTGAGCAGCCTCACCGTGGGCACGGCGAGCAAGGTGCTTGGCGATACCCTGCAACTCGACGTTTACGCGGCGCAGGGATCGAGCGGGAGTCCCGTGTTCAACGCCCAGGGGATGGTGGTTGGCGTGCTGTTCGGCTCGCCTACCGAGAGCGGCGGGCGAATAATCTACGCCGTGCCAAGCTCGAAACTTGCGGCGCAGATGCCTTCCGACGGAGCCGCGATAGTCCGCTGACGTAGTGCAACGCGCCGGCGCGCCGTTCCGGATCTTCAGCGCTGCGTAAACAGCGCTCGCGCCCCGGCCTCCTGCATCGCGCGCGTCGGCTCCCAGATGCACACGACCGGCACGTCGCTTCCCACGCCCCCGGCCGCTCGCGGGTGGCATGCGGCGATGACGGCAACGTCCCTGCCGGCGGCGATCGCAACTCGCGCCGCGCTGCGCGTTTCGTCGAGCGCTCCGCGCGCCACGTCATCACCAGGCCCGGCTGGTGGAGCGAAGCACACCACCAGCGGCGCGCGCATTCCGGCCATGACCGCGTTTGACTCCGTAAGCTCGACGTGCAGCGCGCGCAGCGTTTGCGTTACGTGTGGCATCGGCGCGCCGAGCGTGAGCACCTCCACGGCCGCGCCGATGCGAGGCCTCCCGCCACTCAGCCACTGGCAGGCACGGTCTGCGATCTGGCGGCTCCACATCATGTCGTCGAGGGAGACAGCAGCCCCCGCCGACCCCTGCGTGCCGCCGGCCCCGTCTGCCGGCCGTGCCCATCCGGCCCAGCGCGCAACGCGGTCGAGCGCCTTACGCGCGCGACCTGGGGCAACCACGCCGTCGAGCGCGGCGCGCTCCAGCGCGAGCACCGTGCCGTCGAGGTCGCCGGGTGCCAGCACCACGTCGCAGCCAGCCGCAACGGCGCCAACCGCATGGGCGGCCTCCTGCGTTGGCGCGATCCCGGGCTCGTCATCGAGCGGAGCCGTGGCGGCAATACCGTCGAACCCAAGCTCCGCCCTGAGGAGCCGCGAGATCGCGTCCGCCGAGCGCGTTACGCCATCGCGCGCGCCAAGTGCGGGCACGATGGCCGCCGCGATCATGACGCTCGCAACGCCGGCGTCAACGGCAGCCGCAAACGGCACGATGTCCGCATGCCGCAGGTCGAACTCCGAACGGGCAACGACGGGCACGCCGCCTTCGATGCGCGCGTTGCCAATCCCGGGAAAATGCATCGCGCAGGCAACCGTGGACTCGGCGTGGCATGCGTCCACCCATTCGCTCACGACCGCCGCGGCCACGGCGGGATCGTCGCTTGCCCCTCGCACCCCCACCCTCTCGAAGCCGTGTGGAACATCGAGGTCGCATGCCGGAGCCAGCGCCCAGTTGACGCCCACGCTGCGGAGCTCCCGCGCGGTAATGCGCGCCGCCCGCCTGATCGCACCCATTTCGAGCGACGGGAGGGTGCCTGCTTCTCCATGCACGAGCGCGGCGGCACTTACCGCGCCCAGCGGTGGAAGCTGGGTCAGCCCCTCGATCGTCTCCCCGGCCCCGCGCTCTGCCTTCGCGGCTACGAGGATGGGGTGCACAGATTCGGCGTGCAGCCGCGCAGCGAGCCGCGCTGCCTCATCGCGCGGAGGGGCCCCGTCGAGCACGAACCCGCCGACACCAAGCTCCAGCGCATCCTCGATCAACCCGTCAAGGTAGCCGAACCCGTGCGCCGCGTCCCATCGCAGCGCAGGCACGACGAGCCGTGCCAGCTCCTTCACGTCACGCCCTGCCGGGAGTCGTCGTGCGTACGCCGCGCATCACGCTGGCGTGTAGGTGCCAAGCACCCGCGGGCCGCGCGCGCCGGTTGCTGCGCGTACGTTGCCCGGGCGGCCCTTCAGGTGCAGCCACCCAAGGAAGGCAAATGCGACCGCCTCCTTGGCAGACCCATCAAACCATGCGTCGTCGAACCGCCGTACTGCGCGCCGCGAGAACGCTGCATGTGTCGGAACGGGATCGAGCGCTGCCTCGATTGCATCGAACAACGCCGGATTCCGCGCGCCTCCCCCGGAAAGCACGAGTTCCGCGACCGGCTCGGGGATGAAGCGCTCGAACGCCAGCGCGATGCTCCGGGCAGTGAACCGCACTGCCGTCGCCACGACGTCAGCGTCGCTGCACCCGTGCCTCGCCGAGCGGCACCGCGCGAAAAAGTCCTCGATGTAGCGCTCCGTGAACAGTTCGCGTCCCGTGCTTCTGGGCGGCTCGGCGGCGAAGAATGGCTCGGCGAGGAGTGCGTCCACGACGGCCTCGATCGCCGAGCCCGAACGCGCAAGCGCGCCGCCGTGGTCGTATGCCAGGCCCGGGCGAACGAGCTGCGTGACTCCGTCAATCACACATACGCCCGGGCCCGTATCGAACGCGCGCACGCCGGCAAGCGACCGTGCCGCATCCGCCGGCGGCACGATGGTCACGTTGCCGATGCCACCCAGGTTCTGCAGCGCGCGCCAGTGGCCCGGCGCCGCGAAGAGGAGCGCGTCGGCAATGGGCACGAGCGGGGCGCCCTGCCCGCCTGCCGCAACATCGCGCACGCGGAAGTCGGAGACGACCGGGAGGCCAAGCCGCTCGGCTATCACCGCGGCCTGGCCGAACTGCCACGTGGCATGAGGCGGATCGTGCCACACCGTGTGCCCGTGCGACGCAATTGCCGCGATGTCGGAGCGCGCGACACCCGCCTCGGCGATCGCCTCGATCGCGGCCCGCGCGAGCCAGCCGCCCAGATCGAAGTCGAGCCGCGCATATTCCGCCGGCTTCGCCCCGTTGAGCGCCGCCGCCAGGCGGCCGCGCATTGCCCCGTCATAAGCGATCTCGGTGAAGGCAAGCAGGTCCGGCGCGATGCGACCCGTCGCGTCTTCACGGAAGCGCACGACCGCCGCGCTCACACCGTCGAGCGAAGTGCCGGACATCAGTCCGACGAGGACGTCAGAGTCCGGACGTGCGGTTCCGGGCCAGATGAGCGCCATCGTTCAGCGATCCGGAGGGGGCCGCACCGCCCGTACCGGCTCGTCGCCCGACGCCACGAGCTCTGCGCCGTTCACCGGCGGCGGCGCCTCCCGCACGACCGCGCGGATGCTCCCTCCCGCGCCCTCGATCAGCGCGAGCGCCGCCTCGCGGTCCACGCCGCACTTCTGCATCACGATCGCGGTCTTCACCGAGCCGCCCGCGCGAGCGAGGAGTGCAACGGCGTCGTCACGGGCCATGCCGCACACCTCGCACACGATGCGCGCCGCGCGATCGCGAAGCTTGGCGTTAGTCGCCTGCAGGTCAACCATGAGGTTGCCCCAGGTCTTGCCGAGCCGGATCATCGCGCCCGTCGTGATCGTATTGAGGACGAGCTTGGTGGCGGTGCCGGCTTTCATGCGTGTCGAGCCGGTCACGACCTCGGGCCCCGTGACCGGCACGATTGCGAGGTCAGCCGCGGCAAGGATCGCGGCTGGCGGGAGCGAGCAGGCGACGATCGCGGTGCGGGCGCCCAGCTCCCGCGCGCGCTCGAGCGCGGCGCGCACGTAGGGCGTGGTACCACTGGCAGCGATCCCGATGACGAAGTCGCCTCCCCGGACGCCTTCCGCGTCCAGGTCAGCGCGGGCGGCGCCCGGTCGGTCTTCGGCCCCTTCCTGCGCCCGCGTCAGCGCGGCATGGCCGCCCGCGATAATGCCACGCACCAGGCCGGGTGGAGCGCCGAACGTGGGCGGGATCTCGCTCGCGTCGAGCACGCCCAGGCGGCCGCTCGTGCCCGCGCCCACATAGAACCGCCGGCCGCCAGCGCGGAAAACGGCCTCGGCCCATTCGATCGCCGTCGCAAGTTGCGTCCGCTGCGACGCCACGGCGTCGGCGACGAGCCGGTCCTCGGCGTTGATGAGATCCACGATCTCGACGGGAGACGCGAGGTCCACCCGCGCCGTGCGCGGGTTCCGCTGCTCTGTTACGCGTAGGTCCACGGGAGCTAAGTTACGTTCCGTGCGCGCCGGGGTCAGCCACCGCGCCACGCGTCCACGTCAGGAGGACTCTCTTGCGCACCACCAGGCCCGTTTCCCGATCGGTCGTTGCGGCACTAAGCGCCGCGCTGCTCGCTTCCTGCGCGCGTACGCCGCAGGGTACCGCCGGCCCCACCCCGGCGGCAGCGCCGAACCCCGCGCCTGCGCCCACTCCGGCGGCACCGGCAGGCGTGCGCGCCGCAGCCGACGTGTCAGCCGTTGTCGCGGCAATGGCGCCCGCCGACGCAAACCCGGCGCGTGCTGCCGAGGCCGCACGCCGCGCCTTTCCCGCGGGCTGGCGGTTCACGCCGGGCGCCCCCGCCACCTTCGCGGAGCACGCGATGGTGGTGAGCGTATCGCGCTACGCGAGCGAGGCCGGTGTGGAGATCCTCAAGGCAGGCGGCAACGCGGTTGATGCTGCCGTAGCGACCGGATTCGCGCTCGCGGTTGCCTCGCCGAGCAACGGCAACCTGGGCGGCGGAGGGTTCATGACGATCCGCCTCGCTGACGGCCGCTCGATGACGCTCGACTACCGGGAAGTGGCCCCCGCAGCCGCAACCCGCGACATGTACCTCGACGCAAACGGCAAGCTCACCGACAAGAGCACGGTCGGGTACCTGGCTTCAGGCGTGCCCGGGTCGGTGGCTGGGCTCGCGGAGGCGCTGGCGAAGTACGGGACGTTGCCGCTCGCGAAGGTGATGGCGCCCGCGATCCGCCTCGCGCGCGAAGGCTTCATCGCCGACAGCAACTTCACCCGCGGCGGCCAGTGCAGCCCCCTGATCGCCCAGTTCGGCGGCAAGGATCTGTTCTGCCCCGGCGGCAACGCCGTATCGCTCGGCGCGCGGTTCATCCAGCCGGACCTCGCCCGTACGCTTCAGCTCATTGCTGACGGCGGGCCTCGCGCCTTCTACGAAGGCTCGATCGCCGACTCGCTCGTCGCCGAGATGAAGCGCGGCGGCGGGATCATCACCAAAGCCGACCTCAGGAACTACAGGCCCGTCTGGCGCACGCCCGTCACGGGCAGTTACCGCGACTACACGATCATCTCCATGCCGCCAGCGTCGTCGGGCGGCACGACGATGGTCGAAACGCTCAACATCCTCGAGGACTTCGCTCCGCTCCCGCCGGCCGGGAGCACGGAGTACGCCCACCTCATCGCCGAGTCGCTGCGGCGCTCGTTCACCGACAGGAACGAGAAGCTGGGCGACCCCGCGTTCGTGAAGGTGCCCATGGCGCAACTCGTGGACAAGGCGTACGCCAAGACGCTCGCCAACCAGATTGACCGCAACCATGCCTCCCGGACCCCCAAGTTCAATCCCGGCACGGAGCCGGAGCACACGACCCACTACTCCGTGGTTGACGCCATGGGCAACGCGGTGGCCACCACTACCACGCTGAACGGCGGCTACGGGTCGGGCGTGTGGGTGCGCGGCGCTGGGTTCTTCATGAACAACGAGATGGACGACTTCGCCGCCGCGCCGGGCCAGCCCAACATGTTCGGCCTCGTGCAGGGCGAGGCGAACGCCATCCAGCCGGGCAAGCGAATGCTCTCGGCGATGTCGCCCACCATCGTGCTCGACCCGCAGGGCAGACTGCTCATGGTAATCGGCGCGGCGGGTGGCCCTACGATCATCACCTCCACGATGGAGGTGATCCTCAACGTCATCGAGCAGGGCATGACCCTCTCCGACGCGATGCGAGCGCCGCGCCTGCACCACCAGGCGCTGCCCGACCAGCTCGACTACGAGCAGCGGGGGCTTGCCGGCGCCGTCGTGGATTCGCTCAAGGCGATGGGGCACACGCTCGGCACGCGCGGCTCGCTCGCCACGGTCAACGCCATCATGCGCGTGAAGGGCGGGTGGCAGGGCGTACCGGAGCCCCGGTCAGCGGGCGCAACCGCCGTCGGATACTGACGCCGTCGGATACTGACTGTGTCGGATGCAACCGGCGCGCGCGGGTCAGGGCCTCTGCGGAAGCCGCAGTACCAGCGGGCGGTCGAACGCCAGCGTGATGGCTCCGTCGCCGCTCAGGCAGGTCTCGTAGTGGTTGTCGCTCGCTGCCACCGCCGCGCCGGCGGCAGCCCCCACCACGCCACCGACGACCGTTGACCTGGTGTTGCCGCCGAGGATGCGGCCCGCGATTGCGCCAATTGCCGCGCCCGCGCCGACCTTCTTGGCCTTGTCGCCGTTGCCCTGGCTGTTGATCCGCTCCACCGCCGCCGTGTGCGTGACGTGCGCTGCAACCTCGTACGTCTGATTGTCGTACCGGATTGAGACTATGTCGAACGCCAGGGAGGCCTCTCCCTGCGAGGAGGCCTTTCCGCGCGGCTCCACCACACGGAGGATTGCCGTGGCTCCCGCCGGGATCGTCACGCCATTCGAGCCGTGGACCGGCTCTGCCAGCGTCGCGGTGAACCGGTCACCCGGCTTGTGCGTGTTCGTGCAGATGCGCGTTTCGGGCCTCACCGTGAAGGCCGTGCCCGACTCCACCATCCCCATCGCGGGTTCGGGTGCGGGAGTCTCCGTCGGAACCGGCAGCGGGGCTGGCGCCGCCGCCGGAGCCGGCGCCGCAACCATTGGCTCGACCACCGGCTCCAGCTTCGTCGCTGTGGGTTCGCGCCGTTGGCGCTCCCTTGCTTCGGGCCGCTTTTCGGGCTCGGGAGCGGGAAGCGGACGGTCGGCAAGCTGCGGCTCTGCGGCCGCCTGGGGCGCGAGAGTGATCTGCCGCGTATCGGCTGGTGGCATATCCCTGCGACCACAGGCGGCAGACACGAGGAGCGTTGCGACTGCAACGCTGACGATCCGGTAAGAGCGGGCGGCGCCCGGCATTGTGCATTCTCCGTGCAACGAGCGGCCGCGCACGTGCGACCGCTTATTATCGTAACCGGAACACGCGGCCGATGTTCCCGGTAACTGATGCAGGCCGAATCCACTACGTCACGACGCACAATCCATGAGCAACCGCACACCCTTTGCCATAGCCGCCGTGCTGACGGCGCTTCTCGCTTCGCCGGCCCACCCGCAGTCGGGTGGCACCTCGGGCACGTCCGCGGCGGTGACCATCGGGCTCCCGCTCGGCAGCTTCGACGACATAGCAAAGACAGGGATGGGAGTCGCTCTCCGCCATGCATTTGGCGACCGGACGGCACCGTGGTCGGCACGGGGAACGTTCGGCTTCACATATTTCCGCGGCCGGCGCCCGTTCGACAACGTCCAGTTCATCGAGACCACCTTCGACATGGTCCACCGCACGGACGAGACGTTCTACCAGTTCGGCGGGCTGGGTATGTACAACACCAAGTACTCCTTCGACCCGCGCGACAAGATTCCCGGGATCTCCGGCCAGCGCGCCAACCAGGACTTCGGGCTCTCGGCGGGCGTGGGCGTGAACTACATGTGGGGCAACACGAAGACATTCCTCGAGTTTGCCGCCACTACCGTGTTCGACGGGTCCGACAACAGGTCGTGGTTCCCGCTTCGGATGGGCATCCGGTTCTGACACCCATTTGCTTGCTGCGCCCTTGTCCGCGCGCGCAGGTCAGATGCGCGGGCAGAGGTCAGATGCGCGAGCGCAGGAACTCAGGCGTGAACGCCTGCAGCATCGTCGCGAGGATGGTGAAGTAGTTCGTCACCATCAGGATTCCCACCGCGATCAGCAGCACGCCGGCAACCTTCTGCACGTAGCCGAGGTACTTGCGGAACCTTGCGAACGCGGTGAGGAACCAGTCCACCGCGAGCGCCGCGGCGATGAACGGCACCGCCAGCCCCATCGAGTACGACAGCAGCAGGACCATGCCGCGCTGGAGGTCGGCTTCGCTGGCCGTGTACGTCAGGATCGCCCCGAGGATCGGGCCGATGCATGGGCTCCAGCCGGCGCCAAACGCGATCCCCACCAGCACGGAGCCGAGGTACCCTACCGGCTTGTCCGCGAGGTGCATCCGCCGCTCTCGCGCGAACGCGCCGATGTTGAGCACGCCAAGCAGATAGAGACCGAAGATGATAATGAGGATACCGCCGATCCGCGCCATCCACACGCGCTGCGACTTCACGACGTAGCCGATCGTCGTAGCACCCGCGCCAAGCATCATGAAGATGATCGTGAACCCGCAGATGAACAGCAACGCGTGTATGAGCGCGGCGCGACGCGCCTTGGTCACGTCCTCGAGCGAAAGGCCGGTGATGAACGTGACGTAGCTCGGCACCAGGGGGAGCACGCATGGCGAGAGAAACGAGAGTAGCCCCGCCGCGAACGCGATCGCGATGCCAATCGAGCCGGTAGCTTGCATCCGTCAGTTCGCTCCTGCCTTGGTTGATCGCGCCTGAGCCGTCGCGCCGCCGCGCTCGCGAACCAGCGCGCAGTCGCCACAGAGCCCGTACACGGTGAGCCGGTGCCTTACCGGGATGAACCCGGCGGCACGCACGGCGCTGGCGAGACCGCCGGCCGCCACACCGCCGGCAATTACCGTCAAACGCCCGCACCTGGTGCAGAGCAGTTCTTCCGATGGCTCATCGTCGCGTACCGCGCGGAACCTGCGAAATCCCTCATGGCGGTTCTCCTCCTGCGCGAGGCCGCACGACACCAGCGCGTCCAGTGCACGGTACACGGTAGCCACGCCCGGGGCAGGCCCCTGCGCCCGAAGGCACTCAACGACATCCTCTGCCGACACCGGGCTTGGCGCGCCAAGCACCGCGCGCGCGACCGCCATCCGCTGCGGCGTCGCCGACTGGCCGCGGGAGTCGAGCCATGCGCGAAACCGCTCCAGCGCGGCGTCACGGGCGACGTCGAGCGGCGTGATCACAGCAGCGCGGCGATTGCGGTGCGCACTTCGTCACCCGCCATGCGGTGGGCGTCGAGCGCCTCTCCCGCGCGTTCCTGCACGCCGCGCACCACCACCTCCACCGTCACGATCGGGGCGTGCGCTTCGGCCACCACCTCCACGAGCCAGCGTCCGCGGTCGGGGCCCTTTCGCGTCCAGTGGTAGGTCGCGGTAAACACCTCGGCGCGCGCGGCGGCCCGTCCGACGGGCGCTGCTGTGTCTACCGTGTGCAGCGGCAACTGACCCTCGTCGGGCGGCGCCGGCTCCACCGCGGCTGCGATCACCGCCACGCCAGTCTCCACCTGCCCCTGCCGGATGGAAGGGAAGAAGTGCGCCTCCAGGATCCGTTCCGGCGCGATGCGCTCTGCAATTGACCGGATGAAGCGTTCGCGGGTCTCGCTGATCACGCGATCAAGATAATCGGCAACGGCTCAGCGCGAGCGTTCCGCCAGCTTCAAGCTGGCTATCGGCCCGGGCCGGGCACAACTACATTCCAGCGCCCCTACAGGAGAAGTCCGATGAACTGGCGTGCGTTCCTGGCATGTGCGGTGCTCCGCGGCACGGCAGCCGCTGCTCTCTTCGGAACCCAGGCCAGCGCCCAGGCGCCCAAGTGGCCCGTCGAGTCAACGCGCTTCTGGGACGCGTCGAAGCTGTCGCAGCCCACGTACGGCGTGCGCACCGAATTCAACGTCCGCATCCCGATGCGCGACGGCGCCAGACTCTCCGTTGACCTCTTCTACCCGGACGCCCCCGGCAAGTACCCCGCCCTGCTCTGGCGCACTCCGTACAGCAACAACTCGGCGGGCGAGGTCGAACAGGGCAAGTGGTACGCGGCGCGCGGATACGTGGTGGTCAAGGCCGACGTGCGCGGCAAGTACGATTCCGACGGGGAGCCCTACACCTACCTCTACGAAGCCAACGACGGCTACGACACCGACGAATGGATCGGCAAGCAGCCATGGAGCAACGGCAAGATCGGCCTCATGGGTGGATCTTACCTCGGATACACCGAGATCACGCAGGCAATCCGCGGCAGCAAGTATCTCGCGGCGATGAGCGCATCCGTTACAACATCCGACATCTACAACAACTGGGCCTACATAGACGGCGCGTTCTTCTACGGATTTGCATTCCCGTGGGGCGGCGTCTCCATGGACGGCCATGTGGGGCAGTCGAACAATCGCGACGACTGGCCCAAGGCGTACTGGAACCTGCCCATCAGCACTTCGGATTCCGCCGCGGGTCACGTGAACCAGCCCTACCGCGACTGGCTCAAGCATCCGCTGCGTACCGATCCGTACTGGAAGGAGATCAGCTACGAAGACCGCGTACAGGAGATAGCCATCCCGTACCTCACCGTTGACGGATGGTACGACCTCTTCCTGCGCGGCGCGATCGGCGACCACATCAAGATCCGCGCGAACGGCAAGACGGAGGCCGCGCGCAAGGGCAAGCGCCTCATACTCGGACCGTGGTCGCACAGCACAGGCGTGCGCTTCGTGAATCGCCCGACCGCCACCGACCGCGGAATTGACTTCGGCCCCGACGCCGAGCTCGATCCGCAGTTCATCTATCTGAGGTGGCACGACTACTACCTCAAGGGGATTGCCAACGGAGTGGACAGGGATCCGCCGGTGACGATCTTCGTGATGGGCGAGAACAAGTGGCGCGACGAGCAGGAATGGCCGCTCGCCCGCACG
>JADZCT010000024.1 GCA_020851455.1 Gemmatimonadaceae bacterium | reverse complement strand
GGCGAGCGTCCTGGTCACGATGCGGCGGCTGCACGAGACCCTGCTGATCGATGCCGGATGGCTCGTCATCGCGTCGACCGCCGCCATGCTGGCGCTCGTGCTCCTGGGCGTACTCATGGGCGTGCCGCGGATCAGGAACACGCTTCCGGGCTGGCACAAGGCGATGGGCTGGGGAGTGCTGCCGCTCATCGTGCTCTCGCCGCTGACCGGGCTGTTCATCGCCGCCGGAGTGAGCTTTACCGGCATGCCGCCCGGCACCGCATCGCCGCCTGGCGCCACCTCATCGTCCGGCGCCGCATCACCGCGCGGCGCCGCATCGCCGCGCGGGGCGCCGATGTCGCTGGCCGAAGCCGTCCGCATCGTCGGCGAGCGCCACGACTTGTCCACGCGGGTGTGGTTGCGGCCGCAGGGCGGCCGGATGCTCGCGCGCTTCGTCGAAAACGGCGAATACCGCGTCTACGCCGTCACGCGCGAAGGCACCAGCGCAACGCCGCGCAATTGGCCGCGCCTGTTGCACGAGGGCAATTTCGCCGGCGTCTGGTCGGCGCTCATGAACGTCGTCATCTCCATCGCCCTGATCGGGCTGCTCGTGACCGGGCCCTGGCTGTGGCTGCGCCGTCGGCTGAAGCGCCGTTCGGTACGCGCGGAAATGGCGCCGGCGCGGTAGCCTTGTCGATCGAATGTGTACGCGGGTCGCGGTTTGGCGGCGGGCAGGGCATCATTCCCCTTGAAGAGTTGCTCGACCCACGACCCGCGCATCACATTCCAGAGGGACACGCCGATGATCATCGACTGCCACGGCCACTACACCACCGCGCCCGGCGAGCTGGAGAACTACCGCAAGGCGCAGATCGCCGCGTTCGAGGCGAAGCAAGCGCCCTCCAAGGGCGCGCTCAACATCACCGACGAGCAGATTCGCCAAAGCCTGGAAAACGCGCAGCTCAAGATGCAGCGCGAGCGCGGCACCGACATGACCATCTTCTCGCCGCGCGCCATGGGCATGGGCCACCACATCGGCGACGAGACCACCAGCCGCCACTGGAGCGAGCACTGCAACGACCTGATCCATCGCGTGTGCAAGCTCTACCCGCAGAACTTCGTGGGCGTGTGCCAGCTCCCGCAGAGCCCCGGCGCGCCGCCCAGGAACTGCATTCCCGAACTGGAGCGCTGCGTGAACGAGCTGGGCTTCATCGGCTGCAACCTGAATCCCGATCCGACGGGCGGCAAGTGGGCGGACCCGCCGCTCTTCGACAAGTGGTGGTATCCCCTGTTCGAGAAGATGTGCGAACTGGACGTGCCCGCCATGATCCACGTGAGCGGCTCCTGCAACCCGCACTTCCATGCCACGGGCTGCCACTACATCAACGGCGACACCACCGCGTTCATGCAGTTCGTGACCTCGGACCTGTTCAAGGACTTCCCGACGCTCAAGTTCATCATTCCGCACGGCGGCGGCGCAGTGCCCTATCACTGGGGGCGCTACCGGGGACTCGCGCAGGACATGAAGCGGCCGCCGCTCGAGGAACTGGTGCTGAACAACGTCTTCTTCGATACCTGCGTGTATCACCAGCCGGGCATCGACCTGCTGCTCGAGGTCATCCCCGCGGACAACATCCTGTTCGCCTCCGAAATGGTCGGCGCGGTGCGCGGCCTCGACCCGCGCACCGGGCACCCCTACGACGACACCAAGCGCTACATGGACAAGGCGCAGGACTTGAGCGCGGAAGACAGGGAGAAGATCTTCAGCCGCAACGTCGCGAAGGTGTACCCGCGTTTTGCGCGGATGACCGCTGCCGCGGCGAAGGCGTGACTACGCTCCGGGCAACCGGGTAATCGCCGCAGGCCCGTCCCCCCGACGAGCACGCCGGCATTGGGCATGTGCGCTCGAAGAACGAGGCGCGGGCTTTTCAGCCCGGTTCCGTCCCGGTGCGGCCGGTGGTGGTCACCGCTCCGCCCGGTCCGACGCGCACGCGGCGAACCTCGTCAGGCGTCCTTGCCGTAGTCGTGATCGGGGTAGTTGGTTTCCCCGAGCTTCCAGTAGCCGCGCGTGTGCACGCGTGCCGGGTCGATGCGGCGCTCGCCGAGCAGGTGCTTGCGGATGCGCCGCATCGCGCCCGCCTCGCAGGCGATCCACCAGTGGCTGTCGGCGTGGCGCTCCGCCATGTCGAGTACGGCGCGTTCGAGCAGGACGCCCGCGCTGCCGGGCTTTTTCCCGAAATGCAGCCATTGCGGCGTGTGCGGCGTACGCGCAAAGGCACGCTCCTCCATGTCGTCGCGGACCGCGCAGATCAGCGTGGCCGTGTGCTGCGGGGACAGCGCTTCGAGAATGGTGCCCGCCGCCGGCATCGCCGTGTCGTCCGCCACGAGCACGAGGTGCGCGGGCAGCGCCGGCACGTCGAAGCCCCCGCCCGGTCCCGCGACATAGAGGCTCGAGCCCGGCTTCGCTCGCTCGGCCCAGCACGAGGCCAGCCCGTCGCCGTGCAGCACGAATTCCACGTCCAGCTCGCGGCGGGCCGGATTCCAGCGAAGCGGCGTATACGTGCGCGACGGCGGCCGTTTCGCCTCGGCCTCGCGGCCCGGCTCGGGCGGCTGCCATCCCGAGGGCGGGAAGAAGAGTTTCATGTGAGCGCCCGGCCGCGGCGCCTCGAACGAGGCGAGCGCATCGCCCGTAAAGGTGACGCCCGCGACGCGCGGCGTCAGGCGTTCGACGCGCGTTGCCGATACCGCCAGAAGCGGCCGCCGCCGCGGCCCGGGTGAGTCGCCCGCTGCGTTCTGTTTTTCCATGCAAGAAAACTCCGTAGATCGTTT
>JADZCT010000059.1 GCA_020851455.1 Gemmatimonadaceae bacterium | reverse complement strand
GTCACCCGCCGCGACGTACTTGTCTGCCAGCGCGTCCATGTCGCCCCCGCCGCATACATGCGTCAGGTAGATAGCCGCCGCCTCGCGCAGCAAGGCACGCGCCCAGTCAACGTTCATGTCGGTCATTCGTGGCCCCTTTCAGATCGCAACGGTGTCGGTGTAATCGTCTGCCCAGGCAAGCCCCACCGCGCCGCCTTGCCGCCAAAAAACTCAAACTGTTCACGGTGGGCGCGCAGCACATTTAGCGCCGTGGCCCCCGCCACACCCACAATCACCGCCACGTCATAGGCGCACATCGGGCCATGCTCGGCAAAGGCAGCCGTTATCTTTTCGACTAACAGCGCCGAGCGTTGGGCTTTGGCGCGCTGCTTCCCCGCCATTGCCGCCGCGGGTGCAAAACGCTCGCGAAAAGTGTGATCGGGCTGCATGGCCTCGTCAGGGTCAACGGGCCGCACACGGTCGGCTTTGCCCAGGTTAATCACCGTCGTCACCTTGCGCCAGCGCGTGCCGCTGCTGTCCGTCCATTCGCGCGCATACTGGTCGGTCACGTAGCCGGTCAACTTGTCGTAATCGGGATCATTCGCAAACACTCGGCTTTGGATGTGGTCATAGGTGTTCACAGTGTTTCCTCCACGTTGATGAGTTCCCAGGTGCCGGAGAATTTCTCTAGCTGAAACTTTGCCGCACGGCCCAACATGACTACCGCCAACTCCTTGCGCGCCTTGCTTGGCACTTCGACCAACTGCACAGGCTCGGCAATGTGTTCGTACATGGCGGCGCGTATGTGGCGCGTGCCGCGGAAGATGTAACAGCCCTCCACGCGCGGGGGCAGCTTGCTAGCTTTCATTGCTAGTCGTCCCATTCGTTGAGCAGCTTGGCGGCTTCGTCCACACTGGCAACAATGTACAGCGGCGCGTCGTCCCACTCGGCGTGCCATGCCTGTTCGTCAGGCGTCAACTGGCGACGGCTGGCAGACTTGGCCCCGTCCTTGACCTCCACCAGCGCCAGCGTGCCACGGTAGCAAATCAGCAAGTCAGGGAAGCCCTTGCCCACAAAGGAAAGCACCTGCACGCGTGCGCCGAGCTGGCGGAACGTCTGCACAATGGCGGGTTGGTTCGTGTCTACCTTGCTGGCTATTCTCATGCTGGCACGCGTTCCCCTTCATGCACCGTCGGCGTGTTGCGCGCTTGTGCGGCGTGGATGGCAACGCGCGCTGTGTCTATCTCGGTGCCGGTACTGATCATGCTGCCTTTAGCCTCGCGCCTGGCGCGCTCTAAGATTTCCTGGCGACGATTCAGCAGCGACGAACGATAGGCCACGCCAGCCCGACAGGTGCAAAATGTCACGTCGCCGTCAATGGCCTGCACCAGCCGTTCCAGGTAGAGCGACACCGCGCCTGTGAGTTCTGGGGCCAACACAATGCCATTGGTGCAGGCGTCACAGCCCGCCGCCCACGATGGCACAACGTCCTCAATGCGCTTGGTAGCGGTATAGCGTCCCCGTTCATCTCTCATAGGTAGTACCGTCCCCAGTCTTTTGTTTGGCGCAGGCGTTCCATGCGCTGGCGGCGATCTTCTTCTTCGTCTAAGCGAAACATCTGGCTTGGCACTGGCTTGAGTTGGCGCGGGTCTACGTCCGACCGCGGGCCGGGGGCGCGCGATTCTAGCTGTTCGCGAATCTCGGCAACGGTGGGCAAGAACTTGCATGTGTTCATGGCCTTGAGTACAGCTGCGGCCAACGTCTGCGGGTCTAGGTCGCGCAACATCATCACGTACACAGCGACAGTGTTTTTGTCGGCTTTGGTCTGCGGAAACAGCGCGAACATCGGCCCCAAAATGGTTACAATCTGTTCGTCTGTGCTGCGCACCGGCTTGTTATTCCAGGCGAGTTCTTGGGTTTGGTACTTATCTATTTCGTTCATTGAACATGCCTTTCGATGCTGAGTAGTCCAAGATGGCCGCAAGTCCGTTGTTTGTTGGTTTGCCGGATGGCACGCTAGGCGGTGGGGTGCTAAATGCGCCCTTAGACAAAATGCCTTTGATATAGTCCAGATGTCGTTTGTTTTTGCGACAGGCGATGGCGATGGCTTCCACAATTTCAGCCGCGCTATATTCGTCTAGTAGCGCGTTTACACTGTCCTTAATGACAGGTGTAACCATTCCCGGCATGTTGGCGATCCACGCGTCCCACACTTGCGCCACATCAGGGTCAACCGCCGCCGGGGGCGCAGCCCCTTCTACTTCTACTTCCCCTTCTACTTGATCTTCTACTTCTACTTCACCGGGAGTTAGTCCGGAGTTAGTCCGGAGTTTATCCGGAGTTAGTCCGCTAGGCGTGCGAGTGTATCCTGGCGGGGGCTGCAACGTACTGGCAGCTTCGCGCGCATAGTGCATCCCCTGTTGGTTTTTGTTAAAGCCCTTGAAGTACAGCACGCGTCCATCGCGGGTGGCATAGGCCAACACAAGCCCGGCATGTATCCACTCCGCGATCAGCGATTCGATATGCGGGATAATTTCCGGCCTACGCGGGCACACCTTGCCGAACAACACGTAAGTGTCGCCCTTGATCAGGCCGTCACGATCCAAGTGCGGGATCGTCATCAGATATAGCCAATGCGCTTCCATCGTCAGGCTGTTAAGTTCAATGTCCTCGGCTATGCTTGTGCTTAAAAATCTGCCGCGTGCCATGTGTCCCCCTACT
>JADZCT010000023.1 GCA_020851455.1 Gemmatimonadaceae bacterium | reverse complement strand
CTCATGGCGGCGACCAGCGTCATGCGCCAGCGGCTGGAGGTCGAGACGGGCGACCAACTCGACGAGGCGGTGGCGATGCGGATCATGGCGGCGGCCACGGCCGCGTTCAGCGCGGCGCTCGCGGCGCAGTGCGAGGTGGGGCGATGAAGGAATGCACCGCCTGTCACTGCATGAAGGACGCATCCGAGTTCTCCCTGGATCGCGGCAGGCTCCGGTCGAGGTGTCGGCGCTGCGCGGCCGACGCTGAACGTGCCAGGGCGCTCGCAAATCCCGAAGCTGTCAAAGCGGCGGCGCGCGAGTCCTACCGTAGAAACGCTGAGCGCGCGTGCGCGTATCAGCGTACCTACCGCAGCGAGAACCGCGACAAACTGCGCGACTACTTCCGCGGCTACCGTCAGCGCCGCAGCGACATCACCAGCGCCGCGCAACTGCGGTGGAACGCCAGCAACCCGGAGAAGCGCCGGGCGCATTCGCGTCTGTGGGAGGCCATCCGCGCCGGGAGCGTGGTGCAGCAAAGCGCCTGCGAAGTCTGCGCGAGCACCATGCGCGTTGAGGCGCACCACGACGACTACGCCAAGCCGCTCAGTGTGCGGTGGCTCTGCAAGGTCTGCCATGTCGCTGCCGATCGGCAACGGCAGCAGAAGGAGGTGGCGTGATGAGCGACCTGATGCCCGTGACCGCCAGCGCGCCTACGGTCATCGATCGCGGGATGCTGCCCGTCGCCGAGGTGACGTCGCGCGTGCGCCGGATTCAGGAGGTCATGGCCTCGTTGATGAAGGACGGCGTCCACTACGGCACGATCCCCGGCACCCCCAAGCCGACGCTCTACCAGCCCGGCGCCGAACTGCTGTGTCTGACCTTCCGCATCGCTGCCACGCCGCGCGTGGAAGACCTCTGCTCCGACGAGACGGTGCGCTACCGCGTCACGATGCAGGCCACCAGCCAGGTCAGCGGCGAGCTGCTCGGCGAAGGCGTGGGCGAGTGCTCGTCTGACGAGACAAAGTATCGCTGGGCCCGCCCGACGTGCGACGAGGAGTGGGCCGAGACACCGGAGAGCCACCGCCGCGAGAAGTGGATGCGCGGCAAGCAAGGCCACTTCAAGGCGAAGCAGGTGCGAATGTCACCGGCCGACGTGGCGAACACGATCCTGAAGATGGCCGCCAAGCGGGCGCTGATCGCCATGACGCGCACCGTGCTGGCGTGCTCCGACCAGTTCGCACAGGACTTGGAGGACTTGCCCGAGGAGGTCCGCGAGTCCGTGGTGAGCGAGGACGGCTCACCGTCGGCCCGCCCGCCCATCCAGCCGCCGCAGCGCAAGAGCGCGCCCCCGGCCGCGCCGCCCGCGAACGGCCAGGCCCTGCACGTCAAGGGTGTCGAGAAGAAGTCTGGCGAGACGAACGGGAAGAAGTGGACCATCTACATCGTCACCTTCAGCGACGGCCGGCACGCCAGCACGTTCGACGAGGCGATGGCCACGCAGGCGGCGAAGTACGCCAGCGAGCAGACGGCCGTCGAGATCGTCACCGAACCCGGCCGCAAGGAAGGCTCGCTCAACCTGGTGGAGATCCAGCGCACGGAGGCCGAGGATGCCTTCTGAGCCGGCGATCACCATCGATCCACCGTTCGACGCCGACGCGCATTGTTACCTGCGGCCGGACGGGAGGCCCTACGGCGGTTCTGTGACGGGGCGCCTCAAGGAGTTCGGACTCTACAAGGCCGAGGCGTTCTACACGGACTACGGGCGCACGCGGGGCCGGCTGATCCATCTCGTGACCGAACTGGACGACCTGGACGACCTCGCGGACGACAGCGTTGACCCGGCGCTCAGCGGGTACTTGGCTGCGTGGCGCAGATTCAAGGTGGAGACGCACTTTGAGGTGGCCGTCGTAAACGGCCGGCTGTGCGTGGAGCGCAGGTACGGCGACAACGAGACGGACACCGCTGGCACGGCCGACCGCTTGGGCTACGTCCAACTGCGCGGTATGCGACGGTTCGCCGTGGTGGACCTCAAGCGCGGCGCCGCGCCGGCCGTCTACGGCGTGCAGTTGGCGGCGTATGCCGACTTCGTGCGCCGGTCTGGCGAGTTCCCTGACGAGCCTCTGATCGAGCGCGTCGGCGTCCACCTTGCCGAGAACGGCACGTACCAACTGCACCCCTACACCGACCGCAACGACCTCAAGGTGTGGCGGGCCGTCACCACGGTCAGCGCCTGGAAGCGGGCGAACGGCATCGAGCTGGGGAGGGCGGCATGAGCGTAACGCTGACGTGCGCCCACTGTGGCCGATCCTTCGCGCGCCGTTGGACCAACCCAGACGACACGCGTCGCAAGTTCTGTACGCGCCAATGCTGTGCCCTCGCGACGCGGCAAGAGGCGCACCCCAATTGGCGCGGTGGCTACGTCGAGCGCCTGTGCGAGACGTGCGAAGCGCCGTTCACGGTGCATGCCCATGAGTCCACTCGGGGACGTGGGCGCTTCTGTTCGCGCGCATGTGCGACGGTCGCCAACACTGGGGCGGGAAGCGGAACGTGGAAGGGCGGGCGTCGGATTCACCCTGACGGCGCGGTGAGGATTCGTCTCGATCGACGTGATGTGCAGGAACACATTCATGTCGCCGCGAAGGCACTCGGAAAGCCGCTTCCTCCTAGGGCCGTGGTTCATCACGTCAACGGCGACAGGACCGACAACCGACCTTCCAACCTCGTGATCTGCCAAGACCAGGCGTACCACTGCGCGCTGCATCGCCGGCAGCGGGTACGCAACATGGGCGGCGATCCGTTCCGAGACAAGGTATGCGGCCGGTGTCGGACGCCGAAGCCGCTGTCGGAGTTCTCCGCCCCCAATCAAGGCATGTGCAGGCCCTGCCATGCCATTTACGAGCGCGCCCGGAAGGCACGTCAAAGGGAGGCCGCATGAGCACGACCCTGGAACCCACCGTGGAAGTGCAGCGCGAGGCCCTCACGTGGCCGGAGCGTGCGAAGGCGCTCGTCATCGACACGCCGGAGTCGTACAGCCTGGCCGCTGAAATGCTCAAGGGCATCAAGGG
>JADZCT010000022.1 GCA_020851455.1 Gemmatimonadaceae bacterium | reverse complement strand
CTCGAGGAAGACAACATCGGCGCCGTCATCCTCGGCGACTACCTCCAGCTCAAAGAGGGCGACGAGGTGCGTCGCACCGGGCGCGTGCTCGAAGTCCCGGTTGGGCCGGAGATGGTCGGCCGCGTCGTTGACGCACTCGGCCGCCCGATTGACGGAGGCGGGCCGATCCATACGAAGCTCACCCGCAAGGTCGAGAGCGAAGCGCCGGGCATCATCGTGCGCCAGCCCGTGAAGGAGCCGCTCCAGACGGGCATCAAGGCGATTGACTCGATGATCCAGATCGTCCGCGGCCAGCGCGAGCTCATCATCGGCGACCGCGGGACCGGCAAGACCGCAATTGCGATTGACACGATCATCAACCAGAAGGGCACCGGCGTCATCTGCGTGTACGTCGCCATCGGCCAGAAGGCATCCACGGTGGCGGGCGTCGTCGAGCGGCTGCGCTCCACGGGCGCCATGGACTACACGATCGTTGTCGCTGCGACTGCGTCCGACCCGGCGCCAATGCAGTACATCGCGCCCTACTCCGGCGCGGCGATGGCGGAGTACTTCATGTACAACGAAGGCAAGGCCACCCTCGCGGTGTACGACGACCTCTCCAAGCAGGCGGCGGCCTACCGCCAGCTCTCGCTGGTGCTTCGCCGCCCGCCGGGCCGCGAGGCATTCCCGGGCGACGTCTTCTACCTCCACTCGCGCCTCCTCGAGCGGGCAGCCAAGCTCTCCGAAGATCCCGGCGTCGTGGACGGCAAAAACATCCTCAAGCCGGGCGGCTCGCTCACCGCGCTGCCGGTGATCGAGACGCAAGCCGGCGACGTGTCGGCCTACATCCCAACGAACGTCATCTCCATCACCGACGGCCAGATCTTCCTCGAATCCGACCTCTTCTATTCGGGCGTGCGCCCGGCGGTCAACGTCGGTATCTCGGTGTCGCGCGTCGGCGGCTCGGCGCAGACCAAGGCGATGAAGGGCGTCGCGGGCCGCCTGCGGCTCGACCTTGCCCAGTATCGCGAGTTGGAGGCGTTCGCCGCATTCGCGAGCGATCTCGACGCGGCCACCAAGCGGCAGCTCGACCGCGGCGCCCGGACGGTGGAGGTGCTGAAGCAGGGCCAGTACGAGCCGATGCCGTTCGAGCATCAGGCGATGATCATCTTCGCCGTCACGAACGGTTTCCTCGATGACGTGGATACCGCGAAGGTGCGGCAGTGGGAGGAAGGGTTCCACGCGTTCATGAAGAAGGAGTTCCCGCAGGTCGGCGAGAAGATCCGCACCGAGAAGGCGATCTCGAAGGACACCGAGGCCGAGTTCCGCCGCGCCATCGAGCTGTACAAGAAGGCGGCGTAGCCGATGGCCAAGGGCCGCGAGCTCGTCGGTCGGATGAAGACGACCGAGAACACCCGCAAGATCACCAGGACGCTCGAGATGGTGGCGACGTCCAAGACGAAACGTGCGGTTGACCGCGTCGTTGCCGCGCGCCCGTACGCGACCGCCCTGGCGGACGTGATCTCGCGCCTCTACAGCCCGGAACTGGCGGCCGACTTCCCGCTCCTCCGGCAGCCCGAGGCCGAGAAGCGCGCCGCCGTGATCCTCATGACGGCCAATCGCGGGCTCGCCGGCGCGTTCAACTCGAACCTCATTCGCGAGGCGAGCCAGCTCGTCGCGAAGCTGGATGCGGCGGGTACGCAGGTTGACCTGCACGTGATGGGCCGCAAGGGGATCGGATACTTCCGCTACATGGGGCGTTCCATGGCGGTGCAGCGGACCGACATCGGCGACAAGCCGACCGCCGCCGACGCGGCCTCGCTCGTGGACGCGCCAATGCAGGCGTTCGCGGCGGGCGATCTGGACGCGGTGTACATCGTGCACGCGAACTTCAGGTCGGTGGTCTCGTCGCCCGCGACGACGGTCAGGGTACTGCCCGTGGCGCCGCCGCAAGCCGCGGCTGGCGCGACCGACTACCTGCTGTACCCGTCGGCGGTGGAGATCCTCGACGGCCTCCTCCCGTCGTACGTGCGCAACGCCGTGTACCGCGCGCTCGTCGAGACCTTCGCGGGCTTCTACAGCACGCAGCGCACGGCGATGAAGAACGCCACCGACAACGCCGGCGAAATGCTCACCGTCCTGCGCCGCACGTACAACCGCGCGCGCCAGGCGAACATCACGCAGGAAATCGCCGAGATCGTCGGCGGCGCCGCGGCCCTCGACTAGCTGCGCCGCGCACACATCTTTTCCGTCCTTCCCGATACCATGACCGCCACAGCGACCGCAACGAACGTCGGCAAGATCGTCCAGATCATCGGCCCGGTGCTCGACGTCGAGTTCCCGCCAGAGAAGCTGCCCGAGCTCTACAACGCCCTCGAAATCCGCGGCAGGACCGACTCGGGTCAGGAGATCAGGGTGACTGCCGAGGTGCAGCAGCACATCGGGCGCAACCAGGCGCGCGCGGTCTGCATGAGCTCGAGCGATGGCATCGTCCGCGGCATGGACGCGGTGGACCTGGGCTCCGCGATCACCGTGCCCGTGGGGCAGGCCGCGCTGGGCCGCATCCTCAACGTCCTTGGCGAGCCCGTGGACAATGGCGCGCCGATTCCCGCCGACGTGGAACGCTGGCCGATCCACCGCAAGCGGCCGGAGTTCGTGAACCTCGAGCCCAAGACCGAGGTCTTCGAGACCGGCATCAAGGTCGTTGACCTCATCGCGCCGTTCGTGAAAGGCGGAAAGATCGGGCTCTTCGGCGGCGCGGGCGTGGGCAAGACGGTCGTCATCCAGGAACTCATCAACAACGTCGCGAAGGGTCACGGCGGCAAGTCGGTGTTCTGTGGTGTGGGCGAACGCACGCGCGAAGGCAACGACCTCTACCTCGAGTTCAAGGAAGCGGGCATCCTCGACAAGGTGGCGCTCATCTACGGCCAGATGAACGAGCCGCCGGGCGCGCGCCTCCGCGTCGGTCTTTCCGGGCTGACGGTCGCCGAGTACTTCCGCGACCGCGAGAACGCTGACGTGCTCGTCTTCATTGACAACATCTTCCGCTTCACACAGGCGGGCTCGGAGGTCTCCGCGCTGCTGGGCCGCATGCCGAGCGCGGTGGGCTACCAGCCCACGTTGGCTACCGAGATGGGTGACCTGCAGGAGCGCATTACCTCCACGCGCAATGGCTCGATCACGTCGGTGCAGGCCATCTACGTGCCTGCCGACGACCTCACCGACCCCGCGCCGGCCACCGCCTTCGCGCATCTTGACGCACAGGTCGTGCTCTCCAGGAAGATCACCGAACTGGGCATCTACCCGGCAGTAGACCCGCTCGACTCCAGCTCGCGAATCCTCGACCCGCAGTACGTGGGCGAGCGGCACTACGCCGCAGCCACGGCCGTTCAGCGCATCCTGCAGCGCTACAAGGAACTCCAGGACATCATCGCGATCCTTGGCATGGAAGAACTCGGCGAGGAAGACAAGAAGGTCGTGGGCCGCGCGCGTCGCATCCAGCGGTTCATGTCGCAGCCATTCGCCGTCGCCGAGCAGTTTACCGGCATCCCCGGCAAGTACGTGAAGCTGGAAGAGACGGTATCGTCGTTCGAGCGGGTCACGCAGGGCGAGTTCGACCACCTGCCGGAGCAGGCGTTCTACATGGCTGGCGGCATTGACGAAGTGGTCGAGAACGCCAGGAAGCTCGCGTGACGCTCAGAGTCTCGGTCATCTCGCCGGAGGCCGTGCTCTTCCAGGGCGAGACGCAGTCGGTGGTGGCGCCCGCCTTTGACGGCGAGGTCGGCATCCTCTCCGGCCACGCAGCCATGGTCACGACGCTCGGAACCGGCACTCTGCGGCTGGGCGACGGTCAGTCGTTCCGCGTGGAGGGCGGGTTCGTGCAGGTTGCGGACAACGAGGTCCGTGTCGTGACGGAGAAGGCCGAGAAGGCCTAGAGAAAGCGCTGGACGAGCGCCGCCGACCGGTCGGCGGCGCCAAGTCCGGTCCGTATCATTGCGGCCGCGGCCTCGCCTGCCGCGGCGCATGTGTTCCGGTCGGCTAAAAGCGCGCACACACGCTGGGCGAGTTCCGCAGCGCTGCGGGCCACGAAACCGCCGCCCGTGCTCGTGAGTGCCATGGCATCGCGCGTGTTTGCGCCGCGGGGGCCGAACACCACCGGCGCGCCGTGCGCCGCTGGTTCCACCAGCGAATGCAGCCCCGCGCCATGGAAGCCGCCCCCAACGTACGCGACCGTGGCGAAGGCGTAGAGGTCGGCAAGCACTCCCATGCGGTCAACTATCACGGCGTCCGTGTCGGGCGTGGCGTCATCCAGCGAAGCTGCCGTCATTCCCATGCCGTGCGCCCACGCGATCACGGCCCGGGTGTGCGCGGCGCTTGGTTCGTGCGCCGCGATGATCAGGCGAGCGTCTGGTGATCGGTTACGGACCTTTTCCCACGCGGCGAGCAGTTCGGCTTCGTCCGATGGCCACGTGGAGCCCGCGACCACCGTGGGCCGCGCCGGGTTGAACCGGTCGTGAAGCTGGGCGCCGAGCGGCCGCGTGTGCGCCCGCTCCCACGCCTGGTCGTAGCGCACGTCGCCGGTCACCTCGATACGCTCCGGCGGCACGCCGAGCGTTGCGAGGCGCGCCGCACTATCGTCATCCGCCGCTCCCGCCGCCGCGATGGCCGCGTAGGCGTCGTGCAGCACCAGGCCGGCCAGCCACGATGCGCGTCCCGATCCCGGCGAGACTGACGCCGACGTCAGCGCCACGGGAATGCCTCTGCGCTCCGCCGCGGCCACGAGCGTTGGCCACACGTCGAGCTTGCTGAATACCAGGACATTCGGGGCAAGCGCGTCGAGCAGGCGCGCGGCCGCGGACGCCGTGTCGAACGGGAGGTAGTCGCTGACGTCGGCGCCGATGCCGGCGGCGAACCGTTCCGCGCTCGGCGAAAAGAACGTGTACGCCACCTGCAGCGCCGCGTTGGCGCGTCGCAGCCGGGCGAGAACCGGTTGGGCCATGAGGCCTTCGCCCACCGATGGCGCATGCATCCACACCAGCGGCCGCGACCGGTCCCGATGCGCACCGGCCCATCCCGTGATCCGCCCGATTGTCCCCCTGCGCCCGCGGAGTGATCGCACGATCTTGGCGCGTGCCGGCGGTGTGAGGCGCGCGGCGGCGGTCGCGGCGAGCGCCGCCGCCTCGTAGGGGATGCGGACGATCCCCTTCAGGGGCCGGCTCCGTCACGCATGCGGCGTCCTGGCGCTCGCGCCGTTGCCAGCGACGCGCAAGCCGCGGGTGCGCGACGTGGCCTAGTGCCGCTGCGGCGCGCGCCGGAGCTCGGCATCGATCGCCTGGCGGAAGGCCGCAATCGGCTGGGCGCCCTCGATCATGGTCTGACCGACGAAGAATGTCGGCGTCGCCGTCGCTCCCGCGCGCGCCATGCGTTGCCCGTCGGCATCAACCAGGGACTGCACCGGCTTGGACGCGACGCAGGCGCGCATCTCCGTGGGGTCGAGCCCAACCGCCCGCGCGATGCCGTCGAAGTATGCGGCCGGGGTCTTGAGGTTCTCCCATTTGTCCTGTGCATCGAAGAGCCGGTCGGCGACCTGCCAGAACTTTCCCCTGGACGAAGCGCACATCGCAAAGAGCGCGGCCGGCCGCGCGTTCTGGTGGATCGAGAGCGGCAAGTTGAGGTAGGCGACCCGGATCTTCCCGGTATCCACGTATTCCTGCCTGACCGCGCTCCATGTGTCATGGTGCCACTGCCGGCAGAACGGGCACTGGAAGTCGCTCACGATGAGGAGCCAGACGGGGGCCTTCGCGGAGCCCAGAATGCGTCCCTGATCCGCAGCGGCGACGAGGGCGTCAGGCGCCTGGGCGCGTGCCGGAAGGAGGGCTGGGGCCGCGGCGAGAAGGGCAGCGGCGACTGCGGCATGGTTGAACCGTGTCATATGGCTGGTGGTACGGGGCGGGCCGACGGCTGCGTCGCCCGGGGAGCGCCCGGCAGGACGCAACCCCAATGTATACCCCCGACGCTGTTGCATGGCGCCCGGCTTGCGGCGCCGGGCGTGAAGTGATACTATCGCGAAAATTGACAGCGTGGTCCCGAGGATCCGTAGTTGGCATCCAGACTGGCGTGGAGCGCGTGCTGCGGCAGGCATGCGCAGGATTGTTGGAATAAGGTCACTCCCCACCTCAATCCCCCGAGGGTTTCGATGCGACAGAGTTCCCGTCTGTCCCGGTGGCTGGCCGCGGCGGTGGCGCTTTTTGCCATCCCGGCAGCCGCTCATGCACAGGGCCAGACCATCACGGG
>JADZCT010000021.1 GCA_020851455.1 Gemmatimonadaceae bacterium | reverse complement strand
GTTCGGAGCCGGCAAAGACGTCGCGGTACTGCTCGATGATCTGCTCGCGGGTGACGACGCGCCCAGCGTGCAGCACGAGGAAGTGGAGCACCGCGAACTCCTTGGCCGTCAGCGGGATGACGCGCTCGCCGCGGTACGCCGTCCGCGTCGCGGTGTTGAGCTCGAGGTCCTCGACGCGGAGAACCGGGTTGCCGCCGTCGTCCGGGCGGCGCAGCACGGCGTGGAGCCGCGCCACGAGCTCGGCGAGTACGTAGGGCTTCACCACGTAGTCGTCGGCGCCCAGGTTGAGCCCGAGCACGCGGTCGTCCACGTCGTCGCGGGCGGTCGCCATGACGATCCTGGCCCCGTTCCCGGCCTTCCGCAGCGCGCGGCAGAGGTCGAAGCCCGTGCCGTCAGGAAGGTTCACGTCGAGGACGATGGCGTCGTACGGATTGAGGCGCACCTCGCGCATCGCCGCCGCCACCGACTCGACGGCGTCCACGGCAAAGCCGGCGCCGCGGAGGTAGGAGGCAACGGAGCCTGCGAGAGTGGCGTCGTCCTCGACGAGCAGGATCCGCATGGGCTCAATCTACCGGAGGGCAGTCGAGCGATGGACAGCCGGTTCCACGCACACGAGAGCCCCACCCGACGCGCAACGCGGATGGGGCTCCATGAGCCGCTCGAATGGGCCATCGAGGAGTTGAACCTCGGACCTCACGCTTATCAGGCGTGCGCTCTAACCACCTGAGCTAATGGCCCGGCGAAGACGCGAAAGATAGCCGGTTCCCCGAGGGCCGGTCAACGAAGCCGCACGGGCCTATTCGTAGTACCGGCGGGGGTTGTCGTGGCGATCTTCCTCGTCGCCACGGTCCCATTCGTCGTCGAGGTCTATGAGGTCGTCGTCCACTTCGCGGTACTCGCCATCCTCATCGTCCTCGCCTTCGTCTCCATCATCGTCCTCGAAGTCCTCGTCATCGTCGGACTCCTCATTCAGTTCCTCGTCGGCGGCGGGCTCGTCTTCCGGCTCATCCTCGGAATCGGGCTCCGGGACGCTCTTGCGCGCCGCCAGGGTCGCCGCCGCGGAGGCCGGCACCAGCCATGGGAATGCGACGTCCGGCGCGGCGTCGCCCTCGGCCATCTCCCATTCCTTCACTTCGCCCAGCATTTACCGGTTCTCCGCGGTGGGTTGGTGCGGCATTGAAGGACTACGAGGCCTCTGCTTCCCGCTCTCGCTTCAGTCCACGCGACACGCGCTTGCGGTCGCTGCCCGAGAGCAGCCGCTTTCGCAGGCGTATGGACGCGGGCGTGACCTCGATGAGCTCATCGGGTTCGATATACTCCAACGCACCTTCCAGCGTCAACACCCGCGGCGGCTCCAGCATGATGTGCTCGTCGGCGGACTTCGATCGCATGTTGGTCAGCTTCTTTTCCTTCGTGGGGTTGACGTCCATGTCGGCCGGGCGGGCGTTCTCTCCGACGATCATGCCCTCGTAGACGGCGTCGCCCGGCGCCACGAAGAGTACGGAGCGGTCCTGCAGGTTGTTGAGCGCGAATGCAACGATCGTGCCGCCCTCCATCGAGACCAGCACGCCGCGGCCGCGCCCCTCCAGGTGGCCGGCCCACTCGCCGTACTCAAGGAAGCGATGGTGGATGATGCCGGTGCCGCGCGTCTCCGTCAGGAACTCCGACCGGAAGCCGAAGAGCCCTCGGGCGGGGATCCGGTAGAGCAGCCGGACGAGCCCCTGCCCTGGGTGCTTCATCTCGACCATCGTGCCCTTGCGCCGCCCGAGATTCTCGATGACGACGCCCAGGAACTCATCCGGCACGTCTATCGAGAGCTCCTCGTACGGCTCCAGCCGCTCGCCGTCGGGCCCGGCGCGCGTGATCACGCGCGGACGCGAGACCTGGAACTCGAACCCCTCCCGCCGCATGGTCTCCATGAGGATCGTGAGATGCAGCTCCCCGCGGCCGCTCACGGTCCAGGTATCGGTCGAGTCGGTGTCGTCCACCCGCAGCGCCACGTTCCGCTCTAGCTCCTTGTAGAGCCGGTCACGGATCTGCCTCGACGTGACGTACCTCCCTTCCTTTCCCGCGAAGGGCGAGTTGTTCACCAGGAAGTCCACCGAGATCGTGGGCTCTTCCACCGCGATCCCCTCGAGCCGGTCGGGGTGGTCGGGATCGGCCAGCGTGAGGCCGATCTCCACGCCTTCCAGGCCGGCGAGCGCGACGATCTCGCCCGCGGAAGCCGACTCGATCTCCGTCCGGTCGAGCGCCTCGAAGGCGTAGAGCCGGGTCACGCGCGCCATCGCGGGCTTCGCCTCGGCGTCCATGGGAAGGAGCGCCACCTGGTCGCCGACGTGCACCGTGCCCCGCTCTATGCGGCCAATCGCGAGGCGCCCGAGGTACGGCGAGTAGTCAATCGTGGAGACGAGCATCTGGAACGGCCCGGCGGCGTCCGACGGCGGCGCCGGGACCGAAGCAACTACGGTCTCGAAGAGCGCCGTGAGGTCCCCGGGCGGGATGTCCATGTCGAGCGTGGACGTGCCATCGCGCCCCGACGCGTACACGAACGGGGCGTCGAGCTGGTGCTCGCCGGCCTCGAGCTCGATGAGCAGGTCGAGGACTTCGTCGTGGACCCGGAGGGGGTCCGCGCCGGGCCGGTCAATCTTGTTGATCACGACAATCGGTCGCCTGCCGAGGGCCAGGGCCTTGCGAAGCACGAACCGCGTCTGCGGCATGGGGCCGTCGAATGCGTCCACGACGAGCAGCACGCCGTCCACCATGCGAAGAATGCGCTCGACCTCGCCGCCGAAGTCGGCGTGGCCGGGGGTATCAACGATGTTGACCTTGACGCCCTTCCACCGCACCGACGTGTTCTTGGCGAGGATCGTGATCCCGCGCTCGCGCTCGAGCGGGTTCGAGTCCATGACGCGCTCGGCAACCTGCTGGTTTTCGCGGAATGCCCCGGCCTGCCGGAGCATCTGGTCTACGAGCGTGGTCTTCCCGTGGTCTACGTGCGCAATGATTGCGACGTTCCGAATCTCCATAGCCGTGGTAATCTAGCGGGTTTTCAGCGGAGATTCACGTGGCCGGCACCGCCGGCGCACAGTCGGAGATCTCGCGCTTCTCGACCTGGATCGTCGTATGGTGGATGTCGAACAGCGCCGCCGCCGCCGTCATCGCCTCGAGCGCCTGCTGGTGGCGCTCCGGCTCGCGCACCATGGCGTGCGCGCTCAGCGCGACGAACCCCGACGTGAGCGTCCAGACATGCAGGTCGTGCACCGACTCCACGCCCGGCACGGCTTCCATCGCCGCCTGCACCTCCGCAACATCAATGTGCGACGGCGTACTCTCGAGAAGGATGTCCACGCTCTCCTTCACGAGCGACCAGGCCCCGCGCACGATGAGCACCGTCAGCACGATGGACGCAATCGGGTCGGCAATCTGCCAGCCGAGGTACCGCGCGAGCAGGCCGGCAATCACCGCCGCGACGCTACCGAGCATGTCGCTCAGCACGTGCAGGTACGCGCCACGGACGTTGAGCGACTCGCCCGCGCCCCGGGCCAGCAGCCGCGCGGCAATGATGTTGACCACGAGGCCGGCCCCCGCAACGACCAGCATCAGCCCGGTCTCGACCTCCGGCGGGTGGCGCAGCCGCCCAAGCGCCTCCCAGACGATCGCCGCCGACACGGCAAGCAGCGTTGCCCCGTTGAGAAGCGCCGCGAGGATCTCGAAACGGAGATACCCGTACGTGCGGCGCGGCGTCGCCGGCTGCCGCGACAGCCACGCCACGAACAGCGAGAACGCGAGCGCCCCGACGTCCGTGAGCATGTGGCCGGCGTCGGCAAGGAGCGCCAGCGAGTTGGAGAGCAGGCCTCCGGCGACCTCAACGGCAAAGAAGATCGAAGTGATCACCAGCGCGCCGCGCAGCGCCCGCGAGGTGTCACGGGCATCGCCGCGTGCGCCGTGGTCGAACGCGCGCCGCCGGGACGCGGATGCTCCGCTCCCGGCCGCCGCACCCACGCGCCCCGCCGGCGCGCCGTGCGAGTGGCCGGCGCCACCGCGGTGCCGACGCACGCGCGGGACTAAACCGAGCGGCAGGCGCTGGCGGTCGTGCGACGCCGGCCAATAGCTTTTGTCCGTGATCGAGCGCCTCTGGCTCATCGTCTTCCTTCTGCTGCTGAACGCGTACTTCGTCGCCGTCGAGTTCGCCCTCGTCCGCGCGCGGCGTTCGCGGCTGCAGGCAATGATCCGTGCCGGCGACCCGATCGCGCGGTTCGCCTTCAAGGCCACCGATCCCCGTAATCTCACCACGATCCTCTCGGCCAGCCAGTTGGGCATCACCCTGGCCTCGCTCGGCCTGGGCTGGGCGGCGGAATCAACGCTGGGTCACGCCTTCAGTTCCTGGTTCCTGGCACTCCCGTTCGGCCTGGAAGCCGGGGTGCGGACGAGCATCGCCGCCGCAACCGCGCTGCTCTGCGTCACCTACCTGCATGTGGTGTTCGGGGAACTCGCCCCACGCACCATGGCGCTGAACCACCCCGAAGTGCTCGCGAAGTGGCTCGCGCCGCCGCTGTACGCGTTCGCGTGGGTCGCCAAGCCGTTCATCTGGGTGCTCCACTCGTCGGCGGTGGCAATCCTGCGGCTCATGCGTCAGGAAGACCTGAGCGAAGCCGACCCGGTTCACTCGCCCGAAGAGCTCCGCATCCTGGTGGAGCAGGCGGAGGAAGGCGGAGCGATCGAGTCGGAAGACGCCCGGATGATTGACGCGGTCTTCGAGTTCTCGGAGAAGTCGGCGCGCGACGTAATGACGCCACGGACGCAGGTCGTGGCGCTCCCCGCCGACGTCCCGATCGCTGTCGCGCTCGGCACGGCGCGCGAGAGCGGGTTCTCGCGCTTCCCGGTCTACGAGGCGAGCGTTGACGAGGTGGTGGGCATGGCGCTCGTGCGCGACCTGCTCTGGGCCGCGGCTGACGGACGCGGACAGGATCGCGTGCGCGACGTGATGAGGCACGTTCACGTTGTGCCAGGGACACGGGAAGTCGAAGACGTCCTCGCCGACTTCAAGCGCCGCAAGGAACACCTCGCGATCGTGCTCGACGAGTTCGGGGGCACGGCTGGGCTGGTGACCATGGAGGATCTGCTGGAGGAGCTCGTCGGCGATATTCGCGACGAGCTCGACGAAGCGACCGAGCCGGCGGCCCGACCAGCGGGTCCAGGCGAGACCATCGTGGACGGCAGCTCGGCGATAGCCGACGTGAACGAGCGCTTCGGCCTGGCAATCCCGGATTCCGACTTCACCACGATCGGCGGCTACATCTTTGGCGAACTTGGCCGTCTGCCTACGGCAGGCGACCGCGTCGAGCGCGGCGGCGTGACCTGGACAGTGCGGTCAATGACAGGCCGCCGCATCGAGTCGCTCGTGCTGCTTCAGCCGCCTGGCATTGACCGCGAGTGACCAGGCGGCCCGATAACGGGCCAGCGGCCAGAGATCGGGTCAGCGCGCCAGGCGAGCGGCGATCGAGGCGCACGAAAGCAGCGCCTCGACCATCGAGTCCGGCCGGGCGCTGCCGGTGCCGGCAATGTCGAGCGCCGTGCCGTGGTCCGGGCTCGTGCGCGGAAACGGCAGCCCCAGGGTCACGTTCACCGCGCCACCGAAGCTGGCGACCTTGATCGCCGTCATTCCAACGTCGTGGTAGGGCGCAATGACGGCATCGAACTCCCCTCGCATCGCGCGCACGAACACGGTGTCAGCGCTGAACGGCCCGGCAAGCCCGGCTTCAGCCGCGGCGGGAGCAAGGACGGCGGCATCGTCGGAGCCAAAGCGGCCACCGTCGCCGAGGTGGGGGTTCAGGCCGCAGAGAGCCACGCGCGGCTCGGCAATTCCGTACCACTCCCTCAGACCCTGCAGCGTGATCCGTGCCGTCTTCGCGATCACTTCCGGTGTGACCGCGGCGGGCACGTCGCGGAGCGCAATGTGAGTGGTCGCGAGCACGACGCGCAGCCGGTCCGACGCCAGCATCATCGCCACCTCGGCGCCAGCGAGCGCGGCGAGCATCTCGGTATGGCCCGGGTAGTCGAACCCGCCGGCCGCGAACGCGGCCTTGTCTATTGGCGCAGTGACGATCCCCTGCACCGCGCCGGACTGGGCGAGCCGAACCGCCCTCTGGATCGCGAGTCCGGCGAGTCGGCCCGCTTCGCCGGCGGGTCCGCCGGGAGTCCATGTGCCAGTGACGAGGTCGGCTGGCTGCTCCGTTCCACCCGGGCCGACCACCGTCGGCTCCACCGCAGCGGCGACGCGCGGATCGGCGAGCGCCTTACGCACGACTTCGGGACCGATGCCCCGTGGGTCGCCGAGCGTTACCGCAAGGCGGACGCGCGCGCCCATGGTGGCTACGGCTGCCTGGCGGCTGGCTGCGCTGTCGGGGCCTTGTCGTCGAACATCACGCGCACGTACTGCTCGCGGCGAAGTTGATCGAGCATGCGGCGGATCTGCTTCTCCTGCGTGAGCTGCTGGCGGATGCGATCCTTCCAGTCGGCAACAGTGTATTCTCCGCCGGGCCGCCGGTCAGTGACCTGGATGACGCCGAACTTCGGCCTGCCGGTGCGTGGATCGGCAATCTCGAACGGGCCTGCGAACTGTTGCGACGCGACCCCGTGGAGCGCCGTCTGGTACGCAGGCGGCAGCGAGTCCACGGCGAAGCCGTCGAGCAGGCTCTTCTCCTCGGCAGGGTCGTGGTACTGGGCGACGAGCGAGTCGTACGGAGCGCCGGCCTTCCACTTCTGCAGCACGGTATCGGCGCGCAGGCGGGCGAGGGCGACGTCGGCGCTGTCAATCTGCGGGGCGATGAGGATATGCCGCGACTTCACCTCGGCCGGCTGAACGCGGTCAATCTTCACGATGTGGAACCCGAACGTCGTCTCGAACACCGGGCTGACAGCGCCTGGCGGGAGGGAGAAGATCACGCGCTCGAACTCGGGAACGAAGCCGCTGCCGCGGCGGGCCCACCCGAGGTCGCCGCCGAGGTCCTTCGACCCGGGATCCATGGACTCGCGCCTGGCGACGGTCGCGAAGTCGGCGCCCTTCTGGATTTCGACGAGCAGCGATTCCGCCTTCGCGCGGGCTGCCGCTCGTTCGGCCGCGGAGGGCCGAGGGGCAACGACGACCTGGCGGAAGGCCACCATCTCGGGGCGCTTCGGCAGCTTGTCCTTCGAGGAGGCAAAGGCGGCGCTCACCTCCTCCTCCGTGACCTGTACCGGCGCGGCGAGCCGGCCGTGCGCCTTCAGCGAGTCGTATCCCATCTGCTGGAGCTTGTAGCGCTTGATCTGCTCGCGGACGGTGCGCCGGTAGTCCTCAGGCGTGCCGAAGCCGTCGTGTTTGAGCGCCTCGCGAAACTCGGCTTCCGTCTTGAACTGGCCGCGAACCTTGTTGTACTGGTCGTCCACCTGCCGTACGACATCGTCGTCCTTGACCTCGGCTTTGTAGCTGCTCGCGACGTTGAGCACGACCTCGATATCAATGAGGTCGCTGATCACCTGGCGCAGCAGAGTGGCCTGCCCGGCGGAATCACGCGGCACCTGCAGCCCCTGCTGGCGCCTCGTGTTGACTTCCTCGAGCGCCTCGCTGAGCATGATCGGCTTGTTGCCTACCACGGCCACCACGCGGTCGAGCACGTGGACGCCGGCGGTCTCCTGCACCTGGGCTCGCGCGGGACGCACGGCAGCGGCCGTCGCGCAAAGCGCGACGGCCGCCACCGCGATTCGCCGGACGCGCCGCGCCGGCATTACGGCTTCTTTGCCGCCGGGGCCTTCGCGGCCGGCGGCTCGGCGCCGGGCATCGGCACCGCCGAGGGCGGGAGTGCCGCGTTCGCGGCCGAGTCCGCCTTGGCCTTCTGCTCCGTGGCGAGCGTCAGAGCGCGCTCGATCCCCGGCTCGTTGACGCTTCCCTTGTACGACGCGCGGAGCGCGATCACCACCGGCTCCGAGATGTCAACGAACTGAGCCTCGTTCTTCACGAGGCGCTCGAGGTAGGCGTCAACCTTCGCGGCCGCGATCGCGCCCCGGTCGGCGCCCGCCTGCGTGCTATCGGCAAGCTCCGAAGGCAGGATTCCGAGTCCGGACATGGAGTTCCTCACAGACGCGCGGAACGCACTGCGAACCTGGTTCAGGTCATCGCTGGTAAGCTCGACCTTGGCGCTGTCGGCGACCCGGAGGAGGAGTTCGTTGCGCATGAGACTGCGGAGGAAGTCGGGCATCAGCGAGTCTGGCGCCTGCTGCAACTGCTGGCGCGCCTGCATCTGCGGCGGGAAGGCCGCGATCCAGTTGGCGACGCGCGACGCCCGGAGGTCCACCCCGCGCGCCGTAGCAAGCACGGTACGGTTGCCGCGGTAGGCGTCAATGTCGGCAGCGATCGCCTTGACGACGGTTGCAGCGCCGTCCTTCACCTTCACGTTGCCTGCCGACTCGACGCCGGCGATCCACGCGCTCTCGGCGCGCTGGCGAGCAACCACCTTGTACGCTGTGTCGAACTTCGCGCGGGCCTCGCTGTACGGCTCGCGGTAAATGATGTGGAACCCGAACTGCGTCTGGATCGGGTCGGAGATCTCGCCCGGCTTCAGAGCGCGGGTCCCCTGCTCGAACTCCGGAACCATCTTGCCCGCGGGGAAGAGATACTCTCCACCCGTTTCCTTCGAGCCCGGGTCGCCGCTGTACTTCTTGACCATCGCGACGAAGTTGGAGGGCGTGACCTGCTTGCGGACGTTCTCGGCGACCCTGCGGGCCGAGTCGAGCTGCGCGGGTTTGAGCGCGCCCTTGTCGGCGGAGATGAGGATGTGCCGCGCGACCAGCAGGTCGCCCCTGTTGTACGCCTCCTCGGCGTTTCCGGGGCTCGCCTTGGCAAAGGTGGCACCCATCTCCTCCTCGAGCTTCTGGAGGCGGCGCTGTGCGATCTGGGCCCACATCGCCTGGTCGGCGGTGGCGTCGGCGCCGAGGGTGTCGGAGCGCGCGGCTGCCTGCGCCAGCAGGTGGTAGCTCACCCACAGGTTGGCGACGGCCTCGGCGAGGTCCTTGCGCGGGGGCATCTGCCCCTCGGTCATGAGCTGTGCCAGCCGTTGCGCGGAAAGCTCCCGGCCGCCGGCACTGGCCGCGACGTCAACGTGACTGGACAGTGCGTCCTTCAACCCGCCGCATGCAGCGACGGACAGCGTGAATGCGGCGAGGGCGGCGCGGCGGCGTAGCATCAACTTGACCAGGTTGAGTGGACGAACCCGGCAGCGCGTCGGCGCACCGGAGACTCGGCCATCGGTGATACCATCAGGGGGTGGCGATTGTTCGAAGCGCGTGCAGCAGGCCATCGAGCAGGGCTGACCCGCCGAGCCGCGTGAGCTTCAGGGATAGTGGCTGGAGTCGCCGCACATCTACCTGGAACTGGACGTCCCGGAAGGCAGCCGACAGCGGTTTCAGGCGCGGCAGCGCATCGTCCCGGAAGTTAATGCGGGCCTCGTCTCCGCGCACCAGCACTCCCTCGATCCCCAGGCCGGCCCCGAGTCGCCTGAGCGCCGCGACCGCGAAGTAGCGCTCGGCCGCGGCCGGCAGCGGCCCGAACCGGTCGCGAACCTCGGCTCGCACCTCTGCGATGGCCACCGCGCCGGGTGCGTGCGTGAGCCGGCGGTAGATGTCGAGCTTGGCTGCCTGGTCCTCGACGTAGTCGTCCGGGAGGAACGCGGCCTGGTCGAGCGACACGTCCGCCGGCTGCGGCGGGGGCGCGTCGTCGCCGCTCATGATCCGCCGTACGGCTTCGTCGAGCATCCGCAGATACAGGTCGAAGCCCACCGCGTGCACGAACCCCGACTGCTCGGGACCCAGGAGGTTCCCCGCCCCGCGCATCTCCAGGTCCCGGAGCGCGATGCGGTAGCCGGCGCCGAGTTCGGTGTGGTGCTCGAGGACCTTGAGCCGCCGCTCGGCGTTCTCCTCGAGGTTGTCGGGAACGAGCAGGTAGCAGAACGCCCGCCGGTGCGACCTTCCCACGCGGCCACGCAGCTGGTAGAGCTGCGCCAGCCCCAGATGGTCGGCGCGGCTCACGAACATCGTGTTCGCATTCGGCACGTCGAGCCCGCTCTCGACGATGAGCGTCGAGACGAGGACGTCCACAGCGCCGCCGACGAACTTCGTCATCACGGCCTCCAGCTCGCGCTCGCGCATCTGTCCGTGCGCGACGGCCGCGCGCGCCCTTGGTACCAGCCGTCCGATGTGGTCGGCCACGCCCTGGATGGTCTCGATCCGGTTGTGCACGAAGAACACCTGCCCGCCGCGGTCGAGCTCGCGCGAGATGCCTTCCTCGATGAGCCCGTCATCCCACGGCTCCACGTAAGTGAGCACGGGGGAACGGTCACGCGGCGGGGTCTCCATGATCGTCATGTCGCGGAGCCCGGCCAGCGAGAGGTGCAGCGTGCGCGGTATTGGCGTCGCCGTGAGCGTGAGCACGTCGGTCTCGAGGCGCATCTGCTTGAGCCGTTCCTTGTGCTTCACGCCAAACCTGTGCTCCTCGTCCACGATCACGAGGCCGAGGTTCCTGAACTCGACGTCAGGCGAGAGGAGCCGGTGGGTTCCGATCAGGACGTCAACGGTACCCGCCTTTGCTTCGGCGAGTATTCCCGCCTGCTCCTTCGCGGTCGCGAACCGGCTGAGGACGGCCACGCGCACGGGAAAGTCGGCGAAGCGCTCCTCGAACGTTCTCCGGTGCTGCTCGGCGAGCACGGTCGTGGGCACCAGCACCGCGACCTGCCGGGCGCCCTGCACCGCCTTGAACGCGGCGCGCACGGCGATTTCGGTCTTTCCGTAGCCCACATCGCCCACGAGAAGCCGGTCCATCGGCCGCGATGCCTCCATGTCGCGTTTGACGTCCTCGGTGGCCTTCACCTGGTCGGGCGTATCCTCGAAGAGGAAGCTGGATTCGAGCTGGCGTTGCCAGGCGCCGTCGGGCGCGTGCGGAGGGCGGCTTGCCGTCTTCCGGCGGGCGTACAGATCCAGAAGCTCGCCCGTCATCTCATGGATCGCCTGTTGCGTGCGATCGCGCTGCGCCTTCCACTTCCTGCCGCCGAGCCGGTGGAGCCGCGGGGCTGGCGCGTCGGGCGACACGTCGGCGGCGGCCTTGTACCGCTCGATCTGGTCGAGGCGGTAGAGCGGAACGTTGAGGCGGTCACCGCCCTCGTACTCGATGACCACCACTTCGAGCGTTGACTCGCCCTGATAGATGGTGGACATCCCGCGGTAGATCCCCACACCGTGTTCGAGGTGCACGACGAAGTCGCCGTTCCGGAGCGCCGTCACCGACTCGAGCGCGGTGCCGGTGGCGTACCGTCGCGCGCGGCGCAGGCGTCGCTCCCGCCGGAAGACCTCGTGGTCCGTGAGCACCCTCAGCCCGCTGGACGGGTCTCCGTCCGGCGGTGGAATGACGAACCCGCCGCCCAGCACGCCGATGGCGATCGTGGCGGGCGAGGCGCTGCCGTGCGCGGAGAGGAGTTCGTCGAGCCGCTCCACCTGCCCGGCGTTGTCGCAGAGGATGACGGTGGGCGTTCCGTCCCGGACGAGCGCGCCGAGCCGGTCCATATTGCGCTCGACGGCCTCGGGCGCGCGCAGGGGAAACCGCACGACGTCGCCGTCGCCGCTCTCGCCCGAACCCGGCACTCCTGGCGGGATCAGTTCGATGCCGGGGAAGGCGCCGATGCGCGCCATGGCCGCATCCGGCGCCTCGAAGAGTCCATCACGCGGCGGGACGAGTTCGCCGCGGCGGCGCGCAAGCTCGGCGTAACGTGAGGCCTCTTCCCAGGTCCGCTCGAGTTCCGGGCGCACGCGCGCGTCCGCTGCGCGCAGCACCAGCGTATCCGGCGGCCAGAGTGCGGGCAGCGTGGTGCGCTCGCCGTCGGCCGCGTCGTCGTCGGATGGCGCGGCCTCCACGGGCAGGACCACCGCCTTTTCGACCGGGCCGAGCGAGCGCTGCGTGAACAGGTCGAAGCGGCGGATCTCCGAGACTTCGTCGCCCCAGAACTCGAGGCGAACCGGGTCGGCCATCCCGAAGCCGTAGATGTCCACGATGCCGCCGCGCACGGCGTACTGGGCCACATCCTCGACGACGGGCACGCGGGCGAACCCGACCCGGTCGAGGTGCGCGACCACGTCGCCGGGGCGCACCGCCGCGCCCCGCGCGATCTCCATGCGCGCGCCGGCAAGGGCGCGCGGAAGCCGCGTCTTCTCCATGGCTGCGCGGGCGGTCGTCACGAGAATCCGCACTCCGCCGCTCGCGAAGCTGTTCAGCGACTCCACGCGTTCGCCCGCCACCTCGGCGTGGGGTTCGGTCTCGCCGAACCCTTCTCGCGGCGGATAGAGGGAAACGCCATCGGCACCGCGAATGGAGGTCAGGTCGGCCAGCCACCGCTCGGCTTCTGCGACGTTGTCGGCGAGCACGGCCACCAGCCGCGTCGGGTGCCGCACGGCCAGCGCGGCCACGAGAACCGCGTCGGCCGAACCGGGCAGCCCTGTCACGCGCACCGCGCTCCCGCGCTCCGGGAGCTCTGCCGTCAGCCGCGTGAACGCCGGGAGAGCCGCGATCCGATCGAGGAGCGCGGAAAGCGCCATCTAGTCGGTGTCCCCCGCCGTATCCCTTGGGGCCCTCGTAACCGCTGCTTCCGTGATGAGAAGGAGCGCGGCCACCGCGAGCAGCGTGCCTTCCAGCGCGCGGCGCCCGCCAACTGCGAACACCGTTGGAAGCCACTCCGACTCCGCGCTGCTCACCTCCACCGGGCCGCCGGCGAACTGCGCCTGAAGCTGCGCGACGGCGAGCCGCGACAGGTCACTCTCGGCAACCTCAGGGTTGACGACCAATGCGCTGCCCCGCGCCGTCCCGCGCCGCCAGAAGTACACGCCCGCGCGCGCAGGTGCCCGCGGACGCGGCTCGATGACGGCCCGCACGGCCCCGTCCGGCCACTCGAGCTCGCGCGCCCACGACGGGCGCGTGATCGGCGCGCCCGGCGCCGCTTCGGTCACCGCACCTGCCTCGCCGCCGAGCCGGTCGGCGATGGCGGCGCCAAGCCACGGCAGCCATCCGGCGCGTATCGGCAGGTCGGTTGCGGCCGGCTGCAGCGGCGAGGCAACCAGGACGTAGCCGTCGCCTGCAACCGCCCATGCGTCACCGCCGGCATGAGCGAGGGTGTCGGCCGGCGCCGCGCCGCCAGCGGCGGCAACCGGATCGAGCGCATACCAGAGCGTCGCGGTGACCCCATCGAGGCCCGGCCCGCGGACGGGAGCCGGCCCCTTCCGCTCCGCGCCCAGCCGCCACGGAACCCCGGCGCGCTGCAGGGCACGGTTGGCCGCGCCAAGCTGAACCGGGTCGGCTGGCGCGAAAAGCACTGCGGGGCGCCGCGCGGCCTCGGCCCCGGCAATGACCACGTCGTTGCCGCGCGTCACGCGGCCTTCCTGTGCGAGCGCGTCCACCGCGGTGCGCGCAAACGCGCCCGCGCTCTGGTCGGCGACGACGGAGGGCGGCGGACCCACGTGCGCCGCAAACCAGCGGACGTCGTCGCCCCGGAGTTCGTCCGGCTCCAGCTCGACGGATCCCGAGAGCCAGCCGCGCTCCGACGGCTGGAGCCGCACCTCCACCTCCGCGCCCGGCGCAGCCGTGCCGCGGGCGACAGGATGCCCCCCAAGGAGCACCCGGAAGGTCGCCGAGTCGGGTGCGCTGATGCTCGCGCGAACAGCGCCCCGCGGCGTCCAGTGCGGCGGCTCCGGCACGGCCCGCACTACCGCGCGGTTGCGCGGCGGTGCGCCCGCCGGCGCGAACACCGTCGTGCTCACACCACCCATGGCGACGGGCCGCTGCCAGGCGGACGCCTGCCCATCCGTCAGCACTGCCACCTGCCGCGACGGAATCCCGGACGCCTGCACGAGTTGGGCCGCCCGCGCGGTCGCGCCGGGCAGATCCCCGGCTCCGGCGAACGTCTCCGTGCGATCCACCGCGTCGCGCACCGCGCCAGCATCGCCTCCCACGACGCGCCCGTCGGCCGTCACCAGCCAGACACGATCGCCGGCCGACGCCCGGCCAAGCGCCTGCCGCGCCGCGTCCTTCAGCAGGGCGAGCACCGGCCGCCCGGCCACCACCGCCGACGTCGAGAGCGAATTGTCGAGCACCACGGCGAGCGCGGTTGGCGGATGGCCGCCGCCAACCATCCGCCCCACCGGGCGTGCAGCAGCAAGCGCGATCGCAAGGACGGCCGCCACCCGGATGAGCATGAGGAGCAGGTTGCGCAGCTTCAGCGTGCGCGAGAACTCACGCTGCGCCCGCAGCAGGTAGCGAAGCGCCGGGAACTCCACCTGCTCGCCCGTCTTGCGGCGCAGCAGGTGGAGCACGAGCGGTACTGCCACCGCCGCGGCGAGCAGCAGCGCAAGCGGGGAGAGAAAGGTCACGGCAGGTACTGGCGGTTCAGGAACGCGCGCCGGAGCGGCATGGCGAACGGCTGGTCGGTCATCACCACTTCATGCGACGCCGCGGCGCCGCTCAGGTGGCTGCGCCACTCCTCGATCGTCTCGGCAACCGCGGTGCGGTACGCCTCACGCACTTCCGGCACCGTGGCAGGCAGCTTCTGGAGCGATTCGGGATCCTGGAACTCCGCCTCCACCGCCGTCACCGCGAGGTCGCGCTCGGCCGGGTCCATCACCTGCAGCACCGTGAGGTGGTGCCCCGCGGCCGCGAGCCCCTTCAGCGCCTCGGCTACCTCCTCCGGGTCCATGAGCAGGTCGGAAATCAGCACCACCATCCCCGGCCGCGAGATCATGGACGCAGCGCGGATGAGCCCGCCCGGCGCGTCGCTCCCGCGACCGCTCCCCTCCTCCTCGAGCGCCGCGATGATCCGGTGCCAGTGCACGGTCCGCGCGCGGGGAGGGATGACCGTGCGTACCTGATCGTCGAACCGAACCAGGCCGACCGCGTCGCGCTGGTGGAGAAGCAGGTAGGCCACAGCCGCGGCGAGCCTCTGCGCATACTCCGCCTTGGTGAGCCGCGCCGGGGAACCGGTCCAGTCCATGGACTTGCTCACGTCCAGCACCACCGTGGCCCGGAGGTTCGTGTCCTCGTTGTTCATCTTCATCATCCAGCGGTCACTGCGCGCGAGCACCTTCCAGTCTATGTAGCGGAGGTCGTCGCCCGGCTGGTACGGCCGGTGCTCGGCGAACTCGACCGAGAAACCTTTCCGCGGCGAGCGGTGGAGGCCCTGCATGAACCCGTCCACGATGCGGCGGGAGATGAGTTCCAGCGACCCGAGGCCCGCAACCAGGGCAGGATCCATCAGGTCGGGGCGGCTGGCGCGCGGGTCGGTCATCAGTCGGTGGACAGGTGTCAAAGCTACAGGGGTGCGCCGCGCGGGAACAACACGGCCGCCAATTGTACGCGCAACTATCATTAACCGATTGCCCCAAGCAGTTCCGAAGCCGATCTTGCCCGGCCGCACAGACGCCGCGCCCCGACCCCGAACGCGTGAAGCTCGACCACATCCGCAACTTCTGCATCGTAGCCCACATTGATCACGGCAAGTCCACCCTGGCGGACCGCCTGATCGAAGCCACGGGCATGCTCCAGAAGCGTGAAATGAAGGAGCAGGTGCTGGATACGCTCGACCTCGAGCGCGAGCGTGGCATCACCATCAAGCTCAACGCCGTCCGGATGAACTACTCGGCCAGGGACGGCAAGGCATACGAGCTCAACCTCATAGACACGCCGGGGCACGTGGACTTCACCTACGAGGTCTCGCGGTCGCTCGCGGCGTGCGAAGGCGCGATTCTGGTCGTTGACGCATCGCAGGGAATCCAGGCCCAGACGTTGTCGAACCTCTTCCTCGCGATGGAGGCCGGGCTCGAGATCATCCCGGTCCTCAACAAGATTGACCTCCCGGGGGCCGAGCCGGGGCGAAGGCGCGACGAGCTGGTGGCGCTCCTGGGATGCCGGCCCGAGGAGGTGCTGTTCGTGAGCGCCAAGGAAGGGCTTGGAGTCCCCGAGCTGCTCGAAACGGTGGTCCAGCGCGTGCCAGCTCCCGAAGGGGACCCCGCGGCTCCGCTTCGGGCCCTCATCTACGACTCGTACTACGACAAGTACCGGGGCGCGATCCCGAGTGTGCGCGTGGTGGACGGCACCATCCGGAAGGGCACGAGGATCACCTTCGGCACCAGCGAGTCGGTTTACGAAGTTGACGAGCTCGGGTACAACCAACTCCGCCAGGTTCCCACGGAGTCGCTCAGCGCGGGCGAGGTCGGCTACATAGTCGCGAGCGTGCGGTCGGTGCGGGAGACGCGGGCGGGCGACACGGTGTTCGATGCCGACAACCACGCCACGACGCCACTGCCCGGCTATCAGGCGGTGAAGTCGTTCGTCTTCGCCGGGCTCTACCCCACCGACACGCAGCAGTACGAGGGGCTGCGCGACGCGCTCGAGCGCCTCCAGCTCAACGACGCGTCACTCAACTACCAGCCGGAGACGTCCACCGCGCTCGGATTCGGCTTCCGGTGCGGATTCCTCGGGCTGCTCCACATGGACATCGTGCGGGAGCGCCTCGAGCGTGAGTTCGACCTCTCGCTCATCACCACGGTGCCGACCGTGGAGTACCGCGTACACAAGACCGACGGCGAGCTGGATCTGGTCGAGAACCCCGCGCTGATGCCGCCGCAGTCGGTGATTGACTTCATCGAGGAGCCGTACGTGAAGGCGCGGATCATGGCGCCGGCCGAGTACATCGGGCCAATCATGACCCTCGGCACCGAGCGCCGCGGCGAGTACAAGGGGATGCACTACATTGACACGGAGCGGGTCGAGTTCGAGTGGGAGTTTCCGCTGGCCGAGATCATCCTCGACTTTTTCGACCGGCTGAAATCCATCTCCCGCGGGTATGCCTCGCTCGACTACGAGATCCTCGGCTGCCGGCGCGCCGAGCTGGTGCGGCTCGACATGCTGATCAACGGCGACCCGGTGGATGCGTTCAGCGTGATCATCCATGAGTCGAAGGCGTACGACTGGGGCCGGAAGATCGCCGACAAGCTGAAAGATCTCATCCCGCGCCAGCTCTTCCCGGTTGCGATCCAGGCGGCGATCGGCCAGAAGGTGATCGCGCGCACGACGGTGAAGCCGCTGCGCAAGGACGTGCTCGCCAAGTGCTACGGCGGCGATATCACGCGAAAGCGCAAACTTCTCGAGAAGCAGAAGGAAGGCAAGAAGCGGATGAAGCAGGTGGGGAGCGTCGAGATACCGCAGGAAGCGTTCCTGGCGGTGCTGCAGGTAGAGTGAAGACGCAGGGCGGGCAACGAAACGAGCATCGCACGGCAATGCCCACTTCGCTGGTAATCCAGACGTCGTTCCTCGGCGACACCGTGCTCACCACTGGACTGGTCGCCGAACTCGCCCGGCTCGGCGCCGTGGATGTCGTGGCGACTCCTGCGGCGGCTGACCTGCTCGCCAACAACGCCGACGTGCGCGAGTGCATCGTGTACGACAAGCGCGGGGCGGATGCCGGCATCGGCGGGATGCTGCGGCTCGCATCGCGGCTCAGGCGCCCGCGGTACGACGCGGCCTACCTGGCGCAGGGGTCGTGGCGCAGCGCGGCGCTGGCCGCGGCTGCGCGGATCCCGCGTCGCGTGGGGTTCGATACGAGCGCCGGACGGCTGCTGTACACGGAGTTGGTACGGTATGCCGCTGACCGGCATCACGCCGAACGGCTGTGGCTGCTTGGCGCCCGGCGGGATGCGTCGCCATCCACCCCCGACGAGATCCGTCCGCGGCTCTTTCCCGGCCCCGCGGAGCGGGGAGCGGTGGACGCGCTCACGGCGGGGCTTCCCCGTGACGGGGCCAGTCTCGTCGCCCTCGCGCCGGGTAGCGTGTGGGGCACGAAGCGCTGGCCGTACTACCCCGACCTCGCGGCCCGGCTCGCGCCGCTCCACCGGCTGGTGGTCGTGGGGTCCGCGGCCGACGCACCGCTGGCTGCCGCGATCGCGCGTGCAGCGGGATCCGACCGCGTGCTCGACGCCACCGGACGGCTGTCGCTGCTGGGCACGGCGGAGCTGCTGGCAAGGTGCGTCGCGATCGTCACCAACGACTCGGCGCCGCTGCACCTGGCGAGCGCCATGAACGTGCCAACGGTCGCGCTCTTCGGGCCCACCGTGCCAGCGTTCGGCTTTGGCCCGCTCTCCACGCGCTCGACGATCGTCGAGGTAGATGGACTGCCGTGCCGGCCCTGCGACCCGCACGGCCCGGAGGTCTGTCCGCTCCGGCACTGGAAGTGCATGGTGAACCTCGGCGCGGACCGCGTGCTCGATGCCACGCTGGCGCTGATTCGTTCCGCCTGAGCGCCCGCCTATCTTCCCGCATGCCCTTCGTCATCGGGGTTGACCTTGGCGGTACGAAGTTCGCCGTTGGCGCCGTTTCGACGGACGGCGAGCTGACCGTTGCGTGCCGCAGTGAACCCACGCTTGCGAGCCGCGGCGCCGACGATGTGGTCGCGCGCATCGCGAAGACAGTTGCTTCGGTCGTAGACCAGGCCATCGCGGAGACCGGCGCGGCGCGCGGAGATTTTCTTGGCGTTGGCATTGGCGCGCCCGGCCCGCTGAGGCGCGCCAGCGGTGTGGTCGTGGTGGCGCCCAACCTCGGCTGGCACGAGTATCCGCTTCGCGACCGCCTCCACGCTGCCACGGAGATGGACGCCGTCCTCGACAACGACGCCAACTGTGCAACGCTCGCCGAGTGGTGGGTAGGCGCTGCGAAAGGCGCCAATACCGTGATCGGGATGACCATCGGGACCGGAATCGGCGGCGGCATCATCGTGGACGGTCGGCTCCTGCATGGCGCGAGCGACGTTGCTGGCGAGATCGGCCACACGACGATCGAGACGTCGGGCCGGCGCTGCAAATGCGGCAACTATGGATGCCTGGAAGCATACGCCTCCGGCCCGGCGATCGCCGAGCGCGCGAGGGAGGCGCTCGACGGCGACGGCCACTCGCTCCTGCGCATGGTGAACGGCGGCGACATCGCGGCCCTGACGGCGGAGCAGGTGTACAATGCCGCCCGCGAAGGCGACGAAATCGCGCGCGAGGTCGTGCGCGACACCGCGCGATACCTCGGCACTGGCGTGGCCAACATGCTGAACACGGTGAACCCGGAAGTCGTGGTGCTCGCCGGCGGGGTCACCGCTGCGGGCGAATTGATCCTCGCGCCGATGCGCGCCGAAATCCGGACACGCGCGTTCAGGCCGGCGGTGGAGGCGGCCCGGATCGTCACCGGCGAGCTCGGGAACCGCGCCGGCGTGGTGGGCGCCGCGGCGGCGTACCTCGCCGAGCGAAAGGCATAGGGCGGCGCGGTCGTGGCACCGAAGCGCGTCGGGATAATCGGGAGCTTCGTCTGGGACGTCATCCACGGCCGCGACACCGCCGCGGCACGGAGCGCTCCACTCGAAGAGTGGGGCGGAATCGCCTACTCGCTCGCCGCGTTCGATGCTGCGCTCGGGCCCGGATGGGAGTCCGTGCCCATCGTGAAGGTCGGCGAGGACCTGGCGGGCCGCGCGCGCGACTACCTCCGCACACTCCGCCGCGTTGCGCCCGACGCCGCACCCGTCGTCGTCCCGCACCGCAACAACCGCGTCACGTTGGTCTACCGCGACGCGGAACGCCGCACCGAGACGCTCAGCGGCGGCGTGCCCGGGTGGACGTGGGCGGGGCTGGCTCCGCTCGTCCGCGGACTCGACGCCCTGTACGTGAACCTGATGAGCGGATGGGAACTCGATCTCGACACGTTCCGCATCCTCCGCCAGCAATTCCGTGGTCCCATCTACTGCGACATCCACTCGCTGTCGCTCGACCATCGCGACGGCGGGGAGCGCTCGCCGCAACCGGTGCCGGATGCCGGCGAGTGGTTCCGCTGCATGGACATCGTGCAGATGAACGAGGACGAAATGGCAATGATGGCGCGCGACCCGCTCGCGCTCTCCGCCATGGCGCTCGGCGCCGGGGCGAGCGTGCTGGTCGTGACGCTCGGTGCGCGCGGCGCGGTCTACTTCGCCGCGCCAGGATTCGCACGGCTTGGCGACCTCGGGCGCGGAGCAGGCAATCGCATTTCCGCAAGAGGCGGACCCGTCCGCACCGCGCTGGCGCGTGGAGTACCCGCGCGGATTCCGCAAGGGGGTGACCCAACCGGATGTGGCGACGTGTGGGGCGCAACGTTCTTTGCGCGGCTGCTCGATGGTGATATAATGAGCGACGCGTTGGACGCGGCGATGTGCGCCGCGGCGCGGAACGTCGAGCACCGGGGAGCCTCCGGCCTCGCGCACCACCTCCGGGGAGAGCTGAGTCACTCGTGACCGCCGTGATCACCGTTCCGTCGAGCCTGAACGACCTGTCGTTCGAGCAGGTGCTCGACCAGATGGCGGAGCAGCCGACTGACGCCAGGGTGATCGTGGACGCGAGGCACTGCACCTTCGCGTCTCCCTACGGCCTGACCGCGCTCCTCACGCTTGCGCAGACGCGCACGGCGAAGCCGACGCTGCTCCCGCCCGAAGACCAGGACAAGTCGTCTTACTGGGCCCGCGTGGGCTTCTTCGCGCACGCCGAAGATCTCTACGACATCCAGGGCGCGGTTCCACGCCAGAGGGCTCCGAAAGAGAGCGGCTATCTCCTCGAGATCACGCCGATCGTGAAGAGCGACGACGTGCATACCGTCGTCGAGCGGATCAGGGACAAGGCAACCGAGATACTCACCGAGAAGCTGCACCTGGTGTCGCGCGCCACGATGGGCTTTACGATGACGCTCTCGGAGGCCTGCCAGAACATCGTCGAGCACGCCGGGCGCGGCGGTTGGCTGGCGGTGCAGGTGTACAAGTATCGTGAGCGGCTGCATGGTCGTCTTGCGGTTGTGATCGCGGTGTGCGACGCCGGCGTGGGCTTTCGCCGATCCCTCGAGTCCAGCCCCCGCCGCCCGCTCACCGACAGGTGGGACGACAGGATCGCGCTGGAAGCCGCGGTGATCAACGGCGTGAGCCGCTTCCCCGAGGCGGGGCGCGGCCAGGGGCTGAAGGGGATCAGGGGGTACGTGCACCGATGGGAAGGCAAGCTGTCAGTGCGCAGCGGCACGGCGCGCGTTGCCGTGGTCCCGAAGTGGGACGACGACCTCGCGCTCCGCGAAAACCTCGCCCCGTTTCCCGGCGCGCAGTTGCAGATCACGATCCCCGAGAAGGTCGCGTGATGCGCATTGACGTCGGGGCGGTTCTCCGCCATTCGGCGAACCACCCGTACGCGAACCTCGTCACGCGCACGACGGGCGCAGCGGTGCGCAAGTGCATCGAGGAAGAGATCGCCGCTGTAGCCTCCGGCACCGTGGTGACGCTCGACTTCACGCACATCGTGATGATGGACTACTCGTGCGCCGACGAAGTGGTCGCCCAGCTCCTGCTCGACCTGGAGCGGCGCGGCGACGACGCGTCGTCGCTGGTGTTCCACGGCATCACGGACGCGCACCTCGAGGCGATCGAGGATGTCGCCGTGCACCACGGGCTCGCGCTGGTGGTTCACTTCGCGGACGGCGCCGCGCGCCTGGTGGGCTCAGTGAGCGACGACGAGCGCACGGTGTGGCAGTGCGTGCACGCCCGCGGACCGGCAGCCGCCGAGGAGGTGGCGCGGGACGTGGCGCGCGATGCCGCCGATGTGCTCCTGGTGCTGCAAGCCCTCTACACCCGACGGCTCCTCCGCCGGGACGGCTTCACCTACGCCCCGATCGGCGTGGTGGCGTGATGGCGGAGTTGTACAATCCGCCGCTGCAGGTAACGGGATTCGTCGCAACGAAGCGTGGTGACCCGGATCGCGGCCCCCTCGTCATGATGGCGCCGTGGGAAGCGCACCTGCGGGGCATTTCGGAAGGCGAGATGGCATGGGTGTACGGCCCGCGGCGGCATGACCTGGCGGTCATCCGGCTGGACGACTCGCTCCCGCGCGGCGAGGTGGTCGTGCGCGACGTAGCCGGGCTCGCCACGTCGGAAGTTGTCCGGATAGTGCGCGTGACGGCCGACCGCGACATCATTAGTGACAACCCCGGCCCGAAACCACGACGAGGCAGATGACCCGGAAGAAGCCCGCAATCGCCACCACCGCCATCCACGGCGGCGAAGGCATCCGGTATCCCGGCGACCCGGTTGCCCCGCCCCTCGTGCAGTCCGTGAACTTCGTGCAGGAAATCGGCACGGAAGCCGGGCTCATGTACAACCGGTACGGGAACACGCCCACGCTCCAGCGCGTGCAGAAGCGCATGGCGTTGATCGAGGGTGCCGAGGCCGCGCTGGTGCTCGCCAGCGGAATGGGTGCCACGGCGTGCGCCATGCTTGCCCTCCTCCGGCCCGGCGATCACCTCGTGGCGAGCGGCCACATCTACGGCGGCTCCAAGCGCCTGCTGGAGGAGGAGTTTACGCGCTTCGGCATCGCGGTGACGCTCGTGGATCCCTTCGAGCCCCGCGTGTGGCGCAAAGCGCTCCGCCGCGAGACGCGCGCCCTCTTCGTGGAGACGCCCGTAAACCCGACCTGCCGCGTGATAGACCTGCGGCCGATTTCCTATCTGACGAAGGAGAGCGGCATCGCCCTCGTGGTGGATTCGACCTTCGCGAGTCCCGTGAACCTGCGCCCGATCGAGCACGGCGCCGACGTCGTGATCCACTCCGGGACAAAGTTCCTCAACGGGCACCACGACGCGATGTGCGGGGTTGTCGCCGGGACGGAGCCGTACATCCAGGAAGTGCTCCAGAAGATGGTTCTCTGGGGCCAGGCGCCCGACCCCTTCGCGGCGTGGCTCCTCGAACGGGGGCTGAAGACGCTCGAAGTGCGCGTGCGACGCCAGAACGACAACGCCATGCGCATCGCGGCATGGTGCGCCGGACGGAAGGAAATCTCCAAGGTTCACTACCCGGGGCTCACCAGCCATCCTGACTACGAGGTGGCGCGCGGGATGCTCGACGGGTACGGCGGCATGCTGGCCATAGAACTCGAGGGCGGCGCGCGGGCAGCGGAGCGGTTCCTGAGGCGCCTCAAGCTCTTCATTCACGCCGCAAGCCTCGGCGGCGTTGACTCGCTGGTGAGCGAGCCACGGTACACGTCGCACGCGCGGTTGTCGGCGGAGGAGAGGGCGCGTGCCGGCGTCCCGGACGGGTTCATCCGCATGTCCATCGGCATCGAGGACGCCGACGACCTCGTCGCCGACCTCGAGCAGGCGCTCAAGTAGAGTGTCCAACCCGCATGACGGCGGCGGCACGGTCATCCGCTTCACCCGCGTGCGGAAGGAGTACGCGCGCACGGGCGTGGCGCTCGACGACATATCGCTCGCCATCGGCAAGGGCGAGTTCGTCTTCCTCACCGGCCCGAGCGGCGCCGGCAAGAGCACAATCCTCAAGCTGGTCTTCGCCGAGGAACGGCCGACGGCGGGCGAGGTCAAGGTCGCCAGCGTGAGCTCGGCCGCGCTGCGCGCGCGCGACGTGGCGCGGCTCAGGCGCAAGCTGGGTATCGTCTTCCAGGACTTCCGCCTGCTCGAAGACCGGACGGTGGAGGCCAACGTCGGATTCGCCCTCGAGGTCACCGGCGCGCCGCGCGCATCCATCGCGCCGCGAGTGTCGCGGCTCCTGACGCAGGTCGGCCTCGCGTCCAAGGGCTCGTCGCTTCCGCGCGAGCTCTCGGGCGGCGAACAACAGCGGGTGGCGATCGCGCGCGCCCTCGTCAACGACCCGCTCGTACTCATCGCAGACGAGCCAACCGGCAACCTCGACGAGCGCGCCACGCGCGGCGTGTTCGAGCTGCTGCGCGACATCAACGCCGCCGGCACCGCCGTCATGATGGCCACGCACGACCTCGACCTCGTGAAGCGCTCCGACTGCCGCACGATCGAGATCAACCACGGCCGCCTCGTGTATGACTCCGGCGAGGGTCCGTCCCGGGGCGACGGCCAGTGACCGTCGCGCTGCGCGAGGCCGTCAACGCGTTCCGGCGCGCACCGATGCTCAGCGCGCTGTCGGTCACCACCATCGCATTCTCGCTCTTCGCGTTCGGGCTCTTCGGGCTCGTGGCGCTCAACATCCGCGACGCCCTCGGGAGGATCGAGGATCGGGTCGAGATCCGCGCCTTCCTCGCCGACCGCACCCCCGTGGAGGCGGCCGCCGCGGCACTCGGCGATATCCAGGCGTTCCCGGAGGTGGCGTCGGCGTCGCTCGTGACGCCCGCGCAGGCGCTCGATCGCGCGCGCCAGGAGCTCGGTGAGTTCAGCGACGTGTTCGATGCGGCGATCCTTCCCGCGTCAATTGACGTGAAGCTCAAACCCGGCTCGCGCGACCCCGCAAGCGTGCGCACCGTGGCCCAGCGGATCCGAACCTACGACTTCATCGAGGACGTGCGCTTCGGGGAGGAGTGGATCGAGAAGCTCTACCAGATCCGCAACGTCGCCACGCTCGCCGGCACGGTGCTCGGACTCACCTTCGCCATCGTCGCGGTCATCATCATCGGCTCGACCATCCGGATGGCGGTGCTGGCGCGCTCGCGCGAGATCGCGATCATGCGGGTGGTGGGCGCGACCGACGGCTTCATCCGTCGCCCGTTCCTCATCGAGGGTGCGATCAAAGGCGCGCTGGGCGGAGTCGCGGCGCTCCTGCTCACATGGGCCACGAACGAAGTCATCGTCCGGTACGTCTTCGCGGCGGCGTTCTTCAACCTCCGCCTGTCCCTCCTCGGAATCCTGGCCGGCGCGCTAATCGGGCTGGTTGGCAGCGCGTTCAGCGTCGGCCGCCACCTCAAGCACGTCTGATGGCGGCGGGCCCGACCAGCGCACGCCGCCCTCGCGCAGCCCGGATGTCGGCTCGCCGGTGGCATGCTGCCCTCGCCGCGACCGCAATCGCGATGCTCGTTGCCGGCGCCGCCACGCCGGCCCGCGCACAGAATCCGCCGGCCGGCGCCGAGCGCCTCAAGCAGCAACGCGAGGAACTGGATCGTATCCGGCGCGAACGCGCGGACCTCGAGGAGCGGATGCGCGACCTCCGCACGAGGAGCCACGACCTCGCCGAGGAACGCACGAACCTCGACCGCCAGGCGGACGCCACCGCGCGTGTAGTGCGCGCGCTCGACGCGCAGATCCTCGCGATCGCCGACGAGGAAGCCGACGCAACCGCCGACCTCGTAGCGGCACAGGACGAACTGGCGATCAAGCGCGCCATCCTCCGCTACCGGCTTCGCGAGATCTACAAGCGCGGGCCGCTGTACACCGTCGAGGCGCTGCTCACGGCAGGGTCGTTCGGCGAGCTCGTGGCGCGCTACAAGTACCTGCACCTCATAGCCCTCCGCGACCGGACGCTCGTGCAGGGCGTGGAAGCGCTCAACGAGCAGATCGGGGTGCAGCGCGAATCGCTCGTGCGGCTCCGCGCCGACGCGCAGGCGACGCGCGAGGACAAGCAGGCGGAGGAACGACGCCTGCGCACACTCGAACAGCAGCGCGGGCGAAGTCTCGTGCAGGTGGAGGCCCAGCAGCGCCAGGTCGAGGCACGCCTCGCGCAGATCCAGCGCGACGAAGCCCGCGTCGCCGCGCTGCTGGCTTCGCTCGAGGCAGCCCGCCTCCGGGGCGAAGCACCCCGGGGCGCCGCGCCGCCCGCCGTCTCGACGCTCAAGCCATCGGCAATGGGCCGCCTCGACTGGCCAGTGGACGGCACGATCCTGTACCGCTTCGGCAGGCAGGTGAACCCCAACAACACCGCCATCCGCTGGAACGGCATCGGCATTGCCGCCAAGGCCGGTACCCCGGTTCGCGCGGTGCAAGCCGGCGTAGTCGCCATCGCCGACCACGTCGGCACCTACGGGCTCGTCGTGATCATTGACCACGGCGAAGGAAACTTCACAATGTACGGCTCGCTCGATCGCACCGACATCAGCCAGGGCGAGCCGGTCACGCAGGGCCAGGTGATCGGGACCGTTGGCACCTCCGACCCGGACCTCGCGCCGCACCTCCACTTCGAGGTCCGGCCGAACGGCAGGGCCGCCGACCCGCTCGACTGGCTCCGGCGCCGCCGATGACCGTCAAGCGCTGCTCCACGTGCAGCCGCTTCGCCGAGTACGAGGATGACGACTCCTTCTGCCTCGCGTGCGGCCACGATTCGCTCGAGGCGGAGTGCGCCTGCGGCCGGTCCTTTGGCTACGCGCCGGGCGAGAACGGCCACGAGCTTCACTGCCCCCGCTGCGGGCGACGCCTTCGTGGCCGCGCCGACGGCGTTGACTGATGTCATCGCGATGAGGGGCGTCACCGCCGCGCGGAAGGCACGTCGCGAACCTGCTCCGAAGCAGCTCCCGCTGGTCGGCGCGCATGTCTCCATCGCGGGCGGCGTGGACCTTGCCCCTGCCCGCGCGGTGGCGATCGGCGCAAACGTACTGCAGATCTTCACCAAGACCCCCAACCAGTGGCGTGAGCCGGTCATCAGCGCGGGCCAGGCAGCCGCGTTCCGCGCTGCCCTGCGCGCGAGCGGAATGCAGTTCGCGGCCGCGCACGACAGCTACCTCATCAACCTCGCCTCGCCCGACCGCGCGCTCCGCACCCGCTCGGTGGCGAGCTTCATCGCTGAACTGCGCCGGTGCGACGCACTCGGGCTCGACGCACTGTGCTCGCATCCAGGCAACTTCATGGACGACCGCGAGCGTGGCCTCGCCCGCAACGCGGACGCCATCGCGGAAGCGCTCGACGCGGTACCCACGCGCACGCGGCTCCTCCTCGAGCTCACCGCGGGGCAAGGCACGGTACTGGGCTCCACCTTCGACGAAATGGCCGGGCTCATCGCGAGGGTCCCGGCACCGCTCAGGCGGCGCGTGGGTGTCTGCTTCGATACTGCCCATGTCTTCGCGGCAGGGTATGACCTCGTCGGCGACTACGACGGGGTGTGGAGGCAATTCGCACGGACAATCGGCTACCGGCGCCTCGGAATGATCCACATCAACGACTCGCAGGCGCCGCTTGGCTCCCGCCGCGACCGCCACGAAGTCATCGGGAAGGGAGCGATGGGTACGGAGCCGTTCCGGAGAATCATGAACGACCCGCAGCTCGCCCGGATCCCGAAGATCCTCGAAACGCCAAAGGGCGAGAACGACCTGAACGACCGGCGTACGTTGCGGCTCCTGCGCCGCTTCGCGGCTGGCTGAGCTTCGGCCCGCACCACGCCTGCCACGGCGCCGGCAGCCGCGACCGCCGACGTGGCGCGTCACCGGAAGCCAGTTCCCTGCTAACAATCCGGGCGCCTCCGGCGTAGTATACGGAGCGTCATGACCCGCCCCAGCAACTGCCGCCTCGCCTCACCATGGGCTCGCCGCATCATCGGCGCGCTCATAATCGTGTTGCAGGCGGGCGTCGCATCGAGCGCCGTGTGGGAGCCGATCGCCACGGGGCCACACGGGACGCACATCGAGGCCGAACAGCGGTCGCACGTCGAGTTGCACCGTGAAGACAGCTGCCAGGTCTGCTCGCTGCGGCATCTCCAGTCGCCGACACCGGTCGCAACGACGGCCGTCGCCGCCCCGCCGGAGCGGCTGCCCGACGCAGGGCGCGCTCAGGAGGCCGGGCGCGCGCCGCGGGTCAGCACATACGCGTCCCGCGCCCCGCCAGTACTCGCCTAGCACCCATCCGCGGCGCCGCCACGGCGCCCCGTGAACACCGCGCGGCCGGTCGCCGCGCCGTGCAGACGACGAGTACCACCCACGCGGGGGAAAAATGCCGATCATGCCAAGGAGTATCGCCGCGGCACTCGCGGCGCTTGCACTGCTTTCTGCCTCAGCCGCCGCCCAGCAGGGCGGCGCGCAGGGGCCCACCAATCCACGGATGCTGCCTGACGTGAGCGCGGTTGGCGACCTTGTCGCGGACCTGTCGCCCAAGGGCAGCACGCAGCCCGACCTCTCGCGATTCGCCGTGCGCGAAGTGGAAGTTGCGCTGCAGGCCGTGGTGGATCCGTACTTCAGGGGCGACGTGTTCCTCGGGTTCAGCGACGCCGAGGGCGCCTCCATCGAGCAGGCGTTCCTCACGACCACCGCGCTCCCCGGCGGACTCCAGGCGCGGCTGGGCCGCTTCCTGATGCCCTTCGGCAAGCAGAACACAACGCACCGCCATGACCTCCACACCGTCGAGTACCCGTACATAATCCAGCGCTTCTTCGGAAGCGAGGGACTCAAGGGCACCGGCGCGACCCTGAGCGACGTGTTCGCCCCATTCGGGTTCTACCAGGAGTTCATGGTCTCGGTGACGGACCGCGCTGGCGAACGTGCCGAGGGACTCACGCCCGCTGCGCCGGCCAACAGGAACCTGGACGGACTCGGCTATTCCGCGCGGCTCCGCAACTACTGGGACATCTCCGAAGCAACCAACATCGAGGTGTCGGGGAGCGCAATCACGAGCCTCAGGGAACAGCCGTTAGCGCTCCCCGCCGGCGCCGCCAGCGGGGATGTGAATGCGGTAAACGTGCGGCAGTCCGTGTTCGCGGGCGACGTCACGTTCCGCTGGCGCCCGCTGCAGCAGGGATTGTACAAGTCGCTCATCCTCCAGGCGGAGGTGATGCACCAGGCTAACGACATACCGTCCGTCGTCCCGCCGCTGGGGCGCCCGGGCCCGGGCGCGTCGGCTCCGCCCCTCGCGTACGCCGGGCCCACGTCCGGCTACACGGGCGGTTACGTCTTCGGCAGATGGCAGCTGTCCCGGCGCCTGTACGCCGGCGCGCGTTACGACGCGCTCCAGGACCCCGAAGCCGAGGGCGCCCGCTTCACCGCCGGCTCAGCGCTCCTCGAGTGGTACCCGAGCGAGTTCTCGAAGCTCATCGCGCAGTACGAGCGCACGTCGCCGTCCGGCGGCCCGGCCCTCGACCGCATCCTCCTGCAGGCGTCGTTCGCCATCGGCCCGCACAAGCCGCATCCATTCTGAGACTTCATGCGGCGCGTGAGCGCGCCGGGAGCTGACTGACATGCTCGCAAGACTATTCGCAACAGCCGCGCTGCTCGTCGGCATAGCCGCCGGCGACGCTGGCGCCCAGCTCAAGGTGGTCACCAGCACCAGCGACCTGTACGACATCGCACGATCCGTGGGTGGCGACAGGATCAAGGCGTCCCACATCGGAGAAGGGTTCCAGGATCCGCACTTCATCGAGGCCAAACCGAGCTTCGTCATTCAGCTCCGCAACGCGGATGTCTGGGCGTTCGTCGGGCTGGACCTCGAGATCGGCTGGATGCCGCTGCTGCTCGACGGTGCGCGGAACCAGAAGATCATGATGGGCGGGCCCGGGTACCTCGACGTGTCGAAGGTGGTCCCGGTCATTGACGTCCCGCGCGGCACGGTTGACCGGAGCCAGGGAGACGTCCACCCGCTCGGCAACCCGCACTACTGGCTGGACCCGGAAAACGGGCGCCGCATCGCACGGCTGTTCAGGGACAAGTTCAGCGAGCTCGATCCGAAGAACGCTGCCACCTACACGGCGAACGAGCAGGCGTTCGAGGACCGGCTCAACGCCGCCGAAAAGGGCTGGCAGGCCGACCTTGCGGCCATCAAGGGTAAGCCCGTCGTGGCATGGCACACGAGCTGGCGCTACTTCGCCGAATACACGGGGATGGACATCGTCGCATACATGGAGCCCAAGCCCGGCGTGCCGCCGTCTCCCTCGCAGCTGATGGCGGTCGTCGCGGCGGTGAAGCGCACCGGCGCGAAGGTCATCATCATGGAGCCCTTCTACGACCGGAAGCTCGCCGACGTCGTGGCGCGCGAGACGGGGGTGCAGGTGCTCATTCTTCCGCCGTCCGTGGGCGGCACGCCGGCGGCCGCGGACTACGTGAAGCTGATGCAGTACGACATCGCGCAGGTCGCGAAGGCGGTGAAATGAGCGCGCTGGTTTCATTCCATGCGGCGTCGCTGGGGTACGGGTCGCGCACGGTCCTCTCGAACGTGTCCTTCGAGGTTCCCGAGGGCGACTTCCTCGGGGTCGTCGGGCCGAACGGCGCGGGCAAAACCACCATCCTCCGGTCAATCCTTGGCACGCTTGCGCCGCGCGCCGGCACGGTCTCGGTCAGGCCGGGACTCCGCTTTGGCTACGTGCCGCAGCGCGGCGCCGTGGACGCGGTGTACCCGCTCAAGGTGATAGACGTGGTAATGATGGGGCGCTACGACCGCATCGGGCTTGGCCGGCGGCCCGGCCCCGGCGACAGGGCCCTCTCGATCGAGGCGCTGGAACACGTGGGAATCAGCCACCTGGCGGAGCAGCAGTTCGCCTCCCTCTCGGGAGGGCAGAAGCAAAGGTCGCTCATTGCGCGCGCGCTCGTCGGCAAGCCCGACATGCTCGTGCTCGACGAGCCCACCGAAGGGATGGACCTAATGGCCACGACGCAGATCCTCGGCCTGGTGCGCGAGCTCCACGCGAGCGACCGCCTCACCGTGCTCATGGTGAGCCACGCGCTCAACGAGGTCGCCAACTACGTCAATCGCATCGCGCTCGTCCACCAGGGCGGCTTCCAGATCGGCGCCGTGGACGACGTGATGAGCGAGCCGGTGCTCTCGGCGATGTACGGCATCCCGGTGGACGTCGAGCGGTTCGACGGTCACCGCATCGTCGTTGCCCGCCCGGGCGCGACCCATCGCGCGCGCGGGACCACGGCCAATGCTTAGCACCATCCTCCTTTTCCGCGAGGCGCTCTACGGCGCTCTGGTGATCGGAATCGCGTGCTCCGTGCTCGGCGCGTACGTCGTCCTCCGGCGCATCGTATTCGTCGGCGCCGCGCTCGCCCAGCTCTCGTCGGCAGGCATCGCGCTCGCCCTCTTCCTCGGCGGGCTGGGCATCGGCGGCGAGTTCACGCACCATCCGGTCGTCATGGCGCTCGTCGTCACGCTTGCTGGCGCGCTCTTCTTCGGCGCTGGCGGCGGTGCCAGGGCCAGCGTGCCCCCGGACGCCGCCATCGGAGTGACCTACGCCGTCGCCGCCGCGGCCGGCATCCTGCTCATCGCCAAGGCCAAGACCGGCGAGGCCCACGACATCTTCCTTCAGGGAAACATCCTCGGCATCACGCGATCCGACACCCTGGTGCTGCTCGCGGTCTGCCTGCCGGTCCTGGTCGTCCACGCCCTGTTCTACAAGGAGTTCCTCTTTGTTTCGTTCGATCGCGAAACGGCGCGCACGCTCGGGTACAAGGTCAACCGCTGGAACTTGTTCCTCTACCTGACGCTGGGACTGGTGATCTCCTACTCCATGCAGTACGCGGGCGTCATGCTGGTCTTCAACTACCTCGTGATTCCGCCGGTGACTGGCCTGCTCCTCGCGCGCAGCATGCGCGGCATCTTCACGATCGCAGTGGCCTCGGCGGTGGTGGCGTCGGTGGCCGGCTTTGCGCTGTCCATCCCGTTCGACCTGCCCAGCGGTCCGGCAATAATCGCCGCGAGCGGCGCGCTTGCCCTGGTGGCGGCCGGCGCGGCCCGTTTGCGGACGAATTAGCGGGTTCGCATCGCTCCCGGGGGCGCCGCAGGCGTTATTCTTCGGGGATACTCATATGAAACGCGAAGACGCGCTCGACTACCACGCGAGCGGACGCCCTGGCAAGATCGCCGTCGTCCCCACGAAGCCACTCGCCAACCAACGCGACCTCTCCCTCGCCTACAGCCCCGGTGTCGCGGAACCCTGCCTGGAAATCAGGGACCACCCGGAAGACGCCTACACCTACACGGCCAAGGGAAACCTCGTGGCCGTGGTCACCAACGGCACCGCAGTGCTCGGCCTCGGAAACATCGGCGCGCAGGCGGGCAAGCCGGTGATGGAAGGCAAGGGCAACCTGTTCAAGCAGTTCGCCGACATTGACGTGTTCGACCTCGAGGTCGGCTCGGAGAGCCCGGACGACCTCATCCGGTTCTGCCAACTGCTCGAACCGACCGTCGGCGGGATCAACCTCGAGGACGTCCGCGCGCCAGACTGCTTCTACATCGAGGAAACGCTGCGGAAGACGATGAAGATCCCCGTCTTCCACGACGACCAGCACGGCACGGCAATCATCTCGGGCGCCGCGCTGCTCAACGCGCTCGAGGTAACCGGCAAGGAGATAGACAAGGTCAAGGTCGTGTTCTCCGGCGCCGGAGCCGCCGCGATCTCCACGGCGGGCCATTACATCCGGCTCGGCGTCCGGCGCGAGAACCTCATCATGTGCGATCGGTCCGGCGCGATCTACGAGGGCCGCACCGAGCACATGGACCCGTACAAGGCCCGCTTCGCCGTCAAGACCGAAGCAAGAACCCTCGCCGACGCGCTGAAGGGCGCCGATGTTTTCGTGGGGCTCTCCGCCGCAGGCGCGATGACCGGGGAGATGGTCGCCTCCATGGGCCCGCGCCCGATCATCTTCGCGCTTGCCAACCCGGTGCCGGAGATCCTCCCGGACGAGATCAAGGCGGTGCGCAGCGATGCGATCATCGCCACGGGACGCAGCGACTTCCCCAACCAGGTGAACAACGTGCTCGGCTTCCCGTTCATCTTCCGCGGCGCGCTCGACGTGCGCGCGACGGAGATCAACGAGGAGATGAAGATGGCCGCAACGCGCGCACTCGCGGCGCTGGCCAGGGAAGACGTCCCGGACGACGTGGCCCAGCGCTACGGCCTGGCAAGCGTGCACTTCGGGCCAGACTACCTGATCCCCTTCCCGTTCGATCCGAGGGCGCTTCTCTGGGTGACGCCGGCCGTCGCCTGGGCCGCGGTCGCCAGCGGAGTGGCGCGCGAGATGATTGACCTCGAGCGCTACCGCGACCAGCTCGAGAGCCGCCTCGGCCGTGCGCGCGGATTCATGCGCAGCATCATCGGCCGAGCCCAGCACGACCCGAAACGCATCGTCTTCCCCGAAGGCGAGGAGCCGCGCGTCCTGAAGGCAGCGCAGATCCTCGTTGACGAAGGGATCGCCCACCCGATCATCCTCGGCCGCCGCGATCGCATCGGAGAGGTCGCCGCGGAGCTTGGCGTATCGCTCGAGGGCGTACGCATCGAGGAGCCCTCCACCTCGCCCGACCGGCAGCGCTACGCGCAGTTCCTCTTCGAGCGCCGCCAGCGCAAGGGGCTTTCTCTCGCAGAGGCCGAGCAGCGCCTGTACCGGGGCATCTACTTCGGCTGCGTGATGGTGGCCTCGGGCGACGCCGACGGCATCGTCGGCGGCCTGGGCAAGCACTACCCCGAGACGATCCGGCCCGCGCTCGAGGTCATCGGCGCGCACCATGTGACGAAGCTGGCGAGCGGGGTGTACATGCTCGCCTTCGACAAGCGCGTGATCTTCTGCGGCGACACCACGGTGAACATTGATCCCACCGCCGAGCAGGTAGCCCAGATCGCGATCTCCGCGGCCGGACTCGTGGCCAACCTCGGCGAAGTGCCGCGGATCGCGATGCTGTCGTTCTCGAACTTCGGATCCGTGAAGCATCCGGAAGCCGAGAAGATGGCCGAGGCGGTGCGGATCGTGCGGGCCCGCAGGCCCACGCTCATGGTGGACGGCGAAATGCAGGCCGACACCGCCTTCAGCGCGGACGTCCTCGCGACGGAGTACCCGTTCAGCCTCCTCACGCAGGACGCGAACGTGCTCATCTTCCCGAACCTGAGCGCGGGCAACATCGCGTACAAGCTGCTCACGAAACTCGGCGGGGCCACGGCCATTGGCCCGATCCTCGCCGGCATGGCGTATCCCGTGCACGTGCTCGAACAGGCCGCCGAGGTGCGGGATATCGTCAACATGGCGGCGGTCGCGGTGATTGACGCGCAGTGGCGCGTGCGCACCACCAGCGGCACTTACGTTCCGGTCGGCACTGGCGGAGAGCTTCCGCTGCACTAGGCGCCCGCTGCCGGCTAAATACAGTCCCCTTCCCCATCCCGATCTCGACATGGCTACCGCAACCGTCCCGTCCCGCGAGAGTTCGACCGGCCTCTCCGCCCAGGGCCTCGCCCCAAAGGGCCACATCCACTGGAACCTCGTCGCGCCGCAGCTCGTGCAGGAAGCCCTGCGCCGCTCCGAGGGGCACCTGGCCGACATGGGCCCGTTTTGCGCGGTGACCGCGCCGCACACGGGACGCTCTCCCAAGGACAAGTTCGTCGTCGTCGAGCCGTCGTCGGAGAAAGACGTTGACTGGGGCGCGGTGAACCAGAAACTCGACGAGAAGCACTTCGACGCGCTCCTCACCGACGTTCGCGCATACCTGGACGGCCTCGACGACCTGTTCATCCAGGACCTCTACTGCGGCGCCGATCCAAAGTACCGGCTCTCCTGCCGCTACGTGACGCCCAATGCATGGCATGCGGCCTTCGTGCGCAACATGTTCATCCGTCCGGATGCTCCGGAACTCGCGGGCTTCAAGCCAAACTTCAGCATCCTGCACGCACCCGAGTTCCAGGCCGACCCGGCCAGGCACGGTACCCGCACCGGCACGTTCATCGTCCTGCACCTCGCGAAGCGCATGATCCTCATCGGCGGCACCCGCTACGCCGGCGAGCTCAAGAAGTCCATGTTCACGGTGATGAACTACATGCTGCCCAAGCAGGGCGTGCTCTCGATGCACTGCTCGGCGAACGTTGGCCCCGCTGGCGACACGGCGCTCTTCTTCGGCCTTTCCGGCACCGGCAAGACGACCCTCTCGGCCGACCCGGAGCGCGGTCTCATCGGCGACGACGAGCACGGCTGGTCGGACGACGGAGTGTTCAACTTCGAGGGCGGGTGCTACGCGAAGGTGATCAACCTCTCGCCCGAAAACGAGCCCGACATCTTCCAGACCACGCAGATGTTCGGAACGGTGCTCGAGAACGTCGAGCTCGATCCGCACACCCGCAAGGTGCTCTTCGAGAGCCAGAAGATCACCGAGAACACCCGCGCCAGCTACCCGCTCCATTATATCGCGAACCACGTTCCAGGCGGCCGCGCCGGCCACCCGAAGAACGTGGTCTTCCTCACCGCCGACGCCTTCGGCGTGCTCCCGCCAATCGCGAAGCTCTCACGGGAGCAGGCGATGTACTACTTCCTTTCCGGTTACACGGCGAAGGTTGCCGGCACGGAACGCGGCGTCACCGAGCCGCAGGCCACCTTCAGCGCCTGCTTCGGCGCGGTGTTCCTCGTGTGGCACCCCACCAAGTACGCCGAGATGCTTGGCAATCTGCTCGACAAGCACAAGGACGCGCGCGTCTGGCTGGTGAACACCGGCTGGAGCGGTGGCCCGTACGGCGTCGGCTCGCGGATGAAGATCTCGCACACCCGCGCGATGGTGCGCGCGGCCCTCGACGGCTCGCTGGCGTCCGCACCCGTGAAGGTTGATCCGGTGTTTGGCCTCGCGGTTCCACAGGGAATCCCCGGCGTGCCGGCGGAAGTGCTTGACGCCCGCAGTACGTGGAAAGACGGCGCGGCATACGACGCACAGGCCGCGAAGCTCGCCAACATGTTTCACGAGAACATCCGCAAGTTCGGCTCCGGCGTATCCGCGGCGATCCTCGCGGCAGGCCCGAAGGCGCGCGGCTAGCGAATCGCCTCGAACACCCCCTGAGGCCGGTTCTTCCTCACGTTGTCGTGCGGGAAGAACCGGCCGTTCATCGCTATGTACGTGCCTGCCTGCAGCGCCTGCGCGAACGAGAGCGCGCTGCCGAGGTTGAACAGCCCGTCAGAACTGCCGAACGCAAAGGGAATCATCGCGCCCGTGAGCACGACGGTGCGGCCCGTGACCGCGGCCGCGATTGCCTGCGCCGTCTCGACCATCGTGTCGGTGCCGTGGGTGATCACGATGCGTGTCTCCGCGCACGACCTGCACGCGTTCACAATTGCCGCGCGGTCGGTGGCGGTAAGGTCGAGACTGTCCTTCAGCAGCAGCACCTCGGTTGCGACTTCAACGCGGCACCGTCCAAGGTCGAGCATCCGCGGCACGTGGGTCTCGCCGAACGCGAGCGCTCCGTTCACTTCGTCGTATTGCTTGTCGAAGGTGCCGCCGGTGACAAACAGCCTGATTCGCATGGACTAAGCATAGCGCGTTGTCCGCGTGGCTCCGCGGTGCGAACTTAGACGGTGCGAGGTTCCACACAACCGCACCCACCCTCACATGCTCCATGTCCGCGACCCCCTCTGGGGCTCGATAGCGGTTGACGACACCGCCGCCAGGCTGCTCGACACGCCAGCCGTCCAGCGGCTGCGGCAGGTGCGGCAGCTCGGGCTCGCGCACCTGGTGTACCCGGGCGCCACGCACTCGCGGTTCGAGCACGCCCTGGGAGCGTACCACCTCGCGCGGCGAGCGCTTGCGAAGCTCCGCGAAGCCGGCGCGCTCGCCGCCGTTCCTCCGGATGAGCCGGCCGTGATCGCGGCGGCCGCCCTCCTCCACGACGTCGGCCACTACCCGTTTTCGCACGCACTCGAGGAGATCGGCGCCCCGCTGCACGAGACGCTTGCGGAGCAGATCGTCACCAGCGGCGCAGTCGCAGACATCCTCCAGGCCGATATCGGCGCCGACGCTCCCCGCCGCATCTCCGACCTCATCCAGGGCCGAAGCGCGTCTCCCCTCCAGGGGCTCATCTCCGGGTCGTTCGACCTCGACAAGATTGACTACCTGCAGCGCGACGCCCGGATGTGCGGCGTCCCCTACGGCGAGATTGACGAAGACCGCCTCCTCCAGTCCATGCTCGTGCTGCGCGACCCCGCAACCGGCACATCGTCCATCGGCATCCTCGAGAAGGGCCTTTCCGCCGTCGAGACCCTCCTCTTCGCCAAGTACCAGATGTACCGCAACGTCTACTGGCACCACGCATGCCGTTCCGCGACGGCGATGTACAAGCGCATTGTCGAGCGCGCGGTCGCCCGCGGCGCGGTCAGCATGGCCAGCCTCGGCAGCTTCACCGACGAAGGACTGCTCAACGCCCTCGAGTTCGGCGGTGGCGATCCCATGCTCGCGCGGCTGCGCACCCGCCGCCTGTTCAAGCGCGCGTTCGAAGCGCCAGCGGCCGCCCTTCCGGACGCCGACCTCGAGTGGATCGCCGACGACCGCACCCGGACGGCTGCCGCCGAGCGGCGCATCGCCGCGCGCCTTGGCCTCCCCGCAGACGAGGTACTCCTCGACTATCCCGCCAAGACACAGATGCTCGGGCTCGACGTGCTCGTCGCGCGCAAGGATCGCACGGTGCGTCGGCTCACGCAGGCCGGCCTCGCGGGCGCAATTGACCTGCCCCGCCTGGCCGGAGAGCTCTACGCCAGCGCGCGCTGCCTCCGGGTATTCACCGGCACGCGCACCACGCTTGACCGCGACGCCCTGCTCTCATCGCTGGAGCCCTGAAGCCGGCGATCTGTACGCATGGCCGCCCGCGCCGGGTCGCCACGCCTGCGCCATGCCTCGCTACGACTTCCCCTGCGACTTCTCGCGCCCGTGCGCCTCGGCGAGCATCCGCGCGATCCCACGGTAGAACGACGCGTCCTCGCCCCTGCCCTCGTCGTCGAGGGACATGGCGCACCGCTCGAGCGCGTAAAGAATGTTGCCCAGGAACAGCGTCGCCACCGACGCTACACCCGCGTCGTCGGCCATCAGGCCGTCGCGCCCTCGCCCGACACCGACACCGAGCCGACCTGCACGACGATTGCCGTAATGTTGTCCAGCCCGCCGCGTCCGTTCGCCTCGGCGATCAGCGCGTCAACGATGCGGCCCGGGCTCGACCTCGCCAGCAGGATCTGCTGCAGCCGCCGGTCGTCCACCATGCCCGTGAGCCCGTCACTCGCCAGGAGGAATACATCGCCCGGCTTCACATCGCCGCGGTACAGGTCCACCTCGACCCCTTCGCTCGCCCCCACGCACCGCGTGATCACGTTGCTGTACGGGTGGTAGCGCGCCTGCTCAGGCGTCAGCCGGCCCGCGTCAACCTGCTCCTGCACGTAAGAGTGGTCCTTCGTGACCTGCTGCAGTGCTCCGTCGCGAAGGAGGTACACCCGGGAGTCGCCGACCTGCCCGATGAGGAACCGGTCCCCCGCGACCACGAGCACCGATGCCGTCGTGCCCATCCCCTGCTTGTCCACCTCGGCAAGCATCCGGTCGTAGATGGCGCGGTTGGCCTCCTGGATCGAAGTGGCCATCCGTTCGTCCGCCGCCGCATCCAGCAGCGTCTCGATCGGCAGCAGGTTGCGCGATACGATCTGCACCGCCATCTCGCTCGCAACCTCGCCCGCGGCGTGCCCCCCCATGCCGTCGGCCACGACGAATAGCCCGCGGCGCTCATCCGCATCTGCGAAGAAGTTGTCTTCGTTGCCGGAGCGAACCATCCCCACGTCCGACCGGGCGCCGATGGCAATCTGCATCGCTCAGCCCCCGACCCTGAACAGGATGGCCAGCATCCCCGCGCCCGCCATGGCCGCGGTTGCCAGCACGAATGCGATCGCCGTGGCGCAGCCCTTCTTCGCCGGCAGATCCGCTTCGGGGATGACCACGGGTTTCTCTGGCTTGTGCGCCGGATGCGCCACGGCGCCGCCCCCCTGGCTGTGCCGCCCGGAGCCAGCCGGGGCGGGCCCGGCGGCAGGAGCGCCGTGCGTTGACATCCGGCGCGCCTGCTCGGCGTTCACCGATGCTATCGCGCGCGTGCTGCCCCCGGTGTCAGCCGTAGCGGCCGAAGGACGGAAGGTGAGCTTGACGTTCCCGAAGCGGACGTCCGGCGCGCCAACGACCTGCTGCTCGCCGTGCACGCGGTTCCCGCCGATGTACGTGCCGTTCGTCGAGCCCTGATCCTCGATGAACCAGTGCCCGTCCCGGTGAAGGATCTTGGCGTGCGAGTCGGAGACGCTGTCGTCCGCAATCACCACGTCGTTGTGCGCCCCGCGACCGACGTTCGCGAGCGGGGTGAAAATCTGGTACTTCTCGCCCTTGGCCGGGCCCTCGTTCACGACTTCGAGCGTCGCCAGCGGTTCCCGCGCCGCTGACGGACGAATCGGCTTTGGCACTGTTGGCGCTTCCGGCAGCGGAGCGGTTGGCGAAACCGGCGCAGAGGGTTGGCTGGCCTGCGCTGGAGCCGCCGCGGCGGTGGCCGGCTGCGCGCTCTGCGCGCCCGCCGATGGGGGTGCCACCGCCGCCGCGACATCCCTGGCCTTGTCGGCGTAGAACCGAAACTCCTCGTTGGCGATCCTGATCACGTCGGCGCGGCCGAGCAGTTGCTCCTTCTCCACGCGCACGCCGTTCACCAGCACGCCGTTGGTGCTGAGGTCTTTCAGTACGTACCCGCCCTCGGCAGGCACTATCTCGGCGTGCCGCCGCGACACCTCCGCAGAGGCGATGACGATGTCGTTGCCGATCTCGCGACCGAAGCTCGCGCCCGCGTCAGCGATAGTGTACTCCCGCCCGTCCACGAGCGAAACCAGGCGGCCGCCCGTGGCGCTCGTGGCCTTCCGCGGTCCCTTCGCGGCCCCAAGATGCGCTGCCACGTTCGCCGCGCTGATGAACTGGGTGCTGCCACCCTGTGCGTCGTCCCCGTACTGGAGCTGCTCGCCGCCGAGCTCGACCTTGTCGCCATGAAGCAGCGGCGATGGCTCGGCGCCCAACTGCACGCCATTCACCGACACCTCCGACGATGCGTCGGCGCGGCTGATGATCCCGGTGCCGTCGGCGCCCAGCCGGATCGTGGCACGCGCCGCCGGGTCGTCGCCGGGAATGCGGAGCGCTGCCCCGTCGAACGCGCCGATGACCTGGACGGCCTGCGTTAAGGTGACGCGCTGCCCGCGGTATTGGAGATACGGCATTCGGCACGGAAACTACGCCCCGCCCACAGGGGTGGCAAGGCATTTTTCCGCGGGCGTCGGCGGGGTCGCATTCCCCGCCCGACTAGCTTACAGATGACGGCGCCGCGCGGCGCGACCGCCGCCTCATTCCTCAAGCGAGCGGCCATCGTCACAGTGGCACCAGCAATCCGCATCCGCGGCGCCCGGCAGCACAACCTCAAGGGTTTCGACCTCGACATTCCGCGCAGGGCCATAACGGTCATCACGGGCCCCTCCGGCTCGGGAAAGTCGTCGCTCGCCTTCGACACGATCTACGCCGAAGGCCAGCGGCGCTACGTCGAGTCGCTCTCCGCCTACGCGCGGCAGTTCCTCGAGCGAATGCATAAGCCGGCGGTGGATTTCGTGGACGGCCTCTCTCCGGCGATCGCGATCGAGCAGAAGAACCCGACGCGAACTTCCAGGTCCACCGTGGGCACCGCCACGGAGATCTACGACTACCTTCGGCTGCTCTGGGCGCGCGTCGGACGAACCACCTGCCCGCAATGCGGAAGGGAGCTGCGCCCCGATTCGCCGGAGTCGGCCGCGACCGCCATCCTTGGCCTCGACTCCGGCGCCCGCATCCACGTGACCTTCCCGCTGCGCCGCTCGGCGAAGTTCACCCACTCGGAGATCGTCGAGAACCTCCGCGCGCAGGGCTTCATCCGCGTGGTGGCCGACGGCGAAGGACTGCACCTCGATGAACTGCCGCCGGCCGCCAACCTCGCGAACGCGAGAGAGCTCCTCGTGGTCACCGACCGGCTCGCCGTCGCCCCGGACATCCGCGCGCGCCTCACCGACGCCCTCGAGACCGCGTTCCGCGAAGGCGACGGCGACGCAATCGTCATCGCGGGCGACTCGCGTCACGCATTCACGCAGCACTTCCGCTGCCCGAACGACGGCCACGTCGCGCCCGCGCCCACGCCGCAGCTCTTCTCGTTCAACAACCCCCGCGGGGCATGCCCCACGTGCAACGGCTTCGGCGCCACCCTCGAGTACGACGAGGCGCTGATCGTCCGCTACCCGGAACGCACCCTGAAAGATGGCGCCCTCGATCCGTGGACGATGCCGCGCTACGACAACAAGCGCCGCGCGCTCGCCGAGTTCTGCAGGCGTGAGAAAATCCCGACGGACCGCCCGTGGCGCAATCTCACCGCGGCGCAGCGCGAGGTGCTGCTGCGCGGCAAGGCGAAGGGATTCATGGGCGTCATCCGTCACCTGGAGTCGCTCGAACCCAAGAAATACAAGCAGTACATCCGCGTCTTCCTGCGCCGCTACCAGTCCGCGGTCACCTGTCCGTCGTGCCACGGCGCGAAGCTCCAGCCCGACGCCCTCAACGTGAAGGTCGGCGGCCGCTCCATCGCGGAAGTCTCCGCCATGCCCATCGCATCGCTCCGCGCGTGGGCCGACTCTCTCTTCCTCGCGGGCAGCGAGCAGGAGATCGCCGCCCATGTCCTGCGCGAGGCGCGCTCGCGCATCCGCTTCCTCTGCGATGTCGGGCTCACATACCTCACCCTCGGCCGCGCCGCCCGCACCCTCTCGGGCGGCGAGGCGCAGCGCATCACCCTCGCCAACTCTCTCGGCTCCCGTCTCGTTGACACCACGTACGTCCTCGACGAGCCAAGCATCGGGCTCCACCCGCGCGACCTGGGCCGGCTGCTTGCCATCCTCGCCCGCCTCCGCGACGGCGGAAACACCGTCGTCGTGGTAGAGCACGACCTCGACGCCATCCGCGCCGCCGACTGGATGGTCGAGCTCGGGCCCGGTAGCGGCGACAACGGCGGAACCGTCGTCTTCAACGGGCCCGTCGCCGACGCGCCCGCCCGCAGTCCGCTAACCGGCAAGTACCTCTCGGGAGAACTCACGCTTCGCCCGGGCTCGCGTCCCCGCGAACTCCGCAGGTGGCTCGCGCTCCGCGGCGCACGCCAGCACAACCTCCGGGGCGTTGACGTGCGCTTCCCGCTCAGCGCGCTCACCTGCGTGACCGGCGTGTCCGGCAGCGGCAAGAGCACCCTCGTCCACGACGTCCTCTTCCGCGCCCTCGAACGGACGCTCACCGGCGAACACAGCGCCAAGCTCCACCTCGGCGAAGCGCTCGGCGCCTATGACTCGCTCGATGGCTGTGAAGGGCTCGACGAAGCCGTCATGGTTGACCAGGAGCCCATCGGACGCACCCCACGCTCCAACCCGGTCACGTACGTGAAGGCGTTCGACGAAATCCGCCGCATCTTCGCCGCCACCCCCCTCGCCCGCGAGCGCAAGTACACGGCCAGCACCTTCAGCTTCAACGTCGCCGGCGGCCGGTGCGAACGCTGCCAGGGCGCGGGATACCAGGAAGTCGAGATGCTGTTCATGGCCGACCTCTTCCTCCCGTGCGAGGAGTGCGATGGCCGCCGCTTCAAAGCCGAGGTGCTGGACGTGAAGGTCAACGGCCGGAGCATCGTGGACGCGCTCGACCTCACCGTGGACCAGGCCATCAGGGCCTTCCCGCGCGAGGATAAGCTCGGCCAGGCCCTCTGGCAGGTGCAGCAGGTCGGCCTCGGCTACCTTCGGCTCGGGCAGGCTGCAACTACGCTCTCCGGCGGCGAGGCACAGCGCCTCAAGATCGCCCGCCAGCTCATCGCCAGTGGCAAGTCCCGCGGCCGAAAACTGTTCGTCATGGACGAGCCCACCACAGGACTGCATCTCGACGACATCGGCAAGCTCATGGACGTGCTCGGCCGCCTCGTTGACGCCGGCCACACCGTGGTCCTCATCGAGCACAACCTCGACGTGATCGCCACAGCCGACTGGGTCATAGACCTCGGCCCCGAGGGCGGCGACGCAGGCGGCCGCGTCATCGCCACAGGCAGACCCGCCGACATCGCCAGGAACGCCGATTCCCATACCGGCCAGTGGCTCCAACGCCATTTCGCGGGCAACCCACTCCCGATCGCGCGCCGTTCGGGTAGCTTTAAGTGATTCCCGAGTAGCTCAGGTGGTAGAGCAGGTGACTGTTAATCACCGGGTCGGGGGTTCGAGTCCCTCCTCGGGAGCTGGATAGATGGACGCGGGGTGGGGCGGG
>JADZCT010000090.1 GCA_020851455.1 Gemmatimonadaceae bacterium | reverse complement strand
GATCGCGCAGCGTTTTGACCAGCTTGAACAACTGCACCACCTCATGCGCGGACAGCGATGCGGTAGGTTCATCCATGATCAGCACGCGCACTTTAAGCGAGATCGCTTTGGCGATTTCAACCGTCTGCTGGGCCGCCAGCGTCAACCCCCGCGCCTGACTGTGAACGTCCAGCCGGACGCCGAGCTTGGCAAGGATCGCTTCAGCGTCCTGATACATCCTGTGCCAGTTGACGACGGCCCCGCGTCCCTGATGGCTGATGAAAATGTTCTCCGCGACATTCAGATCGGGGAAGATCATCGGCTCCTGATAGATGGCGGCTATGCCGTACTGCTGGGCCTGCGCGGTGTTATCAATCTGGATCGGCTTGCCGTCCAGCAGCATTTCGCCCTGATCCGGCTGGTGGACGCCCGTCATGATCTTGATGAGGGTCGATTTGCCTGCGCCGTTTTCACCGAGGAGGGTGTGGACTTCACCCGCGTACAGCTTGAGCGACACGCTATCGAGCGCTTGTGTGGCATCAAAGCGTTTGGAGATGCTGCGTATTTCCAACGCCAGTGGTCGGGGTGCTAAATTCATTTTTTAGCCGCAAAAGTAGATGATCAGTAGTATTTTGGGATTCGGGAAACCGGAGTCAACTTACCATATTCCGCTGTGAAAGTCAAACTGACTCCCGGCATAGAACGCTCTTACGAGGGCCAACTTGACTCCACCCGCCACATCGCATATCTTTTGAGAAGTCTCGGCTAACAACGGTTAGCAACCCTGCCAATTTCAAGGAAATGTAAGATGAGTACGAAGGCCGCAATCGCTGTCATCGGGACAGGCTGGTGGGCGACTCAGGCCCATATCCCGTCCCTGGTAAAAAATCCCCGTGTTGATGTTGTTTTAGTCGATAAAAATCCGGCTGCCCTTAAAACTGCGGCTGACAATTTTGGCATTGACCGTTGTTATACCAGCCTTGGCGAGGCGCTACAGCACAACCCGAATCTGAAAGGCGCGATTGTTGCCGTGCCACACCGCGCCCATTATGAGGCGGGTAAGGAAGTCCTCGCAAACGGCCTGCATCTCCTCATGGAAAAGCCCATGACCGTCTACGCGAAGGAGGCTAAAGAACTGGTTGAGATCGCCGACGCAAAGGGGCTGCAAATCCTGATGGGTTATCCCTACCCCTACCTGGAGACGCTGCGGGAAGCCCGCAAGCGTGTCTATGATGGGCTGTTGGGTGATATTGAATATGTAACCTGTAGCATGACCTCCATGACGATTGAATTTTTGCGGGGCAGGCCAGAGGCTTATCAGCCGGTGATGGGCTACCCTGTGACCGGGCCGGGCAAGAACACCTACAGCGATCCCAAGATTTCTGGCGGTGGACAGGGGCATCTCCAGATTACCCACTCCGTATCGATGATGTTTCACCTTGCGCCCGGTTTGCGGGCGCAGACGGTTTGTGCGTTCATGAGTAACCTGGATTGTAAAGTGGACGTGTGTGATGCTTTCGCCGTCCGTATGGCGAACGGCGCGGTGGCGACAGTCGGCAGCACAGGCAACATCGGCAAGGGCGATGGCGGGATTGTCGAGGTGCATCTGCATGGCAGCAAGGGACGGTTGCTGGTAGATGCAATCTCAGGGCTGTTCCACATGCGGCTGCATAACGGCACAGAAGAACACCTTGCGCCCACCAATCCGCCCTACCCTGGGGAAGTACCATCCCAGCAGTTTGTCGAGATCATCCTGGACGGCGGCAGGAACTTTCTCCCCGGCAAGACGGTAGGGCTGTATACGGTTGAGGTGTTGGATGCGGCTTACCGTTCTGCTGCACAGGAGGGAATGCCAGTGAAAGTATCCTCACTCTATTCAGCCTGAGCAGCGATGCAGGCGTAGTGGCACAGGTACAATAAAGCGCGCGAAGCGGATGAAGAAACGACAGTGCGTTTGACGCTACTGAAGCTCACCATAAACAGTCGGGCAATTGTGCTTTGAGGCAATCCCTGCTGGCTGATCCCCGACCATTGGCTTCCACGTTCTTGCAAGATTCTGGGCAATTGATGCAATTTCCGCGCGACCCTCGCGCGAATGGGTTAACCGTCTTGACACAGAAAACGTTTTCTACTACGCTATAGAAAACGTTTTCTGTGAAGCGTATTTCTTGAGAGGCCGATTGTGTCTGTGACCCTGGAAGAGATTGCCAAAGTATGTGGTTTTTCTGTGCCAACCGTTTCGCGGGTTCTCAGCAATAGCAAATATCCGGTCAGTTCGACGACGCGCAGACGGATCATGGAAGTCGCGCAGGCAATGGACTACAAGCCCAATATTGCGGCGCGCAGTTTGCGCAGCGACCAGACCAATACGGTTGGCATCATCGTTGACAATTTACTCAGCCCCTTTGTGCCTTTTATTGTCCGCGGAATCCAGGACTACCTTAAAAAGTTTGACTATCTGAGCCTCATTGTCAATTCCGACTGGGACCCCGACGTCG
>JADZCT010000020.1 GCA_020851455.1 Gemmatimonadaceae bacterium | reverse complement strand
GGCCACTCTCCACCGCCTTCAAGGTCTCAACGATCTGCGTCTCGCTGAACTTTGACCGGCGCATCCCCCCCTCCAAAGGGCTCGCCAAAGTCTACCTCCAACCGTCTACCTGAGGGGTGAGCTTACGCTACCATCCGACACTCGCGCGAGCGAAAAATGCCGTTCCAATGCTTCCGTAGTTGGATGCACCGATCAGAACCGATCGGAAGGGCGCGGCGCGCTCAGAAAACTCAACGCCAGCTGAAAGTAGCAGACTTGACGGGCCAGCACCCGAGCGATCGTAACCGTATGCGTCTAGCTGACTCGCGAACCCACCCCCGCTTACGACCAGCTTGGCGGTAGTAGTATTGTCCCACGACGCGAGTGGCAGCTTGACGTCCGCGGTCATCGCACCCACTCGATTGATTAGGCGGGAGTCGCAGTCGCCAGCTCCAGTACACACGACCCGAGCGCCGTTCGCCAGCGCAGCGAACACCGCTGCGCTGGCATCAACCTCGACGCTCTCAATCGAGACAAGGCGTCGGGAAACTGCGAGGCCAGCACCAAAGCTTGGCAGTTTTGGCGCGCTCGCCTGAAGCACTATGCCAGCATGCCAATTGGGTAGCGTAGCAACTTGCGCGGCCGATGTTCGAGTAATCCCCGAAAGCACGACGACTGCAATTAATTTCAATCCACGTGGCATCTGTTCTCCTTTCGCGGAGTGTCGTCGTCGGGTTTCTACGGCGATGTCAGCCGGAAGTACTTGAGTGTGCTTTCGCCGGAACGATCCGTCCCGCCGAAAGCAACGACCTTGTAAATCACGTACCCAGGTGTACTGAAGTTTGGAATTGTTGTTCCCGTATAGAGGTCGACCGACATCTCGGAATCCCAAAACGTCGACGAATTGTGGCCAAGGTACTCCCAGCCATTCGAGCCGGATCCATCGGTGTAACGATACCAGTTGCGCCACACCTGGTAGTAGGACGCACCCGAGATTGCATCCCACGAAATTCCGGGAACAGAGCCCGAAATCGTCCCGGAAACGGTTGGAGTTGTGAGATTGATCGGCCTGACAACGGCGAGTGAAGACGTGAAATCGTTGCCAATTCGGCTGATGGGACTGAAATAGCTCCGGTGGACCGCGTCCTTTGTGGCCCACATAATTCCAGCGAAGTTTACGTCGACATCGTATGCGCTGGTCTTTGCCGAGAAGACGGGAGCGCCGCTATCGCCGTCATCGAGATATGCAGTCGACTCCATTGAGCAGGTGATGAAAATGCCGACCTGTGCGTCTGACACCTTGTCAATGCATGTCGAAGTAATTGTACCGCTGGTCCACCCGGTGTTTTGTCCCACCTTGTCGACTGTCTCACCGCCTACGAAACCGCTGCTTGCGAACGTGACAATGAAGTACGGAGTGGTGCTATCCCGCGTCGTTGAACCGGCGGTTCCCCAGGATGTCGAGTAGGACGTAGGGCGGGCAATCGGGCCGACCTGGCCTTGCGCGCCGCTCTAGGGACTGTGCAGGCCATAGAACGCGACATCTGTTCCCCGGCATGTGTAGATCACGTTACAGCCAAAGCCTGATGGGTCGGTGCGCTCGATACCGATTCGGGCATCTCCGCCCGATGCTTTGTACGCGCACTGACTGTCGACCGTGAACATCGTCGCTGTGCAGTGCGAGGCGGTGAGAAAGCCCCGAACGCCGTCATAATCGACGACCGTACCGATCGTACACCAGCTAGTGTGCGTCGTGTCGTCATGCCATTTCCTGAAAAACTTGATCCCGCCCACGATGGTGTCGACATCGGTATTCAACGTGGAACCGTGTCGACGACGCATTTTTGCACTGCTCGCGGTTCCGGTTGCCAGCGTTACTGGATCGTCAGGGCGAATATCGACGGCAAGAGTGTCGATCCCCAGCCGACTCATTGACCGCATAAGCGAATCGCGCATCAACGTGAACAGGGATCGCCTAACGCCGACAGCGACGCGATTGGCTCGCTCATCGAGATCACGGCTGATGACGCTGGATCTGCCCATGAGCTCATCCGACACCTTGTCGCGCCAGGCAGCGAGCTGCCAGAACGTGTACTTGGCTCGTCGAATGGCGATGTTCGTGATGTGCGTACGAGGCGACCGCGCCTGCACCACTGACACGCTCGGTGCCGCCGCCGCACGCGCAAGCCCGTCATCGGCTGGATCGACCACTTGGACGACCATCTGACCCGCCGAATCAATGAAGTAGCCTGCCGAACTCGGTGACTTTGCTGCCAGGTCGGCGAAATGTTGTTCTTCGGGTCGAAGCCGCTTTGGTATCGCAACCGCAAGCGCCTGCGGACGGGCAACCGCTGTTGCTCCCGGAACGGTCAGGTCGTCGTGACGGCATCCGACCAACAGTACGCATACCGATGCAAAGCAGGCGGCACGTCTGAGTAGCATGAGCCCTCGCGCACTTGAGGGGGATGGCGACAAATCTCAGGCTCGCAGCTCCATGCAGAAGTTACCCCAGCAAACGCGGCTAATCAAACCGGAACGGATTTATTCGCGGATGGACGCAAGAAGGCGTGTACTGAGAGCTATCGTCGCTGACACACCCGAGCCAATGCGCGCCCGGCGTCTTCAGATGACAAACCGCGGAACGCGGACCGCGGTGACGTTCCCTTGTTCGTTCTCCAGACGTAAGCTGAACGCAGGGCCGTGGGCCTGAGAAGTGGCTCCGCAATTTTGCAAAGAGTGGATAACTGGACAGGCGGGCTGACCGGGCGATCTTTCGCCCATCGCCCCAGGAGTCTTGTCCATGCCCCGTCGTCCCCGCCGGAATCACTCCCCCGCCTTCAAAGCCAAGGTCGCCTTGGCGGCCGTGAAGGGCGAGGCCACGCTCGCCGAGCTGGCGCAGCGCTTTGACGTGCACCCCCACCAGATCGGCCAGTGGCGCGAGCAGTTGCTGCGCGGCGCCGCCGACGTCTTCGCCGACGGGCGCCCCGCCGAATCGCCGGTGGACGTGAAGACGCTGCATGCGAAGATCGGCGAGCTGACGCTCGAGAACGATTTTTTTAGATCGCGCGCTCACCAAGGCCGGGTGACTGAGCGCCAGGCGATGATCGACCGGACCCACCCGCTGCCGATCGCGCGGCAGGCAGCCCTGGGGCTCAGCCGGAGCAGCGTGTACTACGTGCCGCGGCCCGTGTCCGAGGCGGATCTCGCGCTGGTGCGGCGGCTGGATGCGCTGCATCTGGATTTCCCCTTCGCCGGGGCCCGGATGCTGCGCCGCCTGGTGCGCCGGGACGGTGTGGACGTCGGACGCCGCCACGTGACGACGCTCATGCGCCGCATGGGCATCCGCGCCATCGCGCCGCAACCGGGGACGAGCAAACGGCACCGGGCGCACCCGGTGTTTCCGTACCTGCTGCGCGGCCGGGCCATCACGGCGCCGAACCAGGTGTGGGCGATGGACATCACGTACATCCCGATGGCCCGCGGCTTCCTTTTCCTCGCCGCCGTCATGGACTGGGCGAGCCGCCGCGTGCTCAGTTGGCGCACGTCGGTGACGCTCGACACGGAGTTCTGCCTCGAGGCCGTCGAAGAAGCGCTGGCGCAGTATGGCCGGCCGGAGATCTTCAACACGGATCAGGGCAGTCAATTCACGAGCAGCGCCTTCACCGGGCTGCTGCAGGAGCACGGCATCGCGATCAGCATGGATGGTCAGGGCTGCTGGCGCGACAACATCTTCGTCGAACGCTTCTGGCGCTCGATCAAGTACGAGGAGGTCTACCTGCACGCATATACCTCGGTGTCCGAGGCGCGGGCCGGGATCGGCCGGTACCTCACGCAGTACAACACGGCCCGGCCGCACTCAAGCCTTGCCGACCGCACCCCCGAAGAAGCCTATTTCACGCCACGGCCACTGCCGGCTGCGGCATAACCCGCTCGCCCATCCAGTTATCACCCAGCCTCAGGCTGTACAGACAAGCGGGACCACTTCTCTCTCTGGGCCGACGGCGTGTACGTCAAGGCGGGGTTGGACACTAGCAAGGCGGCGCTTCTCGTGCTGATCGGCGCGGATGCCGAGGGCCGGAGAATGGTCCTGGCCGTCAACAGTGGGCAGCGGGAGTCGACCGAGAGCTGGGCCGGCGTATTATACACATCACCGCGCCGGCTCTAACCCGGCCGTCATTACCAGCGGAATCCCATGACAGACCCAGCGTCGCCCAGCATTTCCCCGCAGCCAGATCCACACGCCGCTGACGGACGCGTAACCATAAAGGTCCGGAAGAACGGATCGTTGCTCGTTACCGGCAATTTCGAGCTGGTCAACCACGAAGGAGTCGCGATTCCCCGCCCAACAGGGAAGCCAAACGTTGCGCTCTGTCGGTGCGGCCACTCGAAGAACAAGCCGTTCTGCGACGGAAGCCACAAGACCTGCGGCTTCGTGGATCCGCCGGATCCACCGACCGCGGGCTGACTGACCGTTACCCGCGGACGATCAGCCCGCGGGAAGCAGCGTCGCGTGCCAGCTCGCGGAGGCGGCGCGTTCGAACGCGCTGCGGTACGCTCCGGCCGTCTCGACCGTCGTATCGAACACAATCGTGTCACCGTTCAACTCGGCACGCCGCCCCATTGCCTCGAACTCGGCGCGCGTAACGGAGTGAACAAACCCTTCGGCGCCACGGAAATACACCCTGCCGCCGCCGACCAGGGTCGTCCCAATGGCGCGCTCCAGGCCCTGGAGCGTTCGAAAGAGCCCGTCAATCGAGCACCCGGAGGCGCCTTCGGTTCGCTGATCCACGCCGACCACCAGGAAGCGGTCGTCACGCCAGTCACGGCCACTGGTGAGCGGGGCGCCGTGTGCAGCCCACTGCATCAGGAAGCCATCCACCGCTCCAAGCAGCTTCTGCGAGTCAACGTCGTCTATGGGAGCAGCGGCGCCAAACACCCAAACCCGGGCGTCATCGGGAAGTCGGTCGAATGAGACGAGGGGCATGTATCCAATCTAGCCAGTTACGCGGCCGTGCCGGCTCGCCGGATGGCATTACGCCGGGGTGACTTTCCAGAGCGATCCGGCGTCCGTACGCCAGAAGCACTGTCGCAATATCTTGTAGCGTACAGTTTCTGGATCATCAACGGAGCGTTTCGATAGATGCTCGCGAAGACACCCAAGGTTGGTGGAGTGACGGCGGCGATGCTCATACTCGCTGGAGCAGCGGGTGTCGTGCCAGCCACGATGCGCGCTCAAGACGCCAGGGACACCAGGCGGGATTCGCCGGCAGCGTTCAGCATGGTGTTCTTTTCCGCAGGCAGCATGCACATGGATGTCTCGCGACTGAACGAGCACTTCGCGCGAACGGACCTGGACCCGAGAAACCGGCCTGGCTTTTTCGCACTGTCGAACGACGGATACAGCGTAGGGCTTGGCGGCTACGGCGTTGTGTACGACCGCCTGCTCCTTGGCGCGGAATACAACAGCGCCGACATGGGCTCCGAATCGAGCCCGATGGGCAAGACCAACCAGCTTACCACGTCGTATGCGATGGGAACGGTCGGTTACGCGCTCTGGACAACCTGGAAGCTGAACATCGCGCCATTCGTCGGCATTGGCGCGGGAACCGCGAAGCTAACCCTGCAGAGCCAGGGCGGCAGTCCGGGTGGAAATCCGCTCCCCGATCCGACGTTCGACGAGATCATCGCCTCGCCCGGGCTCGAGAGCACCGTGCAGGGCCGCTACGTGATCGTTCAGCCCGGTATCGCGCTGGACTACCTCTTCCTGCGAAGCGGCGCGAGCACGCATGGCCTCACCATCGGCCTGCGCCTCGCAAGCGCGATCAGCCCGAATCGGACGACTTGGAAGTACCGCGGGCACGGCGTGTACGGCGGCCCGGACGCCGGCCCCACGGGCGGCACGGTACGCATCGTGGTGGGGTACGGCGGGTTCCGCCTTCCGGGAGCGCGTTAGCCGAGGGGTACGGCGGGTTCCGCCTTCCGAGAGCGCGTTAGCCGATTCGAGCGCCTGGCAGCGGGCGCTGCACTCACGTCGCCCGCCGGCGGGCCGGTTGCCGCTACAGTGAACCCAGCGCAGCGAGCACGCCGCGCTGCATCGCCTCAACAGTAAAGTTGTTGCGCGCGTACGCGCGCGCCCTCACTGCCATGGCTGCCCCGGACGCAGGGTCGTCAATGAGCCGCGAGATCGCCGCCGCGAGGGCGGCTGCGTCGCCAGGCGGCACCAGGATGCCCGTCTCTTCGCCGGCCACGATTTCACTTACGCCGCCAGCATCCGCGGCAATCACCGGGCGTCCGGCAAGCATTCCCTCCACGACGACCCGTCCGAACGGCTCCGGATACACCGACGAGTGCACGACGGCGTCCGCCGCGCGCATGAGGGCGGGGATGTCGTCGCGGAACCCGAGGAACCGCACTCGCCCGGCCACGCCGAGCCGCTCCGCCGTGCGCTTCAATTCTTCGGCGTAGGATTCCTCCCCGAAGAGCGGCGCGCCGGCTAACCACGCTACCGCACGCGGCTCGCGCGCAACCGCCTCGACCAGCACATGCTGCCCTTTCCAGTGATGGAACCGGCCCACGTGAACGACGGTGAATGCACCCGGAGGCGCGAGTTCAGCACGCAGCGCGGCGGCCGTGGATGGAGCGACGGCGTCGAATGGGGCGGCGTCAATCCCGTTGTACACCACGCGGACGAGCGCAGGCCTGCCGCCCGCGCCAACGAAAGCACGGGCGGTTGCGCGGGAGTTCGCTATCACCACAGCCGCCTTCCGGTTTGCCAGCCACACCGCTGCCCGGATCGTCGAACGGCTGAAGTGCGGAGGTGCCAGGATATCGCGCAGGTGCCACACGAGCGGAATGCGCGCGCGGGAAGCCGCAATGGCGGCTACGATGAACGCCTTCTGCGAGTTCGCGTAAAGCACGTCGAATCCCCTGGCCCGCCAGGCGAGCCGGGCTGCCAGGCGCCATGCGTCCAGCAGCGCCGCGGGTGACGGCAGCACGCTTCCCTTCCGCACGCCTCCAAGCGCCTTGAGCGGTTCGACCTCCACGGACACGCCGCGAGATTCGAGAAGCGCGCGAAACGGCCCGTCCTGAAGCAGGACCACACCCGCGGACCCCCCAAAGGCGGCGATGACGTCGAGCAGCGAAAGCTCCGCGCCGCCCAGGACGCCCGCGTGATCCACGAACAGCACGCGCGGAGGCGTCACCGGCCGGCTGCCTCTTCGTACACCGCGGCTACCCGTCGCGCGATGACGGGCCAGTCGTAGTGTTCCCGCGCATACCTCGCGCACTCGTCGGCCGATGGCGCGCGAACCCTGCCCGTCAGGATACCCGCCATGCCGGCCGCGAGCGCCGCCGCTCCGGTTGCGGGCAGCACCAGGTGCGGCGAGAGGGACCCGACGGCCTCGGGAAGCCCACCCACAGGAGTCACGAGCGCGGGCGTTCCCGCCGCCAGCGACTCCGCGACGATCAGGCCGAAGCCCTCGAGCGCGACCGACGGCACGACGCTGAGGTCGGCCGCGCGGTATGCGTACGGCAGCATGTCATCGGGAACGAACCCCAGCATCCGCACATGGTTCTGGAGGCCGCGGCGCTCGATGGCCTGCGCGAGCGCACCGCCGAGCACTCCCCTGCCGGCGATCATCACGAGCGCATCGGGCACCTCGGCGCGCAGGAGTTCCGCGGCGGCGATGAGATCATCGAGCCCCATGCGGTGCGCCAGGCGGCGCACGCCGAGCACTATCCTCCTGTCCGCTGGCCATCCGAGCAGCCGCCGCGCTTCGGCGCGTGACTCCTTAATGGCGAAGTGGTCTGCGTCTACCCCGCCCGGAATCACATGAATGCGCTCGCGCGGCACGCCGAACCGCTCTTCGAGGATCCGGCCGAAAGGGTGCGACAGCACGATGAGTGACGCTGCGCGCCGGTACACCACGCGTTCGGAGAGCGTCTTGACCGCGACGGTGAGCCGGGACTGGCGCTCCGCCCGGCCCTCGAGGCCCCACGGCCCCTGGAAGTGGACCACGAAGCGACGCCGACGGAGCGCCGGAAGCAGCGGCAGTCCGTAGAGCGCAAAGTGTATCACTGCGAGGCAGGCAGGATCGCCCCGCAGCATCGCACGGCCTTCCCGCATCAGCGCGACTAGCCGGCCCAGGAGCGGGCGTGATTCGGGAGCGATGCCCCGCACGATACCGAGTGACTCCCTCGCCACTGCGTCCGACCCGGCGACGAGTCCGCGCACGCCCACGCCTGCGGCTGGCAGGTGATCAACGAGTTCCTTGTACACGCGGTTCAGGCCGCTCGGCCTCTCGCTGAACCATTCCATTCCCACCTGCAGCGTGCGCAGCGCATACCGCCGGCCGCGCTGCGGCCTGGAGAGCACGGCGTCGAGCGTGGAGTCGCGGTCGAGCGTTCGGTCCAGCACGATGCGGGCCCACACCTCGAGCACCAGCAGCGTGAACATCTGCTCGCCCCAGTCGCGTCTGCCGGCGAAGTGCTCGTCCAGCATCCTGCGGATGAAGCCGGGATCCATCCACCCCCGATCGAAGAACGTCCGGTTGTCGAGCGCGGCCCTGGCATACTCGGCGACTTCCCCGCGCAGCCACGCCGACGCCGGCATCACGAATCCGCGCTTTCGCCGGTGCGCGGCGCTGCCCGGCACAAAACGCTCTGCAACGCGCTTCAGGATCCGCTTCGTCTCCAGGCCCGCGAAGTGCATGCCGGGCTGGATGCACGCCGCGTACTCCATCAGCGCGGTATCGAGCATCGGGGAGCGCGCCTCCAGGCCATGAGCCATGCTCGACCGGTCGGCCTTCGTGAGAAGCTGGTCGGGCAGGTATGTGGCGAAGTCGCCCGCGAGGGTGCGATCCACGTCGTTCGAGCACTCCGCCTCGTGCCAGGCGGCGCGGAAGAGCGAGTCGGGGTCCCAGTCGTGCAATGCCGCTTTGAACGCGCTCGTGTAGCCGTCAACGCGCCACAGGCGGAATGCGCGGTCATATGTGAATGCGTCGGCGGCTGGCATCGAACCCGAGCGGGCAACCACCGCAAGCCGCGGCCAGCGGTCAACCCCGCAGCGGTCCACCCAGCGCGCGATCGCGGTGCGCGCGCGGGCCGGCACGCGTTCCCGGTACGGGCCCACGACGTGTTCGACCAACGGGCGTCGGTAGCCGCCAAACAGCTCGTCGCCGCCATCTCCGTTCAGCGCGACGACCATGTGCCGCCGCGCCGCGGCTGCGAGGTAGTAGTTCGGCACGATTGACACATCCGCCACGGGCTGGCCATAGTGCCACACTATCGCCGGAAGGTCCACCACCAATTCCGGGCGCAGGACTTCCTCGTGCAGGCGTACGCCCGCCCGCTGGGCAGCGATCCGCGCGTAATGCCGCTCATCGAGCGCCGGCTTCTCGAATCCCAGCGTCACCGCCTCGATCGGCCCCGCCGCCTCCTGCGCAGCGATCGCGGTGATGATGGATGAGTCAACCCCGCCGGAGAGGAACGTTCCGACGGAGACGTCGGCCAAGAGCCGCTTTCGCACCGATTCCCGGACGAGCTGCTCCACGTGATCAACAACCTCGGCCTCCGTCTCGGCTGTCTTCCGCACGAACGAGCGGCGCCAGTAGCGCTCGGTCGCGCACAGGCCTGATTCGGCGTCGAACGTCAGGCAGTGCGCGGGCGGAAGCTGGCTCATCCCCTTGAAGATCCCGAGCGGCGCAGGCACCGCCTGGTACACGAGGAATGCGTCAAGCGCGCGCGGATCCAGTACAGGTTCCTGCCCCATCAGGCTGGCGACGGCGCTGGCCGTTGATGCGAACGCAAAGTCGCTGCCCCGGTGGCAGTAGAAGAACGGCTTCTGCCCGGCCCGGTCCCGCGCCACCGACAGCCGGCGTCGCCTCGCATCCCAGATCGCGAACGCGAACATCCCCTCGATCCTGTCAACGAGGCCGCGCAGCCCCCAGCGCCGATATCCGTGCATGAGCACTTCGGTGTCCGTGCGCGAGACAAACGCGAACTCACGTTCCAGTTCCCTCCGCAGGATCTGGAAGTTGTACGCCTCGCCGTTGTGCACGATCGCGACCCGCCCGTCGGGCGACGCCATCGGCTGCTGGCCGCCGGGCGAGCGGTCAACTATCGCCAGGCGCCGCGCTCCCAGGAGCACTCCGGGCGATCCCCACAGGCCGGCGCCATCCGGCCCACGGTGGCCCATCATGTCGCGCGCAGTCACGAGCCGCGCGCGCCACGCTGACGCGCTGCTGCTCACCACGCCGATGATGCCGCACATGGCTAGGCAGGCCCCTGCTTGCCGCGCGCCGCTTCGTCGAGGACGTCGAAGTACGCAGCGGCCACGCGATCCCACGCATACGGAAGCGACGACTCCACCGCCGCAACGCCCATTCGCGCACGCAACGAGGCATCGTCACGAAGCGATGTGAGACGCTGCGCGATTGCGTCGGCGCCAAACGGCACCAGCCATCCGTTCACGCCATCGGCGACGAGTTCTTCGGTGCCGTTGATCGCATGGCAGACGATCGGCAGCCCGCTGGCGGCGGCTTCGAGCGTGACGAGCGAGAAGGCTTCGTAGCGCGACGGGAACACGAAGGCGTCGCTTGCCGCGTAGTAGCGCTCGGGCGCCGGCGAGGGTGGGTGGACGTGCACGCGGCCCGCGGCGCCGGCGCGGACCGCATACGCAAACATCGCCGACGCGTCGCCACGCCCCACGATCACGAGGTGAACGTCGTGCACGGCCGCCGTCGCGTCAACGGCGTCGCGCACTCCCTTGCGCTCCCAGTCACCACCCACGAACAGCGCAATGAACGCGTCGGGCGGGAGCCCAAGCGACATCCGGAGCATGCGCCGCGCGGCTGCGTCCGGCGCTGGATGGAATACCGTGTGGTCAACGCCGTTCGGCACGATACGGATGCGATCGCCAGGCACGCCATAGTGCTCCGCCAGCTCCCGCGCCGTCCCGCGCGACACCGCGATCACGCGCCTGAGGCGCCGCGACCGGTACGCGCGCCGCTCGTCGCCAACGAACACGCCCTGCGCGAGCCGCTGGTACGCGACGCCAGGCCAGGAAACACCGCGTAACCCGCCGAAGCGCGCGGTGAACGCCGCATGGCAGAACTGGGCAGTGATCACGTCGGCCTCGCGAGCTGCGGCGCCGATCGAGTTGCTGATCGTGCATCCCGCGCGCCGTTCGGCAACTGCGGCCGCGCGCGCGAATGCCCATGCGCGCAGAACGGCCGGCCGGCGCGGACCCCCAATCGGCGTCCACTCCACTCCGTCGAGTTCGCACAAGCGCGCGATCACGTGCACCCGCGCGCGACGCGCCACCCTCGAAAGAACCTCGGCGGCGGCGCGCTCCTGCCCGCCGTGCCGGTGGACTTCATGCGCGATGAACGCCAGTGACCAGTCCGTCACTCCGCGCCGCCCCGCTGCAGCAGCACCGCCATGGCCGTGTGCAGCCAGCGCACGGCTGGCCGCGGCAGGCGCCGCGTAACCCGCTCGACGCCATCGAGGACGACGCCAGGAAGGATGTGATGCAGCACCGCCGTCTTCAGGTGGCCGTTGGTGAGGGGGTTGGTGAAGAGACGGACTTCGCGGAGAGCAAGACAGGCGTCGCGCGCGAGCGGCCCGAGTTCGTCTTCGTGGAGGAGGAAGATGTGCCCGTCGGCATCGGGCCGGAACTGCATCGCTTCGTAGCGCGAGGGATCCGGCGTGTCGGAAAAACGCGGACGGTCGCTCAGGAAGTACCCGCCGTTGGGCGTCGAGAGCAGCACATACCCCCCAGGCCGCACGAGCAACGCCGCTTTCCGCAGAAAAGCGTCCGGGTGCGCTACGTGCTCTATGATCTCGGTCGCCAGGACAAGGTCGAAGAAGTGGGGAAACTTCAGCGCGAACGCATCGCCCGGCGCGTACCGTACCGTGCCGTGTTCCCACTTGAGCCGGACGTACCCTTCGAGGTCGGAGCGCAGGTCGTTCCATGTCACGTCAAACCCGCGCTCCGCGAGCCAGAGCGTATAGTTGCCCTGCGCCGCTGCGAGGTCGAGGATGCGCGCGCCTGGCGTCAGAACCGATCCCGCCATTTCCATCAGGTGCCTCGCGCGGTTTCGATACGCGCGCGTATGGCCAGGATTCGACCGGTCGCCGAAAATCTCCACCTTGTCGAACTCGTGCACGTGTCGCCAGCTCTCCGGCCAGTCGGACGCCTGATGGACGATCTTCACGGCTTTCGGCCCCTGAGCGACTGCATCGCGGCCCGCTCCCAGCCGTCTACGCGGCGTACCACATACGCCAGCTCGCGCGCCAGCGACCACAGTGCGGCCACGGTGTCAACGGACTTCGGCGTATCGCGCATCACGCCAAGCCGGTAGCGCACGATGCGCGCAAGAAACGCTCTCCGTGGCTCCGGGCGACCGTCGTGCTTCACATGAAACCGAACCTCCGATTCGCGGTACGCTCCGAGCCGCGCGCCTCCTGGCTGGCGGCGCGGAGGGTGATTCATCACAGCCCCGGGCACGAACACACGCTTCGCTCCTGCCTCATCCAGGCGGACTCGAAGATCCTGGTCTTCCATGTGCGGATACGGGAACGCTTCGTCGAACCCGCCCACCGACGAAAACCGCTCGGCGCGCACCATGAAATTGCACGACCAGAGCCGCCCTCCGGTCTCGTTGACTGGCGCGTGGAAAAGCGGCGACCCGAAGCCCCCGTTGCACGTCGTTCGCCCCTCGTATACGTCTATCCCCGGCCTCATCGCCCGCGCGAACTCCGAGAGCCAGGAAGCGCAGGGCTCGGTGTCATCGTCGGTGAAGACGAGCCACCTGCCAAGCGCAGCGCGCGCGCCGGCATTCCGATTTGCCGCAGGTCCCTTGGCAGGACCTTCGCAGAACCGAACCCACGGATATGCCGTTGCCAGCGCCCGGGCCGCCGACAGTGGCCGGGCATCGTCGCTCACGACTACTTCGTAGTCGCTGGCAGGCAGTTCCTGCACACCAGGCGCGAGAAGGTTCAGCGTGCGGCGGAGCAGGTCGGGGCGGTCGCGCGTCGGGATGACGACACTGATCAGCGGACGGGACTCGCTCATGCCCGTGCCTCGCTCCCGCCGACGAGCGACCGCATCGCCGCGATGACGTTGCGCGCGTATGCTGTATCGCTGAACGCCGCTGCACGCAGTCGCGCGGCCGCCCCGAGGCGCGCCGCAAACCCAGCGTCATCGAGCACCCGCGTGATCGCGCGCGCGAGTGCGGCGGCATCTCCGTATGGCGCAAGCAGGCCGTTGACCCCATCATTGATGATTTCGGCCGGGCCGCCTTCCGCCGCGGCAACGACCGGCTTGCCGAGTGCCATTGCCTCGATCACGACAATGCCGAACGGCTCGCGATCGGACGCATGCACCACTATGTCCATCGCCTGCATCCACTCCACCGCGTTCGACTGGAAGCCGGCGAAAATCACCGTATTCGAAAGGCCAAGCGCGGCCGCCTGCTCGTGCAGCTCGGCTTCGTAGCCCGGCTCGGTCTCATGCGCGCCCCCGACGACGACGGCGTGAAGGCCAGCGTGCATGCCCTGAAGCTGCGCCACTGCATCGAGGAAGACGTGGACGCCCTTCCACCGTTGCAGGCGCGCCACGATCCCCACGAGGGGCCCCTTGACCGGCAGCCCGAGACGTTCACGCATCGCCGCCGGCGGCATTGCGAGGGCGGATGCGGCACGGTCGAGGGCCACGCCGGGGTGCACCACGCGCACCGTGCGGCGCGGGCGAAGGCGCGACTGAGCGGCGGCTCCATCCCGCGACAGCGTAACGACCCCACGTGCCGGCCACAGGTTCGCATAACGGTCGAGCCAGTCCGGACGCGGAGTCCCCACCTGGTACCACGCACACGGCACCCGGGCGAGCAATGCCGCTGGCCCCGCCATCACCTGCCCCGCCACCATCCAGCCGAAACACAGGTCGGCCGCGCTCGCCCGCGCCAGCTTCGCCAGCGCGCGAACCGCCCCGACCCGGCGCCGCACCGTGCGAAACCTCCCCGCCGGTACGACATGACTTTCGATACCCATCCCCCGCACTTCGCTCACCAGAGGACCGTCGCGCAGGAACGCAACGATCCATGTAACACCCTGGCCGCGCCCGCAGCGCAGCAGTTGACGCAGCATCTCCTCTCCGCCGCCAAGCGCTGCGCCGAGAGGCATGACCACGAGCACGCGCAACGGAGGCCCGGCCATCGTTGCCGCGCCGGCGCGCTGCGAAGTGGCGGCTGTCATGCGCCAGGCGCGGCAGGCGCGGCAGGCGTGCCCGACGCGCGTCCTGCCGGCGAGCCCCGCGACCGCCGCCACGATCGCCAGCCGTCGAGCCGGCCCGTCGCCGTTGCACGGAACTTCGCGGCTGCTGTCGCATCGCCACCGATCAGCAGCCGCACCGCCTGGGCGAGTCCGGGCTCCATGCGCGTCCCGATGGCCAGCGCCCAGCACATGAACGCGAGCCGCGGCCATGCGCCAAGATACTCGAGAAGGACGAGCGTCTCGTTGTGCACCGCGTCTGCCTGCGGATCCGCAACGAACGTTCCGCGGTGGCGCTGGTCGGCGTCGTGGCGCGAGGCAACGTGGTGGTCCACCGCGATCGCCGGGTCGTACACGAGCGTCCACCCCGCCCTGCGCAGCGGCAGACAGAGCGCGAGTTCCCAGTGCATCTGGGCGCCAGCCCCGCGCAGCCTGTGGTCGAGCCCGGCTCCTGCAACGAGTGCACTCCGGAACGCCGCGTTTGCGCCCTTGAGCACGTCCACCGCGCGAGCCGGACCGGAGCCGAGGTGGTGATTGCCGATCATGCGCCCGAACCACTGCACACGGCCCACCGTTCCGCGCTCACCGCGCTCGACCGGCTGCCAGTCGCGCCCGCCCACCCCGCCGACGCCCGGATCGGCAAACGCGGCGCCTATCCGATCGATCCAGTCCGGGCGCGGCTCGCAGTCGTCATCGGTGAACGCAACGGCCTCGCCGCGCACACGCTTGAGCGCGGCGCTCATGGCCGCAACCACCCCCGGTGTCGTCGTGGCGGCAAGCACCACCGGATATGGGCGGAGCGCGGCGTCGGCAGCGACGACCGCGGCCGTCGCGGAATCGTCCGTACGCGCTCCAACCACGACTTCGAGCGGCTGAACGCGCTGCGCAGCCAGCGAGCGCAGGCACCGGGCGAGATCGTCCGGTCGCCGCCATGACGGCACGAGCACCGAGATGGTCGGCGCGCTGGCTCGCTGAAGTGTGGGTTCGGTCGGCATCTGCTCAGGCCTGAACATGGCCGCCCGCCCCTGCCGCGCCAAGCGCCGGACCCGTAGAATCCCTCCGTGTCCGCCCCGCTGCACGTCATCCGGCCGGCCGAGCGCCGCCTCTTCCCCGACATCCGGGAATTGTGGGCTTTCCGGGACCTCGGCGTTGCGCTCGGGCGCCGTGACGTCACCCTCCGGTACCGGCAGACGCTCCTTGGCGTCATCTGGGTCGTGCTGCAACCGCTTGTCGCTGGCGGGATTTTTTCGGTGATCTTCGGCCGCGTGGCGAGGCTCGACAGCGGAGCCCGGTCGTACTTCCTGTTCGCGTACGCGGGGTTCGTGGGGTGGAGCGCGTTCTCAAACGCACTCACTCGCGCCGCCGCGTCGGTGATCGGCCAGGGAACGCTCGTAACCAAGGTGTTCTTCCCACGGCTGGTGCTGCCAATTTCGGCGCTCTTTTCCAGCGTCGTTGACCTGTTGGTGGGAATGGCGTCGCTCGCCGTGCTGCTCATGGTCACCGGCACGCCGGTCGGCATCGCCGCCCTCACGCTGCCCCTCTGGGTCGCGCTGCTCTTCGCGATGGGCCTCGGGCTCGGTACCATCGCCGCCGCGCTCTCTGTTCGATTCCGTGACGTGCAGCACGCGCTGCCGGTGCTCGTGCAGCTCCTCCTGTATGCGAGTCCGGTGGCGTATGCCACCGCAGCCGTGCCGGAGCCCATTCGTCGGTGGTTCCTGCTCAATCCGCTCGCCGGCGCGCTGGATGGGTTCCGATGGGCATGCATCGGCACCGCCGCGCCGTCCGGCATGGGCGCGATGATTGCCTGCGCGGGCACCGTACTGGCGCTGGTCGCCGGCTTCGCGATCTTCGCAGGATTCGAGCGTCAGATCGCCGATGTCATCTAGCACCCCGGCGATCTCAGTAGCAGGCCTTTCCAAGGCGTATCGGCTCGGCGTGGAAGGCGCCGCCACCACATTCCGCGAGGCGATCGTCAGGCGCGTCGCGCGCCGCAATGGATCTGAGAGCCAGGCAGTGATCTGGGCGTTGCGCAACGTGTCGCTCGAGATCGCGCGCGGCGAGACGGTGGGCATCATTGGCCGCAACGGCGCAGGCAAGAGCACGCTTCTCAAGCTCCTGTCGCGCATCACCTGGCCAACGGAAGGGGAAATCCGCCTTTATGGCCGGATAGGCAGCCTGCTCGAAGTGGGGACCGGCTTCCACCCCGAGCTTACGGGTCACGAAAACATCTTCCTCAATGGCGCGATCCTCGGAATGCGACGCCACGAAATCCGGAGGCGGTTCGACGAGATCGTCGCCTTCGCGGAGATCGAGCGGTTCCTGGATACGCCGGTGAAGCGTTACTCGAGCGGGATGTACGTGCGGCTTGCGTTCGCGGTGGCCGCGCACCTGGATCCTGAGATTCTGGTGGTGGACGAGGTCTTGGCCGTTGGCGATGCCGCCTTCCAGCGAAAGTGCATCGGCAAGATGGGCGAGGTTGCGCGCGAGCAGGGACGCGCGGTGCTGTTCGTGAGCCACAACATGGTGGCCATCACCGCCCTCTGCCAGCGCGCGGTGCTGCTCGAGCATGGCGAGCTGACTCGGGAAGGCGCTGCAGGTCCCGTTGTGCAGCACGACCTCCGTGGCCTGGAGACGCTCAGCGCGACTCCGCTTTCCGACAGGCGCGACCGCACCGGCAACGGCGCGTTGCGCTTCGAGTCTGTGGTCGTGAGGAATGCCAGTGTCGGCGGCGGGCTCGTCCGGTCGGGCGATGACGTTCGAGTCGAGATCACGTACAACTCCCCGTCCGGGCGTCTCCAGAACGTGCATGTGGATACCGTGCTCTGGGGAGCATTCGACGAGCCGCTCTGCCAGTTCTCGAGCACCGCGCAGCGCGGCGCGTTCGACGTCGCTCCCGGCCGCGGCACTTTCATGTGCACGATTCCCCGTTTCCCCTTCGAGGCCGGGTCATACCGCATGTCGCTGTACGCCACCGTCAACAGCGACGTCGCGGACTGGGTGATGCATGCGGCAACGATTGACGTCGAGCCGGGCGACTACTTCGGCACCGGCCGGACAAACGTGGAAGGGATCGGCATGTTCCTGGTGCCGCACTCCTGGGATGTGACATCCTGACGCGTCGCTGATCCACGGTGGACTCGGGCCGCGGAAGCGGAATCGGCACCGACCCGAACGAAGAAGATGGCCGTTCAGGGCTGCGTTGCCGGCCGCGCAACTCGCCACGCGGCCACAAGAGCAAACCACGGCGCGTCGCCCGGATCGCGGAACGGTGGCTTGGTGACGGGGTTGGTCTGTTCGTCGAAGTCGTGCACGACGTAGCGGAACCCGTTGGCGTCGAGCACGGCCAGCACGTCGTGCAGCCGCTGGGGCGCCCGCGGCCATCCGTGATACTCGACCACCAGTGCCTTGATGTTGCGCAGCCTTCCTGCTGAAGCCGCCTCGCGCAGCACGTCGAGTTCCGCGCCTTCGATGTTCAGCTTGACGAAATCCACTTCCTCGCCAAGCCACGCCGACAACACCTCGACGCGCACCGTTGCCGAGCCGGCCGCCGTCAGCGCCCCGCCGGACTCGCCGTCGGGGGCGAAGGTGGCCGTGCCCGGCACACCGCCCAGCGCCGCTTCCACGACCCGCACGCCCTCGATGCCGTTCCGCCCGAGGTTCTCACGCAGGATCGCGGCTATTGCCGGATCCGGCTCGAACGCCACGATTCTTGCGCGTGCATGACGACGACGCGTCGCAATCGTGAACGCGCCCATGTTGGCGCCTCCATCAATGACCACCGGATCGCCACGGTCGGGCTCGAAGTCGTAGATACGGCGCACTACTTCATCCTTGTACTGCATGTACGCATTGAGGCCGTCGGTGATGTGCAACGCGACGCCGTCCAGCTTCACGACCGCACCGGGTTTCGCCGCCTGGAGGCGCGCGCGGAGATACTCCAGCCGGAGTTCCACCAGGAACCGGCGCAGCAGACGGCGGAGTCGGGGTATAACCTGCACGCTCAGCGCTGATCCCCTCGAGGCCGCGGCGGGACATACGCGGGCCGCCAGTCAGGCGGCCGCTCGATGCGCACGCAGACAAGCATCGGCGCGCCCGGCTCGTGGCCACGCAACCATGCTCGCGGCACTGCTGACGCCGGGAATCCTGCCGCGTAGGCGAGCATCCCGAACGTGGAACCATGGCATTCCACCGTGGCCGAGCCGTCGAGCCCAAGGGCCGAGATCATGCGCCGAACGCCTGCGGGTGAGTACCATCGCTGCACACGAACCGCCTCACCGCCGTAACTGACCCCATCCCATGGGTACGAGGAGACGCACGGGAAGTTCGCGAGCAGCACGCCGCCGGGTTTGAGGATGCGAACGGAATGGTACAGCGCCGCCAGGTCATCCTCGATCATGTGCATCGAGAACTGATTGATGAATACGTCGTACTGCCCGTCCGCCACGTTCCACGCGCGTTGCAGGTCGGCAACGATCGCAACGCCAGGGCCCGGCGCCACGTCAATCGCGTCCGCGCTCGTCACAGATGCGCCGCCAACGCCCGTGACCGTGCTTGTGGCGCCGATTTCAGCGGCATACCCGCGCACGTCGCCCTTGTGGGCAGCGAGGAAGTCCGCCCAGAAGACGCGCACCGGTGGGAAGGCGCCGCTGCGAGAGTCATCGAACGGAGGCCTGCGCAACATCCTCAACATGGCCCAGCCGAGGGCGGCCCACGCCACGAGCGGGGCGTTGCGCGCAACCGTTCCCGCACGACTCGCGCGCCGCAGTATCGCACGCCCGATGTGCCGCATTCGCCCTTGCCGCTCCGCCGACGGAACGTCTGCTCTCACCGACCGGCGCCACAGCGCTGCTGCCTCCGGGTGCTCAACCGGTTCCGGCCACTTCACCGGGATGACCACACGCGTGGCGAGATCTGCGTCCCAGATGTCGCGGTTGGTCGGATGCGTAGCGCCCGAACTCCACCCAAGGTGCCGCGCATACGGCTCGGCGGGATGGAGCGCCAGGCCGCGACAGGCCATGTGATGCGCAATGAGCCGCGCATCCCAGTGCTCGTACGCCGGATCCGCATTCGCCACCACGTCATGGCCGTATGTGTCGCGCGGCACTCCAGCGCGCTCAGCCATCGCGAGCATCTCCACCGCCGTGCGATCGAGCATTCCGTTCCACGCCCGGGCCCAGGTTGCCCATCCCCAGCAACTTGCGCGCATCGAGAAGAACGGCTGCCCGTTGAGCCCCGCCGGCGTGATGCGCGGATGGGTCCACGCGCTGACGCTCATCACACGCCCGTCATCTGCGTAACGCTCGAGGGCGGCAGCCATCCACTCATAGGCGCCGGGCGCCAGTTCTATGTCGTCCTCGAGCACAACCGCGCGGTCATGGCGGCTGAGCACGCTGTTCACGCCGTTGAGGACCGATGATGCAATCCCCTGGTTGGCCTCATGGGCAACGAGCTCGACGTCCACCCAGTCAATGGACCTGAGGATTGACCGCACCTGCGCCACAGCCGGCGCCGCGGCCGCGGTGCGCGGCCCATCGCTGAACGCATACAACCTCGGCACGCGAGCGGCCCGCAGCGGCGCCAGCACGCGCTCGAGCAGTTCCGGGCGATTGTACGCGAACAATGCCACGGGGGGTGCGGTCATCCTGCGTTCACCGGTGCGGCCGCGCGCCGCATGAGGTCCACGTAGCTCGGCGCGAGCACGTCCCACGAGAACCGTTCGTATACCCACGCGTGCTGTGCAACGGCGCTCTCCCGCCCGCGGGCAAGCGCGGACGAGAGCGCGCCGGAGAGCACGCCGGGCTCACGCAGGTCTGCAAGGATCGCATGGTTGCCGCCCAAGTATGCCGCGGTCACGGTATCGTGTGCAACGCACGGCACGCCTTCTGCCAGCGCTTCGGCGAGCGCCAGCCCGAACCCTTCACCAAGCGAGCCTAGCACGAACGCGTCGGCCGCCCTGCAGGCGGCAATGACAATCGGGCGCGCTACGGTGGCGATCGCGCATCGTCCCGGAAGCAACGCCTCCGCGCGCGCACGCACCCGCGGCGTCTCGACGGTCTCGGCGCCAAGAAGAAGCAGGTATGGTCGCTCAGGCATCGCAGCAACGGCCTCGATGACGGCGTCCATCCGTTTCAATGTGACGTCGAGGGCGCCTACGCTCACCACGAGCGGCCCCGCCACCGGAACACCAAGCGCCGCCCGTGTCGTGGCGCGCTCCACCTCCGTTGGAGCGCTGAACGCACTGGCAATCGCGAGACCATGCGGCAGCCACACCATTCGCTCACGCGCCTCTCCCCGAGCCAGAGCAGCATCGAGATGCTCTGGGCTGACCTGTTGCACCAGGTCACAGCGCGTGAATGGCTGCGTCGTCGCGCCGCCATTGTAGTACAGGAGCCGGTAGCGCATGCGCGAGACGCGGCGCCAGTGCCAGAGCGCGTTGCCGAGGTTGAGGTCGGCGAAGTACACGAGGTCCGGAGCGCCGGCTGCGACCGCCGGGAGCCACCCCGCGAAGAAAGTCGCCTGCTCGACGAAATACGGATCCCGGTTCACAGCACGGCCCAGCAGCGCAGCCGCCTTCCCCGACCGCCTGAGGCACCGCACGCGGTGCTCGCCCGGCTGCAACCGGGGACCGCCGCCAAAGACGCGCACGTCAATGCCCGGAGCGTCGCGCAATGCCGCTGCGCACTCGCGTGTGAACGTCTCGAAGCCGCGCGCCACGCTCCCGAGGCCCGTGCACGGCATGAATACGCGGAGCGGACGCTGCGTCACGCCGCTCGCCCGGAACGCCGCGTGAACGGCTCGAAACGCCCCGGCATCAGCCCGCCTTCCGCGCGAGGACGAGCTGCATGTCCGCCACCCGCGTGCGCCAGTGCTCCCATACCCCGCGCCGGTATCTGGGCTCGAACAGCAGGTACTGCTCACGCAGTTCTATCGTGCAGCCGGCATCTTCGAGCGCGGCCTCGACCTTCCGCCATTCGATGTGGTCGTCCGGCCAGATATGGATGTCGCCCTCAGGCATATAGCGCGGATTGCGCAACCGTCGAACATCGAGCAGCGGCCGGATCCGCTTCCAGTACCGTGACGGCTGAAGCCAGTACCACCACCGGCGCTGCGGCCAGACCACGGCCTCGGCCAGAAAGGCGGCCATCCCGGTTGAAGTCCAGTACGAGCCAGCGCGTTCATGGTCAATCATCACTACCCCGCCAGGCGCGGCCACCCGCGCAAGCTCACGCACGAACCGCAGGTAGTCGGGCACGTGGTGAAGCACGGAGTACGTCACGGCGAGATCGAAAGCGCCATCGGGAATCGGGGCGAGGTCACGGCCATTCAAGGCAACGGTGCCGTCGAGAGCGCCACTGCCGGCGAACCGCTCCCGGACTATCGCCAGGAAGCGCTGTGAGAGATCCGCGGCGGTGACGGTCGCACCCGCTGCAATCAGGTGAGCGGTGACGTTGCCTGTTCCACAGCCAGCATCGAGTGCCCGCACGCGCCCGCGGCCACGCCCCGCCAGTGCCACCGCGCGCTCCACCGCTGCCCTGAGCCGCGCCTGTTCTACGTCGTTGAAGATCTCCGGATGGCCGACGTCGTAACGCGCCCCGACGGCGTCGTGCGCCGCGGCGTTGTGCGCAATCAGCGCGCCTTCTTCTACTGCCGCACCCTTATGCGCCAATCGCGCACCCCGGCGGCCGGCCGCAAGCGGAGCCCCGTTTCATGGCTGGCCCGTGAGTTCGTCAACCCACTCCATGTACGCGCGTGCCTGGCGCCGGAGTTCAAAGCGAGTGGCCGCATCCGCAGCGGCGTTCCTACCAATAGTAGCGCGATCGGATGACTCCATCGCGAAAAACGCCGCTATCGCGCGGGCCAGCGCTGCGGCGTCGGCCGGACGCACCAGGATCCCGGTCGCCGCAGCGGGCATCACCCCTCCCGTTCCGTGACGTGCGTCGCCGCGAATCTGCTCGGGAATACCGCCCACCGCCGTTCCGATCACCGGCGTTCCGCACGCGAGCGACTCGATGACCATGTAGGGAAAAGTATCCGCGCGAGCCGCGTGAACGTACACGTCGGCCGCCCGGTACCACTGCGCCATTCTCCGGTCGTCAGACTCGGCTGCGCGACGTTCCACGGTCACAGCCCCGATCCGCTCATCCAGCCCGGCCTCGCCAATCGCGATCCATCGCGCGCCCGCCGCCACGCCCGAGAGCCGCCGAAGCGCATGCCGAAGCGTCTCCGCGTCGCGCCAGCTGCGCGGGCGAAGCGCCGCAGCGGAAGTGAGCACCATCGGTTGCGCTGGATCCAGGCCGAGCAGGCGCCGCGCTTCACCTCGCTCATGACCCGGCCCGGGCGAAAATGTGCCAACATCCACGCCGTGCGGAATTACGCGCAGGTCACGGACGGCGGGCAGCAGCATGCTCTCACGCACTTGCGCGGCAAGCCACGCGCTCGGCACGCCCACGTGCACGCGGGATGCGGCGTAGATCGCTGCCTTACGCCTGAAGTTCACGGCGGTAGCGTCGCGGGCAACGGCTGGATAGATCCACAGCGCCGGACACTCGCCGCATCCGGCCTTCCATCGCTCACAACCAAGCGAGTGCGCGCAATGCCCGGTGAGAAGCCATGCGTCGTGCATCGTGACGATCGTCGGAACCTGCGCCGACAGGCGTGGAAGGCAGCGCAGGTCGAAGTAGCCGCCATGCATGTTGTGCAGGTGCAGGAGATCCGGAGTGCGTCCTGCAAGTCGCGTCAGCTCCGGCGTGCCTGGAAAGTCGAAGTCCTCGATGCCGCGCCGGGTGCGCCACCATCGGTTGGGCTCCGCCACCGCGGTTCGCATAGCCCGTGCAACCCGGAATCCCGCCCCACGCTGCGGGAGTGCGTCAGCGGCTGCCATCCACGCCTTCGCCCACGCTGACCGGCGGTCACGATTCGGGATCGGTCGTGTGCTGGATCCGGGCCGCAGGACCTCGCCAGCGGCCAGCCACGCATCGTGCCCTGCGGCCGCGTAGGCGCGGTGCAGATCCCTCGCCGTGCGCTCGGCGCCGCCTCCGATGTCCCGTGACGAGACCGTAACGATGGTCCGCTTCACGCCGACTCCCACCAAGTCGTGAGGCGCCGGAGGAATTCGTCAGCCGGCCAGTCGCGCACCAGCAGCCGTGGCACACGCCACCGCCTGGACCACCGCCACGCCGCCCCGGCTTCATTCGCAAAGACTGTATCGAACCCAACCTCGCGCGCGACCGTCTCGCACGCGCGCGACACGTCTCCGGCGCCGCCATACGGATACGCCGCGACCGTCACCTTGCGCCCGGTGACAGTCGCGATCGCGCGGATGGAGTCGTCCCACTCCTTCCTCTGCGCGTTCGGCGATTGCCTGGCCATGACGGGATGCCGCACGGTGTGCGCGCCAATCGTGATGCCGGCCATCGCTGCGAGTTGCCGGAGCTCATCCGCCATGAGCGAACGGTGTGACTCCCGCGCCTTGCGTGGCACGCCAGCCCAGCCCCTGAGCTCGGCAACACGGGCATCCCGCTCGGCAGGGTCAAGGAGCCTGAGGTCGCGGGAGAGATCCAGGTAAAGCTGCTGCCGTGCGGTCGCCACGGACTGCTCGATGGTCCACGGGGCCCCGAACGCCTCCGGCCCGCTGCCGCCTCGCCATTGCACGAATGACGGGGCGGTTGCACCGAGTGATGGTGCAGCCACTACACGCTCGAGATCATCCCACCAGAACTCGCCGGGCGCGTCAATCATTCCGGATGTGACGAACACCGTTGCAGGCAGCCGGCGCGCTTCGAGCAGCCGCGCGGCTGCGTGCAGATTGTCCGCGTATCCGTCGTCGAAGGTTATGCACACCGCACGCGGAGGCAGGCGTCCCGCGCGTCGCGCCACCTCGAAGTCGTGCACCGCGAGCACGGCGCCCCACGACTGAAGCACGTCCATGTGCGCCGCGAAGGTCGCTGGCGCAACATCGAGCAGTTGCGGGTCGAACCGGGGGCCTGCCACCCGGTGATAGAGCAGGACGAGCCCGCGCGCACAGCGCCGCCGCGCAGCGCCCGCCACGGTTCGCGCAACGCGTCGCACCCGCCCGGCACCCGGAAGTCGCATCAGGCCGCCTTCCGCCACGGTTCGGGCGGACACAGCGACGGTGTCATCCCTTGCCCGTGCCTGCGCCAGCAACGGCAAGCGCGCCAGCGCCCGCATCCGCTGCAACGAGGGGCCTGGGCGCCACCGCGGTCGCGGCATCGAGCGCCGCGCGCGCGCGCGCCGAGCGCAGCGCCTGCCCCGTGGTCAGGTGATACGCATGTCCCGCGATCCCGAGCCCGCCACATACCCAGATCAGCGTGCCGGTGGATCCGGTGAATACATCGCCGATGGGAAGCATCGCGATCAGCGCGACAGCCGTCGCGCGCGCGGCGTTGGCGAACGGGTCAACACGTGTCTCGCGAAACCGCGCCGACTGCAGCACCAGCAGGAACAGGCCAAGGAAGAAGAGCGTCCCCCCCGGCCAGCCAAAGACGTAGAACACCTCGAGGAATCCGTTGTCGAGCGAACGCACTCCTTCGCCGCCACGAAGCTTGACGGCGCCGCCCGTCGCGCCAAGCCCGCCGCCTTCCGCGGTCTCGGCGATCGTCGCCGCCGCCGAGAGCGAGAAGTTGTAGCGGTTCGTGAAGGAGTTGTCGCGCGAGAGGTTCGTCAGGGTCTTGATGCGCGGCAGGATGAGCGCGCTGAAGCTTGGCGTCCGTGCGATCGGGATCGCGACGATCGCCACGGCCACGAGAGTGGCGGCGTAGCGCGGAAGATTCCGCAGCGGCTGTCCCATTCGCTGGACGATGAGCCCGATCACGAAAGCTCCCCATGCGGCGCGCGTGCGCGTCAGCAGCAGCGACACGACGGCCAGGGCAATGCCAACGAACCGCAGCCGGCTGCGCGTTCCGAGCAACATCAACGACCCGGCGCACAGGAAGGCCCCGAACGGCCCCGGCGTGTTCAACGTGCTGAACACTCGCGCCGCAAACGGCCGCGGGTCGCCAATGCTCCTGAGGTCGGCGTTCGTCATCCACTGTGCGTCCCACCGCGGCAGCTTCACGAACTGGTAGATCCCGTAGGCCGCCAGGATCGGAAGCGCAACGATGAAAGTGGCGCGTACCGCCCTGGCGAACTCGGGATAGCGCCGCCAGTGAATTGCCACGTACAGCCCCAGCAGCACCGGGGCGACCCATGTGGCCAGGGCATACGTCGCAGGAATGACCCCCGTGGTTATCAACCCGACGGCGTATCCGTACACCAGCGCCATGAACACGAGCAGGAATGGCGCATACAGGATGCCGCGCAACTCCCGGCCCCGCCCAAGCAACGTGGCCATCGAGATCAGCGCTACCGCGAGCGGCGCAAGCAGCGTCGGCGAGGTTGGAGCCCAGCCGTGATGCATGTCGAGCACCCGCCGCACGAACGGAGTCACGAACCACAGCCAGAGCGTGAAGCTGACGTACGCGGCGGGAGAGCGCGCGTGCAGCGCGAACCCGGCTCCTGCCGCGAGCACTACGTACAGGATGTTCGCCAGCCCGCCGCCGACGCCCGCCAGCAGGACGGCCACCCCCGCGCAGAATATCACCAGCACCGCGAATACGGGGCACCCTTCTCCGCCCTCGTGTGCTCCGCCGCCCGCATCCGCGCCGTGCCGGCGCAGCGCGGCGCCTTGAGCGGCCGGCGTGGAGGCCATCGGGGCGTTAGCGCGCATCGGGCGTGCTACGCGCTGCCCGCCGATGACCGCGCCGACGCCTGTTCACGCACCATCTTCTCCGCGCGCGCCCGCCGGCGGAATCTCCGCCTTGCCGTTGCGATCACATGGGCAAGCAGGCTGGTGCTGACCGTGGAGGCCACACCGTGGACGAAGAGACTGAACGGCGCAATTGACGACGGCGGCGGGATGACCGGCGCAGTGCTCGTCCGGGGCGCCTCCATGCCGTTGAGCGCCTTGAGCAGGGAGAAGTCCAACCCGAACACCTGCAGCGGCAGCGTCGTCGTGAACCCCGCCGAAAGCGTGGGATCGCTCGCGCGGAAGACGAACATCACGGTCAGCCACATCCCTACGAGCATCAGTGTGCTGAGGTAGAGAAGCCGCGAGTTGATGCCCCGATGACGCGACACCCTCCGCCGACCCGACCACGGCTGGCTCAGCAGCCACCACGCAAACACGGATCCCGTGAGTGAAATCGCGAGCACGAGCGGCGCCACGAGAACCTCGGTCAGGAACAACGCCGCCCCGGCGAGGGTCAGCGCACCGAGCTGCCCGCTCCGCGGAAGCCGTTCAGTGCCGGTATCGAACAGGTCCGGCGCAAGTTCCCGTGCGCCGCGCGAGTCGCGCATGGAAGCAGGCCCGGCGCGCGCCGAGAATCGCTCAGCGGGCATAGTCGTAGTAGTAGCCGTAGCCAACGCGATATCGAGAAGCGCGCTTGAAGTCCACGTCGTTCAGAATTGCGCCGGCGAGCGTAACCTGCACGTTGCGGAGCTGCTGCACGGCGTACCGGATCTCGTCACGATCCGTCTTGTCGGCGCGCGCCACGAGAAGTAGCGCGTCGGCCTGCGCGCCGATCAGGGCGGCGTCGGTGAACAGGTTGAGCGGCGGAGTGTCAATCAGTACGTAGTCATACTGGCTGCGAAGCCGTTCGAAGAGCGGCTCCAGACGCGCCGCCACCAGGAGGTCGGCAGGGTTCACGCTCGGTGCGCTCCCCAATGGAAGAACATCCACCGTGCCCCCACCCTCCATCTGCACGCGTCTTATGCACTCGCCCGGTGAGGCCTGGCCATACATCAGGTCAAAGAACCCGGGCGCAGGGGGAATGGCGAACACCTCGTGCACCGTGCCGCGCCGCGTCTCGGCGTCAATGAGGATTACCCGCTGCCCCTGGTGCGCAAGCGTGACCGCGAGGTTTACCGTCGTCGTTGTCTTGCCGTCCCCGGGCAGCGCACTCGTGATCACGATCACGCGCGGCGCGCGCGGCGGCGTCAGGTAGTTCAGGTTCGTCCTGAGCGTACGGTATGCCTCCGCCGCCGGCGTCTGGAATTCCCGGCTCGTGGCGAGCGGACGCTCACCCTGCGTCGAGGCAGGCAGGCGGTACCCTGCCGACCGCGCCTGCTGCTGCAGGTTGGGAATCGTGCCGACCACGGCCGTTCCCACGATGCCCGCCAGATCCCTCTCGGTGCGGATGGTGGTGTCGAGCCAGTCGCGCAGGAACGCCACGAATACACCGACGATGAGCCCAGACAGCACCGCAACCGCGAAGATCAGCGTTTCCGGCGATCCGGACTGTTGCGACGGCGTCACCGCGTTGTCCAGGATGGTAGCTGTCGAGTCGCTGGCGACGGCCGAAATCTCCGCCTCCTTCATCTGCGACTGCACGATCGTGATCATCTCCTCGATGATCCGCCGATTGCGCTCCAGCTTGCCGTACTCGAGCGTCTGCTCCGGTACGCCCTGAAGCTGCGCGGTGACTGCGGCGATCTGCTTCTGCGTCGCCGCGTACTCGCTGTCGAGGTTCGCCGCGAACTGCGCCGCGCGGTCGCGGATGGCGTCAACCGTAGCCACGATCTGCGCATCCAGCGCTGCAACGCGATCGGCCGTGGGCAGCAGCGTCGCCAGCAGCTCCCGCCTGGACGACATCAGGATCTCGAACCTCGACACCTCGCCGGTGGCAATGCCGGAGCGCACGAAGTCGCGGGTTGACTGCAGTTGCTGGAGCCACGCCTCGGCGCGCTCCACGGAGTCCTTCACCCCCTTCGGCACCTCCAGCGCCCGACGGATGTTGACGCGCTGCTCCTCGAGGTCGCGCTTCGAGGCATTGAGCGCGCCTAGCTCGTTGGCAAGCGTCGTCTCGTACTGCGATACACTCGCGATGCCCTGCCTCTGCAGGAACGTGCGGATCGAGTCCTCGGCCTCCGCGATGTCGGCGCCAAGCGTAGCGCGCTGGCGCGCCAGGAACTCGACACGTGCGATCGCGCCGCTCCTGTCGAGCTCCATCTTCCGCTTGATGAATGCCCGCGCCACCGCATTGGGTATATCCCGCACGAGCGTCGGGTCGGTGCCCCGGTAGGTCACAGCCAGCACGTTGGCGTCCTTGTTCGGCTGGCCGACCTCGATTCCGCCCCGCAGTCCTTCGGCCGCGTCAATCCGGCGAACCAGCCCGATCGTCATGCGGTCGAGCGCGCGTCCTTCGTCCGTCAGGCGCACGTACCCACCGACGATCCTGATCTCGCCGGTATCCGGGTACGTGCCGATGAGCGAGTCATTGGAGGCGAGTCGCACTTCGCGGCCCGCGGCGACCCTCGCGATCCGGTAGCGCTCCGATGGCGCATCCGGCTCCGTCCGGGCCGCGAGGACGTACTCGCTGCGTACCGAGGCATTGCGTGCCGGCTGCTCGATGCCGATCCGAAGCCCAAGGTCATCCACCACGGTCGCCGCGAGACTCCGGCTCGTAATCAGTTCCTTAGCCTGCGCAAGCAGCGTCTGGTAGTCGTAGATGCCCATGGAGAACATCGCCATCGGGCTCGATGGCTGGCGCGCGACGTCCACCCGCACGGTCGCGGTGGCCTGGTAGGTGGGCTCGATCTTCCGGACAGCAACCGTCGCGGCCACCACGGCCATGACGACGCAGGCAATGATGATCCAGGCGCTGCGCGAAAGCACTTGCCAGTACCTGCGGAAGTCAACGTCGGGGTTCGGGTCAGCCAGCAGGTTGGGAAAGGCGGGCAGTTGTTCCATAGAGTGTCAGCGCGACAAGATGAGCCCGAGACTCACCATGGTTGAGATGATCGTGACCACGTACGATGCCGCGTAGAGCGTTGCCGTGTTGCGCACGATGATGCTGCTCTCGGCCATGTACAGCGCGTCGTCATGGTGCAGGTCTATGGAGCCGAGCCGGGCCTCGCCCGGCAGACGGTAACGGAGCCCGTCGGCCTTCTCGAGCGACACGTCGGGCGCTCCGGCTGCGCTCGATGAGCCGCCCGCGCGGGCCACCAGCCCGAGCAGCGTCGTTCCCGGATCCACCGCGTAAACCCCCGGAATCTTGACCTGCCCGTACAGCGTCACGTCCCGCTGCATCGTCACCTGCACCGCCGGCTCGCGTAGCACCGCAGACGCATAGCGCTGGTTGAGCAGCGCTTCGAGCGAGTCCAGCGTCAGCCCGCGAACCATTATGCGCCCGACCCCCGGAAAGTACGCCGTGCCATTGTCGCCCACCGCCACCTCGACGTTGAGGTCCGGGCTGCGGAATACCTTCGTGCGCAGGAGGTCACCATCTTCGATTCGCCAGACGATCGTTGCCGCGACGGGCGCCATGGGCATCATGGCCTGCGGCTGACGCGTGGCGCATCCCGTGCCGGACGCAGCTGCAACAAGGATCAGAAACGCCGTTCTCGACCAGGCTCTGCTTCCGTTGAATATCATGGGTGCGATGGATGAAGCACGGCACCCCGGGATGGAGTGCCCCTGTGACAAAACGATTGACGGTGTTCGCAGCAACGCCAGCCCCCGGCCCTCAACGCGCGCTCCCCATCCATCAGAAAGCCCCCCGCATGCTCAGCACCGCCGGCACGGTGCGCGCGAGGATCCGCAGGTCGCGCCACACAGTCCAGCCGCGGATGTACTCCGCCTCCAGCCGGACAACCTCCTCGAAGTTCCGTATGGTGTTGCGCCCGCCCACCTGCCAGGGACCGGTCATCCCGGGCAGCACCTCGAACCTGACGAAATGGTGCTGCTCATACCGTGAGACTTCCGACGGCAACGCCGGCCTCGGGCCAACCAGCGACATCTCGCCGCGCAGCACATTGATGAACTGCGGCAGCTCGTCCAGCGACGAGCGCCGCAGCCAGTGGCCAACAGCGGTCAGCCGAGGGTCGGCGGCAACCTTGAACAGCGGATCGGCCGAGTACACGTTGGATGCCGCAACCTCCGCCTGGCGCCGCTCCGCGTCGGCCACCATGGTACGGAACTTGAGCATCTCGAACACGTCGCCGCCAAGGCCAACCCTCCACTGGCGGAAGAACACCGGCCCCCGCGACGTGAGCCGCACGGCTGCCGCGACGGCAACGAACACCGGCGACAGAACGACGAGGCCGAGCGAGGCTCCAGCAACGTCCAGCACGCGCTTCAGTACCAGCTGCGAGCCGACCAGCGCAGGGCGCGACAGGAGTGCCAGCGGCTCCGACCTCCGGAGCAGGAAGCTCGAGTCCTCGAGCTGCCGGAAGACGCTGCGACGCGACGCATACACCGTCGCACCGGCACTCGCCGCGCCAACGATCACGGCCTGCAGGGCAGTGTCCGACACCGATCCCACCAGCACCACCGCGTCCATCTCCGCCTTCGCGAGCTCCGTCGCCACTTCCCGGATCCCCTCGGCGCCCGTGGCGGGCCACGATGGCCCTATCACCCGCCGGACCGGGATCGCAGCGCCATCGCGCTCCCGCTCGGCGACGATCCGGGCAACTTCCACCTCGGTGCCAATCACCAGGGTGCGGGCGACTTGGTGGCGGCGCGGGTCTATCGTGCGCAGTGCGCGCAGGAACAGCCGCCGCTGCGCCACCAAAGCGGCCCAGCACGCGCCAAGAACCATCGCAACCAGCAACCACCGCGACGGCAGGTTCGACGCCCACACGTCCACCCAGCGCGGCAGCACGAGTCCGAGAAGGAGCGCAGCGAAGATGCGGGCGGCATGCTGGCGCCGTTCCACCATGGCGTAGCTGCGCGTCACGAGCAGACTGAAGACGAGCAGCGTCACGCGGCGCGCCAGCGCGGTCGGGGTGTGTGGGATCAGGCCGGATACGAACGACTGGCCGTCCTCGCCAAAGCCGCCGAGCGCTGCGGAAATCGGGAGCGTGCCAAACGCGGCGAATACCGCCGAGAGCGTCGCCACGTCGCCGAGCAGCGTCAGCGAGCCAAACGCCAGCTCCCTCCAGAATCGCCGCCGCTGCGCGTCGAGCGCGCGATGCCGCAGTTCCAGTGGCGGGAAGTAGCTGCCATCGGGCGCCATCCCAGTCACGACGCGTCAATGGCAATCGTCATTGCTTGGGCAATGAACCGTTCATGCTGCCGCTCCTGGGAACCCCATGATGACCAGCCGTCGCCGGGCGTCAAACATTAGAGAATATTGGCGCCGTGATGTCTAACGTACCCCACTGGACAATATTCCACCAGTGTACTATTTTCGTTCGGTAACCCGTGCCACTGAGCCATCGCCTCAGTGGGGCGGTATTATGACTCACATCCGCCCACTTGGCCAATAGAGTGTCGGCTCCCGTGCACGCTCATCCTTCGCATCCTGAGCCCCCCGCTTGGCCCGCCGGTGGCGAGCATCGGTTCCGGCCTGCTGCCGCGCAAGAAGAAGTTGACAACCTGCGGCGTTACCTGGCTGCCGCCATCGAGCGTGGCGCAACGGACGTGCACCTGCGCGCTGGAGACGTGGTGTACGGCCGCATTGACGGCCAGTTGGTTCCGCTCGAGACGCCGGTGCTCTCGTCGGTGAGCACGTTCGAGATGGTCCAGCATATCCTCTCGACGTCGCATCACGCCCCTGCGATAGACGACGTGCGTGACTTCACGGGTCCGTGGAGCGCGCAAGGCATTGCTCGGTTCCGCGTGAGCGTCCTGCGCCAGCGGTCGAGCTTCGCGATCGTCATGCGCGTCATTCCCGATGAGCTCCCGAGCATCGAGTCAATCGGGTTGCCGCGGGCGGTTGCAGACGCAGTCCTCATGGGCTCCGGTATCGCGATCGTCACGGGCGGCCCTGGCTCGGGCCGCGCGTCAACGGTCGCGGCGATGGTGCATCACCTCAACACCAACGCGCCGCGCCGCCGCCACATCGTGACGATCGAGTCGGCAATCGAATTCCTGCACAAGAACAACCGGTGTTCGATCACGCAGCGCGAGGTGGGCGTTGACACCGACAGCTTTGCTGATGGCATGCGCGCCGCGCTCGACCAGGACGCCGACGTGATCGTCGTGGGCGCTCTGGACGACCCGGAGCTCGTTGCTCTGGCCAAGCGCGGAGCGGAGCAGGGACGGCTCGTCATTGCGAAGATGACATCACCGGACGTGATTGGCGCAATACGCGTATTCCTGTCCGCGCTCCCCAACGAGGAACAGGAAGCAACCCGCCTGCAGCTCACGGAGATGCTCCGAGCCGTCGTAGCACAGCGGCTGTTGCCGCGCGCCGACGGCACGGGACGGGTCCTCGCGGCCGAAGTGCTCGTGATGACGCCGGCCGTCCGCGAAGTGCTGTCCGACCCGGGACGGCTCGGCGAAATGCGCACTGCCCTCGCGAACGGACACGCCGAGTACGGTACGCAGACCATTGACCAGCACCTGGCCGACCTCGTTGTCGAAGGCCAGGTATCGTTCGAGGTTGCGCTGTCGCTGGCAAGCAACTCACTGGACTTCGAGCTGCAGCTTCGCGGACTCAGGCGCTAGCCGCCGAGGAGCCGCTTCCACCACGAAGCCGCCGACGCCGCACGCCGAGCGACTGGCGGCACGGGCAGCGGCAGGTCTCCCCGCAGCAGCCTGCCGGGGTTCACGGCAAACAACAGGTCCGCCTGCTCGCCGAAGCCGGCCTCGGCCAGGAGGCTCACGGCACGCGCGGTAGCTGGTTCGCCAGTCGCGTGGTAGTCGCTGCACGCATAGGAGGCCATTCCGGCCCGGAGCACTGCCATGACGTGCCGCTGCGCGGTTGAGCCATACTCGCCGAGCAGCGAGCCGGCGTTCACCTGGAAGAATGCGCCCGCTGCGCGCAGCGCCTCCAGCTCGTCCATGGATTCCAGGTTCCGGTACCTCTCCGGGTGTGCCACTACCGGCAGCCATCCAGATCGCCTGATGAAAGCGATCGCCGACGCGGCGTTTACCGGTGGCAACCGGAGCCGGGCGAACTCGACGAGCGCGAACCGCGTACCCGCAAGGCGGGTGCGCGGGTCGGAAAGGTCGGGATCCGGGATATCGAGCATCACTTCGGCGCCACGTTCGACGCGCATCGGCGAGGCGTGCCGCTGCGCGTCGGCCGCGACAGCGCCGCACAACGCACCCCAGCCCGCATCCAGCTCCGCCATTCGCGCCGCAAGGCACCCGGGCTGTCGCGTGAGCGATCCGTCCAGGTGCGGCGTCGCAATCACCTGACCGGCGCCGGCACGGCGAAATGCGTCGAGTGCCGCCTCGGCTGCCGAGGCATCCCGCGCCCCGTCGTCCACCGCTGGCATGAGGTGGTTGTGAAAGTCGGTGTAACGGCCGGCCGTCATGGCGTGAGCGCCGCCGCGAGCGCCGCATCGAGGGTTGCGTGCCCGAACGCAAACCCCGCAGCCTGCAGCGCGCCGGGCCGCACGCGCTGGCTCGCAAGGAGGAGGGCGTCGGCCATCTCGCCAAACGCCAGCCGCAGAACCGGCGCAGGAGCGAACAGCAGCGCCGGGCGGCGCACTGCCCTGGCGAGCGCCGCGGTGAAGGTCGCGTTGCGCGCCGGTTCCGGACTCACGACGTTCACTGGTCCGTGGAGAGCGTCATCGTCAATCGCACGAAGAAGGGCCTCCACCGCGTCGCCAAGTGAGATCCAGCTCATCCACTGGCGGCCCCGCCCAAGCGTAGCGCCGCCACCAAGCCGGAAGGGACGCACCACGCGGGCAAGCATCCCGCCGCCTGCCCCGAGCACGGCGCCCATGCGCGCGTGCACGACCCGGGCGCCAGCTTCCGCCGCGGGGCCGGCCGCGGCCTCCCAGTCGCGCACCACGCTCGCAAGAAAATCGCTCCCTGGCATGCTGGACTCGTCGAGCCACTCGTCGCCACGGTCGCCGTAGAATCCGACCGCCGACGCCGAGATGACGGCCGGCGGCGCGCCGCCGGCACGGCCAATGGCGCGCGCGAGTACGCCCGTGAGTCCCGCGCGGCTCCAGTGAATCTCCTGCTTGCGTGCTGCGTCCCACCGCGTGGCGATCGGCTCGCCGGACAGGGCAACCACCGCGGCAGCCCTGGCGAGCGTGCGCATCGCGCCGTCATCGAACTCCATGCCGCGCACCGGCCACGCAATCTCGGCCTCTGCGCCGCGCCCGATCCTGACCACGCGGCCTCCGCGGCGTACGATCGCTTCGCAGAGAGCCCGCCCGATGAAGCCGCTTGCTCCGGCTACGACTATCACTCGTCGAGGTCCAGGCTTCGCCAGAGGTACCACGATGCCACTGTGCGGTACGGAGCCCATCGCTCGCCAATCTCGACCATCTGCGCCGGCGTGGGCAGGCGCCGCATTCCGAGCATCCGCTGCACCGCTTTCTGTACGCCCAGGTCGAGTTCGGGGAAGACGTCCACACGGCCCAGGTGGAAGATCATCACCATCTGCGCTGTCCAGCGACCTATGCCGCGGACGCGGACGAGCGTGTCCATAACAACGGAGTCGTCCATCGCGTCCAGCTGCTCCAGCGGGATCTCGCCGGCGCGCACGCGCGCGGCCAACTCGCGCGCGTATTCGGCCTTGCGCTCGCTCAGGCCCGCGGCGCGCAGCCGGGCTACCCGTGTTCGCAGGAGTTCAGCCGGCGTGGGCGCGCGACCGCCATAGAGGTCGGTCACGCGGCCGAAGATCGTCGCGGCTGCCTTACCGGAGAGCTGCTGGTACACGATGCAGCGGAGCACGAAGCCGAAATGCGTGTGCTCCGTCGCGCCAGTCCAGCGGCAAGGCCCGACGCGCTCGATTACGGCGCCGAGCACGGGATCGGCCCGCTTGAGATGGCGTACCGCCCGCCGGCGGATCACTTGCATGGTCAAGGCAGCACGGTTGGATTCGGGTGTGTGAAATGTGCGCAATCTGGTGTCCCGGCGCGCCGTCTCCACCTACTGGCCCCGGCCCCGTGGCGCGCCGTTCCGCCGCCTGTGATGTTACCCGGACCCGCCATCTGCTGCCTCCACGCCACCAAAGCCGCCATTCCATGCCAGACGACATCCTCGTAGCCCGGACTGCCGCCGCCGACCTCCTCCTCCTCCCGGCGATGGCAAACCGTCATGGCCTCATTACCGGCGCGACGGGGACGGGAAAGACGGTCACAATGCAGGTCCTCGCCGAGTCATTCTCGCGTATCGGCGTGCCAAGCTTCGTTGCCGACGTCAAGGGCGATCTCTCCGGGATCGCGCAGCCCGGGACTGCCTCGCCCAAGCTGCGCGAGCGCATCGAGCTGCTGAAGCTCGACGAGCCCAAATGGGAAGGCTGCCCTGTGACGTTCTGGGACGTGTTCGGCGCCCAGGGGCACCCGGTGCGCGCAACCATCTCCGACGTGGGGCCGCTGCTGCTCGGTCGGTTGCTCGGCCTGGGCGACGTACAACAGGGCGTCCTGACCCTGATCTTCAAGGTCGCCGACGACAAGGGCCTTCTCCTGCTCGACCTCAAGGATCTTCGCGCACTGGCCCAGTTCGTCGGCGACCACGCGAGCGAGCTCAGAACCGCATACGGGAATGTTTCGGCGGCGTCTGTCGGTGCAATCCAGCGCGGTCTGCTCGAACTCGAGCAACAGGGCGCAACGTCGTTCTTCGGCGAGCCAATGCTCGACATCAACGATCTGGTGCAGAACGATTCGCGCGGGCGCGGCATGGTGAATGTGCTCGCCGCCGAGAAGCTGGTGAACGCGCCCGGGCTCTACGCCACGTTCCTCCTATGGATGCTGTCGGAGCTGTTCGAGCAGATGCCGGAAGTTGGCGACCCGCCGAAGCCAAGGATGGTCTTCTTCTTCGACGAAGCCCACCTCCTGTTCAACGATGCGCCGCCCGCGCTCGTGACCAAGATCGAGCAGGTCGTGCGGCTCGTGAGGTCCAAGGGAGTGGGCGTCTACTTCGTGACGCAGAACCCGCTCGACATTCCCGACACGGTTCTGGGACAACTCGGCAACCGCGTCCAGCACGCTCTCCGTGCGTTCACGCCCCGCGACCAGAAAGCGGTGAAAGCCGCCGCCGAGACGCTCCGCCAGAACCCCACGATCAACGCCGAGCAGGTGATTACCGAGCTTGGCGTGGGCGAAGCGCTGGTGTCGCTGCTCGACGCACAGGGACGGCCAACGGTCGTGGAGCGCGCGTTCATTGCGCCGCCGCGTTCCCGGATCGGGCCACTCACCCCGGAGGAACGCCGCGCGGTGATCGTCGGTTCCGTGCTGGCCGGCCACTACGAGAAGCTGGTGGACCGGGAATCGGCATTCGAGATTCTTGCTGCGGCCGCACAGGACCCGGCGCTCCGGGTGCCAGCACAGGGCAGTCCTCGTGCAGCCATGGCGCAACCGACGGCGGCCCCCGCCCAGCAGCGGACCGCCGGGGTGATGGGCGCACTGGCGGGCATCCTCTTCGGCACTACCGGTCCCCGCGGCGGGCATCACGCGGGATTGCTCGACGCAGCGGCAAAGAGCGCGGCGCATTCGGTTGGGTCGTCGGTAGGACGGCAGATAACCCGAGGGTTGCTCGGCTCGATCCTTGGCGGACGGCGGTAGACGGCACCTCGCTCAGCCGACCACCTCCGGGACCAGCTGCATTTCGTCGAGGAACCGGTGTCCGCCCGTGGCTCTTCCCGCCCTCACTTGCGAGCGGGTCAGCACAAGCCGGTCAATCGTCCGCGTCATGCCTACGTAGAGCAGCCGGCGCGATTCCTCGATCTCACGTACGCCGGGCTCCCTACCCAGCCGCATCCCGGGCATCTCCGCGTCCTCCACGCCGACGATGTACACGCGCGAGAACTCGAGTCCCTTCGTCGAGTGCAGCGTCAGAAGATTGACGCGGTCGGCGTCCGCATCCCCGCCGTCGTGCTGCGAGAGCGCCGCCCGTTCCAGAAACGCTCCCAACTGGACATCGAGTGACGCGCCCTCGATCCCGGCCATGAGGCGGCGCAGCCGCATCATGGCCGCTGGATACCGCTCGTTCGCGGTCTTCGTGGCACGAATCTGCGCCATGCGGCCCTCGCCCCCAAGCTGCTGTATGACGAAGCTCGTCGGCGGGTCGTCCGCGCGGCGCTCGGCATCGTACCAGTCGAGGGCGCCGCCGTACCGGCTCAGCGCATGCACGCGCGTCCGGTCGCGCAGCATGAGCGCCTCGCCGGAAAGGCGCTCGGGATCCGACAGCGCGAGCCCCACACCCAGGTTACCCAGCATCTCGCCCAGGGCAGTCTTCCGCGCGCGCTCCTGCTGCGCGCCGGCCAGGGCAAGCATCACCTGGGCGAGCGCGACCGTGTCGTCCAGCGCGCGATGCGCCCGATCGAGGTCTATGCCGAACTGCCGGGCGAGGTCGGGCAGTCGGCGGCTGCCCGGAAACAGGTCGCGCGCAAGAGGCAGCGAATCGTATGTGGTGAGGTCCCACTCCGCGCCTATCTTGCCCGCAAGGCGCTGGAGCAGCGGGAAGTCGAAGCCGTAGCCGTTGTGCGCCACGACGATGTCCTCCCCGCAGAACGCGCGAAACGCGGGCCATACCTCGCCGAAGGTGGGCGCCGAAGTCAGCTCACTCTCGCTGATGTGGTGTACGGCCTGCGCCTCCGCCGGTACCGGCCCTTCCGGCTTCACGAGCGATGACCACTGGTCCACGATGCGGCCGTTCCGCACGCGCACGGCCGCAATCTCGACGATCTCCGCCTTCGCAGTGTTCGTGCCGGTCGTTTCGGTGTCAATGGCGGTGAAGTCGTTGAACGACCCCGCGAGGTCTTCCATCTCGAGCAGTTGCGCCGCCTTGAAGACGCCAAGCACCGGGCCCACCGACGGGGTCTCGTCGGCGCTGAGCGCGACGGCGCCGGGGTTCCCTCCATCGCCTCGCGCCGTCTTGATCCCGAGTGCAACCAGCATTCCCCGGATTCCGATTTCCGCGCCGCCCAGCGCAGGAACGTGCACGAAGGTCCTCGACTGGCGCGCCTCGCGAAGGCGCGCCGCCAGCGCGCGCACGTCCGCCAGGCAAGCGGGATCCGTGAGTTCGTCGTGGCACTCCGCGAGCAGCGATGTAACCCTCCCCACGCGGCGCGAGAGCAGGTCGTGCACGAGCGGTGCGAGCGCGGTGTGCTCGCGGCGCAGTGCGTCCAGGTTGCGGAGGTCGGCCAACGCGCGCCATATCTGGCGCGCCGTATCGTCGGCGCGCGGCAGCCTGGCGGCGGTTCTCGCCAGTTCGCTGGCCAGCGTGACGCCGGCCAGTTCCGCCCCCGTCAGCGCACTGTCGTACACCGTCCGGTGCAGCAGTGCGTGAAGCACGCCGTTGCGCAGTATCTCGTCGTCGGGATACGCAATGGCCTTGAGCGCGGCGATGACGTACCCGACGACCGCATCGTCCGACAGCGCGTGACCCCGACCGGGCCGGCACGGAATGCCGGCGGCGACGAGCGCCGACTCCAGGTTGTCGCCGGTCTCGTGCTTGCGGTAGAGGATTCCCACCCTACCCCACTCGTGCCCCGAGGCGGCTCTGTCGGAACGGAGGTCGTCCACCAGCCACGCTGCTTCGTCGTCATCCGTGGAGAAGCTGATCGCGCGCACCGGGTACGGGGTCTCACGCAGCGCCTCGGGCGGCGTACGCTCCTCGAAAATCGGCGTGTTCGCCCGCATCAGGCGCCGTGCCGCGGCAAAGACGGCCCGCGGACACCGATGGTTCTCTCCCAGCGCGATGGCCTTTCCCGCGAGCTTGAAGTCGTTGACGAAGGAGCGAAAGACGCGCGGATCGGCGCCCGCCCACGAATAGATGGACTGTTCATCATCGCCCACCGCGAACAGGTGCCGGTGCTCCGCGGCAAGCGCCCGGATTACCTCATACTGCACCTGGTTGAGGTCCTGAAACTCGTCCACGAGCACGGCGTCCCAGCGGGCGCGAATCGTGCCCGCCACCTCTGGCATGTTGAGCAACCCGGCGGCCTTGAGCACCAGCGTGTCGAAATCCAGCAGGCCGCGTTGGTCAAGGAACCGCTCGTAGTCCTCCAGCAGCGCGCGATCGCGGGGTGACAGCGCCTCACCGCGGAAGCGGAACGCGGAGAATCGCTTGAGCACCGCACCGTGCCAACGCCGCGGCCCTTCGATGCGGCGGAGCACGCTCCGCTGATACTCGTCGTCGGCGATGCCAAACGCGCGTGGCACGCCCGCTTCAGCGCCGAACTCCCGCAGCAGGTCCGCGCAGAACGCATGGATGGTGCCGCGCCTGACCTGCCCGGCGCGCGTCCCCAGCCGCGACTCGAGCCGCTGCGCGATCTCCTCTGCGGCCTTGTTCGTGAAGGTGAACGCGCAGATGCGCGCCGGCTCGAACCCGTGCCGCTCCACGAGATACGCGATCCGCTCGATGAGGCAGAACGTTTTCCCTGCGCCGGGACCCGCGAGCACGAGCTGCGGTCCGACAGGCGCTTCGATTGCGCGCCGTTGTGAGGGCGATGCTCCGCCCGGCGGCGGCGGTGAAGTGCCCATCATCGGGCACACCCCCGTGCCACGGGCTTCACGCGGTATCCCCATCGGCTCACCCGCGGGCCGCGCCTGAGCTTGCCGAAACCTGATCGGCTATTTGCAGGGCCCCGGGGCCGGCAATGAACAGGAACTCGTGGTTCGTCACGTGGCTCACGCGCCCCACCTTCTCGCCGCGCGGGTTGTAGATGCCGATCCGCGCGCCCACGTACCGCCGGTGCGCCACCGGCATCGTCGCAACCTCCCCCTTTGCGTCGGCAAGCAAGCGCGTGATTGCCGCGCGCGTGAAGAACCCTTCGTCGTTGAACGAGACGATGAGGTGCCGCGCGGGAACGTCGTGCACGAGGGCAGACAAGGCATCCCACGCGAGCTTGCGGGAGTTGTACGCACTCCGGGTCGTGCGGCAGTCCGCACGCTTGCGGGCTACTCCGTAGGCCTCGGGCGAATCGTTCCGCACGATAGTCTCCCATGCGTGGTAGTTGGAGTGGTACGAATGCTGATTGTAGGGCGGGTCCGCGTAAGCAACGTCAACCGGCTCCATCGCCCGCGCCAGAGCGTTGGCATCCATTCGCACTGCGGCGCCCCGCCCGGCGATGAGATCAGGAAGCCGCAGCTCCAGGCGGGTGAATGACCGTGGCGCCCATGCCTTGAGGCACGCCATCTGGAGCCCGGTCGTGGAGTCCACGCGATCGGCCGCTTCGAGCAGCGCGGTAAGGAGGATCGCGCGCTCCGCGGGGCCGTCGGCCACGTTCTCGAGCTCAGCGCGGATGGCGTCAATCCGGCGGCCGTTCGCAGGCTGAAAGTACCGCGCCTCCTCGCAAAACGTGCGCGTCGCATACCCCCGGCGGCCCGGAAGCGCGTTGAGGCGGGCGATCTTCGCCTCCAGCGCGCGGCGCCTCACCTTCCTGGAGTCCGTTGCCACGTAGGCCGTCGCAAGCATCTCGGCGTACCACGCGGTGTCATTGGCGGTGACGTGGAACCCGGCGCGCTTCAGGCCCTGCGCCACCCGCGTGGTCCCGCAGAAGAGGTCGCAGGCCGTGATCGAGCGGCGCCGGCCCGGCCGCCCGTGCGCGGCAGCCGCCTGCGCGAGAGCGACGATGCGGGGAACCAGGATTCTCTTTGAACCGATGTACTTGATCACGCGCATATAATGTATTGCCGCTCCCGTGCATCGCCCACGTTCCGCAAGCGGACTGGCGCCCTGGCGCGTTATAATCAGCGTACCTTGCCGGCAATTCCCTCACCACGGAAGGAGGCACGATGTTCCGGCTTCACCACCTGACCCGGCTGGGCGCGCTCGCCGTCGCAGCGGCGGTCATGGCCACTCCGGGCGTTACAGCAGCCCAGGGCCAGAAGATTGACGAGGAGTACACACGCCAGATCAAGCAGTTTCTGCGCGATCCGCGCATCTCCACGGAGCTCGTTGATCATCTGCCCGCGTCGAACACGGTGCCCACGCCGCTCAAGTTCTTCGGCCACATCATGGGCGCATGGGGCGAGCTCGACAAGAGCGGGAAGATGAACGACTACCTCGCCGCGATCGCGAAGGCGGCGCCGGGGCGCGCCAGGTACTGGACGATCGGCAAGACCGAGGAAGGCCGCGACATGTCGGTGATCGTCATCGGCAACGAGGAAACGATCCGCAACCTGGAGCAGTACAGGCAGCGCACCGTGGCGCTCACGGACCCGCGAAAGACCACCGAGGCGCAGGCGCGCCAGATCATCGAGAAGACCGGCAAGCCGATCTACTGGGTGCTCAGCGGAATGCACTCACCCGAGCGCGGCGGCCCGCAGATGCTGATGGAGCTCGCTTACCGGCTGGTCGTGGAAGAGACCCCGTTCATCCAGAACATCCGGAACAACGTGATCACGATGATCACGCCGGTGGTCGAGCCCGACGGGCGCGACAAGATGGTGGACAACTACTACTTCAACAAGCTGCGCGCGCCGGGCGACGGCACGCTGCCGCTCATGTACTGGGGCAAGTACGTCCAGCACGACAACAACCGTGACGGCATGGGGCAGATGCTCGCCCTCACGAAGAACCTGCAGAAGTTCGAGCTCGAGTGGAATCCGCCGATCATGCACGACCTGCACGAAGCGCAGACGCTGCTCTACGCATCCACCGGCACGGGCCCGTACAACGAGCAGGTTGACGCCATCACGGTGAATGAGTGGTGGACGCTCGCTGAGAATGACGTGATCGAGATGACCAAGCGCAGCGTGCCCGGCGTGTGGACGTACGGCTTCTACGATGGGTGGACGCCGAACTACATGTTCTTCATGGCCCACACCCACAACGCGATGGGCCGATTCTACGAAGTGCAGAGCTACGGCCCCGACACGTCCACGGTGATGACCGTCCAGAGCCGCGAGTGGTTCCGGCCGAACCCGACCATAGGGCCGATTCCGTGGGGCCCGCGCAACAACACCAACATTCAGCAGTCAGCGCTGCTCTTTGCGCTGCAGCACGTCGCCAAGAACAGGGAGTTCTGGCTCGAGAACTACTGGATGAAGAACAAGCGGGCCGTGGACAAGGGCAGGAGCGGCCCGACGGTAGGATGGGTGATCCCTGCCACGCAGCGCCGGAAGGCGGACGCGGCGGATGCGGTCAATGAACTGATGCTGCAGGGCGTCGAGTTCCACGCGGCAAACGCCGACTTCACCGCCGGCAACGTCAGCGTTAGGAAGGGCGACTACATCATTCGCGGCGACCAGCCGTTCCGCACCGTCGCCGATATGTACTTCGCAGTCCAGCGCTTCTCGACCGCCAACCCGAGCCCGTACGACGACACCGGCTGGACGTTCCAGTACATGCGTGACATCGTGATCCAGCCCGTCGGCGACAAGTCGCTCCTCACCCAGCCGATGACCGCGCTCAAGGGGCCTGTCACGGCGCCTGGCGGCCTCAGCGGCAGCGGATCGGTGATCGTCGTCGAGCATTCCGGCGACAACAACATCGCGGCGTTCCGCTACAAGCTGAAGGACGTGAAGATGGCGGCCGCCGAAGACGATTTCAGCGTGTCCGGGCACAACTTCCGCGCCGGCTCGATCGTGATCCAGAATGCCGACGCAGCCCGGATCGGCACTGCCCTCAAGGACCTCGGCCTCTCGGGCTGGGCAGTCGCGTCGGCGCCAACGGTGAAGACGCACGACCTCGACATCCCGCGCATCCTCTACCTGCATAGCTGGAACCGCACGCAGGACGAAGGGTGGGTGCGAGCGTCGCTCGAGGCGTATGGAATTCCGTTCACCTACACCGGCGACAAGGAACTCGCCAACATGCCCAACCTGCGCCAGAACTATGACGTGGTGATCTATCCGCACGTCAGCGGCACGGCGCAGTCAATAGTGGCGGGCGTGACGGGTGGATCCAAGCCCATTCCCTACAAGTCCACCAAGGAGTTCCCGGCGCTCGGATTCCCTGATTCGACCGACGACATCCGTGGCGGCATGGGCGTCCAGGGGCTGATGAACCTTTACAAGTTCGTGCAGGACGGCGGCACGCTCATCACAGAGGGCGCCACGTCCACGCTCTTCCCGGACTACAATCTCACGCCCGGGCTCACCGTCGAACAGCCGACCGCGCTCTTCGCGCGCGGCACGATCCTCCGCGGCCTGATCGCGGATCGCAAGAGCCCGCTGGTTTACGGCCTCAACGCGCCCGACATGGCCGTGTACTTCAACCAGGGACCGGTCCTGAGCACTGGCGGCGGCGGAGCCGGTGCCTTTGGCGGCGGCCGGGGCGGCGGCGGGTTCGGGCAGAACACCCAGCCGATGGCAAGTGCGCCGCCGGTCTCGACCATCACGATCGGTGGCGTTACGGTCACGCCGCCACCCGAGCCCGGCGCCGGCCGGGGCGGCGGGTTCGGCGGGTTCGGCGGGTTCGGTGGCGGGCGAGGCGGAGCCGGCCAGGGCGCAGCACCGCGCGTCATCATGCGCTTCCCGTCCGACACGACGCAGATGCTGCTCTCCGGCGGCCTCGCCGGCGGCGCTGCGCTTTCGAATCGCGCGCAGCTCGTTGATACGCCCATTGGCAATGGCCATGTCGTGTCATTCGCGATCAGGCCGTACTGGCGCTGGCAGACCCAAGGCACGTATATCCTGGGCTTCAACGCCATCATGAACTGGAACGACCTCGACGCAGGGAAGTCCACGACGCCTTAGCACGGCGCGACGTCAGAAGGACCGAAGCCCCCAGCCCGTTGTCCGGGCTGGGGGCTTCTCGCCTGTCGGGGGTGAAACCGGCGGGCCTTACGCTATCGCCGCGAGACTCCGCCCGAAAACATCGAGCGCGAAATCCACGTCAGCCGCGGTAATGCACATCGGCGGCTTGATTCGGATCACGTTGCCATCGAGTCCGCCCTTTCCAACCAGCACGCCCATCTCCCGGGTCGCTTCGAGGAAATCGTTCGTCGCCTGTTTCGCCGGCTCGCGGGTGGCGCGGTCCGCCACCAGCTCGACACCAATCATCAGCCCCATCCCGCGGACGTCGCCTACCAGCGCGTGCGACCTGCACAGCTTCTCGAACCCGGCGCGGAACTGCGCGCCCCGCGCCTTGCTGTTCGCCTGCATGCCTTCTCCGTCAATGATATCCATCACCGCCAGTCCCGCGGCCATCGAAACAGGATTGCCGCCGAACGTGCTGAAGTGCGTGTGTCCGACCAGCGACCTTGCAATTTCCATCCGGGTCGTCACCGCCGCGATCGGCGCGCCATTGCCAAGGCTCTTGGCCGTAGTCACGATGTCGGGCACCACTCCATAGTGCTCGAACCCCCAGTAGTGCTCGCCCGTGCGGCCAAAGCCCGACTGGACCTCGTCCGCAATGCAGAGCCCGCCGGCCGCGCGCGCGTGCGCGTACGCTTCCTTCAGGTAGTTCGGCGCGCCCATGGTGACGCCGCCCGCCCCCTGGATCGGCTCGCACATGAATGCAGCGATTTTTCCCGGTGTGGCCGTCCGGATGATGTCGCGCACGTCGGCTGCCGCCTTGCTGGCGACCTCTTCCGGCGTTCCGCTGAACGGCGAGCGATAGGGGTCAGGGTTGATTGCGTGGTGAACCCGGCCACCGCCCTCGATCGCGTACTTCCATGTGGACAAGCCCGTGAGCCCCATCGCCGCCGCGGAGCCCCCATGATACCCGTGGCGCACGGTTATCACGTCGCTTGCGCCAGTGTGCAGCCGCGCCATCGCGACCGCAAGCTCGTTGGCCTCCGTTCCGCTGTTCACGAAGTACGCGACTTCCAGCCCAGCCGGCATCTTCGATGCCAGCTTCTTCGCCAGCATCGAGAAGTTCGGATGGAGGTAGATAGTCGTGGCATGGCCGAGCGAGGAAAGCTGGTCGCTCACCCGCTTCACGTATTCCGGATGCCCGTGACCTATGCCCACGGTCGCAATCCCGCCAAGGCAGTCCAGGTACCGGCTGCCGGTTTCGTCCCAGAGATACTGCATGTGCCCTTCGACGATCATCAACGGATCCCTGTAGATCGTGAAGATCGCGGGGTTGGTGTACTGCTGGCGCGCCGCCAGCACCTCGGCCCTCGAAGGGCCGGTGTATGGCCGCGGCACGTGTTTGCACGCAGGCATGGAAAGCGTCGGTTCTGTCGCCGTCACGACCTCATCCTCCGTTTGGTTCCAACACGCGAAATATGCGACGCGACGCGCTCGCGCAGCATGGAGCGCTCGCGCCCGTCACGGCGCACGCACGCGCACACGTTCGATCCAGGCGCCAAATGCGTTGGTGAACCTCTCCAGGAACTTGCGCGTGCCCTCATTCGCGATCTTGCCGTCAGCACCGAACAGATCCTTCGCACCACCGATGTAGGCCTCCGGCTGTGGCATCACGGCGGCGTTCACGAACGTCAACGCCTGACGCAGGTGGTGATTGGCGCCGAACGCCCCAATCGCGCCGGTTGACACGCTGATGATCGCCGCGGGCTTGTCGTTCCAGACGTTCGACAGGTACGGACGTGAGCCAACGTCTACTGCATTCTTCAGCCCGCCCGGAACAGACCTGTTGTACTCGGGCGTGACGAAGAGGATTGCATCCGCCGTCTTGATATCCGCGCGGAACCGAGTCCACGCTTCCGGCACCGTAGCCCGCTCCAGATCCTCGTTGTAAAGCGGAAGGTCCGCGATCTCCGTGAAATGGAATTCCAGCGACGGAGGAGCAAACTCAATGGCCGCCTGAGCCACCCTCCGGTTGAATGATTCCCTGCGCAAGCTTCCCACAACCACTGCAATCCGCGTACGACCGGGCCTTGGATCTCCGTTGACGGTTCAGCCACTGCGAAACGACCCGCGCGACCACAGGAATGTGCACTACGTACGCGACGAACGCAGCGTGGCCGATGCACGCCCGGCGATGGTCCGTGCGTCAAATTGCATGACGTACTGCGAGTCCCCATGAGCGTTCCGCCAGACCCTGCACCAGCCGAAGAAGTGAATGTCGAGAGGCAGCGCCGCAACCTGCGGCGCTGGATACTCGCCGCGCTCATGAGCACGATGATGCTCGCGGCGATGGATACGACCATCGTCGCGACGGCAATTCCGCAGATCGTCGGCGATCTTGGCGGGTTTGCGCTGCTGAGCTGGGTCTTCTCGATCTATCTGCTCGCGCAAACCGTCACAATCCCGGTATACGGAAAACTCAGCGACATTTTTGGCCGCAAGCCGGTTCTGGTCATTGGAACGCTGATCTTCCTCACTGGCTCCGCCGTCTCCGCCGCCTCATGGAGCATGGTATCGCTGATCGTCTTCCGCGGTCTCCAGGGGCTTGGCGCCGGTGCCATCATAGCGACGGTCAGCACTCTCGCGGGTGACCTGTACTCCATCCGGGAACGCGCCGCCATACAAGGATGGCTCTCGAGCGTGTGGGGCATCTCCGCGATCGTGGGCCCGACGCTCGGCGGCGTGTTCGCGGAGTACGCGTCGTGGCGCTGGATCTTTCTGGTCAACCTGCCGATCGGCGCCCTTGCGCTCGTGCTCATTGGCGGATTTCTGCACGAGGAGTTCGAGCGGCGCCGCCCCAGCATAGACGTTGCCGGCGCGGCGCTCGTGCTCCTCTCGGCCGGAACGCTGATCTTCGGCCTGCTGCAAGGCGGCACGGCGTGGCCCTGGGCGTCGCGGTCAAGCATCGCCGTGTTCGCCATTGCCGCCGTGCTCATCGCCGCGGCCGTCCTGGCAGAGCGCCGCGCCGCCGAACCCATCATGCCGGGCTGGCTATGGCGACAGCGTGTGCTTGCCGGAGCAAACCTTTCAATGGTTGGCATGGGCCTGGTGATGATGGCCCCGGATACCTACCTGCCGATATTTGCACAGTCCGTGCTCGGGCACGGAGCCATCGCCGCCGGATTCGTCCTCGCGAGCATGAGTATCGGGTGGCCGTTCGCGTCGTCCGTCTCAGGACGGCTGTACATGCACATTGGCTTTCGCGACACCGCGCTCGCAGGCGCCGTGCTCGTGCTCGTTGCCATCGGCGGCTTTCTTGCCCTGCCGTTCGGCGCGCCAACGTGGCCGGTAGTGCTCGACCAGGTCGTGCTGGGCGCTGGCTTTGGGCTACTCTCCACGCCGATGCTCGTCGGGGTCCAGTCAACCGTCGGGTGGGAACAGCGCGGCGTGGTGACCGGCGCCAATATGTTCTCGCGCTACCTGGGCCAGAGTCTGGGCGCCGCAATCTTTGGCGCGATCTTCAACGGCACCATTCGCGCGCACCTCGCGAACGCGCCAACCGTGCTTGCGGGGCAACTGCCGCAAAGCGTCAATGACGTGGTGAGCGTCGCCAACGGGCATCGGCTCGGCGCGGCGGCGTCAACATGGCTCCGCACCGCTATCTACGATGCAACACACCATCTGTATCTTGGCATGCTGCTGATCGCGGCTGTCATGATAGTGGTCGTGCTGATGACGCCACGGCGGTTTGCACTGGCGGCCGGGAACCGTGAGGTTCCCGGCCGCGGATGACCGGCCCGCTATCCGACAACCGTCGCGCAGCGGGCGCTCGTCACGCAACCGCTAGCGCCCGCCTCTGACGAACTTCTGGATCGCGTCGGATAACTGCCGCGCCGACTCCTGGTTGAGGTACGCCATGTGTCCGCTCTCGAAGTAGTCGTACGAGACCCGGTCGGTGTACGCCTTCCCGTACCCAAGATGGCGAAACGTGTACTCGGCGTTGGCGAATGGAGTCGCGGAATCGTAGTACCCTGACCCCACCCACACGCGCAGTCGCGGATCCTTCGACATCGCAACCCGCAGATCCTGGCTGGTGGTCGGCGAACCGCCGAAACCGCCGCCCCCCCTGCCACCGCCGCCATACACCCACTGTCCTGTCTGTCCACTGAGCATATACTGCAGATCGGTGTGGTAGTCCAGACTGTCCTGCACGTAGCGCATGAATGCCTGCATGAACGCGCCCGTCGGCGCGACGTCGCTCGGGTCGTAGTCCTGGTTGAGGCTGGACGCGTTGCCCTGAAGCCCGGTCAGCCGCGTATCGTAGCGGCCGAGCATCTCCCGCTTGTCACGCAGCAGCTCCGTGCGAAACGCTCCGGCGTCAACACGAAGGTTCGTGTTCTTGACAAACTGGAGCGGCAGCCCGGTGAACCTCGCTACCTTCTGGGCCGCGGCATCGAACTCGGCATCAGTCAGCGTGTTGCCCTTGGCGAGCGTGACGAGGTAGTCTCCGAACGCGAAGTCGCGCGACTGCTGCACGGCCTGGGCGAGCGTCAGCTTCTGCAATTCGGCCGGCAGCCGCTTGTGGTACCACGCGCTGGCCGTGTACGTCGGCAGGAACATCGCGTACGGAGGGTCGTTCGACGCCGACGGCGAGATATTGCTGAAATCGAGTACGGTGCCGAGGAGCATCACGCCGTTCAGGAAGATCCCCTCGCTCTGCTGCAGGTAGTTGACCATCCCGGCCGAGCGGAACGTGCCGTAGCTCTCGCCGAACAGATACTTCGGACTCGACCAGCGCTGGTACTTGGTGAGGTAGTTGCGCACGAACTGCGAGAAGAGCGCAATGTCGTTCTGCTGGCCCGTGAACTCCGACACCGCCACGCCTGGCGCCGGACGCGAGTAGCCGGTCATCATTGCGTCCACCTGAACCAGATCCGTTGCCGCGAGCGGCGAATACTGGTTCGGCACCAAGTCGTACGGCGGCGCCGGCTGCGCTCCGCCAGGCCCCATCGTCGGATGCATCGGGCTCATGATGCCTTCGTTCAGCCAGATGGACGCCGACCCCGGGCCTCCGTTGAAGAAAAACGTCACGGGCCGCGTTGCCGCGTTCTGGCCGTCGCGCGTGTACGCGATGTAGAACACCGTCGCGCGCGGCTTTCCGTCGGCGTCCCGGATCACCATCGTGCCCGCGTTCGCCGTGTAGCCGATGTCCTGCCCGTTGATGGTTGCTCTGTGGCGCGTAGTGGAAACCTTCTCGATCGCCGGCACTCCCTGTTCGCTCCCGCCCTGCGGGCCTGGCGCGCCACGTCCGCCCTGGGCAAGGACGGCTGCGGGAGCGAGCATGACAAGTGAGGCCGTGCGGACGCCTTTCATGAACCGGTCGTACATTGACTGCCCTCCAATGGCGTGCTGCGTGTGGTTTGGGTCACCATATGGACGAAAGCGGGTGTCCACGCCGGTGGCAACCACTCGCCCCGAACATCCTGCGAACGCGCGCCTCGCTCATGCCGGTTGCACCGTCACGCTCGACGCCCGGTAAGCCCGGAGCATCGAGACCGCCGTGTAGAGCACCACCGCCACAACCAGCCACCGCACCGCCGTGAGCGGAAGCGACTTGACTATGAATGCGGCGATCAGCACTCCCGGCACGCCGCCAATCGTCAACCCGAGCGCCGAGCGCAGCGAGTACGAGCGCTTGCGGATGAATCGCGCACTTGCGATCGGCATCAGGAATGCGCACGACCCCATCATGATCGGGAACGCGGCGGTGGGATTCATGCCAAGCAGCGACACCATGATCAGGCACGGCGCATAAAGCCCCACGCCAATCGTCATCAGCGCCCCGAGCGCGAAGTTGCCAACGACGCCCATGACTAGCGGGACGCCTACCAGCGCCATCGCTGTCCCGCCCGGAATCATGGGAGCGCCGCGCATCTCGTCGAGGTTCTTGAGTATGAAGAGCAGCGCGGCGACGACCAGCGTGACTCCCATTCCGAGCTGAACGTTGCGGCGCGACCACGATGCAACGATTCCGGCGCCCAGCCATGCCCCGATCACAGAGGCCGCCAGCATCAGGATCAGTGTCGTGAAGTCCACGTCCACGATGGCGATGAAGATGAGCGCCTCGGCGATCGTCGGAGTGGTGTGCCCCACCGTGAGCGTACCCGGGATCAGGCGGTCGTCCACGACCTTCCACCCCTTCCACATGGCAGTGGTTGGCGCGTATGAGCCGATCCCGAGCGTATCGAGAAAGTCGGTGATGAACCCGATCGCGAGCTCGACCGGCCTCGGCCACCCGCCGCGGCCTTTCGCGACCAGGTACGCAACGGAACCGCCCACGATCATCATCGCGGCCATGGCAACGAGCAGCGTTACGTTGGCGGCTGTCGCTTCCACGCCCTCAGGCACCTGAAAAGGTGCGAACACGCGAAGTCCGCCGTCCATGATTCGCACGCCGCCGCCCATGATCCAGCCGAACACCGCGCCGGCCACGATTCCGGCGATGAGCAGGCCCACGTTGGCAGCCCCGCGCGCAGCACGTGGGTCGTCGCCGTCGCCACCGTCGGGCGGATGCGCGGCCAGGCTCCGTGCCCACGTCAGGGCGAAGTACGCTACGAAGAGTCCGAGCACAAGAAAGAGCCAGGCTTTGGGCGTCATCGGCTACGGTGCCTCGTTGAGGTGGCTGGTCAAATCTGCACGGCGCAAGCCCACGGTGCACCATCTGCTTGCACCCCCCAGCCGCGCACCCAAGCGTCAGATGCGGGTCCGGGCGGGGCATCTTCCGGCTTGTGGCAGTCCCGGCGCACCATAGATTCTCATCGCGGCTACGCGCCGACCACTGTATTGGCATCTTTGCTCCTCATTCGTCGTTCACTCGCAGCCCTCACCGGCTCGCTCTTCCTGCAACTCACGCTTGCGGGAAGCGGTACGCTGCCGGCCATGGGGCACTGCTCGATGCACGGGGGTGCAGCACAGCCCTCCGCGCACGGACTGTCCGAAGCGCCAGCCACCGCAGCCTTTCATGATCACGCGATGGCGGCGATGGACTACATGACTGGCGCCATGGCGCCGGCGAGCGCCGAGCACGCCGCCGGCGGGCCGAATGGATGCAATCATCACTCGGCGCCGGACGCGTGCGCCGCAATGGCTGCATGCCACGGCGTCGCCACGCCCGCACCGTCGCTCACCATGCTGCGGTTTGCCGCAACCACGGCTCCCGGATTGGCCGTTCCGGCCGATCGCCCGGTGAGCCCGTCCTTCGGCCCGGAACCGCCTCCGCCGCGCGCCTGACCTCTCCAGGCAAAACGATGCCCGAGTGACGCAACAGAGCGTCGCGACCGACAGGGCATGAAGACGACAACGCGCCGCTGCGACCGAACGGCTGGCGCCGCGTTCCACCGAAGAGAGGTCAGCAATATGCAAACGAACCAGTGGCGCGCCATGCGCCATTGCCGCGCGTGCACAGTCGCATGCACAGTCGCATGCACAGTCGCATGCACAGTCGCACGTACAGTCGCAAGTGCCGTCGCGATGGCACTCGCCGTGAGCGGGGCGGTTCCGTGCGCAGCGACGGCGCAGGCGCCCGCGCCGCCGATGCGGCTGGGCGAACTCTACGCACGGGTGGTGCAGGACAATCCCGCCATGAGCGCGGCAAAGGCCCGAGCGCGCGCAGCGGAGGCGCGCGTCCCCGGCGCAAGGCGGCCGAGCGACCCGCAGATCCAGCTTGGCTTCATGAACTACTCACTCCCGAACCTTGGCCCGATGCCACCCCTGGACATGCGGCAGCTCCAGGTCATGCAGATGGTGCCGTTGGGCGGAAAGCTCGCTATCGCCGGACGGGTCGCTGACGCTCAGGCGGGCGCATCCGCCTCGCGCGCGAGGGATGTGGAATGGAAGCTGCGCAACGAGGCGGCGCTGGCGTTCTACGATCTCTACGCAGCCGACCGCCAGGTGGATGTCGCGCGCGAGACGCTCGGCCTGCTCGCCGACATTGGCCGTACGGCGGAGTCCATGTACCGCGTGGGCGAAGGGCGGCAGGCGGACGTCCTCCGCGCAACGGTCGCAATCGCGAAGATGGCGCAGGATACGCTGCGCATGCACGCGATGCGCGAGGCAGCAATCGCCCGGATCAACGCGCTTGGAAACCGCGCGCCCGGGGACCCCGTCAGCACGGCGGTCAGACCGCGGTTTCCGGATTCCCTCCCGCCGCGGCGCGCGCTTGATTCCATCGCGACGAGCGGTCGTCCCTCGATAGTCGCAGGCATGCAGGACGTGCAGGCAGCCGACGCCGCCACAGCCCTCGCGCGGCGCGAGATAATCCCCGACCTCCAGGTTGCGGTGCAGTACGGACAGCGCGGATCGAGTATGTCCGACGCAAACGGCCACACTTCGCCAGCCATCGAGCGCATGGGGAGCCTGATGATCGGCGCCTCGGTGCCGATATTCGCCCGGAACCGGCAGATGCAGATGCGCACCGAGGCAGAAGCGATGAAGGCGATGGCGCTCTCGGAGCTGGCGGCGATGCGCGCCGAGACGGTTGGCGGAATTGGCGAAACACTCGCGGATCTTGCCCGGGCCCGTGACCTCGTGCGCCTCTATCGCGCCACGGTGCTGCCGCAGGCCGAGGCCACCGTCGCGTCGGCGCTCGCATCGTACCGCGTTGGCGCCGTGGACTTCATGACGCTCCTCGACGGGCAGATGACGGTCAATGGATACCGCCAGGAGCTCGTCGGTCTTGAAGCGGAGGAAGGAAAGGCATGGGCCCGTCTCGAGATGCTTGTGGGGCGCGAACTGCTGGATCCGAACTCGACCGCTGAACCAGGCAAGGCGCCTGGCGCCGGCGCTGACACAAAGGAAGGTGCCAGGTGATTCATCCAACTGAAGAGCAAGCCCGCCACGCCGCCGCTGCCGAGCAGGGCGAATCCGCAAGGCGTGTCGTTCGCGCCATGGCGTACGTTGCCATGATTGGCGTCGCGATTGCCGGAGCGTACTTCGTTACGCGCGGTTCCCGGCCCGCGCAGACCGCGGCCGGAGGGCACGATCACGGCGCAATGACGGGATCCGGCGAGGGCCAGCAGCCGGTGTCACTCACGCAAGACCAGATGCGACGCATTGGTGTCACCTTTGCCGCGGTAACTGTTGGCCCATTCGAAAAGGATGTGCGCGCCGTTGGCCAGGTCACTTACGACGAGACCCGCGTGCGCACCATCACCGTCAGAGTTGACGGGTTCGTCGAAGGGCTGGTCGTCAATGCAACGGGACAGCCGGTGTCTGCGGGCGCCCCGCTATTCTCGATCTACTCGCCGATGCTTGTGGCGGCGCAGGAGGAACTGCTCCTGGCCCGGCGTCTCGAGCAGCAGGTAGCGTCGGGCGGCGATGAAGCCCGGCGCAACGCCGCCGACCTCGTGGCCGCGGCCCGCCGCCGGCTCGCCTACTGGGACATCCCGGAGTCCGAGATCGCCGCAACCGAACAGGCCGGAACGGCCCAGCGGACGCTCACGCTGCGGTCACCCGCAAGCGGCTACGTGCTCCAGAAGAACGTGGTGGAGGGCCAGAAGGTCATGGCAGGAGACCCGCTGTACCGTGTCGCGGATCTGGGTACGGTTTGGCTCGAAGGCGAAGTGTTCGAGCAGGATCTTGCGGCAGTACGCGCCGGCCAGATGGTGCACGCGGACTTCGATGCGCTCCCGGGTGAGCACCGGATGGGACGCATCACGTTCATCTACCCGACAATTAGTCCCGACACGCGTACGGCGCGGCTCCGGGTATCGCTGGCTAACGAGGACCTCGTCCTCAAGCCGGGGATGTACGCCACGCTCAACATCACGGGCACGGCCCGGTCGGGTGTGATGACCGTTCCACGCGATGCGGTGCTCTCGACCGGCAAGCGGAACATCGTCTTCGTCAAGGAAACGGGCGGCCAGCTTGCCCCGCGGGAAGTGGCCGTCGGCATGTCCAACGACGAGCGTATCGAGATCCTCCGCGGCCTCTCGGCCGGCGACACGGTGGTCGCCTCCGCGACCTTCCTCGTGGACGCAGAGTCGAACCTCGGCAAGGCACTTGGCGGGATGGGCGAGATGCCCGGCATGGACATGACTCAGCCGCCCAAGCCCCTCCCAATGCAGCCCACGTCTCCGCCCGGCGCGAAGCCCGACCCGCACGCCGCCCACAGGGTGCCGTGAGGAACACGCCATGCTGAAGCGAATCATCGAATGGTCGGTCGCCAACCGTCTGCTCGTCGCGCTCGTGACGATCAGCCTCGCTGCCGCCGGCATCGTCGCCATCAGGCGCACGCCGCTCGAAGCGCTCCCGGACCTGTCCGACGTCCAGGTGATCGTGCAGGCCGACTTCGCCGAGCAGGCGCCGCGCATCATCGAAGACCAGGTCACGTATCCGATCGCCGCCGAAATGCTGAAAGTACCCGGGGCACGGACCGTCCGCGGCTACTCGTTCTTCGGCGTGTCTTTCGTGTACGTCATCTTCGAGGAAGGCACGGACCTCTACTGGGCCCGGTCCCGCGTGCTCGAGTACCTCAATGGCATCGCAGGCAAGCTGCCGGCGCGGGTGACGCCAACGCTCGGCCCCGACGCAACGGGGCTTGGCTGGGTGTACCAGTACGTGATCGAGGATACCACCGGCACGCTCAATCTCGCGCAGCTCAGGAGCGTGCAGGACTGGTACCTGCGGTACGCACTGACCGCCGTGCCCGGCGTGTCGGAGGTGGCGAGCGTGGGCGGGTTCGAGAAGCAGTACCAGGTTGACCTCGACCCTGCGCGACTGCTCGCGTACGGCATCCCGGTAACACGCATCATGAGCGCCATCCAGGACGCCAACAGCGATGTAGGTGCCATGACGATGGAACTGTCCGAGCGGGAATACATGGTGCGCGGCCTCGGCTACCTCAGGGGAATCGGTGACATCGAAAACGTCGTTCTGGGCGCAACCCTGGCTGGCACTCCCATCCGCGTGGCGGACGTTGGACGCGTGACGATTGGCCCCGCTCCGCGGCGTGGCATCGCCGACCTCGACGGCCGGGGTGACGTGGTCGGCGGAATCGTCGTCATGCGCTTCGGCCAGAATGCGCTCACGACCATAGACGGCGTCAAGGCGAGACTCGCCGAGGTGCAACAAGGGCTTCCTCCCGGTGTCGTCGTGCGCACGGTCTACGACCGGAGTGACCTGATCCACCGGGCAATCGCGACGCTGCGCGGAAAGCTCATCGAAGAATCGGTCATCGTGGGGCTGGTATGCATCGCCTTCCTCCTGCACGCCAGCTCGGCGCTCGTTGCCATTCTGACGCTGCCGATGGGAATCCTGATGGCTTTCATCGCGATGCACGCCATTGGCGTTGGCGCCGACATCATGTCGCTTGGCGGAATCGCAATCGCCATCGGCGCAATGATTGACGCCGCCATCGTGATGATCGAGAACATGCACAAACACCTCGAGCGCGCTGCCGGGCCGTCTCAGCCCGGCGCGAGCGCCAACTGGTTCTCGACCCGGCACCTGACGCCGGGTGAGCGATGGAAGGTCGTGGTGACGAGCGCGCAGGAACTCGGCCCGGCCCTGTTCTTCTCGCTGCTCATCATCACGGTCAGTTTCCTGCCCGTCTTCACCCTGCAGGGGCAGGAAGGATTGATGTTCAAGCCGCTTGCCTTCACGAAGACATTCGCGATGGCAGCCGCGAGCCTGCTGTCGGTGACGCTCGTGCCCGTGACGATGGGTCTCTTCATTCGCGGACGCATCTACAGGGAACGCGCCAATCCGATCAACCGCGCCCTCATACTGGTGTATCGGCCGGTGATTGACTTCGTGCTTGCGCACCGCGGTCCGGTGATCGCGGCCGGCGCCGTCGTCCTGGCGGCTACGTGGATCCCGTGGGCCCGGATCGGAGCGGAGTTCATGCCGCCGCTCGACGAAGGAACGATCCTCTACATGCCCACGACGATGCCGGGAATCCCCGTGGCTCGCGCGCGGGAGATCCTTCGACAGCAGGACGCCATCCTGAAGGCGTTTCCCGAGGTGGAGCATGTGTTCGGCAAGGCCGGGCGTGCCGAGACCGCCACGGATCCGGCCGGCTTCGACATGTTCGAAACTACAATCACGCTCAAGCCCCGGCAGGAGTGGCGCCCCGGGATGACGCCCGAGCTCCTGGTTGCGCAGATGGATTCCGCCGTGCGCCTTCCCGGCGTGACGAACGCATGGACGATGCCGATCCGCGGCCGGATTGACATGCTCGCGACCGGGATCCGCACACCCGTCGGGATCAAGATCTTCGGGCCGGACCTCGCGGAGCTGGAGAGCATCGGCAGACAGGTGGAGGAAGCCGTGCGGATGGTGGACGGAACACGCAGCGTATTCGCGGAGCGTGCCGTCTCCGGATACTACCTCGACATTGACATAGACCGCGCCGCGGCGGCACGTCACGGCGTGAACATCGCCGATGTCCAGACCGTGATTGCGGCCGCCATTGGCGGAATGACAATTACGCAGACAATCGAGGGCCGCGAGCGTTACGGCGTACGGGTCCGCTACGCGCAGGAACTGCGTGACACGCCCGCACGGCTTGCCTCCGTGCTCGTCCCGATGAACCACAGCGAAGGAGCGGAGGGCAGCGGCCCGGCGCGGATGGGAGGATCGGCCATGACCGACGGCGGCGCTCCCGCAGGTACGGGAGGCGCGCAAGTGCCGCTTGGGCAGGTTGCGAAGATCCGGCAGGTCTCCGGGCCTATGGTCGTGCGTACCGAAGGTGCCATTCCCACCGCGTGGGTGTACGCGGACGTCGCCGGCCGCGACATCGGAAGCTACGTCGGCGACGCGCAGCAGATGGTTCGCGATATGGTGATGCTGCCACCCGGCTATACCCTCGAGTGGAGCGGGCAGTACGAGTACATGCAGCGCGCCCGGTCGCAGATGAAGGTCGCGATCCCGGCAACGCTTGCGATCGTATTCCTGCTCATTTACTTCAACTTCAAGAGCGTTGGCGAAACGCTGATCGTCATGGCGTCGCTGCCCTTCGCGCTGGTTGGCGGAATCTGGTTCGTCTGGGCGTTCGGCTTCAACTGGTCGGTGCCGGTGGCGATTGGCTTCATCGCGTTGGCAGGCGTGGCTGCCGAGACCGGCGTGGTAATGCTGATCTACCTGGACCACGCGTGGGCTGCGCATCGTGCCAGCGGCGCGCCACCGACCGCCCGCGACCTCTACGACGCTGTGATCGAAGGCGCAGTTGAGCGCGTTCGGCCAAAGATGATGACAGTCACCGCGATCATGGCGGGGCTGATCCCCATCCTGCTCGGCAACGGGACCGGCGCCAGCGTGATGAAGCGCATTGCCGCGCCCATGGTCGGCGGCATGGTGTCCAGCACGATCCTGACGCTGATCGTCATCCCCGCCGTCTATTCGCTATGGAAGGAACGGGAGGTGCTCAAGGCAGCGGGGCGGCGCGCTTAGGCCTGCGCGCGTCGCCCCGCACCATCATCCCCGCTGCGGCTGCGCTGCTGCCGGCGCGTTGCCTGCAAGCCCGCAGCGGCGCACGACCCTACCGGGTGTCCCCCGTCGTTCCCTTCACCACCACCGGCGGTTTCTCCGCTCGCTTCAGATACTTGTCCAGCCAGACCTCCATCTTGCCGAAGAAGTCCAGCCACCGCGAGTGAAGCAGCGTCTCGTGAACGTCGTCAGGAATCACCGTCAGCTCGAAGTAGATCTTGTGCGCCCTGAGGAGCTGCACGAGCCCGACCGTCTGCGAGAACGGCACGTTCCGGTCGTCGTCACCCTGCAGGAGCAGCACTGGGGATGTCCACTTGCCGATCTCCGAGATCGCACTTGCCTTGTAGCTGACCGCGGTCGAGTCGAGCGTATTGCCTTCGAGGTGGACGCCCGCCAGATCCACTCCCGTGATGAAGACGTCCGAGTTGCGCGCCAGCGCCTCTGCTGTGAGCAGACCCCCGTACGACAGGCCCCACACGCCAATCCGCTTCGGGTCTACGTCGTCGCGGGTCTGAAGGTAGCGGCCTGCGGCAATGATGTCCTTGTACTCCGCGTTCCCCTGCGCCCCCACGTTCGGCGCGTTGCGGAACGACTTGCCGTAGCCGATGCCGCTCCGATAGTTCACGCTCAGCACAATGTACCCCTGGCTCGTCAGCCACTGGTTCACTGCATAGAACACGTGGTAGAACGACAGGTACTGGTAGCCGAGCAGCATCTGGCGGCGTGAGCCGCCGTGGATGAACACGATTGCAGGCCGCTTCTCGCCCGGCTTGAGGTCCTTCGGCAGGAAGAGCTGGTTGTGGAACTCGAGGCCGTCGTCGGCCTTCAGCATCACGTTTGTGGGAACCACCGACGCGTTGAGCGGAAAGTCCTTCGCCAGCGTCGGATAGATCACCTTCTCGCTGGATCTCGCGGCGTTCGGCGTCGTTGGCCAGATGCTCACGCTCTGCGGGCGAACGGCCGTGGCCGACATCACTGCCAGGCTCTTGTTCGAAGCGAGGGGTATCGGATACGTCTCGATTTCGGCTGTCGTTACCTGCACCGCATCGCCGCCCGACGTCGGCACCTTCCAGATGTGGCGGCGGTCTATGTCACCGACGTTCGTCGAGTAGTACATCCACTTGCCGTCAACCGATACCGCCCACTGCGACTGCACCGATTCGTTGCCGATCATCCCTTCGCGTGGCGTGAGCACGACGGGCTGCGGGTTGGAGGCGGTGGTGCTCAGCGAGTACATGAGCAGCCACTCCTGCGGCTCGAGCTGGAACAGCAGCGCGTCGCCAGCCCATGTGATCTGGTTGATCCCCGCGAAGACGCTGTCGCGCGGCGCATTACGCCAGTGCTCGCGAACTTCGCCCGTGGCAGGATCGCCAATCATGACCTTCAGCGTTGATCCGTCCTCGAACGCCGCGTCGAAGAGGCCTATCCGCGGATCATTCGAACGGCCTCCGCGCCCGCCGCGCCCGGCCCCTCCAGGGAATCCACCGGGAAACCCGCCTGCCCGGCCGCCCGGCTGCGCGGCCTGGGTTTGCGTGAGAGGACCCCGTCCAAACGGCAGGCCGGGCGTGCGGAGGAACGCGATCTGCTTGCCGTCCGCCGACCACGTCGGGCTCCGGTCGAAGTCCACGTAAGGGTGCATGTAGTGCACCGTCCGTGTCTTCACGTCATAGATGGAGATGAAACTGTGGTCTGTTCGCGTTGACACGAATGCGATCCGCGAGCCGTCGGGCGACCAGCGTGGGTTGCTCTGCGTTCCCCATTCCTTGATGAACGGCTTCAGTCCCCGGCTCATGCTGTCAACCTGCTGCGTCTTGCCTACAGCGGCCCGGTAGATCTGGCCGTCCTTCACATAGAGTACCCATCGGCCGTCCGGCGACAGCTCCGGGTTGCTCCCCTCGGCGACGCGCCATGCGGGAAGCCCTCCGGCAGTACTTACGGCCCAGATCGCACGCTCGGCCCCGTCCGGGTCGGCGCTTGGATTCGCCACCCAGCCATCCCGGTTCGGCGCGCTGCCCCGTATGAACACAACGACCGAGCCGTCGTCGGAGATCTTGAGGTTTGTCAGATCCGTGCCGTCGTCCTTGAGGAAGGATGTCAGGCGGCGCGGCTTGAAGTCAGGCGCTTGCGCGAAGAAGACGTTCCGTTTGCCTTCCTCATAGGCCTGCCAGGCCAGCTTGTCGGCCGTCTTCGCCGCCACCAGCTCCGACGGGTAGCCAGGCGCCAGCCATTGCTTGATCGTTGGGGTTTGCTGCGCAAGGGCAGCATCGAGCGCCATGAGCGACGAAAGCGCCAGGGCGGTTGCGGCGGACGTGAAGACGCGCATCTATGATCCTCGTGACGGGTCACCGTGAATGACGCGGACCGGGCCCCTACCGCTGACCGCGGCCGCGGACCGCCCCCCTATACTGCACGCTGTGGCATGGCTGGTGCCAGTCCAGCCGCGATTCAATACGCGAACATGTGCGTGTACTTCAGCACCATGCTGCGTCCCGGCGTTGGCGCGTCCACTGTCGTGAACCGCTGCTCGTTGTAGACGATATAAAGGTCCGACAGCGGGTGGTGAATCAGGTTGAACCTGATGTTCGCATTAAACTGCCTCACCGCCGCATCGTACTGGGTGAGTGCATCAAGGAACATGTTCGTCGTGAACGAATAGTTGGCGCGCCCGGTCCAGACCGTTGCCGTGAACCTCTGGTCCGGGTTGTTCAGCCTGGCGTTCGTATGCTGCGCGCCAACGGCGATTCTGGTGCGGAACGACGGCTGGAACGTCACCGTAGCGTTCAGCGAGGTCTGCGTGCCACTCCAGAGCCCGCCGCGCGTCGCCGTCAAGTTGACCCACATGGGGCGGGCTGCGTTGCTGTTGTAGAGCCAGCGCCATTCTGTCCACTGATAACCGCCGGGAGCAAGCCGCTGCGCGTTGCGGTCGCCGCGGTTCAGGCGAAGCGAATCCGTGATGTATTCGTATCTCGCATTCGCCGACAGTTCGGTATACGAGCCGTCCGCGAAGAACCATGTATTCGCGGAATGCAGGCTCTTTCCCACGGGCCGCCCGGCCAGATCGTTGTAATAGCTCCAGACGATGTGCGGGTGCAGCTCGCGGCCACCCATCTCCCGGAACCACGCCGGACGCGGTCGAATTCCTATGTCGGCACTCCACTTCCGTACGCCGATCCGGCGGTAGTATGCAAGGTCGTCCTGGAAGCCGTTGCCGATCTCCAGCGCAGTACCCTTCATGTGCAGGAACTGCCCCTCGTAGTTGAGTGACGTCCGCCAGGTATACGCGCCATCCGCTTTGCCGGGAGAATCAGAACCTACGAGGTAGGAGTTCCAGTCAACCTGCCCGAAGAACCTGATGTTGGCGTCGGCGCCGTACGCGTGGTTGTAGCCGCCCGCGCTACCCACCGCGTCACGCCCGGTGTACAGCACCCCGATATCCGATCCGGGCGCAAGGTTGCGGCGCAAACGCAACGTCGTGTATCGGTTGGACGGCGTCGTGCCAAGCCGCTCGGTCTGCATTGCAAGCGCGCCGATCGCCCAGTCGCCCATCGTCCCAGTAAGGCGAACCCCGCCCGGAATCGGTATCGGCGTACCGCCGGACGTCAGCCCGATCCGCCGACTGAAGAAGAGCAGCATGTCTTCATCGGGCGTCAGCGTTGCAAACGTGCGGTTGTTGCGAGCCGCGTCTCCAACGTAGAACACACCCGAGTTCTCGAGAAAGAATTCGCGCTTCTCGGGGAAGAACTGCGAGAACTGCGTCAGGTTCACCTGTTGCTCGTCCGCCTCGGCCTGCGCAAAATCCGGGTTGACCGTTACGTCGAGCGTGAGAGCCCGGGTGAGGCCTGCCTTCACGTCAACCCCGACATCGCCCGAGGTCGTGAAGTCGCGCACGCCCACGTCACGCACCGACCGCGCAAGCGCATACGGCTTGATGCGAATATCCCGCGCGGCTCCCTGTGGCCGCACGCCCTCGAGTTCGCCCGCCAGTGAAAGCCGCGAAAGCGTGTATTCGCGCGGAATCGGCGACCAGAACGTCACTTCGTTCTTGCGGCGGATCCGGCGCGAGAAGTTCACGCCCCACGGCTCCTGGCTCGACGGATCGTAACGGAGCGAGCGGAACGGAATCGCCATTTCCACGGTCCAGCCATCCGCCACCCGACGCGTCTTCACGTCCCAGACAGCGTCCCAGCTCGGATTCACCTCCCGCCCCTCACCAGCCACTTGCCGGTCCAGCTTGGCGCCCTCCACGTTCGTGATGAACACATATCCGTTATGACGGTCATGGAACGTGTCGAGGATCACCTCGAAGTCGTCCTGTTCCACCTCGTTGAAGTCCTTGCGGATCTGGTTCACGATGATCCGGTCGGGCTCACCATCGTACAGATGGGCGCCGATGTACAGGGTCGTCGCGCTGTACACCACGCGCACCTCCGTCTTCTCGGTCGCCGGCTGACCTGTGTTGGGCTCGCTCTGCACGAACCCGCTTGCAACCTCCGCCTTCTTCCACGCCTCATCGTCCAGCGTGCCGTCCAGCACGATCGGTCCTTCGGCGGGAGACGCGACAAGCCGGCGCACCGCCCCCTGCTCACGGCGGGCCGTGACGCCAACCGCCGCCTCGCCAGGCTTCCCCTGGGCCTGTGAGGCCGCCACGTCAGGGAGTATGGCTGCGAACGCAAGGCACAAGAGGACTATCTTCATCGTGGGGACGGGGGTGGCAGGGTTGGCGTGAACAGGCAGTTGCCAGCATCAGTGAGCCGCGCCCAACATACTCTCCGGCACACAGGATCGGGAACGCCACCACTGTCGTGGCATCCCATGGGGGTTACCATGCGTATCCGCAAGATCGGGGTCGTGGGCGCCGGCATCATGGGCGCCAGCATTGCAGCACTCGGGGCGTCGGCGGGAATTCCGGTTGTCCTGCTCGACATTCCCGGCAACGACGACCCAAAGTCGCCCGATCGCTCAGCGCCTGCCCGCAAGGGGCTGGAGCGGGCCGTCAAGGCAAAGCCCACCGCCTTCGTGGATGCTGACAGGGCCGCGCTCGTCACCACCGGCAACACGGCAGACGACCTGCCACTCCTCGCGGACTGCGACTGGATCTGCGAAGCAATAGTCGAGCTGCCCGGGCCAAAACAGGATCTCTTTGCCAAGATCGAGGCCGTGGCGCCCCATGCCATCGTTTCCAGCAATACCTCGGGCATCCCGATGTCGGTCCTGCTCGAGGGGCGGTCTGCCAGCTTCCGAGAGCGGTTCTGCGGAACCCACTTCTTCAACCCGGTGCGTTACATGCACCTGCTGGAGATCATTCCGGGCCGTGACACGCGCCCCGAAGTGGTCGCCACGCTGCGCGCCCACCACGAGCGCATTCTCGGCAAGGGAATCGTCGTCGCCAGGGATGCTCCCGGTTTTGTTGCAAATCGCCTTGGCGTGGCTGGATGGGCTGCGACGATGCGCCTGATGACGGAGTTCGATCTCACTATTGATGAAGTTGACACGCTTACTGGCCCGCTCATCGGCCGCGCCAGGAGCGCAACGTTCCGCACGGGTGATCTGTCGGGAATAGACACCCTCTCCCACGTCACCACCGAGCTTCGCCAGGCCACGGGCGAAGACTTTGCCATGCCGGCATGGGTCGCCGAACTGGTCAGGCAGCACCGGCTTGGCGAGAAGACGGGCGCCGGTTTCTACAGGAAGGTCGGCAAGGAGATCCAGACCCTCGACTGGAAAACGCTCGAGTACCGGCCACAGAAAAAGCTCTCGACGCCAACTCTGGAAGAGATCCTCAAGCTCCCCCCGGCCGAGCGCCTCCGCAAGGCGCGCGCCATGCGCGGCAAGTACGGCGACTTCCTCCGGCGGTTGCTGGTCGAGAGTTCACACTACACGGCTGCGACCTCACCTGCGATCGCGTACGACATTGCATCAGTTGACCGTGCCCTCGAATGGGGGTTTGCGTGGGAGGTCGGCCCGTTCAAGGTGATGGATGCGATCGGGCTTTCCTGGCTCCGGTCAGAGGTGAAGGCAGCAGGCCTGTCCGAGCCACCGCTCCTGGCGGCGGCAGGCAGCGCGTTCTACAAGGAAGGACGAAAGGGCGTCATGGTCCCCGCGTTCCCGTCCGTGCCACCGGGCGCCGCGCCCGCCGTGCGTATTCCGCTCCAGCCAGTACCTGGGCAGGTCAGCCTCGCGGCACTCCGCGGCGCAGGCCGCGTGCTGGATGCCAACGAAGATGCACGATGCGTTGACCTCGGCGACGGCGTTCTCTGCCTCGAGTTCTGCGGCAAAGCCAACTCGCTTGGCTCCGGCGTCGCCGAAATGTTCGCAGCAACGACGGAACGCATCGCCGCTGGCGCGTACGCAGGGCTCGTGATAGGCAACGATGATCCGCGAACCTTCACGGCGGGCGCCAACCTGGCGCAGGTTGGACAACTCGTCACGGCCGGCGACTGGAAGGCGGTCGAGGCCGCGGTACGCCAGTTCCAGGAGTTCACCATGAGTGCGCGGCTTGCGCCGTTCCCGGTCGTCGCAGCACCCTTTGGCGTGACGTTCGGCGGCGGCTGCGAGTTGTCTCTCCACTGCGATCGAATTCAGGCGCATGCCGAGCTTTACATGGGATTCGTTGAGGCCGGCGTCGGGCTCCTGCCCGGCGGTGGCGGAACGAAGGAGCTGCTCTTCCGCTTCACCAACGCGCTCGCTCCCTACGACGAGGCCGATCCCTTCGAGGCGCCGCGGCGCGCGTTCAGGCTGATCGCGCTCGCGCAGGTGAGCACCAGTGCCCACGAGGCGAGGAGGATGGGCTTCCTGCGCCCGGTTGCTGACAGGATCACGATGAACCGCGACCTTCTCCTCGCTGACGCCAAGGCGCGCGTTCTCGACCTCGCGCCGGATTACGTGGCGCCCACGATGCAGACGATTCGTGCCCTGGGGCGCGAGGCGCTTGGGAACCTTCGTTACGCCGTTTTCGCCGCGCGCGAGGCGGGCCAGGCGAGTGAGCATGACGCCCGCATAGGAAACGAAATTGCCCACGTCCTTGCCGGAGGCGACGGGCCACCGCGGAACGTCACGGAACAGGACGTTCTGGATCTGGAACGAGAGGCATTCCTGAAACTCCTCGGTACGCAGGAGACGCAGGCCCGCATCAAGTTCATGCTCGAGACCGGCAAGCCCCTCCGCAACTGAACCCGCATCGTACGTCATTCAGATGGCGCCACCCGCAATCATGAATCGGATTCACGCAATGCACCCAACGCCTATGTTCCGGAGCACGCCTGTGTACCGCCTGTCGTTTGTCGCGCTGGCCCTCGCGCTAGCTCCGGCCCTTCATGCCCAGGGCCGCACCACAACCGAACGCCCGGTGTGGCCGGACGAAGGCCCCGCGAAGTGGGCGCCCAGGCCAACCACGTCAGACATCACCGCAAACGACCTCCGTACGCGGCTCTACCAGTTCGCGGACGACTCCATGCAGGGCCGTCGCATTGGCGAGCCTGGCAACTACAAAGGAACTGCGTACATCGCATCCGAGTTCAAGCGGCTCGGCCTGCGGCCGGGGGGAGACAGCGGCACGTATTTTCAGGTGTTGCCGTACGGGCTGAGCGCGTTCGACAGCGCCACGGCGCGCATCATCGTCGCGGGCAACACGCTGCGCGCGAAGGCCGACTGGATTCCGATGGTGCCCTCGCCTGCTGCGGGCGTTGGAGGGCGGGTTGACCTCGACAACGTTGCAACTGTGTACGCAGGCCCCTGGAACGACACGGCTCCGCTCGACCCCGGAGCGTTTCGCGGCAAGGTTGCCGTGTTCAGCGGCGGCCCGGGCGGCGGCACCGGCGGCCGGGGCACCACGCCGCTCCAGCGCTGTGACTCGCTGCCCGATCGCTTTGGCGCCCGGATGGCGCTCTACTCCGATTCAGTTGCCGCGGCCGCGCGCGGCACTGCGGGCCGCGGAGGCCGCGCCGGCGCTGGCCGTGGCGGGCGCGGTGGAGCGGCCCCTGACCGGCTGGCGGCCCTCGGAGCCGCCGCGGTTCTCTTAGTGAACTTCGAGGAGCTTCCCCCGGCGACTGTGTCAGCAGCTTTCGCCGGCCGTGGAGGCATGAGCCCCACAGCCCAGTCATCTGGCCCCGGCGGCGCGACGATCTCGGCCGCAGTCGCCGCCCGGCTCTTCGGCCGCCCAGTCGAACAGGTTTCCGTTGGCACGACCGGGCAGCCCGTGTCACTCCGCTGGAGCTACGACTGGAAGATGTCGCCTACTCCGGCGCGCAATGTCATCGCCATCATGCCGGGATCCGATCCTGCGCGCGCTGGAGAGTATGTACTCCTTGGTGCGCACAACGATCACGTTGGCGTTGCCCCTGCCGCCGTTGACCACGACTCACTGCGCGCATACAACTGGGTTACGCGGCGTCAGGGGGCAAACGATCCCGTCTGCCGGCCGTCGCCGGAACAGCAGCATGCGATTGACTCGATTATCACGCGGGCACGCAGCATCCGCCCGCCACGGCGAGACTCGATCAATAACGGCGCGGATGACGACGGTGCCGGCACGGTTCTCCTCCTCGAAACCGCAGAGAAGTTCGCGAGCGAGAAACCAGCGCGGTCCATCATTTTCGTCTCGCACAACGGCGAGGAGGGCGGGCTGCTTGGCTCCCGCTGGTTTACCGACCACCCCACCATCCCGCTCGACAAGATCGTGGCGGCTCACAACATGGACATGATGGGCAAGGGCCGCGTTGACTATGTGAAGTTCGGCGGCCCGAACTCGCTGCAGTCGCTCGGCTCCCGACGACTGTCGCAGGAGTTCGGCGACATCATTGACTCCGTCAACGCGATCCGTGCGTCGCCAATGGCCGTAGACCGCTCGTGGGACGTGTTCGAAAATCCCATGAACAGATTCTGCCGCAGCGACCAGGTCAACTACGCCCGCCACAGCGTTCCCGTCACATACTTCTCGACAGGATACTCGCCAGACTACCACCAGCTCACGGACGAGCCCCGTTATATCGAATACGACCATTCCGCGCGCGTGGGGAATTTTCTCCACGACGTCATGATGGCCATCGCTGCACGCAGGGACAGGCCAGCTGTCGGCTTGCCGGATCCGCGTTATCCGGCCTGCGGGGGATAGGCGGCGCCGGACGACTCGCCTGTGCGGTCGAGCGCAAGCTTGAACAGCACAGGCCCGAGCAGTTCGTTCACCCCCACGACCCCGATCGCGAGCGTTCGGAATCCTTCACCGAACGCCGGGAACTCGCGCACTATCAACAGCGCGACGCCCAGCGCGAGCCCCGCCTGGGAGACGAGGCCGGACCAGCCCCAGCGGTAGATCACGGGTGCGTCGCCGGCCACGCGGCTGGCTGCGCGCGCCGCCACGATCGTAACAGCGAGTCGCAGGCCCGCCAGAGTCAGCGCAACAGGCCATATCTGCACGAAACCAGGCAGGTCGAGGTGCGCGCCGGCGGTGGCGAAGAACACAACGAATACGACCGCCCCGGTCTGCTCGATGGCGTGCAGCAACCGCTCCCCGCCGCGCGAAAAGTTCTGCACGACAAACCCCGCCACCATGAACGAGAGCAGCGGATTCAGGTGGATGTATTTGAGAAGCGCCGAGAGCGGCAGCCCGAGTGCGATGAGCACGAGAAGAAGGTTGCGGTCTCCCCCGGCGCCGGCGTCTGCCGGCACATCCGGATCCGCGGGCGGCCCCTCCGGAAGTGAAGCTCCCCCCCGAGCGGACTTCCTTGCGCCGAGCCAGAGGAACGCAGCGAGCACAATGCCCAGCGTCGTGCCCAACGCCCCGCTACCCAGGAGCTCGTGACCCACATCCGCGAAGGTCGAGAGACTGAAGCCCGCCGCCGGATCCAGGCCGACCCTCGCTGCGGCGATCGTGAGCGCCAGAAGCAGGATCACGACGACGTCGGACGACATCACGAACGCCAGCGTCATTTCCGTGAGCGGCCCTTTCGGGCGCAGTTGCGTGAGGATGCCGAGCACCGCCGACGGGCTGCGCGTCGCCGCCAGCACACCCCACAGCAGCGCCACCATCGTCGTGGCGGTCCACCCCATGCCATCCAGGAATGGAAGGAACCTCTTCATCGCCATGAAGGCCCCGCCAACTGCGACGAGGATTGCGCCAGTCTGAAACAGGTGAGCCCACGCCAGGCTCCGCAGCGCCTTCCGCAGGCCGTCAATACGCAATTCCGCGCCACCGGCCAGCGCAATCAGCGCAAGCGCAAGCTCGTTGAGCACACCCAGCCGCTCGACAGCCTCGTCTCCCACGAGCCCGAGCACGTGCGGCCCGGCCAGGATCCCGGCAAGCAGATACCCGGTCAGGTGTGGAAGCCCGACAACCTCCGCCAACTCACTGACAAGGATGCCGGCCAGCAGCAGCAACCCCAGTCCGGCTATCGCCGAAGCAACGCCCGAGTCAGCTACCACCGTGTACCGTGCCGCCCACGCGACTCCGAGCGTGATCAGCAGCACGAGCAACTGCACGGCGCGCACGCGCCACGACTTGCTGCCCGTGGCGCTCACGTCACCACCTTCGCGTCCGGGGCGGGAGTCTCCCTTCGCGAGGAACCTTCACCCGCACGGCGCAGCTCACGCCTGCGCGCAGGTAGGCCAACGACCTCTCCCGCGATTATGGATGCCACGCACGACGCCAGCACAAGACGCCCGATCGGCCCGGGGAGTCGCGCAGCCACCACCAGCCCGACGCACGCCGTGACCGGACCCGCCGACATCAGCGCGGCGCCCGCCCAGCGAGTCATCGCCGTGGATGGCGCCAAGCCGCGGCGCAGCACTGCAACGACCGGAAGCTTGATGCCCAGCCGCACAAGCGGCACCAGCGCCACGGCAAGCCAGAACGCCTTGCCGTCGTGCGCGTCAATCTGTGCGCCAGCCAGAGCCATCACCGGCAGCAGCACTGGCCTCGCCGTGGACGCCAGCATCGCACGCAACGCCGCCCGGTCACGGGCCAGCAGGTTGAGCACCACCGCCATCGTCGCAAGCGCCGTTGGCGCAGCAAGGCCAAGCGCCGCGCAGAGCCCGACCCCCATCAACGCAGCGCCAACAAGGATCCCCCAGCGCTCGGTCTGCCTCGACTCGACTCGCGTCAGCACGGCGGCAAGCACCCCGGCAACCACTCCGAGCCCAACTGTCACGCCGAGCGCAATGAGAGGGAATCCGTTAAGCCGCGATTCGGTTGGCTGCGGCGCAATGGAGAACAACACGGCGAGACCGATGAGCGGCACTACATCGCCAGCCGCGGCGAGATCCGCCAGTGCATTCTGCAGGGGGCCGCGCACAGCCGGCCGGGTCGCCCCCCACGTCATCGCGATCCGCGCGGTCTCGCTGCCCGCGCAGCCCATCCCCAGCGCCATGAGTACCCTGGCTTCTCCATCCAAAGGAGCAGCCACTGGCATCAGCAGCCACGCCGCCACGCTGCACGCAGCATAAGACGCAAGTCCGAGCGCGAGACCCATAACCACCCGTGACGGCGGTGTATTCCGCCTGTCGGCGATGTCGCTTCCGGCGAGCAGCGCAAGCCACGAGGCGGCGACCAGCGTGAGGGGAGCCAGGGCCTCGAGCGTCGTGCGCGTCACCATCCCTACGCCTACCGGCCCCACTAGAAGGCCGGCGACAAGAAACTCGGTTCCGGAAGAAAGCCCGATCGGGCGATGCCGCGTTGGACGGGCAAGCGCGTCGCCAACCCACGCAAGCACGATTAGCCCCACAAGGAGCGCGTAGGGGCTCAGAGCCGGGATGCCTCCCGGCGCGCCGCTTCAACCTCGACGAGCGCGGCCCAGAGACACGCCGAGCGAGCGTCGCCATCCTCGCTGGTCACCGCCAGTTCCAGCGTTGCCTGCGTTTCTGTCACGCCGACGAGGCGCACCGATGCCTCGGCGCCAATGCGGCCGAGCGTCTGGCTCACCTTGTCGGCAAGGGCCGGTGTCGCCAGCGCGCGTTCCACCGGCAGCAGTTCGACGATGCGCCGCGGATGCGCACATACCCTTGTCGGGTGCCACAGGCGCGCGAGGTGGGGCACGCGAACTTCCGCTCCCGTCTCGTCGCGCAGGATCACTTCGAGGACGCCAATGCGCGTAACCCTGCCCCGATGGCTCCCGACCTCGAACCAGTCTCCCACGGCTATCCAGCGGCCGAACAGGGTTGCCACCCCCATCGCGACGCCAGCCCCGAGCGGCACCAGTGCCAGTGCGAGCGCGCAGATGGCCACCATGCCCGTGCGGGAGACGGCGCCGTCGGGATTGCCAGAGAGCACCGGCCCCGCCAGCAACAGCGCCACCACGACCAATCCGGCCTGCGCCAGGATGCCTGCGGGCCGCGCAAGATCTCGTGGGAGCCATGATACGGTGGCGTCTCCGCTTGCTACTTCGCCAAAGAACAGGCGCAGCGCACGCAGCGCCAGCAGAAGCGCCATGAGCGCCAGTGCCATGACCGCAGCAAGCGGTATGGCGGCCCCTGCGCGCGACAGAAGAGTGGCCAGCGGATCCAGCAGCGCTCCAGATAGCTGCGCCGTGAAGCCGCGCGTGGATTCGAACAGCGAGAACGTGGCAATCAGCCATGCGTACGCGATCCCCGCCATGACAATCCAGCGCCCTGCTACGTTGCCAAGCGACAGCGCAGCGCGAACCGCGCCGCGGCTCAGCAGCTTCAGGGTCCGCACATGGAGGTCGGGCACCCGACCTGGGTTGGCTTCCAGCCAGTTCGCGGCGCGATCACCGTATCGCCACGCGCTCCGGAGCAGCAACACAGCCAGTACCGCGAATACCACGGCGAGCGTCGCATTGAAGATCGTCCCCGCCACTACGCTCCGCGTGTGCTCCGACGCCAGCGCCGCACGAAGCTTCCCCGCAACCCGGTCGGCATGGACCGCGGCACTTGCATCGCCGGCAAGCACGGCGTCTTCCGTCCCCAGTTGGACGATCGGACGGCCCCCTGCATACACAACCGCCGCCGAATCGGTGTATTCGACGCGCACGTCCAGCGCGTTGGCGGCAATCGCCTCCTGGAGCGCTTCGTTTGCGTCGTGCGCGCGTGCCGCCGGACTCCGCCCCGCGCGCGCGGCCCTGATCGCGAAAACGACGTTGTCGCCGACTCGCACTTCCGCCTGTGGCTGCAGCGCGCCTGGCTCCGTCGCGACTTCGCCACCCTGCGCGGCTGCGTCTGAAACAGGGACTGGCGGTGAGCCCCACGACCACGCCAACACCACCAGTGCCCCGCAGAAGGTCATCAGTGTCTTGACACGCATCGGCTGGATCCGGTGGGGATGAAGATCAGGATACGCCAGCGGACGCACGCATCCTGCGATACTATCCATAATACGTTCCAGCAGCGCACGGCAGGCCTATTTCGCGCAGGAGAAGCCATGCAAGTCCGGGATGTGGTACTCGTCAGTGCAGTCCGGTCCGCGGTCGCGCGCGGCAAGCACGACGGATCGCTCGCCACCACCCACCCGATTGACCTGAGCGCCACCCTCATGCGCGCGGCGCTCGCGCGCACTTCGGCAGGCGAGGTGGATCCGGCTGTCGTAGACGATATCGTCTGGGGCTGTGCCATGCCAGAAGCTTCGCAGGGACTCAACCACGCCCGGCTTGCGGTGCTCCGAGCCGGGTTTCCCGTCGAGGTCACGGCAGTCACGGTCAACCGGTTCTGCTCCTCCGGCCTGCAGGCCATCGCCATGGCCGCGCATGCGATCGCGTGCGGCTCCAACGACATCGTCATCGCGGGCGGCGTCGAGATGATGAGTCACGTGCCCATGTCCGGCTTCCACACGCGGCTTCATCCGGAGATGGCCGAGGAAATGATTGGTATGGGATTCACCGCCGAGCGCGTCGCGGCGCGCTGGAACATCTCGCGCGAGGCACAGGACGTATTCGCTGCCGAGTCCCACCGCAAGGCCGCTGCTGCGCAGGCGACCGGTGCGTTCGCCAGCCAGATCGTCCCGATTTCCGTGTCCCGCGTGTCATGGAACGGCGCAACGCGAAGCGAGATGATCGCACCCTTCGAGAGCGACGAGCTCGTGCGCTCGGGCACGACGCCCGAAGTCCTCGCCACTCTGCGGCCGGCGTTCAGTACCAGGGGAACCGTCACCGCGGGCAATGCCAGCCCTTACTCCGATGGCGCAGCGGCCGTGCTCCTGATGAGCGCCGAGCGCGCGGCGGCGTTGGGCATCAAGCCCATCGCCCGCTTCGTTGCCTTCGCCACCGCTGGCGTCGCGCCGGACGTAATGGGAGTGGGTCCGGTCAAGGCAGTGCCGAAGGCGCTCAAGCTCGCAGGCAAGGCGCTCGACGACATCAAGCTCATTGAGTTCAACGAGGCGTTTGCGTCCCAGGCGCTCGCCGTGATCCACGACCTCGGAATGGACACGAGTCGCGTGAACGTGAACGGCGGCGCAATTGCGCTCGGCCACCCGCTGGGCGCCACCGGCGCCAAGCTCACCACGCAATTGGTGCACGAGCTCGGCCGCCGCGGCGGCGGGCTCGGAATGGTCACGATGTGCATCGGTGGCGGAATGGGCGCCGCGGGCATCTTCGACGTCATGGCCGCGTAGCGGCAGGCGCGGCCCCGCGGGTGTATGTTTGCGGCATCCCCCAACGCTCGGCAGGCCGGCATGAGCATTCGCTCGACGCTCTCCTTCCGCTTGCAGGACCTGTGGACCGGAACGCCCTGGTACGGCGACAGCAGTGCGCGCATCCTCGATGAGGTGACCCACGACGATGCGTCGCGGCAGGTCATCGCAGGCGTGCACACGATCTGGGAAATCGTCCTGCACATGACCGCGTGGACGGAGACCGTGGCCGCCCGCGTGCGCGGCAGCGGCGCCAAACCCCCCGAGCGCGGCGATTGGCCCCCGGTTCCCGAAGGATCGCCAGGGGCATGGGCCAACACGCTTCACGAGCTGGCCGAAGCACGCAAGGACCTTCTGCGGGCCATAGACGAGACGCATGAGGAGGACATCCAGGTCCACGTGCGCAGCCATTCGCCGCCGTTCGCAGACACCGGAATCTCACGGGCCGGAACCGTCGCCGGCCTGATACAGCACGACGCCTACCACCTCGGCCAGGTGGCGCTGCTTAAGCGCGCGCTTCGCTCCGCGCCACGCACCTAGCGACCACCTCGCGGCAGAACAGCGGCGAAAACACGCCCCTGAGGCGTGCTACTTCTGCGCCGCCCTGGCCTTGTCAACGACCGCCTTCACGTCGCGCAGCAGTCGCGGCCCGTTGTACGGAATCCCGTCTTTGACTACCCACTCCGGGCCGAGCGTGCGAGACTCCTTGCCATCCCGCACGACCGACGTGCCGCCGGCATAAAGAACCTTGATATCCTCAAGCGGATTCCCGTCCACAACGATGAGGTCCGCCAGCCAGCCCGCGCGGATCCGGCCGATTTCGTTCTCCATGCCCAGGATCTTCGCGTTGTTGCCGGTGCAATGCTGGATGACCTTCAGCGGATTGAAGCCGGCTTCCGCATGGAGTTCCATCTCGCGGATGAGACCGTAGCCGTACATCTGGTAGATGAAGCCGGCGTCGTCACCGCAGCCAATCGTGCCGCCCTTGCGCTCGAAGTCGCGCAACGCTGCCATCCAGATCCGGTAGTTCTCCTTCCAGTACACTTCGTCTGTCGAGCTCCACCCGATGAAGTACGATCCGTGGTTCGCTGGATCCGGCTTGAAATAGTTGGCAAGCGACGGGTGCAAATAGTCCTTGAACCACGGTTGCGTCTGGGCCCGCTGAAGGTCGCGGCTGGCTTCGTAGATGTCGAGCGTGGGAACCCACGTGACACCGCCCTTCACCATGGCCGACAGCAGCGAGTCCAGTATCCGCGGATCCGCCTCGCGCCAGAGCCGGCCGGCCCAGCGAAAGCGATCCGTTTCGTTCAGGTAGTTGTAGTTGCTGGGGAAATGCTGCCGCAGGTCGGGGATGGCAGCATCAGGTATTCCGTACCAGTGCTCGATGGAACGGCCGCCAAACGCGACCACATCCCACGCGTTCGTCTCTTCCACCCCCATGTGGTGCGCTGTCGGGAGCCCGGTCTTGCGCGCCTCGTCGTACGCCGCCTGCATCAGGTCCCGGTCAATGCCGGAGAACTTGACCCCATCGGCTCCGGCTTCCTTGAGGCGGCGAATACGCGCCCGCGCTTCCTCCGGGGTCTTTACACTGCGGCCATCCTCGGACCAGAACTGCGGGTAAACGAGGATCCGCGGCGCGACGATCTCCCCGCGCGCTGACCTTCCGCGCAGTTCGACGCTGCCCTTCGTGCTCTCGGCGCCCACTTCGCGAACGGTTGTGATTCCGTTCGCGAGCTGCAGCTTCATGTAGTAGTCGAACCCGCCCAGCGATTCGCCCGAGCGGTTGCTCTGCATGTGCGTGTGCGCATTGATCAGTCCGGGCAGCACGTACTTTCCTGTCGCGTCAATCTGCGCGTCCGACGCCGTGCCGCGGTCGCCGCCGCGGCGCAGCGCGACCGGATCGAGGGGCACCACCTGCGCGATACGGTTCCCCTCGATCACGATGTCAACGGGCCCGTGCGCCGGCGTGCCGTTGCCGTCAACGATCGTCGCGTTGCGAATCACCAGGCGCGCGGGCCGCACGCCATCGGTCACTCCGCGCGTCTGGGCCAGTGCGGTCATCGGCAGGAACGCGGCTACGGCCAGCGCAAAGCGGCATGACATGGTGTGGCTCCGATGTGTGCGGGTACAGCGCCGAAGCTACGCGGCCGCCGCCTCCGCTGCCACTGCCTCGACCTCGATCCGCACCTTGATCTCCTCACTCACCAGGACGCCACCGGTCTCGAGCGCCACGTTCCAGGTGAGCCCCCAGTCCTTCCGGTTGACCTTCCCGCTCACGGACAGGGCGGCCCGTTCCTTGCCCCACGGATCCTTCGCGGGTGCCATGTACTCGCCCTTCAACGTGATTGGCTTCGTAACGCCCCGGATCGTCAGGTTCCCTTCGATCGTGACCTCATCGCCATCCTGCGTCACCTTGGTTGAGTCGAAGGTGATCTTCGGAAACTTGTCTGTGTCCAGGAAGTCCGGCGAGCGCAGGTGCTTGTCACGGTCGGCGGTGTTCGTGTCAATGCTCGCCGCGTCTATCTCCATGCGCACGGATTGCAGGTGGCCCTGCGCGTCCGTGGTTCCGTCGCCGTCGAAAACCTTGAAGCGGCCCTTGACGGTCGAGATCATGAGATGCTTTGCGGCAAATTCAACTTCGGCGTGCGCGGTATCGAGTGTCCATCGCATTGCAGTGCTCCATGTTGACAGAGGCGTGTTTACAATCTCAGTACTAAGGTATTCATTTCATACCGGCTGTCAATCACCGCCTATTCCCTCGCGGCACGTCGGGTGGCCCGCGGCCAGTGCGGCCGCGGCGAACCCGAGCCGCCTCAGCGCCTTCGTCACGGTCTTCTGCTCAGCAACGGAGAGGCCCGACATCGCACTACGGATTGCGCGCGCATGGCCCGGGAAGATTGACCGCATCAGCGCCGCCCCCTTGCTCGTCAGTGCGGCGTAGCGGGCGCGCCCGTCGGCGGCGCAGGCGCGGCGCTCGACCAGCCCGCGCTTCACGAGGCGGTTCATCAGAAAAGTGATGCCGCCGCTCGACACCAGCACCTTCCGTTGCACATCGCCCAGCAGCATCTCACCCTTGCTGTGGAGCGCCTCCAGCACCGCGAACTCACCGACCGACAGACCGTGCCTGCCGATGTCGATCCGCGCAAGCTCCGCAACCGACTGGTACGCGCGCGCAAGGGTGATCCAGAGCTTCAGCGACGCAGCCGTCGCGGGGTCGGCCGCGGACGCGCTCGGCGCCGCACCCCGCGGCGTTGTCGCACCCCGCCTGCGGGCCTTAGTCGCCCGCAGCCGGCCGCGGCCAGTCTCCGTCGCTTTAGTCATCTCACTACTAAGATAAAAGCCGCCCGCGCAACCGGCTAGTGCGGCCCGGGTGACCCCGGTGAACGCACGACGCCACGGAGTATGTCCAGACGCAGTTCCGCCCAGCCGTCGTCCTGGAAGTACTGCACGCGAATCCGGTGGTGACCGCCGGATAGCGGTGCATGATCCACCGCGGACTCGTGATGCGTCCACCGGTCTATTGCCAGCCGGTCATCCACCCATACCCTGATGCCGTCGTCGCTTATCGTCCGGACCGTATAGGTGCCCGGCGCGAGATCAACTGCCGCCTCCGCCTCCATGGCCCACCTCCCCCGCGGAAGGCCCTCCATCGTCGGCCGGTACCAGAAGTAGTCGAGCCGTGACTCGGTGCGTCGAAGCGCGACCGGCCCACGGAGCGCACGCTCAGCAGCGGCTCCGGCCAGGTCGGGCGCCGTTGAGTCGGTCCACGCATGAAATCGCACGTCCCACCGCTGCGGGGGCTCGAACCGCTCGTAGCCGAACCGGTACCGCACGCCGGGCCCGTACCCGACCCCAAGCGGCGTGCGTGTTGCCGCGCCGATAAACTCGAGGTCTATTGCCCAGTCCCCGGTGGAGTCCGCATGGGGCGTGACGACAATCGTGTCGCCTACCGATCCGGCCTCGCGCGACAGCGCCGCCACGCCTCGTCGCGATATCAGGCGCCAGCGGCCATTCGGGCCGAGCACGCGCAGCCGGAGCGGCAGCGACCGCGTGCTGTCCACTGGCCAGAGCTTGGGTGACCTCCAGTCGTACGGCCCCCACTCGTCAACGACGATCGCGGAGCGATCGCGGCGCGCCATGGGTTGGAGCGGAACGGCCATCGCCGCCAATCGCGCTGTTGTTCCGCCCGCCGCGTTGGCCGCCTTGGCTCTGATGGCTGCCGGCACGCTGTCCGTGAAAGGCGGTGCCTGGCACTCCCCTGGAGGCGCCGGCCGCCTGCCGCTGGCTGCTGGGGCGCCTCCCTGTCCCGGCCCGTTGCCTGCAGCCGTGTACCGCGCGGTATCGCGCAGTACCGCGATCGAGTCGGATCCGGTGATGACGTTATCTCTGAAGGTTATCCCCGCTGTGTTCGCGCCGCGAAGCACGACACGATTCCGGGAAAAGGCGTTCCCTGCGATCCGGTAATCGCGGCTCTGCGTGTCACGGACCCTCGCATACCCCCAGTCGGTCGGAGCTGGCGAACTGGCCCAGATGCTGACCGCCGTCGTGTCGCCGTAGAACGTGTTCTGTACGATGGAGTTGTCCTGACCATGCTCGACTGCGACGCCGATCCGATTGTTCAGGAAGCAGTTCCCGATCGCGCGCGAGGAATAGGAGTAGCCTCCCCAGATCCCGTAGTCGCTGCCCTCGAGTCGGTTTCCCACGAATGCGTTCCTGCTGAACGTCGCCTCGATCCCGTTGGCGGGCGCCCAGCTGAAGTCGTTTCCCACCACCCAGTTGTCGTTTGCCCCGCCTTCGCCGGAATCCATCGTGGATTGCCCCGCCCAGAGGAAGAATCCGTCTCCGCCGTGCGTGCCGGTGTTGAACGCGATCACGTTGTCGCTGCTTTGCTCGTACAGTAGTATCCCCGCGGAGTCCTGGCCGCGCCGGTAGAACCCGTGGCTGTATCCCCTCACATTGAAATCCACGCGGTTGCGCACGATCGTGTTTCCGCTCGACCTGTACAGGCCGATCCCGAGCCCGGAGTTGAACGAGAAATCGTTCTCCGCCACGGTGACGCCGCTGGTGCGCACCATCAGCAGGGCATTCATTCCCTGTTCCGCCCGGCTGTTCCGCACCGACCCGCCACGAACACCGTCGAAATAGAACGCAGACCCAAATCGCAGCCACTCCTGGTTCTCGTTGTGATGGAACGAGAGCCAGTCCACCAGACTCTCGTGTTCCATGAGCGAAAACAGGCGCGGCTTCCAGTTGTTGCTTGCGTCAACCTTCTCCACCGTGAGGTTCACCGTGCCGCGCGCAAGGATGCCAATCTTGTAGCCACGAATCCTCGCATTGACAATCCGGACGTTCCGGCCGCCGTCCACCAGGATGCAGATTCCGGCGGCCAGGTCGGGATCCGTCGGCGCCGGCGTGCCCTCGAGCGTCGCGCCGGCAAAATCCACTGTGATATCATTGCCGCGTATCACGATCACGCCCGAATCGCGCAGAAGGTCCGCGCCAAGCCGGTAGGTTCGTGGCGCCACCTTCACGGACCGCGTGATGAGCATGCCCACGTGCAGTTCGCCGGCGGCAGGGGCGCCGCCCTGGGCGGGCGCCTCTGCCGCCGCCGCAAGCAGCACTGCGCCCGACAAGGCGCCCAGATTCCGAAGAAGGCGACAGTGAGCCATAGTTGATTATCGTAACGCCACGTCGGGCATTCGTTGACCTGGAGGCCTGAATGATGCAGAAGAGTCCGCCCATGCGCACGGCTTTGCCCCTGATCGTGGCCGCGATGGCGCTTGGCTGCAGCTCTGCCAGCGCAGCACAGACAACGATTCCTGAACGCTACGCAGATACCACGTTCTGGCGGCTATCGCAGGAACTGTCCGAGCCCAATGGATACTTCCGCTCCGATAACCTCGTCTCGAACGAGACCTCATTTCAGTGGGTGGTGCCTTCGCTCGCGAAGATGACGCGGGCCAATGGCGTTTACCTCGGCGTAGCGCCCGAACAGAACTTCACATTCATTGCCGCCCTGAAGCCAGCGGTCGCGTTCATTGTTGACATCCGGCGCGGCAACCTCCTCGAGCATCTGATGTACAAGGCGCTCTTCGAGATATCCGACAACCGGGTTGACTTCGCATTTCGCCTGTTTGGCCGCCGTCCCCTCGATGGCATGCCGGCCGCCACCGGCATTGGAGAAGTCATGGACACACTCTCGACTGCGCCGCCCGACACGGCATATGCGCGCACCGTGCTTGACGGAATCATCCGCCGGCTCACGAAGTTTCATGGATTCCCGCTGAGCGCCGAAGATACCGAGTACATCGGATACGTCTACGAGTCGTTTGTCCGCGCCGGCCCGCGCCTGCGCTACAACATGGGATCCGGGCGCGCCGGATCCCCGTATGGGCGCATGAACATGCCCGATTTCGCTACGCTGATGACGGAAACCGATTCGCTGGGCGTGCGTCGCTCGTTTCTCGCATCTGACGAAGCATACGGCACCATCCGCGAGATGCAGCTTCGCAACGTCATCATACCGTTCACGGGCGACTTCGCCGGATCCCGGACGCTCCGCGCCCTTGGCGGTTACGTGCGGGATCACGATGCCGTAATCCAGGCCATCTACGTCTCGAACGTCGAGCAGTACCTCTTCCAAGAGCCCGATGGCTGGCGCAAGTATTACGACAACGTCGCTACGCTTCCCGTTGATTCCGCAACGGTCTTCATCCGGTCGGCTTCCCAGGGCTACAACCGGCGACAGAGCACGAACAGCAGGCAGAATGAACTGCTCTGCCCCGTGAAGACGCACATGGATGCATACGCGGCCGGGAAGATCCGCAGCTACTGGGATGTGTTCGAGTACTGCCGCTAGACGCCCCAGCCCGCCCGGTACACCCTGGTCAGGTACTGGTTCGCCTCGGGCGCGCTGACGAACTCGCCCTTCGCGCCGTCGTAGTAGACCTTGCGTCCCTGCCCCGCGCGCAGCGCCGCGACGCCAAGCAGCATCGTCTCCGTCAGCTTCGCCGAGTAATCGAACGGCGAACTCGCGGTTGCCTCTCCGCGAATTGCCTTCGCCCAGTTCAGTTCGTGACTCCACTCTATTCGTGGAATCGTGCGCGGCACTGCATCGGCCGCGACCTGCGCCGATTCCGGGTAGCAGCGCGGATTCGCCCCGTACGTGTCGTTCATGAGGATGCCCCTCTCGCCATGGAAAATCACGCCGCCCTCCCCCTTGAGGACTTCGCCGTCCGGAAGAAGGTCCGGCCGCGGCGGGTAGAGCCCGCCATCGAACCAGAAGAGCTTCACGGGGGGCATTGAACCGCGCGCTGCAAACTGGTAGTGCACGGTCGTCGCCAGCGGATACGACGCCGGAACCTGCCGCGGCCTGCCCGCGGGCGTGCTCGACGGCGCCGTTGGGTCCAGAGGCGGCAGCGTTGCCATCCCGAACGCAGTGCTGGTGGCCTCGATGCTCACTGGCAGGTCGAGGTTCAACGCCCAGTACGGATGATCAATGAGGTGGGCCCCCATGTCGCCAAGCGCACCCATCCCGAAGTCAACCCAGCCTCGCCAGTTGAACGGGTGATAGACGGGGTGATACGCGATGTCTTCCGCCACTGGGCCAAGGAAAAGATCCCATCGAAGACCGTCCGGCATCGCGGCCGCGTTGGCGCCCATGTCGGCCGCAATCGTCGTGTTGATGCGCCCCTGGCTCCACCCGGTCCCGTAACGCGGTGCACCGGGGCCAGTCAACGCAGCGGGATCGGGTCGCGGCACGCCCTGAGGCCAGTATCCAACGGGGCGGTTCGTCCAGACGTGCACCTCACGCACGGCGCCGATCACTCCCGCGGCAATCCACTCGTTGATCCTCCGCGCGCCGTCGCTCGAGTGTCCCTGGTTTCCCATCTGCGTGATGATCTTCGGGTTCGCCGCGGCCGCCGCGCGCAGCGCCCGGGCCTCACGCACGCTCCACGTGAGCGGCTTCTGCACGTAAACGTGCTTGCCAAGGTCCATCGCTGCCTTTGCAATCACTGCATGCGCGTGGTCCGGCGTGGCTATCACGACTCCGTCAATGCCCTTCTCCTTCTCGAGCATCTCGCGGAAGTCCGTGTATTTCGCCGCCCGCTCGAACTGCTCCCCCAGCTTCACCGCCTCGGGACGAACCTGTCCGTCGCGGCCAGGGCGCAGCTTGCTCTCGACGTTTGACCTCGCGAAAGCAAGATCCACGTCGCACACGGCCGCAAGTTTCTCCGTCCTCGCCAGTTCCTGCGCGTTGCCCGAACCCATCCCGCCAAACCCGGCGACCGCGAAGTTCACCGTATCGCTTGGCGCCGTGTACCCGGGGCCGCCTAGCACGTGGCGCGGGACGATGGCCGGAAACCCTTTCGCGGCAAACAACGCACTCACTGTGGCAGCGCCGGACTTTGCGACGAACTCCCGGCGCGTGACCTTCTTGCGTGGCATGGCGGCCTCGGCAGGCGAAGGAAGCGATTACAGCAAGAATCTCCGCTCAAGAGGTGCCGACGTCAAACGGCAACACCGGCGGCACCGCCGGCTGGCAGAGCCGATCCCCTGCGTATCGCTCAGTCTATCGTGCTGATGGTTGACTGGCGCCGGCGGTCAACCACCAGCCGCGTGACATCCGGCCGTCCATAGTGGCCGGCTGCGTCGAAGTTCTGCCGCTCTTCCAGCACCCGCCGATGCTCTATCGCCCGGACGATCAACGCCTCGCGGCCAACCACGGGCTTCGCCACCCAGTCGCCGTCCGGCCCCGCAATGCACGAGCCGCCATCGCCCGTCACCGCCGGGAGACGTCTCCTGAGTGCCTTCGCATGCGGCGCCGCGTCGGGAATGTCGCTCCTGCGCATCAGTGAAGACGCCGCCAGGACGTAGCTCCGCCCTTCGCGCGCAAGGAAACGCGTGGTATCGCGCGTGTTGCGCACGTTGCCGGGCCACGACGCGACGTGCAGGTCCTCGCCCTGGGCATAGAGTGCGCCGCGCGCGAGCGGCATCCAATTCTCCCAGCAGTTGAGCGCACCCAGCATGAATGCTTCAACCGGCACGGCCTTGAGTCCGTGGCCGTCGCCCGGCGCCCACGAAAGCCGCTCCTCGTACGTGGGCATCAGCTTGCGATGCACGTTCGCGACCCTGCCGTTCTCGTCTATGGTGATGAGCGAGCAATAGGCGCTGTGGCCGCCGCGGTCCCGTGGACGCTCGATCGTGCCGAGCACCACCGTAATGCCCAGCTCGTACGCCAGCGCGCACGTCGAGTCGAGGTGGCCTGCATCGAGGTCCACCGCCTGTTCCAGGTAATGCGCGTGCATATCCTTCTGGAACCGCGACTCGAACCGCGCGCCGTCAGTGTGCTCGATCCACCACGGATACCCCGGCACCAGCGCCTCGCCGAATGCCACGACGCGGCACCCGCGCCTCGCTGCCCTGGCCACCCAGCGATTCACTTTCGCTATGGTGGCGTCGCGGTCAAGCCATACCGGTGCGATCTGGGCGACGGCTGCCTTCATTGCGGCGACGCCCCGCTGTGAGGGAGCGGATTGCGTGGAGCCGCGAGGTTACGCAGCAGTCTGTACGCAAACTCCTGGCCTCGCTGGAACGCGGCGATCCTGACCCGCTCGTCACGACCGTGCGCCCTCACGTCGTCCGTGTCGATCGCGATACCGTTCAGTCCATATACCGGAATTCCGGCGGTCCTGAGGTAGAGGCCGTCGGTGGCTCCCGTCTCCATGGTTGGAACCAACGGCAGGTTCGGCGCGATGGCGCTGCTCGCCGCTCGCACGGCCGCTTCTATGTCTGGCCGCATCGGCGACGGAGGGCTCTGCGGCGAAGCTTCCTCCACGGCCAGTGCCACCGCCGTGTCGGCTATGACCCGGCGAAGGACCTGCACGACGGCATCCGTCGTCACGCCCGGTAGCCGCCGGCAGTTGACGTTAGCCATTGCGGTCTGTGGCAACGCATTGCGAGCGTGGCCGCCATTCACCATGGTTGCCACGCACGTCGTTCGCATCAGCGCATTGTACCACGGGTCAGCGGACAGGCGTCGGATCGCCACAGTGTCAGCGCGCGTCCCTGCGGCGGCGCGCAGGTCGGCCCCCACTTGTCCTGGATGCAGCGCGGCAGATCGCTCGAAGTAGGCGCGCGTGATCGAGTTGAGCTGCACGGGAAACTGATAGCCGGCGATGCGCGTGATTGCGCGCGCGAGCGTCACGATGGCGTTGTCGCGCCGCGGCATGGATGAGTGCCCACCGTCGTTGTGCACCGTAAGCGCTACGTCCAGGTACACCTTCTCGGCGGCCTGCATGTTGAGTGCGAATGGCCGCCCCCTGTCGGAGTCCACGCCTCCCCCGTCGGCATTCACACAGTATTCGGCCTCGATCAGGTCGCGCCTGTTTGCCAGCAGCCACTGGACTCCGTTGGGCGCGCCGCCCTCTTCGCCGGCTGTAAGCGCGAGGATCAGGTCGCGTTCCGGCCTCACCCGCTCCGCCAGCATGCGTAGCAGCGCCGTGATCAGGGTGGTTGCCCCGCTTTTCACGTCCTGCGTTCCACGGCCGTAGTAATACCCGGCGCGCTCGGTCAGCTCGAAGGGATCGAACGTCCAGTCACTTCGCTCGGCTTCCACGACGTCCAGGTGCGCAAGCAGGAGAATCGGCTTGTGCGCCGAATCCAGGCCGCGGACGCGCACCACCAGGTTGCCGTGCCGATCGTCAGGCCCGACGATCGCGATGTCAGCGGCAGGCACCCCCGCCGCGCGGAAGTACCCGGCGATCAACTCGGCGGCCTTCGTCGTGTTTCCGTTCGACGCCGTGGTGTTGATCTCAACCAGATCCCTCAGGATCCGCCGCCCCGCAGAGTCCTGATCGAACTGCTGCGCCGCTCGCTGCGCACCCAGCGGCGCGCCCGCAGCCACCATGGCCGCGATCGTCAGCGATGCCGCCGCTCGCAGGAGCCGTCTCCAGGCTGAGCTATCGTTGCCGCCCATGGCCTCCAACTGGCAGCGTCACGTTCGCACCGCTACTTCCGAACCGTCACTCCAGTCAGCAGGCCAACAGCGCCCAGTGTCGTCTGCGCGGCATTGAGGCCAAGCCGAAAATCCTTGTCGCTGTATGTCGTGAACACGTCGCTCGGCTGGTGCCAGTTCGGATCCCAGCCGCCGCCGATCTGCGAGCCACGCTCGTTCTCGCGAAGCGTGATCGAGGCCACGAGGTCCTGGAATGGCGTCGAGTCGGTATTGGTCATGTGCGGCCCGACAGTCGCCGGGTAATCCGTCGCGAACTTGTTGTTCGCCCGGTGGAAGAAAAAGGCGAGCTTCATTGACTCGTCCGCCATTTTCGAGTCAATCTGGAACTCCACGTTCACGTCCGCCTCGGGGCGCTGCTCCTTCGGGACGGTGCCATCCGCCAATGGCATGCCGTGGTCCCACATCATCATGTCGTGCTGGATCATCCCCAGCCACTTCGGCTCTGGATACTTGCCCGAGCCCGCTGGAATCTCCTTGCCCTGCATCGGCGCGCGCTGTTCCACGTAAGCGCGTGCGCCGTTCAACCCGGTCTCCTCGTTGTTCCAGAGCGCAAACCTGATCGAACGCTCCGTCTGCACATCCGGCATCGAGAAAATGCGAGCCAGTTCCATGACGATGGCCGTGCCCGAGCCATCGTCGTTTGCGGCCTCGCCCCAGCCGTGGCCGTCCATGTGGCCACCAACGATGTACATCTCGTTCGGGTACCTGGTTCCGACCTTCATGCAGATGACTTCCTCACGCTCACCATCGGTCGTCGGCTCCATGTTGCGCGCGCGGATCGCGGTGTCCTTCTGGGCCATCGGATCCGTGTTCACCCCGGTGCGCGCCGTATTCCCGAAGATGCGGCTGCCCCCCTGCCCCATCCTGATTGCTGGCGCGCTTCCTCCACGCCCAGCCTCGCCCGCGCGCCCACTGGCGCCCCCGCGCCCTGCTGCGCCTGCGCGCCCGGCCGCTGCGCCCGCACCGCCACGTGGCGCGGGCGAGTGATAGTCGTACTTGATCCGTTCGATGTTCTGGCACCCGTAACTGCGCAGTTGCGCTTCGATCCAGTCCACGGCATCACGGTTTCGCTTCGTGCCCTGACGCCGGTCTCCGAACTGAGTGAGGCCCTTGATGGTCGCCTTGTACCTCTCGAGGTCCAGACGGCCCACCAGACTGCGCACCACCTCGTCTGCCGGATCAGCGGCCGGCCCCGAACCCTGCGCTGTTCCCGTCTGAGCACCAAATGCAATCAGCGCGCATGCGCCTGCAACTGCGGTCACTCCCCTCACGATGTCCTCTCCTGCCACGGGTGTTGACTCGGATTCTAACTCCACGATGCGGTCCCACGCGACTGGCGATCGGCTGTACATTGCCCGGATGCGATTTCCCAGGTTCGCCGTTGCCGTGGCGATACTGGCCGGCGCTTCCCCGGCCGCTGCGCAGGACGACCCACGCCTCATCCCGCGGCCACGCGAGATCGCCGCTGGCTCGTACGTGGCCATCGCGCGCTCCGTTGTCATCAGCGCGCCGGGTCCCGTGGATGACGGTTTCGCCGCCATGGATCTCGCCGAGTCGCTCACGGAACGCGGCTTCAGGGCCAGTGTCGGCGCCAACTTCCCCGCCGACGCATACCAGGTGTCGCTGGTTCGCTCGGACAATGCGCTCGGCGCCAGCATCCTGAACGAGGCCGGCCTCGCACTCGGCGCGGACCAACGGCCCGAAGGATACGTGATCGTCTCCAACGACGATCGTGCTATCGTCGTCGCGGCCGGCGCGGAGGGAATCTTCTACGGCGCCCAGACTCTCAAGCAGATGCTCCGAAATGACGTTGGCGCTCCAAAAGTATTCGCCACCGTCATCCGCGACTGGCCGGCAATGCGCTGGCGCGGGATGCAGGACGACCTTTCCCGCGGCCCCATCCCCACGCTCGAGTTCCAGAAAAAGCAGATCCGCACCTTTGCCGCATACAAGCTCAACGTCTACTCACCATACTACGAGCACACGTTTGAGTACGCCTCGCAACCGCTCGTCTCGCCGCCGGGCGGGGCAATGTCGCAGGACGACGCCCGCGAACTCGTTGCCTACGCGCGCAAGTACCACATCGAGGTCGTCCCGGAGCAGGAGGCGTTCGGGCACCTCCATCACATGCTCAAGTACGACATCTACGGAGAACTCGCCGAGACTTCCCATGGCCATGTCCTCGCCCCTGGCCAGTCGGGGTCGCTGGATGTCATCCGCCAGTGGTTTGCCGAGCTCGACTCCGTGTTTCCCTCGCAGTTCGTTCACATAGGCGCCGATGAGACGTTCGAGCTTGGGCTCGGGCAGACTCGCGAGCGCGTGCAGCGCGACTCCCTTGGCGCGGTGTACATCGCCTTCCTCAAGGATATCGAAGCCGCGATCCGCAAGCCGGGCAAGAGATACCTGTTCTGGGGCGACATTGCCCAGGGATCACCTGCCCTGGTGAAGTCCCTCCCCAGGGACATGATCGCGGTAGCATGGAACTACTGGTCGTTCGGGAATTTCGACCGCTCCATCAAGCCTTTTACCGACGCGGGTATCGAAACGTGGGTCGCGCCGGGCGTGAACAACTGGAACCGGGTATACCCGAACAACGACGTCGCCCTGCGCAACATCCAGGCGTTCGTGCGCGATGGACAGCGCCTTGGCGCCAAGGGCATGCTCAACACGAACTGGGACGATGACGGCGAAGGCATCTTCAACCAGGTCTGGTATGGCGTGCTGTTCGGTGCGGCAGCCGCCTGGCAACAAGGCGAAGCCTCGATCCCCGAGTTTGCTGCAAGCTACGGATTCCAGTTTCACGGCGACCCCACGGGGAAGATCAGCGCTGCCCAGGTGAAGCTCTCGCAGGCCCACGCAGCGCTCACTGCCACCCGTGTCAGCGACGCCACGAACTCGCTGTACTGGCTCGACCCCTACAGCGCGGAGGGCCAGGCCATCAGCTCGCGTATCATGGGCTCACTGCGAGATGTCCGCATTCTTGCGGAGTCCGCGCTCGTGCTCGTCGCCCAGGCGCGCCGCGAGGTACGCCCCGTCGGCGGCACGGGCGGCCTGCGGGAGACCGACGCCCTCGACGCGATGGAGATGGGCGCCCGCCGCATTGACTTCATCGGAATGAAGTTCCAGTTCGCCGACGAAATCGCCAGTCACTACCGCGCGGCCCTCGACTCCGTGGCCAGGGGAGCCAGCCCGACGCACGACCTCACCGAGATCGCCTCGCAGATCAACAGTCGCACGCAGGACCTTCGCGACGGCTACACGCTTGGCCGCGAACTCTACGAGCGAAGCTGGCGCGCGGAGAACAGGCCGTACTGGTTGTACAACGTTACCAACCGCTACGATATCGGCGCGCAAACCTGGATTCGCCGGATAGACCAGTTCAATCAGGCGCGCGCACAATACTCCCGCACCCGCAAGCTCCCGAGTCTCGAGGAAATGGGCCTGCCCCGACCGCCGGCCGTTACGCCGTGAAGACGCACGGAGAGCCAGCGTGACACCATGGGTCAAGCGGCTGCTCGCCGCCAACGTGATCGTGTTCTTCATGCAGTACACGATGCCCGCATTCGCCAGTCCGTTCGTCTTCGTTCCCCGGCTCGTGCTCGTGCGGCCATGGACGATCATCACTTACATGTTCCTGCACGCGGGCTTCACGCACATCCTGTTCAACATGATTGCGTTGTTCTTCTTCGGGCCAAGGGTCGAAGCGCGCCTTGGCCCGGGAAGATTCGTCCAGCTCTACTTTCTGAGCGGTATCTCCGGAGCGCTCCTCTCGCTCGTCTTCGCGCCCAACTCCGCGATCATCGGCGCCTCCGCCGCCGTCTTCGGGGTGATGCTCGCCTTCGCCATGTTCTGGCCGCGCGAACGAATCCTCATCTGGGGCATCATCCCCATCGAGGCAAGATGGCTCGTCGTGATCACCACCGCGCTTGCGCTGTGGAGCGGGCTGCAGGGCTCGCAGGGCGGCGTCGCCGACTTCGCGCACATGGGCGGCTATGTCGGCGCGTGGGTATTCCTCAAGCTGATTGATCCGTCACGCGTCGTGGCGCGTTTCCGTGCCAGCACCGTGCCGCGCACCGACGGCAGCCGCCTTGCGAAGTGGAAGCAGGTTGACCTCACACGCGTACATGAGGTCAATCGCGGCGAACTCAATCGCATCCTCGACAAGATCAGCGCATCCGGCATCGAGAGCCTCACGGTGCAGGAGCGGGCCTTCCTTTCGAACTTCATCCCGCCGGATTCGCGGCCGCCGGCTGCCTGACCGGGCTCCATCACGCCTGGCGGCAGCGCGAGTCAGCCAGGCTGGCGCACTCTATCGGAGCCGAATCGCCACTGGGGGCCCTTCGATGCCGTTCATCCCCACCGGCTTGACTGTCAGCACCTCGGGCCAGGTGCCACCGATGCCATCGAACATCTCCAGCGGAACGTCGGCGCGCGACCCATCAATCACATAGGTTCGCCAGTCGCTACCGGTGCGCGCCTGTATGATCCACCAGCGGATCTCATCGCTGCCCTGGCCCGCGATGGTAACGGCAGGGCCGTCTCGGGCTTCGGCAACCGCGATCGCCGGTGTGCCGGGAGCCGCGGCTCCCTTCCACGGAACCGGTGGCGGAAGTGCCGGCGCGGCGTACGGCCCTTGCGCCAGCGCCGTCGCCACGCCGCCGCTGTTGTTCCTGAGCGTCTTCATCTGGAAGTGCACAACGCCGCTTACCCCTGCAGTTGAGCGCGCCGTGTCCACCTGACGCACTATCTCATGCGCCCTCCATCCCGGATTGCCGGACACGATCTTGTAATCCGCCAGCCCCGGCCACACGTGGCGCGACGAGTCGTTCTGCGCCTGCCACCACCTCAGCAAGTCAGGGAACCGCTGCCCTTCCTGCTCCACCCCCCAGTACAACTGCGGCACGAGGTAATCCACCCACCCCCGCGCAAGCCACAAACGGGCGTCTGCATAGAGCTTCGCGTACGCATCGAAGCCCGTTACGCTGGCTGGCTCACCGGGACGCCAGATGCCGAACGGGCTGATTCCGAACCTCACCCACGGCTTCGCCTTCGCTATTTCTATCCGTAAGGTGTCAACCAGCCGGTTCACGTTGTCTCGACGCCAGTCGTCGCGATCCAGTTTTCCGCCCGCGCGAATGTATTTCTGATAGCTCGTGGCGTCGGGAAACGGCACGTCGCGTCCGCGCTGCTTCACCGGATACGGGTAGAAATAGTCGTCGAGGTGAACTCCATCCACGTCGTAACGGCGAACGACGTCCAGGATGACCCTGACGGTATGACGCCGCACGAGCGGCTCCCCGGGGTCGAACCACGTGTATGGCCCGTATCGCTTCGCGTAGCCCGGATACTGGCGTGAGAAATGTGAAGGGCTGAGTTGCCCTTTCGCGCTCGGATCCTTCGCCCGGTAAGGGTTGAACCACGCGTGAAGCTCAAGGCCGCGGGCGTGGGCTTCCCTGATCGCGAACGCGAGCGGATCCCACGGCTTGTCGGGCGCGCGGCCCTGCAGGCCGGTAAGGTATTCCGACCACGGTTCGATTCGCGATACGTAAAACGCATCCCCAGCGGGCCGTACCTGGAAGAACACGGCATTCAGGCCTGTAGCCACGGCGGCATCAAGCAGTTGCACCAGCTCGGCCCGTGCGCTGTCGGTGGAAAGCCCGGGACGCGAAGGCCAGTCCATGTTGCCAACGGTGGCCACCCAGACACCTCGAAACTCGCGCGGCACCGGCGGCGGCACGCAGCTGCTGTCCGTCATGAAACAGGCGTCCACCCTGGGCATCGTCCGCACGGCCCTGCGCACCGGCGTCTGTGCTTCGAGCCACGTTGCGCCAACCGCTCCCATCGCAGCCGAGAGTGCAAGCCCGATGAGCGCCGACGCCTTCAATGAACGACGCCCGCCTGCGTTCCAGCGTCGCATCAGCGGATCTGGCGTACGTCCATCGCGATGTCACTGGCCGCGGTATTCTGCGACAGCAGTTCGCGGATACGCCCTGCGCGGTCAATGACGTACGTGCGTGCCGGATGCATCACCGTATACGATCCGGCTCCTTTCGGGTCGTCTTCCCGCATCACCCTGAAACCCCAAGTCTTCTGCAATGCCTCGAGCTGCTCGACGGTCGGTGAAAGCCCCACGAACGTCGGGTCGAACTGCCTCGCATATCCCTGTGCAACCTGGGGAGTGTCGCGCTCGGGATCCACGCTCACGAAAAGCCAGCGGACGCCCTTCTCCGCGCCGCCAAGCTCACGCCTGGCCGAAGCCCACGCAGCCAGCGTCGTTGGGCATACGTCCGGACAGTGCGTATACCCGAAGAACAGCACCACTGTGCGCTTCCCGCGCTCCGATGCAAGGTCGTACAGCGTTCCGTCCGCATCGAGTATCTGCAGTGCCGGCGCGTCCCGGGGAGGGTCGAACACGTATCCGTGAAGCGGCGCATTAGAGCCGCCACAGCCAACCGCAGCCATGCACGTCGCTGCAAGCAGTCTCCGCCAGGTGCTCATGCGCCCAATCTACACTCCCGCGCCTCAGAGTAGGTTCATGCTGAGCAATCTGCCCGGACAAATTGGGATATACCACGCACTTTGGTTCGCCACACACCGAGAGGCCTCAAGACGACCAGCCATATGCACGTTGATTGCCTGCCACACCGCCGCGTCCGCCTCCTGCCCCTTGTCGCCGTTGCCCTCGCGGCCTGCGCCGGCGCCTCCACGGCCAGGAGCGGACGCCCGCCGTCAGGCGCACCGATCGTCGGACCGCCCAGCGGCACCATACTCGTCGTTGGCGGCGGCCAGCAAGGGCCGGAGCTGTACAAGGCCTTCATTGATGCTGCAGGCGGGCCAGACGCGCTGATCGTTGACATGCCGACGGCTGGCGGCGACACGGCATATTCGCAGGACTGGCGGGGAACCGATGGCCTGCGCAACGCAGGTGCAAAGAATATCGTTGTCCTCCACTCCAACCCGAACCGCAAGGATCTCGCCAACTCCGACAGTTTCGCGAACCTCCTGAGCCGGGCCGGTGGCATCTGGTTCGAAGGCGGCCGCCAGTACAGGCTCGTTGATTCGTACGCAGGCACGAGAACCGAAGCCGAAATCAGGAACGTGCTCCGCCGTGGCGGCGCCGTGGGCGGCTCCTCCGCTGGCGCTTCGATACTCGGCGAGTTCATGGTGCGCGGCGCGCCGTCGAACAACAACGCGATCATGGAGTACCCGGGCTACACACACGGATTCGGTTACCTCCGGAACACGGGTGTTGATCAGCACGTCGTGGCGCGGATGCGCCTGCCCGACATCGCCGACTCGCTCGTACAGCGCCACCCGAGAATGCTCTTCATCTCTGAGGATGAAGGCACGGCCTGGCTGGTGCGTGGCGACCGCGCCCAGATCATCGGACGAAACAAGGCATTCGTGTACGCCGGCAATGACCCAACCGACCATGGCAAGCCATTCCTCACGCTCTTCCCCGGTGACGAGTACGACCTTGGGACGCGTCGCGTGATCGCACGGGCAATGGACGCATCGCCGCTCCGGACGCCATTCGTGGATTCGATCTTCGCCGCCTTCGCCCACAGCGGCGGCAAGGCCACGGTACACGTGGCTCAGGAGGGTCGCGTGCTCCTCGCCACCGGCTACGGAATCCCACCGCAGGAGCGCTACATGCCAGTCACTGCGATACCGCAATTCCCGCTCGGCGACATCTCGAGGACATTCCTCGCCGCGGCAGCGCTCAACCTTGCGCGCGACGGCAAGATGAACCTCGACGCTCCCCTCCGCACGGGCACGACGATTCGCAGTTACCTCACCGACCCGGGACCCGCGAAGGACGAAGCCAGGGCGCTGGCCGAGCTGGTCGCGCAACAGTCGGGAGCCCCCTACGCCGACATGGTCCAGCGCCGCCTCATGACAATGGTGGGACGCCAGCGCACGACGGCCTCGGCCGATGGTGAGGTTGCCTCCAACGTTGATGAACTCTACCGATGGGAGCTTGGCCTTCGGGCATACGACGCACTGACGACGGCGGGGCGCGACTCCATGTTCGCGCCTGGGGGAGGTAGCGGCCGCGGCAACGGACTCGGCTGGCTTCTCGACTCGTACCGCGGCCTTCCGCGCCAGGCAGCGTACGTCGCAGCCGCTGGCCGCGAGGGCGCATTCGTCCGCATCCCGGGTCATGAAATATCCGTCATCATTCTCACCGATCAGCCAGAGTTCGATGCGCGCAAGGCCGCCGAACGAATCCTCGACCGACTGCTGTTCGAACACCGCGATCGCTCGCTCTTCATACGGTCGTCACTCGCAACTCCGGCCACATGCCGCAGCCTGAGTGCAGTCAACGCGCAGGTCGCATGGGCCGGCTGCACCGGGGGCAAGGTCTTCCGCACCACGGACGGCGGCGCCACATGGTCGGTAGACTCCGTCGCCGGCGCAAGCAATCTCGACTTCCGGGGAATCAAGGCGTTCGACGAAAAGAGCGCCGTGGTGGTAAGCGCCGGCCCGGCAGAGCGCGGCCAGGCCAGGATCTTCCGCACCGACGACGGCGCAAGGCACTGGACTCAGACATGGAACGATTCCACGCCCGGTGTCTTCCTCGACGGCGTCGCGTTCTGGGACGCAAGCAACGGGTTCACCTTCTCGGATCCCGTGGGCGGGCGCTTCCTGATCCTTACTACGCGCGACGGCGGCCGCTCGTGGCAGCGCGTCCCCGCAGGCCAGATCCCACCCACGTTGCCAAAGGAAGCGGCATTCGCAGCCAGTAACACGCAACTCACCATTCAGGGGTCGTCGAACGGATGGATCGCCACAGGCGGTGGCGCCGAGGCGCGGGTGTTCCGTACAACCGACCGCGGCAAGACGTGGACCGTTGCAACGACGAAGATGCCTGGCGGCGCAAGCTCAGGCCTGTTCGGCATCGCGTTCTCCGACTCGCGAAATGGCCTTGCGGTCGGAGGCGATTACCGCAACGAGCGCGGCATCACGTCTTTCGCCGTGCGCACTCGAGACGGCGGCGCCACATGGGAGCCGGCCGGCGTCAACCGCCCCGATGGCACCACGTCGGGGCTCGTGTACGTGCCTGGCACCAATCCTCCGCTGTTCGTCGCCACGGGCCAGGCCGGCGTTGCCTACACGAAGGATTACGGCGCCACGTGGATTCACGCCGATACGGTCACGTCGTACGGAGTGGGTTTTGTGTCGCCCAAGGCTGGGTTCGTGGCCGGGTCGCGCGGCCGCGTCGGCGCGCTTGCCAGCCCGCTCCGGTGAGTTACGACCTTCGCTCGCTCACGCTCCCCCGGCTCGGCACACGGAGCTTGCGTGTGCTCGTCGCGCTGGCCGAATCACCGGTCGTAGGACCGCTGCTCGTCGAGAAGCTTCGGCATGACGGTGGCGTGAATCGGTTGCGCCACCTGCCCGCCGCCGATCAGCCGACGCCGCTGCCCCTGCACCCGCCGGACGATCCTTGCATCCCACCCCTCGATCAGCGTGCCGGGAGCGACGTTGCCCGCCAAACCGGGCAACCGGGGTTCCGCGTCGCCAGCGTCGGCGATTTCACGAATGCGTACAGGCGCCGGGATTGCACGCCGATGGATGTCGCGGAACGCTTCCTCGCGCAGTGGCGCACGAGTGACCACGATCCGCGCCCGCTTCGCGCGTTCATCAGTGTGAACGAAACCGACCTGCGCAGCCAGGCGCAGGCAAGCGCCGAGCGATGGCAGCGCGGAGAACCGCTCGGCGCGTGGGATGGTGTGCCGGTCGCCGTAAAGGACGAGATGGACGTTGCCGGCTACGAGACCACGCAAGGCACTCGCCTCCCGGGCCGGACTCGGGCAACGAGCGATGCAACGGTCGTTGCACGACTCCGCTGCGCGGGCGCCTTGATCGTCGGCAAAGCCAACATGCACGAGCTCGGCATCAACGTCACCGGACTCAATCCGCACCATGGCACCGTGCGGAATCCGTACGATGACCGTCATCACTCCGGCGGCTCGTCGAGCGGCCCCGCCGCCGCGGTCGCCTCTGGGCTCGTGCCAGTCGCGCTCGGCGCCGACGGCGGCGGTTCGATCCGCATCCCGTCGTCGTTCTGCGGGGTTGTTGGACTCAAACCCACCTTTGGCCGCGTCAGCGAGCACGGCGCTCCGCCACTCGTCTGGAGCATGGCGCACATCGGGCCGATCGCCGCCACCGTCACGGACTGCGCCGCCGCCTATGCAGCCATCGCCGGTGACGATTCCCTCGACCCCGCCACGCAGGGACACCCGGAAGTCTCGCTCGACCCCGCTCCGCCGGCATCGCTCAGGAATGTTCGCCTCGGTGTGTACCGGCCCTGGTTTAGCCACGCATCACCCGACATCGCCTCGCGCTGCAGCGACCTGCTGAGCGCACTCGTGGCCCGTGGAGCCGAGGCCGTCGAGGTTGAAATCCCCGATCTGGACCTGCAACGCGTGGCACACGTTGCGATCATCACGAGCGAGATGGCGTCCGCGATCGGTGCTTGCTACCCAGATCGTCGCACCCTCCTCGCGCTCGACACGCGGCTCGCCATCCGGCTCGCCCGATCGTTTTCGGGCGCCGAGTTGCTCGCCGCCGCCCGCGTAAGAACGATGGCGATGGCAGCGTGGCGCGAGGTCTTCCGCCGGGTCCATGCGGTCGTCACGCCAACGACCGCCCAGGTTGCACCCGCCATTCGCGACGAAATGATGCCTGATGGAGGCAGTGACCTGGCCATGACGACCGAAGCCATGCGGTTCGCGTTCGCATCGAACCTCACCGGCCATCCTGCAATCAGCTTCCCGGCGGGTTACGACGGCCGTGGCCTTCCTGTCGGCATGCAGGCAATCGGGCGCCCCTGGAGTGAACGCCTTCTCTTCCGAATCGCAGCATGCGCCGAAGAGCACGTAGAGCGCCGCGCACCGCAACGCTCCTACCCGCTCATCGGCGTTTGACGCACGAAAAAAAGAACCGGGCCACTCTGTTGAGTGCCCGGTTCTTTTGTCATTCGTCGCCTCGGCGCGCCCGGACGCGTACCGACTCGACGCCATTACGCTACAACCACACCAGCGAATCACGCAATAGGTACAGCAGTTTCGCACTAAGAGGCACCGGTCGGAATCGAACCGACGAATGGGAGATTTGCAGTCTCCTGCCTTACCACTTGGCGACGGTGCCGTCAGGACACGGAAGCTAGCCCGCATGATGGAAGCACTCAAGGCGCGCCACGAAATCACAGCCCGAGTGCTGACGACGACGTGCGATCGTTCACGCGCTCCAATCGCTCGACCGAACAACGTAGGATGACGGTGCGCCGCCATGTGCAACCAGTAATCTCCGCCGACGCGCACCGCCGCCGATCAGGCAACTTCGTATTGATGGTGCCGTGCCGCCCGGCCGCTGCGTTTCCGCGGTGCAACGATCGCTCGCGCGGTACGATGGACACAGCACACGCGGAGTTGGCGGTACCAGGGGTCCATGCCTACCCGCCGTGCATCGTCCTATGTGGACGGGCCACAATCACAGGTGTCATGCAATTCGCGCATTATCAGCAGGATACACCCAGCGATGGACCGCCATCTTATTGCCTTTTTGCAAAACGTGATCTAGATTTTGTCAATTCAGCACATATTGACGGACACCCTTACCGTCATACCCAACCATGGAGCCGTGCTAGATAGATGTCCGACACCTCGTCACCCCGTTCCGCCACCACCCGCGCAATTGCCTCGCGCTTCCTGGCCACGCCGCGGCCCGCATCCGCAGAACTTCCATCGCCTACATCCGCCTACTTCGGAATCAACACTTTCGGCGCGCGGCAGATGCGCGCCAAGCTCCCGGCCAAGGTTTACGCGAAGCTCCTCTCGTCCATCCGCCTCGGCAGGATGCTCGACGTGGAAATCGCTCCGACCGTCGCGCAGGTCATGAAGGAGTGGGCCGTGTCGCGCGGGGTCACACACTTCTGCCACTGGTTCCAGCCGCAGACCGGCCTCACCGCAGAGAAGCACGACGCGTTTCTCGCATTCGACGAGAACGGCCTCCCGATCGAGAAGTTCTCGGGCGACCAGCTTATCCAGAGCGAACCGGACGCATCATCGTTCCCGTCGGGCGGGCTCCGGGCAACGTGGGAAGCACGGGGATACACGGCATGGAACCCGGCTTCCCCTGTGTTCATTATGGAATCGGGCGGAACCAAGACGCTCTGCGTTCCCTCCGCATTCATTGGCTACCACGGCGAGGCGCTCGACGAGCTCACGCCACTCCTGCGCTCCTGCGAAATCCTTTCCTCGAGGGCGGTCGAACTCCTCGACCTGATCGGAGACACCGGAGTGCTCCGTGTCTTCACGACCCTCGGCCCCGAACAGGAGTACTTCCTCATAGACCGCGGACACTTTGCGCTCCGCCCCGACCTCGTGATGAGCGGCCGCACGCTCGTCGGAGCACCACCGCCGCGCGGACAGCAGCTCGAAGACCACTACTTCGGGGGTATCCCGGAACGGATTCAGGCGTGCATCGCCGAAGTGGAGCACGAACTCTACAAGCTCGGCGTGCCCATCGTCACGCGCCACAATGAAGTCGCCCCGCTTCAGTTCGAGATGGCGCCGATGTACGAGGAGATTGACCTCGCGGTGGATCATAACCACCTCGTCATGTCGATCCTCAAGAAAGTCGCGCTTCGGCACGGGCTCCAGGCCCTGCTGCACGAGAAGCCATTCGCGGGCGTCAACGGCTCCGGCAAGCACTGCAACTGGTCAATGGCGGTCATCGCCGACACCGACCTCGATGGAGTGAACCTGCTCAAGCCTGGAGATACCCCCCACCAGAACCTGCGCTTCCTGCTGTTCCTCGCCGCAGTGCTCAAGGCCGTGCACAAGCATGCCGGGCTCATACGCGCTGGTATCGCATCGGCTGGCAACGAACACCGGCTTGGCGCTGCCGAGGCGCCACCGGCAATCGTATCGGTATTCCTGGGCGAGATGCTCACCAAGCTGATCGAAGACATCGCCGCCGGCCGCGCGGGCAAGGCCTCGGCCGACGCCATGCTCCGGCTTGGCGTCGCCAAGCTCCCCCAGATCGCCAAGGACAATACCGACCGCAATCGCACGTCCCCTCTCGCATTCACCGGCGCGAAGTTCGAGTTCCGCGCCGTTGGCTCGTCCCAGTCAATCGCCTTCCCAGTAATGTTGCTCAACACCACCGTTGCCGAGGCGCTGGGTGAGCTGACGGAGGCGCTGAAGGCCGAACTCGCCCGGACGAAGAGCCGCGACGATGCAGTGCTCAAGGTCGTAGCCGCTGCGTTCCGGGCAACCAAGGCGATCAGGTTCGAAGGCAACAACTACTCGGACGCCTGGGTTGCAGAAGCCGCACGGCGCGGGCTGCCGAACATCGAGCGCTCGCCGGAAGCGCTCGACCAGCTCACGACCCCAGCATCGCGCAGACTCTTCACTTCGCTCGGCGTGCTCTCTGCCGAGGAACTCGAATCCCGCTATCATGTTCGCCTCGAGCGGTACATCAAGGATATGCTCATCGAGCTTCACACCCTTGGCGAGATCGCCGATACCATCGTCGCTCCGGCGGCTCACAGGTACCTCGCAACTCTCCTCAACGCAGCCGCAGCCGCTGCGGCAAGCGGCGTGAAGCCGGTCCCCCAGGTTCCTGCCGCAAGCGCCATCGCAGCCCTCATCTCCGACCTCCAGAAAGCCACCTACAAGCTGCACGCCGCCATCGCCAAAGCCGAGTCATTGCATGCCAGCCCCGCGAAGCAGGCCCGGTTCCTGACATCCACAGGAGCTGGCGCAATGGCGGACGTGCGAGCTGCCTCCGATGCGCTTGAACTGAAGGTTGACGACGCAAGCTGGCCCCTGCCGCGATATCGGGAGATCCTCTTCCCCGTGTGATCGCGGGCGGCACAGCGGCCAGCGCCACGCTTCAGGTCAGTACTTCGCCAGATACCGGTCGAGCTCCCACGCGGATACCTGCGTGATGTACTCGCGCCATTCCTGCCGCTTCGCCGACAGGAAATGCTTTGCGATGTGCTCACCGAGCGCAGCGCGAATCACTGCGTCCTTTTCGAGTTCGTCACATGCCTCGTTCAGGTCGCGCGGAAGGTCGTCTATGCGAAGCCGTCTCTTCTCACGAAAACTCATCCCGCGTACGCTCTCGTTCACGGGCTCCCGCGAGCTTGCGTCGGTCTCGATTCCGTCCAACCCGGCGGCCAGCATCACCGCTAGCGCCAAGTAGGGATTGGCGCTCGGATCCGGCGACCTGAGCTCGACGCGCGTGCCAATCCCCCTGCGCGCCGGCACCCGTATGAGCGGGGATGTGTTCTGCATGGACCACGCCACGTCAACCGGCGCCTCGTAGCCCGGAACGAGGCGCTTGTACGAGTTCACAATTGGGTTCGTTATCGCACACATCCCGCGCGCATGCGCCAGCAAGCCCCCGATGTACCGCAGCGCGGTCTTCGACAGCTCATAGTCACCCCGCGCGTCGTAGAACACGTTCTTGCCGCCCGCGGACAACGACTGGTGCGTATGCATCCCACTGCCGTTCTGCCCGTATATCGGTTTCGGCATGAACGACGCGTGGAGCCCGAACTGCCTGGCCACATGCCTCACAACGAAGCGGAAGGTCGCAAGATTATCCGCGGTGGTAAGCGCGTCGGCATGCCTGAAGTCAATCTCGTGCTGGCCATGCGCCACCTCATGGTGCGCAGCCTCGATCTCGAACCCCATCTGCTCGAGCACGTCAACGATTGCCCGACGCGCCTCCTCGTCCTGGTCGGCAGGAGTCAGGTCGAAGTACGACCCCACGTCATGCGTTGCTATGACTGGCGCGCCGTCCGAACCAAGCCGGAACATGAAGAACTCAGCTTCCATTCCGGCGTTCATGGTGTAGCCCATCTCTGCTGCACGGGCGACCTGACGCTTCAGCGCCCCGCGGGGATCCCCCTCGAACGGCACGCCGTCCGGCCGGGCTATGTCGCAGATGAGACGCCCCACGCGACTGTCGGCAGTGCCCCCGGGAAAGATCTTGAACGTCGCCAGATCCGGCACGAGAAGCATGTCCGATTCCTCGACCCGGACAAAGCCCTCGATGGACGATCCGTCGAACATGATGTCGCCCGCAACGGCCTTGGCGAACTGCGATGCGGGAATCTCGACGTTCTTGTTCACGCCGGGAATGTCCGTGAACATCAGGCGCAGAAATCGCACGTTGTGCGACTCGGCCAGCTCCAGGATGTCTCGCCCCGTCGCTCCGGACAGGTCGGTAAGCAGCGATCGGTTCTTCCCGGCCACGAGTTCCGCCCCATCAGCGTGAACGGGAAATATCGGACGCAATCACCCGCTCGGCAAACCTGCTGGATCAGCACCCTGGGCCGGCACGTCAGTGTATTTTTCGGCATGACCAAGGTTTCGGGTAACACAGCCTGCCCACAGTGCGGTGAGCCGGCGTCCGGGCAGTATTGCGCCGCATGCGGAGCCGCCCTCACGCCCCAGAAGTGCCAAGCCTGCGGTAACGGCATCGTCGCTGGCGCCAGGTTCTGCCAGCACTGCGGGAAGCCGGCGGCCACTGCCTCGCGCGGCGCTCCGCCCGCGTGGATGATCGCCGCAACGGTCCTCCTGGTGCTCGTCGCGTTCGTCGCCGGTCAGCAGTTCGGCGCCCGCGGCGCTGGCGCCAGTCCTCCGCAGGCAGGCGGGCCTAACGCGCCGCTTTCCGGCGGCGGGGCCGCAACGACCGACATCTCTGGCATGACGGCCGAAGAGGCAGCCAGCCGACTCTTCGATAGGGTGATGCGCTACGCCAGTGAGGGCAAGGCCGACAGCGCCGCCATGTTCGCGCCCATGGCGATCATGGCCTACGAGCGAATTGGTCCGCTGGACGCCCACGCCCGCTATGACATTGGATCCATCTCCGCCGTGACCGGCGACGCCGCTGCTGCCGCCGCGCAGGCCGATACGATCCTCAAGAAGAGCCCAACCCACCTGCTCGGCCTGCTGCTGGCGGCACGGGCGGCTGACATGGAGAAAAAGCCGGCGGCGGCAGCGGCGTACCGAAAGCAGTTCCTCGCAGCCGCACCGGCCGAACAGGCCAAGCGCCTGCCGGAATACGCCGATCACCAGCGCGACATTGACGCCGCACTCGAGCCGGCACCGAAGCGCCCGTAGCGAGCCCTCGTCCCCCTCACTTCAAGCCGGTGACCCCGCCGTGCAAATCCGCGTTGCACACAGCCCCGACTCGGACGACGCCTTCATGTTCTATGCCCTCGCCGAGGGGCTCATTGACACCGAAGGCCTCGTGTACGCCCACGAACTGCAGGATATAGAAACACTCAACCAGCGTGCGCTGAGAGGCGAACTCGAGGTCAGCGCAGTGTCCATCCATGCGTACGCGTATATCGCCGACCGCTACGCACTCCTCTCGAGCGGTGCATCCATGGGCGATCGCTACGGCCCGCGGCTGGTCGCCCGAAAACCATCCGGCAGGGCCGACATTAAGGGCAAGCGCGTCGCCATCCCCGGGTTGCTCACCAGCGCCTACCTGACCCTCCGCCTCTACGAACCGGAGTTCGAGGCGGTCCCGACCCCGTTCGACCTTGTCGAGGAACGCGTGCTCGACGGGTCGGTGGACATGGGCCTCATCATCCACGAAGGTCAGCTGACATACGCAGACCAGGGACTCTCGCTGGTGGCTGACCTCGGCGAGTGGTGGCATTCGGAGACGGGACTGCCTCTCCCGCTCGGCGGAAACGTCGTTCGCAAAGACCTTGGCGAGGCTATTATCCACAAAATTGCGCGCCATCTCCACGCCAGTATCGCGTATGCACTAAACCACCGTGAAAACGCACTCAATCACGCCATGAAGTACGCCAGAGGTTTGGAGCGCCGACGAGCGGACGAGTTTGTCGGCATGTATGTGAACGACTGGACGCTGGATTACAAAGAACCAGGGCGGCGATCCGTGAACACACTCCTCGAGCGCGGCGCTACGGCTGGCGTCATTCCCAAACTCGTACGCCCGGAGTTCGTCTACCCCTGAGAGCCCCGCCGCGGCGCCCTGCCGCGTCTCCGCCAACACCGGCCGTCCCAAACACGTTAACTCCATCGTGAGACTGCGGTACCCCATCTTCCTCCTCGGCGCTGTCATCGGAAGCAGCACGCGCCTTCCCGCTCAGCACCCGGACACGGTTCGGTACTCGATCGCGGACGCCGTGGCGTACGCCATCCAGCGATCCGACGAGGCAACCCTGAGCAAGCTCGCCCTCCGCGTGAGCGACGCGCAGCTCGGCGTCAGCATGGCTTCGGCCGTACCTCAGGTCCGGTTCCAGGGCAGCTACTCGCAGGTCCTGCAGAATGCCCGCGCAACGATCGTGGGCAACATCTTCGGCCAGAGCTACACGTACCAAGCGACTTTCGTCGCGTCTCAGACCCTGTTTCAGGGCGGACGCATCGTCGCCGGCCTGAGGTCGGCAAGCCGCCTTCGTGATGCAGCCGACTACGACGCCGGCGAGGCAAGGGCTCGCTTCGCCCTCGACATGCAGCGCGCATACCTGGGCGCACTCTACCTGGAACGCATCGTCAGCCTGCAGGAACGCAACCTCGCGCTCTCCACGGAGCGCCTTCAGCAGGTCGAGCAGTTCGTCGCCGCGGGGCGATCAGCGCGCTATGACCTTCTGCGTGCCCGCGTCGCCCGGGCCAACATCGAACCGCTCGTCCTGCAGGCCCGGAATGACCGCGACAACGCATTGCTCGACCTCAAGAGGCTTCTCGACGTGCCGATGGAGCGAACGATTGCGCTCACCACGCCGCTCGATACCACCGCCGTTCGCGCCATCGTAGAAGCAGCGGCCAGCGACCTTGCCCCTGACCTTCCCCGGGGAAGCGTCCGGTCGGCTGAACTCATGCTCCTGGCCAGGCAGGATGGCGTCCGCGTCGCGCGCGCGCCGCTCTTCCCAACCGTAAGCATGTCGTTCAACTACGGCTTCCTTGGCCTGCCCACGAAGAACGGCCTTCCAGACCGGCTGGGGGCGAGTTCAGGCGCATTCTGCAGCCCGCCGTCAACCACGAAAGTGTGCCAGAACAACGGGTTCTTCGCCGACCGGAGCTTCGGCGTCCAGGTGAACTGGGCGGTTTTCGACGGACTCCTCACGAAATCCAACATCGAGCTGGCCAGCGCCCAGCGTGCAATTGCCGAGACAAACCTGCACCAGCAACGGGAAGCCGCCGCGCTGGACCTCGGGCGTGCGCGTGCGGAATTCAACCGGGCCCGCGCCGCGTGGAACGCGCGCGGCCAGAACTCGGCCGAAGCGGTCGAGTCGTTCGATCTTGCTTCGCTCCGCTTCACCCGCGGACTCGGCACCCAGCTCGACGTGATGGACGCACAGTTCGCCATGCTGACGGCCCAGGCCAACGAAGCCAAGGCCCTCGTTGACGTCTACATCGCCACGGCCGACCTCGCCCGGGTTCGAGGCCACCCAATCCCGCTGCCAACCGGCGCGACCGTCTCCGTTCGGCCATTCTCCGGCAAGTCCTCACAGTGAATACCACGCCCCGCGTGACGGCCACCTTGGTCGCCATCGCCTTTGCCTGCGCTTGCACCGCCGACGCGGCGGACCGCACCACGGCTGGCCCCAGTCAGAAGAACACGGCGTCAGCCGCCAGCCAAGGCCAGGATGTCGGCTCTCGAAAGGATGGGACGGCGCCACGTGCTCGCGGAACCGCCGCCGGCGATTCCGCCGGTGGCAGCGCACGCGGCGCAGGCCGGGCCGGACGCACCGCATCTATCGTACTCGGCGCCGGTGACGTTGCGAAAGTCGCGCGGGGAACCGTGGAAGCGACGATTTCGGTGTCAGGTGACCTCCGCGCTCTCGAGTCTGCAACCATCCGCTCCCGGATTGATGGCATTCTCGAGAAGGTGTACGTCCGCGAGGGCCAGCCGGTAGCCGCCAATGCAGTGCTCGCCAAGTTCGAGTCGAGCGAGCAGGAGGCATCGCTGCGTTCGGCCGACGCCGACGTCGCCGCCGCCAAGAGCGATGCGGCCACCTCGGCGTGGAATGCCGATCAGTCGCGCGAACTCTTCAAGGTCGGCGCCATTGCCGAGCGCGACCTCAAGGTCACGGAACAGGCCGCCGATGCGGCGAAGGCGCGTCTCGCTGCCTCCGAAGCACGGCAACGGGCGGCAGCCAACGTCGTCCGTGACACGCGTGTCACTGCGCCGTTCGCCGGAACCATCGAGAAGCGGCTGGTTCAGGACGGCGAGAACACTCCCCGCGGCACGCAATTGTTCACGATGGTCCGAACCGCAACGCTCGAGCTGGCCGGCTCGGTGCCGGCCAAGAGTGCGGACGACATCAAGGCGGGCCAGGCCGTTCGCCTGACGGCGGACGGACGCGCATTCACCGGCCGCGTTTCACGCGTCAGCCCCACCATAGATCCCGCGTCACGCTCGGTGGCCGTCTACCTTACCGTCCCCAATCCCAGCGGCGTCCTCAAGGGCAACACCTTCGCCACGGGTCAGGTTGTCACCAGGACGATCGGGGACGCGCTGACCGTCCCGTCCTCAGCCATCCGCGTCAACGTTGACGGCACCCAGGTTTTCGTCTACAAGATCCAGGGCGACGAACTCGCGATGACCGTGGTCAAGACTGGAATTGCCGACGAAGCCCGTGGCACCGTGCAAATCGTGGACGGCCTACGCGAGCTGGACCAGGTCGTCGTTGGCGCACCTGGAACCCTTGGGCCCGGCATGAAAGTCCAGCTGATTGGCAACGAAGGTCGCGGTGGCCGCCGCGGTCGCGGCGCCACTCCCTGACGCGGCGCTGTCGCCCGACGGAGTCCACGCATGTTCCTCTCAGACGTTTCAATCAAGCGCCCCGTATTTGCCACCATGATGATGGTGGCACTCGTCGTCTTCGGCGTCGTGGGATTCTCCCGGCTTGCCGTTGACGAGTACCCCGACGTCAGCTACCCGGTCATATCCGTCAGCACGACCTACCCAGGCGCATCGCCAGAGGTCGTCGAGCGTGAAATCACCCGCCCCATCGAGCAGGCCCTCAATACCGTTGACGGGCTCAACGAGATCACCTCCACATCGTCCGAAGGCTCCTCGAACGTCCGGCTGAACTTCAACCTGGGCGTGGATCCCGTACGCATGCAGCCGGAGATCTCCGTCAAGGTCGCGCGCATCCGACGCCAGTTGCCCCGGGAGATCAACGACCCGGTCATTCAGCGTTACGATCCGAACGATGCGCCGGTCATGACCATCGCGCTGGGCAGCGCCTCGCGCACGCTGCGCGAGGTCAGCGACCTCGCCGACCAGGTGATCCGACCCAGGATCGAGAGCGTGGCGGGCGTCGGCGGCGTGAATATCAACGGCATCGCAACGCGCCAGGTCCGCGTCGAACTCGATCCCGTGAACATGCGGGCGTACGGCATCACGCCGGACCAGGTCATGTCAGCCCTGCAGCGCGAGAATCAGGACGTGCCTGCTGGCCGCCTGGTCAAGGATGACGGAGAGCGACTGGTGAGAATCACGGGCCGCGTTGACAACCCTCTCGCTTTCCGCGATATCGTCGTCCAGGTGCGCTCCGGGACCCCGGTTCGGGTTCGCGACATCGGGCGGGTCGTTGATACGGTCGCGGAGAAGCGGTCCACATCCTTCCTGCGCGGCGCGCCGAACGTCTCCCTCGACGTTCTCAAGATCTCCGGCTCAAATACCGTTGACGTCGTCGAGCGCGTCAACGCCGTCGTTGCCGAGGTAGAGCGCACCCTCCCGGCCGACCTGGAACTCACCGTTGTACGTGACAACGCCAAGCATATTCGCGAGGCGCTCGCTGACGTGGAACTCACGATCGTGCTCGGCGCCGTCCTCACGATCGCGATCATCTATCTGTTCCTGAACTCATGGCGTTCGACCGTCATCACGGGACTCACCCTGCCGGTCAGCATTATCTCGGCGTTCTTCATCATGTGGGCATTCGGCTTCACGCTCAACACCATGACGCTGATGGCCTTGTCGCTGGCAATCGGCCTGCTGATAGACGACGCAATCGTAGTGCGCGAGAACATCGTTCGCCATGTCGCGATGGGAAAGGACCACCACCGCGCGGCCAAGGATGGAACCGACGAGATCGGCCTCGCGGTCCTCTCCACGTCGCTTGCCGTCATCGCCGTCTTCATACCAGTGGCCTTCATGGGCGGCATGATCGGCAAGATGTTCTTCCAGTTTGGCGTCACCGTCGCGCTGGCGGTGCTGGTATCGCTCTTCGTGTCGTTCACACTCGACCCAATGCTCTCTAGCATCTGGCACGACCCGGATGCAATGGAGCACGGCGAAGAAGCCCGCCGCCACGCGGGGCCCATCCGGCGCGTGGCGCTGGCGTTCGACGCTGCATTCGAGCGCGTCGCCAACCGGTATCCGGGCTGGCTTCGCTGGTCGCTTGCTCACCGCGGCATCATCCTTGGCGGGGCTGCGGCCTCGATCATCGGCGCATTCGTGCTGCTGAAGTTCGTCGGCTTCACCTGGATGCCTGACTACGACGCCGGCGAGTTCAACGTCAACGCCCGCACGGCGCCCGGCTCGAGCATGCAGTACATGACCACGCGCGTGCAGGCCGTGGACCGGTACCTGCAGTCACTCCCCGAGACGGAGTTCACGCAAGTGTCCGTCAACGCCGGCGGCGGCGGACGCGGTGGCGGTGGCAACATCTACGTCCGGCTCAAGCCCAAGTCGGATCGGCCCAGGTCGCAGTTCCAGATCCAGTCCGAAATCAGAAGCCAGCTCAACCGGTTCCCCGGCGTGCGCGTGAGCATTGGATCTACGCCGTCCATGTTCGGCGGGCGTGGTGCGCCAATCCAGATCAACGTTCAGGGCCCCGAACCCGCGCGCCTGCGCCTGATTGCAGCTCAGGTGCTGGACGCAATGCGCCGCGTGGAGGGCATGGCCGAGCCGACCTCTTCCGACGACGGCGAGATTCCGCAGCTCGACGTCGAGGTGGACCGCCAGCAGGCATGGGCGGCCGGACTTGGTATTGGCACCATTGCCACCACGCTCCAGCCGCTGTTCACGGGAGGCCGCGCAACCACCTGGCAGGACCCGCAGGGATACTCGCACGACGTCGTCGTGATCTATCCCGATTCCCTGCGCGCCACCGCAAGCAATGTCGCCGATATCCCGATCGCGGGAGCCGGCATTGACGCGCGCACTGGCCGGAACGCCAGCGTCCCGCTCGCCCAGGTTGCGGAGTTTCGCAGCGGCGTCGGCCCGCAGACCATCCAGAGGCTCCAGCTTGAGCGCCAGATCTCAATCTCCGCGCAGGTGCTGCCGGGCGCGGCGGTCGGCGACGTGGCTGTCCGCGCACAGGCGGCAATTGACTCACTGGTCCTGCCTGCCGGGTATCGCACCAGATTCGGCGGCGACGTGAAGAACCTCAACGAAACCAAGGGCTACGTGCTGGAGGCGCTGGGCCTCGCAGTCGTGTTCATCTACCTCATCCTCGCCTCGCTCTTCGGGTCGTTCATACAACCGCTCTCGATCATGCTCTCGCTGCCGCTCAGCTTCCTGGGCGTTGTCCTCGCCCTCCTGCTGACGAAAGGCACGCTCAACGTGATGTCCATGATCGGAATCATCATGCTGATGGGGCTGGTGACCAAGAACGGGATCCTGCTGATTGATTTCGTGAACCAGCGCCGCGCCGAAGGCGAATCCCGGCTCGATGCCATCCTGCAGTCCGGCCGAATCCGGCTCAGGCCGATAATTATGACCACGATGTCCATGATCTTCGGGATGATCCCGCTGGCCGTGGCCATCGGCGAAGGTGCGGAGCAGCGGGCGCCAATGGCCCGGGCGGTCATTGGCGGCCTGATTACATCTACCCTGCTCACTCTCTTCGTTGTGCCTGTGGTCTACGCCCTCCTGGATGACGCCACGGAGTGGGTCCGCCATCGCCGGCGTACCCGCGCCAAGCAGACGCACGGCCCGGTTCCGGCCCTCGCCGACGCGAACGTCCGGACGTCCGCTTGACGTTTCAGCGTGCGCATAGTATTCAGCGGTGCATATTGAACGTGGTTTTCGGCACTTCAGGGAGGCTCCCATGGCGAGCGACGCGGCAGGTTTCGAACGCGGCTACGACGACGACAGCGAAGACAGCAGCGGGTATACGGGTGGCGGCAGTTCGTCATACGACGAGGATGACGACGAGGATGGCGGCTGGGCGGTGACCAAGGACCACAGCGACTCCCTGTGGGACAGCGCCGAGGATGCCCCCGACGACGACGAAGAGCCCGCCGAGCCGGTAGAGGCGACAGAAGAAGAGGAAGAGTCCGACCTCTTCGGCGAAACCCCCATTGGGCGCCGCGGCCGGCAGCCCGCCACGGTATCGCCCCCCCCCTCCCCGGCACCGGCTGCCCCGGTTAGCCCGCCCAGACCGCGTGCGCCGTCCGAGTATGCGCCGAAGTCCCCCACAAAGGCATCCAGGCCAGAGCCGAAGACCAAGGCCAAGCCGGTGAAGTCAGCCGCGAAGAAGGCGGCGACCAAGCCGAAGAAAAAGGCCGTAGCCAGAAAGGCCGTAAGGACAACGTCGGCGGGACGCAAGTCGGTCAAGCCCTCAGCGAAGAAGGCCGGCAGCAAGGGCGGAGCCCGCAAGAAGGCCGCGTCCAGCAAGAAGTCGGCTCCGCGCCCGAAGGCACGCCCCAAGAAGTAGACGGGGCTGAAGCCGCCCGGTCTGGGCCAGCCAATGGCGCCCGAGACGCCGGTAATGATGCTACGCGCCCATGCGCGGCAGGCGCCGTGGAACGCACGCGGCCTGGCCGCGCATGTCACGGCGCTCATTGATGCCGCCGGCATCCGCCCAACCAACGCGTCAGCTCGCGCCATTCCCAGTGCACGGGCCGTTCGCTTCTATGTGGCCACAGGCCTCATGGATCACCCTGAAGGCCGCGGCACGGCAGCGACCTATCACTACCGGCACCTGCTGCAGCTCCTTGCCATCAAGATTCGCCAACGCGAAGGTCGGACTCTCGACGGCATCCGAGCGGAACTGAGTGGCCTTGCCGGCGACGCGCTCGAGCGCCGCGTCGCCGCCGCGCTGGGGCCGGCCCTGGAAATCGCCGCGGTGGCCGGACAGCCCGACCCCATGGATCAGCCAACCAATTGGCGCCGGATCGTGGTCAGCGATGGCATCGAAGTCACCGTTCGTGGCGACCTTCCGGCCGCAAGCCCAGCTACGCTAATCGCCATGCGTGAGGCCATCCGCGCCGCGATTGCTCGCGATGACCTCGACTGAACGCGCCATGCACGCCAGGTCTGTGGTCGTTACTGGCGTAGGGCGCTCGGGCCAGATCGGCGAGACGGTCGCGCACGCATTCGCCCTGACCGGCGCGGTGGTATCAATCGTCGCCAGACGCCTCGCCGACGCAGAGGAACGAGCAGCCGACCTCGCCGCTGCAGGGAGCCGCGTCCACCCGTTCGCGTGCGACCTGACCGACCACTCGGCATGCACCGTGCTCGCACGCGACGTTCTGCGCGTCGCAGGCCGGGTGGACGTCCTCGTGAACATCGCGGGCGGCTTCGCGTTCTCCGGCCCGGTAGCGGATAGCGACCCGGCCGTCCTTGCCTCGCAGTACGCAGTCAACGTTGCGACAGCGTACTGCGCTACACGCGCTTTCCTTCCGGCGCTTCGCGAGTCGTCCGGAGTGGTGATCTTCACGACCAGCGCCACTGCGCTTCCCGGAGCCCGCGTCCGCGGCATGTCCGCCTACGTCATGGCCAAGATGGCCGTCATCGGGCTGATGCAGGCAGTCGCACAGGAAGGGCACTCACATGGCGTAAGAGCAAACGCCATCGCCCCGGGCCCCGTTCGGACATCAACCAACCTCGCCTCCATGCCTGGGGACACGCGTTACGTCGAACGCGACGCTGTCGCATCGGCGATCATGTTCCTTGCGTCCGCGGATGCGGACGCTATCACCGGCCAGGTGGTGGAACTCTCACCGTGACTGCCGGGAACCAACGCCGCGGCAACCGCAGCACCGCGCGCGTTGTCCTCCTCGACCGCTCATTCGAGCAGATGCCCGTGTTTCGACTCAGCGATTCGTCGGACGAAGCCTCCATTGACTTCGAGCCGACGACCGGAGGCCGGTGGCGTGTCATGCCGGCGCCCGGCGAACGGCTCCCGGGAACCTTCGACCAGGACGTGTACGTCGAGATCTTCCGCCGCTACCATGATTTGGGCCAGCCACCAGAAGGCTCCCTCGCCTTCACCCTTCACGCATTCCTGCGCTCGATGGGTCGGCGCGTGGACGGCAGAACCTATGCACAGCTCCGATCCGCGCTCACCCGGCTTCATCGTACACGGCTGGAGTCTGACCACGCGTACCATGTCGCCGGAAAGCCGTTCAATGGCACCTTCTCCGTGCTGTCGGCGCTGACCATCGAACGGCGAAGGGCGATGGAGCGCGACCAGCTCGGACTATTCCCAGCGCTCACCAACGCCGAGCCGGGCGATGCCCGCGTCACGATTGCGACGGCGCTCAGGACTAACCTGGCAGCCGGCCACGCTGTAGCTGTCTCTGCTTCACGGTACTTCGCGCTGTCATCTCCGGTTGCTCGGAGAATCTACCGACTGCTAGAATTCCAGCGGCCCGCCCACGAAGATGGCCTCTGGCGGGTTCCTCTCGAACTGCTCGCCGAGCAACTCCCGCTCGTCCAACGGTTTCCATCGCACCTGCAGCGGGTGCTCCAGCCCGCCCACGAGATGCTCCTCACGGCCGGACTGCTGCAAACCGCCTCGATCACCAGAGACGAACGGGCGTGGTTCGTCGAGTACACACTCAGCCGTCCCGTTGCTTGACAGGCAGGCAAGTCGTTGACGATCCGCCGTTTACGCGGCATCGCCAGATGCCGTGCCAGCCCCGACCCACAGGGAACGACGGCTTTGCTTCAAGCGTATTCAAGGCATATTCCCTTTCATGGTCTCGAAGTTCGCCTTTACAGATAAGGATCCACGCCAGTGAAACTCCCCGGAGCACGGATCGGCCTCGTTACCTTGGCCGCAGCCATACCGTTGACGGTCGGCGGCTTCATCGTTCAGGGACGCCAGCCGCAGGCCGGCGTGCGCCTCTTTCAGCAGGTGATAGCGATCGTGAACGATCGCTACGTAGACTCCATTGCTGTCGGCAGTCTCTACGAGAAGGCAGCACGTGGGCTCGTAGCAGAACTTAAGGATCCCTACGCCGAACTCTATTCGCCAAAGGATCTGGAGATGTTCAACCAGAACACCGCCGGATTCTACGGCGGGATCGGGATGGCGATCGAGAGCCAGGACGGGCTCATCACCGTCGCGAAAGTGTACCCGCATACCCCGTCTGAACGCGCCGGGATTCGCGTCGGCGACAAGATCGTTGGCGTGGACACCATGAGCGTCCGCAACTGGAAGATTGATCAGGTCTCGGCGTCCTTGAAGGGGCCGGCCGGCACACAGGTTGCCGCCAGGTTCCTGCGCCCAGGGGTGCCGGAGCCGTTCGAAGTGAAGTTCACGAGGGAGGTAGTCCGCATTCCTGCCGTTCCGTTTGCCATCATGCTCGATGGGAAGGTCGGCTACGTCCCGCTCCAGGGGTTCAACGAGACGGCATCGGCGGAGGTTCGCGAATCGCTCGCTCGCCTGACGCGCGAGGGAGCCAGGTCGTTCGTGCTCGACCTGCGCGGCAACCCCGGCGGCTTCCTCGAGCAGGCCGACACGCTCGCCAACATGTTCCTCCCGAAGGGAGTCGAGATCCTGAGCGTCCGCTCACGTGACGAGCCAACTGTAACACACACAACGACGCAGACCCCGCTCGCGCCGACGGTACCGCTGGTCGTGCTGATCAATGGCCGTTCGGCGTCCGCCTCCGAGATCGTCGCGGGCGCGCTGCAGGACCACGACCGCGCGCTGCTCATGGGCTCCACTTCGTTCGGAAAGGGCCTCGTCCAGTCCATGTACCGGCTCGACGGCGGCTACGCAATCAAGCTCACCACGGCCAAGTGGTACACGCCAAGCGGCCGGTCCATCCAGCGTGAGCGCAAGCTCACCGACGACGGCCAGCTGGTCGAGGTTCATCCCGACTCGCTGGAGACCGATTCGGCGCGGGCGGCAAGGCCCAGGTATAAGTCCGACGGCGGTCGCATCGTATACGGCGGCGGCGCAATCACTCCCGACATTGTCGTCCCGCTCGACACGCTCACGGCTACCGAACAGCGGCTGGACAAAGCGCTCGCCGCAAAGCCGCAGGAAGCATATCTCGCGCTTTATGACTACGCGTTCGACCAGAGCAAGAAAGTCCGCCCGGACTTCACCGTGACACCCGAAATGCGCGAAGGGCTTTACCAGCAGATGATCAAGCGCGGCGTCCCCGTGGATCGCAAGGAATACGACGCAGCTCAGTCATACGTGGACCGGCTCCTCGACGCTCGCATCTCGACACTCGCATTTGGCGACTCCACTGCCAAGAGGCGCGACGTCCCGAACGACCCGCAGTTGCGGCGAGCGCTCGACATGCTGCACAACGGCGGAACCACGAAGGAACTCCTCGCAAGGGCGACCGCCGCCCAGCCGCCATCGTCCCGCCCGGAGTCTCGCTGATGCGACGCCTTCCCATTGCTGCTGCAGCCGCGCTCGGAGGCCTTGCGCTGGCGCTCCCCGCGCCCGCGCAAGTCAATATCCCGCGCCCCGTCAGGCCGGGAGAATCGCACCTGGCCAACATCCGGCAACTCACGGATGAGGGAACGCAGGCCGAGGCGTACTTCAGCCAGGACGGAAACTGGATCACATTCCAGGCCACGCGCGGTGACCATCCGTGCGACCTGCAGTACGTAATGCGAACCGATGGGTCGCAGATGCGCCGTGTGTCGCCTGCGGGCGGCAAGACCACCTGCGGATGGATCCTCCCGGGCGGCAAGCGGCTGTTCTTCAGCTCCACCCACGCCACGGGCGACGCCTGCCCTCCCCGCCCTGACCCCTCCAAAGGCTACGTGTGGGGCCTCGATCCGTTCGACTTCTACACCGCGAACACCGACGGTTCGGACCTGCGCCGCATTACCAACTATGGCGTGTACACCGCCGAGGGTGTCCTCTCACCCGACGGCAAGCGCATCGTCTTCACGTCACTGAAGGACGGCGACCTCGACATCTACACCATGAACGTCGATGGAACCGACGTTCGCCGCCTCACAAATACGGTAGGCTACGATGGAGGCCCGTGGTGGTCGCCGGATGGCAAGCAGATCGTGTATCGCGCTTATCACCCCACCGACGCAGCGGAACTGAAGGACTACAAGGACCTGCTCGCGCAACGAATCGTTCGCCCCAGCAAGATGGAACTCTGGGTCATGAACGCCGATGGGTCCAACCAGCGCCAGATCACCCATCTGGGCGGCGCCAACTTCGGCCCGTCGTGGACCCCCGACGGCAAGCACATCATCTTCTCATCTAACTACAAGAACCCTCACGGCTCGAACTTCGACCTCTACATCATCGCGCTCGATGGATCCGGCCTGACGCAGGTCACAACCGACGAAGGGTTCGACGGTTTTCCGATGTTCAGCCCGGATGGAAAGAAGCTAATTTGGGGATCCGGGCGGTTCGCGAAGGGTGAGCGCGACGTGAACATATTCATCGCGGACTGGCGGCCGTAGGCCGCCATACCCTCTGGCCTCTTCGCCCCCACCTGGCCAAACTGGAGGTACAACATGACTGCGCTCCTCGTCCTTCTAGGCGGCGCTGTGTTGGTTGGTCTGTTCGTCGCCACCGCGTCGTTCAAGATCGTTGGACAGGCCGAGGTCATGGTGATCGAGCGACTTGGCCGGTTCCACCGGTTGGCGCGCTCCGGACTCAACATCCTGATCCCGTTCATAGAGCGGCCAAAAGCGCTCGACGTCCGGTTCCTGGAATCGGACGTCAGCGGCAGCCTCCGCGTCGCCACCTCAACAACGACGCGCATTGACCTGCGCGAGCAGGTGCTCAACTTCCCCAGCCAGCCGGTCATCACGAAGGACAACGTGACGATTGATATTGACGCGGTGCTGTACTATCGCGTGGCCGACCCGCAGAAGGCTACTTATGCAGTGCAGAACCTTCCCTTTGCGCTCGAGACGCTCACCCGCACGACGCTCCGCAACATCGTTGGCGAAATGGAACTCGACGCAACACTCGTCAGCCGCGACATGATCAACAGGCGAATGCGCGAGGTCATCGAGGAAGCGTCAATCGGGTGGGGCGTGGATGTCACACGCGTCGAACTTCAGGCAATCGCGCCTCCACGCGACATACAGCAGTCCATGGAACTCCAGATGCGCGCCGAACGCGAGCGCCGCGCCGCGGTGACGAACGCCGAGGCAACAAAGCGTGCCGCAATCCTCGAGGCGGAAGGCGCCCGTGAAGCCCAGATCCGCAAGGCCGAAGGTGAGAGGGAGGCCTCCATCCTGAGGGCCCAGGGCGCTGCTGAAGCACGCCTTGCCATGGCCAACGCGGAAGCCGAAGCCGTAACGAAAATCGCCTCCGCGCTCCCTGACGGCGAAGCCGCCATGTACCTGCTCGGCCTGAAGTACATCGAAGCCCTGCCAGCCCTGACGCAAGGCAAGGGTTCAACGGTGTTCCTGCCAATCGAGGCCGCGGGCGTCATGGGCGCCGTTGGCGCACTGAAGGAGGTCTTGAAGACCGGTAGTGCGGCCGGAGTATCAGCCGCCTCATCAGGCGCCCTCCCGCTCCCGCCGGCACGGACGTGACGTGGCAAGCCACAAGGCCATCTCCCGCGAACGCGCCGAGCGCATAGCGAAGGCGCACGCGTGTGAGCACTGCGGCGAGTACTCTTACAAGAAGCTCTCGATCAAGACGCCGACTCCGTCCCAGAGACGCGAACTCAACGAAGCCTGGCACGCCGTCAAGACCTGCGGTGTCTGCGGGCTCGAGCAGGAAATGGGCATTGCCGCTGACGGCGATGTCATCTACGTAAGCTGAGCGCACCCGCACGCTCGCCTCGCGGCTGGCACGGCCGGGGCATCACCCGGATCATGTCACTTACACGAATACCGGAAATCGCATCATGACCGCGATAAGACAGGACGACTTCATCCAGTCCATCCAGGATGCCCTGCAGCATATCTCGTACTATCACCCCCTCGATTACATCGAGGCGCTGAACGAAGCATACGAGAAAGAGGAGTCGCCGGCTGCCAGGGACGCGATCGCGCAGATCCTCACAAACTCACGAATGTGTGCGGAAGGACATCGCCCGATCTGCCAGGATACGGGAATCGTCGTTGTGTTCCTCAGGATTGGCATGGAAGTTCAGTGGGATGCGAAGATGTCGGTTGCCGATATGGTGAACGAGGGTGTGCGCCGGGCGTACCTCCAGCCCGACAACGTGCTTCGCGCATCAATCGTCGCAGACCCGGCATTCAGCCGCAGGAACACGAAGGACAACACGCCGGCAGTCATTCACTACGAGGTAGTGCCCGGAAATACCGTTGACGTGCGGCTCGCGGCCAAAGGGGGCGGCTCCGAAAACAAGTCAAAGTTCGCCATGCTGAACCCCAGCGACTCCATCGTTGACTGGGTCCTCAACACCGTCCCGACGATGGGTGCTGGCTGGTGCCCGCCCGGGATGCTGGGAATCGGCATCGGCGGCACCGCCGAGAAGGCAATGCTCCTTGCGAAAGAGTCCCTGATGGAGCGCATTGACATGGCCCAGCTCAAGGCCCGCGGCCCGCGGTCCAAGCTGGAAGAACTCCGTATCGAGCTCTACGACAAGGTCAACGCGCTTGGAATCGGTGCCCAGGGGCTTGGCGGCCTCTCAACCGTGCTGGATGTGAAAATCAGCGATTGCCCCACCCACGCGGCGTCGAAGCCAATAGCCATGATTCCCAACTGCGCTGCCACGAGACACGCGCACTTCACCCTCGATGGCACGGGGGTCGCACACCTCCCCATCCCCACGCTCAGCGCATGGCCTTCCGTGACATGGCAGCCGGACGGTAACGCCAGACGAGTAAACCTGGACGCCCTCACCGCACAGGAGGTCGCCACATGGAAAGCTGGCGACCGCCTCCTCCTGAACGGGAAACTGCTCACCGGCCGCGACGCCGCCCACAAGCGCATCGCTGACATATTCGCGTCCGGCAGCGCATTGCCGCCTGAGGTCAACTTCCACAACCGCGTCATCTATTACGTAGGCCCCGTAGACCCCGTCCGTGACGAGGTGGTGGGACCGGCCGGCCCGACCACGGCCACGAGAATGGACAAGTTCACGGAAATGATGCTGGCCAAGACAGGCCTCATCGCGATGATCGGCAAGGCGGAACGGGGGCCGGTCGGGCTCGAGGCCATCCGTAGGCATAAGGCCGCCTACCTCATGGCTGTGGGTGGAGCAGCGTACCTGGTTTCCAAGGCAATCCGGGCCGCGCGGTGCGTGGCTTTCGAGGACCTGGGCATGGAAGCGATCTACGAGTTCACGGTCGAGGAGATGCCGGTAACGGTCGCCGTGGATGCCCTCGGAAACAACGTCCACGACACCGGACCGGCCGCGTGGAGAGCCAAGTCCCGCCAACTGGCTGTACTGACCTAAGAGTATAGCGCTAACACAAGCTTCCACAATCACTTACATACCACGCTCCGACGTTTTCGCGGAGTCGTGCGTATAAACGAGGGCTTCGAATTCGAACGAAGGTCGATTAGCTTTCCAATCGGCACCTGCGACGTCGGCAACCGACGTGGCCGTGCCCGTAAATGCTTTCCCGGAGTGTAGATGCGTAAGCCACGACCGGCCTCGTATAACCCGGCGCAGGCCCTGAACCTCATTGCGAACGACCGGAATGGATCCCCGCTTTCCTGTCCGTCGTGTTCCGGCATGATTGAGCGTGATCCCACGGAAATACCTCCCCCGGCCCGCTGCCAAGTGACCCTCCGGTGCACTAACTGTGGTCGCTTCGCCCGCTACATAGCCGGTGCCGCCTGACGCCAAGGATCGGCGACCCCAAACGGCTCGCACAGATACGACGGTTCTCGGTTGCGGCTTGCGGCGCGCTCGTACCTAGTAGTTGATCGTTCCCTGTCTCGATACGTCAACGCTGTCGGCGGCACCGGCCTTGAAGAGAAAGGCGCGCATGTTCCGTGTCAGAAACTCGCGCGCCTGCGGATCCATCACGTTCAGGCCATAGTGGTTGATCAGCATCGTCTGCTGCTTCAACCACAGCCCCCAGCAGTCACGGCAGGTCTCCGCCAGTACCTGGGCCCCGATGGCGCCGGGAAACGGGGCGCGTTCGAACGCGTCCCGGCTCTCGCCGCAGCACGTGCACTTGATCGTCGCCATCCCGCAAAGTAGCGCCGTCACCCCGTGATGACACGGGGATTCGCTACGCAAGCCTCGAGGACAACCACTCGCTTGCCAGTTGGCCGACTTCCCGATGCCCGTAATCCACGGTAATGACGTGGCCCGCGCCCGTCCGCCAGGCAAGCGTCTTGTCCGATGAACCGATGGCCTGAAACGCCGACTCGGCAATTCGTGGTGGGATCCGGTTATCCTCTCGCGACTGAATTACGAGTACAGGTTGCCTGATATCTGGCAGCGCGCCTTTCGCCCTGCGCGCAACAACCGCCAGTTCTCTCAACAGCCGTGGCGTTGACTGGCGGTACGAGATCATTGCCCGCGCGGCATCCGGATCATGCACTGAACGCTGCCCACCGCCGGCGACGTACTTGGCGCCTGCGGCCGCAATCGGACTCAGCGCCAACAGCACGCGCATGGGTGCCGAGAGCTGGACGTATGGCGCCATCGCAACCACTGCCCTTACCGAGGGATCTTCCCCTGCCAGAAGAAGCGCGAGGGCGCCTCCCATCGACAGGCCACAGGTTGCAACATCCTCATGGTCCCTTTGAAGGGCTGCTAGCGCATGACGCGCGGCCTCGATCCATTCATCCGCCCCCGATCGGGCGAACGCCTGGAGTGTCCGGCCATGGCCCGGCAGCAACGGCGCCAGCACGGTCCACCCTGCGTCGTGCAACGCGGTCGCGGTCGAAGACACCGCTTGGGGTGAGTCGTTGAATCCATGCAGCAGGAGCACCGCCCCTGGCCGCGTCCCGCGCAGCAGGAGCGGCTCCGCTCCCACAATCACGCCGTCGGCATTTCGACGATATGCTGCCTCAAAACGGTATTCTGCCCCGTGCGCGATCGTCAGGCGTACGGGCCACCAGGCGAGAACGAGAATGCCTAGCGCTGCGACAAGCCATGTCCACTCCGTCAGCGCCATCCGCTACCGCCCTGCTCGAGGTCGTAACCATGCGCCGCCAAGCCATTCGCTCCATCGTACTCCAGCGTCGTCTTGTAGCGCTCATGTCGGCCGTCGCCCGCCACCTTGCGCACTTTCTGCCGAACTGCGTCCATCTCGCCAGCATGGAACGGCTCGAACGCTGCGGCAGCACGAACGTTCTTCCTGAGCACGGCATGGCTTTCCATTCCGCAGACGACTGTACTGGCTGGCAGCGAGAATGAGTAGCGCAGCGCTTCCTCGGCGCGCATTGCCCGCACCCGCGGCAACGCCCCTCCTGCAAGCGGTTTGCGTCCGATGACAGTCGCCCCACGGCGAATCACCTCCGGCAAGACCTGGCGTTCGAACGAACGAAACGATGCGTCCAGCGGATTCAGCGGCATCGCAACGGCGTCCCAGGCGAACCCGCGCGCCAGCAGCTTCAGGTGAATGTGCGGAGACTTGTGGCCGCCAAACGCGATTAGTCGCGCGCGCCCCTGCTCCCTCGCCTCCTCTGCCGCGTCGAGCCCGCCGTGGTCATAGATCCACTCAGGGTCATTGTCGTAGATGACGTCGCTGAAGCACCACACATCAACAGCAGGCGTACCGATCCGCCTGAGAGATTCGTCGAACTGGTTCATCGAAGTCTTGTAATCCCGCATCGGTGCACAACATTGCCAGATGAGAGTCACCCGCTCCCGATACCCGTCGCGGAGCGCGAGCCCCAGCCACCGCTCCATCCGGCCGCCGCCATAGTCGTGCCCTACGTCGATCGCGGTTATGCCACGATCGATCGCTTCGCGCACGATGTTGATCGCCGTCCGTTGACCCGCCTGGGCCAGACGGCCCGTTCCAAGCGCAAGGATTGAAGTGCGCAGCGCACCGCGCCCCAGCGGCCGCTGCTCCAGCGTACTCGGCGGCTTAGGCACGCGCCATGTCGTTCAACGCCCACTCATGGCGGCGTTCGTGCCCGCACCCCGATCGAGCCGGCTGCGCGGTCATCAGGGCTGCGCGATTGCCGCGCGAAGGACCTGTCCGTCTATCGGTTCGAGCGGCCGAACGCCGAGAATGGCCGCGAGCGTTGGCGCGATGTCCACCACCCGCGCAGCCTCGCGATGAACGCCCGGCCGCACGCCAGCTCCCCAGAATACGATCGGCACGTTGGCGTCCGGGTCGTTGGGAGACCCGTGAGTAGGACTCTTCGATGATAACCAGTAGCTATATGGTTCGAGGCTGATCATGAGCCGTACCTCGGACTGCGGCGTAAACATGTGGAGCCATCGCCGTGCGATGGTATCCCGCGTAGTGTCGGCCGTTGCGAGGTCCGTCATCAGGTCAACGCGCTGTACACCCTGGACGCGTATGAGGTCGCGTGCAAAGTCGCGCAGGAGACCGTCAACGTCCGCTCTTGCTGCGCTGAATGCCCTTGGATTCGTTACGATCACCATCCCCTTCTCAAGCGCCACGGCGGATGTGTCTATCCGCTGCGCGAGCAGCTTCTGCCGGAAAGCAGCCCACGGCTGGTCAATGTTCACCCGCTTCGCATTTCCGTTCGGGTAGATCTGCGACCTCAGCATCGGTAGCGGCGTCACGCCATGGTCGCCTGTGAGGGCAATGATCAGGTTGTCAGCTCCCCGAAGCGCAATGAGCGAATCAAGGAATGCCCCCAAATAGCGATCCACCCGCACGATCTGATCGTGGATCTCCCGTGAATCAGGGCCCCACCGATGTCCGACTGCGTCTGTTGACGACAGAGAAACAGCAAGGACGTCGGTTCGGCCGCGTACCGTGCCGAGCCCGAGCTCACTGACGCCTCGCAGCGCAAACTGCAGCGTGAGCTCGTCCATGTACGGAAAGTTGGGCAGCACTGCCATAGCGCGATCCGGGTCGCTTGGCATAACGTGTGGGAACGTATAGTCCCCACCACTGGCGTTCGCCTCGAGGCCCACCGAATCCGGCTCCGGATACCGCGACGGATCGAGCAGTAGCGTCCAGGGCTTCCCCACGTACCGGCTCGCTGGCAGCGCGGCATTGAACGACAGAACCCAGGAGGGTAGCGACTTCATGTAGTACCTGCTCGTCGTGAACCCGCCCATCCGATCGTACCAGTAGACATCACCCTTGCTCTTGCCGACCGGAAGGATCGCCCCCCTGTCCTTGCGGCTTACGGATAGCCACCGGGTCTCGGAATTGGCGGCCCGCATCCAATCAACGAGCGTCGTGCCGCGAAAACGAAATGGCGAGGCGGACTCGCCCTTCAGCCCCCCAATGACCTCCGCATCCGGCACGTCGTTCACGCCGAGCGAATTCATGGTGATCCCCGTGTGGACGGGGAATCGCCCGGAGAGCGTTGTGGAATGCCCGGGTGCCGTCTCGGTGATCGCGTGATCCTGAAACCCGAGAGGATAGAACGCGCCGCCGTCGTGCAGGCGGCGCAAGCCGCCCGTGAGATCTGCGCCGAACCGCTGGAAATAATCGGCGCGCATCTGGTCTACCGTGATGAATACCAGCAGTCGAGGCCGCTGCGCCTGCCCGCCCGCGCCCTGTTGCGCCATTGCGCAGCCGAGCGCCGTCGCCATTGCAAGCAGTACTGAGAGTCCGCGCACACGCCACCACATCGTCTCGATCATTGCTCGGATCCATGCCTGGAGTGGAGAGCTGCACCAGCACAATAGCCCTCCGGCTCCCAATCCCGCCACACGCACGCGACGGCCGGCCGCGAGAACGTCGCGCAGAGAGCCCCGTCAGGCCTCGCCGATCGCCCTCGCGAGCAGTTCCGCACCCTTCGTGACGTCATCCTGTGCGATCACGAGCGGCGGCAAGAGCCGGATTGTGTGATCTCCGGCAGAGCAGACTAGCAGGCCCAGGTCGTACGCGCGCGCTACCACGTCTCTCGCCGGTTCGACGACATCCAATCCCCACATCAAGCCAATGCCCCGCACGGCCCTGATGCGCGAATTCGAATCCTTCATCCGATCCAACTCGCGACGCAGTACCTCCCCGCGAGCACGAACATTGGCGAGCAAAGCCGGCTCAGACAGTCGCTCCAGAACATGCAACGCAACACTCGACACGAACGGGCCGCCACCGAACGTCGTACCGTGGTCCCCGGGCTGAATCGCCGTGGCCACGTCGGCCGTTACGAGAATCGCACCCATCGGCAGTCCGCCTGCCATGGGCTTTGCGACAGTCATTATATCTGGCTTGATCGTGGCTTGCTCGTGTGCCCATAGTGTGCCGGTCCTGCCGTAGCCACATTGAATTTCATCCAAGATCAGCAGAACCTCACGCTCTTGCGTGAGAGCTCGCAGGTCGCGGAGAAACTCCGCCTCAATCACGCGTACACCGCCTTCCCCTTGGATCGGCTCCACAATGACCGCGGCTGTCGTCTCGGCCTCAACGGCAGCACGCAGCTCTTCGATGTCCCGCTCGCAAATGGATATCCCGCCGGCCAACGGCCGGAACGGTGCGCGGTACTGCGGACGATCCGTGGCCGCGAGGGTTCCCATCAGCCGACCGTGAAAGCCGCCACGAAGGGAGATGATCTCGTGCTTGGCCGGCCCGCCGCGCTGGCGCGCCCAGCGCCGCGCCATCTTGAACGCACCCTCGTTTGCCTCTCCGCCGGAGTTGCAGAAGAAAACCTTGTCCGCGAAACTCCGCTCGACCAGTCGCTCCGCAAGCAGTTCGCCAGGCTGGGTACGGTACAGGTTCGATGTATGTATCAACGATGCGTCTACGGCTGCATGCATCGCACGCGTCAGTCCTGGGTCTCCGTACCCGAGCGCATTTACCGCAATCCCGGCGACGAAGTCGAGGTACGCCTTGCCGTCTGCATCGAACAACTCCACGCCCGCGCCACGAACCATTTCAACGGGCGGTTGCCTGTAGACGCCGAGGAGCGCGCTGGATGATGATGCCATTGTCGTAGTCACGATACCTTGAGTCAGTGGGCTGGTGCGCTTGATTTGGTGATTCTCGTGCCGGCGTCCCTCTCAACAATCCCGCTTATCCCGGCGATGCGCACCGCTGGGACACCGGAATCCAGTGCGCGCTGGGCGGCGTCGAGCTTCGCCAGCATTCCACCCGTGGCAACCCCGCGTTCGATCAGACTCCGTACGCCGCCCTCGTCGAGCGTGGACAGCACAGTCGGACCATCCAGCACTCCTGCCACATCTGCAACGAGCACGAGTTCCTCTGCGCCGAGTGCCCTCGCGATCGCGCCCGCTGCGTCATCGCCGTTCACGTTGAGCCCGGCGCCGTCGGGCGCCGCGACGTCACGCGCCACTGGCGAAATCACCGGAGTAAAGCCAGCAGACAGGAGCGCGACCACAATCGCAGGATCGGCGGTAATGTCGCCACCAACCCTGCCCATTCGCGGATCGGTGACACGAGCCCGTAGTAACCAGCCGTCCTCGCCCGAGATACCCGCCGCGTGGATACCCACCCCCAGAAGCTGGGCAACGATGCGCTTGTTGGCCGTGCCCGACAGCACCATCCTCACCACGTCCAGATCCGCTTCACTGGTGACCCGGCGTCCACCCAGAAACGCCGGCACCAGGCCAAGGCGCCGCTGCACGGCCGACACCTCATCACCGCCTCCGTGAACCACGCAGAGATCACCACCGGCATTCACGGCTGCGGCGATGACCGACGGCAACGACGGATCCGACTGCACCCGCCCCCCGACCTTCACGACCCGCAGTGGGCGACGGGTTCCTCTCAACACGGAAGGCCCAGCCCCTCATCGAGCCCGAGCATGAGGTTCGCATTCTGCAACGCCTGGCCCGCAGCACCCTTCACGAGGTTGTCGGTCGCGGCGAACACCAGCAACGTGGGCGCGCGAACGTGGGCGGCCATCGTCGCGTAAATCCGAATCACGTTCCGTCGCACGACATCGCGCAGATCCGGGGGCCCTGCACTCAGTTCCACGAAACGCTCGCCACCGTAGCGCCTGCGCCACGGCGCCATTGCATCGGCCAGCGGCTCGACGAGGGGCACGGTCATCGTTGCAAGGATCCCGCGCGCGACCGGCAGCAGGTGCGGCGTGAACAACAGGTCAACATCCGCGCCGAGCTCAACGCAGAGTGCACGCATTTCAGTAAGGTGCCGATGCGTATTCCCCACTCCGTAGGCACGAAAGTTCTCCGTCACCTCGCCAAAGAGCAGGTCCACGCGGGGAGTGAGCCCGGCGCCGGTTACGCCGCTCGCTGCGTTGACCGCAATCGTCGCGCCTCCGCGAACAAGCCCCTGTTCGAGCAGCGGAAGAAGCCCCAGCATCGTCGTCGTCGGATAGCAGCCCGGGTTGGCCACGACGCGTGCAGTGCGAACCTGGTCTCGTCGCAACTCGGTCAGGCCGTACGGAATGCCATCGCTGTCACTTCCGATCCGCAGGTCATTCGACAGGTCAACCACCTTTGCGCCGGCGGCAGCCGCACGCTCCACCCACACCCTGGACGCACCGTGGGGAAGCGCACTGAAAACCAGCGCTGCGTCACCTAGAGGCGCTTGCTCGGACTCGATGAACCGCACGTCCCCGGCGAACGGCACATGAATACTCTTGCCTGCCTGCGCATTCGCCGTTGCGAATGCCAGCTCCAGCTTCGGGTGCGCCGCTATGAGAGAGCACAGTTCGCGCCCGGCATAGCCACTTGCACCAAGAACCCCGACGGGAATTTTATGCACAAAGGAATGCATATGTTTGCCGCATATTGTTGTCAACTCCAGGTTATCGTTGAAGCACACCGCGAGCCGTCCCGCCGAATGCCTTCCGCCCGAGCGCTGCCGATGTCCACAGCCAAACAAGAGCGTCAGGTCGCCATCAGGGAGATCATCAGCGCCCGCGCGATTGCGAGTCAGGAAGAGCTCCGGCAACTCCTCGTCGAACGCGGCTGGGAGGTCACGCAATCCACCCTCTCGCGCGACATGCGCGACCTGGGCGTCGCGCGGTTGGCCACTGGTTCCGGCGTCAGGTACACCACGGCCGAGGTCGCCGCACCCTCAGACGACCGCGCCACGCTCGCGTCAATCCTCCCGCAGTTCTTCGCCCGGCTCGACAGTGTCCGGGAGTTCATCGTCGTCCGAACGCGCATCGCCGGAGCCCAGCCGATCGCCGAGGCCATTGACGCCGAGGACAGTCCGGACGTCCTTGGCACCATCGCCGGCGAGAATACGATACTGGTCATCTGTCGCTCAGACGCCGCACGCGAACGCGTCGCCCGCAGGCTGGTTGGTATGGCCCGCCGCTAGGGCAGGCGCCGTTCCCGCGTCTGGCCCGAGGACCGTGAGCGACGAGGCCCGCCGCCGCAATCTGCGGAGGGGCGAGCTTGCTGGCGGCATATTTATGGGATTATCATCCATCGCTTCGGAATAGCCATTCATCAAACCACGGGAAATCGGTTATGCGCACGATCGTGCTTGCATACTCTGGCGGGCTCGACACTTCCATCATCGTTCCTTGGCTGCGTGAGCACTATGACGCCAGCGTCGTCTGCGTAGCCGCCGATATCGGCCAGGGCGATGAACTCGATGGTGTGAAGGAGAAGGCAATTGCATCCGGAGCATCGGAGTGCTACGTCGAAGACCTCCGCGCCGAGTACGTCCGCGACTACATCTGGCCCACGCTGCGGGCCGGCGCGATCTACAACCGCAAGTACCTTCTTGGCACGTCAATGGCTCGGCCGCTCATCGCGAAGAAGCAGGTCGAGGTAGCACATGCCGTAGGCGCCGACGCGCTGGCCCATGGGTGCACCGGAAAGGGCAACGACCAGGTTCGCTTCGAGCTCACGTACATGGCGTTTGCCCCGGAGCTCCCGGTCATCGCACCGTGGCGTCTCTGGGACATCCGCTCACGCGAAGACGCCCTTGCCTACGCCGCCGCACACAACGTGCCGGTAGCGGCCTCGAAGGCGAAGATCTACTCGCGCGACCGGAACATCTGGCATATCTCGCACGAGGGAGGCATCCTCGAAGATCCCAACAGCGTTCCTCCCAGGGACCTGTTCATGCTGACAACGGATCCAGCAGACGCTCCTGCAACTCCGGAAGATGTCACCATCGGGTTCGACCGCGGCACGCCGGTTGCCGTCAATGGAACGGCGCTTGACCCGGTTTCCCTGCTAACGCTGCTCAACGAACTGGGCGGCAGGCACGGAATCGGGCGCGCCGACATCGTTGAAGACCGGCTCGTAGGCATGAAGTCGCGCGGCGTGTACGAGACTCCCGGCGGCACGCTGCTGTACACGGCGCACTCCGAACTGGAGATGCTTGTCCTGGACCGTCGCACGCTTGCAGCCAAAGACCTCATCGCGCCGCGCTACGCCGACATCGTGTACGAAGGTCGCTGGTGGACAACTGAGCGCGAAGCATACGACGCGTTCGTCAATGCGACGCAGTCGCGTGTCAGTGGATCCGTTACTCTGCGGCTGTGCCGTGGCACTGTCACGATCGCGGGCCGCCAGAGCGACGAGGCCCTGTATGACGAGCGGTTCGTCACCTTCGGTGAGGACGACGTGTACGAGCAGAGCGACGCGGCCGGCTTCATACGCCTCTTCGGCCTGGCCGGGCGCGTCCGCGCCCTCAAGGATCTCGAGGCCCGACGCGGCAAGGGCGCCGTGCCGCCCAAGCCCGGTCAACCGGCTGGTGCCTGAGCCGCTCATGAAGGGACACACGACACGCGCAAGGCACCCGCGCTCCTCTGCCGGCTCACACCAGCTGTGGGGTGGCCGTTTCGCTGGCGGGCCTCACCCGGCACTGGTCGCAGTCAATCGGTCCATTGACGTTGACCTCCGGCTCTGGCCGTTCGACGTGCAGCTCTCCAAGGCGTGGGCCTCGACGCTCGTGCCCGCCCGGGTCCTCACGGCGCGTGAGGCGGGGCGAATTCGACGGGGACTCGACCGGGTTGGCCGTCGGATCGCAGCCGGCGTGCGTATACTCCCGGCTGACGAAGACGTCCATACGCTCATTGACCGGCTTCTGCACGAGGAGGCGGGTGCGGTGGCGTCACGCCTGCATACGGGCCGCAGCCGGAATGACCAGGTGGCGACGGCGTCGCGCCTCTACACGATGCACGCGATAGACTCGACGATCGGCAAGATGGGCGCCCTCATGCGCACCTGTCTGGATCGTGCCGAGACGCTGACCGGCGCGCTGATGCCAGCGTACACGCACCTGCAGCGAGCCCAGCCAGTGACTGCGGCGCATTGGTTGCTGGCGCACTTCTGGGCCCTGACGCGCGACGTCGAGCGCCTTCGTGCGGCACGGCGCGCAGCAGGGGTGATGCCGCTGGGCTCGGGCGCCGTCGCCGGTTCCGCGTTTCGTGCTAACAGGCGCCGGCTGGCGCGCGATCTCGGATTCCACTCGATTTCACCCAACAGCATCGACGCGGTCGGCGATCGTGACTTCATGCTCGAGACACTGTTCGCGCTGGCTACGCTCGCCGTCCATGCCTCGCGCCTTGCCGAAGACCTTATCCTCTTCGGATCGAGCGAGTTCGGCTTCGTGAGGTTCGGGGACGCATTCAGCACGGGCAGTTCGATGATGCCTCAGAAGCGAAACCCAGACGCACTGGAGCTCGCGCGTGCGTTCCCCGGTCGGGTTACCGGCAGCTTGATGGCCCTTCTCATGGTGCTGAAAGGAACTCCGAGCGGGTACAACAAGGACTTCCAGGAGGACAAGCGGCCACTGTTCGACGCACTCGACGCCGCCGCACTTCTTCTCCCGGCAATCACCGGCACGGTACGCACCCTGCGATTCGACCGCCAGAGAATGCGCAGCGCCGTCTCCAGCGCCATGATGGCAACCGACCTCGCTGACCAGATGGTTCGGCGGCGAGCATCCTTCCGCGAGGCACACGCTGCAGTCGGATCGCTCGTGCGGCAGGCGGAAGAAACAGGAACAGACCTTTCGGGCCTCGATCCCGCCGCCTTCGCCAAGGCGCACCCCGCCCTGGGCATCAACGCGCGGCGCGAGCTAGACCCCGAACGGTCAGTACGTCAGCGCGAGATCGAAGGCGGGACTGGGCCGTTAGCCGTGCGCCGCCAACTGACAGAGGCGATGCGCATGCTGGATAAACTATAAACAGATGTAGCCAGTATCGGCTATCAACTTGATTGACAATAAGATGAACTCTGATAAATAATTATCCGTCAATCTTCGGATAATTATCTGTGTACTCAATCACGGTTGCCGCCGTCGCGCTGGGCGTGGACAAGCGCACGGTAGACAGTCTGGTCGCAGCAGCTGGTCTGGCCGCGGCGTCTCCAGGCCGACGGGGACGCAATCGCTACATCAACGCCGACTCAATCGAGTTGTTCGCTCTCGCGCTACTGCTGCGGCGGGACTTCGCCATCCCACTGCCCCATGCAGTGGCACTGGCCAAAACGATTTCGGCTGCCGAAGGTGCCACGATCAGGGTCGGCACTCTGTTCATCCTCAGCTTTGACCGCGACCGCCTCCGGGACGTTCTCCGGCATGCCACTGCCGATGCCGAGGCGGCTACCCATGTTCCTGTCCGGGGACGACCACCCCGGAAAGAAGCGCGGGGTGCCCTGTGATACAGGACACCCCGCACTTTCTAGCTCGGTGAAGGCTTACGAAGCAGCTCCGGCCTTCGTCACGTTCTCCGCCGCCGGGCCCTTCTGGCCCTGCACGATGTCGAACTCGACCACATCGCCCTCGGCAAGCGACTTGAAGCCGCTTCCCTGAATCGCGCTGTAGTGCACGAAGCAGTCCTTGGTTCCGTTGTCCGGAGTGATGAATCCAAAGCCCTTCGCATCGTTGAACCACTTCACCTTGCCGGTCGTACGCATTCCTACTCCTGTGTGAGGATTGTCGCAGGGGAGCGGAACACGCCGGACCCATCAGGACAATCTGTGTCTCGCGGGCTCCCAATGCCCCCCGCTGGGCTGATACGACAAAGAGGGCCTGAACATCCAGGCCCCCCTGGTGCCGCATCGGAATCGAAGCTACGGTGTCCGGGTCCATTCGGCAAGAGGGACCTCCTGCCCACTCCGCGCATCCACCCGAACGTACGCCGTTTGCGCTGCCTCTGAGCCACGGGAGCCGAGGGTGCGCCGGCGGTCATGTGTCCGTGTGGAGTGGTATCGCCCCCTGGATGGCCGATCAACCCGCTAACTTTCACAACCAAGGCATCCAGCGAACGTAGAGTGATCCTAGAGCCACGCCGCAAAACGGTCACGGCGGTGGTGGGCGGCGTACCAATCGGCTCCGCGGCGCCCATCGTCGTCCAGTCCATGACGAACACGGACACGGCGGATGCAGCTGCCACGGCAATCCAAGTCGCGGCGCTTGCTGCCGCCGGCTCGCAACTGGTCCGCATAACCGTCAACACGGACCAGGCAGCTGAGGCCGTTCCGGAGATTGTCGCCCGTTGCCGCGATGCGGGCACGGCCGTACCGATCATCGGCGACTTTCACTACAACGGGCACCTGCTCCTTGCCCGGCATCCGGGATGCGCCGCAGCCCTGGCTAAGTATCGCATCAATCCTGGCAACGTCGGTGCGCGCCGCAGGGATGAAAACTTCCGCACGATCATCCGCGTTGCGATTGACAACGACAAGCCAGTGCGCATCGGGGTCAACTGGGGATCGCTCGACCAGGAACTCCTGACGGAGATGATGAACAGCAACGCCGCCGCGCCGGCGCCGCAGGCAGCGGGCGACGTCTACATGGAGGCCATGATCGAGAGCGCGTTGCGCTCGGCGGCCCTGGCCGAGGAAACGGGCCTCCCTCACGACCGGATCATCATCTCGGCCAAGATCTCACAGGTGCAGGATCTGCTCGATTGCTACCGGCGTCTTGCTCACCGGTGTGACTACCCGCTGCACCTCGGCCTTACGGAAGCTGGACTCGGCATGAAGGGCATCGTGGCAACGACCGCAGCCCTGTCGTTGGTGATCGCTGAGGGCATTGGCGACACTATTCGCGTGTCACTGACGCCGCGCCCCGGCGGGGACAGGGCGGAAGAGGTGTTCGTCGCCCAGCAGGTGCTCCAGTCGCTGGGCCTCAGGAGTTTCGCTCCACAGGTAAGCTCGTGCCCTGGATGCGGCCGCACTACAAGCAACTTCTTCCAGAGGATGGCGCAGGATATCCAGGAGTACATTCGCGAACAGATGCCGTCTTGGCGCGATCTCCACCCTGGCGTCGAAACGATGAAGGTTGCGGTAATGGGGTGCGTCGTAAACGGACCGGGAGAGAGCAAGCACGCCAACATTGGCATCTCGCTCCCGGGAACGTTCGAGGAGCCCAAGGCCCCGGTTTACGTTGACGGCGAGCTCCACGTCACACTCAAGGGCGACGGCATTGTCCCGGAGTTCCTGACGATCCTGAACGAGTACGTCGCCAGAAGGTATCCGTCGCACTGAGCGCGGTATCGTCCCGGTACGGCTAGATGCCCGGAGGGGAGTCTTCAAGGCTCTCGACACTCCTCCTTAACTCTTCCATGATGCGAGCCTGAAAGCCCGACGCAGCCAGGGCATCGAGGACGGAGCGATGCCATGCGGCGAATGTTGCGTGCCCGCCCGTCGAGCGGCTCCACACCGAGGCGGCGTCCACCGTCCTGCGGAGATCGGCAAGCAGGGAGTTGCCTGTGTGCACGTGGTTCGCGGCCAGTATCCATCGCGACTCGTCGCTCGCGTCGCCCACGCGTGAGAGCAGGTCGGCGTTACGCTCGCTCCTGTCGAGTTCCGCACCATCACGACCCGTCCGCCTGCGGGCCACAGCATAGGCAGTCTCGAGCGCACCAATGCCGAACTTGTCGGCGATGCGCTCTTCGAGCATGGCTCGTGTCCAGCCGGCCAGGGAGTAATCCTCGACTGCATCGTGCAGTATGGCGGCCACGACTGTTTCTTCCGGGCATCCGTAGCTCGCCAGGATGACGGCAACGTTCGCAGCGCGGGTCACATAAGGCGGCCGCGTACCCTTGCGAACCTGCTGATCGTGATGCTTGGCGGCGAACGCAAGCGCGTGGTTGATCCGATCCGAATAGCCCGTCACACCATCCTGGCGGCTGCGAGACAGGGCTGAAGTTAGCGCCGCGGCGCGGCCAGTACACGGATCTGCGGGAAGTGCAAAAACAGGAGCGGCGGGCGCCTGGACATCGGACGCCCGCCGCATGAACCCGCAATACCGTGGTTACGGCTCGATCTTGAGCACACCCTTCATCCCCATAGCGAGATGCGGCGTGCAGTTGAAATCGTACTCACCAGCCGGAAACCCGCCAAGTGACAGGAGAATGAACTCCCCGGGCGCCGTCTTAAGGGTGCTCGAGAGGTCCGCCATCTTGTCCGGGCCGAGGTTGGCGTTGATCTGCGCAGCCGCGCCAGCAGGGATCTTCGCCGGATCGAACGCAACGTTATGCGGGCCGCCGGGCCCGACGACGATGAACTTGATGCCATCGCCTGCCTTTGCCGTGATCTGGCTCGGCTCGAACCGGTAGCCCTTTGCATCACCAAGCATCTGGACTTCGATGGTCTTGCCGGTGATGGGAGCACCGGAAGCCGTAGCGCCAGTCGCAGGGGCCGCCGCCTCAGGCGCGGCTGCACCGGCGCTCGGCGCTGATTCTGTCTTGCTCTCGCCGCCACCACAGGCGGCAACTACGATGGCGCTCGCCGCCATCAGTGCCACTACGTTGAACCGCATCTGCGAAAACCTCCGGACCAAATTGCCGTTTGGGTTGAGATACTGAGCTCGTCCAAGCCCAGCCTTTTTATTTATCGGGAATCAGGCCGGAATGCAAATGTGACGGATCGCACTAGAAGCGCAGCAGCCGCGCGCGCGTGATTCCGGACAGGTCGCCGACATATGCCCACCGGGCGTCCCTGAAGTAGCGGTTGGCTACGCGCCGGACATCCTCGCCCGACACGCCGCGGAGTTCCGCGACGAACCGGTCGCCCGCAAGGACATCGCCCCGGTAGAGCAGCGACCGGGCAAGAAAGTCCGCCTGGGCTGTCGAAGTCTCATTGTCCAGGAAATACTCCGTTATGAACTGCTGGATCACGGGTCGCAGGAACTCCGTCGGAATTTCCAGCATCTGGAGCGTTCGGATCTCGTTTGCCATGATCGTAACGACCGAATCCGGGAGGGTGGTCGTCACGTAGAGGCCAACGGACGTGAGCGCCCGGTCCCGGTAGTTGGCGCTCACCGCGTACGTCAGATTCCGCCGCGAGCGTATTTCGCCGAACAACCGACCCGAGAGCACCGCCGCGGCAACGCGCAACGCCGCCCCGTCTCGCGAGTCGGCTGGCGGGCCGCGGAAATATCCCTGGAGGTAGTTCGTCGGAAGCGTTCGCTGCACCATCACAGCATCACGTTCCGGCGCCCCGAGCGTGTCGGGGATGGTCCAGTGATAGTCACCCTTCGGAAGGGCGCCGAACGCCGACCTGACCATGCGTTCGACTCTTGCCCTGTCCACGTTCCCCACCACCGCCAGCAGGATCCGTGAGCGCACCACCGTGGTTCGCAGGTAACTCGACAGGTCTGCCCGCGAGGTGCGCGCGAGTGACTCTTCGGTACCTACCGCAGAGAGCGCATACGGTGCGCCGCTATACGCCACGCTGTCCGCGAGATAGTTGAGCAGCGCGTCCGGGCTGTCCTGGCGCTGACGGATTCCGGCAAGCATCTGCGCGCGGATGAACTCCACGTCGGCAGAATCCAGGCGAGGTTGTGACACGCGGTCGCCGAGTATGGACCACGCGGAATCCAGTTCGGCCAACGTGGATCGGACGCCGATCATTGTCCAGTCCTCGTGCGGCTCCACCACCATCTCGGCGCCCGTTCGCGCCAGGGCCTGCCGAAGGACATCACGCGGGTACCGGGCGGTGCCCCGCTCGCTCACCTGCAGCAGGAAGTTCTCGATCCCCGACCGACCCGGGGGAGCCGAGCGCACGCCGCCCAGCAGATACACGTTAGCCACCACCGTGCTGACGCTCGATCGGCGATGAATCACCTGCACGCCATCCACGCTGTATGCAGTCGTCAGGGTGTCTGCCGCCACTGCGGCCTGAGCCGCACGGCTGGGCGACGGAGAACCCACTGCCCCAAGGTGCAAGAATGCAGCAACACCAAGGACGACCCAGTGGAAGGATATCATCGCATAACCCCCACCTGGAGCAGGTCCCGCTCGGTGAGTGCAATGCGCTTCCTGTCGGCGGCATCAACGAGCACGCCAACGACGTACGGCTTTCCAATGACGTACTTCCGTGCGTACGCCTGAAGGTCCGCTGCGGTCCGCACCGCCATTTCATCAACGTATTTCATGTAGTAATCGAGTCCCGAAACGCTCCACCAGAAGCCAATCGTGTGCGCGAACTCCGAGCTCCGCTCCATCCCCAGCTCGGTGGTCAGAGCCCGGTTGGCCTTGATCGCAGCCAGTTCCTCTGCGGTGAAGTATCCGGGATCAGCCGATGCACGCAGCTCATCCATCATCGCGCGGATCGCGTCGCGAAGCCGCCCGGGAGTCGTCTGACCGCTGACGGAGATCGGGCCAACGTTTGCCAGTGTGTAGTAGTTCACTCCTACGGCCTGCCAGAGCCCAGAGTCAACCAGCCGTCGCTGGAACCGGGACTGCGGGTTATTCAGGACATCTGAATAGACATCGGCGGCGAATGTGGACGTTTCGTCACTCTTCACGCCGGGTCCGTGCCACTGCACGAGAACCGTCACTGCATTCACGGGCTCTTCGATGATGACCGCCTTCGGCCCGGTCAGCGGCGGAATCGGAGGGATCGGTAAGGTTGCAAACGGGTCGGGAGCACGCTGCCACTTGCCAAATGCGCGCTCGGCGGCTGGAAACGCCACCGACGGATTCACGTCACCGGAGATTATCAGGACGGAGTTGTTGGGAACGTAGTAGAGGCCCTGGATAGTCCTCATCTTCTCCGGGGTGGTACCGAGTATCACGTCCCGGTCGCCGATAACGTTCTTGCGGCTCCACTGCGATCCCCAGAGGGCCTTGCCCGTCTCCTGCTCGAGACGAAAGAACGGACTCGACTCATTCCGATCGTACTCGCCTATTACAACCTGGCGCTCCCGATCGAGCTCGTCTGCCCTGAACAGTGGTGCGAGGAAGCCGCTCGCCAACAGCCGCAGCCCCGCATCAAGCGAATCCGACGACAACGTGAGGTAGTAGTTGACCTCCTCCTCGCGGGTGGAAGCGTTGAATACCGCGCCCAGCCGCGACATCTCGTCCACGTACTGGTCTGGCTCCGGATACGTCGCGTTCGCCTTGAAGAACATATGCTCGTACATGTGCGCAAGCCCGGCGTACTCGGGTGTTTGCGTGAACGCGCCGTTCCGCACGGTCACCTCCACCGTCACCAACGGAACGCCGTGGTTCTCTATGACGATCACCTCCAGTCCGTTCGGCAGCACGCGCCGCTGGATGATCTTTTCGAGCTGCGCGCGCTGGGCGGCAGCCGGATTACCGGCGAAGGCAGCAGCGAGCGCCAGGAAGCCCGCATGGCGCGCAACCGCGAGCCACGACGTACCCCGTCGCTTGCGGCGCCCGCTGGCGGTCGCCACCGATCGTCTGTTGATTTCCACCATCATGACCCCTGAAGTTGCCGCCGTGCGCGAATCCGGCGAAGCGATGCGTTCCCGCCTGTCTGATACCCTCGACGCGCCGCGACTGAAGGCCGGCGTGCCGCTCGCCCCGCTGACGACGTTTCTGGTCGGCGGTCCCGCCGACCTGCTGTACGATGCCACCTCTGGCGACGATCTCGCAATCGCCGTCACTGCGGCGCGTGCTGCAGGCATCCCCTGGACGATCCTTGGACTCGGGGCGAATGTCCTGGTGGGTGATCATGGGATCCGCGGACTGGTGATCCGGAATGCGTCCGGTTCACTCGCCGTGGAAGGTACGCGGATGCTGGCAGATTCCGGCGTCTCGGTGCGCGCCTTGATCAGGGAAAGCTTTGCGCGCGGACTAGGGGGCCTGGAGCACTATGTCGGGATCCCGAGCACGGTTGGTGGCGCGCTCTGGCAGAATCTGCACTTTCTGTCTCCTGCCCCGGCCCGGGAGCGAACAATGTTCATCGCCGAAGTTGTGCGCGCGGTGGACCTGCTGCTCCCGGATGGATCGCGCGTAACGGTCAGTGGCGAGCAGATGCAATTTGGATACGACACAAGCCGCCTGCACACCTCTCAAGAGGTTGCCCTGCGAGCGGAGTTTGCGCTGGCGCCCGCTGAGCGTGATGCGATCGAACGAACGGCACAGGAGAACCTGGCGTGGCGTGGCGCCAGGCATCCATGGCTTGAATTCCATCCAAGCGCCGGGTCGGTGTTCCGGAAGGTGGAAGGAGTTGGCGCTGGACGCTTGATTGACCAGTGCGGCCTGAAGGGATATCGGGTGGGCGGCGCGCAGGTGTCATTCCTCCACGCGAACATCATCGTCAACCGTGGCGATGCTACGGCACGCGACATCCGGTCGCTCATCGGCGAGATTCAGGAGCGGGTTCACGCCCGGTTCGGCGTGCGGCTCGAGCCGGAGATTGGCTTCAAGGGAGAGTTCTAGGGACTTTCGCACCAGTCACGGCCAGCATCTCTCGATCATTGACGGCAACGGGCGACGAACGCGCTCAGAATCACGCTGAACGCCGATCTGCAACGATGCTCGCAACAACGCCAACACCGAGGGGGACTGCTACGAACAAGAGCGTTGCTGCATTCTGGTAATCACCCAGGGCGCGGGTGATCGCCGACCCGAACAGCATCTTCATGCCCACAACGCCAAGAATGACCGCCAGGGAGATCGTGAGGTACCGGAACTTCTCGATCATGCCAGCCAGGGCGAAGTACAGCGAGCGCAGGCCAAGGACGGCGAATACGTTCGACGTGAAGACGAGAAACGGATCCGTCGTGACGGCGAAGATCGCCGGGATCGAGTCCACCGCAAAGAGCAGGTCAGTCGTCTCGATCAGAACCAGCGCGATCGCAAGGGGCGTGATCCACTTCTTGCCGTCTCGCACCACCACGAAGTGCTCTTTGTGATACTCGGGCGTGACGCGGGCGTATCTGGTCAGCAGCCGCACGATCCAGCGTTCCTCGGGTACGGCCGCCTGTTTCGGAGTCATCAGCATCCTGAGCCCGGTAACGATCAGGAAGCCTCCAAAGACGTACATCACCCAGTGATAGCGCGTCACCAATGCCGCGCCGCCACCGATCATCGCACCGCGCATCACGAACGCGCCAAGCACACCCCAGAAGAGCACGCGGTGCTGGTACATCGCCGGCACGCGCAGGTGCCGGAATATCAACGCGATCACGAATACGTTGTCCATGGACAACGTCAGCTCGACGATGTAGCCGGTGAGAAACTTGATCGCCCCCGTGTGGCCGTTATTGGGTGTTCCGCCAACGACATCCACCCTCAGGCCAAGCCCCTCCCAATGCGCGTCGTAGGAGTAGTACACGAAGCCGGCAAAGAGCATGGCAAGCACGACCGTCCCGGCGGTCAGTGCCAGGGCTTCCCGCGTGGACGGCACATGGTAACGGCGATTGAATACGCCGTGGTCAATCGCCAACACGCCCAAAACGAAGACCGCGAACCCCGCCCAGACGAGGGTCATCGCCTTGCCGCAGCCTCGACCCAAGAGAGCCACTCACTCTCGGCGAGGCCGATGGACAGGGAGTGCTTGAGCCGCGCCAGCGGCTGTCGAAGGACTAGCGGCTCGTCACACAGAAGCTGGATCCACCGGTCGTCCGAATACCGCGCGGCGCCGAGGCCAAGCGCACGGTAGCGCGCAGAGCCCTGATCCACGAGCGCACTCACGCCGAAGCGCTGGACAAACCGAAGGAGCTCCCCACGACTCGCCGGGCGCTCCTGCAGGTCAACGAAGTGCACCCGTGCACGCCGCTCACTGAAAAACCGCAGCGCCTTGCGTGTGTCCGGATTCCTTCTTGTGCCAAACACTTGTACTTCCACGGACGCGGCCTCGGCTCGGTGCCATGCATCATGCTCCCCGGTCGTGCCAGCATAGTACACGCTGGCTCGGTCAGACGGTACCTACCATAGTCAAGCGCGTGGCGCTCCGATGCTCCGAAGCACCGCACCCGGCAAGCCGTGGCTGCATCGCTGAAGGGCAGTCAGCGGCGCGAATAGCGGCAAACCGTTCAGCGTGCCCTCGCATCCCGTTGCGCGTGGCCGCATGGTCACGAGCGCAGCAGAGATTCGCGTGTGCAGTCGGCCGACGAGTCTACGTCAGCCAATCAGGTATCGAAAAACAATGACAATGTCTTCTATATGATGCCATTCTGACTTCAAAGTGACTCTTAATCATGCGCCAACGAAGAAGAGCCATTAGAATTGTAACCATACTTGTATGCAGACTATATTGCCGTACCGTCAGTACTCGGATGGAGAGGTATGACACCACTTACGCCGAACACCGCGTGAATCGTGCTGTCTGACGCCGCGCTCGCCGCAGCTGTTGGTTGCACGCCAAAATGGTTGCACAACGCCGCTGCACGACTGCGACGACCCCTACGCAGGTCGCACGCAGACGCCATCTGGTGGCGCATGGTGTACGCAATCGTAAACAGCGCGCATGCACCGGTCGCCGATGCCGCCACTGCCGCCACGGCTCTCCTGAGACTGGATCCCGAAGCGGGTCGAGTGCGGCTGCGCGCGAACGCTGAGGACACCGTGGCTCTATCGGTAGACCTGAGCCGCTTTCACGACTGCGCCGCCCTGGCCTTGGCTAGCGCGATCGCATTCTCGACGCCCCGTCGCCGAGGGCGACCCCGTCGGCGACTCCCATCCGGAGAAGCAGCAGTCCCTTACCCCGGATCACCTCGGACCAGCCCGGAGCACGCACCAAGATTATCGGCTGCACAGGAGCGCCTGTTCGCCGCGCTGGCGGGCTGCTGCGCATCGAACCCTATCATCATCGAGCAGCCTGGCCCGGCGCCGACGGCGCATCACGACGATCGCCGATTACAGCTCCTCGTGGATTCCGCGGCTGGAACAGCCGTACGGCTTGCTGAAACACTCACCACCCTCGGCGCCCGGCCGAGGGCCGTACCGACCCGCCCGGGATTCACGATTGCGCCGAGCTGCTTCTCAACGCTCGACCGAGTCGCGCTCGCCATCGGCGATATCGCGCTTGATATTGCCATCTCGTGGCCCGGTGCGGGGCGCTACGATGATGCCGTCAGCCACGCGGTGCCATGGCAAGTGGCGGGCAGGTCCATCCGGGCCGTAACCGTACCCGCGCGAAGGCCTCCCGCGACGCAATAAGCGGCTGTGCAGAGACACCCTGGGTGGGCGGGACCCTGCTATCGCTTCCCACACAGCATCACGAGTTACGCGTCATTGCGTGCAGTACCAGCCATTGCGGCCAGTTTCCGCTCAACTCGAAATAGTCGTCAAAGTAGGCGAGCCCTGCCTCCTCAAGCGCCTGGAGAAGCGCCGACACCGCTTGGTCGTCGTTGATGGGACCGATGGCTATGAGATCCCGTTCCATGCGGAATTCGTCGTCTGTCAGCGTCAGCGCACGGTCAATCACCTGTCGCTCGAACCCGGCCCGCTCGAACGCGGCGCGGCGAATCAGGATCGTCGGCGCACCTTCTGGAATGCGAATCGGCATGTCGCGACGTTACAATGACCAGATGGCTGGAGACAAGTGTGCGGCGTTATGACGTGATCGTACTGGGCGGCGGACACGCGGGTATCGAGGCGGCGATCGCCGCGTCTCGTGCCGGCGCGGTTCGTGTCGCCTTGGTATCGAGCAGCGCCGCGACAATTGGTCAGATGTCGTGCAATCCTGCGGTTGGAGGAGTTGCCAAAGGTACCCTCGTACGCGAAGTGGACGCACTCGGCGGCATCATGGGACGCGCTACCGACCGCGCGGCAATCCAGTTTCGGATGCTAAACCGTGGCAAGGGGCCGGCCGTCTGGGCGCCACGCGCGCAGTGCGATCGTGCACTGTACCGCGCAGCGGCGAGAGAGCTTGTCGAGACGCGTGAGGGTCTCGACATCGTCGAAGCAACCGTCGGCTCGGTTGAGATCGGGCCCGGCGGCGACGCCACTGGGGTCAGGACCCTGGATGGAACCCGTATCGCTGCGCGATCGGTCGTAGTGGCCACGGGAACCTTTCTTCGCGGGCGGATCTTCATAGGAACCGAGTGCCAGTCTCCCGGCGGGCGAGCCGGAGAGCAGCCGGCTACGGAGCTTGCCCTGCAGCTGACGGAACTCGGACTGAAGGTGGGCCGTTTCAAGACCGGTACTCCACCGCGCATAGACGGACGGACGGTGGCCCTCCACACGCTGGAGCGGCAGGACAGCGAAATGGATGCCTTTGCGTACCGATGGTCACGGCTCGAGCATCCGGTCACGCCCAGGGAGCAGGCACCGTGCTGGCTCACATGGGCTGGCGAACCCACGAAGCAGATCGTCACGGAAAATATCGGGAAGTCTGCCATGTACGGAGGCGCCATAGGAGCGCGTGGCCCGCGCTACTGCCCGTCGATCGAAGACAAGATCGTGCGGTTCCCTGACGCTCCACGCCACCAGGTGTTTCTTGAACCAGAAGGGCTCGATACTGCTGAGATGTACGTGAACGGTCTCTCGACATCACTTCCGGTTGCCGTTCAGGCCGACATGCTTCGGTCGGTTCCCGGCCTCGAGCGCGTCGAGATGACCCGGCCTGGCTATGCCATAGAGTACGACTACCTGCCACCTACGGACCTCCATCCGTGGCTCGAATCGAAGACCATTCCCGGCCTGTACTTCGCCGGCCAGGTCAACGGCACCACTGGCTACGAGGAGGCCGCAGCTCAGGGGGTGGTTGCCGGACTGAACGCGGCCCTTCGCGTCAGGGATCGTGAACCGATTATCCTCGGCAGGGAGACGTCGTATATCGGGGTGCTCGTAGACGATCTCGTCTCGAAGGGGGTTGACGAGCCTTACCGGCTCTTCACCTCGCGCAGCGAGTTCCGGCTGACCGTGCGACACGACAACGCGGTGCGTCGCATGTCTTCGATCGGGGAGCGCATGGGCTTGTACGACGACCGCGAACGCAGGCTGATTGACGAGCGACTGGCGCGTGAAGACGATCTGCTCGCTCGTGCAGGCAGCATCAGCGTGCCACCAGCGTCTGTGGCGGCATTGCTCGCAGCCGCCGGATCAACCCCTCTGCCGCACGCCATGCACGCCAGTGAAGTCGCACGCCGCGTCGCTGTACCGCTCGGCGACGTGCTTCGCGCCGTTGGTGAACCGGTGCCTGCCGACAGGGAAGCCTTGCTGAGCGCGGATCTCGAGATCAAGTACGCCGGATACTTTGCCCGCGAGCGCGCAGCGGCCCAGCGGCTGCGGCAGATGGGCGCGTATCGCCTCGACCAGGACGCGGCTTATGCCTCGATGCGATCCTTGAGCATCGAGTCACGGGAGAAGCTCGAGCGCCACCGCCCTCCTACCCTGGCGCAGGCAGCAAGCATCCCAGGCATCAGTCCATCTGACCTGCAGAACTTGATACTGGAAACGGAACGGCGGCGAAACGCTGGCAGCCGAGCGGCGGATACTTGAACTCCGGGAGCAACGGCGCTGGCCAGATTGCGATCCGGTCCGAACGCGTCGCGCTGTGGGCGACCGCCGCGGTCATACTCGTGCTCGGGTTTCTGCCCATATCGTCGTTGCTCCCGGAGGGCATGCGCGACGGGGGGTACACGCAGCGCTGGCGGGAATGGGCACTTGGCCTTCTGATCTGCGCGGGGGCCGGAACGGTATCGGCGCTCCTGTTCAGGCAACACCGCACCGGCAAACCGCTCGAGGCTGCGCGGCGTGCTGCGTCCAGGCTTGACCGAAAGCCACTCCGCACCGATGTAGCCCTCGCCGCAACCTGCTGCATCGTGTACCTGGTCATTGCCCGTTTCGTTTTCAGCGGGCGCCCGCTGCTGATAGATGAGATAGTCCAGGTGCTTCAGGCCCGGCTTTATGCCACCGGCAGGCTGACAGTGCCCGCGCCCGCTGCTCCGGAGTTTTTTTCTGTGCTCCATGTGGTTGACGTCGGCCCCAAGGTCTATTCGCAGTTTCCCCCGGGCTGGCCGGCAATGCTCAGCATCGGATCGCTCATCGGACAGGAGTGGATCGTCGGCCCGCTGTGCGGCGCGGTGGCGGTCGCGACATTCGCGCGGCTCCTGCGCCGGATCTACGGGCAGGCGGCGTCGCTCACGGTCATTGCGGGCACCCTGCTCTTCGGATTAGGCCCGTTTGTTGCATTTCAGTTCGGATCTCACATGAGCCACGGCCCTGTGCTCATGTGGATACTGCTGGCCACCCTCGCCCTTGCCGTTGCCGCCGAGTCGCGTGACTTCCGCAGCACTATAGTTCCTGGAGTCCTCGCAGGTTTGTTCGCGGGGTGTGCATTCGCGGTTCGCCCGCTCGACGCGGTGGCGTACGCGGCGCCCGCTGCCGCAGCGGTCGTTCTCGTTGCGCCGCGCCAGCGCAATACTTATTGGACGCTGGCCCTCGCCGGCGCGGGATTGGCGCTACCCATCGCACTTGTGTGCTGGGTGAATGTGGTCACGACAGGCTCCGCGACCGCGTTTGGCTACGAAGTGCTATGGGGCTCTGCGCACAGTCTTGGCTTTCACGCGGCACCCTGGGGCGAGGCGCACACTCCGCAGCGGGGGCTCGAACTCATATCGCTGTACTTGACGCGGCTCAACACCTATCTCTTTGAGACGCCCTTCCCATCCCTGCTTCCCGTGGCGGCGGGATTGCTCGTGATCAGGCGCCTTGACCGTATCGAGCAGTTCCTCTTTGCCGGTACGATCGCGCACGCAGTGTTGTACTTCGCCTATTGGCACGATGGGTTCTACCTGGGTCCGCGATTCGTCACGCCGTGGGCGGCATTTCTTGTTCTCGTGTGCATCAGGGCGGCTCGGTTGCTTGCCGCACGCCAGCTGCCTCCAGTAGTCCGAGCCGCTGCGCCCGGTGTGCTCGTGGCAACGATCGGGCTCACGCTTGGGAGCGACATCCCGGGACGCATTGCGCAGTACCGTTCAGGGCTCTCGAGCATGCGTACCGACTATGCCGGGGCTGCCAAGGCTGCCGGGGCAACGCATGCGCTCGTGTTCGTCCACGAAAGCTGGGGAGCACAACTCGTTGCTCGGCTTTGGGCGCTGGGTGTATCGCGGCCGGCAACTGCCACGCTGTACGCGCGGGTAGACGCGTGCGCACTGGATCATCGCATTACGGAGCTGGAAGAGCGGCGTGTGACCGGCGATGCCGCCGAGCAAGCCTTGCGTCCGCTTCTCGCGGATTCTCTCAGGATACGATCCAGCAACGTGTCGCCCGATACCACCGAGCGAATGCTTCCAGGCTCGGTGTACGACGCGGAGTGCAGCGCACAAGTTGTAGCCGATCGCGACGGGTACGCATTGTATCCGCCGTTTCTCCTTGACAACAGGACGGGGAACCTGTACGCGCGCGATTTTGGGCCACGTGATTCGGTGCTGGTGCGGATGCACCCTGATCGCCCCGTATTTCGCGTTACCCGCGATGGCGTAGATGGAACCGCACCGCTGATGTGGACTCGGATAGAGCGTCACTGATCATGTGCGAAGGAACCGCGCTGTATGAGTCGCATCGCGGTGGCGGGCTCTGATCAAGTAGACAAATGTTTGCACAATACGACAAACATCAATACACCTAATGACATAACCGAATCTATCATGTGCCACTGAGGCGATCAGCCGGTCTAGCCGCCCAGCGGTACCCGGCTTGAGCGCATTGCCACAAACTCCGAAGCGCCCCCCCCCGCCGCAGCTTGCTGCGGCAGCAATTGGCGGGAGACGATGTCTGGGTACGTGGCCGAAGTGCACGGCCCGTTGCCGAGCGTTGTTCTCTAAGAACCGCGTAGCCGGAGGAGACGCGCCAGCACATGGACGCTACTACCAGCAGTAGGGCATGTTCCACGTGAAACATTTTGCTTGCGGTTGTGACGACACATTCTTAGGTTGTGTAGCCGATAGTCACATGGAGCATGATGGCGCGGATACTCGCTGTTGCGAATCAAAAGGGTGGTGTTGGCAAGACGACCACGGCTGTGAACGTCGCGGCTGGACTTGCTGCCGCGGAGCGAAATGTTCTCCTGGTTGATGGCGATCCGCAGGCCAATGCGACCAGCGGCCTCGGCGTTGATCATCATGGCGTTAGCGGCTCATCCTACGACGTCCTGTTGTCACCAGAGACGATCGGGAGCTGCATTCAACGAGGGGTCCAGTTCGATCGGCTAGACCTTCTGCCCGCAACGCCAGATCTTGCTGCTGCGGAACTCGAACTCGTTGGCACGGACGGTCGCGAAAGTCGGATGCGCCAAGCGCTCGGCAGTGTAAGTGGCTCATACGATTACATCATCATTGACTGTCCGCCTTCGCTGGGCCTTCTGACCATCAACATGCTGGTTGCAGCCGACGCGCTATTGATCCCCCTTCAATGCGAGTATTACGCACTCGAGGGGCTGTCTCAACTGTTGCACACCATCGAGCGCGTCCAGACCCACCTGAACCCCGACCTGGTAATCGACGGCGTCGTCCTGACGATGTATGATTCCAGGCTGAATCTGTCGCGTCAGGTGGTGGAAGACGCCAAGGCCCACTTTGGCGACACGGTTTTCTCAGGGGTAGTTCCGCGCAACATTCGACTTGCCGAAGCTCCGAGCTTCGGCAAGTCAATTATCTCATATGACGTATCTTCAGTCGGTGCCCAGGCATACCTGGGCATAGTCGGGGAACTGATTGCGCGGACAGAAGCACGAGATCGCAATGGCCTGGCGATCACATAATTAGATCTCACAACAAGACCGTATTATGACGCCAACGCCAGACAAAGCCAAGCGACTGGGGCGCGGACTGGACGCGCTTATCGGGCCGCCCTCAGCAGGCCACAGCAGCTCGATCCGACTTTCGCGCGAAGACGCGACGACAACACGCGACGGATTCCGGCGAATTCTTGTCTCGGCGATCGCCGCCAATCCATTGCAGCCGCGCAAGGTGTTTGATGCCGGCGAGCTCGCCGAGTTGCGGGCAAGCATAGAAGCAAACGGGCTCTTGCAGCCGCTGTTGGTCCGTCCACGCGAGTCGGGGTATGAACTCGTAGCCGGCGAGCGAAGGTTCCGTGCGATCCAACAGCTTGGCTGGAAGGACGTTCCGGCACAGGTTCGCGATCTAGACGACCAGGATGTGCTAACGCTGGCGCTCATCGAGAACCTCCAGCGAAGCGACTTGGACCCGATCGAGGAAGCGGAAGGGTATCAGGATCTGATTTCGCGCTTCTCTCTGACGCAACAACAGGTGGCTACCGCTGTCGGTCGTGAGCGCTCGACGATCGCCAACAGCATACGTCTGCTAGGACTTCCGGCTGCCGTGCGCACCATGGTGCGCACCGGAGAACTGTCGCTGGGCCATGCCCGGACGCTCCTCGGACTCACGGAGCAAGCCGAAATGGTTGCCATGGCGCGCGAAATCGTCGCCCAGGGACTCACGGTACGTGAGGTAGAGCGCCGTGTTCGGCACGCCAATACCGCGTCCAGTCAAGGGAAGCACAATCGCCGTGCCGCCAAGGGCGGGAATGGCCAACGCCCAGTAGAACTGAAGCCGATAGAAGAGCAGCTAAGACGACGCTTCCAGACTGATGCCGTCATCACAGCATCGGGAAGTAGGCGCGGTGATATTCGCTTATCGTTCTACTCCGCCGACGACCTGGAACGTCTGCTCGATATACTGCTCGGCAAGGATAGAGAAGTCATCTGATGGGGTTCACTGGCCCTGCCGCAGCATCCCCGGACGGACACGGCGACGTGTTTGCGCCAGAGCAGGGCGCGATGATCGTTCACGTGCAGCGCGAGCGCGGCGTTGCGCACCGAACGTTCATTTTCAAGCCGTGGCAGGTGTTTCTGCTGCGCGCCCTGCGGCTTCGCGCAACCAGGGTTGCGCTTGGTGTTGTGTTGCTCAGCTGGATGTACCTGGCACTGCAGGCAGTACGCGTGCCGCTGCTGACGAGGCAGATAGCGAAGATGGAACGGGATGCCGCTCGACTGGACACCCTGCAAGCGACGCTGAGGGAACTACAGGCTCGTTACGACCAAGTGCAGACAATGCTAAGCCGTCCGGCGAGTCCACCGGCGCCCTCTGGTTCGCGCGCAGAGCCTCCACCGCGGTAGATCAACGTTTGTCCCCGAGACTTCAACAGGAGGAGCGATGGCAATGTTCTCCAAGGATGCACCAGCAAGAGCGGAATCACGCAACCCCAACGCTCCGGTCGAGGCGGTCCTGTCGATCATTGCGGCCGGCATGAAGGTCACGGGCGATATTGACACGTCCGGTGTGATAAAGGTTGACGGCGAGATCAATGGCTCCATAACGGGTGCGCGACAGGTTCTGCTTGGGCGTGGGGGAGTGGTTCGAGGGAACGTGGCGGGCGGAGAGATAGTCATCGGAGGCACCGTCGAAGGCGCCGTTGCCGCGGTCGAGCGCCTGGAGCTTCAGTCAACTGCGGCGGTCAAGGGAGACATTGACACCCGCTCGATAGTCGTCATCGAGGGGGCGCGCATCAACGGACTCGTTCGAATGAGCGAAGCATCCGCTCCTCGCCAGGAGCCGCTGCGCCTGGCAAGGGGCTAGCAGTCCTTGGCCGGTTGGCTTGGCGCCACTGCCATGCCGACTCTCCATACAGACAAGGTTGGAAACTCCGGTGCGCTCAGCAGGAGCTTGCCTCCTCATAGCGGCAATGATCGTTGCCGCTGCATGTTCGGGCACCCAGCAAGCGGCAACCAATGAATTTCGCGTTGCTCTTGTCACGCCGGGGCCGGTTTCCGATCGGTCATGGAACGGCAGCGCGTACGAGGGCCTGGAGTTCATACGAGACAGCCTCGGCGCGAAGATCAGCCACGTACAGGCAAAGACCCCTGCTGACTTCGAGGAGAACTTTCGCCAGTATGGCGCCGCAGGATATAGTATCGTAATCGGGCACGGCTTCGAGTTTCAGGATGCTGCGAAGCGTGTCGCGCCGGCTTATCCCCGGACCGTTTATTTGATCACAGGAGGCAGGGTGACGGGAGAGAACCTCGCCTCGGTTTCTTTCGCCTTCGAGGAACCATCGTACCTCGCAGGGATGGCTGCCGCAGCAGCCTCACGCACTGGCATGGTAGCGTGCGTCGGGGGTACACAACTTCCTACAGTGAAGTCATCGTTCCGCGCCTTCGCTGCAGGCGCGTCGGCGATCCGCCCGCAGGTTTCGGTAATCACTGCGTACCTTGGGAACTGGGACGACGCAAGCGCGGGGCGCGAGCAGGCGCTGGCGCTGGCCCGGCGAGGAGTTGACGTGATATTTCAGGACGCCGACGCAGCCGGACTTGGGGTGTTCCAGGCGGCACGCGAGCAGCGGGCGTTGCGCATCATCGGATCGAATGCAAACCAGAACGACGTCGCGCCGAGAGCGACGCTTGGCAGCGTCGTTATAGACGTACCGCGTGCCCTGCTCCTGCTAGCGACGCAGGTGAAGGACGGCTCCTTCACGCCGCGCCTGTACCGCTTCACGACAAAGGAGGAGGTCGTACGCTGGGTGCCGAACCCAGCCCTGATGAATGAACTGCCCGCAGCCGATCGAGAGCAGATCGCCTCCACCGCTTCTCTGATGCGCCAAGGCCGCTTCACGCTTCCGCCCACCCCATGACGGTAACCCTGTCCACGGTCGCCGCTTACCTGGACGACCTCCTGCAAGTGAGCACGGTCCCGGACTTCCCGCACGCATTGAACGGCGTGCAAGTAAGCCACCGGGGGCCTATTACCGCAATTGCCACCGCAGTCGACGCGTGCCTCGCGACGGCAACGCAGGCAGCTGCTGCGGGTGCGAACCTCCTCATGGTTCACCACGGCCTTTTCTGGAGCGGTCTGCAGCCACAAACAGGACGCCATTACGAGCGAATGCGCTTCCTCGTCGAGCACGACGTAGCCGTGTATTCCGCCCACCTGCCCCTCGATGCGCACGGGACGTTTGGGAACTCGCGACTGCTTGCCAACCGGCTGGGCCTGCACGTTGCCGGTGGTTTCGCCACGTATCAGGGCGTCTTCTGCGGCGTTCACGGAACCACGGACATGCCCACCGAGTTGCTGGTGAGAGCCGCTGACACATTCGCTACAGAGCATGGTGGGCGCGCGCGTGCAAGCAGGTTTTCGCAGGAACACCGCACGCGTCGCTGGGCCATTTGCTCTGGCTCGGGGGCAGACGCTTCGTTCCTTGCCGAAGCCGAGTCCATGAACATCGACACGCTGGTGGTCGGTGAAGGTCCACACTGGAGCGCGGTTGAAGCTCCGGAACGTGGCTTGGTGATCATATACGCCGGGCATTACGCCACGGAGACGCTGGGAATCGAATCGCTGGGACGCCATGTGGCAGCGACATTCAACCTGCGCCACGAATTCATCGCAGCGCCCACGGGGTTGTGACGCAGTCCGCACCTGCAATCGAGATGCGTGACGTATCACGCGCCTTCGGAGCTGTGCAAGCACTGGATCGGGTTTCTCTCCGGGTTGAACAGGGAACCCTGCACATGCTCCTTGGCGAGAACGGGGCAGGGAAGACCACGTTGCTTCGCATTGCCGCCGGTCTCGACCGAGCCGATTCAGGCCGCGTGATCGTGGGTGGCGCTGCACTCAGCGGACTCCGGGGCAGGCCGATCCGCACTCAGGGAATCGCCGTCGTTTCGCAGCACTTTTCGCTAGTACCGACGATGACAGTCGCGGAGAATATCGCCTTGGCGCGTCGCGGCACCATTCGCAGGTTCAGTCCGTCGAGGGCTGCACCGGAAGCCATCGAGGCTGCGCAACGCACCGGACTCGCCATAGACCCGGACGCAAGAGTGAACGGCCTGTCGGCAGCGAGTCAGCAGCGCGTCGAGCTGGTCAAGGCGATTGCAACCGACCCCCGCATCATCATGCTCGACGAGCCAACCGCCGTTCTCGATCCGCCAGACGCCGAGAAGCTGTTCGCATGGCTTCGCCGGTTCGTGTCAGGCGGCGGTACCGCCGTGGTCATAACCCACCGCCTTCGCGAGGCGATGACGTACGGTGATTCGATTACGGTGCTTAGAAGAGGAAGGATTGCCCGGATCACAGATGCAAGCGTGCCAAGCGAGACTGAGGTCGTAACCGCCATGGTGGGCGAAGTCCCCGTATTCAGGGTAAGCACACCTTCGCGGAGCGCAGGGCCTGCCGCCGCAAGCGCTCCAGTCGTGCTCTCGGCGGCGGGGGTGACCGTAACGCGGGCCGGCATCGCGACGTTGCGCGACGTGACACTCGAGGTACGGCGCGGAGAAATGGTGGGAGTTGCAGGTTTCGAAGGCGCCGGACAGGCCGATCTGCTGCGGCTGTTCACCGGTATGGTCACGCCATCGCGGGGCGTTGTCGTGGCACCAGAACACGTGGGCTTCATCCCGGAGCACAGGCATCGGGACGCCATGATCGGCGAGATGTCGTTGCGAGAGAACTTCCGCCTGCGCGATGCCGGAGACCTGCGGGGAGTAATTGACTGGAGGGAGACCGACGCCCGGACGCGCAACGCGATTGTCACGTTCGACATCCCAGCCAGCGACGTGCATGCGGCTGCAGCGACGCTGTCTGGCGGGAATCAGCAGAGGCTCGTGCTTGCGCGCGAACTCGACGGCGATCCACCTGCCATCATCGCCGAGAATCCAACCAGGGGACTGGACGTGCGCGGTGCAAGAATCGTGCACGATCGCCTGCGGGAAGGGTGCACCCGCGGTGCAGCGGTTCTCTGGTATTCCAGTAATGCGGAAGAGCTGATCGAGTTCTCCGACCGCGTGGTCGCGTGCCACCGCGGGACTCTTCGCGAGGTGGCGCCAACACTGCCTGCCATCGCAGCCGCGATGGTAGCCGCCGAATGACGCGCGATACACCGAGACAAGCTGGCCTCTCCGTGCTGATGGTACTGGCAGCCTTGCTGGTTGCTGCCGCGATCCTTCGTTCGGCAGGGTATGACGTTACAGGGGCAGGCATAGCTCTCTGGCGTGGCGCGCTCGGGAGTTCGTCCGCGGTGATATCGGCCACACTGAAGCGAGCCACGCCGTTCCTGTTCCTGGGCCTGGCGGTTGCCGTTGCGTTCAGGGCAGGGGTTCTGAACATTGGCGCGGACGGCCAATTCCTGGCTGGGGGAGCGGCCGCGGTAGCCGCCGGCCTTGCGATGGCCGGTCAGCCCGCCTCGGTCACAATACCCACCGAACTAGCAGCGGGCGCGCTCGGTGGTGCAGCGTGGGCAGCGATAGCTGCGTGGCTTCGCTCCCGCTTTGAAGTAGCCGAAGTAGTCAGCACCCTGCTTCTCAATATGGTCGCCGTAAACCTGGTTGGCTTTCTGGTGCGTGGACCGATGCAAGAACCGACGCACGCCTATCCGCAGTCGGGGATCCTGCCGCACTCCGCGCGACTGCCCTCGCTCGTGGCTGGCGAACAACTGCACTGGGGCTTCATCGCTGCGCTCTGCGCTTGTGCCTTCGCAGCATGGTCATTCAACGGAACTGCCGCAGGATTTCGCGCGAAAGCAGTGGGGCTTAACCCTTCTGCCGCGGAGAGTGCGGGCCGAATATCCGTGGCACGAGTGCGCGCCATCGCACTGATCACGAGCGGCGCCATTGCCGGCGTGGCCGGCTTCAGCGAAGTCACGGGGGTGACGTACGCGCTGTACGAGGGACTGTCGCCGGGATATGGCTATATGGCAATCGCCGTCGCACTCCTCGGCGCCCTGCAACCCACGGGAATCGTCGTGGCCGCGGTGTTCTTCGGCGCCTTGAATGCCGGGGCTGATGCCGCCCAGCGCGATGCCGGTATTCCGGCGGCGACGGCCTCGGTCATCGCCGGACTCGTAATACTCGGCGTTGTCACGACGCCAGAGCTGCACCGTCAATTCCGGCGGGATTCATGAGCGACGTTCCGCTTGGCGTCATTGACGCCACAATAAGGGCAGCCACCCCTATTGGCCTCGCCGCAATTGGCGAACTGCTCGCCGAGCGTGCCGGCATTCTGAACATCGGAATCGAAGGCGGCATGTGCCTTGCGGCGTTTGCTGCCGTCGTTGCCGGAGCAGGCAGCCCCGTCGCTGGTCTAATGGCCGGTGTCCTCGCGGGGATCCTTACCGCCTCGGTATTCGCGCTGTTCGTCATCCGCCTGCGTGCGCAGCAGGTCATCGTCGGGACCGCAGTCAGCATGATGGCGCTCGGCCTGAGCACGGTGCTCAACAGGGTGCTCTACGCAGGCCTGTCGGCAGCGCCGCAGGTACACACCCTACCGCCGATGCGCGTCCCGGTGCTCTCCGCCCTCCCGGGAGTCGGGCAGCTGCTTGCACAGCCACTGCCAACCTACGTTCTCTATGCGGCTGGCGCGAGCGTTGCGTGGTTCCTCTACAGGACGATCGGCGGCCTCTCTCTTCGGGCAACCGGAGAAGACCCTTCGGCCGTACGGGCCGCCGGCAAAGACCCAGCGCTGTTCCAATGGGCGGCGCTGGTTGTGTCAGGGGCGTTGACTGGCCTGGCTGGCGCAACGCTCGTGGTTGCACAGGCCGGAACGTTCACGGAGAACATGTCCGCAGGACGAGGCTACATCGCCATCGCCGTCGTAGCGCTTGGACGGTGGACCCCCGCTGGCGTGCTGGTCGGATCACTGCTGTTCGGCGCTGCGAGCTCGCTGCAGTACATCGTGCAGGCGTACGGAGTCGCGATACCGTACAACCTGACGCTTGCCGCACCCTATGCTGTCACCCTGTTCGTGCTCGCGGCGTTGCGGGGCTCGCACAGGGCCCCTGCGCGATTGGGGCGAACGATAGACCTTCCAGGCTAGAGCGCTCGACGATCCCTCGCGGGCACCCACGGGCCAACAAGATCCCAGTGCCAAGCCGGCTGCGGGGCGTCAAGCCCCAGACACTTGATCGGCCTGTACTGAAGCCTCGCCGGATGTAATCCCAGCGAGAAGCCGACGCGCTCGAGCCTGCCGCGATCTGACGACACCAGATGAGCCATGCTGTGACCATACCATGTATGCCGGTGGAGCCAGAGGCCCCCATGCACGGCATGGTCAACGCCGTCACGCCACAGGTTGAACTCGCGCCAGGGAGCGTCCTGCCCTACCAGCCACTCGATCACTGGCAGTTGATAATTCCTTCGGCCGTTGCCGGGGCAAGCACCGCAACCGATCCGGCGAACAGGGCGCAGGTAAGCGGAAACGATGCCGGGTGAGTCGCCTTCGCAGACCATCCCGATGCCGTTGCTTCCACGATCGTCAGGACGACTCCTGGCGAGGTATGATAGGCGAGCAGGTTGGTGTCGTCCGTATACACCTCATGCTCGAAGAAATAAGCTTCCTGAGCAGTCGCAAGGTTGCGCAGGTCGCTCTTAAGCGCTGCGGCATTGGCCTTGCCCTTTGTGTTCTGGAACTTGGGGATCGCGATTGCCGCAAGAATTCCGATGATCACGACGACGATGAGCAACTCGATGAGCGTGAAGCCGCCCCGCCCGCCGTCGCGAGGAGGGGTCTGATGCCTTACCGTGCTATGGCGAGCCAGCATTCTGGTGATTGACATCACGATCGCTCCAGCGTTTGCGAAGTCCATCGTGCCTCGCCCCGATGATGATGGCAATCCAAGGGCCGTACAGGTGGGCAGTTGTAACGTGTTGTAACACAACAGATTAGCCTCGTCCACCGTTCCGCTGTCATCACGAAATGACGTTCGTTTCGCGTTGTGTTGACGCACTCTGCAACGTTCCTGCGGCCATCAAGCCTTGGCCTCTACCCAGTTGACGCCAGTTCCAATGTCCACGACCAGCGGCACGCGAAGCGGAACTGCCGTCGTCATTGCCCTTTCCACCAAGGTGCGCAGGACCGGCAGCTCCTGCGCGGGTGCCTCGAAGACAAGCTCATCATGCACCTGCATCAGCATTCTCGCCCGCAGATCCGCTTCGCCAATCGCGCCTGCAATGGCGATCATGGCGACTTTGATCAGGTCAGCGGCTGATCCCTGGATGGGCGAGTTTTGCGCCGTACGTTCACCGAACGCACGGATATTGGCGTTTCGATCCTTCAGTTCGGGGATGTACCTGCGGCGCCCCAGGATAGTCTCGACGAACCCACTCGATCGCGCCTGCAGCACCGTGGCATCGAGAAACGCCCTGACTCCGGCAAAGCGTTCAAAGTACGTGTCAATGAAGGCTTTCGCGGTTGCATGATCAACCTTGAGCTGCCGTGACAGGGCGTGTGGTCCTTGCCCGTAAATCGTCGCAAAATTGATGGTCTTTGCCTGAGCCCTCATCTCCGGGGTGACCTGGTCGCCGGAAACGCCGAAGATCGCCGCTGCAGTCTGGCGGTGAATGTCTTCACCCGCGAGAAATGCGTCCACGAACGCCCGGTCACCGGAGAGGTGCGCCAGCAGCCGCAACTCCACCTGCGAGTAGTCTGCTGCCATCAGCAACCATTCCGGCCTGGGAACAAATCCCCGGCGGATATCGCGCCCGATCGCAGTCCGGACTGGGATGTTCTGGAGGTTGGGGTTGCTCGATGCAAGCCGGCCAGTAGCCGCGACTGCCTGATGGTAAGTCGTGTGAATGCGGCCAGTGACGGGATTCACGAGTTCGGGGAGGGTCGCCAGGTACGTGCTTTCCAGTTTGGCGAACTCCCGGTATTCGATAATCAACGCCGGCAAGGCATGGCCTTCGTCTGCCATCTGCTGGAGCACGGCAGCATCGGTGCTCGGCCCGGTCGCCGTCTTCTTGCGCACGGGCAGTCCCAGCCGATCGAACAGGATTCCCGCCAGTTGCCGGCTGGAGTTGATGTTGAACTCCTCGCCGGCAGCCAGGTAGATCGCTGCCTCGACACGCTGCCGCTCCTGCGCGAACCTCTTGCGCAAGGAATGAAACCACGGGAGGTCAATCCGCACTCCTTCCCATTCCATGTCGGCGAGAACAGCCAGCAACGGCAACTCGACGGTCGCGAGCAACTTCTCGGCGCCGACTTCGGACAACCTTTGCGCCAGCAGGGGCCGCAGGCGGGCGGACGCATCAACGCGGCCTCCCATGTAGCGCGATGCGTCGGCTATCGCCAGTTCATCGAGCCCCCTGCGCTCCCTGCCGCGCCCGAGCACGTCGTCCGCTGTTGGCAGTGGTTGGTGGAGCAACTCGATCGCAAGGTCGCCAAGGTCGTGCGATCGCTTCCCGGGGTCGATCAGGTAGCTCGCAAGCATTACGTCGAAGTCAATCCCCCTGAGCGCCACGCCGCCGCTCCGGAGAACGAGCATCTGTCGTTTCAGGTCATGGCCCGACTTGCGGACAGCGCTGTCTTCCAGAAGCATTCTCAGGTTCGACATCGCCGGATCGGACAAGGCCGGCAAGTTTTCGCTGGAGACCGTTTCCGTCCCAGGCGGTGGCGCAACTCCAAGACCGAGGGGCATCATCTCGCGCCCCGAAAGCGCGACGTGCCCGATCGGGAGGTAACGTGCTTCTCCGGGCGCAAGGCAAATGGCAAGCCCGACAATGCGGGCGCGAACCGGGCTGTCGTGCCCGCTGCGTGCAGGCACCGCGCACACGTCAATGGTGATCGCACCGCACTCCCTGGCCTGCTGTACGATCTCCCTCACACCTGCCAGGTCCGATACCGTGCGGTAATCGCGCGGGCGTAATATCGCATCACTTACCGTGATTTCCGCGCTTGTAGCTGCCGCCTGCGCCGCTCCCCGGAATTCCAGAGCGACAAACACGTCCCGCAGCCCCTGCCAATCGGGCGTCTGAAATGCCAACTGACCATAATCCGGTTCGACATCAAGATCCGTGCGTATGGTCACGAGACGCTTCGACATCACCCCCATCTCGCCGAACTCCTCGAGCGCCCTGCGGGCTCGTACTGGCTCAACCTCTCCAACGTGGGCAAGCATGCTCTCGACGCTGCCCCAGCGTGCAACCAGCGCATGCGCTGTCTTCTCGCCGATCCCGCGCACGCCGGGTACGTTGTCCGACGCGTCACCCAGAAGGGCGAGGTAGTCGGTCACTCGCTCGGCTGGCACACCAAGCCGTTCCGCTGCGTTCGCGGCATCATACCACTTCTCCGTGCTTCGTCCCGGGCGTCCGTGCCACGGGTTCAGCACGCTGATGCCCGGCCTGACCATCTGCATGAAATCCTTGTCACCGGAAATGATCACCACCTCGACGCCTTGCGCAGCCGCCTTGACCGCAATCGTGCCAATCACATCGTCCGCCTCGAATCCGTCCTTTGCAAGCACCGGAATGCGGAATGCCCTGAGGATTTCCCGCGCGCGCGCCACGCCCGTGTCGAAGTCAGCCTGCTGCGCCGGGTCGAGCCGTTCACGCGTCGCCTTGTAGGCAGGGTACAGCTCGTGGCGAAACGACAGACCCGCGTCTTCCACCCATGCGATGGCTTCCGGCTGGTGCCGCTCGAGCAGTCGCCGGATGAAGTCTTGCGTGCCATAGGCAATCGCCGTGTTCTCGCCCTTGCTGTTGACCATGCGCTGTTCGCCCAAGGCGAAGAACGCGCGATAGATCAGCGCGTAGCCATCGATCAGGAACAGGCGCCTCGGCTTCTCTACGGGCATATGGCGCGCATCATTGAAAACGACGGCGCCACGCAGCCATGAACGCGGCGTCGCTGGAAGGCGTGAGCTTCCACCGGCCAAACCCATCCTGATCGTAGAACGTGAGCACAACGTTCAGATTGCGGTACTCCCACGTCTCCTGACGACCCGGTTGCACCAAGGTGCGGCTCATTTGCTGGTATACCTGGTCGGGTCTGCCAAGGCCCAGGAGAACCTTTCCGCGGTCTGTCATCCATCCCGGCGAAGCTTCTTCCCTGAACCGCGCGTTGGCGTCAACCATACGGGCGAAGTAGTCACGAAGCGGCTCCATCGAACCATCGGCGCCCGAGAACTTCTTCACGAAAGCTCCCCATGCGGCCGGGCGCGATGCAGGTGTTGCGTCTCGCAGCGCCTGCACGTCCGGGGCCGGAGCGAACCACCTCAGGTAGTTGACCATCTCATCGTAGGACGCAAGAGGCAGGTCGAGGCCGAATCCCACGAAGAACGGAGCGCGAACCGTGTCGGACCCTCCGGGCGACCACATGCTCAACGTCATCGAGCCAATACCGACCTTGGCGATGGGCAAGGTCACGGTCCCGCTATAGACGGCGCCGCGCAGCGCGAGCGTGGCGCTATCTCTGTATATCAGTTGCCCGCCGTCGGTGCGCACGGCGGCCTGCACAACGCGACCGGCGGCTCCAGGACCGTATCCCTCGACGAAGAAGACGACGCTCGTGTCCCGCCCAAACGTCGCACTGGCCGCTGGGTTTGCAATCACATTGGGCAGGGCGAGTTCGCTCGCCCGAACAGTTGCACGGGCAAATGCCACGGGCGACGAAAGGGATCCGGCGCCGAGGCGAGGAACATTCAGAGTGGCATCATCCTCGCTCAACCTCGCGGACCCGTCGTCGCGCACGCTGACAGTCAGGGCGTACCGCCCCGGCGGCACCGTCAGGAGCTCTTCGTAGAGGACGCTTTCATCCACCCGGGACGTTTCGCGAAAGCTCGCGACCAGCACTTCCTCCCGAGCCTCGGTTCTCCGTACGGGTGTCGCCCCATCCTGCACGCTGATGGCAACCGTGTATCCGGCGCGAAACCTGTCGCCCTCGCGGGCGAAGGTAAGCGACGCGTTGGCCAGTCCAATGGAAACCAGGACGTGCGTACTGTCCGGGCTTCCTGAAGCGAAGAACGACACGGCGCCGACGAACGGCATCGGCGCCCCCCGGCCCAATAGCCCCATCCGCCGGTACAGGGCAACGGCGTCGAACTCCTGCGGCCCGAGGGAGCTTCGCCGTGGGGCCGGAGCCGGCGCGCCGCCTGGGCGTCCGCCGCTGCACCCCGAGGCGAATGCCGTGGCGACCGCAGAAAGAATGACAATCCTCGACGAGCGGGCGAGCGAACCGATTGACATAGCTGGAATTGATCGTTGGGACACCCGCAAACCTACCGCAATCCACGGCTGGCCGTTGGCTTGCACCGGGGCGGGCTGCAAGGTAGGTTCGCCGCGTGTCACATGATCCGCTTACCGGCACCACTATCGCCGGCTATGTCCTGGAAGAGCGTGTCGGCGAAGGGGGAACGGCAACCGTGTATCGGGCCACGCATGCCACGCACGGCACTGTCGCCTTCAAGGTCCTGCGCGAGAAGCTTCGCCATGACCGGACGGCAGTAGCCAGGTTCCTTCGGGAAGCGTCGTTCGGAACGCGAGTCCTGCACCCGAACGTCGTCAGGACGATCGAATTCGGGCAGGCAGACGGAGGATTGCACTTCCTCGCGATCGAATGGGCGAAAGGCGAACTGCTGGAATCATATGCGAAGAAGAATGCCCCCCTGCCGCCTGACGAGGTTGCGGAGATCATCGCGCAGGTTGCCGACGCCGTACACGCAGCGCACGTGAACGATATCGTACATCGAGATCTTAAGCCGGAGAATCTTATGTACGATCCGGCTTCACGAACAACGAAGCTGCTCGACTTCGGGATCGCCACAGCAACGGATGTTGCGCCGGACGATCGGTTGACCAGAGCCGGGTTCTTCGTCGGTACGCTGATGTACGTGGCGCCAGAGGCGCTCAGCGGGGAAATCGTGGCACCGTCCGCCGACCAGTACAGCCTGGCCTGCATCGCCTACTTGCTGCTGACCGGCCTCCTCCCATACACGGCCAAGTCTCCGCGCGAGATGTTCACCCAGCTGTTGTCACAACCCCCCATTCCCCTCAACAAGGCGAGGCCGGGGATCGTCTACAACCAGAAGGTGGAATCGGCAATCATGCGTGGCCTGGCCAAGGATCCGAAGGCACGATTTCCCAGCGTGGTGGACTTCGCCAGCACCCTGACGGAGGCCCTGGCGTCCAGCCCGTTTGCCGCGGTACCCGAGTCCGGCCTGCTCTCGCGGGTAAGGGGCATCTTTCGCGCGAAGAGCTAGGCCCTTGGCACCGCATCCACCGGCATCCACACCGTAAACACCGACCCGCGGCCCACTTCGCTCGTTACCGAGATCTCTCCGCCAAGGACCCGTGCAAGGCGGCGTGAGATTGTGAGACCAAGGCCGGTGCCACGCCTCTCAGAGTCAGCCCTGGGACCGGCGTTCACCTGCTCAAAGTCGTCAAATATCCTTTCCAGGTCACTCGTTGCGATTCCCACGCCGGTGTCTGCAACCTGCAGCGCAACCCACGTCCCCCGCGGATCCTGCAACAGTTTCTTCCCGGTTGCATCCGTTACCGCCTCAAGGTCCACCGCGCCCACGGCCACCGCGCGCACACTCACAGTTCCGGACGCAGTGAACTTTATCGCATTTCCGATCAAGTTCACCAATATCCTCCTGAGGTGGGATACGTCAGTCATTACTCTGGGAAGGGAAGCCGGAACACTGATGCTGAGCGCAAGGCCGCGGGCAGATACAAGCGGCTCCATCTCAGACACGACGTCTATGATGAACGGACGAAGCCGAACCGGCTCGGCATGCACCTCCAGGCGGCCCGCGGCGATCTTCGCGAGGTCCAGCACTTGCTCAACGAGCTCTCGCAGATGATTGGCTGACGATTCGATGCGCTCGACTGGGCCACGCTGTCGCGGCGTCAGTTCTCCGTACGAGCCGTCACGAAGCAGGTCAACGAATCCCACGATCGCAGCCAATGGCGTGCGCAGCTCATGCGACACGCTGGCGAGAAACTCGGCCTTCGCCCGATTCGCCCGATAGAGTTCCCCGGACAGCTGTTCCAGCTCACGGGAACGCTCCTCGGTCCGCCGCGCCTGGCGCCGCTCGTACACGAGCATGGCCGTCAATGCCGCCGCTGCCACCGCGAGAGCAGACCAGACTGCCAGTCGCGCGGCTGACACGTCGCGGAGGTAGCGATCTGCGACGCCGAAGGCGACCACGACAGCAGCGCCCGCCATCGCCAGGGCGAAGACCGAAGGGTTGATGGCGTTTCGCATCGCTACTGCCCCAAGCCAGACAACGATCGCATTGACGGAGAAACTAGCAGGCCGTATTGTGTGAGGCGTGACGGACCATCAACGCCTTGCGGATCTGCTGCGCAGAGACTCACTCCGGCGCGGGTCCTTCACCCTCGCCTCGGGCCGCCAGTCCTCCGTGTACGTAGATGCCCGTCTGACGACCATGAGCCCCGAGGGACTCAGCATCATTGGCCCGCTGGCAATGGCAACCATGCATGAGGCGGGACTCTACCCCGATTCGGTCGGCGGGCTCACCCTCGGCGCCGATCCTGTGTCGTACTCGATCGCCTACGCGAGCTCGCTCGCCGGAACACCGATTCGCGCATTTACGGTGCGTAAGGAATCGAAGGCGCACGGGACCGGAAGACTGATCGAAGGCCCCTTTCACCCGACCGATCGCACGGTGGTAATCGAAGACGTCATCACCACGGGCGCCTCGGCCCTCCGCGCCATCGCCGCAGTCCGCAGCGCCGGAGCAACCGTCATCGGCGTTCTCGCCGTCGTGGATCGCGAAGAGGGCGGCCGTGAGGCGATCGCGGCAGAAGGCATGCCCGTCCTGGCACTCACGACCATCAGTGGACTCACCGGCAGCGCGTAGGCAGCGCATCGCCCGCGCACGGCGGGAGGCCGGACTGGCGCTTCGTGGTGCCCAGTTGCGAGCTTTCATGCCTGTTCCCCAGATCGGAGTATGCATGAACACCGCCCGACGTGCCGCCGCCATTTTCGGTGCCTTCGCTTCCCTGGCCGCCTCAGCGCATGCGCAAGGCAAAGTCAATCGCTACGGCAATCCCGAGAAGGTCGCGCCAGCACCGACGACCGGCGCAATCACCGTCCGCGACCTTCAGATCCGCCTATACCAGTATGCTGACGATTCGATGCAGGGGCGGCAGATAGGCCGGATTGGCAACAAGAAGGCAACGGACTACATCGCGTCAGAGCTGAAGCGCCTGAAGGTCACCCCGGCCGGCGACAACGGCACCTACTTCCAGCTGCTTCCCTACCACTTCCGGCTGTTCACGAATCATTCACGGCTGCAAGTAGACGGCAACCCTCTCGCCTGGGAGAAGGACTGGCTCGCCACTCCCGGAACGCAGGCTCCACGGCCGATCGCAGACGTGCCCGTGATCTTCGGGGGGACGATCGGCGACACAACGAACCAGGTTTCCGCGGCACAGGCAGCCGGCAAGTTCGTAGTGCTCCTTCCGGCACCCGCCTCCGCGGCGCCCACCGGATTTGCGGGACGAGGTGGCGGCCGCGGCGGGTTCGTGAATCCGCTCGCACGCTTCACCGGAGCCGTAGCCGTTGCAACGGTTGACCTCGACGCACTCTCGCCAGCCGCAAGAGCGCAGATCAACCAGCCAGTCGTCGCGACGGCGGCCGGTGGAGGCCGTGGGCCTGGCGGGCGCGGAGGTCAGGGCGCACCAGCCGATTCGCTCGCGATTCTTCACGCGCAGATCAACCAGCTTGCACCACAGGCGAACATCCGACTCACTCGATCGGCCGCCGCAGGGCTGTTCGGGAAGCGACCCATCGAGACCCTTGCCGCAGGCGCAACGGGCGGGACAGTCACCGCATCGCTCGACTATGTCGTCCTTCCCAGCGATAACGCGCGCAACGTCGTCGGGATTATTCCCGGTAGCGATCCGGTGCTCAAGAACCAGTACGTAGCGATCGGAGCCCATAATGACCACGTCGGCATGCGCGCTCCCGTTGACAAGGATTCCCTAAAGGCGTTCAACGATATACGCAACCGCCTGCTGATCGCCAACAAGATGGTCCAGCTGGACCAACAGCAGCTCGCGGCAATCCGCGTCAACATGGACAGCATACGCAAGATTCACCCGAAGCCGCGGCTCGACAGTATCGCCAACGGCGCAGACGACGACGGGTCCGGCTCGATGGCGGTGCTGGAGATCGCCGAACACATCGCTTCAATGCAGGTCAAGCCAAAACGGAGTACGCTCTTCGTATGGCACACGGGAGAGGAGGCAGGATTGCTCGGCTCGGCGTATTACGTCGCCAATCCCACCGTGCCGCTCGACAGCATCGTTGCGCAGATCAACATTGACATGATCGGGCGCGGCCGCGCCGAGGATCTACCTGGGGGCGGAGACGACTACCTCGGGGTCGTGGGCAGCTATTTTGACTCGAAGGACCTTGGCGACCAGGTCGCGGATGCCAACAAGAAGCTCGCCAAGCCGTTTCGCCTCGACTACCAGTTCGACTCCACGACAACGTGGAGTGGCTACAACAACATCTACGGCCGCAGCGATCACTTCAACTACGCACGAGCCGGCATTCCGATCGCCTTCTTCTTCACCGGCCTCCACGGCGACTACCATCAGCCGTCGGACGAGCCAGAGTACATTGACTATCCGCACTACGCGGCGATTACCAACTACGTAAGCGGACTTCTCGTCAACGTCGCGAACGGGCCGCGGCCCCGCATCAACGGCACACGGCCCGCCAAGCCACCCAAGCCCCAGCCATGACCGACCGGAGCAGTGCGGTAATGGGGCTGCCTAGGCGGCTCCGCCGCGTTCAGTCACGATAAAGGGCCTGTAGCGCCGCATTCTCTCTGCCACGGGGGACAGGGCACGTAGTCTTCCAACGTGCGGAATGACGAGTTCGTCCCGAAAGCGCCTCAACATCGCGCACGCATCATATCTCCGACGGAACTCGCCAGCTGGATGTCCGCTGTAGGTCCGAACGTGCCTTGCGAAACTCTGCGGCGAGGAATGCCCGAGATGATTGGCAACATCAGCAATGGACATTCCGGGGTTCTCGAACAGCCGTGCCGCGCGCACCAGCCCGGCGTATGCGAGGTATTGCTTGGGCGCCGGAAGCCCGGCTCGGTAGAACCTGCTCACGAGCGTACTGGGCAGCACGCCCAGTGAGGTCGCCAACTGGCGTACGGTCCGGGGGCTCGAGTACCCACCGAACAGCGCCAGCATGAACGCCGCGACGTCGCTGCCGGGTCCGCCCACCTGACTCAGGATCTCCGCGACCGTCTTCTCGCTGCCCTCATGGCCCGCGACCGACGCTATCGCGTTCCGCAACGCGCCCCAGCCGGTCGCCGTCCTTACGTCCACGATGTGCCGGATCCCACAGTTCCCCACTGCAAGGACGTCTTCCGGAGCTGCGCTCCCGTGGAACGAGAGTACGGCAACGGTCGGGATGCCCGGGAACTCCCGCACCACCCTCGAGGTTCGCACGGCATCCTCGCCAAGACATCTCGCAGTCGAGAGGATGACCGCACTCACGCGTCGCTCACGCAAGTCGTTGAGCACATCTGCGACACGCTCCCGGTGGACGGCGCGGAAAAGGCCTGCCCCGACCCTGTCCACGTCCAAGCGCTCTCGTGGATCAAGAACCGTGGCAACTGGCGGAATCATGGCAGGAGCGGGTACACTTCGCATGGGGGGAGCCCTCGGTATCAATGGTCGCGAGACGCTGCTATTGCTGCGTCACCATGCGGTCACGGCAGCGCCAACCGAGGCCCGTCGCCCGTCACCTTGGCATTGATCCCGCCTTGGGCGACGGCGAATTGCGCCACCGTGCAGAAAGTCGTTAGCTTTCTCGAGCGAGATTTCCCCGGCCGGACGGTCGCGGCCATTGTTCACACGAACTGTGGCCGAGGAAAGTCCGGGCTCCTTGGACAGGCTGCCAGGTAACTCCTGGGCACGAAAGTGACGGAAAGTGCCACAGAGAACAGACCGCCCCGCGATGCGTGGGCAAGGGTGAAAAGGTGGGGTAAGAGCCCACCGCATCCGTGGTAACACGGATGGCACGGCAAACCCCAGCCGGAGCAAGGCCGAATAGACGACGAGAAGCAGTCCACTTCGACAAAGACGTCGTGGGTAGGCCGCTAGAGGGTGCGGGTGACCGCACATCGAGAGAAATGACCGTACGAAGCGTGACGCTTCGACAGAACCCGGCTTACAGGCCGGGGATCTCGCTACTCTCGCCCGCGTGCGCCATGGCATGGGGTCTCTTGCTCGCTTGTGCACCCCCCGTGCCGCGCCAGCCAGTCTCACCTGCAGTAACGTTCCCGGAGCGGGCCGTGCCGCTATCGAGCTGGAAGCCCACGCGCGACCTCCTCGCACGCGACTACACAATAGAGCATCGTGCCCTCCTCACCATTGGCATGCCCGGTGCTGAGATTCGAGACTCTGCGGCGATCCGCGTAGATGCATCGTTGCGCCGCACGGCCGCCGGAGGATTCGCTGGGGTAATCAGCGCCATAGCCATCGGCAGAACCGGCAACGCCGGACAGGCCCCCACCGGCCTCTCATTCCCGTTCGCTGTTGCCGCACCGCCGGCTACGCTACGGCTGCTCCCCGCGTTCACCGCCGGGCTGCCTGCCGCTGCCGCGTCCTGCCCATCGCCGGTGCCGGTCGCGCTCAACGCACTTCACGACCTGATGATCCCGTTGCCGGACTCGCTGTACGTTGGCGCATCGTGGACGGATTCTGTCGGTACGGTGGCGTGTGCCGGTGGCATCGAGATTCCGATGGCCGTCGGTCGCGTCTACACCGTCACACGACACGCCGACGCCGGAAGCGTTGATTCGCTTCCACTTGACCACGTTGCCATCCGCCGCACAAGCCGGGTAACCATCAACACTCATGTGTTCCGGGGTGGCGACACGACGTTCGTGCTGGGTCAGGGAACGTCGACACTTACGTTCCTGGTAGCAACACAGACTGGAGACGTGCTGGCCGGATATGGCACGGCAAACCTGCAAGTCACGGCTCGTTCAGCAACGCAGCAGGAGCAGGCCGCACAGGCGTCCACCGTCCGCCTGTGGCAACGCAGGCGCTAGTCAACTAGTCGCAGCGGCATCACGAGGCACATGAATTTCGCCGTGTCAGCCCAACCTTCCGGTTCGATTGTTGCTGCCCGTTCCGGCGCCTTGAATGTCATGCGGATCTCATCGGTGGGCATGTAGCGAAGTATCTCGAGCAGGTACGCTGCATTGAAGCCAATATCGAGCGGGTCACCTGTGTACCGAACCGGGAGCTCGTCCTGCGCTTCACCGAGGTCCGGTGTACTCACGCTGAACTTCAGCATCGCGCTGTTGAATGCCAGGCGGATCCTGTGCGTTTGGTCGGAGGCAACCACAGACATCCGCTTGAGCGCGCCAGCAAGGGCGTGACGGTCTATGATTGCCACCTTGTCGTTATCCTTGGGAATCACCTGGTCATAAGCTGGATACGGACCTTCTATCAAGCGTGTGTACACGGCGGTAAACGGAGACCGGAAGCCAACGTGGTTGTCGCCGTGGGCCACCTCAAGCTCTTCTTCTGCCGGAAAGAGCCGCCGAATGTGGTCGAGCGCCTTGGGGGGAATGATGAAGCTTTCCTGCGCCTTTCCCGCAATGCCGGATGCAGCAGAGAGTTCCATCTTCGCCAGGCGGTGTCCGTTGGTTGCCACCATTCTCATCTCACTGCCTTGAAGCTCCCACAGTACTCCGTTCAGCGTGGGACGGCTCTCCTCCGTTGACGCCGCAAAGGCAGTGTGCGCAATAAGCTTCTGCAGCTCGCCCGATGGAATTCGCGTTGCCTTCTCGAATGGAACCGCAGGAAACCCTGGGAACTCGCTCTTCGGAAGACCAAGGAGCTTGAATCGCGAACGGCCACACTCGAGCGTGATTCGCTGATCGCCCGATGATGCGATCTTCACTGGAGCAGCCGGCAGCTCACGTGCGATATCGGACAGCTTCTTTGCCGGGATAGTGATCCCGCCTGCGCTCTCAACGTCAGCTGCTATTTCGGTACTCACCGATACGTCGAGGTCCGTGCCGGAGAGGCGGATACCCTTGTCGCTGGTCTGAATGAGGATGTTCGCCAGGACTGGAAGCGTCGTCTTCGGCGGGACAGTGCCGGCCACTGCGTTCAGGCCTTCCTGCAGCTTCTCCCGCGAGATGGTGAAGCGCATAGCGTCACTTCCTTGTGCTTGATTGGGTTCCAGAAGGCGACCGGATGCTGCGATGAACAATCGGACTATGTACTAGCAAAAGGATAGGTAGCGCAAAAGAAGTAGAAGTAGTAAGGCGTGGAAAGTTGAAAAGCAATGCAACTGATGTGCCTGCAACGACTTTTCGGCTGTTGTGGAATGTAGAACTACTGGTGAAGGTGCGAGGATTGCCGTGGAGCCGGCTGCCGGGGGGCAGCATCCGTTCCATCATTCGTGGGTAATTACGCATCTGTCCTCAGGGTTTCCCTGAGTCTCTCAACGCGCGCACGGAACTCGGCGTCTCCACGAAGCGACGACGAAACCCGATCAAGACTGTGGATGACAGTAGAATGGTCCCGGCCGCCAAAGGCTTGGCCGATCTCTACGAGTTGCAGGCCGAGGAGCTCGCGGGCAAGAAACATGGCAACTTGTCGGGGTACCGTGACTGCCCGGCTTCTGGACTTTGCCTGCAGTCCTTCCGCCGTTACGCCCCACTCGCGTGCCACGCGCTGCTGAATAGTGCGCAGGCGGTCGTGCCGACTTGGCCGCTGGAGCCGTGCCTCGGTGGAAGACCGCACCTTATCGCGGAGTGCGTCGCGCGCCAGGTCCATGGTTACCGGGCGGTTGCGGAGCGAGGCATACGCCAACAGCCGAATCAGTGACCCCTCCAACTCCCGGACGTTCGCCTGAACGTTGGCGGCTACGAACTCGATTACTGGATCTGGGATTGCCTGCTCCAGCCGGTCTGCGTGCGCCTTCTGGCGGAGGATTGCGATGCGATGCTCGAGGTCCGGTTGGGCGATGTCGGCCACCATTCCCCATTCGAAGCGGCTTACAAGCCTGGATTCCAGTCTTGGAATTTCGGATGGTGGCCGATCGCTGGTGAGGACGACCTGCCGACCCGCCTCATAGATGGCGTTGAAGGTATGGAAGAACTCCTCCTGGGTGGTCTCCTTGCCACCGAGGAAGTGAACATCGTCCACCAAGAGGAGATCAGTCTCGCGATAACGCCGGCGGAAGTCCGCCATGGCCCGCTTCGCGATGGACGTGATTACGTCGTTGGTAAACTGCTCGGTCGTGATGAAGGTGATTCTGCAGTTGGGGTTGTGAGCGCGGATCTCGTGGGCGATAGCCTGCATCAAGTGGGTCTTGCCGAGTCCGGTCGCGCCGTAGATGAAAAGAGGGTTGTAGGCTTTGCCTGGGGCGGCGGCCACAGCGGACGCCGCTGCCGCGGCAAGCTCATTTGACTTTCCCACGACAAACTCATCGAACGTATATCTTTCGTTTAGTGTCGCCTGTTTGACCGTATTGTGTTGTGTTGTTGGCGCGGAATATCCACCTGCACGAGGAGCGAATAAATCCATTTGAGCGCGAGAGACACGCTCCTGCTCAACCGTGAATCGAATGCGTACTGGATGGCCGAAGCACTGCGGGGCAAGCGCTTCAAGGACTTGGCCATGCTTCGACTCGTTCCACTCCACGGACCATGAGTCGGGAGCGGTGAGGACGAGTGTTGTACCGTCGTAGTCGCCGGCCTTGAGCGGGCCAAGCCAAGCCTGCACGACGTGCTCCGGGAGTTCCAGGCGGGCCCGTTCAAGGAGGGTTGACCAGGCGTCCGCGGCAGGCAATGTCATGAAACGGAGGCAGGGGGAGGGCGGGGAGCGAACGTACGTGCGGTATGTGGATAAGTCAACGTTCGTGTTGGCAAGCAAGAATAGATGACTTGATGTATATGGAAGCACCAGATAGGTTTAGCCGCTTGTCTAGGATGAGGAATCAGAACCGTCAGGAGTTGTAATGGGAAAGCCGACGTACCGCCCAAGAAATAAGCGCCGCATTCGTAAGCATGGGTTTCGGACCCGGATGTCGACCAAGTGGGGGCGGGAGGTCTTGAGCCGACGCCGCAAGAAGGGGCGTCAGCGCCTGACGGTGAAACTCCCGTCCAAGTACGCCGGCGCCTGACGACTTCACGTTCCCGCGAGCGCGGCGATTGACGCGAGCTCAGGACCTTGCGCGGGTCCGTGCGACCGGACGCCGTTTGCGGGGGCAGGCGCTCGAGCTCCGGGTGGCCTCACCAGGTGCGGCCGTGTCGCGCGTTGGGATCATCGTACCGAGACACGGTAACACAGCCGTGGCGCGGAACTCCGTCAAGCGACGCCTGCGTGAGATCGTGCGCACGGAACGAGTTGGCCTCTCTGGAATGGTGCTTGCCGATTCCGTTATTGTTGCGCTTCCGCGGGCGTACCGGTTGCCATTTGCCGCGCTGCGCTCGGAGTTGCTTTCGCTGCACGAACGGGCGGGATCCTGACGCCGGCAATGCGCCACGTGTTGATCTTGATGGTTCGTGCGTATCAGGTGACGATCGGTCCGCTGCTCCCTCCATCATGCCGGTACTTCCCATCGTGCTCTGCCTATGCGATCGAGGCGCTCGAAAGGCACGGTGCAATCAAGGGAACCTGGCTGGCGGCGCGACGAATCGGGCGATGTCATCCCTTCACGCCGGGCGGCTACGACCCGGTACCATGAGCTAAGCGCAACTACGAATGGACAAGCGGTTCTTCCTGGCCCTCCTGCTTACCGGCGTCGTGCTCGTAGCGACGCCGATGCTCATGCCCACGCGTCCTGCGCCAGTCCCGCTGGCTGGCAACGAGAGCGCTGCGACGGCCACTGCGTCCAGCGAGCCAGCAGCGCTTCCGCCATCTGCCATTCGCAGCGCGGTGGCTTCCAGCGACGCAGCTGTGGCAGCGGTATTGCGTGTGGACACGGTAGCGCTGAAGACGGACGTGGCGACTTACGACTTCTCGACGCGCGGAGCCGCTCCGGTCGAGATTCGGATGGCCGGTTACCGGTCGTTTGCGGCGGCGTCCCGAGGAGAGCCGGCAGTGCTGGAGGATGGAACCGGACCGCTGCTCCGCTATCGTGTGCTTGTCGGGGCGGACACGGTTGACTATGCCGGCGTGTCATTTGCCAGCGTGACATCCGATAGTGCCGTGACGTTCGAGTCCACCGGAGGGGGCAGACGGGCCACCGTAGAGTACAGGCAGAACGGCGCATACCTCTCCAGTGTCAGCTTCAGGACTGACGTACCCGGGAAGGCATTCCTGTTGATTGACCTGCCTGGCGGGCTCGTGTCGCAAGACGCAGACACGCTTGATGACATCAGGCACCTGGCATTCGCGGCGAAGCCGGTGAGCCGCGGCGCCCAGGCGGTGACGTTCTCCAGCATGGATCCCGGAGAGCGGAAGCTCGTAGCGGGGCCTCTGTCGTGGGCGGTGGCGAAGAGTAAGTATTTCGTAGTCGGGGTTCTGTCCCAGAGTGACTCGACACCGTTCTCGGAGCTTCAGGCCGTTGGGGGGCGCAGGGACGGCAAGCTGGCGACGCGGGCGGCTGGAACCGTGGTTGTTCCGCTGTTGGATGGTCACGCCGTGTTCGGCCTCTATACCGGTCCTCAGGCATGGGATCGCATGCGGGCACTTGGCCGTGATTTCGAAACGGCGAACCCGTATGGCGGATTCATGCAGCCGGTGGTGCAGCCGTTTGCGACGATTGTGATGCGCCTGATGCTCTGGCTCAAGCGCGTCGTCAAACTGGACTATGGGTGGGTACTGGTCATTTTCGGCATTGCCGTTCGCATCGTGCTCTGGCCCCTGAACCAGAGCGCAATGAGATCGAGCATCAAGATGCAACGCATCCAACCAGAACTTGCCGAGGTGCAGCAGCGCTACAAGAACGACCGTACCAGGCAGCAGCAGGAGTTGATGCGGGTATACCAGGAGCACGGGATGAGCCCCTTTTCGGCGCTTTCCGGTTGTCTTCCTGCGCTCATTCCGATGCCAGTGTTTTTTGCGCTGTTCTTCGTGTTCCAGAACACGATTGAGTTCCGCGGTGTTCCGTTCGCGTGGCTGGCCGACATATCACTCAGGGATCCGCTGTACATCCTTCCCGTCCTGACGGGTGCTTCCATGTTCCTGCTGTCATGGATTGGCATGCGGAACACCCCGAAGAACCCGCAGACGACGATGATGCTGTACCTCATGCCGGGAATGTTCACGGTGTTTCTGCTCAGCACGGCATCGGGCCTCAGCATCTACTATCTGGTACAGCAGATTGCGGCGATTCCGCAGCAATGGATGATCGCCAATGAGCGACGGAAAGCTCAGGCACCCCGCCAGGCCCGCGGGTAAGAGTCGCGCGCCGGGTGTGCGCGGTGACACGATTGTCGCGATAGCCACTGCGCCGGGGCGCGGCGCAGTGGCCATCGTGAGGTTGAGCGGGCCTGATGCGGAGCGTATCGGCAGGGGCATGGTCACCCCTTGGCCACGGACGCCGCGGCGGCTTGTGCGCTGCGCACTGCGCGAGCCCGGAGAGCGCGGCCGGCCGCTCGATGACGCCCTCGCCGTGTTCTTTCCGCAGGGAAGCTCCTACACCGGCGAGCCGACGCTCGAACTGCACATTCACGGGGGGATGGCGGGCCCGTCCGTGATTCGTGACGCGTGCGTGGCATCAGGAGCGCGCGAGGCGCTCCCGGGTGAGTTCACGGAGCGGGCCGTGCTCAACGGTCGCATGGATCTGCTGGAGGCGGAAGCGATCGGCGCTCTGGTGGACGCACGGACGCGCGCTGCGCACCGGGCAGCCCTGAGTGCGCTCTCGGGCACATTGTCGCGGCTGTTTCGTGAGCTTCGTGAGGCTGCGATAGGCTTGGACGCGATGCTTGCCTACGACATTGACTTTCCGGAGGAGGACGGCGGGCCGATTCACCGCGATACAATCGAGACAGCCGCAAGGAGCCTTGCCGCAAAGCTGGATTCCGTGCTGGCCGCAGTTCCTGCCGCGCCGATCGCCCGGGATGGAGCTCTGGTCGTACTGGCGGGTCCGCCAAACGCTGGAAAGTCGTCGCTGCTGAATGCTCTCGTTGGCGAGTCGCGCGTGATAGTGAGCGACCAACCAGGCACCACGAGGGACGCAGTGGAAGTGCTCGTGGACGAGGAGCCATGGCCGGTGCGCCTGGTTGACACGGCGGGGCTCAGGGATGAGGCAGATGCGGTCGAGCGGCTTGGGATCGAGGTAAGCGATCGCTATCTGAGGGCGGCGAGCGTCGTCCTTGCGTGCGCAGACGATACAGCCGAGCTGGCGCACCTGACGGGAGAACTAAAGTTGCGCACGAGCGCCGAGGTAATCGGAGTCAGGACCAAGGGCGACGTCGGCGACCGACTGTCGGTACAGGCAGGTGACACAGTCTTGCCCGTGACCGTAAGCGCTCAGACGGGTGCCGGGCTGGCCGTCCTCTGGGAGCGAATCCGTGCCGCTGTGCAACGGGCGGCTGGCAGCGGCGTGTTGCCGGCCGCGGCAGCGGTCACCGTGCGCCAGCACTCAGCGCTCAAGGCAGCCCGGAGGGAAGTGGCGACTTTTCTGGGTGCATGGCGGAGCCAGGAGTTGCCCGTCGTCGTTTGCGCGACGCACGTGAGAGCTGCTGCTCACGAGCTGGACGAACTCATCGGGTCAGTCTCGCCGGACGATGTCCTGGCGCGCGTATTCTCCAGTTTCTGCGTAGGGAAGTGACGATCAAGCGCTACGAACTGTGCTCGCGGGCGTGCAGAGCGCGGCGGCGGAGGCGCGAAGGGCGCGTGCGAGGCCCAGTTCGCCCACGGACGCTTCTACCATGCGCGCGCCAATGTAGTATCCCGATCGCTCCGGCAGCACGGTGCGATTGACGGTACGCGCGGCATCGCTCATGCCGCCGGAGAGATAGCGGAGGCGGAGGCCAAGTCCGGTGTTGTCGAGGTCTTCGCGCGCCGCCCGCGCGATGGAGTCCTCGAGTTCGCGGATACGCACGTACTGCCGGCGCTCGTATCCGAAATACTCCCACGGCGCGTGGCCGGGGCTTACTTGACGGGCAGCGTGCACGGCGAGCCCTTCGTTGACGAGGTGTTCGCGCAGCGTGGCCCGCCGGCCGGTATCCCAGTAAGAGTAGTAGCCGTCTGACGACGCCACGATGTCGCGAGTCTCGCTACGGCTTGCAGGAGAAGTGTAGCGCACGCCGTGCGCCAGTTCGTGCGCCAGCCACATCGGAATCAGTTCAGGGTCGAGCCCCAGGCTTCTCGTGGCTGGGTTGACGGCACTCGTGAAATGTTCGAGGCATACGAATGCCGCAGCGTCGCCGTGGACGACAAGTTCACCGGCGTTCGCGGCGCCGACGCCGACCATGAGGATGACGTCGGCTTCGGCCTCCATTTCGAAGAGCGAGTGGCACCGGAATGCGGTCTGGCGAGCCATGGCGGCAACGTCGGTACGCGCGAGCATGGCCCGAAGATCGTCGCGATTGGCGCGCACGGTGGAACGAACAATGTCATCAAACTGCGGGCCAGCGGGCTCAATGACATAGTTGTGCCAATACGCGTTGAGCAGCGGAGCGTGCGCCTCCATGTACCGGCGATAGGCGGCTTCGGGCTCGGAGTCCTGCAGCACCGCGAAGAAATCGGGCAGCAGGTTGATGAGCATTTGGATGGCAGCGGAGTTGTAAGAGGCGGCGCTTCGGCTTGCGCGACGATGGCGCGCGCATGGTGGCCAGCACGCTGGACGAACAACTTAGACCTTCACGTGTTTGCAAGCAAGTGCGCCCGATGTTCGTATCCTCGGCGCCGCCAGCTTCCGCTGCGAGGGCAAGTTGAGCGCCGAGCATCCTCACGATGCGGCGTCAGCGTGTTCCGAACAACCGGTCGCCCGCGTCGCCGAGTCCGGGGAGGATGTATCCCTGAGCGTCAAGCTCACGGTCGAGCGCCGCGGTCATGATGGGCACGTCAGGGTGGGCAGCTTGCAGCGCGGCGACGCCGGCGGGTGCCGCGACGAGGCAAAGAAAGCGGATCTTCCGCGCTCCGGCGTCCTTGAGCCGCGAGACTGCGGCCACGGCGCTTCCACCTGTCGCGAGCATGGGATCGAGAACAAAGAACTCGCGCTCCGCGGCGCCTCCTGGAATCTTGAAGTAGTAGTCAACCGGCTGAAGCGTAGCGTGATCACGGTACAGGCCAATATGGCCCACGCGTGCGGATGGGATGAGACGGAGGATTCCCTCTACCATGCCAAGCCCGGCCCGGAGTATCGGCACAAGCACGAGCTTCTTTCCCGCAACACGCACGCCCGCGGCACGCTCGAGCGGAGTCTCGACTTCGCATGGCTCGAGGGGCAGAGCGGCCGTGGCCTCGTAGGCCATGAGCATTGCGATCTCATCCACCAGCTCCTTGAAGATCTTGGTGGGTGTCGCCCTGTCACGCAGCATTGTGACCTTGTGCTGGATGAGCGGATGGCGAAGGACCGTTGGGTTCGAGCGGGCCGGGGTGGTGTTCATGCGGGAGAGTCTAGTATCTTCGCCACGATGAAAGAATACCAGGCCGTCGTTGTTCGCCTGAGCCGCAGGACTCGCGACGACGAGGATGCAGTCACCGACCTGCTCAACGAGCGGAGCCGCAGCGGATGGCATCCTGAGCTTCTCGCCCAGGACGCGGAGCGTATCACCATCGTATTCGCGCGGCAGGCCGAATCAGCTTGAGACAGTCGTCGGGGGCGCCTGGCGGGCTACCCTGCGTGAGCCCGCACGGGGCGCGACGCGCGTGCGGATAACGTTTCGAGGAGCGGCGCGCGAAGTCACGGGCTCGTGCCACGTGATCGAAGTGGCGGGGCGCACGATCGTTCTGGACGCGGGACTGTTTCAGGGCCGCCGTGCCGAGGTTCATCACAAGAACCAGCAGCTTCCCGTGGATGTCGGCTCGATAGACGCGATTATTCTGTCCCACGCTCACATTGATCACGCAGGCCGCCTGCCATACTTGGTGCGCAATGGTTACCGGGGGCCAGTGTATTCGACTGAGGCGACGCGTGACCTCTGCCGGGTGATGCTCGCGGACTCGGCGCACATCCAGGAGAAGGATGCCGAGTTTCTCGCGCGGCACCAGCGCGCCCACCCGGAACCCCTGTACGATCGTGGCGACGTGGAGCGTACGATGGGGCAGATTCGCGGTACCGGCTATGGAACATGGTTTACCGCTGCACCCGGCGTTCGCGCGCTCTTCCTCGATGCCGGACACATACTGGGCTCCGCTTCGGTCGTCCTCGAGTGGCGTGAAGGCGCCTCCGTGCGACGCCTGGCCTTCAGCGGCGACATCGGGCGCAAGGGTCTTGCGATTATCCGTGACCCCGTTCCGCCCGAGAATGTGGATGCGGTGCTCATGGAGAGCACGTACGGGGGCCGGCTTCATCCGCCGGCCGCAGATGCGCGCCGCATGCTTGGCGCATTCATTGCCGAGACGGCGGCGCGCGGAGGCAAGGTATTGATTCCTGCCTTCGCGGTGGGCCGGACGCAGGAGATCATCTACGGCATCAATGGCCTCGTGCGCGACGGCCTCATACCGAATATTCCAGTGGTGGTTGACAGCCCGCTTGCAATCGAGGCCACTGGTGTATTCATGCGCCACGCTGAGCTGTTTGACTCAACGGAGCCGCTGGTCCGGGCATTCGGCGGGAATCCAGCGGGCGTGCTGCAGAATCATCTCGTATCATACGCGCAGACGGTCGAGGAGTCGAAGGAGGCGATGAACCGACGCGGTCCCATGGTGGTGATCGCAGCGTCGGGGATGGCTGAATCGGGCCGGATCCTGCACCACCTGCTGCACGGCGCGTCGGACCCTCGCAACACGATCCTCATCGTTGGTTTCCAGGCGGAACACACGCTGGGCCGCCGTATCGTGGAACGTCGGCGTTTCATCAAGGTGTACGGCGAAGAGGTGGAGCTCAGGGCGCAGGTAGGGGTACTCAACGGCTATAGCGCCCACGCGGACAGCGCAGGCCTCATCGCGTGGCACGAGGCAGTGAGGCGCACCTCTCCGCGCTACCGGAGGACGTGGCTCGTGCACGGGGAGCCCGACGCGCAGGAGGCGCTTCGCGCTGCGCTGGAGAGGCTTCACGCACTGGTATCGTGCCCGGCAGGCGGTGAAGTGGACGTACTCGAAGCATGACCGCCGGCAAGCACGACGGCGCAACGATTTCCGTACACCAGATTCACGCCGGCCGGATCATCCGCGTGAACGAAGAGACCATCCGGTTCCCGGACGGAACGATTGGACACCTCGACATCGTGCGGCATCCCGGGGCGTGCGCGGTCCTGCCGGTGTTGAGCAGCGCCACAGAGCCAGATCCCGATTTGCTGCTGCTTCGCCAGTATCGGCACGCTGCCGCCGAGTGGCTGGTCGAGATTCCGGCGGGAAGGAAAGAAGCCGGAGAGCCGCCGGAACAGTGCGCGCGGCGTGAGTTACTGGAAGAAACCGGCTGTGCCGCGGATGAACTGACGTTGCTAACGACGATCCTGACCACGCCCGGGTTCAGCGATGAGATCATCCATCTGTTCATGGCAACGGGGCTGACGATGGGCGAGAGCAGGCGCGAGAGCGATGAGTTCATAGAGGTCGTGCCAACGCGTCTCTCCAGGGCGCTCGGCATGATCGAGCGGGGAGACATACACGACGCGAAGAGCGCGACCGCGATCCTGTATGCAGCCCAGTTTCGCCTTCTGGGCCACGCCTAGCAGGACAGCGGAGGCGGTTGGGCCAGATCCCTGCCCGTGTCTACGCCGACAGTGTCCCCGCCCGATGTCCACTAATTAGGACGAGCGCGGTGCAATATTCATACTCGTTACAAGGATTACAAAACGAGTAAGTGCATATTTGATAGAATCTTATGTTCCAGTTCGCCTAAGCGCGCCGCCATGGCATGCCGCGTGCGTTTCCTATCGAGCGAGTTGATGCGCTGCCACTCGTTTCGCGGGAGCATACATGGTGCAGGCCACTGCAAGGACTCAACAGGCACTCCGGGCGACGATTGCAACGCGTGCCGAACTCAATGCCCTGCCGGACTCATCGCTCGTACAGGAGCACCTGAACGGAGAATCGAGGGCGTTCGAGGTTCTGGTGGAACGATACCAGACGCGCCTCCTGAATTTCGTTTATCGCATAATTGGTGACCGGGAGCGAGCGGAGGATCTCGTGCAGGAGGCGTTCATCAGGATCCACCGGCATCTCGGGCGTTTTGACAGGTCCAAGAAATTTTCGACTTGGGCGTATACAATTGCGTCCAACCTGGCCAAGAATGAGCTTCGCAACAGGTCGAGGAGCCCGCTCGTGCTGTTCACGGCACTGGCGCCGCAATGGGCTGACGACGACCGTCCGCTGGAGTTTGAGGACACGGGTGCGCAGCCAGACGAGGCATTCCGGCAGCGCCATCTGCAGGACGCAGTCGAGCAGTCCGTCGCGCAGCTCCCGGCACACCATCGGGATGTGTTTGTGCTGCGGGAATTGGAAGGCCGCTCGTACGAAGAGATCGCTGATATTACCCGGTGCAACCTGGGAACCGTGAAGTCGCGACTGAACCGGGCGCGAAATGCGTTCGCTGAGTTGATCGAACCGCAGCTGCGATAGCGCGCTCAGCAGTTCATCGAATCGCAGCCGGCACGGCCCGCACCGGACCGTGCCGGAACCCGACCGAGCCGGAGGGTGTACGGTTTAGGCAGATCCCCTCGCTGGTGGAGTCCTGTGACCTGTTGTGTGTTTCGCGAGCATCACCTCGCGCTCGTCGAAGGTGAAATGCCTGAGGCCTGCCGCGCGGCTGCGCTCCTGCATCTGGCGCAGTGTCAGAGGTGCGCACGGCTGGACGTGGCGCTGCGTCGCGGGCTGATGGCGCTGAGCTGCGTGCGAACGATCGAGCCGTCGCGAAAGCTCCGTGTTGCCCTCAAGCGCCGGTTTGGCTGCGCGGGCGCGTCGCGGGAGGCCGCACGGGGGGCGGCTATATTGGGATCATGCCGCAGGCCTCTCTCGATACGCTCCGCAGCGCGATTGCCAGCGGAACCCCCCACCCGATCTACCTCCTGTACGGGGACAATGATTTCCTGAAGGAGGAGGTGCTGAGGGCGGCGGTGCCGGCATTGGCTGACGAGGCAACCCGTGAGTTCAACGTTGACATCGTTCGGGGGGGGGACACGGACGCCGGTGCGTTGTCACAGGCGCTGGACGCGCTTCCCGTGTTCGCGGCCCGCCGTGTGGTGGTGATTCGCGATGCACCGAGTCTTTCCAGGAACGCCCGTGCGGTTCTCGACCGCTACGCGGCGAACCCTGCCCGTGGTACGGTACTCATTCTCGTTGCGCCCAGGGGATGGAAGAGAGATGCTGGTTTTGCGGCGGAAGCGGTGGCGGTGGAAGCGGGCGCGCTGAGCGAGCGGGAAATGATCGAGTGGGTCGGGAGAGAAGCGGGCGTCCTTGGCACTTCGATCGAGGCGAACGCAGCGACTGCGCTGACGTTGGCTGCCGGCTCTGACCTGGCACTTGCGGCGAGCGAGCTGCGCAAACTGACGGATTTTGCAGGCGATTCACCCATCACGGTGGCGCACGTTGAAGCCGTCGTGGGCGCGATTCCCGGCAAGGCGGCAGGTGACCTTGTGGATCTGGTGTGCGCCCGGGACGGGCGTGGTGCCGCGGCGTTAGCTCCAGTCGTATTGCGACAACCGAAGGCGTCGGCGGTAGGAATCGTGCTGTCGCTTGCGGCGCACATGCTCGGCATAGGCGAGGTGCTACGGGAGCGGGCGCGGAGGACGCCGGCAAGGCAGGTCGAGGGCGCGCTCTACTCCATGATGAGCGAGGCCAGGAGCGTCCCCGTGGGGCGCCCGTGGAAGGACGCGGTCGCGACGATGGTTCGGGCTGCGTCACAGTGGGACCGGCCCGGCGTGAACCGGGCGCTATGCATTCTGTCGGATACAGACAGCGCGCTCAAGAACACCGGCGTTTCGACGGAGGAGCAGGTGCTGGCCACGGCGTTCCTGGCGATGTGCGCCCGAACGCGCGCGGCGGCGTAGGCGACGTGGGTGGATCGGCGCGACGCTCCATGCTGACACGGGTGCTGCAAGTGGGGGTATGCGCACTTGGAGGCGTAGCGCTGTTGGCTGGCGCGGGACGGCGCCTTACGGCGCAACCAGGCGCAGGCGCCATTGCACGGATCGAGGCACTGGCGCGATCGGGCGCAGATTCAGCCGCGCTGAGCATCGCGGATTCCATTCTGGCTGATACAGACCCGGGGAACTCCGCGTACGGCACCGCGTTGTACTGGCGCGGGACGCTTCGGCATACGCCAGATGCACGCCTGGACCTCATTCGCCTGACGGTTGACTTCCCAACACATCCTTCCGTTCCAAGCGCCCTTTACGCGCTGGCGCAGGAAGATCTTGCACTGGGTGCGCGCGACCTGGCACGAATCAGGCTCGATCGAATCGTACGTGACTTCATGTCGAGTGAAGTGGGACCGCAGGCCGCGCTCGAGGCCGGGCGGATGCATCTTCAGCAGAATGAGATTGCTGCAGCGTGCGCTGCGCTGGACTCGTCACTGGCACACGCGGCGGAAGATCAGGTGGAACTGCGAAACCAGGCAGCGTATGCCGCCCGGCCGTGCGAGCAGTGGAAGGAGGCGCTGGGCGATAGCACCTCCAAGGCATCATCCGGCAAGCCAGGGACCGCGACGGCGCGTGGCGCAACTCCGCTTACGGGAGCGGGCGGTGCTGGCAAACCCGCTGCCAGCGGACGCTGGACGGTGCAGGTTGCGGCGTTCACCACGCGGCCGGAGGCCGAGCGCCTGGCGGCGAAGCTCGTTGCGCTCGGCTATGAGGCAAGGGTGGCGCTCGAAACGCCATTCAGAGTGCGGGTAGGCAGGTTTCAGGGAAAGGCAGCCGCTGCCGAGCTGGTGAACCAGCTCAGGCGGCAGCAGTTCACCGCGATTGTCGTGGAATCCGAGAGGCAATGACCCCCCCGTCAACGACGCCGTTGATGCAGCAGTACGATGAGATCAAGGCCCGTCATCGCGACGCGATACTGTTTTTCCGGATGGGCGATTTCTTCGAGATGTTCTACGGCGACGCAGAGACGGCGGCGCGGGTCCTTGGGCTGACGTTGACGTCGCGCAACAATGGCAGCGCGGCGGCAGTACCCCTGGCTGGAGTTCCGATTCGAGCGGCGGGGGAGTATGTGCGCAAGCTCGTGGAGCGCGGGTATCGCGTAGCGATCTGTGACCAAGTGGAGGATCCCAGTGCTGCCAAGGGCATCGTTCGGCGAGCGGTCATAGAGACGGTGACGCCAGGTGCGACGTTTTCGGACGACCTGCTGGATGGATCCAGGAACACTTTTCTCGCGGCGGTCGTCCAGCTACAGGAACGGGTTGGGATTGCCGCGGTTGACCTGTCGACTGGCGAGTTTCGCGTAATCGAGGCGAGGGCGGGAGACTTTTCTTCATCTCTCGCGAGGATCGGGCCACGCGAGGTGCTTGTTGGCGCGTCGGCACGTCCGGCTCTGGGTGCGGTGACGGACAGCGGAGTGCTGATCACTGAGCGACCGGACTGGGAGTTTGATGTCGGAATATCGAGTCGCGAGATCGCCGAACTGTATGGCGTAGCGGGCCTCGACGGTCTTGGGTTTGGCGCCGAAGACGACGTGTTGATCGGAGCAGCGGGGGCGCTTGTTCGATATTTGCGCGGGCTGCAACCGGGTGGCATAGCGCACCTCGCGCGACCGGTCATCGAGCGACCCGGGGGGGTCATGCCGCTCGATGACATGACGCGGCGGAACCTGGAGCTGGTCGAGCCGCTTCGCAGCGGGGATGGAAGCAGCACACTGCTTGGCGTGATGGATCGTACAGTGACGCCGATGGGGGCGAGATTGCTTCGCGCAAGGACGCTTGCGCCTTTGACCGACCGCGCCGCGATCGAGGCGCGGCTGGACGCCGTAACTGTGCTCGCGAGCGCGCCCCATGTCTGTGCCGCGCTTCAGGCGTCGCTCGAAGGGGTGCGTGACGTCGAGCGGCTTGGAGCCAAGTGCGCAACTGGCCGGGCGACGCCACGTGACGTGCGCGCGCTCGGAGATTCGCTCGGGATGCTCGACTCCGTCGTCAATGCGATGTCACGGACGGAGCCACGCGGAGAACTCGCGGCGGCCATGCAGTTGTGGGACAGCGCCGCCGACCTCGCCGCGCTGGTCGCAGCGACGGTAGTGGAAAGGCCGCCGGTCGTGATTGGCGAAGGTGAGACCGTTGCGAAGGGCAGGAGCCAGGAACTGGACGACCTGCGCTCGATTGCGACCGGCGGGCGCGATTCCATTGCGGCGCTGCAGCAATCTGAACGAGACCGGACCCGGATTGCGTCGCTCAAGGTGGGGCATAATCGCGTGTTTGGTTATTACATCGAAGTCACCAACGCGAACGCGCACCTCGTGCCGGCGGACTATCAGCGGCGGCAGACGCTGGCCGGTGCAGAGCGGTATGTCACGCCTGCGCTGAAGGAGTACGAAGAGAAGGTCCTGCACGCGACTGAGCGCATTGAGCGACTGGAGCGCGAAATCTTCGATGAGCTTCGGGCGCAGCTCGGGTCCGCAATCGTGCGCCTTCAGGCCATCGCAGCGCGCATCGCGGTACTCGACGTGACCGCGTCACTTGCCGAGGTTGCGGTCAGGGAGCGGTACGTCCGGCCCGAGATGCACGACGGCTTCGAGTTCGAGGTGACCTCCGGCCGGCATCCGGTGGTGGAACGAATGATGCCGCGTGAGCAGTTCATCCCGAACGACGTGGCGCTGACGCCTGAGGCGCGGCTGCTGGTCGTAACGGGCCCAAATATGGCCGGGAAAAGCACGGTTCTGCGTCAGATTGGCCTGCAGGCGCTCATGGCGCACATTGGGAGCTTCGTGCCGGCGTCACGCGCCCGGATTGGGGTGGTGGACCGGATCTTCACGCGTGTGGGAGCAAGCGACAACCTCGTACGCGGCCAGTCAACATTCATGGTGGAGATGGCCGAGACCAGCGCCATCCTCCACACAGCAACTGCGCGTAGCCTGGTACTGCTGGACGAGATCGGGCGCGGCACGAGCACATGGGACGGGCTCAGCATTGCGTGGGCGGTGAGTGAGCACTTGCACAACCGCGTTGGGGCCAAGACCGTGTTTGCCACGCATTACCACGAGTTGACTCAGCTGGCAGATGAGCTTCCCGCGGTGCGCAACTTGAACGTCGGGGTCGAAGAGCGGGATGGACGCATCAGGTTCCTGCATCGTCTCCGGCCCGGTGGGGCGGATCGGTCGTACGGCATCGAGGTGGGTCGCCTTGCCGGCCTTCCGGAGCCAGTGTTGGGCCGCGCCCGCTCGCTGCTTGCCGTGCTTGAACAGGAGCAGCTGGCGGTGGCGATGGCTGGCGGTACGCTACGGCGTGCCCGGCGAGATGATGATCAGCTGGGCTTGTTCGGATCAGTGCGGGAGCATCCCGTCGTGGACCGCCTGCGCGCGCTCGATGTCAACCATGTGACACCGCTCGAGGCGCTGACGCTGCTGGCCGGACTCGTGGCTGACGCACGGCAGGAGGATGCCGGCTTAGCCGAGGAGAACCATCGAAGGTAGATTCAGCAATATCCCTCGCAAAGGCGAACCGTCATGTCTGCATCGCCCCGCGACCTGCGGGTCTATGAGTCCGTATTCGAAACTATTGGATGGACGCCGCTCATCCGCCTGAGCCGCGTCACGCGCGGGATTGCCACGCCGGTGTGGGTAAAGGCGGAGATGTTGAATCCCGGAGGGTCGGTCAAGGACCGGATTGGACCGGCGATCATCGAGCGGGCCGAGGCAGAGGGGAAGTTGAAGCCCGGAGGCACGATCGTGGAAGGGACGAGCGGCAACACCGGAGTCGCGCTTGCCCTTGCCGCAACGCTGAAGGGCTACCGTTGCGTCTTCACCATGCCCGACAAGATGTCGCAGGAGAAAGTGCGGCTGCTGAAAGCGTACGGCGCCGAGGTGATCATCACACCCACGGCGGTGCCACCAGATCATCCAGACAACTACGTGATGACGGCGAGGCGTATCGCTGCGGAAACGCCCAACGCGATGCTGGCAAATCAGTTCTACAACCAGGCGAATCCCGAGGCACACGAGGCCACCACTGGCCCGGAGATATGGGAACAGACCGGGGGTCGGGTCACGCACCTCGTCGCGGGAGCCGGAACGGGCGGGACGATCACGGGGACGGGGCGCTACCTGAAGCGCCAGAACCCCAAGGTGCAGGTGGTGTGCGCCGACCCGGCCGGGTCAGTCCTGGCAGAGTACTGGCGAAGCGGCGGGACGAGTGACGCAAGGGGAGCGCCGTACAAGGTGGAGGGTATAGGGCAGGACAAGGTGCCTGGCACGCTGGATATGTCGCTGATCGATGAGTTTCAGACGGTGGCTGACCGCGATGCATTCGGCATGGCGCGTCGGCTCACACGCGAAGAGGGTCTGTTCGTGGGCGGCTCATCGGGGCTGCTCGTGCACGCAGCGCTCACCGTCGCGCGGCGGGTAAACGACCCCAACGCATGCGTCGTGACGTTCCTCTGCGATACGGGAGAACGCTACCTCTCGAAGTTCTACAACGATGAGTGGATGCGCGAGAACCAGATGCTGGATACAGAGCATCCGTTGCTTGCACAACTGCTTGGCGCGAAGCACGGCGGCGCGCCGGAAGGCGTCGTGAGCGCAGCGCCTGCGGCCAGCGTACGGCAGGCGCTCCACCTGATGGCAGTGCATGACATTTCGCAGTTGCCGGTGATGGAGGAGGGGAGCTGTGTCGGCGCGGTGAGTGAGAGTGCCCTGAGCGCGGCGGCGCTCGAAGAACATGGTGTGCTCGACCGGGCGGTGGCTGACGTAATGGAGTCGCCGTATCCGACGGTTGACGCTACCCAGCCGGTAGATGCGATCGTGAAGGTGTTGTCGAAGGCAAACCCGGCCGTGCTGGTACGTGAGGGCGGAAAGACGGTTGGCATCGTAACGCGCTCCGACCTGCTGGCATTTCTCATGGCGCGGTAGCGGATGAAGATTGCGGTGCTGATGGGCGGGACGTCGTCGGAGCGCGACGTGTCACTGGTGTCCGGGCTGCGGATTGCCGCAGCGCTCCGGCAGCGCGGACATGAGGTGGCGGTGATAGATACGATCCGGGGCAGCGTGACGCCGGCCGAAGAAACTGCCATGCTGCGATCCGGCGTGATCCAGCCATTGCCACCGGAGAGGTCATCCCTGGCAAGGCTTGCTGCGACAACGCTTGCCGACGCCGTAGCGCTGGCAGCCGAGGAGGGCGCGGCCGACCTTGTCTTCCTTGCGCTTCATGGCGGCAACGGTGAGGATGGCACCGTTCAGGCGCTCCTGGACCTGGCCGGCATTCCGTACACGGGCAGCGGCCATCTCGCCAGTGCGCTGGCGATGGACAAAGACCTGTCGAAGCGGCTGTTTCGGAGCGTTGGGGTACCAACGCCGGACTGGGATCTGATTCGCAGCGATGGGAGCGGCGACTGGGCGTCTGCCGGCTTTGCGGAGCGCGTCGTCTCCACGTTCGGCCTGCCGCTGATCGTCAAGCCATCGAAGGAAGGTTCCACCGTCGGGTTGACACTCGTCAAGGCGGCCGAAGGCGTGGCTGCGGCCGTCGTGGAGGCATTCCGCCACGACAACGAGGTGATGATCGAACGATTCATTGCCGGCCGCGAGCTGACGGTGGGCATCTTGGGAGGCAAGGCGCTTCCGGTCGGTGAGATCATCCCCGTGCACGAACTCTATGACTACGAGTGCAAGTACACACCTGGGATGGCCCGGGAGGTATTTCCCGCGGAGCTCACGCCTGGCCAGACTAGCGCGGTACAGGATCATGCAGCGCGGGCCTTTGGCGTACTCAAGCTATCTGGCTATGCCCGCATTGACTTCCGCATGTCGGTGGAGGGAGAATTCTACTGTCTCGAGGCTAACACGCTGCCCGGGATGACGGAACTCAGCCTGATTCCCCAGGCTGCGGCAGCGGACGGCATTTCGTTTCCCGAGCTGTGCGAACGCATCGCGCAGCTAGCGCTGCAAACGCGTTCTGGCGGAGCACACGCATGACTGTACAACAACCCGTAGCCGCCGCAGCCCTGGCTGGCGTGCCTGCCGGAGTACAAGCGCAGGGCGCATGGGCAGGACGGCGGCAGTTATTCGTGCGTTTTGCCGGTGAAGCCGAGACGGCGACGATGTACACGGCCGCCGCCCTGGCCCGCGAGGTTGAACGCCAGTTGGGTAGATCGAAGTTCCACTCGGTCTCCGTGGGCGGGCGCGACCCGTTGGCGAACATCGCATTCCTCCATGCCGCCCTCGCCGCAATTCCCGGCTCTGTTCCGATAATGCTTGATACAGACGGTCAGCGCCCAGAGGCAATTCAGGGTATGCTTGGCCGCCTTGCGCTCGTTCAGGTTACGGTGGATTTCTCGGGCTTCGAGGCAACGATCGCGCACGCCATGAGCACGATACGAACCGCAGCGACGGCGGGGTGCAGGCACGCGGTGGTGGTTGCTCCTCGCGAAGACACGACCGATGCGCAACTGTTGCGTATCGTCGAGCAGGCGAGTTCCGCCAGCAGGTCTGTCGAGGTAGTCATACACCCGGCGACGCCGCCTGGCGACGGACTCACGCTCGACCGGCGCTGGTCTACACTGCTAGAGCAGGCAGTGGCGGTGCATGCCGACTGTCGTCTGGCGTTGCGGCTTCCACCGCCAGCGGGGTTGCGGTGACTCGCGGACGCGATGACGATGCCGCGGTCCCCGGCAGCGGCATTCCCGCGCGAGCAGCAATGCAGCCGTGGGTAACGCGAGGCATTGCTGCCACGGCAGTAGTCGTGTACATCGTCCAGGCCACCTTGCTTGCGTCGGGTGCTGTTGAATCGGTCCTGGGGTTTACCACGCAGGATCTGGGGCATCACTGGTGGACGCTGCTGACCTTCACCATTGCGCATGGGGCGCTTTGGCCGCTCACGGTCAACCTGGCAGTGCTGCTTGTGTTCGGCACGCGCTTGGAGCGGAATTGGGGCAGCGGCGCGTTCCTTCGGTTCTATCTGGCCTGCTCCATGGGGGCGTGGGTGGCGCACCTGGTTTGGGCGTCGGCCGATCTCGTGCTCGCGGGCGCTGCCGGTCCAGCGATGGGGATCCTCCTCGCTTTCGCATCCATGAGCGGGGGCGGCCCGTCGCTCAGGGTGGGTGCCGTGTCCGTGTCGCCCGGGTGGCTCGTTGTCGGCGGGACGATGCTGATCATCGCTGTGGGCGTGGCCGCCGCTCCCCCCGGTGCCGCCTCCGCTTTCCTCGCGCACGTCGGCGGCTTCGTCGGTGCGTGGGCGTATCTACGGACGGCTGGCTCGCTGAGCCTGAAGCGCATCAGGGACGGAGTGTCGCCGGTGCCCGATGACTACGACGAAATGCCGCGGGCCGTGCCGCGTACTCATCTGCGCGATGACGCTCGCCTTCGGCGTCACGAGGATGACGTGGTCGCGAGAAGCAACGCGGTCGTCGCACACGAACTGGCTGCGCGGCGCACCGAAGGCGCAGAGCCGCGCGATGCTGCCTGTCTGAACCGGCTCCTGGACAAGATCTCCGCGCAGGGGCTGGAGAGCCTGACACCGGACGAACGCGTGCGGCTCGACGAAGCTTCCCGTCGGCTGCGCGGCAAGTAGCGCGATGCCACGCCCCGGCCTGCTGGAGACGTTTCCAAACCCCTACCCGGGGCGCGAGTACGAGATCGTAATGACGTGCGCGGAGTTCACGTCAATGTGTCCCGTGGGCGGGATCGAGTCGGACGCGCGGGAGCTTGCTGCACTGGAAGGCGGAGCCCCGGATTTTGGGACGATCACGATCACGTATGCCCCAAACCGGCGATGTGTCGAATTGAAGAGCCTCAAGCTTTATCTGTGGAGCTTTCGCAACGATGGCATCTTCTACGAACGCGCGGTCAACACGATCTTCGACGACCTTTCCCGCGCCGTGCGGCCGCGGGACATGACGGTCGTCGGAGACTTTAATGTTCGGGGCGGGATAAAGTCGGTCATTACAGTGCGCGCAGGCCGCAGGAAGGGCAGGGCGGCAGGTTAGTCAACGGGAAGAATTGAGCCGGATCGCCAGCCGATCGAGCCTCGGCGTCCGGCGTTCCAGCGTGGGTAGGTGCCGAGCCAGCGCATGTCCTTTGCGGTTCGAGCCAGCTCATCGAGCAGGGAATCAATACCCGGGTCGCCGCTCTGGTGGTCGAATTCGAGGAAGAACCTGTACACCCATGGCGCCCCAGTTGGTCGGCCTTCTATCCGCCGCATGTTGATGCCGTGGGCGGCGAATGGAGCGAGGCCGTGGAGAAGCGCGCCCGGAACATCGTCAACGGTGATCATGCACGTCGTGCGTGCGGGCGTACCAGGCGGCAGTGGCTGCCGCGAGGTTGACACACCGAGGAAGCGGGTCTGGGTGTCCGGACGATCCTGGATATCGGGGGCGACGACGGCGACATGATGCGAGAGCATCGCGGCGCGTCCGGCCACGACGGCAAACTGTGGGTCAGCGAGGTTCTCGACGTCCGCGACCGAGGCGGCCGTATCGAGCACCGAATGCACGGTGATGCGTGGATGCGCGCGGAAGAACTTGCGGCACTGCGCCAACGCGATAGGGTGACAGAAGACGTCGCCCACCGCATCGAGGCTTGATTCGAGCGGCCCAAGGAGATACAGCTGAGACCGGATTACGGTCTCGGCGACGGCGACGATTTCCGGGGCTGCGTCCAGCGCGTCGTGGCTCGCCTGAACCGAGCCGAGGATCGTGTGCTCGATTGGGAGGACACCTCGGTCGGCGGCTCCGGTCGCGACAGCCGAGGAGATGTCGCCCAGGTCGGGCAGGAGCATGAGATCCACATCACCGCCCCAGAGCTGGTGTGCTGCATCTTCCCCAAAAGAGGTCAACTCCTGCTGGCACGCGATCCGGAGAGTGGTCACTGTGTAAAGGAAGCATACGGCGGGGACAAAGTCACGGGGGGTGAAGTTGTCAGGCTTGGCCGCCGGTCTGGAGCCGGGTACATTTACTGCTTCCGGCTAGGTAGCTCAGTTGGTAGAGCAGCGGACTGAAAATCCGCGTGTCGGCGGTTCGATTCCGTCCCTAGCCATCCTGTACGCATTCCGCTGTCACCGCGCCAGCAGCATTCTCGACGCTGCCTTCAGGCTGGCGCGGGGTAGCGCTGCTTGAGTCCCAGGGCGAGGATGCGATCGAGCAACGCGGGGTACGCGATTCCTCCCGCACGCGCTGCCTGGGCGAACTCTTCGCCTTCGGCGATCTCCGGGTTCGGATTGGCTTCAAGGAAGTAGAACTCTCCGGAGGCGTCAAGGCGAAAGTCGAGGCGTGCGTATCCCGACAGCTCGAGGATCTTGTAGATGCGACGGGCGGTGCGTGCCATGCGCGCAGCTAGCTCCTCGGGCATGTCGGCGGGCCTGATCCGGATGCCGTGGCGTTCCTGGTACTCTACGTCGTGCTTGACCTTGGCAGTGGCGATCAACGGTTCGCCGTCCGTGCGGTTGAGCGCAACCAGTTCCCATGCAGGGAACACCGTCAGCCGGTCATTCCCGAGCACGCTGACGTAGAGTTCGCGGCCTTCGATGAATTGCTCGGCGATGGCGTCGGTGCCCAGGCGCTCGTGGACGAACGCGACCCGCTCTGCCAGCTTCTCGTCCGACTCCACTATTGACGCCTTGGCGATGCCAACGGACGCATGCTCGATGAGTGACTTGACGATCAGCGGAAACCTGAGGCGGGATGGGCGTCGCACTTTGTGTCCAGCCGGAAAGACGGCGAAGTCCGGAACACGAATGCGGTGGTAGGCAACGAGCTTCTTCGAGAGCGCCTTGCCGCGTGAGATGACGAGCCCGCGGGGGTTGCACCCCGTGTAGGGTATATGAAGGAGCTCCAGGAAACTCACGACGTTCTGGTCGAACAGAACCTCGCCGTGAAATTCCTCGAGCAGGTTGAACACTATGTGCGGCTCGACCTGCTCGATTGCGTCGCGAATCGGGAACAACTCGTATTGCACGCCGAGCGGGTACACTTCGTGACCGGTCGTGCGGAGCGTGCGAACAACGTCGTATTCGGTCTTGGAATCGGATGCTTCCTGCGGCGACAGCCGGCCCCGGTCGTCGCGTGGAACCAGCTCAGGGTGCATCAGGGCGAGAACGCGGACTGGCTTCACAGGACGATCCAGTCGCGGCGACCCTTCTTGGACAGCACCTCCATGGTTCGCGCCGTAAGCAGGACCATGAAGTCGGTGAGGACCTGCCGTTCGCGCCCGACGAGCCGAAGGCGCAGCTCGCGGCACCTACCGATCATGTCTCCAAGCACCGTGTCGAGGGTGAACTGGTACTCGCCGGTCCACCGGGAGACCACACAGCGGATAGACGAGCGGTGGCGCCGCAGGAAGGCCGATGCCGGTTCCCGGCCCTCGAGCCGCGGGTCATTGGAGAAGAGCTGCAGGAGGTCGGCATCCCAGGTTCTTGGCGATTCGGCGGAGTAGAGGGCCCTGCGGTAAGTGTAGTGTTCGAACAGCGTGCGGGAGATGGTTCGCAGCGGATCCACCCGGCGGCGGGAGCGTACGGTCGGTGGCTGGCCCGCGAGTTCCTTCATCAGGCGATCCACGTACTGGAGCTTGCGCAGCGCCGGCCAACCGGCGTACCGCCTGCGCCAATCGGAGCGTGGCTGCAACCAGACGGCGAACGTTTCGGCGAAATCCTCATCCGGGTGGCTTTGCGCGTACCAACGACGGAGGTGCTGAACGTGGCGCTTGCTGGCAGGGTTCGGCCGGTAGGCTTCCGGGTAGCGCGTGGATGACCGTCCGAAGAGACGCTGCCACTCTCGGCGGCGATGCAGGGCGTAGGCATGCTGGATTGCGTGGCCGCATTCGTGCCGAAGGATCTGCATGCACTCGACGTGGGTTCCGCCCTCGACCTCCAGCAACTGGCTGCGTTCGAGGCGCATGAGCCGTGGATGGGCGAGATAGAACGGAATCGCAATGCCGGGCACGCCCCCGGGTGAGAACCACTCGTCCGAGAGCCATGCATGCGGGCGGATTGCCAGCTTGCGGGCATCGAGTTCCGCGTACAGTTCATCCAGGCAGCCGACGAGCCATGTTCCTTCGATCCTCAGGTGAAGGTCCCGGAGCCGCAACTGCAACAAGCGCTTCGTTGGCCACCTTGTCCAGGGACGAAGCGGCCGGCCAGTTGCGGTTCGGGAGCGTGGCACCCGGGAACTCACCGTGTTCGCCAGAGGGTTGCGCAGTCCGTACTGCGGCTAAGAACAGCTATCCACGAACCGTGCCGGTGATCTTGCGGACGCGGTGCGCCACGGCAGCCGGCGTAAGCCCGTATTCCTCGAACAGCCGCGTGTATGGCGCCGATGCACCAAAGTGGTCTATGCCCACGATGGCACCTCCGGCGCCAACGAACTCGTGCCAGCTCATCGGATGCGCGGCTTCCACCGCGACTCTCGGTACACCCGGGGGCAGCACGGAATCGCGGTACGTCCAGTCCTGTGCGCGAAATAGCTCGAGGCTCGGCGCACTGACGACGCGCACCGGTATGCCTTCGGCCTGCAGGATTGCCTGGGCATCGAGAGCCAGGTGCACTTCCGAACCGGTTGCGATGATGACGGCGGCAGGCGAAGCCGCGTCGGAAAGGACATAGGCGCCGCGGGCAAGCCCGGAGGCAGCGGCGAACCTTTCTCGATCCAGCAGCGCGAGCTTCTGTCGCGTGAGGATCAGCGCAGTGGGCCCGTGCCGGTGCTTGAGGGCAGTGCGCCATGCCTCAGCGGTCTCGGCGGCATCTGCGGGGCGGATCACGGTCAGATTCGGAATGCAGCGGAGCGCGGCGAGGTGCTCGATGGGCTGGTGAGTAGGTCCGTCCTCGCCGAGCGCGATGGAATCGTGGGTGAGGACGTAGATCACCTGACGGTTCATCAGCGCCGCGAGGCGGATCGCCGGGCGCATGTAGTCTGAAAAGACGAGGAACGTGCCGCCATACGGGACGACGCCACCATGGAGTGACATTCCGCTCATCACGGCTCCCATGGCGTGCTCGCGGATGCCGAAATGGATGTTGCGACCATCTGGTCGTGTCCTGGAGAGCGTCGGGGTCCCCTTGATAGTCGTGTTGTTGGATCCCGCGAGGTCGGCAGACCCGCCGATAAGCTCGGGAACCTTGGCCGCGATGGCGTTGAGCACGATGCCGGAAGCCACGCGCGAAGCGACGTTGCCGGTGGCCTTGTCGAACTTCGGCAAGGCAGACTCCCATCCGGCCGGGAGGTCGCCGTGCGTACGCCGCCCGAACTCCTTGGCATCTTCGGGGTGTGCGGCAGCGTAGGCAATGAGGCGACGGCGCCACGTGTCGTGGTCGTTAGCCCCGCGCTCGCGGGCCGTGCGCCAGTGCGCGAGTACTTCCGGCGGGATGGTGAACGGCTCGGTCCACTGCCAGCCCAGCGCCTGCTTGGCGAGGGCAACTTCGGCTACGCCGAGCGGCTGGCCGTGCGCGTTTGAGGTATCCACGCGATTGGGGCTGCCGTACCCGATGTGCGACCGGGTAATGACGAGTGACGGTCGCGCGGTGTCTGCGCGGGCGCTGGCGATGGCTGCGTCTATGCCGGCAAGGTCGTTGATGTCGGCGACGTGAAGCACCTGCCAGCCGTAGGCCGCGAAACGCCCGGCAACATCATCGGAGCAGGACAGGTCGGTGCCGCCGTCAACCGTGATCCGGTTGTCATCGAAGAAGCCGATGAGTTTTCCGAGTCCTTGATGGCCGGCAAACGACGCTGCTTCGTGCGACACTCCTTCCATGAGGTCACCATCTCCGGCGATGAACCACGTTGTGTGGTCAACCACCGGATGCCCGTCGCGGTTGAACGTGGCCGCCATGGTGCGTTCAGCGAGCGCCATTCCTACGGCGTTGGCAATTCCCTGGCCAAGCGGCCCGGTAGTAGTCTCGACGCCCGGCGTGTGCGCAACCTCCGGGTGTCCTGGCGTCTTGCTTCCCCACTGACGGAAGTTGCGTATCTCATCGAGCGAGAGATCATAGCCCGAGAGATAAAGCGCGGCGTAGAGCAGCATGGATGCGTGTCCGACGGAGAGCACGAAGCGATCGCGGTCCGGCCACGCAGGATCGGCGGGGTTGTGCCGCATGTGCCGATGGAAGAGCGCGTAGGCGAGGGGCGCGAGCGCCATGGGGGTGCCTGGATGGCCGGAATCCGCGGCCTGAACCGCGTCCATGGCCAGGGTGCGCACCGTGTTGATGGCGAGAAGCTCGATGTCGGCGTGTGACACGGCAGGGCTGACGAGAGGGTTCTGGACGCGTGTAAGCTAACATGCGAGCCCGTGGCCACCGGCCGCTGATGCGTCGGGGGGGTGCGAGCTTGGCCCGAGGACGGTCCCCTAGCCTATAATTGCCACATGACCCAGCCGGCAGCTGTTGGTGGAGCCACATCAGCGACGCTGACGCGCGATCTGTCGGATTTTCTCATCGAGCTCTCGATTGGGCTCCACAAGAACGCGATCTACCCGCCGGGGCATCCGCTGCTGGAGGGAGCCACCGGCCGCATCGCGCAGCGCCTCGGGGCCCTGCTGCAGGTGCGCTCGACGCTCACGCTAGGGGTGGCTCGCCAGCAACTGATCATAGAGGGGGTTGCGACCGACGAGAGCAATCCGGTGCTGCGCGACCTGGCGCACCGGTTGCACAACCATCACCTTGGCGCAATAAAGTTCACTGCGGGAGTTCAACAGGCGGAGATTGCCAACGCGCTCGCCACTATTGCGGTGGACGTTGGCCGCCGTGCCCGGCCGCTTGGCCTCGAGGGGCCCGACGTCTTGCAGCAGTGGGAGCACATCAGGCTGTTTCCGCTCACTTTCGAGCAACTGGAACTCCTCGAGGAGGATCCGAGCAAGCCGGATGCCGACGAGCTCAGGAGCGACCGGAGCCGCGCCGCGCAGTTGTGGATAGGGCTTGCGAGGGCAGCCGTCGCGGCGAACGCGGACGAGACTGACCCAACCAGGCCGGAATCGGCTGATCCGGTGCTGGTTGCAAAGGCAATTGACGAACACAAGCGGGATGCGGCGTACGACCAGGTGGTAGTGGGCTACCTCCTTCAGATCGCAGAAGAGCTCAAGAAGAAGGGCGGCAAGGATGCCGCGGCGCTCCAGAAGAGGATCTCGCGCCTCGTGGCGACGCTTCAGCCGGAGACGCTCTCCCGGCTGCTTGAAATGGGCGGTGACACGCGGCAGCGCCAGAAGTTCGTGCTGGACGCTGCGCAGGGCATGGCTGTGGATGCAATCGTCGAACTTGTCCAGGCGGCGGCGGACACATCGAGCCAGGGGGTATCGCACTCCCTGGTGCGCATGCTGTCGAAGCTGGCTGTCCATGCCGACGAAGGCGCGCCCCTTGGGCGCGCCGCGGCCGACACGGCGCTCCGCGATTCGGTGCACAACCTGATAACGGACTGGACGCTCGATGATCCCAACCCGGACGGCTACCGCCTCGCCCTCGAGAAGATGTCCGTGGCTGCCCCGGTGTTCCAGACGGGGGATGACGCTTTTCCGTGTGAGGCAGAGCGAATTCTTGCGATGGGGATCGAGATTGACACTCTCGGCGACCCGGTATGGCGGGCCATGACAGCGATGACGGCGGCCGATGACATGACGCCGCTCGTTGCGCTTCTCGACAACGCCCCGGACGGGTGGATGAAGGACATCTTGTGGAGGCGCACGGCATCACCGGACGTGCTCTCCCGGCAGATCGCCCGCAGCCGTGTTGACCTCGGCGTGATCGAGCGGCTGGCGGAGCGGATGGGGATTGCAGCGGCGCCGGCGCTGCTCGATGGCCTCGAAGGTGCCGACGACCGGACGTCAGCGGCGTACGTGGAACTGCTCGTACGGCTCGGGCCGGACGTTGCACCGCTGGCGGTATCGCGCGTGGATGGCGCGCGCGCAGGGGAACTCAGGCTGCTGCTCTCCGTCCTGGCGCGGCTGGGCCCCCTGCCCGCCGGATTCGACCTTGCTGCCTTCACGAGCCATCCGGATGTGCTGGTTCGGCGTGAAGCGTACCGGTCACTGCTTCGCAGTTCCGGGGCCAGGGATCGCGCGATCGTCAATGCGCTGGCGGATCCGGATGAGCGCATCGTGCGGCTGGCAATTGGCGCGGCTATGGCTGATTGTCCGCCCTCGGCTTCACGGGCGCTTCTTGCTCTCGCGGAGGATCCTGCCCTCTCGCCGGACATGCGGGCGCTCGGCATCCGCGCAGCGGCATCGTGCAGAACGCCCGACGTTCTCGCTTCATTGCTGGCGCGGGTTTCCGGGAAGCGTCGCCTGCTCAGGCGCAGCGCGCTTGCGGCGTCTACCCCGGAGATGCTCGCTGCTTTGGCGGGCCTTGCCACGCACTGGGCGGACGACGCGGCCGCGGCAGAAGTCCTGCTGGCCGCGCGGCGCAGCGGGGACAGGGGGGTGCGTGATGCGGTCGCGCGGTGGGACGGCGGTCAATGAGCGCAGGGGCAGCCAAGTTTCTGAATGCATTCGCTCAGTCCCTTGCGACCATGGGACTGTACAAGGGCGGGCACCCAGCGCGTCAGCGCGCGATTGACCATTCGTTCGAGCAGCTCAAGCGCCTGCAGGAGAATGATCCGTCACCCCAGTTCTCGTTTCTTGGCCTGGACGTGATCTACGGAAAGTCCGCGCTGCGCGAGCTGAAGGATTGGGACTGGGGGCTTCGGCTCGCCAATGCCGGCGTTCAGCGGCTGGAGTTTCCCAAACATGTCTCGCGCGATGAATACGAGGCGTTCCTCGACGAAGTGCTGGGGCGTGTGTCGGCCGTGGCAGTGGAATCCGTCACGCGGAGTCCGGAGCGGCGGTCCACGATCAAGTTCGGTGCAATTGGTGTGCGAGGCACCGAGGGAGTGCAGCGTGTTGAGGACCTGCTCCCAACGGCTACCATAGCCTACTCGCTCGGCGAGGAGGCCGATGCGATTCGCTGGCTGCATGACGAAGTACAGATGACTGGCGAACTACCGTTGCTGGAGGCGGAGAGCGTAGTGCGGTCGCTGGCGGTTGCCATGCACGGTGACCGGGATATCGTGATCCCGCTTCTGCAGATCAAGGAATTCGACCAGTACACCACTACGCACTCGCTGAACGTGAGCGTGCTTGCAATGGCCCTGGCTGAGTACATCGGGCTTGGTCCCAAGGACGTGCGGGCTTTCGGGGTTGCCGGGCTGTTGCACGACCTCGGCAAGGTCCGTATTCCGAAGGAGGTTCTTACCAAGCCCGGGAAGCTCACCGATGAAGAGTGGACGATCATGCGACGCCATCCGGTGGACGGCGCGAAGATCATCTTCGAGAGTGACCGGCAGCTCGACCTCGCGTCCGCGGTTGCGTACGAGCATCACATCATGATTGATGGCGGCGGCTACCCCGCGCGCCATTTTCGCCGCGAGCCGCACCGGGCCAGCAAGCTCGTGCACATCTGCGATGTGTACGATGCCCTGAGAACCAACCGTCCATACCGCCCTGCATGGGAATCAGAGAGGGTGCTGGAGCAGATCGAGCGCGGCGCCGGGCCTGACTTCGACGCCGAGCTGGCGCGTGCGTTCATTAAGATGATGCGTCAATGGGAACGGCGTGTCGCGGTGGTTGACGACAAGACTCCCCTGCCGCAGATGGCCAGCGCGGCGCAGTCGGCGGTGGACAAGGCCGTTGCGGCGGCGAAGGCGGCCGCGCGGGCATCGAATACGGTGGGAGCGTTGCGGGACGGCGCGGAAGCCCGTGAAGCCGGCCCGGGCGATGCGAACCCCGGTGGCACGAGCGGCGACTCCGGTTCAGCCGGCGTCAGCGTCGGAGCGTGAGCACGGGACCGCCGTCGTGCGCATTTACGGCACGGGATCGGGCTCGGCAGGGTTGCGCGCAGCGCGCTCGTGAAGGCGTCCGTGGCGCTGCGTTCGCAGCGCCCTGAGCACCGTGCCGCCGACCGACAGCCCTCCAAGGAGCACGTAGAGGTAGAAGGTGTAGAAGCGCCACCAGAGCAGCGCACCGCTGAGGACCGCAGGCGCCATTGTGCTCTCGAACGCATAACGGAAGCCGAATTCGACTGCGCCGCCACCGCCCGGCGCCGGTGCGACTGCGCCACCGTAAAGGAATACCAGCGGCCACAGAACCAGGGACGACAGCGAAAGCGACGGATCGAGGGCGAGAGCAATGATGGGGAGGACGGCCAGGCGCAGACCCGCGTGCAGGAGCGACGCCAGGAACGCACCGGCCATCGGACCTGGTGATGCGTGGCGTAACGCGGACATGTTTGCGCGGAGGGCGCGGAGCGTCCGCTGCACTGCACGCCACCTGGCTGGGTTCAGCCCAGCCGCGAGCGCGAGGCGTGGCGGCGGCCCCCTCGAATGCCGGCGCGAGAGGAGGTGCGCGGCGCCGCCCGCTGCCAGCACGAGAACGGCGTAGCCGCCGATCATTGCCGTCGTAAGACCGAGGATCGCGCCCTGACCGCGAAACGCGACGAGAAAGACCGCGCAGAGCAGTACGAGCGACCACGTCTCCAGCAGCAATTCCGTGAACAGTATCAGAAGCGCAGGCGCAGCGGCAACGCCGTCTTCCGCGAGCACCAGAAAGCGTGCCGGCTCAGCGCCGGAGCGGGCTGGGGTAATTGACGCTGCGAAGTCGCCGCCCAGGCACACGCGGAGCGAGGTGCCGAACCGCAGCGGGATGTGGAGCGCCGCTGCACTCCAGTGGATCTTCACGGCGCGTGTGCCGATCTCCAGAAGCACCGCTCCCAGTGCGGCGACATGCGCCCAAGGGGGCAGAACCGGATGCGGACCTGGGTGCGACAGCCCCTTGCGGAAGATGTAGGCCGTGATACCTGTGGTTGCTGCAAACGACATCAGGACCAGCGCCCAGCGCCACCGGCTCATGGGTGGCTCCGCCAGCCGGGCTGCGGGGTGTTACGCCGTCGCGAGGGATGATCCCGCATGCTGCAATCTACCCGGCATGCTGGCGCCTCGAGCGGTCTTCCCCCCTTGCTACCCTGTCTTGGAAGGACATCTTACCGTACGTCAGGAAGGCGACCCCACTTTTCGACGAGGTTCCCCCAGAGATGCTGAACACCCGAGTTGGAGCACGAACGCTGGCAGGCGTACTGGCGATGCTTGTGCTAGCCGCGGCGCTGCCGGCCCAGACGTTCGATACGCTCGCCTTCAGTGGCATGCGCTGGCGCGAGATCGGACCATACCGCGGCGGGCGATCCGTGGCGGTTGCCGGCAGCGTGGCGAGGCCAAACGAGTACTGGATGGGGACTACCGGCGGGGGCGTGTTCAAGACGACCAACGGCGGACTGAGCTGGACGCCGGTAACGGATGCTTACTTTGGCGGCACCATAGGCGCGATACAGGTGGCGCCGACGAATCCTGACATTGTCTGGGTCGGCGGCGGCGAGAGCGACATTCGCGGCAATACCGCGCCGGGCGACGGAGTGTGGAAGACAACGGATGCGGGGAAGACGTGGAAGCGGATCACATTCTTCGACGTCAAGAATCACGTCAATCGAGTCCGCATCCATCCCACGAACCCGAACATCGTCTGGGTTGCCGTGCTCGGCTACGCGTTCGGCCCGAACGATCAGCGTGGGGTGTTCAAGACGACCGACGGCGGCGAAACCTGGAAGAAGGTCCTGTACCGGAACAACGAGACAGGCATTTCCGACCTTGCTCTCGACCCGAACGATCCGAATGTGCTGTACGCCGCGTTCTGGCATGCATACCGCACACCGTGGTCACTGAACTCCGGCGGACCTGGTGGAGGGATCTTCAAGTCCACCGATGGCGGCGATACGTGGACCGAGCTGACGGCGAACCGCGGACTCCCCAAGGGTACTTGGGGCAAGATCGGCCTTGCGGTATCGAACGCCAAGTCGAGCCGCGTGTGGGCGATCATCGAAGCGGACTCGGGTGGCGTATTCCGCTCCGACGACGGTGGTGCGACGTGGGCTTACCTGAACGCCGATCGCAACCTGCGGCAGCGGGCGTGGTACTACACCCGCATTTACGCCGACCCGAAGGACACGAACATCGTGTATGCCGTCAACACGGGTTTCTATCGCTCGCGGGACGGTGGCAAGACGTTCGCGCAGGCGATTCAGGTGCCTCACGGCGACAACCACGATCTTTGGATCGCATCCAATGACCCGAACAGGATGATCGAGGCGAACGACGGCGGCGCCAACGTATCGCTGGACGGGGGCGAGACGTGGACCGCACAGACCTTCGCAACGGCGCAGATGTACCACGTCTCGACGAGCAACCACTTTCCGTACAGGATCTGTGGAGCTCAGCAGGACAACAGCACCCTTTGCGGGCCGAGCCGCGCGACGGGCGGCATCAACATGAAGGACTGGGAAGACGCGGGCGGCGGCGAATCGGGATACATCGCAGTGAGCCCCACGAATCCCGACATCGTGTTTGCCGGCTCGTACGGCGGCCTGCTTACCCGCAAGGACATGCGTACGGGCCTCGAGTGGAACGTGAGTCCATGGCCGGACAACCCGATGGGCATCTCGTCCGAGGACATCAAGTACCGCTTCCAGTGGACGTTCCCGATCGTGTTTTCGCCACACGACCCGACGACGATGTACGTGGGTGGCAGTCAGCTCTTCATGACGAAGAATGGCGGCCAGAGCTACTCGATCATCAGCCCGCCGCTGGCGCGCAACGACCCGAAGACGCTCGGTGCCTCGGGCGGGCCGATCACCAAAGATCAGACTGGCGTCGAGACGTACGGGGTGATTTTCGCGTTGGCCGAATCTCCCGTACAGAAGGGCGTGCTCTGGGCCGGCTCGGACGACGGCCTGATTCACGTGAGCCGTGACGCTGGCGTTACATGGAAGAACGTGACCCCGAAGGACATTGGCGACTTCACTCGCATCTCGATCGTCGAGGCCGGCCATTATGGTGCTGGCACGGCTTACGTGGCTGCGAATCGCTACCAGCAGAACGACTTCGCTCCGATTCTGTACAAGACGGCGGATTTTGGCGCGACGTGGACGAAGATCGTGGACGGGATTCCCGCGACGGAGTTCACTCGCACGATTCGTGAGGATCCAGTGCGGCGCGGCCTCCTGTTTGCCGGCACGGAACGGGGCGTCTGGGTGTCGTTCAACGATGGCGCGCGCTGGCAGCCACTCCGCTCGAGCCTTCCGCCAGTGCCTGTGCATGACCTCACGATCAAGGAAGGAGACCTGATCGCCGGCACTCACGGGCGGTCCTTCTATGTGCTCGACGACATCTCGGTCCTGCGGCAGGTGAGCACCGCAGCAGCGTCGGCGAAAGTGCATCTGTACAAGCCGCGCGATACGTACCGGATCGACTGGGGTGGCCGCGGGTTTGGCGGCTTGGGCGGCGGCGGCCCGGTCGGGGCGAACCCGCCGAGCGGAGTGATCGTCAGCTACCAGCTCGCCAATGCGGGCGCAGACGTCACGCTCGATTTTCTCGACGCAACGGGCAAGCTCATCAAGTCGTTCAACTCCCGCGCGGACACCACCCAAGGTGGTGGCCGTGGTGGCCGCGGCGGCCGCGGCGGCCGCGGTGGCGGGTTCGGGCCACCGACCGGGCAGACGACCAGCAATGCAGGGTTGAACCAGTTTGCGTGGAACATGCGCTATCCGGACGCGGTGACATTCCCGGGAATGATCCTGTGGGCCGGCGACACGCAGGGCCCCATCGCCCCGGCAGGCACCTACACCGTGCGCCTGACCGTGGCGGGCGAGGCGCCGGTTTCGCAGACGTTCCGGCTCCTCAACGACCCGCGGTCTCCGGCTACCGCCGCCGATCAGCTCGCCCAGTTCCAGTTCCTGATCCAGATCCGTGACGAGGTGACGAAGGCAAACGAGGCGGTAATCTCGATGAGGCACGTGAAGTCTGAGGTTGACGCGCGGATCAGGCAGGCGCCCGCTGCCGGCGTGCAGGAACTGACCAACGCCGGGAAGCAGATGTCAACGAACATCACTGGTGTCGAGGCAGAGGTATACCAGATCAAGAATGAGAGCAGCCAGGATCCGCTCAACTTCCCGATCAAGCTGAACAACAAGCTGGCGGCGCTTACCGGAGCGGTGAGTGCTGCGCCCGGGCGCCCCACAGCCCAGGCCCGGCAGGTGTACGGCGAACTCACCGGCAAGCTCAATGTGCAGACGAAGCGCATGGACGACATCTACGCGACGGAACTGAAGAAATACAATGAGCTTCTGAAGAAGTACGGGCTTCCCGAGATTGACACGAAGCCGAAGCCCAAGGTTGCGATGTAATCGGAAGACGACACGTTGACGGTGCGCTCCGGATTGACGAACGACTCCGGCCTGGAGATCCGGAGCGCCACGCCAGATGACGATGCGGCACTGCGGGCATTGAACAACGCCGCAGTGCCGCATGTCAATGTCCTCGATGAGGAGCAGTTCGCCTGGATTCGCGGGAACGCCGACTTTGCGGTACTGGCATTGCGAGACGGGCGCGTGGATGGGTTTGCGCTTGCGCTTCGAAATGGCACGCCGTACTGGAGCGGCAACTACGCGTGGTTTGGCGAACGCTATGACTCGTTCCTGTACCTCGACCGAATCGTCGTCGCGCCACGCGCGAAGCGTGCGGGCGTGGGGCGGGCGCTCTACGCTGCGATGTTTGCCTTCGCCCGGGGGCGCTGGGCGCGAATCGCGCTCGAGGTGAACGTACGCCCACCGAACCCGGATTCCATCGCCTTCCATGAGGCGATGGGATTCGTACGCGTGGGAGCTCGTTCGTACGACGGCGGCGAAGTTGCAATGTTCGAGCGGCCCGTCTGACGCGCGGGCAGCAGGGCGGGGCTGCCTGTACTAACCTGCCACGCGCTCCTGTACCGCCATACCCATGATGTTGTAGCCCTTGTCCACGTAGAGCGTGGCGCCGGTAATGCCGCTTGCCAGCGGCGAGGCAAGGAATGCCGCCGCGGTACCGACTTCACGCGCGGTGAGCGCTTCCGGGATGGGCGTATTAGCCGCGCAGTATTCCACCATCTTTTCGATGATCCCGATTGCGCTCGCGGCGCGCGACGCAAGCGGTCCAGCGCTGATTGTATTGACGCGGACTCCCCAGCGCCGGCCGGCCTCGAATGCCAGCGTTCGAGTGTCGGATTCGAGAGCTGCCTTGGCGGATGACATTCCGCCGCCGTAGCCGGGCACCACGCGCTCGCTGGCCATGTACGTGAGGGAGAGCGCCGATCCTCCCGGGCGAAACGCAGGCCCCATGTGCCGAAGCAACGATACCATCGAGTACGCGCTCACTCCCAATGCGGTGAGGTAGCCCTCGCGACTGGTATCAATGAGCGGCTTTCGTACTTCGGGGCCATTCGCAAGCGCGTGCACCAGGATGTCAACGCATGGCGCGCCGAAGTCGGCGGTCAGCCGCGCGGCGAGTCCGGCGATCGAGAAGTCGCCGACATCCTTGTACCGCTTGTTGGAACGGATGTCGTCAGGGGCGGCTTCGAGCGTGTCGTACGCGGCGTCGAGGGGGTAGATCTTCTCGAAATCGAGCAGCGAACCGTTCGAGAGGCGTCGGGACTCGTCCATCTTCCCGCGCTCGATGAGGTTCAGGAAGATGTTGCGAGCGGGCGGCCACGTTGCCACGCAGACGGACGCTCCTGCCTCGGCCAGCGCTTTGGCGATGGCGAAGCCGAAGCCGGCGTCGTCGGCTATGCCCGCCACCAGGGCGCGCTTGCCAGTCAGGTCAATCGAGAGCATGAGTGAAATGTCCCCCTTCCCGGTCGCGATGCAAGTGGGGCTGCCTGTCCGCACTTCCGAATCGGCCGCGGGCAGGCGAAGCTGAAGGGACATGAGCCGGCGCACCGGAACCCATATTGTCGTAGCGCCGCCGCAGGTGGCGGCGCCCGCACGCCAGGCAGCGCCGCTACCGCCAGGTTATGCGGAGCGCAGCGCAAGTTACGCCCGCGCCCTCTGGCGCATTGCATCAGCGGACGTGTCGTCGGGCAACACGATCGAGATGTACTCGGACGGCGACGAGACGTTCGACGCCATGATCGCGCTCATAGACGCCGCCTCGCGAAGCGTGGAGCTGGAGAGCTACATACTTCGCGACGACACTACCGGACATCGCTTCGCCGACGCACTTGGCCGCGCTGCTGCGCGCGGTGCGGCGGTCCGGGTTCTTGGCGACTGGATTGGAATGAGGGGAACGTCGGGTTCATTTCTGGACGGGCTCCGGCGTGCGGGCGCCGAGGTGCTGGTTTTCAATCCTCCCGGGTTTCATCGCTGGCTTGGCCTCGTACCGCGCGATCATCGGAAATTGCTCGTAGTGGATGACACCGCCGCGGTGACGGGCGGGATCGGGATTGGGGATGAGTGGCGGGGTGTGCTCCTCAGGAGGAAGAGCCTGCCGTGGCGCGACCGGTGCGTGCGCATCGAGGGTCCAGCGGCCTCGGACTTGCGGCGGACGTTCGACAACATGTGGCGCAGGGCGTCCGGGCAACGTCCCTCACGCCAGGAGCGCAGGACCCGGCGAGTCGGCCACAATACGGATATTGATCCGGGTACGGCGCCGGCGGTGGTGGCGGCGGTGGTCGAGGGTGAACCTGGCCGCTTTCGCGTGGGCCGGGCCTTCCACCTGCAATGCGCGGCATCGGAGCGCTCGATCTGGCTTGCAACTGCGTACTTCATTCCGTCCCTTGCCGAGGTGGATGCGCTCATTGGCGCTGCGCGCGAGGGCGTGGACGTCAGACTGCTGCTGCCAAGGAAGAATGACCACCCGTGGGTGCACGGCTACCAGAGACGCTACTACCGCACGCTCCTTGCCCAAGGGGTGCGCGTCTGGGAGTGGAACGGCGAGATGATGCACGCCAAGACCAGTGTCGTTGACGGGCGCTGGACCCGCATTGGCTCGACAGATTTCAATCCCCTGGGGATTGCAGTCAACTTCGAGCTCGACCTCTACCTGGACGACGTGAACGCGGGCTCACGCGCAGAGGATCTGTTTCTCGCTGACCTTGCGATGTCGCGCGAAGTAGTAACTGCGCCACGGGACTGACCGCAGTTCAGTCCGCAAGCGCGCTTGACGCATTGCGTGCGGCCTGGGCGAGGACGGCCGCGCCCACAAAGATGGCACATTCGGCTGGCGCGAACCTTGGCGTGTGGGCGTCCACCGTATCACCGTCTGGCTCGCGTGCCCCGATCCGCATGAAGCAGCCGGGCACCTGCTCCAGGTAACACGCAAAGTCTTCGCCGCCCATGTTGACGACCCCCAGCGGCACCAGAGCCGCCGGGCCAAGCAATGTTTGCACTGCGCTGGATGCCCACGCGGCGCACTCGGGCGGGTTTACGAGCGGCGGCGTGCCCTCCCTTATGCTCACCGTGGCCGTCAGTCCGTGCGCGGCGGCCACCGCGCTTGCGAGCCGCGAGAGTTCGGTGGTGAGGAGTGAGCGCGCGGCTTGACCCGTGGCCCGGATGGTTCCGGCCAGTTCGACTTCTTCGGGGATGATGTTCGGCGCGGTGCCGCCCTGTATGATGCCGACGCTGATGACGCCCGGAGATCCCGGGTCTAGGCGTCGTGAGACAATGGTTTGGATAGCGGTGACGATGGAGGCGGCGCCAACCACCGGGTCGAGCGCCATGTGCGGGCGCGCGCCATGCGCACCCCTGCCGCGGACAAGAATGTTGAACGTATCGGTGCTGGCAGCAAGGGGCCCGGCTTGGGCGACCACCTCTCCCACCGGGAACCTCCGGTCCACATGAGCGCCGAAGACGGCGCGAACGCCGTCTACGGCGCCAGCCTCGATCATCGCGCGCGCGCCTTCGCCAACCTCTTCGGCCGGCTGTAGCAAGATGACGGTGTCGCCCCTGGCGGGCTGGCGCGCAAGCAGGAGCGCAGCGCCGACAGCCCACGATGCGTGCACGTCGTGGCCGCAGGCGTGCATGACCCCGGCGTGTTCAGACGTGAACGCAAGTCCGGTTGCCTCCTGGATGGGAAGCGCGTCAATGTCACCCCGTACTGCAACCGTGGCGCCGCTGTCGGTACCCGGAATCCGCGCCACGACCCCCGTGGCGCAGATGCGCCTGATGTCGCGCGCTCCACACTCACGCAGCGCCTTCTCGAGGCGACCGGCCGTGCGCTCGTCCTTCCACGCCAGCTCCGGGTGCTGATGCAGGTCGCGGCGGAGGGCGATCAGGAAGTCCCGGTCAGCGGGAGTGAAGGGGAGGGCGGCTGTCATGCGCGAAGCAAGGCGGTGCGAACGGCGGAGTTGATGATGCGGTCTTCGTCAACGGCAACCCCGATGCCGGGGGTGTCGAGCGGCACGCGAATGCGTCCGTCATGCATCGTCCATTCCGGGTGCACCACATCGGCCTTCCAGTAGCGTGCGCTCGGGCTGATATCGCCTGGGATGGTGAAGTTGGGGAGTGAGGCAAGGGCTACGTTGTATGCCCTGCCGACGCCGCTCTCGAACATTCCGCCGCACCACACCGGAACCCCCGCCTGCTGGCAGTAGTCGTGAATGGCGATCGAGCTCGCGAACCCGCCCACGCGTCCGGGCTTGATGTTCACGATACGCCCGCTTCCCAGTGTCACCATGTCCTGCGCCCGTTCGAGCGACGTAATTGACTCGTCGAGGCAGATCGGAGTGCGGATGCGGCGCTGCAACTCGGCATGCCGGACGAGGTCGTCCCACGCCAGCGGCTGTTCGATCATGATGAGGCCGAGGTCATCGAACTCAGCGAGGTGATCGGCGTCGTCGAGCGTGTAGGCATTGTTTGCGTCGGCCATAAGGTGCGGCTTCGGCCCAAGTTCAGCGCGAACGGTGCGCACCCATTCCACGTCGCGGCCTGGTTCGATCTTGATCTTGACCTTGCGGTAGCCGTCCTCGACCGCACGCCGGGCGCGGTCTACGAGCGCCTCTGGTGACGCCTGAATACCGAGTGAAATACCTACGTCCACTTCGGAGCGCGTACCGCCGATAAAGCGGCCGAGGGGTTCTTCGGCGATCGTTGCAGCCAACCCCCAGCACCCCATTTCCAGGCCGGCCTTCGCCATCTGGTGGCCACGCAGATCGCGCTCGAGGATCGCGTGAACGGCGCCTGGATGCTCTACGTTCCTGCCGAGGAGGCGCGTGGCGGCGTATTGCTCGACGATGATCCATGCCGTGTCAATCGTTTCCGGCGAGTAGTTGGGCGCCTCTCCGGCGATGCACTCGCTCCACGCACGGGCGCCGCTGCGGTCGTAAAGCTCCAGCAGGAGGATCCTGCGTTCGTGTATCGCGCCGCTCGAGATCCTGAAGGGCTCGCGCAGGGCGAGCGGGATCTCGCGCAGGATGATCTGGTCTATGTGCATCTGGTCACGTGGTGCGGGAACGGGAGAGAACGTAGCTCGCGTCGGCGCCGTCGCCGGGAACGAATGCCGACACTTCATAGCCGGATGACAGGTAGTGCTGGAAAGCGCGCCGGGCGGATACACGCCACGCGCGGGCTCTTTCCAGGTCGCCGGCAAGGACCGTGCTGTAATCGTGCGGAACGCGGACGGTCACGACTGGGGCCTGGGGTAGGAGCATATCGCTGGGGCAGTCGGCGAGCGAGCCGCCCACGACAGGCGCGCCGACAAGGCGCGCCTGGTCGGCAGGGAGGGGGACTGGCGCGGCCTGCACTGGCCAGGCAACGACGAACCGGTCGGTACCGAGACTGCCGTGCAGCCGGCTGCGGGTCTCGGTGCCGTACATGTCGGGCACGAACTCCACCACGCGCGCGCCCAGCACGTTCAGGTTGAGGTGGGCATTCAGCGCGACGAACGGGTCGTAGGTCCAGTGCATCCGCTGCACGCCAACGTCACGGCACCGCTCGCGCTGGTAACGCTTGAGCGCCTCGCCAAGGTGCTGGCCGCGGGCTGCCGGGTGAACGGCAAGGAGGTCGGACCAGTGGATGAGGTCGCCGTCGCGGACACCCGTGATGCCGAAAACGAGGCCCAGGAGCGCGCCGTCGCGGCCGAACGCTCCGGCCGCGACACCGCCGGTCTTCTCCGCCACCAGCATCATGATGGCGGGGATCTTCTCGCTGAAATCACGGCCCCACGTTTCATCTTGCAAGAGCACGGCAGCAGTCCGTTCGGCGTGTGTTTCGAGCGGGCGAATGACGATGCCGCTTTCCAATGTTACGTTCTGCATTCGGTCTTGTCGTGACATCAGGGAAACATGAATTCCGCTGGAGGGGCAGGCAATGCGCAAGTTTCCCGCGGCTGCGGGCGCCTGGTGGAGTCTCCGAGTCATGCCTGGAGACGCGGTTCGCCCGTGCGCTGCGCGGGAGCGTGATCTGGCGGCACGACGCGAATGGTGATGGAGCAAGGGAACGTCATCTGGAGGGCTGATCTGGCCGCGCGCGCCGCCGTGCGTGACTCGGCTGCGCTTGCATCTCCCGTGCTCCAGGCAACGGCCCGGGCGGCAAACTGGTGGGGTGGCCCCGGGGTGATCTGGTTCGCGGCCGCCATGTGGCTTGGCGCGCGGGCGGTTGGCTGGCGGCGTGTATCGAGGGCGGGGCTCCGCGGCACGGAGGCGCTGGCTGTCGCAAGCGGCGTCAGCGGGATCATCAAAGGACTTGCGGGACGCGCGCGGCCATTCGTCGAATGGAATGCGCCCTGGCACTGGGAGTTCAACCACGGGTGGGCGGACGCGCGGTTCTTCTCGATGCCGTCAGGGCACACTACGGCAACCACGGCTTTCGTGGTGGGGGTGTTGTGCGCGTCTGCCAGTTGGTCGCTCCGGCTTCGCATCGGCGTGGTTGCCCCGCTGCTTGGGAGCGTGTTGTGGGTTATGTGGGGACGTATGTTCGCGGACCAGCATTGGCTCACTGACGTTTGCGCAGCAGTCGTTATCGGAGCAGTTACGGCGTTCGTTCTGGCGCGCATTCACGGGGGCCGTGCCGAGTCGGCGTACGATCGCGTGATGCTTGGTCCGTGGACGATGGGGGATGGCCGTTCGTCCAGGAGGCCGGAATGAGGACGCGCGGTTTCGACTGGTTCACAGTCGCACGACGGCGTGTGCTTTGGCTCCCGGCGCTCGCAGCCTGCGCTGGCGTTCCGCTGGTTCTTCGTGCGCAGGATGTGCCGCGCGCGCACGGTCCTGTCCTTGCCAGGTCAGATGTGGCTGTCGTTGGAATCGGCGTGGCGGCAAGTGCGGTGCTGGTCGGCTGGGACCGGGCGATCGCCGATGGAGCGAGAGCTTCGCCCCTGCAGGGTGATCGCGTGGTTGGCGGGATCATGGACGGGATGAGCGCGTACGGCAGCCCTGGCGTGCTCGCCGCAGGAGTTGCGCTCTGGGTGAGCGGATACTGGCCGGGCAGCGAGACCCGACGCCTGGTCGGGCTGCGGTCGCTCGAAGCCGTGATCGCCACGGGTGCCGTGACGAGCGCGCTGAAGGGAGCCATGGGGCGGGCCCGGCCGGATGAATCGCCCGGCAATCCGCGTGATTTTGTGCTCGGCCGGGGCTTTGGCGATCGCAGCGAGTTCCAGTCGTTCCCTTCCGGGCATACCACTGCGGCATTCGCGTTTGCGTCGGCCGTGGACGCCGAGTGGGCCCGGCTGCGGCCCGGGCGGTCCAGGTTGGTGCCAGCGATGCTATACGCGGCTGCGGCGCTCACCGGAGCGGCAAGGGTTTATCGTGACCGACACTGGACGAGCGACGTGGTGATGGGGGGCGTAATTGGCTTTTGGGGGGGGCGCGCAGTAGTGCGCTGGCATGCGGACAAGCCATGAACGGCATCTTCATTACCAGTGAACTGGACGGGCTCATGGCGCAGCGCGTCAGGGCGCTGCAGGAACGATGGGATCCGAAGCTTGCCCGTGAACTTCCGCCACACGTCACGTTGATTGGGTCGTCCGGAGCCGGGCCGATAGCCCCGGATACACCGGTTGACGTGCTGACAGGGGCGATCAGGCCGATCGCGGCGCGCACGCCACCGCTGGAACTGACGTTTGGCCCGCCGGCGCGCTTCATCGGACGTGAGATCGTGGTATTGCCGCTCGACCCTCACGGGCCACTCCGTGTTCTGCACGAGGCACTGAAAACCAGCGGTCTGCGATGCGAGCGGGCGCGGTGGCCGTTCACTCCGCACTGTACGCTGAACTTCTACGCCACGCTGACGCCCGGATCGCTCGGGGCGCTCATGTCGTACCGGGAGCCGGAGCTATGGGTGATGCACACACTGCGCGTCTACCACACACGCGACGATGCAGCGCCGCAACTCCTCTTTGACGCGCCGCTTGGCGGCTAGCGCAGCGCCTTGGCAATTGCGCCGGCGAGGTCCTGCTTGCCACCAACGCCGGTGTAGACGACGATGCCCCTGGCGTTGATTGCGACTACGTAGCTGGTAGCCGGGACGTCGTATGCATCGGTAAGCCTGCCCTTTCTATCATAAAGTTGTTCACCTCGTAAGCTATGCTGTTGGACGTAGCGCTTTACCAATGCTGGCGACTGGTTCACGCTCACCGCCACGCTCACGAAGCGGACCTTGCCCGCGTACTGCTTCTCCAGCGAGAGCAGGTCGGGCTCGAGTTCGCGGCAATTGGGGCACCAGGTGGCCCAGAACTCCATGAGTATGGGCTCCTTCCCGAGCCACGCACCGAGGTCCGCAGGAGCGCCGTCGAGTGTCTCCACCTCCGCGTTCGGGGCCTTGGTGCCCAGCGGGATGCCCGAGTCCTGCGCCGCGGCGTTGCTGCCGACGGCGTTGAGCGCGGCGAGCGACGCACCGATGGCAACGCGCAGCACGATACGCGGGAAGATCCTATTCAAAGCCACAGCTTTCCTGCCTGTATGAGGTAGTATTCGGCCGCAACGAACATCAGGGCGGCGAAGAAGCGCTTCACCCACAGCATCCATGCCCCTGCGCGAGGGAGGCTCGCTGTGAGCCCGCCGGACAGGCCGACCAGAATCAGGAGCGTGCACATGCCAAGCGAAAACGAGAAGAGATAGGCAAACCCGAGAACCGCCGACCGGGTGGTTGTGACCCAGGTGAGAACCGCCGCGAACACCGGAGCGCCGCACGGTGCTGCAACGAGCCCCGACATGGCTCCCATGGCGAATGCACCCGCCAGCCGCCCACCCTTGCCAGCCGTGGCTGCCCGTGCTGCCAGCCAGCCGGGGACCCTGACCGGGATCACCCCCAACATGGCGAGCCCCGCGACCAGGAGTACCTGCGCCATGGTAAAGTAGATCCACGGGTTGCTGCTCACCGCGCCGAAGATCGTGCCGCTGAGCCCGGCGACGAGCCCGAGCACCGAGTAGACCAACGCGAGGCCGACCGCATAGGCGAGCGACAGCACGAAAACCCTGCCTCGCGCCACCGGGGCGCCCGCCGTGCTGCCTCCGACGATCGCCGCCGTGATCGGGATCATCGGGTAGATGCACGGATTCAGGCTCGTCAGCACGCCGCCGAGGAACAGGAGCGGCAGGGCTGCTCCGGGGCTCGTGCTTAACTGGTCGGCAAGCCGCGAGAAGTCCATGGATGCAAGGTACCCGGGAAAATGCCGCTCTGGCGTGCTCGGTGGCGAACTGCGGCCTCGGCCGCACGGCCGTGCGCGAGCTAGCTTACAAGGCTGCACCCGAACCACGTGCCCCGCCCGTTCCTGGCGCTTCACACACCATACCCGGCATGGCTCCGCAATTCATTTACGTGATGAAGGGACTGCGGAAGGTGATTCCGCCTTCGCGCATCATTCTCGATGACATCTGGCTCTCGTTCTATCCCGGCGCGAAGATTGGCGTGCTCGGGCCCAACGGCTCGGGCAAGAGCTCACTGCTGCGGATCATGGCCGGTGTGGACCAGGATTTCCAGGGCGAAGCGTGGGCCCACAGGGGAACGAAGGTCGGCTATCTCCCGCAGGAGCCGCAGCTCGACGAGTCGCTCGACGTAAGGGGCAACGTCGAACTGGCGCTCAAGGAGCAGCGAGCGACGCTCGACCGGTTCAACGCGATCGCCGCGGCATTCGCCGAGCCGATGGACGACGCCAGGATGAACGCCTTGCTCGAGGAGCAGGGACGGCTGCAGGAGTACATAGACCAGCACGACCTCTGGAACGTAGACAACAGGATCGAGGTAGCGATGGACGCGCTGCGGCTGCCGCCAGCCGACGCCAGCGTGCAGACACTGTCCGGCGGCGAGAAGCGGCGCGTGGCGCTCTGCCGCGTCCTGCTCGAGGAGCCGGACATGCTCCTCCTCGACGAGCCGACGAATCACCTTGACGCGGAGTCGGTCGCCTGGCTCGAGCATCACCTGGAACGGTTTCCCGGAACCGTCGTCGCGGTGACGCACGACCGTTACTTCCTCGACAACGTGGCGAAGTGGATCCTCGAGCTCGACCGGGGGCGTGGAGTGCCGTACGAAGGCAACTACTCAGGCTGGCTCGAGCAGAAGCGCCAGCGGCTCTCACAGGAAGAAAAGGCGGCCAGCGCGCGGCAGAAGACGCTCGACCGCGAGCTTGAGTGGGTGCGCATGGCGCCGCGGGCGCGTCAGGCAAAGAGCAAGGCCCGCCTGCAGCAGTACGAACAGCTGGCGAGCGAAGCGCAGCAGGACAAGGTCATCCAGAACGAGATCGTCATTCCACCCGCCCCGCGGCTAGGCAACGACGTCGTGATCGCCGACAGGCTGAAGAAGGCGTTTGGCGACAAACTGCTCTTCGAGAACCTGTCGTTCTCGCTGCCGCGCGCGGGCATCGTTGGGATCATCGGACCCAACGGCGCCGGCAAGACGACACTGTTCAAGATGATCAACGGCAAGGAGAAGCCCGATGCCGGATCGCTCCGGCTGGGCGATACTGTGGTGATCTCCTACCAGGACCAGGAGCGCACGCTCGAGGGCAAGCGGACCGTGTGGGAGGAAATCTCGGGCGGCCGCGAGCAGATCCCGGTCGGCAAGAAGGAGACCAACTCACGCGCTTACTGTTCCGCGTTCGGCTTCAAGGGCGCGGACCAGCAGAAGCTGGTGGCGAACCTCTCGGGCGGCGAGCGGAACCGGGTGCACCTCGCCAAGACGCTGATGCAGGGCGGCAATCTGCTCATGCTCGACGAGCCCACGAACGACCTGGATGTGGACACGCTACGCGCGCTCGAGGAGGCCGTACTTGATTTCAGTGGGTGCGCGGTGATCATCTCGCACGACCGCTGGTTCCTCGACAGGGTGGCTACGCACATTCTCGCCTTCGAGGGCGATTCGGAGGTCGTGTGGTACGAGGGCAACTTCGCGGCGTATATCGATGACCTGAAGCGCAGGAAGGGCCCGGACGCTGACCAACCGCACCGCATCAAGTACAAGAAGCTGGTGCGATAAGGGGAAACCCTGACACCCGGTCGCACTTCTGGGCCGTAGCGGTGTATCCTGATGAGGGACTATCCGGGGCGCTGCTCTGGGTCGCTCACGGGTGGCGATGGAGCGCGCGGACAGCATCGCCCGCGGGTCGGGATCGTCCGAGAAGCACGAGGAGGCGGTCATGAGGAGTGTAACGCGGGGCATGCTGGAGGCGGCGGTGGCAAGTGCGACGCTTGCGGCAGCGGCGTTCGCGCAGGGGCGTCGCGCGGAGCCGGCTTCGTCGGGCAATGGCTACCTCTTTGGCGCGCCGAACGCCGCCCTTACCCTGCGCCTCGGCTATGACGGTGCGAACGCCAGCAGCGATCTGTTCTCGTTCGTGACGAAGGAACTCACGCTGCAGCAGAGCGATTTCGGGTCGTTCGCGGTTGGCGGGGACCTGGCGGTGTCGCTGACGCCGCGGGTTGACCTGATCGTTAGCGTGGATAATGACGGGATGTCCAGAAAGTCGGAGTATCGCCAGTGGCAGGACAACAGCGGCAACCCGATTGAGCAGGTGACATCCTTTTCGCGGTTTACGCTCGCGGCGAGCGGTCGGTATTACCTCATGCCCAAGGGACGTTCGCTCGGCAGGTTCGCGTGGGTCCCTGCCAGCGTTGCGCCATGGATAGGCGCCGGCGTGGGTCGGACGCTCTACCACTTGCGTCAAGACGGCGATTTCATTGACTTCGGGAAGGGAAACTCTGTGTTCGGCGATACCTTCGCGTCGTCGCAGTGGTCTACCACGGGGCTCGTGAGCGGCGGCGTTGACTGGTCGCTGAGCCCGCGGCTATCGGTTACGACCCAGGCGAAGTATCTCTTTGGAAGGGCAGGCCTTGGCACGGATTTCGCCGGCTTTGCGCCGCTCGACCTCTCGGGGCCGGGGGTGAGTGCCGGTCTGACGATTCGGTTCTAGGAGGATACGATGTGCACCAGATCAGGCGTCCGGTTGGTTGCCGCGGTCACGCTGCTGGCGATTCCTTTCGTCGCTGCGCACGGCCAGGACGTGGACGCACGATGGCAGGCGTGGGTGGGATGTTGGACGCCGGTCGCCGCCGCGCCCGGTACCGCAACCGCGCGCTCCGCTGCTGTGTGTGTCGCGCCCGCGCAGGGCACATCAGCGGTTGATATCATCTCGGTCTCCGGCTCATCGGTTGCGGGGCGCGTCCACATGGACGCCGATGGACAGCCGCATGAGGTGGCCCGGGACGGTTGCTCGGGCATGGAGACCGCGCGCTGGTCTGTTTCCGGTACGCGGGTGTACGTGTCGGGGAAGCTGCTTTGCACCGGCGGCATCGAGCGGCGCGCCTCGGGCGTGATGTCATTTGATCAGCGTCATGAGTGGCTGGACGTTCGCAGCATTTCATCAGGCGAGGCGCAGGGAGTCGCCGTAACGAGGTATCAGCCCCTGGCTGATTCGACCGGGCTGCCGGCGGAGTTGCTGCCAGTGTTCAGGCTCCGCGGGCCACAGGCGAACATGGCAACCCTTGCGGCGTCGGCACCGCTCACGCTGCGTGATATCGCCGATGTCTCCGCGTCCACCGACAGCAGCGTGGCCGGCGCGTGGCTCGTGGAGCGGACGCATGGCGTCCAGCTCAACCTGAGCGGCAGGCAACTGGCAACGCTTGCGGATGAAGGTGTTCCGCCGTCGGTGATTGACGTGCTGGTGGCGATTGCCTATCCGCAGAACTTCGCGCTTGCCGGTTCCGAGGGGCAGGATGTCGTGGACCGTCCATCTGCGACGCAGCGCCGCTCGGCGGACATGTATTCCTACGGGTCCGCGCCGGTGTACTGGTACGATCCGTACTTTGGACCGTGGTCGTATTACTATGATCCGTTCTACACGGGTTACCGATATGGCTTGGGTTCATACTACGGGTACGGCGCGTACTCGCCGTATTTCGGCTATGGTGTGTACTCGCCGTACTACGGTTACTACTACCCGGGCAGGCCGATTGTCGTGGTGAACAATCCGCCGGGTGGCACCGTGGGGCAGGATGCACACGGCCGGGTGGTGAAGGGCCGCGGCTACACCAGCGGAACGGGTTCGTCGGGTGGATCGTCCAGTGCAGGCGGATCGAGTTCAAAGCAGAGCGGCGGATCCAGTTCCCCGGGGAGTTCTGGAAGCAGCGTGAGCGGCAGTTCCAGCGGGTCGGGCAGCGCTCCTCGTACTGCTGTCCGGAAGCCGCCGCCGCCGCGTTAGCCGTACTCGCGCGCTGGGCGCAGGCAAGAGAGGCCGCTGGAGGAACCCAGCGGCCTCTCTTGATTCCTGCCTTCGCTTTCGTGCTTATGGAACCGGCTTCGGAACGAAGAATCCTGGCGTGGCCTTCGCCGCGGCGCTCACCTCGCCGCCAAAGAAGAGCGAGTTGAACACCATCCGAAACGAGCCGGTGGGCTGCCCGCGCCACTGCGGCGAGAATCCGAACAGGACCACGTGCCCGTTGCCGTGTTTCACGTCGAGCGCGGCGGCCTGGTTCTGGATGTACTTCGCGCCGTCGAGGTAGCCGGAGCGGAGCGGCGCGTCGGTGAACTTGGCAATTACGGCTCCGCTGAAGCCATCGGTTGTCTCGAAGACCGGGCTGTTGCTCACCATTACGTCGGAAAGGCCTGGCATGCCCGACATTACCGGGTGCGTCGAGTCTACGGCGATCCGCATGAGCGAGCTGCCGGTGAAGAACTCCGTTCGCGGCAAGCCTGCGACCGCGTTCTTGACGGGGAGCTTGAGTGACGTCGCCGCTGCGGTCGCGCCCTGATTCCAGGCTACGACGGTGCCTCCAGCGTTGACGAAGGCGTCCACGGCCTGCGTGCGCGCTTCCGCCGCACGGATGGCGGTGCTGTCAACCGCGCCGCCGCCGCGTCCTCCGCGCCCTCCGGCGCCTCCGAACCCGCCTCCGCGGCCGCCGAACCCGCCTGCGCCGAAGGACTGTGACCCAGTGACGATTACGTCATACTTGGAGCCGAGGCTCCCGGACTGCATCTCCGCCGGTTCGATGAGCGAGTACGTGACGCCGTGGGTATCCATCAGCCACTCGGTCCATCCCTCGTCCATGTTCCCGGGTGATGCCTTATAGAGCCCGACCCGCGTGGTTGGCTTCTGGGTGCCGGGCACGCTCGCGGCGCGCTCCAGGTGCACGGACAACTCGCGCGCCCATTCGGAGGCAGTTGCGGCCGCGAGGCCGGTGACCACCCACCGCGCGCCCCCGGGCGCGTCCGGCGCGTACGTCAGCGATGCGCCTGCGCCGAGCGCCTTCGTGACGAAGCGGAACCCGTTGTTCTCGGCTGGATTCACGAGGATGTAGTTCCCCGCGCCGGCAACCGTGCCCGGCGCCGACGTAACGATGCCGGCCGCCACCGCGTTTGTCGTGAACGGATAGTCAGCCGACTTGCCCCACGGCTCCGGCGTTCCCCTGACCGCCTTCATCGCGGTGCGGAACTCCGCCGGCAGGGGCTGCTCCGCCTCGACCACGTTCACGCCCATCTGGTACGGGAGGGTCCAGCCGGCAGCGTCGTATGGGAGGTCGTCGCCCATCTCCGGATAGTGCTGGACTTCCAGAATCTCGCGCGCCAGCTCGCCGAACTCCTGGTCGAGCGGCACCACCCAGGTTCCCCGTGGGTATGTCGTGCCGGCGTACGCAGCGTCACGGTCGAGCTGGTCCACGCGGACCCCCATGAAGGCGAGACGGCGCAGCAACTCGACCGGCGCCATTGCGTCGTGCTGATTCTGGGGCACGATATAAGCGTACGGAGCGCTCGTCCGGTACTTCTGGATGACGTTGCGGCCCGACTGATAGCGGTTGTAGAGAATCTCTTCGCGGAACTTGGCCGCGAACTTGAGCGTGGCGCGCGATGCCGTGACCATATAGTCAACGGCATCAACAAGGCGCCACGGACCGCCAGCCCACGGGCTCAGGTACAGCGCCTGGGGGCGCAGATCCTTGTAATCAGCCGGGAAGTTCTCCGGGCGGCCGACGGGCTTTGGCGTCGCGCAGTTCCCGCCCTGCGTCTCGGTCCACCACGACGGGATGTTCTGGTAGACCGGCATGTAGTCTACGTAGCCAGGATACCAGGCATCGAACGTCGAGAGCATGTGCGCCGCGCCGGGCTGCCCGTGCGCATCAAGCTCCTGCGCGATGTAAGTGCCGATCGAGTTGATCGTGCGCGCCGGGATTGCGGGCGCACGCTGGCCCACCGGATCGGCGAAGGGCGGAATCCAGATGCGCGTCGGCTCGGGCGACGTCTGGTGGTGCACATAGATGATGTTCGGCTCCCAGTCGCGCCATGTGCGCTGGATCACGCGCGACTCGACCACGTTCATCATGTAGCTGTCGCGGTTGTTGTCGTGGCCGATGTACTTCTGGTAGAGCTCCATCTGCCCGGAGTTCCTGCCGGCATACTGGTCACGGCACCAGTTGACGACGATATCCTGGCCATCGGGGTTGATGGAAGGCCAGAGCACGAAAACGACATTGTCCAGGATCTGTGCGACCTCGGGCTCTGAAGCGCGCGAGAGTATGTCGTACGCAAGCTTGGGCGTGTGCTGCGATCCGGCGATCTCCGACGCGTGGAGGCCGCCGCTGATGTCAACGAACGCGCGACCCTCGCGCGCGAGCGCACGCGCCTCGCTGTCGGTGAGTCCTTCGGGATGCGCCAGGCGCTGGTTGATCTGTCTGAGGCGATCCAGTTTCGCGAGGTTCTGTGGCGACGAGATCACAACGATGCTCATCGTGCGGCCGAACGAAGTCTTGCCGACTTCGACGATGCGCACCCGGTTGGATGCTGCGGCGAGCTTGCGGAAGTAGCTCATGGACTGTTCGTAGTCGAAGAGCTGGCTATCGGCGCCAACCGCAAAGCCAAACACCGATTCTGGCGCAGGGACGGTGGAACGGGCCTGCGCGCTCAAGGCGGCGGGGCCGCGCGCTCCGGCGCCGAGTGCGACGCCCAGCACGATGGCGAGAGCCGTCATGATGGTGGGGGCGGCTCGGCCGCGCGTTCGGCTGGCCTGATGGGGGCGGGCAGGGCGGCTATCTGGCATTGTACTTCCTCAGTGGACGCGTGACGGCTTTCCCGCGTGCATCGTGGCACGGAGGCCGGCGTGGTCGTATGATGATGGCCTCACCGTGGATTTGGGAAGAGGGCGGCGTGAAACGAGTGCACAGCGGCAAGCGGACGAAGGCGGGGATTCACGGCGGCGTGGCCATCCGGGACGCGACCGTGGCCGCCGCGCAGATAACGAAGGACTTGCTCGCCGAGCCCACCCCCAGGGCAGCGCGCATGGTTGCGCTCGCGCTGCTCGACAGGATGGACGCGGCGCGCGTGCGCCTCGATGACCGGTCGGATGTGGAGGCGCTGCACGACTTTCGTGTAGCGCTCAGGCGGCTGCGAAGCTGGCTCAGGGCGTACAAGGGTGACCTGAACGACAGCGTGGGGAAGCGGTCGTCGCGGGACCTCCGGGGGATGGCGCGCGCCACGAACGAGAGCCGTGACCTTGAAGCGCACCTGCAGTGGGTGGCCGCGCAGCGCGGTTCCCTCAGGCCCGGGATGCGCGGCGATGTACTGCGTCTCGAACGGATGCTGGCGGCCGAACGGCGGCGCGCCGATGCGGCTTTTCGCGCTACACTGTCCGCCTCGTACGCAGCGGTGACTGCGCGCCTCAGAAAGAATCTTTCCAGGTACCCGATGGCCGTGTGGGATCAGCAGCCCGGCGACCGCTGGGCGCTGGCGGCTGCGGAGAGAATGGGCGAGGCTTTCCTCGACCTGCGCAGTCACCTTGTTGCAGTCGAGGCGGTGGAGGATGACGATGCGGCGCATCAGGCGCGCATTGCGGCGAAGCGTCTGCGTTACCTGATCGAGCCGCTGGCCGGCGCGGTTGATGGCGCCGAAGAAGCGGTGGACCTGCTGAAGCAGGCACAGGATCACCTGGGGTCGTTGCACGACGCGCACGTCTTCGAGCGCACGCTGAGGCGGCACATGCGGGTGGGCGGCGCGCCGGAAGGCCCGCGGAGGGAGGGCGGCGGTGGCGTACAACTGCTGATTGAGCGTCTGCGCACGCGTCGTGACGACGCGTGGACGGCCTTCTACGACGGCTGGCTTGCAGCGTGCCTTCCCCGACTCGCTGGAACAGTCCATGGAATCATCCGGTCGTTGAGGGATCTGGGCGGGGCCGGCATCGAGATCGAGCGGAAGTACCTTCTACGACGCGTACCGGCGGAGGTCAGGACGGCGCCGTCGGCTGTGGTTGACCAGGGTTATCTGCCGGGCAAGGTGCTGGTCGAACGGATACGTCGCTCGAAGGAGTCAGGGGCTATCAGGTACACGCGTACGGTGAAAACCGGCTCGGGCCTCGCGAGGGTGGAAATCGAAGAGGCGTGCAGCGAGGCGGTATTCGATACACTCTGGCCCCTCACCAAGGGGCGGCGCGTGCGGAAGCGGCGCTACAGGGTGGCCGACGCCGGGCGGACGTGGGAAGTGGACGTGTTCCTCGACCGCCGGCTCGCGCTGGCCGAGGTCGAGCTGGCGTCCACGCGCGACGTTGTGAAGCTGCCCGACTGGCTCGCCGATTGCGTGGTGCGCGAGGTAACGGAGGAGCCCGGGTACGCGAACGTGAATCTGGCGAGGTGACGCGCCGCAGCGCGTGGTGTCGGCTCACCGGCGGTCATGGAACGGGTTCTCGCACCACTCGCGTTCTGCTGCCGGCGGTGCGACATTGAGCGCAGCGCCCAGTGTGGCACCTCCTGCTCGCTCACCCTCATTACGAGCCATCCCACGATGAACCACTGCTTCATGTACCATGGCGGTTTCGAGAGGAACTATCCGAAGCTCAAGCCGGGCGCTGCATCGTTCGAGGGAACGGATGGGGTGGCACACCAGATACCGGCGTGGCCTGCCGAGGCGGACGGTGTGTGCGTTGGCTACATGGAGAAGGCCGGCAAGAAGTTCATGGTGGTACGCATCGTCCACGGATCCACAGACGTGGTGCTTCCGGATCCGCTGGTGATTGATCCGGCGCGCCACATGGGCCATGGAAAGCGGTTTGGCGCGGCGCCCACGCTCATGAACGACGACGGGATCATGATTGCCCTGCTCGAGGACGTGATGAAGCGGAACCCTGGGACTGCGAACGCGCTCATGCCCATCCGACAGGAGCTCAAGGAGCCGGCGTAGCGGTGCGCGGCGGCCCTCCGCGCCGGGACGAACTCTCCGGACGCTTCCCGCGGCTTGCACCTGCAGGAGGGTCGTCGGCTTCGTGCACTGAGGAGATGACGGTTCCGGTCATGGCGTCAACGTGCACTTCCTGCACGCCCTTCTTTCCGGCGATTGCGATGTCGTAGGAGTAGATGAGCTTGCCGCCCTCTTCTTCCAGCTCGACGCTGGCGATACGGCCGCCGGGAACCTGGGCAAGCGCGGTAGCTGCAGCGGCAGATTCGGCGATTCTTGCCTTCCGAACGAGCGCAGCGGGAAGGTCGGCCTTGTATGCGGGCTTCGTCGTCGGCTTGGTCTGGGGCGCCGATTGTCCAGAGGCTGGCTGCTTCTGCTGGAGCGTCCGAGGGTGATGGGCAGGCGCGACGCCATGCACGGTAAAGAGCAGTGCCGCTGTGAACAGGGGAGTCATTGTCATGGATGCCTCGCGAAGGGGTGTTCCATGGATTCTGGCGCCTCGACCTGTCGTGGCGATGACGCCAGGATGACACGACGATGACAACGGACGCGCCGGGCGTTACGGAGCGGGTAGAATCGGCTGTATGAGGATCCTGCTCGTCGAGGATGACCGCGAGATTGCGTCGGTACTCGCCGCGGGCCTGCGCGAGCACGGAATGCGGCTCGACTCGTGCGAGTCGTACGTGGCCGGCCGCGCCCAGGCGCTCGCCGCATCCTACGACGTTCTCATCATGGATGTGATGCTGCCTGGCGGATCCGGTTTCGACCTGTGCCGGGCGCTGCGCACGCGCGGCATTTCTGCGCCCATCCTGATGCTCACTGCCCGCGATTCGATCCGCGACCGGGTGGAAGGCCTCGAAGCCGGCGCGGATGACTACCTCACGAAGCCGTTTGCGTTCGCGGAACTCCTGGCGCGCGTTCGCGCGCTCGGAAGGCGGCCGCCGTCCATGGCTCCCGCGACGGTACGTATCGCCGACCTCGAGGTGCATCTCGCATCGCGCCGCGTCGTTCGCGCCGGCAAGGCGATCGAGCTTACTGCGAAGGAGTTCGCGCTCCTGGAGTGCTTCATCCGCAACAACGACCGGGTGGTTGACCGCGCGGCGATCACCGCATACGTGTGGGACGAGAACCACGACCCGTTCACCAATGTGCTTGAGGTGCTCGTAAGGCGGCTTCGGCGGAAGATTGACGATGGATTCTCGCCGCACCTGATCCACACGGTCCGTGGCGCCGGCTACCGGTTTGGCCCATGAGCGTGCCGCGCAGCCCGGCTCCGCTGCTGGCTCGCCTGCGTCTCAGGCTCACCGCGTGGTACATGGGTACGATGCTTGTAATCCTCACCGTGCTTGGGGGCGGGTTGTTCATGGCTGTACGGAGCCAGCTGGGCGATCAGCTGGATTCATCGCTGGCGGATGCCACGCGTGAAATCGCGCGCGCGGCCGCGACGCGCGAAATCGAGGCCGCAACCGCCCATGGCGCCGTCGTGGATGCGGTGGAGGAACTCCGCATTCCCGACAGGGAACTTCTCCTGTTCGACGGTGCAGGGAAACCACTCGTACCAGCGTCGCCGCCCCCTTGGGCCGCCACCATTGCCGCCGCGGCCTCGCGTGACAGCGTTGCGACGGGGGACCATGAGACCGGTGATGACCGTACGCTCCGCTATCGTGGCGAGCGTTTCGTGCTGCCAAGCCATGCGGTGGTAATAGGCGTGGCCGCTGCCGACCGCGTCGAGCTCGAGCACAGATACGCCTCGCTCATAGCTGCGTTCGGGGCCGCCGCGGTAGCTGGCCTGGCGCTTGCCGGCGCTGGAGGATGGTTGCTCGTCCGCAAGTCCACTGAGCCGGCTGAGGCGACGATGGAGAGAATGCGCCGGTTCATGGCCGATGCCGCGCACGAGCTGCGCACCCCCGTAACGGTGTTGCGGAACCGGGCCGACGTGGCACTGCAGCGCGAGCGCGACCGCGCGGACCTGGTGCAGGCCATCCGAGTCATGGGCGCCGAAGCGGGTAGGCTTGGCCGGATCGTGGACGACCTCATGATGCTTGCGCGCGCGGATGCAGGGGAGAGGCAGGTCGAGCTGCGGCGGATATCGCTGGACGATGTTGCCTTGCGCGCGGCGACCGCCGCTCGCGCGCTTGCCGAGGCGCGCGGAATCAGGCTCGACGTGGCAGAGTATGAAGAGGCGTGGGTGAACGGCGATGAAGGCCTACTCCAGCAACTGCTCATGATCCTTCTCGACAATGGGGTGAAGTTCACTGCCGTGGGCGGAACGGTTACCGTGCGAGTCGGCACCGCGCACGGGCGCCCGCAGGTATCCGTCGCGGACACAGGGGCAGGGATCTCCGACGCCGACCTGCCGCATATCTTCGACCGATTCTACCGTGGCGACGTGGCACGGACCCGCTCGGATGGCGGAACTGGTGCCGGACTTGGCCTCTCGATCGCGCGCTGGATTGCGCAACTGCACGGCGCGGTCATCGAGGTCAGATCTTCGGTTGGGCATGGAACCGAGTTCCGCGTCGTATTCCAGGCCCCGGCTGGACAGCAGGCGACGTCGGCCGGCTGACAGGTTCCTGTCAGGTACGACCGATACGTTGCCAAGCCATTCCGGTGGCAAGCACATCAATGCGTTTCCTCTATTCCACGTTCGCGGCGTGTCCGGTGGCGCTCATCGTGGTAGCGACTGCCGGCGCGCAGGCGCGCGAAGTCACGCGCGCTGCCGCGATTGACGCGGCCTTGGCCCGGGGAGCACGGCTGGCTCTGGCCGCCGCCGACACCGGCGTTGCCCGTGGCCTCCTCCTCGCCGCCAGGGAGCTCCCCAATCCCGCGTTCGACGTGTCCTATACGCAGAGTACGCCGCGGTACCATCTGGTACTCGGGGTTCCGGTGGACTATCCATGGGTTCGCAGCACACGCATTCGCGCTGCGACGACAGAGCGGACGGGCGCGCTGTACCGGTTCCGGATGGAGCGGGCTGCGTCGGCACTCGACGCCGACACGTTGTACACGCGCGCATTGGCCGCGCGAGAGCATGTCAGGCTCTCGCGGCGCACGGCGCTCGACGCCGACTCGCTTCGGCGGATCGTTGTCGCGCGGCGCGACGCGGGAGATGCCAGCACGCTCGACGTAGAGCTGGCCACGCTCAACGCGGGTGCGCAGGCGAACATCGCGGCCGACGACTCCCTCGCCTACGTGAGCGAGCTGCTCCTCCTGCAGGCAGTCATGGGAGTTCAGGCAGACTCGGTGCGCATCGCGCTGTCGGACACACTCGCCGTTCCCAGCCCCGATGCAATCGCGCCATATCATGGCGTGACGCTGCCAGTCGCCTCGGCTCAAGCCGTACTCGATGCGGCCGAACTGTACGCTTCTCTCCAGAGGCGCAACCGCTGGGCGCCGCCTGGCATCACGGTGGGTTACGACACGTATGACCCAGGCGGGACCGGCAACAAGCTGCTCCCGGCGATCGGCCTGTCGCTGCCATTGCCCCTCCTCAATCGGAACGGAGGGGCGGTTGCCCTTGCGGACGCGGAGCGTGACCGTGCCCGAGCCGCGCTTGCACTGGCTCGCGTGGAGTCGGACGGCGGGGTTGCGCGCGCCCTTCGGGACCGCGAGGTCGCACTCGCCCGCGTGGCTCGCGGTCAGGTCATGGTCGCGAGCGCGGAGCGGGTGGCCACGATGTCCGTAGCGGCGTATCGCGAAGGTGCAGCGCCGCTCGCCAGCGTGCTCGAGGCGCAGCGCGCCGCGCGGGAGATGCTCGCCGCCTACGTGGATGACCTGTCGCGCGCGTGGATCGCCGTTGCCACAGCGCGCGTGCTTACCCTCACTGCGACGCCGGAGCGACCGCAATGACAAAGCTGGCAATACGCATCGGCGGAGCGGGAGCGCTGGCGTGCGCAGCGGTTGTTCTGCTTGTGCAAGGGTGCGCCGGCGAGACTGCGAAAGAGGAAGGCGCAACGCCAGTGGTGAACGCCACGACGGCCGCCGTGGCGACCGGCCCGTTCCGTGAAACCACTTCGGCGATTGGCACTGTGGTGCCGCGCCCCGGATCGGTTGCGCTGCTCAGCGCGCCGGCACCGACGCGCGTGGTGCGGGTGTTCGTTGTCGTTGGGCAACCGGTCAAGAAAGGGGCTCCGCTCGTCGAGTTCGAGCGCGCGCCATTCGATGCGCGCGCGGCGAGCGCCGACGCAACGCTCCAGGCGGCCGAGCGGGCGTATGACCGGGCGCGCCGGCTGGTGGAGCAGGGCATCGCCGCACGGAAGGAAGAGGAACTGGCGGCTGCCGATCTTGCGCGCGCACGCGCCGATGCAATCGAGGCCCGCCGGGCTGCACAGCTCGCGCTGGTCGAATCGCCGGTAGATGGGGTGGTTACCAGGGTGACTGCCGTGCTGGGTGCGTCAGTGGATGCCAGTCAGCCGGTCGTGGAGGTGGCGGATCCAACGGAAGTTGATATTGTTGCCAACGTGAGCCCGGACGAAGCAGCACGCATTCGCGTGGGCGCACGCGCGATGCTCACGTCCGCTGCAAGCGCCAATGGCGAAGAACTTGGATCCTCGGTGGTTCGCGACGTGGGTGGAGCCGTGGACCCGGACACCCGTGGCGTAGTTGTTCGCATCCGCGGGGCAACGGCGAAGAGGCCGCTGCGCATCGGCGAGAGCGTCGTCGCGGAGATGACGGTTGCCGAGCACCAGAACGCCGTGATCGTGCCAGCCGGGTCACTGGTTCCCGATGGCGAGGGCTTCAAGGTATTTGTGGTGGATGAGGACGGCGTGGCGCACGAGCGGTCGGTTACCGTCGGCGGGCGCAGCAAGGCGGTCGTGAGGATCACTGCGGGGGTGCGGGCCGGCGAAGTCATCGTGGTGGATGGCGCGTTCGGCGTGACCGACGGCGCCAGGATCGCTGGCATCTCGGACGAAGGCGACGAACCCGGCCCGGCAAAGAAACCGTGACGGCTTCGCTGCGCAGCGATAGCCGAAGGTCGCTGTTCGGGATCCTGGCCGAACAGCGGCGGTTCGTGTACCTGGTGGTCGCGCTCGTGTCGGCAGCGGGCATCTGGGCGGCATTCACCCTGCCATCGGCGATCTATCCCGAGCTCCAGTTCTACCGGGTGACGATCGTGGCCGAGGGGTCCTCGCTTGGCGCGCGGCAGCAGATGTTCGCGGTGTCGCGGCCCATCGAGGAGGCCGTGAGCATCGTACCCGGCGTGTTTCGCGTGACCTCGCGGTCAATTCGCGGCGGGAGCGAGATCAACATCCTCTTCTCGCCTAACACGAACATGATGGACGCGCTCCAGCAGGTCCGGGCGCGCGTGGCGCAGGCGCAGGCGGACCTGCCCGCCGGACTCAACATCGTCACAGAGCGGCAGGTGCCGTCGCTATTCCCGATCCTCTCGTACAACCTCGAGGGCGGCGACCCGGCGACCCTGTACGACATCGCCCGCTACCAGATCAAGCCGGTGTTTTCGCAGGTGCCGGGAGTGGGGCGCGTTGACGTGATGGGCAACGACGTGCGCGAGATCGAGGTGGTCGCCGACCCCGGCCGCCTGGCTGCGCAGGGGATGACGTACGGCGATCTTGCCGCAGAGATCTCGAAGGCGACGTCGGTGATGGCGGTGGGCCGGATGCCGGCGAATTACAAGCAGTACCTGATCGTGAGCGCGACGGAGGCGCATTCCGTTGACGACATCGCGAACGTCGTCGTTGGCCATGGCCTGCGGGTGCGCGACATTGCGACAGTCATTCCGGGCACCGAAGACCACACGCGCATCATCGCAGGCGACGGCAAGCCGGTGGCGCAGATCAACGTCACGCGGCGCGTGGGCGGCAATACGCTGGAAGTCGCTGACAGCATTGCCGCTCTTGCGCGTCTTGTTTCCGCCACGCTTCCGCCCGGCGTGCGCCTGAAGCCAGTGTACGACCAGGCGTCCCTCGTGCGCGACGCGGTGCGGTCGGTGCGCGATGCGATGGTCATCGGTGCCATCCTTGCAGTGGTGGTACTGCTGCTCTTCCTGCGTCATGCGCGCCTTACGGCAATCAGCGCCGCGTCAATCCCGTTCACGATGGTGATCACGATTTTCGTGATGCAGTCGCTCGGGCAGACGTTCAATCTGATGACGCTTGGCGCGATGGCAATCGCGATCGGGCTCGTCATTGACGACGCGGTGGTGATCACGGAGAACATCGTCAGGCACCTGCACCTGAACCCGGACCGTGGCGCCGCGATTCGTGAGGCGGTGCAGGAGCTGATCTGGCCTGTAACGACCTCGACGCTGACGACCGTCGTGGTTTTCCTGCCGCTGGGCCTGCTCGAGGGGGTGGTCGGCCAGTTCTTTCATGCACTCTCGGTCACGCTGACCATTGCCGTGCTGGTGTCGCTCATCCTGGCGCTAACGCTCATTCCCCTGCTGAGCGAGCAGTTCCTGCGGACGCAGGACGCGGAGTTCGAGGGCGGTACGGACCTGGCCATGGCCCGCCCGGCGCGGGGGCCGCTTGCCGCGTTTGGGCGCGGAATGGACTCGCTCGCGCGTCTCTACGAGCGATCGCTCGGAGGGGCGCTGCACCACGCGCGCACGATGATCGTTGCCGGCATCGTGCTGGTTGCCGGGGGCTGGCTGGCCCATCGCATGGTCGAGACGGGATTCATGCCCGAGATTGACGAAGGCGCCTTCGTGCTCGACTACTGGAGTCCAGGCGGGACGGCCCTGGCGGAGACTGACAAGCTTCTCAGGCAGGTGGATGGAATTCTGGCGGCCACACCCGAGGTGATGGGGACGTCGCGACGAACCGGCGCCGAGCTGGGGCTGTTCGCGACGGAACAGAACAGCGGTGACTACGTGGTGCGGCTTACGCCAGAGCGCGCACGCGACCGGTCAACGCAGGACGTGATCGCGGACATCCGGGCCCGAACCGCCCTGGAGGTGCCGCGCCTCCGGGTCGAGTTCGTGCAGATTCTCTCGGATCTCATCAACGACGTGGCGGGCGTCAAACACCCCGTGGAGATAAAGCTGTTCGGCTCCGACATCGCCGAGCTCGAGTCGTACGCCACGTCCCTCGACTCGGCGATGGCGGCGGTCTCCGGGCTCGAGGACTACTTCAGCGGCGTGGTGGAGCCCACCGCCGAGATGGAGATGAACATCGCGTCGGTCGAGGCCAACCGCCGCGGGCTCAACCCAGCCGCGGTGAGCGAGGTGGTGAGCAGCGCCCTGCTTGGCGCTGGCGCGGGGGAGATCCGTCTCGACGACAGGTCCGTGGGGGTGCGCGTGCGTGCGCCGGATTCCGTGCGGTTCAATCCGGCGCTGCTTGGCTCGCTTCCGGTGGTGTCGTCAACGGGCGCTGTTGCGACACCGCTTGGCGCGCTGGCCCGCTTCAAGCCGACGGATGCCCGTTCGGAGCTTCTCCGTGAGAACCAGCAGCAGCTGATCATGATGACGGCAGAGCTTGGCAGCCGTGACCTTGGCTCGGTGATGACGGACGTTCGCGACGTGCTCGCCCGGCATCCCGCGCCCGCAGGGATCCGCGTGGAACTCGGCGGCCAGTACGAAGGGCAGCAGACCGCATTTCGCGCGTTGCTGCTTGTCCTTGCGCTTGCTGCCGCAAGCGTGGTTGGCGTTATGGTGGTTCAGTTTCAGTCGTTCGTCGAACCGGCAGTGGTGCTGCTCGCTGCGCCGCTGTCGTTTGTCGGCGCGATGGCTGCGCTCCTGTTTACCGGGACGCCGCTCAACGTGTCGTCGTTCATGGGGCTCATACTGCTGATCGGCCTGATCGTGAAGAACGGGATCATTCTGCTCGACTTCACGCGCTTGCGCATGCGTGACGAAGGGCTCCCGCTCGAGGTGGCGATCCGTGAAGCGGCCCGCATCCGCCTGCGTCCCATCCTGATGACGACGCTGTGTACCCTGTTCGGCCTGCTGCCGCTTGCCCTGGGCCTTGGCGCGGGGAGCGAGATGCAGAGGCCCCTTGCGCTTGCGGTCATTGGCGGGCTGGCGCTGTCCACGCCGATCACGCTCTACCTCGTCCCAACGCTGCTCGTGGCGGTGCGGGGGCGCGGGTATCGGCTCCAGCAGGACGCGGCCTGAGCCCGCGGATACAGCATCCGGTCTTTTCACGCAGCCCATTCACACCAGGAGCAATACAATGAAGCCGATCCGCAGAATCCTCATCGCGGTGAGCGCAGCGGCGGCACTCGGAGCGGCCGCTTGGCAGGGAACCACGTTCCACGTGACAAAGACCATTCCGCTCGGGATAGACGGCGGGTGGGACTACCTCACTTTCGATTCCGACGCCGGCCGCCTGTTCATCTCGCGCGGCGGGGCCAGCATGGTGCAGGTTGTTGATCTGAAGGCGTCGAAGCTGGTGGGCACGATTGATTCGACGCACGGCGTGCATGGCATCGCGCTGGCGCCGGAGTTCGGGCGCGGCTATACGAGCAACGGCGGCGACTCGACGGTGACCATATTCGACCTCAAGTCGCTCAAGCAGATCGCAAAGGTGACCGTGACCGGCAGAAACCCGGACGCCATTCTCTACGATCCGTTCTCGAAGCGCGTGTTCACGTTCAACCACTCGGGGCACAACACGACGGCGCTGGATGCCGCTACCGGCAAAGTGCTTGGCACAGCAAAGACAGATGGTACGCTCGAGACGGGGCAGTCGGACCTGGCGGGCACGATCTTCGTCAACGACGAGGAGGGGAACCGCGTCTTCGCATTCGACGCAAGGACTCTGGAAGTAAAGGCAGCGTGGCCGCTGGCCGGTTGCACCGCCCCGACCGGCCTCGCGATTGACCGCGCGCACAAGCGGCTCTTCGCCGCGTGCAACGAGAGCAAGACGATCGCCGTGGTAGACTACGCGACTGGCAAGACGGTGGCGACGCCGCCCATTTGTTCTGGTGCGGACGCCGCGGCGTTCGACAGCGGGCTGCAGCTCGTGTTCGCATCGTGCGGCGACGGGAATATCACCGTCATTCACGAGGATACGCCCGACAAGTACACAGTCCTTGGCAATGCGGCGACGGAACCGCGGGCGCGCACCATGACGATTGACGAGAAGAGCCATACCCTGTACACCGCGACTGCCAGGTACAGCGCGGAGGCGACGCCACCGGCTGGTGGCCGCGGCCGCGCGTCAATGGTGCCGGGCTCGTTCCACGTGCTCGTGCTCGGGAGGTAGTCGCCCGAGATATCTTCATGGCATGAGGTGCAGCAGTCTCCTGCTACGGGCGGCCCTGCCAACGGCAGTTGCAGCTTTCCCGGCGGCATCGCAGACCGTTCGTGGCACCGTCACGCTGCCCGACTCGCTGACGCCGGCGGCTGGCGTGATCGTTACGGCGAACGGTGACTCGGGACGCGTGGCCCGGGCGCTGACAACGGAGCGCGGGGCGTTCATCATGACGCTGCCGGCGCCGGGGCGATACGCGGTTCGTGCCCTGCGCATCGGCTACCGCCCAACGCAAGGCCCGGCGGTTGCGGTAGCGACACGCGATACCGTCATCGTGAACGTTGTCCTTTCAGGCGCCGCGGTGTCGCTTGCCGCTGTCGAGGTGAAGGGGGAGAACGCGTGCCGCGTGAAGCCTGATTCCGGCGCGCTGGTGGCGCGTGCATGGGAAGAGGCGCGCAAGGCGCTGGCATCGGCACAGCTCGTCTCAGGCGACAAGCCGCTGATCGCCGAGTGGATCGAGTACGAACGAACGCTGGACCCGTCGGGCAGGATCGTCAGGCGGCTCGATGTCCGGTCAACGACGGGCCCCACCTCGCATGCCTTCCGGAGCGTTCCGGCCGAATCACTGGCAGCGTACGGGTACGTTGTGCCAGAGAAAGGCGAAACGGTCTACCACGCACCGGACGGAGACGCGCTGTTGTCGGACTCGTTCGCCGCCAACCATTGCTTCCAGGTGGTGTGGCCGCGAACGGAGGCCGATTCGCTGTTGGGCGTCGCGTTCCGCCCCGCGAAGGATCGTCGGGATTTCCGCGATATCGAGGGAACGTTCTGGCTTGACCGCCACACGGCGGAACTCCGCTGGATGGACTTTCGCTACACCAGCATGCCCGATGCGGTCGCGAAGGCCGATGCCGGCGGACGTATCGAGTACGCACGGTTGGGCACGGGAGGGTGGTTCATCGCGAAGTGGAGCATCCGCATGCCGGTTGCGCGCCGTGCCGGCGCAGTAGCCGACGCCGGCACACGGCGCGTGATGCGCCAGCCGAACGCGCTCGAACTTGCCGAGCTCAACGTGACCGGCGGCGAGGTGGTGAGCGTGCGGCAGGCGGACTCGACCCTCTACCGGGCAAGCGGCGCTTCACTGGATGTCGTGGCGATTGCTCACGATCCGAAAGTGACGCTTCGCGGGGCAGGCACGCGCCTCGACGGCACCGATTACCGCGCAACGCTCGATTCGACCGGGCGTGCGCGCATCGCGCCGGTGCTCGAGGGCCGGTACGACCTCAGGGTCAGCACGCCGTTGATGGATTCGCTTGGAGTGGAAGCCGTCCGGCACGAAGTAGAAGTAAGCGCGCGCGCGCACCCCGATACAGTGCGCATTCCAACACGCGAACAACTGCTCAAGGCGGCGTGCGGCGACTCAGCAGGGGCAGGCGAGTCGCTGCTCCGCGGCGTGGTGCGAGATACGAGCGGGCGCACGGTGCGCGATGCAGTCGTAACTGCGACGTGGCAGGGATCATTCCGAATGGTGGGCGCGAGCACCGACCGCGACCGGAACCTTGGATGGGCCGGCAAGAGCGTTGGAACATTTACGGGTGCAGACGGGACGTGGCGACTCTGCGGCGTGCCGCGCGACGTGCCGCTCGTGATTCGCGCCTCGGCGGACCTTCTCGGTGACGTGCGAACCGTTCGCCTCGACCCTGACGATGCCTTCTTAAGTGCCGACCTGGCGCTGCACCGGACCGCGCCATGGACCGGCGCCGCGCTTCCAGACTCGCTGGTCGCCGTGGTGGAAGTCATGGCCACCAGTGCAGGCAGCGTGCCGCTGCCGGACGTACGGCTCGACCTTGAGCTTCCCGGCGGCGGCTCGCGCACGCTCATCACGGCGGAGGACGGACGCGTGCTCGTGCCCGATGCCCGAGCGGGGCGCCTGGTGGTAGTGGCGCGGAAGATCGGGTTTCTGCCCGGGAAGGTGTCGGCCGCAATTGCCCCAGGCCGCAACACGGTGCCAATCATCCTCGACGCCGCGCGGCTTCCCTCGCTCGATACCGTCCGGATAGTGGGCGACCGCCGGGTTGCAGGGCTCGACCGCCTGGACGAGTTCGAGGATCGCCGCCTGAACAAGCTCGCAACGCGAACGATCTCACGCGCTGAAATCGAGAAGCGCAATCCATCGGCGACGTGGCAACTGCTCACGAACGTGCCCGCGCTGAAGGTGGCCGATCGTGGCGATGGCACCGTCGTGGCCACCATGCCGCGCGTGATGATCCAGAACTTCAGCAACCAGCCATGCTACCCGAAGGTGATGGTTGACGGTATACCGGTTGCGGAGGACGTGGCATCGTCAGCCGGCTTCGGCCGACTGGGCAGCGCTCCGCAGGCAGTCAACCTTGCGATGCTGCCGCCGCCCGACGCGATTCACGGCATCGAGGTATTCGCGGGACCGGCGACCGTTCCCGTCAAGTTTGGCGGCGCGGGAAACGGAAAGTGGTGCGGACTCATCGCCATCTGGACGCGATGACCACTGGTGTTCCAGTCGAGACCGAATGCGGCCGCGGCAGCAACCCGGCTGTCTACGCGCCGAATGCGTGCGATGCCTCGGCGAGGAGTTCAATTGCGCGATCGAGCTTCTCGGCTGCCGTAGCGAAAGAGAATCGCACAAAGCCCTCGCCTGTTGGGCCGAAGTCGGTGCCTGCGCACCCTGCCACGCCGAACTCCCGCAGAAGCCGGCTGGCGAACGCATCGGTGCCCAGCTTCGTCGTCGCGATCAGCGCGCTCATGTCCACGAATGCGTAGAACGCCCCCGCCGGCGGTGCGCACCGCCTCCCGGGAATGGTATTCAGTCCGGCCACGAAGCGGTCGCGCCGCTTGCGCAGGGACTCACGAAGCGCATGCACCGCATCCTGCGGGCCGCTGATGGCGGCGAGTCCGCCGCGCTGGATAAATGGCGGCGCGCACGACGTATTGTTGATCACGAGGTCAACCATGCCCTTGAATAGCTCCTTGGGCACGATGCCGAAGCCCAGCCGCCATCCGGTCATTGACCACCGCTTACTGAACCCGTCCACGATGATCGTACGGTCGAGCATGCCTGGAATCGCGGCAGCCGACGGGGAGATACCCTCCGGGTAGTCGAACGCGAGCCCGCTGTAAATTTCGTCGCTGATTATCCACAGGTTGCGCTCCTCGGCGATGCGCGCGATGCGCTCGAGGTCGGCGCGGGTGGCTGTCCACCCGGTTGGGTTGTGCGGAGAGTTGAGCAGGATGGCCCGCGTGCGTGGCGAGAGCGCTGCGTCGAGCGTGTCCCAGTCGAGCTGCCAGCCGGAGTCCGTGAGCGCCACCGAGTAAGTGTGTACGGTGCCGCCGGCAAACCGCACGATGGACGGATAGATCGGGAATCCTGTCGTGGGGATCAGGACTTCGTCGCCCGGGTTCACGGTTGCGAGCATTGCGTACTGGAGCATCGGTTTGGCCGACGAGGTCACGACCACGTTGCCGCGTTCGGCGGGAATACCGCGCATGCGCGCGTAGGCGACCACCGCCTCGCGAAGTTCCGGGATTCCCGCGGGTGCGGTGTACTTCGCGTCGTCTGCCTCGAGGGCGCGAATTGCGGCTGCGGTGGCGTGCGGTGGCGACGGGAAGTCGGGCTGCCCGAACTCCAGGTGCACAACCTCGCGTCCGGACTCTTCTACCGCGCGCGCTGCCGCGGCGACGGCAAAAGCGCCCTCGACAGCGAGCAGATCGAGTCGCTGGGCTGGAATCGGCTTTGTCATGGAATAATGCCGGGTTCGGTTACTGTAGCGGGTGAGGCGAGAGGTGTACCTGCTGGCCACCCTGGGCCAGCGAGATGATCAGCCGGTCGTAGATTGGTGCCTCGGGAGATGACGCCGGGTATGGATTCTCGCGCGGGAGCGACAGCACGAAGACATCGTCGCCACGCTCGCCCAGCACGGCGCCTATCGGCGCTGGCAGCGCCGAGACTTTCGCCCACGCAGCCTTCGAGAAGACGCGGATGGTTACGAGGGTGAGCGATGGCGCCCTGGATCCGCTGTCGGGCACGAACCGGAAGTCAATCGCCAGGTGGGATCCGAAGGTCGAGTCCTTCTGCTCCGTTGCGCGGTACCGTCCCGTCCAGGCGCCGGGGAGCGAGAGGTCGAACCCGGCGGTGGGGCTGACGTACTTCTCGGGCGGCAGCGACTTGGCGGCGGCGGCGTCGGCCAATACTTCGTCAGCGGTGCGCGCGGGGGTGGCGTCCTTGGGGCCGGAGCAGCCAAGGAGGACGGCAGCCGTGAAGAAAAGGGGAGTCCGATTCATCACGGGAAGATAGGCAGCCGGCCAGGTCTGGGAGTTCCGGCGGTTGGTCTGCGGGCTGGAAATCGGCGCTTGGGCTGCTAGGTTTCTGCGTCCCGGCGGTGCTGCCGCGCCGGATCCGAGAGCGATGGGGTGTAGCTCAATTGGCAGAGCGCCGCACTGTTAATGCGGATGTTGCTGGTTCGAGTCCAGCCGCCCCAGTTGTCCGTTGGCCCGTGCAGGGAGGGGAGCCCGGGATCATCGTTTTGTCGTGCCAGTGCTACCGGCGCGCGTAAACGCTCGATTGGCCGGCGCGGGTGAACGCAATGATGGCATACGGCTGCCTGACGTTTCCCTGCTCCATCCCCGGCGACCCGACAACCATCCCGGGAACAGCCAGTCCTGCGATCTTTGGCGTCTCATCCAGCATCTTCTTGATGAGATCCGCTGGAACGTGGCCTTCCACCACATAGGGGCCAACGAGTGCCGTGTGGCAGCTCTCGAGTGCCTGCGGTACGCCGGCTGACCGCTTTGCCGCGGTAAGGTCGTCCATGTCAACGGCCTTCACTTTGAACCCGGCGCGTTCGATGTGCTTCATCCAGTCTTTGCAGCACCCGCACGCCGGTGTCTTGTAAACCGTCATCGTAGGCAGAGTCGCTTTCGATTGAGGTATCGTAGCACTATCGGCGCTTTTTCGCGCCAACATCACACCAGCAACGCCGAGCGTGAGCGATCCCAAGAACCCGCGCCTGTTCACTTTCCCTCCCGCGCTATGGCGTGGTTCGGCCGACGACCCCGGCCAGTGAAGTCACCAACAGTAATGCCCACTGCGGGCCTTTGTACCCGGCCGGCCCGTCTTCGTACCATTCGCCGGCGGCGTGCGCGTTGCCGCCGCGGCCGCCTCCATCAATGGTGATTGCCGGGATACCAAGACTCATCGGCAGATTGGCGTCCGTGCTGCTTGCGCCCACCGGCGCTCTTTCTCCCAGGGCCTGGGCGGCTTCAACGGCGAGCCGCACGATTGGCGTCGAATCGGTCTGCGGAACAGGGCCCACGGGCCGGATGCCGATCGTGTCGTAGCGCACCGTGATCTTGCCGCGGGCGCCGGGCCATCTTGCGTTTTCCGCGTCCACGCCCTTCGCGATAGCTGCCTTGATGAGCCGCTCCATCTGATCGAGGTTGCCGAGGGACTCGGAGCGCATGTCAACTTCCATCTCGGCGTTTGGCGAGATCGTGTTGACGGAGGTGCCGCCCTTCACGACACCAACGTTGAACGTGGTCTTCGTTCCCGCGGGCGGCACGAGATCTCCGATACTGGAGATCGCGCGGCCCATGGCGTGGATGGCGCTGGGCACGTTCCCGAATGCGCCATAGCTGTGGCCGCCGGGTCCGGTGAACACGACGTTGTACCGCTTGCTGCCCACGGCGCGCGCCGTTACGCCAAAGCCGGTGCCGTCAACCGAGATGTACTGGTCAACGCGGCCCTTCAGCGAGTTGGTGAAGAGCTCCCGCACGCCGCGTAGGTTGCCAGGTCCCTCTTCACCCACATTTGCAACCAGGATCACGGTGCCGCGTGTTTCCACCTTCGCCTCGTTCAGCGCGCGCCCGAGCGCGAGAATCACCGCGAGGCCGCGGCAATCGTCGCCAATGCCGGCACCAGTGAGCCGCTCTCCCTCGCGCTTCACGGTCACGTCGGTGCCCTCGGGGAACACCGTATCGAGATGCCCGGAAATCATCACGGTCGGGCCGCCGCCCTTGCCAGGCCGCTCGGCGATCACGTTGCCTGCGGCGTCAATCCTGGCATTGGCGTAGCCGAGTGCAATCATGCGCTTCCGGAACTCCTCTGCGCGTGCCTGTTCCCTGAACGGTGGCGCGGGGATTTCGCAGATCGAGATCTGGTTCTCGACGATCCAGTTGTTCCATGACTGAATTGCATCGAACGCGCGGCGAATGGCCGGGTCGTTCGTAACGAGCGTCCCCTGCGAAAGCGCTGGTGCGACGCAGAAGGCAAGCGCGGTGACCGCCACGGATATCGCAAGGCGTGAGTGCTGCATCAGGCGACTGGACGGCGAGGATTCGGGATGCATATTCGGAAGATAGGCCGCTGACTCCGGCCCCGCACCGTGCCAGCCGACAGATTCCACGCCAAGTACGATCCCGGAGTTCCCAGGTCGCTCGAGCCGTATCCTGACCGGACGCTGCTCGACTACCTGATGGACGCCGCGCGGGAAATCCCGCGGGGCCCGGCGCTGTGGTTCAAGGGCCGGACAATCACGTGGCGCGACCTGGCACGTGACGCGGACGCGTGCGCGTGCGCCTTCGCTGAACTGGGAGTTGGGCGCGGAGACCGTGTCGTGCTCGTCCTCCCGAACTGCCCGCAGTTCGTGATCTCCGAGTTCGGGGCGTGGCGTCTTGGCGCGATAGTGTGCCCGCTTAACCCTGCCTTCACTTCCGATGAAATTGCCGCGCGGCTTCAGGCGCTTGCGCCCCGCGTAGTCATCACGCTGGATCCGTTCTACGAGCGCGTGAAGGCGGCGAGCGCCGGCGCGGGCGTCGAGCGGATCGTCGCGACGAGCATCAAGGACTACTTTCCGCTGCCACTGCGCGCGGTGTTCACCGTGCTAATGGAGCGACGCCTGGGCCATCGCGTAACCGTGCGGCCTGGGGATGCAAGATGGAACGCCTTCCTGGGCCGCCAACGCGGGGAGCGAATCACGGCCCCTTTGCCAGGGCCGGAGGACGACGCGATGATCCTTTATTCCGGCGGAACGACGGGAACGCCGAAGGGTGTGCCAGCGTGGCACAAGGGACTCATCGCCACCGCGGTGCAGTTCCGGGCGTGGGCAGCGGGCGCACTCCAGCATGCCGACGATGGCGTGCTCCTCCCGCTCCCCCTCTTTCACTCGTACGCGGCGAGCCTGGTGCAGGGGGTGTGCATTACGGGCAGGCACCCGCTTGGCCTGATCCCCGATCCGCGGAACATCAGCGACGTGGTGCGCTCAATCGCGCGGTTTCGCCCGGTGGTGTTCTGCGGAGTGCCTACGCTCTACAACGCGATCCTTAGCAGCCGCAAGGCACAGCGCGCCCACGGGCGGTTCCGTTCTGTGCGGCTCTGGGCGTGTGGGGCCGCGCCGTTGATGGCGGAGACGAGGCGAAGGTTCGAGAAACTGACCGGAGCGCGCGTGACCGAAGCGTGGGGGCTCACGGAGTCGCTCATTGCCGCCTGCGGGAATCCAGTGCATGGAGTGAACAAGGTCGGATCGGTGGGCCTGCCGTTGCCCGACGTCCACGTGAAGGTGGTGCATGTTGACCATCCGGGGCGCGAGTTGCCGGATGGAGAGGTGGGCGAGGTTCTCCTTCGTGGCCCGCAGGTGATGCGCGGCTACTTCGATGACCCGGGGGAGTCGGCTGCGATGCTGTTCACCTGCGCTGAAGGGCATACGTGGCTGCGAACTGCCGACCTCGGGTACCTCGACGCCGACGGGTACCTCTTCATCGTTGACCGCAAGAAGGACCTCATCAAGGCGAATGGCATGCAGGTATGGCCTCGCGAGGTCGAGGAGGCGTTGGCCACGCACCCTGCGGTTGCCGATGTGGGTGTGCGTGGATTTCCCGACGCCGCGCGCGGCGAGGTGGCGGTTGCTTTTGTCGTGCTTCGCGCCGGCATGCGGGTCACCGAGCCGGAACTGCGCGCATACTGCAAGGAGCGCATGGCCTTCTACAAGGTGCCGTCACGCGTCATCTTCCGGAGTGCCCTGCCGAAGTCACTGGTCGGGAAGGTGCTGCGGCGAATGTTGACGCTCGAGGAGGCGGGAACCAGTGCGTGAGATCAGGAAGGTGTCGGCGGTCGTGAGTGCCGCTGGACCGCAAGAGTTGAAATGGGTGGATATGGCGGGACCTCGCACGCGGGCTGTGGTGCTTGCGTTGCTGCTCGTCGTGGCGGGCGCGGTCGCCGGTTGTGCACGTGCGACGCCGGCCTCGCAGGCAGCGCCGGCGCGGGCGTCGGCACGCAACGTCACCGTGCTCGTCTCCATTGACGCATTCCGGTGGGACTACGTGGACCATCCCGCCGCGGCCAACATACGCGCGATCGGCGCCCGGGGCGTGCGCACCGACCGGCTCGTGCCTTCGTTCCCGAGCAAGACGTTCCCGAACCACTACACGCTCGTCACGGGGCTTTACCCGGAGCACCACGGCATCGTCGCGAACACGATGGTGGATCCGGTGCTCGGTCGCTTCACGATTGGCGATAACCCAGCTGTGCGGGACGGGCGCTGGTACGGCGGCGAACCGATCTGGGTGACGGCCGAGAAGAACGGTCTGCGAACCGCACCGTACCTGTGGCCGGGCTCCGAAGCCGAGATCGCCGGCTACCGACCGACGTGGTACGAGAAGTTCAGCGCAACAATTCCCCGGGCCGACCGGGTACGCAAGGTGCTCGGCTGGCTGGCCATGCCGCCCGACCGCGGTCCCTCGTTTGTCACGCTCTATTTCCAGGACGTTGACGACGCCTCGCATGCGGTGGGACCGAATGGCGCTCGCACCGATACGGCCATTGCCGCGGTTGACAGCGCCGTGGGCGCGCTCGTTGACGGAATCGCCAGGCTTGGGATGACAAGTCGCGTGAACCTGCTCGTTGTGTCAGATCACGGTATGGCCGCCATCGCGCCGGAGCGCACCGTGTACCTGGACGACTACGTATCTCTCGACAGTCTCGATGTGATTGACTGGTCTCCCATCGCCGCGATCCAGCCGAAGCCAGGGTGCGAGCAGTACGTGTACGATCGGCTGCGAGGCGCCAACCCGCACCTCGCCGTCTACCGAAAGGCCGATGTACCGGCACGGTTCCACTTCAACGACAATCCGCGAATCACGCCAATCGTCGGTATTGCCGAAGAGGGCTGGAGCATCTCGTCGCGCGCGCGCGGCCCCGTGCGCGGCGGGGGAGCGCATGGCTATGACAACCTGCTGCCTTCAATGGGGGCAACGCTGGTTGGCGAGGGGCCCGGGCTTGCGCGCGGCTTGCGCGTCAGGCCGTTCGGGAACATCCACGTGTACTCGCTGCTCGCCGCGCTGCTCGACGTGCCGCCGGCGCGAACCGACGGTTCAATTGATTCAGTCCGGACCCTGCTGCGCCGGCGGTGATCTGCGCAGCGACGACGTACCTGGTGGTGCGCTGCCCGGAAGACCTAGAACTCCCGGCGCTTCATTTCCTTGAAAAACTTGTCGCGCTCCAGGTCGCCCTCGTCGGTGACGCGCTGCGGAGCCGTCTTGTCGTAGGTTTTCGCGAACTCCGTCTTCGGCCGTGCCTGCTTGGCCATCTTCTTGACGAGGTTCTGGATCTTCTTGTCGTCGTACATCGCCATGGCAACTCCTCTCGAGTGGCGGGCCGTCTTCAGGTGAAATGTATCAGCATCCGGCCGGCGAACCGGGGGCTTTGCCGGGCTGCACCGCTTCAGCGAAATTCCAGACGTGGACGAGCCGGACGCCCCCTCGAGTGCCGCGAGCCAATCGCGCGCCGCGAACCGGCTGCTCATCGGTGCAATTGCCGTAGCGGCCCTGGGCGGCGCGCTCGCCGCAACCACCTATCGGTCGTTCGACCTCGACAGGTTCTTCCTTCCCAAGGAGCTCGCGCTCGATGTGGGAGCCGGCGTAGCCGCGCTGACCCTCGTCGGCAGAAGGCGGGCGTGTGAATGGACGCTTGCCGACCTCCTGCTCGCGGGATGGCTGGCACTGTCTCTGCTCTCGGCGGCCGGTGCGACGAATGGCTGGCATGCGTTCCGTGCACTGGGCATTACCCTTGGTGGCGCCGTGATGTTCTGGAGCGGGGCCGCGCTCCGCGGGGCCGGACGGTTCCGCAACGTTGCGGCGATTCTTGCAGTCGCGGCAACGGCAGCGTCTGCCAGTGCGCTCGCGCAGGCATACGGCGCCGACTGGACGATCTTCTCGGCCAACCGCGCGCCCGGCGGTATGCTGGGCAACCGGAACTTCGTCGCGCACGCGGCGGCGATGTCCATCCCGTTGCTCGTCTGGCTTGCCGGCACGTCCCGGAGCGCAGGCGGCATCACCCTCGGCGTCGTGGGGCTGCTCGCCAACACGGCCGTGTTGGTGCTCTCGCGTACGCGCGCGGCTTGGCTCGCCGTCGCGGTGTGGATCGTCGTGATGGCGCTCGTTGCATGGCGCTCGCGCGATGTGACGCGCGCCGCAATTGTGCCGCGTCGCGGGCGTGTGGTGATAGCCGCGCTCCTTGCGGGCATCGTGCTTGCGCTCATGATCCCAAACACGCTCGACTGGAACAGCGACTCTCCGTACCTGGATTCGGTGCGGGGTGTAGTGAACTACCGCGAAGGCAGCGGCGCGGGGCGCGTACGGCAGTACGTAACGTCACTCAAGCTGGCGAAGGCGCATCCCGTGCTTGGCGTCGGGCCGGGGAACTGGCCCGTCGAGTATCCGGCGGTTGCTCCGCGCAACGATCCTTCACTCTCGGATGCGACAGCGATGACGTCGAATCCGTGGCCGAGCAGCGACTGGGTAGCTGCAGTGTCGGAGCGAGGCGTGCTTGCCACGCTCGTGCTCGCCGCGCTCACGGTCACGTTGCTCGTGTGTGCATGGCGTGGCTGGCGCGACGCGGTCTACTCCTCGCGCGAACGGCTGGCAGCACTCGCTGGCGGCAGTGTTGTGCTCATTGCCGCCATCGAGGGGATGTTCGACGCTGTCTCGCTGCTCTCGTTCGCATCAACATTCATCTGGGCAGCAGCCGGTGCCCTGATTCCCCTCGGGAATCGCGTGTGGCGCGGCGGCCCGGCAGGCCGTGGCCGCGCTTACCTGATGGGTGCGACCGCATTGATATGGCTGGGCTTCGTCACGGCGACTGCCGGCAAGGTCCACGCGATGCGCCTCTACTCCACGGGCACACTCGCTGGTGTTCGTGCCGCCGCTGCGTTCGATCCAGGGTCGTATCGCATCCAACTTCGCGCCGCGGAGCTGCTCGCGACGCGCGGAATGTGCGAGCCGGCAAGGCGCAGCGCCGCTGCCGCGCAACGCCTCTTTCCTCACGCGTCGAGGCCGCGAGCGGCACTGGGACGCTGCGGAGGGCCTGCGAAGTGACGCAATGCGGCGGCTGGTAGTGTGGAGGTTACGCGCCGCTTCGGGGAGCGACCTGCCTTGGCGCAGCAGTAGCGCGTGACGGCGGGTGTGCGACTGGCCGTCAGCGCGCGGGGGGTCGCATCAGGTTCGCAACGATCGCGGCAAGCGCGGTTGTGTCGGGCACGGTGCACTGGGCAAGCCGTTCGTTGCCGCCGCCCCGGCCGCCGTACGCGCCCAGGGCAGCCTTGAGCGCGGCGCCGGCGTTGACGCCGCTGTCTGCCGACGCCGCAAGGAGCACGGTCGGGGGCACGGAGCAGGTTCCCACAAACACCATGCGTTCGAGAATGCTTGCGGAGTGGCCGAGGGCGCGCAGCTCGCCCGGCGACGCTGCCGGAGCGGCAACGCGCCGAATGCCGTCAGCCCCCTGCTGTGCGGCATGATGGAGTTCGCGCACCCTATACGTGGCGAGCGACTCCATCAGCTTCCTGCACTCCGACTGCAGTGACCGCACCGACTCGGCGTTCGCGCTCACCAGCCCGGGCAGTTCGTCAATCCCCGTCGTGAGGGACGCCGCCATTCGCGCGAGCGCATCGTAGTCGGCGCGGGCGCGGGCTACGGCGCGCGAGCCGCACAGGAACTCGACACGCGTAAGGTTCTTGTACCTCTCGATGCGCCGCACCAGCACCGGGCCGATCTCGCCGGTGGCGCGCACGTGGGTGCCGCCGCAGGCGCTGCGGTCAACTCCATCAATCGTCACGATGCGGAGCGTGCCGCTCCGCGCGCTCGCCTTGCGCAGGCTCGAAGCCGCGGCGGCATCTTCGAACGAAACGGCGACCGGCCGGTTTCCCACGATGATCTCATTTGCCCGCGCCTCGATGCGCGCCGCCGCTTCACGGGAGAGCGCTGCGCCCACGTCGAGCGTGCACGAGGCGTCCCCGAAGTGTACGCTCACGGTCGGGGCGTCAAGAGTGTCGTGCAGGATCGCAGAAAGCAGGTGCTGGCCGGTGTGCTGCTGCATGTGGTCGAAGCGGCGACGCCAGTCCACGACGCCAGTCACGTTCGCCCCGGCGCCGAACGTCGGCGCCTCGGCGAGTACGTGCGTCACGTTCTCGTCGTCTTGAGTCACGTCAACTACCTGCGTACCGCCAAGCCTGCCCGTGTCGAACTGCTGGCCGCCGGAGGTCGGATAGAACGCTGTCCGGTCGAGCTGAACCTGCACCCCGTTCACCGCGGTGACGCGCGCCGTGAACTCCGTGAGGTATGAGTCGGTGTAGTACAGTCGGTCAGTGGCCATGCGCAGCGCAGGAAGTGGATTACGCATGCTAGCGCCAGCGGCGTGCCGCCGCGAGGCAGCGGGCCTGCCGGGCAGGGCGTATTTTTCCTGGACCCGTGCGGCTCCTTCGCACCTTCAGGAATCCTGCCATGACGCCTTCCGCCCTTTTGCGCCCCGTGGGGCGCGCAATCACCGGCCTGTTGCTCGTTGTCGCGCCGCTCGCGGCACAGGGAAACGATGCTGCCGCGCAGATGGCAGCAGATCGAGCCCTGCTCGCAAGGGAGGGCTATCAACTGCCGCCCGAGGCGATCGCGAAGATGGTCACTGCGCCTCGTCACTTGAACGTGCAGCTCACCACGGCCAGCCCCGACCGCCGCCACTTCCTCAAGCAGGAGAGCGAGGGGCTGCCAGGCGTTGACGCCTTCGGGAAGCCGCACAACTACTATGCCGGGCTTCAGGTGGATCCCAAGGCAAACCGCGCGCGCACGCTCACCACGCGCGGCGGCACGGGGCTCTCGATGATTGACGCGGTCACCGGCAAGTCCACGGCGATCGAGGTGCCAAAGGGCGCAACCGTCAGCAGTCCTGTATGGTCGCCGGATGGAGCGAGGATCGCGTACATCGCGAACTTCGATGCCGCGTCGCACGTGTACGTCGCCGACGTCGCCACGGCCAGGTCGGTCCAGGTGACGAACCCCAGGTCGCCTCTGCTTGCTACGCTGGTCGCGTCCGTTGACTGGACGGCGGATGGCAGGAACGTGATCGTGGTGCTCATTCCCGACGGACGGGGCGCCCAGCCGCAACCGCCGGCAATCGCAACTGGTCCGCGGGTTGAGGTGTGGCTCGATCCGGTGAAGTCGCCGCAGAGGCAGTTTGCAAGCCTGATGAGCGAGCCGTGGGAGTTCGAGCAGCTCAAGTACCACACCACCGGCCAGCTTGCCGTCATTGACGTCAAGACGAAAGCCGTGCGCAAGGTTGGCGCCCCGGCGATGATCCAGAGCGTGGACGCGTCCCCCGATGGCCAATACTTCCGCGTGAGCACGATGATCGAGCCGTTCTCGTACATGGTGCAGTACACGAGCTTCGGCACTGTGGAGCAGCTCTGGGATCTGAACGGCAAGGTGGTGGCGGAACTGCAGAAGCGACCGCTTCGCGAGATGCCCGATTCGACACAGGCCGGCGCGGGCTTTGGCGGGCGCGGTGGTGGCGGGATTCCGGGCAAGCGGCTGCTCGCGTGGATGCCCTCGGGCGCGGGGATGTACTACGTGGCAGGCGACTCGGCTACCGCCAATGGCGCCGGGCGCGCGGGCGCTGCAGGTGCCGCGGCGGGGGCAGGAGGCCGCGCTGGGCGCGGTGGCGCGGCGGCGGGTGGCGCGGCGGCGGGTGGCGTGCGGCGTGAGCGCGTGGTGAAGTGGGCTCCGCCTTTTGGCGTGGCTGACACTGCCACGCTGTACCAGGCGGACGGTGCAATCTCTTCGCTCGCCTTCACCGATGACGGCAAACAGCTCTTCGTTGGAACTACGGCGAACAATCAGGGCGAGATCTACCACGTTGACCTCGCGAGTCCCTCCGAGAAGCACGTCGTGCTGCGGCAGCGTGCGTGGGATCCGTCGTTCGCGGCGGGGGCGGGCGGACGCGGCGGCGGCGGGGGGCGTGGCGGCGCTCAGGCCGACGACTCGTTGCGGTTTTACGCCAACCCTGGCTCGATGCTGCTCAAGCGCGGGGTGCAGGGCGGCCAGGTGGCGATGGTCTCGTCTGACGGCGCGGTCTACTTCTCGGGAACGCAGTACTACCCCGACTTCATCAAGGATGCGCCGCGCGCATTCGTGGATCGGGTAGACATCAAGTCCGGCGCCAGGACGCGCATCTTCGAGGGGGCGCCGGATGCCGTCGAGGCAGTCACCGCCGCGCTCGACGATGACTTCACCCGCGCAGTAGTGAGTCGTCAGTCGCCACGGGAAGTGCAGGACTTCTACCTGCGCGACATGAAGTCCGGTACCATGACGAAGCTCACGAACAACGTTGACTACACCCCGGAGTTCACCGCCGCGATCCGGAAGCGCATCACCGTGAAACGCGCCGACGGGTTCTCGTTCGTCGTGCGTCTTACGCTACCGTCCGACTACAAGGCCGGCACGCGACTTCCTGCCATGTTCTGGTTCTATCCGTACGAGTACACCTCGCAGGAGAGTTACGACCGTACACTGCGAACGGAAAACGTGAACGGTTTCCCGGCCGCCGGGCCGCGCACCATCGAGTATCTGACGCAGCTTGGCTACGCCGTCGCGAACTTCGACCCCCCGATCGTGGGTGAGAACGGGCGGATGAACGACAACTACGTGTCGGACCTCGTGATGAACCTCTCAGCGGTCATTGACGAGCTCGACCGGCAGGGGTACATAGACCGCACACGACTCGGCATTGGCGGGCACAGTTATGGCGCGTTCAGCACGATGAACGCTCTTGCGCACACGCCGTTCTTCAAGGCCGGAATCGCGGGTGACGGAATGTACAACCGCTCGCTCACGCCCACCGCGTTCCAGAGCGAGCAGCGCGATTTCTGGAAGGCGCAGAAGACATACGTCGAGATGTCGCCGTTCTTCTATGCCGACAAGATTCAGGGCGCGGTGCTTATGTACCACTCGATTGAGGACCAGAACGTCGGCACCGATCCGATCAGTTCCGTCCGGATGATGCAGGCGCTCAGGGCAAACGGCAAGATTGCTTCACTCTACATGTACCCGTACGAGGATCACGGGCCTGCCACCAGGGAATCCGACCTCGACCAGTGGGCGCGGTGGGTTGCGTGGCTCGACCTGTACGTAAGGCACGCGAACGAGCCGAAGAAGGCGGCTGTGGTGCCGTAGGTGGTATGTGTGTCTCGTTATGTGGTTGCCGAATCTTCCTCGCGCTGGCAAACTTGATCTGATACGGCCCGGCCGCCGGGCCAGATCAACTCAACCGGAACAGTCATGCGTACCCGATTCACCGCGCTTGCAACGCTGGTCTTTGCGTCGTCGCTCGCTGCGCAGCAACCGTACAAGCCTGCAGCCGTCACGACTACCGATTACGAGCGGGCCGAGAGTCGGCTCGCACCGGGCGTACAGAGCCTCACTTCGGGCGGGAGCGTACAGGCCAACTGGCTGCCTGACGACCGGCTCTGGTACCGTAACGGCACCGGCGCCTCTGCGCAGGTGATCCTGGTTGATCCCGCGAAGAAGTCGCGCGTGGTATGCGATGCGCAGCTGTCGAACTGCCCGGGCGTTCCATCCGATGCGATGACGAGCGGCGGCCGCGGCGGCTTTGGAGGACGAGGCGGGGGGGGCGGCCGCGGCGGCCGCGGCGGCGCTGCCAATGGCCCGCCGCTCGAGATGTCGCCCGACGGCAAGCTCGGCGCCTTCGTGAAGGATTGGAATCTCTGGGTGCGCGACATGGCGAGCGGGCGCGACCGCCAGCTCACCACCGATGGCGAGAAGGATTTCGGGTACGCCACCGACAACGCGGGCTGGGCAACGACGAACCGCGCGATCCTCCTCTGGTCGCCCGACTCCAGGAAGATCGCCACCCAGCAGCAGGACGAACGGCACGTCGGCGAATGGTATCTCGTGAAGGCGAACGCCGGCCATCCAGAACTCAGCGCCTGGAAGTACCCGCTGCCCGGCGACAGCGTGGTTGCGATGGTGCACCGCGTGATCATTGACGTGGACGCCGGGAAGGTCGTGCGGCTGAAGATGCAGCCCGACTACCATCGCGCCACGCTCGGCGACAACCTCTCGATGCGCGACTACGACTGGAGTCCCGACGGCTCCCGCCTGGCGTTGGCATCCACCTCGCGCGACCATAAGGTCACGACCCTGCGCATCGCCGATGCCGCCACTGGCAACGTCCGCGACCTGTTCACCGAGACCGTGAAGACTCACTTCGAGTCCATCACGGGTTGGCAGGTTCTCTGGGCCAGCAACGAAGTTCTCTGGAACTCGCAGCGCGACGACTGGAGCCAGCTCTACCTCTACGACCTGAATACCGGCCAACTCAAGAACAAGGTCACTTCGGGCGAGGGGCCGGTTACCCAGGTCGTGAAGGTGGACGAGAAGGCCCGCACGATTACCTACCTGGCCAGCGCCCGTGAGCCCGGCCAGGATCCCTATTTCGCGCATGCCTACCGCATCGGGTTCGACGGCAAGGGGCCACAGGTCTCGCTCACGCCGGGCGACGGCACGCACGCTGTGCAACTCTCGCCAAGCGGCAAGTACCTCGTGGACACATACTCGAAGCCGGACGTGCCGCCAGCGGTGGAACTCCGTGACGCTGCCGGCAAGCTGGTGCTGCCGCTCGAGAAAATGGACATCTCAAAGCTCACGGCTACCGGCTGGAAACCGCCGATCCCTATCAAGGTCAAAGCCGCCGACGACGCGACCGACCTCTACGGCCTCATGTTCGTGCCGTCGAACCTGGATCCGTCCAGGAAATATCCGATCGTGAATAACGCGTACCCAGGCCCGCAGACAGGCAGCACTGGCGCGCGCGCATTTGCGTCAGCGCGCGGTGACCGACAGGCCTTGGCGGAGCTTGGCTTCGTCGTGGTGACGATTGACGGCCGCGGAACGCCAGGCCGCTCGAAGTCGTTCCACGACTACTACTACGGCAGGATGGGCCGCGACAACACTATTCCCGACCAGGTCGCGGGAATGAAGGACCTGGCGCGCCAGTATCCGTACATAGACATTGACCGCGCCGCAATGTGGGGACATTCCGGTGGCGGGTTCATCACCGCCGACGCGATGTTCCGCTTCCCGGACTTCTTCAAGGTGGGCATCGCGGAATCCGGCAACCACGATCAGCGACTCTATGAGGACGACTGGGGCGAGCGCTACCAGGGCCTGCTCGAGCGCTACCCGGACGGCAGCGACAGCTACGCGCCAGAAGCAAACCAGCTCCAGGCGCAGAACCTCAAGGGCAAGCTCCTCCTCGCGCACGGAACGCTCGACAACAATGTGCCGCCCGAGAATACCCTTCTGGTAGTGGACGCCCTCATCAAGGCGAACAAGGACTTCGACCTTCTCATGATCCCGAACGCCGCGCACGGATACGGCTCCGCGTCGAACTACATGATGCGTCGCCGTTGGGATTATTTCGTAACGAACCTGCTCGGCGCCACGCCCCCCAGGGAATACGAGATAGGCAGAAAGACAGGACCCTGAACGTGCCGGCCATGCCTGGCTTCATACACCCCGGCGCGAGCGACGCCCGACGTGCGCGCAACGCCGCGCGTGTAATGGCGGCGGTGGCCGTCGTCGTCGCCATGGCGCCTGCATACGCACAGACCGGCCAGCGGCTACCGGAAGCGACGCGCACGTACACGCATGCCGATTCTCTGCGTGGCGGCAACGGGCCAGGCCGTGCCTGGTGGGACGTGAAGTTTTACGACCTGCACGTGTCCGTGAACCTCGCCGATTCAAGCATTCGCGGCCGCAACTCGATTGTATACAGCGTACTGAAGCCGAGTCAGGTGATGCAGGTTGACCTCCAGCCGCCGCTCGAGGTTGACAGCATTCGTCAGGCCGGCCGCGAGGTCGCGTATCGGCGCGACGGCAACGCGTTCTTCCTCACGCTCCCGCGTCAGCAGCGTACGGGGCGGATTGATACGGTGACGGTCTACTACCACGGCAAGCCGGTGGCGGCGAGGCGTCCGCCATGGGACGGTGGGTTCATCTGGCAGAAGGACTCGCTCGGCAACCCATGGGTTGCAACAGCCAACGAAGGGCTTGGCGCCAGCGTCTGGTGGCCCAACAAGGATTACTACGGCGATGAACCGGACAGCCAGAGGGTTGCAATCACCGTACCAGACTCGATGACCGACGTCTCGAACGGCCGCCTCCGCTCGCGCACCCGCAACGGCGACGGCACGACCACGTATGAGTGGTTCGTGTACGAGCCGATCAACAACTACAGCATCTCGGTGAACGCTGGCACGTACGATCACTACGCCAGCGTCTACCAGGGGGAAGCGGGCACTCTCTCTCTCGATTTCTGGCCGCTCCGCATCCATACCGATACCGCGCGCAAGCAGTGGCAGCAGGTGACGCCGATGCTCAGGTGCTTCGAGCACTGGTTCGGCCCGTATCCCTGGTACCGTGACGGCTACAAGCTCATTGAAGCCCCGCATCTGGGCATGGAACACCAGAGCGCGGTTGCCTATGGCAACCGGTTCAAGAACGGTTACCTCGGCCGCGACCTTTCGGGCACCGGGCGCGGCCTGGGCTGGGACTTCATCATAGTCCACGAGAGCGCGCACGAATGGTGGGGAAACTCGCTCACCGCAAACGATGCCGCGTACATGTGGATCCACGAAAGTTTCGCGAATTACGCCGAGAACCTGTATGTGGAGTGCCTCACGGGCGACAAGCAGGCCGGAGCGGAGTACGTGATCGGGACGCGCCGGCTCATTCTGAATGACCGGCCTATTCAGGGCGTCCTGGGCGTGAACGATGAAGGCAGCGGCAACGACCACTACTACAAGGGCGGAAACCTGCTCCACATGATCCGCCAGCTGGTTGGCAACGATGAGAAGTGGCGCGGCATTCTGCGCGGCCTCCAGTCCACCTTCCGCCATCAGACGATCTCTGGCAGGCAGGTCGAGGACTACATCACCCACGAGTCAGGGCTCCCGCTCGGCAAGGTGTTCGACCAGTACCTTCGCACGACGGATATCCCCGAGCTCGAATACACGCTCGACGGCGGCAAGCTCGCCTATCGCTGGGTGAACGCGGTGGACGGCTTTGCGATGCCGGTGCAGGCCAGCGTCCCGGGCCGTGGCGAGGTAATCCTTCACCCAACCACGGCGTGGAAAGTGGACCCGGCTCTGCTTACGACACTCGACGGGTTCTCGGTGGACCAGAACTACTACGTCACGTCGAAGCGCACGCCGGCGCGCTGAAGGCAGCGGCGCCTGGCCCCACTGGCTGTGGTCAGTCGAAGAGCTTCGACGGGTCGGCAAACACCGGACGCGCAACGTCGTCCGGGAGGAGTTCAATGTTCGCGGCGGGCGACTGCGTGAGGCGAAGCGGCCACTGAGTTCCGTAAACGAGCCTCGCCTCGCCGATCGTGCGCAGGAGCTTTGCGAGATGATCTTCAGGCGGACCCCAGATCCAACTGATGTCCCACACCACGCGCCGCTGCTCGGCAGGCGTGAGGCCCCAATGAACCTCTTCTATGAAGTCCTTGCCGGCCGCGCACACGATGAGGCGCGCGCCGTCGCCTGCGCGGGCGAGCGAGCGCACGGTCGCCGCGCTCAGGTCTCCGGCCGTATCGAGCGGGTGACGCTGGCGGATGTCCTCGAGCCGTACCGTGAGTACCAACGGCAACCGGCGCGAGCCGCACGCGAGCGCAAGGTCACGCAGCCGCAGGTCGTCAGCCGCCATTCGCCAATGCGACGGCCACGCACGGATTGCCGCGGCCCCCTCGCTGGCCGCCGAGTCAAGCGCTTTCTCCCACTGGGGATAATCCGGGCGGATGACTGGCGCAGCGGCGAGCCGGGTCCGCCACGGCTTCAGCAGGCGTTGCAGTTCCGCGTTTCCTGGCGATGGGTCACGATGATGCACGGTCGGCAGGTATCCCACCCACGCTCTTTCGATCCGCTCACGGTCGAGCACGCGTACGAGCACTTCCGGGTCCGGGTGCGGAACGTGCCTGAAGGCGTACTGCCCGATGAACACCGAAGGGTCAACGCCAATCATCGGCCACCAATCCCCGCCATTCCGAGGCGGTCCGCGCCAAAGACGCGCGCGGCGTTACCCCAGCGGATGTCCTCCGTGTCGCGGGCGCTCAACAGTCCGGTTGCATCGAGCGCGCGTAGTTTCGCGAGCCCCGTTTCCATCGTGACATCGGTGCCGAACACGATTCGCTGCGCGCCGACGCAGCGCACTGCCCCGTCGAGCATTCCGCGATCAACGCCGCTCCCGGATATGTCGAGCATAATGTTCGGCGCGCCGGAGATGGCGTGGAAGGAGTGCTGGTAATCTCCTCCTCCGCCGATGTGGGCGAGTATGAACCAGGTGCGCGGATGCCGCTGGGCGAGCCGTGCCAGGTCGGTGCCATCCGATATCTCCTGGCTGGGCCACTCGCGTGTACGGTGCTGCCAGATGTGATGCAGCACCGGAAGCCGACGCTCGGCAGCGAGCGAGCAGATGGGGTCAAGCAGGGCGTCGTCGGCGCGCCTGCTTGCCGCGAGCTTCACGCCCACGGCGCCGCCTGCTGCGCACCGCTCGATCTCGCCGAGCGCGTGCTCCGTATAGTTGGGGTTGACAGTTGCGTACATCCGCACGTGCGTCGCTTCGCGCTCGCAGATGGCGAGCATTGCGTCGTTGCCCGCCGTGACGTCGGCCGGTGACGGAAAATAAGTGGGCGACGTAAAGCCGAAACTTCCCAGGATGGACGCGATATGGCAGGTAATGCCCATCGTTGCGCCAGCACGCATCCGCGCGGCATTCACCTCCGCCCAGTCGGCCCGGCCGCACTCCGCGTACAGGAAGTGCGCGTGGACGTCAACGAGGGGCATAGACGTCACGTGCCGTCGCGCAGGGAAACCAGCGCGGTACTCGCCCGAGTCTCGATTTCGTGAATCGTCCGTTCGTCGTGTGCGAGTGATGCGAAGTTGTACGCGCCGCGCTTGAGCAATAGCCCTTCGCTCGCGGCCGCCACGAGGAAACGTGTCTCGATCGCGGGGTCTTCGAACCGCAGGAACCACATCGGGTCAATACCACCGAGAGTGATCCCGGGACGCTTGCTTGCGCGGACGGCATGCTCGATCGCGGTCCGCATCGAGGCGCCGATCGAGGCCAGGTCGGTGCATACGTCGCGTTCAGCGTGCAGCTCGAGCACTGCCTGTGCCGCAGCGAGCGCCCCGGTCTCGCCGGCCAGCGTTGACGACACCCATGTGTCACGAAGGGCATCCATCAGGGGGGCGGCGCCGCATACCGCCGAGAGGGCGTAGCCGTTGGCGAGCGCCTTGCCGAACGTTGCGAGGTCGGGGGTAACTCCGCTCAGTTCCTGGAACCCGCCCTGGCGGAGGCGGAAGCCCGTCTTCACTTCGTCGAAGATGAGCGCAGCTCCCGCCTTGGTGGCAAGTTCGCGCGCGCGGGCGATCCACGCTTCAGGCGCGAGTTCCTCGACTACCGGCTCGATGACGATTGCGGCCAGATCCGGCCCAGCCGCGTCAACCGCGCGCTCGATCGCGGGGATGTCGCCAAACGGAACCTCCTCGTACAAGGCGCGTGTCGCACTCGGCACGCCCCTCGCTTCCGAGCACCAGTCATGCCATCCGAAGTAGCCGCAGCCGATAACGCGCGGCCGGCCAGTGTACGTGCGCGCAATGCGTATGGCGGCCGATACCGCCTCGGCGCCGGTCTTCAGGAACTGAACCTTTTCTGCGCATGGAACCACGCTGCTGATTCGCTCGGCGACATCCACTTCCAGCACATGCGGCAGCCCGCTGACGTTACCTGCCGCAAGTGCCGCCACAGCCGACCCAGTGACCCGTTCGTCCGCGTAGCCAATCGCCACTGCCCCGAGCCCCATCGTGCAATCAATGAGCTCCCGCCCCTGGCTGGTGATCAGACGGCAGCCGGTGGCGCTGATGTAATGGGAGGGTGCGTGCGCATCGGCCGCCCCCCAGAGCGCTTCCATACGCTTGCTGCCGGTGGAGCTGCCGGTGGGGAGGACCGCCATCGCCCGCTCGCGCCATGACGCCTCGTCCATCTCCTCTGGCGCACGGGAGTAGTCAACGTCGGGGCCATCATCTGCATTGTCTTTGGGAACGGCGCTTGCGGCGCTCGTCTCGTCGGGCTTGCCTGATTCCTCGGGCCGGCCGGGTTGCTTGAAGAAGCGTGAGAAGACCATGGCGATGAAAGAGAGGCGTTTCCCGCTGGTTGTTCAAGAGACGTGTCATGCGATTCTGAACGCGAGCATCCGCCGAGTATCGCAGCGATCACCCCGGAGGTATGCAAACTCGCCGTCAGCGCCGCTTAGTACCAGCTGGCCTCGCCTGCGTACGCGGCCAGGCGATGCGTCGTTCACGATCAAGCCCAGGGCAAAACGGTCCGTACGCGCATCGGCGGGGATGTGGATCGAAACCTCGAACCCGCCCGATGTCACTCTCCACTCGGCGGACGGCAGCGCGCGAGAACCCCACCCGCTGATCGGCCGTACGCGCGCCGACTGGCTGCCCGCCTCAGGAACCACCATCCACGCGCCCGATCCGCCGGCCGTGGCGCAGTATAACTGTACGCCGTGTCCGTTGATGTCCGCGGATTCGTTGTCATACGGGTTCACGGCTCCGGCAGGCACGAAAACGGGTGCGGGAGTCTCCACGGCGACGTCCACGACGATGCCGTACGCGTCTGCGCCGATCGCTGCCCGGGCACGCGGTTCGCCGGCTTCCCGCCACGAATCTTCCGTTCGGCGGTAGTTGGGCTCGCCAAGGTCGAAGGCCGCCCAGGTCGCCCGTTCGCCAACCGGAAGATCGGCGAACCATCCGGCATGGCGTGTTGTACGATGAACCTCGTACCGCTCCATCGCGGCGGATGGCGCTGCGACCACCACGCTGCCTCCCGGCTCCGGCGCTGATTCGTGCTGAACCACGCCGGGCCCTGCTTCACGCTCGATCCGCACTACCTCGCCGCAGTGCGTACGTGTGACCCACGAGCCAGGAGTAACGATGTGCCTGTCAACACCGAGTTCGGTACCCACCGCCACTTCGTTGTCGCTGAACTCGACCGCGCCGTCGCCACGCCATCGCCAAACGGTACGGATTGCACCACCCGTACCGTGAACCCTGACGAGGTGGAACGGCAGCAGCGTGCTCGCCGGTTGCGCCGGACCAGTCGCGGTGAACCACTCCGCGCTCTCTGATACCCATACCGTCCCCGAGACACGTTGGCCATCCCGGTCGCCGCTGATGCGTACCGGTGTGCCGGCTCCGACTGTCGCCACCTTCGCATCACGCACGAAGTCAAAACCGTCCTCCAGGCCTCCGGCACCCGTCAGTTCGGTGTCGCGGAGCGCAAGTCCGTCCGCGGCGACGTTCACGTGAATCGGCAACTCGAAACAAATCTGCCGTGGCGCCGTCCACTGGACTTCATCCACGAAGTACGATTCCGCGGTCACCAGAGTTCGCATGACAACCACCCCGGGCGCGACTTCGGCGCGTGCGGCCACTCCTTCGAATCCGGCGGCCGACGTACTGCCTGCCAGCCACCCGTCGGAGCGCTGCTGCGAACGGCCGTCAACGAGCGGGGCATTGTGCGCGAGCGTGCTTCGGTACCAGCGCAGCGATGGATCCACGTACGAGCCCGTACCCAGGTCGTCCAGCCAGCGCGCGCGACCGTGCACGAAGACCACGTTGAGGCGGTCGGCGTGCCCATGGCCCCCGCCGCCCTGGCCCCAATCCAGCGCAACGTACACGGTCCCCGCGTCGCGGCGGTGGATCGTGTAACCCTGCGAGAGAATCGTGATAGACGCCGGCGCTGGCCCCGAAAGATCCGGCAATGCCTCACGCGCAAAGAGAAGCGCCTTCCATCCGAGGTCCGCGCGCGAAAGTGAAGTGGCGGCCGTTGGCCGCTCTGCTTCGCCGCTCGAGCGTGAACGGCCGGTGTCGTCGCGGGGGACGTCGTCGCGATAGAGACGACCCAGCGCCCAGCGCAGCGTGGCATCATCCCCTCGGGCAAGGCCGAGCTCGCAGGATTCCGCGAACCGCCATTGCCTCAGCGAGACAGCGTAACGCGAATCCTTTCGCGCAGGGTAAGTGAAGTCGGGCAGTGCCGTCCGGAAGGGCGACGCAAAGCCGGCATTGAACCTCTCGATCGTCGAATCCTGAAACACATATCCAGCCGCTCCGCCCAGCGTGATTCCGTACCATAGGCCCCGGTGGGCGAACTGGTGGTAGTTGTCGCCCTCGAACCAGCTTCCGTCGTCGCCAACCGCGTTGGCAAGCAGCCATTCGATGTCGCCGAGTGCGGCGGCAACGGGTTCGTCGTCGCACGACTTCCCGGCTAGCCGGTGCGCAGCCACGATTGCCGCGGCATTCCATGCCTGCCGATTGGACGCTCCTTCGTGATAACTGCCAATCATCTCTGCCGATGGCCGCGCGATTCGCTCGTGTACGATGCCGCGCGTTTCGTCGTCGCCGCCTGCGGCCAGCAGGTCGGCGGCGATGCAGATGTGCAGCAGCCACAGCGACTCCAGATAGGTGCTGAAGAATAGCCGTGATGGGCCGAGCACGTTGTCCCGGTTCGGGTAGCCATCGTATTGCCGCGCGTAGGCGCGAAGGATTGCCTGGGCGAGTTGTGCATTGCGGATGTCGCCCGCGAGTGCGTGCAGCGTCGCTGCGTGTACCGCCCTCTCGGCGAGCCAGAGGTGGTATGGGTAGAGCCACCAGCCGTCATGCCATCTTCCGGTGTTCAGCCGCCCGCAGGCAGGGCAGCGGTGCGCGTGAGGCGAGAATGGATCGAACTCGAGGTCGCGCCCGTCGAAGTCGCAGCGTCCTCCGGCACGCGAAAGCAACGCCTTGCCCGTGGGAACGTACGGTTCGCGGCCAATCAACGGTGCGAGGTCAGCCGCAAGGGAGTCACGGAGCGGCTTCAACGCTCCATCCGCGATGCGCCGCCTCTCGACAAGTGAGTTCGGGCACAGGAGGAGCGTCATCGCTTCGTCGCCCTCCACCGTGCAATGGATGCGAGCTCGCCGCGCAGGTCGAACACGACGTTCTCCATTCGCCTCGCCACCCCCTGCAGCCCACGCGAATGGTAGATCCAGGCCGCCGGAACGTCACGCACGATCTCCGACTGAACTGCGCGCCATGCGTCCGGCAGCGCCGCCGCATCGGCAGTGCGCGTTCGCGCGAACAAGGCGTCGAGTGTCGCAGTGTGAAAATCTCCGTAGTCCAGCGCACTCCCCCGTTGCCGGGAATCGTACATCGCACCGAGGAACGAGAGCGACAAGTCGCCAGGGATTCCGGTCACGAGCAGGTCGAAGGTCTTTGGCTCGGCGCGTGCCCGCGCGAGGAATGCCCCCATCTCCATCTGGCGGATCCCGATTCCGATACCGCGCTCGGCGAGGTCTGCCTGGACGAGCTGCTCCACCGCATTGTCTCCGCTGCCCACTGTCAGAAGAGTGGCGTCAAGCGCAACCCCGTTGCGAGAGCGGCGTCCGCCTGGCCCACGACGCCACCCCGCGGCGTCGAGGAGGGAATCCGCGGCGTGTTCGTCGCGGACCGGCCTTGCCGGAAGCGCCAGCGGGCTTTCCGGCGGCACGGGACCAGCCGCCGGGGTTCCGTACCCTGCGAGGGCGACATCAACGATCCGTTGGCGATCCAGCGACAGACTCACGGCCTTCCTGACGCGGGCGTCGTCGAACGGCGGCCGGTGGGTGTTGAATACCAGCGCGGTGGAGAGCAGGATCGGGTAGTCCATCACGCGAATCGTCGGATCCCGCGCCGCGAGCGCGGCCATCGTTGGCGCTATCCCCGCGAAATCGAGTTCGCCGCTGGCGAGCCCCGCAAGTTTCGTGGCCGGTTCGTCTACCACCACGATTACCAGACGCTCGATTCCGGGAGGCCCGCCCATCGAGGCGGGAAACTCATCGTTTCGCTCGAACACCCAGTGCTGCCCGCTCACGCGTTCGGTAAACCGGAATGGCCCGTTGCCGACCGGATCGGAGTCGAAGGCCGCGCGCCTCATCTCCTCGCGGGGCACGTTACGCAGCAGGTGCTCGGGGAGCACCGGAAGTTCACAGAGCACCATTGGAAAGAGCGGCTGGGGCGACGCGAATTCGACAGTCAGTGTCGAGTCGTCAGGAGCCAGGGTTGTATCAATGGATGCCAGGTCGGCCGCGCGCGCGTAGCCCGTCCGGGGATCGCGTGCCGCAAGCAGGGTAAACGCCGCATCGCGCGCGGTAGTCGGCGTTCCGTCCTGCCATCGCGCGCCGGCATCGAGCGTGAATGTGAGGGTGCGCCGATCGCGCGACCACGTCCACGACTTGGCAAGGTATGGTGCGGGGGCGAGGGCGCTGTCGTACCGCGCCAACGTGGTGAAGATGACGAACCGCTGCACCTGCCGCGAGAGCCCGTGAATCGTGACGAGCGGGTTTGCGGACTCCAGGTCCGCGCCGGACGCGTACACCACCGTGCCAGGATCGCGGGCAACAGGGCCGCACGAACAGAGCAGGAATGCAGTGAGGGCGATTGACGCGGGCCTTGCCGCAGGCATAATCAACCCGTGCCCATTTCAATGGTCGTGCGGCGCGTTGCCGGAGCAGCGGTGCTCTTCTGGCTCGTCGTCACGCTTGTCTTTGCGCTCGTCCGGCTTGCGCCCGGCGACCCCACGGTGTTCCTCGTGCCGCCATCGGCAACTCCGGTCGAAGTGGAACGACTGCGGGCCAACCTTGGGCTCGACCGGCCCGTCGCCGTTCAATATGCGCGCTGGGCGGCCGCATTGCTTCGCGGCGACATGGGCGAGAGCTTCGCGCTCCGGCAGACCGTGTCGCGCGCACTTGCCGACGCCGCGCCGATTTCCATCGGGCTAGGGCTTGCGTCGTTGCTGCTCACCTTCGCCATTGGCGTTCCGCTCGGCCTGCTTCAGGCAAGTACCAGGGGACGCGCCACTGACCGCGCGACCACGGTAGTCACGGCAGCGGTATTTGCCGCACCGACCTTCTGGCTCGCCCTCGCCCTGGTTGCCGTCTTCACCTATGGAGCCGCAACGCTTGGGCTCCCGTCGGCGCTGCGCCTTCCGGCGCTTGGGATTCACACGCCAGGGCTTTCCCTCTCCGGGTGGACGGCGGCGGCCGACGTCGCTCGGCACGCAATCCTGCCCGTCGTCACGCTCACGGCGATAGGTGCGGCGGGCGTGGCGCGGTATGCCCGCCACAACTTTGTGGACCTGCTCGAACTGGACTTCGTGCGGGCCGCACGGGCTCGGGGCGCGTCGCGGAGTCGCGTACTCGCGCGGCACGTCACTGCCAATGCGCTGCCGGGGCTCGTCGTGCTGTTCGCGCTCACCCTGCCGGGCGTGGTCGCAGGGTCGGTATTCGTGGAATCCGTCTTCGCCTGGCCAGGTCTCGGGCGGCTGACGCTTTCGGCCATCGCAGCACGCGACTACCCCGTGGTTCTTGGCGCCAGTATCTGGTATGCCGCCGCGGTTATTCTCGCAAACCTCGCTGCCGATCTTGCACTGCCGTTGCTCGATCCGCGTCAACGTCAGGTCACGCGATGAAGTATGTTCGATTCTGGCGGGGGCTCGACCGCGCGACGCAGGCCTCGATCGCGGCACTGGTCCTGCTCACAGTCGGCGCTGTTCTGGTGCCGGCCGTTGCGTCGCATGATCCCATCGCTATCGGTGACGTAATTACGCGCCGCCTCCTGCCGCCGCTCTCGCGCGATCCAGCGGGCGCGCTCCACGTCCTGGGCACCGACAGATTTGGCCGCGACCTGTTCGTCCGGATGATGCTTGCGGGCCGGCTGTCGCTCGCGGTGGGCATCGTGGGATCCGTGCTCGCCGCTGCCGCAGGGAGTGCCATCGGCGCCGTCGCGGGCTGGCGGGGTGGGATTATTGACCGCGTTGCGATGGCCGCGGCCGACACGATGCTTGCGGTGCCTCGCCTCGTTCTTCTCCTCGTCTGCGCCGCGCTTTGGCAACCGGGGATCACGACGGTGGTGGTGGTGCTCGCCGCGACGGGGTGGATGGGCGTGGCGCGGATGATCCGCGCCGAGGTGGCCGCTGCCCGCGTTCGGCCGTACGTGGAGGCAGCGCGTGCGCTCGGGGTGCCCGGCGGCCGCGCGCTATGGCGGCATGTGTTACCAAACGCTATCGGCCCCGCAATTGTCGCGACGACGCTCGGTGTCGGCAGTGCGGTGATGCTCGAGAGCGGGCTGTCGTTCCTCGGGCTTGGCATTCAGCCGCCAGCGCCAAGCTGGGGCAACATGATTGCGAGCGGGCGCGACGTGATCGTGTCGGCGCCGTGGGTAGCGCTTGCTCCCGGACTCGCCCTCATCGTCACGGTGGTGGCGGCGACGCTCCTGGGCGACGCGTGGCGCGACCGCATTGCTGGCGACGTACCCGTCGTCGCCAGCCGGGGGCTGTCGGAGCGCGCCTGATCATGCGCCCATGCGACCGTGCTGGAGACCTTCGCGTTGCTTCAGACCGCGCGCTGTATGCGATTCATCCCCGTGGAGTGAGCAGTTTTACCATCGAGTCGAGCGTTCGCGTGCTGTTCATCCACCGTGCAACGATCACGAGGTCGTTCACCGGATCCACGTAGATGATGTTGTTGCCGTTGCCGAGGTGATAGAACACCTGCTCCGGCGCGCTTGGCAGCGCCTTCCGACCGGTATTGAGGAAGTAGTTCGCAAACCCGTACTGGTCGTTCGCCGGCCCCGGCGAGCGCGACATCCGGATCCATCGTTCCGACACCAGTTGCTTGTCGCGCCACTTGCCGGCGTGCAAGGTGAGTAGCCCGAACCGAGCCATGTCGTACGCGCTGATCAGCATGCCGCCGCCCCAGTGGCCGCCGCCAGCCACCGACTGCACGAGCGCGCCATCCATCAGTACCCATGAGTTGTCGTAGCCCAGCCAGCGCCATGTATCCGATGCGCCAATCGGGTCCATTACGTACTCCTTGAGCACCTGCGGTAGCGGCCTGCGCCATATGTTCAACGCGGCCAGCGCCATGAGGTTCACCCGTACGTCGTTGTACTTGTAAACGGTGCCGGCTTCGTCCCGCTTCCGGTTGATGACGGCAGCGGTGTCGGTGGTGTTTCGCGGGAACCGGTCGGCCCAGTCCGGCTTGCCCCAGAGCGTGCCCTGCCAGTCGCTCGTCTGCCGCAGCAGGTGTTCCCAGGTGATCGTCCGGTTGTGCTCCGACTCGAACGGCTCCAGTACCTCGAACGCGTCGTATGCAACCGTGGGCCTCACGCCGCGAAGCGTGTCGAGTCCATTCATGCTTGTGGGAGGGATTCGCACGAGCGGAGCCCCTGCGCCCGGCGGACCCTTGAGCGCGATGATCGGCGCCATGTACTGGCGCACGGGGTCCGTGACGGCACGAATCATCTTGCGGTCGAACGCGAGGCCAATCGTCGTGGTGACGAAGCTTTTCGTGACGCTGAACGTATGATCCACCCGGTTCGGATCGCCCCATGCCGCGACGATGTAGCCGTGGCGGATGATCAATCCCGCCGCACCTGCGCGTGCCCGGAACGGGCCGATCGCTTCGCCGAACGGTTCGCGCCCGAACGATATCCGGTGCGCTTCCAGCATGTCGCGTGGCGTCGTGGATTCATTGGCAAGCGCCAGCGCCACCGCGCTGTCCACTGCCATCGCCGAAAGGCCGACCTGCGCTGGAGCGCGGCGCTCCCACGACCCCGCAGGCGGGAAGTACGGCGCCGATTGGGCGTGAACGGAAGCAGGTGCGACCAGGAAGCTCGCTGCTGCGGCGATGTACAGTGCGCGAAGCGGGTAGCGATGCATGGGCTGTTGTTCTGCGTGGAAGACGGGTTGATCAGCGGACCAGTATCGTGACGACGGTGCGCGGCGCGGCCGTGAAGTGAATCGTACTGCCATTGCCAGGGGTCGGATCCAGCCGACCGATGGGCGTTTCGTCCAGCCGTGCCGTCAACGCATCGCGCACCGGGAACGAAAGTCTCCACGTTCCCTCCGTGGCGTCGCCCGCGACGTTCACGCAGCGAAGCACGAGCCAGTCGCCGTTGTCGCTCGTGGTAATTGCCGACACCGCCAGGCCAGTGCCTTCCAGCTCGATTCCGTCGATCGTGCCTGGATCGTGCAGGGCCGAGCGAAGCGTAGCACCGGTAAGCGGAAGGAGCACGTCGTCCGCCGCGTGCTCGATCACGGCGGCTGTGGCAGCGCCGCGGGCACCATGCGGCAGTACCGCGAACTCAGCAGCGAACGGTCCGTGACACTGAGCCTCCGGGGTCGGGGCCGGCCAGCCGGCGTGGCCGGGTCGCTCCGGCAGGTCGCCGCGCGACAGCTCGCCCACGGAACGCAGCAGCGTCACGAATATCACACCATCCTCCTGCGTCTCGTACTCGGCGAGCCCATCGGAGTAAAGCGTCGCGCCAGCCTTGTGGCCAAAGAGCGAGACATACCGGTGCAACGGCGCAGTGCGCGGCGGCAGCTCCATTGCGGCGTCGCGCGGTGGCACGACGATGCTGTGCCGTTCGACCGGGCCGAACATCGCGTCTGCCACCGCGAGCCCGTCGCGGATGCCGGTCGCAAACCCGATTCGCAGCCGATGATCGGAGACGGTGTTGACTCCCTCCAGCGTGACCCTCACGAATGGCGCGTCAGCGTCAACGGTGAAGGCCACTCGCATGTCAATCCGCTCGCGGGCGGCCGCGAGCGTCCATCGCGTCTCGATGGACGCACGAACCGGCCCACCGTGCACGATGCGCGAGCCCCGAAACACCGGTCGAAGCCGTTTCCCGCGTATGGAAGCCGTGTAGAGGTCGCCGCGGTCAGTGGCGCTCTCCCAGCGAATGAACCGCGGCACGCTGGAGCCGGTCGCCAGGTCGGTGAACCTGATATTGCCGTTCGGGCCTACAGATATGCTGACTCGTCCGTTGCCAATACCTCTGCGCAGCGCACGGGCGGGGTTGGGCGGTTCGTGGGGACTGGTTACTCGGACGCCATCGTGCGGCAGACAGGCCAGCCCGTAGCCAGGCACGGATGGAATCCAGGCAGCGAGTTCTGCCACATGTACTATGTCGGCATCTGGGTAATGGCGCGGGGCTTGCGTAAGCTCTGTAAACGTATGTTCCGTCAAGGTCTGCTGCGGGAGTACTAGCCCCAGCAGCGGTGTCGTCGCCATCGCCGTGCGTGGCGGCTCCGGCGGTGCATTCGCGCCAACCCTCACGTCCGACACGAACGATGTAACCCGCAGTATGGCGACTCCCCCTCGCGGCCGCGCGGCGCGGTTGCGCACGATCGTCATCGGCTCCCAATCGCCCGGGTGCTCGCGCGCGGCGTCTTCGTCGTGGCCGATGAGGTCGTTGATGCTGTCGGCACGAATCCCGCCAGCCTGCGCTTCGGCTTCGTCCAGCCGCGCGTCCATGGCGCGCGCAACTTCGTCTGTCGAGCACCCGCAGAGCGTGTCGTGCGGGTGGCAGAGGAGGAGTGACTTCCATGCCGCGTTCATCAGGTGCCGCCGGTCAGGCGCGCCGCGCACACGCGCCAGTGCCGCCCATGGCTCTGCGTCTCGCACGAGCATGCGCTCGGCGGCCGCGTTGCGGCGCTTCTGATGCGCGCGCGACGAGAACGTTCCCTGGAGCGTCCACATGAATCCGTACGAGTCGCGAAGTTCGCCTCTCACGGTTTCGAGCGCTGCATTCGCTGCGCGCGCCGCTGCGTCGCCGGCAAACGCGGTGAGGGAGCTTGCCCGCACCGTTACATGGCTTGCCGCCGCGCGCAACGCCTCGAGTGCCATCGGCAGTTCGGGCTGCCGTGCGTGATGGTCCGCGCCATTGGGCAGCAGTGCCACGCCCAGCGTGAGGCGGCCCAGCAGGTCGTCGCGTATCTCAGCCCAACGCTCGCGCGCTGCGGCTGCGTCCCTGGGGAGGTTCTCCGCTATGTCGTAGCCCTTCCGCGACAGGTGGTACAGCAGCACGGACGCTCCGTCCGGCGCAACCCACCTGGTAAAGTCGGCCGCGGGCCAGCGCGCGCCACCGAAGCCGCGCGAGAGAATCGCGAGTCCCAGCCCGAAACCAGCCGCGAGCGTCGGTAGCGATGCCGGGTGGCCGAACGAGTCCGGGCAGTACAGCACGGGAGGGGGCGTGGCGCCGAGCCGGGCGAGCGAGCGACGCCCGGCAAGGAGGTTGCGTACGAGCGCTTCGCCACCGGGGGTCAACTCATCGGCGAGCACGTACCATGGCCCCGCCTCGATCGCCCCTTCAGCGAGGAGCGTCCGGAGGGCGTCGGCCCGCTCCGGGCATACCTCGATGTAGTCCTCCGCCACGGCCATCTGCCCGTCGAGCAGGAAGCTTGCTCCGTTCCGTGGCGGATCTTCGATCAGGTCGTCTATAAGGGCAACGAGCCGTTGACGGAAACGGGTTGCGGGGAGGTACCACTCACGATCCCAGTGCGTGTGTGATACGACGTGAACCTCGGGCCGCCCTGCCCCGGATGAAGTGGTCGCGCCGCTGCGCGGCGGCTCGGAAGCTTGATAGTTTCTTGGTCTTCTGCTTGCCAACGCAGCTTCGCCTCGTGATCGAGACTTCACGCAATCGAACGGTTACCGCGCGCGCGCCTACCAGAATTGACCTGGGCGGCGGATGGACCGACGTGCCGCCCTACTGCTGCGAACAGGGCGGGTACGTATGCAACGTGGCGATTGACCGGTACGCCGTTGCCACCGTGCGCCCGCAGGAAACCTACAACGCTTCTGGCTCGCCGGCAGCGGAGTCCGCGATCATCGAAGCGGCGTTGCGCCGTACTGCAACGAACGGCGTCGTCGTCTCCGTGGAAAGCCGGTTTCCGTTTGCCGCCGGGCTTGGTGGTTCGTCGGCGGCGAGCGCGGCGGTGTTCGGTGCACTCGCCGCGTGGAATGCGCAGCCACTGGATCCGCGCACAATCGCCGAAGAAGGCAGGCGGGTGGAAGTCGAGGACATGGGAATAGCCGGTGGTCGCCAGGACCACTACGCCGCGACGCACGGCGGCGTGCTGGGCCTTTCCTTTGCCGGTGCGGTCGAGGTGAAGCGATTGACGGTGGCCGCGGCTACTGCCGCAGAGTTCGTACGCCGCGGCCTGCTGGTCTATACCGGCGAATCCCGCATCTCGGGCGAGACGATTCGCGGCGTTCTCGACTCGTACAGCGCCGGTAACGAGCGTGTGCGCACCTCGCTCAGGGCGATGCGGCTCCTTGCCCGTGACATGACCGTAGCTCTGGAATCAGGCGACCTCGACCTGCTTGGCGCGCTGATCGAGGAGCACTGGCATCACCAGAAGTCGCTCCACCCGGGGATTTCTACGCCCCGCATAGATGCGATGGTGAGGAAGGCGCTCGATGCCGGGGCGCTCGGGTGCAAAGCGATGGGTGCGTCCGGAGGCGGGTGCGTCTTCATCCTCGCGGGCGCCGACAACGTTGAGGGCGTGCGCGAGGCGGTATCGCCGCTCGGCGAACTCGTACCGTTCGCGCTCGATACCGACGGCCTTGCCATTACCTCGCCTACGGCCTGAGTCAGCGCCCCCGGTGCTCCGTAGCGGAACCGGCGCGCCCCCGGCTGTGGTCACGGCTGCATCGGTGAGCACTCCGGCTGTTCGCTGCGGATTCAGCCACAACATTGCGGGTCGCGAGGGCGTATCCATACAATAGCGCCTGCGGGTGGCCCGGCCCGGCCACCGAGCGCGTGAACATCGTTTGGATCGTTGACGCTCCATCCTGCCGTTCCCCCAGTTCTCACGGCTGCCAACGACCTGTCGGAGGATCCATGACCCGCACATTTTCTCTGTTCCTGTGCGTCCTCGCATTCTTTGCAAGGGCGCCACTGGTGGCTCAGGCCCCGGTTGCAACGGAGTTCAACTCCCTGCACTTCAGATCCATCGGCCCGGCGACCATGTCCGGCAGGATCGCCGACATAGCCGTGTACGAAGCCAACCCGGCTACGTGGTACGTGGGGACAGCGCACGGCGGCGTCTGGAAGACCACCAGCAATGGAGCCGACTTTACGGCGCTGCTCCAGGACCGGGGCTTGCTCTCGATAGGCGCCGTGGCGATCTCGCAGCTCAACCCCGATCTGGTGTACGTCGGTTCAGGCGAATCGAACAACCGGCAGAGCACCTCCTGGGGCGATGGCGTCTGGAAGACGACTGACGGGGGCAAGACGTGGAGCCACATCGGTCTGGCTGACTCCAGGCACATCAACCGCATCGTTCTGGATCCGACCAACAGCGACATCGTGTTCGTGGCGGCCACGGGCCCGCTGTTCGGCCCCGGCGGCGAGCGCGGAATCTACAAGTCGACGGATGGCGGCAAGACGTGGCGCCATGTGCTGAAGGTGGACGACAACACTGGCGCGAACGACATTGCGCTCTCGCCTGGTGACCCCAGCGTGGTGTTTGCGTCCACGTACCAGCGCGAGCGGAGCGCATGCTGCATGAACGGCGGCGGTCCGGGTTCGGGGATCTGGAAGTCCACCGACGGCGGAGAGCACTGGACGCGGCTGTCGAACACGCTCCCGCCGGGACCACTCGGACGAATCGGGCTCGATGTGTACCGGCGCAGCCCCAACATCGTGTACGCAAGCATCGAGGGTTCGGCGCTGGCCGGCGGACGGGGAGGGGGCGGGGCGGTAGCTGGCGGGCGGGGCAGCGCCGGCGCTGACCAGGGCGTCACTGGCATCTATCGTTCCGACGACGGCGGCGCGACGTGGCGCAAACTGTCGTCGAACAACCCTCGCCCGATGTATTTCAGCCAGGTGCGCATCGATCCGAACAGCCCTGACCGTGTGTATATGGGCGGGGTCGGGCTGCAGATGACGATAGACGGCGGAGTGACATGGGAAACCGATGCAGCATTGGCGACGCACGACGACGTCCATGCGATCTGGATCAACCCTGCGAACTCGGACCACGTCATCATTGGCCACGACGGCGGCCTCAGCGTCTCCTACGACCAGTCGAAGCACTGGATCTTCATCCCGAACCTTCCGGTCGGTCTCTTCTATCACGTGTCGTACGACCTCGAGACGCCATACAACGTGTGCGGCGGCATGCAGGACAACTACGACTGGTGCGGGCCGAGCCGTTCGCGGCATACGGCCGGGATCATGAACTACGACTGGTTCCAGATTCAGGGCGGCGACGGCTTTGTCGCGCTCACCGACCTCCGCGATGCGCGCATCGCCTACACGGAATCGCAGGACGGGAACATCATTCGCAGGAACAAGGAGACCGGCGAATCCAAGAGCATCCGGCCCACCCCGGCAAACGTGGTGCCGCCTCCGCCGGCTGGGACGGCATACCGCTTCCACTGGGATACGCCGATGATCTTTTCACCGCATGATCCGGGCACGCTTCTCGTTGGCGGCAACAAGCTGTTCAAGTCCACCGACCGCGGCGACTCGTGGGTGGAACTCAGTCCGGATCTCACGAGCAACGCCAACCGCGACGAAATCGTCACGATGGGCCTGAAGGGCGCGGATATCACGATCTCAAAGAACGACGGGATCTCGGCGTGGCCGACCATCGTTGCGCTGGCGGAGTCTCCGAAGCAACCCGGGGTGTACTATGCCGGAACCGACGACGGAAACCTCCAGGTCTCGAAGGATGGCGGCAAGTCGTGGCAGAACATCACGAGCCACGTGCCGGGGTTCCCGGTGGGTGGATTCGTTTCGCGGGTCGTACCGTCGGCGTTTGACGCGGCGACCGTATACGTAACGGTGGACAACCACCGGCTGAACGACTACGCGCCGCATGTCTGGGTCAGTAAGGACTTCGGCGCGACCTTCACGGCGTTGACTGGCGGCCTGGCCGACGGCGAGACAGCGCGGACACTTACCGAGGACACGCGAAACCGGGATGTCCTGTACCTCGGAACCGAAACCGGCCTTCGGGTATCGCTCGATCGCGGCCGTACGTGGCGTCGCCTTACGGGCGACAACTTCCCGACGGTGCGGATTGACGAGATAACGATTCATCCGCGTGACAACGCAATGATCGTTGCCACGCATGGACGTGCACTCTGGGTTCTCGACGATCTGTCTCCCATCCAGGAATACATGGCGGCCACGACCGCCGCCGGCGATGCACACCTGTTCACGCCTGGCCCCGCGCTGCAGTGGAAGCAGATGGACAACCGCAACGACGAGTTCTGGGGTCACCAGACGTTCATTGGGGAGAATCCTCCGCTCGATGCGGTCGTGGCCTTCCACCTGAAGAAGCCCGTCAGCGGACTCTCCCTTCGGATCGCCGCGAACGGCCGGACAGTGCGCGACATTGACATCCCCGCTGCCAGGAACGCCGCTGGAATCCAGACCGCTTGTTGGGACCAGCGTGTGGCGCCCATACCAGCCGACACCACTGCTGGCGCGGGGGCGTTTGGCGGCGCTGGCGGGCGGGGCGGTGGCCGCGGTGGTGCGCCGGCCGTGCCGGGTGTGCCGGTTCCGCTGCCGACCGCTGGCCATCTTCCCAAAAACCCGTGCGATGACGGAAGCGGTGGGGGTGGGCGTGGCGGCTCTGGCGGGTTTGGCGGCGGATCTGCGGCGGGGCCGTTCGTTACACCGGGAACCTACACTGTGCAACTCGTGGCTGGCGGAAGCGTCCTCGATTCCAAGCAGATCCGCATAGTGGGTGATCCCGCCGTACGGCTCGCGGACGCCGAGCGTCGTCGGTACGACGATGTGGCCAACGACCTGCATGAGCTGCAACGCCGCGCTGCCGCCGTGCAGGCTGTGCTGGCGGGTCTGGATCGCGATGTCGCGGGGGCGGCGCCCAAGGTGCGGGACGACGCCTCGATTCCCGCGGGCGTCAAGGCCGATTTCGACGCATTCACGAAGTCGCTGGATGCCGCCAAGAAGAAGTTCGGTGTTGTCGCGGCGCCCGGTGGCGGTCGTGGTGGTGGTGGAGGCCGCGGGGGCGCTCCAGCAGATCCGGAGAACGTTCTTGGCCAGCTGACGCAGGCAAAGACGGGCGTTCTCGCCTTCTGGGAAACGCCCAGCCCCGTCATCATGCGCCAATACGCGGAAGCCAAGCGGCAGTTGCCCGGCGCGGTCGCCGAAGCCAACGCCGTAATCACGCGCGCCAGTGCAGTGAGCGAGGCCCTCAAGGCTCACGGCATTATCATCAACGTTCCAGCGGTTGTGCGATAGGTTGTACCGGTGTTGTACAGATGTTCATCCCGATGCCGCGGGCAGTGGCGGCGACTTGCAAGGAGATCGTGATGCGTTCCCGACGACCCGTATTCATCGTTTCGTTCGCGCTCGCGGGCGCCGCCGTGCTGGGCGCCGCGTGGCGCACCGATCGCGTGGCAGAGGCCCGCAGCGCCGCCCCGATGGCGCGGGCGGCGCTGGACACCACGTTGCTGAAGAACTACCGATGGCGCGCCATTGGGCCTGACCGCGGCGGCCGTTCCATTGCCGTCAGCGGCGTGCGCGGCCGGCCTAACGAGGCGTACTTCGGCGCTGTGGGAGGCGGCCTGTGGAAGACAAGCGACAGCGGGGTCACCTGGAATCCGATCACCGACGGCAAGGTGAACAGCGCGTCCGTCGGCGCGGTGGCGGTCTCGGAGACCAACCCCGATATCGTCTGGATCGGGATGGGCGAGACCTGCATCCGCGGCAACATCATGGCCGGCGACGGCGTATACAAGTCCACCGACGGCGGCAAGACATGGACGCATATTGGCTTCGCGTCGAGCGAGAACATCTCGAAGATCCGGATAGACCCGCGCAATCCGGACGTCGTCTATGTGGCGGCGTTCGGAAACATGAGCGTTCCGAATCCCGATCGTGGCGTGTACCGCACCACCGATGGCGGTAAGACGTGGAAGAAGGTTCTGTTCCGCGACGACAAGACCGCGGCGATTGACATCTCCGTTGACCGCACCAACCCGAGCGTCATCTACGCCGCGATGTGGGAGGCGTTCCGCACCGAGTACACGATGTCGTCGGGCGGGCCGGGCTCGGGGTTGTTCAAGTCAACGGACGGCGGCGACACGTGGACCGAGCTCACCCGCGCTCCCGGCTTCCCGCAGACCGGCCTGGTCGGCCGTATTGGCGTGTCGGTTTCTGGCGCCAACCCGAACCGTGTGTACGCTCTGTACGAGCACGAGAACGGCGGCCTGTATCGCTCTGACGACGCCGGCAAGACCTGGGCGCTCATCAACGACAACCGTGACATCCGCCAGCGCGCCTTCTACTACACCCACGTGACGGCCGACCCGCGGAACGCCGACATGGTGTACATGCAGAACACATCGCTCTTCCGTTCGTCGGACGGCGGCAAGACGCTGCAGAACATCGGTGGCTCGCACGGCGACAAGCACGACCTCTGGATTGACCCCGACAACCCGCAGCACATCGTCGAGGCAAACGACGGTGGTGGCACGGTGACGTTCAACAACGGACAGGCGTGGTCGGACGAGGACTTCCCGACCGCACAGTTCTACCACGTGATTACCACGGCGCACGTTCCATATCACGTGTGTGGCTCGCAGCAGGACAACAGCACCGCGTGCGTGCCAAGCGACTGGAACAAGGCGGGAGCCGGTGGCCGCGGCGGGTTCGGCGGCGGCGGCGGCCGCGGTGCGCGCGGCGGCGGAGCGCCTGGCGGCGCGCCGCAGAACGATGCTCAGCAAGCCGCGGGGAGCTCGGCGCTCATGTACCAGGCCGGCGGCGGCGAGCCGGGCTACATCGCCGCCGACCCACTGGATCCCGACCAGTTCTACTCGGGAACCAACAACGGCAGTTACATCAACAAGTTCAACCGCCGCACCGGCTACAGCCGCGAGGTGAACCCGTACCCTTGGTTCTACTCCGGTGAATCGTCGGCCGAGGTGCCGGAGCGGTGGCAGTGGACCTTCCCTATCATCTTCTCGAAGGCCAATCCGAAGCTGCTCTTCACCTCGTCGCAGCGGCTCTGGAAGACGACCGATGGCGGGCGGAGTTGGACGGCCATCAGCGGCGATCTCACCCGCCACGACCCCAAGACGATGGGTCACTCCGGCGGGCCGATCACTGGTGACATGAACGGCCCCGAGATGTACGCGGTGATCTTCTCGGTTGGTCCTGGCAAGAAGAACGTGAACATCATCTGGACCGGATCCGACGACGGCCTGGTGCACGTGACGCGTGACGGCGGCAAGACCTGGGCGAACGTCACGCCGAAGGATCTGCCCGACTTCGCGCGCGTGAGCCAGGTGGATGCATCGTCGTTCGATGACGGCACGGCGTACTTCTCGGCCCGCAGGCCGCTGATGGGCGACAAGGCGCCGTATCTGTATCGCACGCACGACTACGGGAAGACGTGGACCAAGATCGTCAACGGAATTCGCGCCGATGACTACATGCACGCAATTCGCGAGGACCCCACGCGTAAGGGACTGCTGTATGCTGCGGGCCAGCATGGGGTCTACATCTCGTACAACGACGGCGACACATGGGAGTCGCTGCGCCTGAACATGCCCGATGTGCCCGTTTCGGATCTGGTCGTGGAAGAGAATGACCTCGTCATCGCGACGCACGGCCGCAGCTTCTGGGTCCTCGACGACATTGCTCCGCTCAGGCAGTACAACTCCGACGTGGCGGCTGCCGGCTCGTGGCTATTCGCGCCGCCCGCGGCCATGCGCTCCGCGACCGGCGCGGGATTCACCTACTGGCTCAAGAATCCAGCGTCGCGTGTAACGATTGACGTGCTGGATTCCGCGAACAACGTCGTCCGGAGCTTCGGGCCGCCCGACCCCGCGCAGGGCGGCGGACGCGGAGGCAGGGGCGGCGGGCGCGGAGGATTCAACCCGTCCACCACCAACATCGTTGGCCTCAACCGCCTGAACTGGGACCTCCGGTACAGTCCGGCCACCAGTTTTGCCAACATGATCCTCTGGGGCGCGAGCGTTACGGGCCCGATAGCGCCTCCAGGCACCTACAAGGTTCGCCTCACGGCCGACAACTACACGCAGACCCAGTCGTTCAAGGTCGTCCGCAACCCGGCGTATCCTGACGTGACGGATGCCGACCTGCGCGCGCAGTTCAACCTCGCGATGCAGATCCGCGACAAGGTGAGCGAGGCGAACCAGGCGGTGATTGACTCGCGACGAGTGAAGACGGATGCCGCCGACCGCATGTCGAAGAATTCCGATACGAAGCTCAAGGAGAGCGGTGACCGCCTCACGACGAACCTGAACGCCGTCGAGGGTGACATCTACCAGGTGAAGAACCAGAGCGGTCAGGATCCGCTCAACTTCCCGATCCGTATCAACAACCGGCTGGCCAACCTGATGTCGATGGTGAATCGTGGCGATGGGGCGCCATTGGCCAATTGGCCGTCACTCTTCGCGGAATACAACAAGATCCTCAAGGTGCAGACCGACCGGATGGCTAAGGTGTACGCCTCCGACCTGACGGCATTCAACGCGGAGCTCAGACGGCTGGGCCTGCCTCCGGTTGCGCCGCCGTGTCCGGCAGGCCAGAACTGCACGGTGGTACCGTAGGCGCAGCATCATCGGTTAGCCGGGAACACAACGGCCGCCCGGATGGAAACTCCGGGTGGCCGTTGTGTTCCCGACCGCCGCTCCAGGCAGGCCGCTACATCCGGAAGAGGTAGCTGAGCTTGACGAAGTAGGCATCCTGCTGGCGCACGATGTCGTTGAAGCGGAACGACTCTGGCTCGGTCATCGTGCTGCCGTAGCCGGCATACACTACGGTTCCGGGCGATGGCATGAACGAGAACAGCCAATCCGCGCGAATCGAGTTCACCGTGCCACCGAGCGCGCGCGTGTAGACGCCGCCGCGCCGTATGAGGATCGGCTCGCCAGCGCCGGCGTCGTTCCGGAGCGAGTCCTGGTACGACGCGGCGTACTGTCCCACGACGCGCACGAACGTTGATGGCGTGATCTGGTATTCCACCTTCAGCCGCGGGATCCGGCTGCGCGCAACGAGGCTGCCGTCCGTGCGGCGATGGTACGTCTGGTAGATGTACGTCGCGGCAACCCTGAGCTGCTCGGTCGGGTTCCAGTTGGCGCTCGCATTCACGATGCCCACGTCGGCAGGAGCCCATTCATAGAAGTTCTCGTCCTGCCCCCAGATAAGCGATCCGTTCATCGAGAAGTGGCTGAAGCGCGGCGTGGTGAGCGACAGCACGTAGTCCCGATTCGGGATTCGCGCCCTTCCGCCGAACGGCACCGTGTCGGCGCCCGCGGAGGTCACGCGCTGGACGGCGTAAGGAGCGTAATACACCGGGTCGAACCCAAACACCTCGAGGAGCAGCGACACTCCCGCTTGCCACCCGCCGCGCAGGTTGAAGTTCGCGTTGAAGTGCAGCTTCTTCTCGATGGCGTCGCCGCTGTTGACGAACTGCCGGTACGCCCACGTGCCGTCAGTCACCACGTCGAGTGTCGCCCGCTCCACGAGGCCGCCCCGGCGTCCGTATGCGGAGATGCTGTGGTCGGCATTGATGCGCGCGATAGACGGCCGACTGATGAACCCTGCGAGAGTGCGGAATCCGTCGCTGATTGCCGATACGGTGTACCGGGCATTGAACGTCGTCCCGGACCGCATGAGCGACGCGTTCCAGAGCGACCCGGTGAGCGAAGGGCCCGACTGCGCACTGGTGGTGCTGAACGCACCCTGTGCCTGCGCGCTCAGCGACTTGCTGAACACGACGCGGAGGTCGCTCCCATAGACGCGGTTGCTCGACGCGCCGTCTTCCCTGTCGGTAACGATGATCCCGAGGCGCGAGCTCGTACCCACGTCGCGCCTGAGCCGGAGGATTCCATACAGCGGATTGTTGAGCCCGGTGGCCGACAGCGCTGGGGCGTCAACCGCCGAAAGCATCGCGACGCTGGTACCGGCGACCTTTCCCGAAAACTTCACCGCCGCCACGGGGGCAACGATGCGCCGCGTATAGACGAGGTTCGACGGCGTCGAGAACTGCTCCAGCCCATCGAGAAAGAAAGGGCGCTTCTCGGTGAAGAAGAGAGCTTGCCGCGGATCGTACACGAGCTGGCCAGCGTCCGACTCCACCTCGGCAAAATCGGGCCGGAGCGTACCGCTTGCGGTGAGGTTGTTGGTGATGCCCCAGCGCACGTTGCCGCCGAGCTTGGGGCGCTCGGCGCGGTAGCCGTAGCCGCCTGGCGCAGCAGCGCCTTCGACGCGGCTCGTCGCCACCGGATTCACGTCGAGCACGAGCCCGCGCGATAAACCAGTGATGCCTGTGAGGTGCCCGTGCTGGGCGATGTACGAGGCCGCCGCGCGGCGAGCCGGCGCCCACGAGTACTCGTAGCCGCGGCTCTGCACCTTCCTGATGACGTTGAAGCTCCACGACTGCGTCTCCGCGGGCTGGAACGTTAGACTCTTGAACGGAATCCGGATCTCGACTTCGTAGCCGTAGCCGGTGAGGCGGCCTTTGGACTCGAAAACGTAATCGGGCCGGATATCGGTTTCCTCGCGGCCCACCGCGAGCCCGGAGAACCCGCCGGAGACGGTTCCGGTCTCGACGAGAATTCCGTCGCCCTGCACACCGAGTGGGTTCGCTGCAAATACCGTAGCCTGCCGGCCGTCGTTGAAGGTGCCGATGAAGAGCCCGATGTAGTCGTCAGCGTAAAGCTTGTCGCGATCGGCCAGCGTTGCACGAACGGTGCCCGGCTCTGCGTATGCGCGGACACCGAAGTGGATTGCCGTAGGCGAGTACCATACGAGGACTTCGGTCGAGTCATCCGCGGAAGCGCCGTCGGTGGGCGCATAGCGTGAAAAGCCAACGAGCCGCGCGGCCGACTGCCACACCGGCTCCGCGAGCTGGCCGTCAACGACCACGGCTGCCTCGATGCGCGGGATGCGAACGTCGAGCTGGCCCTGGATGCCGTTGAAGGCGCCGCCTGCCTGCAGCAGCGAGGCCGCGCAGGCCAGGGCGTGGAGGCAGGAGGAGATCATTCAGCTCAACGTTAGCCCGCCGGCCGACTCCGCGCGAACGCCAGCAAAGGACGGATGTCGTCGGCGTCAGCCGTGTGAAGGGCCGCACGGTATCGCTCCGCAACCTCGGACGCCGGGATGCCAAGTCCGGCGCCCCAGGTGAACGACGTCCTGCCCAGCTCCATGGCTACCGCGTCAGCTACCAGGCGCGTGACCCGCCCGTTCCCATGTTCGAACGGCCGGATCTCGGTGAGCCGGTGGTGGTAGCGAACGGCGATCTCGTCCGGCGGGTACGACGCGTCTTGAATCCAGCGCCGTGCCTTCGCGACCACGTCTTCGACGCGCGCTGGCACTGCCCACGCGGGCACGTCGTTGCCGATCGGAACGGTTCGGTAGTGCCCAGCGTCCATCCACGTCTCGTCGAACATCCTCTCGTGCAACGTGCGCAGGAAGCGTCCCGAGAGCGCCGTGCCGCGCCTCGGACGGGATTCGACCCACGCCACGGCGCTGGTCATGTTCGCGTGTTCCCACCTCGCGAGTTCCCTTCGTGTGGAGAGGTGCTGAGGGATCAACGCATCAAGCTCAGCCTGCGTCAGCCGCTGAGTGTCCGGTGAAGCAAGTGACCGAACCGGCGTCACCTAGCCGCCCGTGCGCGGCTGGTGGCGGGGGCGCCTCGCTGGACGGGCGCTGGCGTCGCCCGGCTCGGGAGTCCACAGCGCGGAGGAGCGCTCAGCGGCGAGATGGCGTGCCACCTCCTCGACCTGTAGCTCGACATCAACGGCGTCCACCGGGTGGGATCCAAGCTCCATGGAATGCGCCGACCGTTCGACGTGCCTCCGGGCCTGCTCCCGGGCCTGCCGCATGAGCACGTCTGTGAGCGAGCCGCGCGGAAGGATCGCGTATGCCAGATCGCAGTCCATAGCGTTCGCTGCCTTCCGCAGGGAAGTCCAACTGGCCGTTCCGCGCTGCTCGGCGATTTCCAGTTGGGTGACGGCCTGACGGCTCACGCCAAGCCGCCGCGCGAGCTCGGCGGTCGTCATGCCAAGTGCCCGGCGGATGGTCCGCACCCAGCCGGACGCCGGTGGCTGCAGTTGCTTGCCCGACCCGAGTGCCTTGAGTTGTGCTTCAACGTGACGTTGCTGTATGGTACCGAGCCGTCTTGGCATTATCCTGCAGCTCCGAGCGGTGGTCCGGCTACAGTGCCGGCATGCGCACTTGGCAAGACTATTGTATGTATTCGCCACCTGTTCGACAAGTTTTTCATTGCGGTATATGAGGAATTTTGCTGTGCGCACCTTGTGGCAGGGCGTTTTCACGCTGGCCGGCGGCTGGTCAGCGCGTTGACTCCTGCCGAGAATGCAGTGTGAATATGTGCGTAGGGCGAGGTGATAGCCGGTGGTGCAACTGGGGCTGCTGTTCAACCGTCGCCCGAGGGAGTCAACTCTCGGCGTATATCGAGGAAATCGCGCTATGGTGTCGCGTTACAGATACGTTATTGTTGTGATAATTACGCTCGTGACGAGTGCTGCCAGTTCCGGGCAGGGGATCTACGTGACACTCTCCGCGTGGCCATCGCCGGTGCTGCTTGATTCCCTGCGGCAAGACCATCGTATCGCGGCCCATCCGGGGGCCGTCTATTCGGCTGTGCAGCAGGCCTTCGGCGACTTGGGGCTGCCTGTTGCGAACACCGACAGCAAAGTCGGCATCATCGCCACGGGTCTATTCGAGCGGAGCCGCCGGATCGCCGATGCGGCCATGGCCCGGTCATTCAACTGCGGTGACTCCTCGGTAGGTGCGCCGAACGCCGACACCTACCGCCTCAGTATTGCCGTTGCCGCCTGGGTGAGGCCAGACACCGCTGGCGGTACGGCGCTCGGCCTCGCGGCCACGGCCAGCGGGGTGGACGCGAGCGGCGCCCGACGCGGCGCACACGGGTGTTTTTCGACCGGTGGACTCGAGGAGAAGATCGTCGCGGCGGTGAACAAACGCCTGCGGTCAGGGCCTGACGTATCCCGTTGAAATCAGCGACCTGTAGGACGTGAGCTGCCCGAGGTCCTTCATTTCGGCGAACTGCGCGAGCCGCTGGACGAGCTGGACCGCGTGGTAGCCGGGCAACGCGGCAGGGTGCACGCCCAGACAGGTGAAGCAACTCCTGATGATGACTGCGTTTGGCGCCCTCGGCAGGGCCACGACGTTCGACGCGAACGCATCGAACCCACCGTCGCGGAAGAGATATTGCTCCACGTTTGACGTGTAGAACGCCGACAAGGCCTCATCGTTGTCGCGCATCCATGCCCCGATTGCCGCGATGGTGCGCACACCTGCAAGATTGCCCACCGCGGGGATCACGAGATTCCTGTCCTCGAGGTTCTTGACCACGCGGAACGCCTGCTCGCTCGCAAGAAAACTCGACTGCGCGCCGTCGCGATCCCGCTCGGAGGCGAGCCGGCCATAGTCCGGGTAGTACGGAGCCGGCGCGCGTCCAAACGAGTTGAACTTGAGTGCCGGACCCTCGGCGGCAAACGTCGCGAGAATGCGAGCGATGTAAGCCGCATCGTCAGTCGAGATCCTGAGGGAAGAGCCGCGAACCATGGTGAGCAGCCGCGCCGTACCGACGGAGTCGCGTGGCGCTGAGCTTACCCACGCGATCAGGCTGTCAACCGGCTTTGCGCTCCAGCCGGCGGTGTCGTGTGGCTGCTGCCTTCCGAACAGGAGGGCGAGGTAGTCGGCGCGGTTGCGCGAGAGTGCGAATGATGCCTTGAAAAGCAGGTGCTCGAGGAGGTTGTCGCGCCTGATGTCCACGATGAACGCGACGTTGGGGCGGGTCGCCGCGATGTACGAGAAGTTCTGGTCAGGCCCGACACCGATGTAGGTGCCTCCCTCCACGCGCTCTCTTCGTAACTGGGAGACTGCGTGCAGATACGAATCTTCGTTCGAGATGAGGTTGTCGGTATCGAAGTAACCCGCCGATTCGGAGAGCCGGGCGCTGAGCGCGGCAAACTGGGCGTTTGACAGCCGTGCCGGCGTCTGGGCGACCGCGCAGGGTGGCGCGAGCGCGGCCACCGCCAGCAAGGCAGCAAGCGCAGAAGTCACGGGCAGGCGGCTGATCCTGGCAGGGCTCATTGCGCAGAAGATACGCCTGGCCGGCCGGGTTCCGGAACCCGGCCAGGCCATCCCGTGTGTTACACTCCCACCGTCGAATGCCGCAACAACCCGACGTCAGCGTCACGAAGCCATCCCTGAGCTTGCGACGGCCGCCCACCTGGCTCGTGCACGCCGCGCTATTGCTCGTCCAGCTCCTCTTCGGCGTCAACTACGTGGCTGCGAAGGTCGCGCTTCGTGAGATCTCGCCGCTCGGCTTCGTGTTCTTTCGCGTGTGGGGAACGGCGGCCATCCTCGGAACCGCGCTGCTGTCGAGACCCGGGAGGCCAGCGGCGCCACGGCTCCGGTCGCGCGACTACTGGCAGCTCTTTATTTATGGGCTGCTCGGGATCTCGATCAACCAGACGGCCTTCCTCGAGGGGCTCGCGCGTTCATCGGCGACAAACGCCTCCATCATTCTCGTGACGATTCCGGTCGTGACGCTGGCGTTTGCGGTGTTCCTGAAGCGTGAGCGCGCGACGGCGGCGGATCTCGCCGGTATCACACTCGGCCTCGCTGGCGCGCTCGTGATCATCCTGCCACGCGGCGGCATGACGCTTTCGTCCAGCGCGATGCTGGGCAACGTGCTGCTACTCGTCTGCTCCGCGGCGTACTCGTTGTTTCTCGTCCTTACGCGCGAGATAGTCGCGCGGCACGATGCGCTGGTCGTTGCGACGTGGATGTTTCTCTTCGCCGGGTTCACGATTGCGCCGATTGGATACCCGGGAGTGCGCGATGCAGTCGTTGCCGGGATGACTCCAGTGGGCTGGGCGAGCGTGGGGTTCGTGACGATCGGCGCGACCGCGGTGCCTTACCTGCTGAACACCTGGGCGCTGGCGACGGCGAAGTCGTCAACCGTGGCGATCTACGTGCTCCTGCAACCCGTGGTTGCAGCGATACTGGGGCGGCTCCTCCTTGGCGAGACGTTCGGTACGATGGCGGCGCTCGCGGTCGTGATGATCGTCGCCGGCGTGCTCGTGTCGGCGTGGGGCCACGCCCCCGCGCCTGCAACGGGCGCGGGGGCGTAGCCGCCGGGTCACCGCTATTTCTTGTCCTGCGCCTTGCCGACCGGCGGATAGTCCGCCATGTCAATCCGGACGTTCGCCCTGGTATTGATGTTCGTGACGACGACGTGCCCTTTGCTGCCGTCCTTGTCGGTGGACAGCGCCTCGAGCATCATGCCGACTGGCTGGTCCGCCGGAATGGACTTCAGCTGGCGCATGGATGACGTGGCGCCCATGAAGCCGCCATACGCGATTGCGGGGTCGCGCGAAACCCATATGTCCACCGTGCCGTCCTTCGACTCGGCCCGGTAACCCTCGGCGTCATAACCCGCGATCTTTTTCGTGCCGATGCGGGTGTACTTCACGTCGCCGACCTTCACGTCTCCTTCCGACGCGCGAGCCGTATCGGCATGGGCTTCACCTGCGCTCGCGTAGCGTGCTGCGTCCTTCCAGCCGTAGGCCATCGAGAACTTGTCCTTGTCGGACTGCATCAGCATCACCATGGCCTGGTTCTTCGCATCAAAAATTATGAACGCCTCGTTCTTGTCCGCGCTGTTGTTCTGCGGGACTATGCGGGTGCCCATGTACGGCTGGCCCTTCGCGAAGTTCATGATGAGGTTCGCCTTGTCCTGGGCCTTGCCCTGCTTGTTGGTGCCCTCGATCTCGTAGGTGATGACCACGTCGAAGTTGTAGTGTGCCTCGGTGGTCGCGTTCGGGATCAGGGAGAACGAGCCACCGCCGCCCTTCGACCCCGGCGTGCCGCCGACGAACATCGAGTCGAAGGCCTGGTCAACGAGCTTCTGGGCGAACTCGTCAATCTTCTTCGAGACTTTCTCGTCAACCTTCTTGTTGATGGCATCGCCAATCCGCTTGCCCAAGCCACCAAGCTGGGCTGAAGCGGTACCGCCGGTTGCGGCTAACAGCGCCGCGGCGATTGTGAGCCTGGACACGGTGCGCATTGACCCTCCGAAGGCGCGTAGGCAGTCGAAGTTAGCGCCCCGGGCTGGAGGTGCAAGGCGGTGGCTGCCGCCCGCGGGCCTCGGCTGGTCCGGCTCGCTACCGGTACTCCGCCATCAACTCCTGTAGCCGGGCGTTCCCCGGGCACAGCTCCTCAAACGGCAGTTCCACCAGCGGCTTCGCGACCGTGCGGTTCAGCGCGTGCATCTCCTCACCGCCCTCCTCCACGTAGAGGAGTCCGGTGGCGACCTCGCCACGCTCGGAGCACGCGCGCACGTGCGAAGCGGCGGCGCCGCGATCGGTGGGGTCGTACTCCCTGGCCGTCTTTCTGAACCGGAGGATGCTGCCGTCGTGCATGGTCACGCTGGTCACGCCGGCATCGGGGCCCTGTTTGGCGGTGATCTCGCGCCTGAGCGGTACGAAATCGACCGGTGCGAGGTCAACTTCGTGTTCCCGGGTGTGCTTGTAGCTCTTGGTTGAGCCCTCGTGGTCGTTGAAGCTCACGCAGGGGCTGATGATGTCAATGAACGCGAATCCGTTGTGCTTGAGCCCGGCTTTGAGGATGGGTACGAGGTGCGCCTTGTCGCCGCTGAACGAGCGCGCGACGAACGTTGCGCCCAGCGAGAGCGCAAGCAGCGCGGGATCAATCGGTTTCTGGATGTTGGGCTCGCCCTTCTTCGACGTGCTGCCGACGTCGGCGCTGGCCGAGAATTGCCCCTTGGTGAGGCCGTACACGCCGTTGTTCTCGAGCAGATAGAGCATCTGCACGTTGCGCCTGATGGCGTGGCAGAACTGCCCAAGCCCGATGGAGAGCGAGTCGCCGTCGCCGCTGATCCCGATGTACATGAGGTCGCGGTTGGCAGCGTTGGCGCCGGTGGTGAGAGAAGGCATGCGGCCGTGCACGCTGTTGAAGCCGTGCGACTGCTTCATGAAATACGCGGTGGTCTTGGATGAGCAGCCGATACCGCTCATCTTGGCGGCGCGGTGTGGCGGCACATCGAGCTCCCAGAAGGCCTGGATGAGCGCGGCGGTGACGGAATCGTGTCCACAGCCGGCGCAGAGCGTGCTCATCGCACCCTCGTAGTCGCGCCGGGTGAAGCCGAGTGCGTTTTTCCCGAGACTGGGATGCCTGACTGGCGGCTTGGCGATGCTGGTCATTGCTGCACTCCTGCCATCTGTGCGACGACGGCGTCAACCACCACGCGCGGGACGAGCGGGAGGCCGCCGTAATCGAGTACGGAAATCATCTTGCTGAATGGCGTGCCGGTCTCGATGCCGATCATCGAGCGAAGCTGCGCGTCGCGGTTCTGCTCGACCACGAAGACCTTCTCGTGCGACTCGAGGAACTCGACGACATCGGCGCCAAACGGGAACGCGCGGATACGGCAGTAGTCGCATGAGACTCCCTGTTTCGCGAGCCGGTCAATCGCCTCGCGAACCGCGCCGTTAGTGCTGCCGATGGCGATGATTCCGATGTCGGAGCCGCCTGGCGCTTTCTCAATCACCGCCCTGGGCACTTCGCCGGCGGCGGTCGTGAACTTGAGCGCTATGCGGTCCACCACGGCGCGGTATTCGGCGGAGTCTTCGGTGTACGCGGCGTTGAGGTTATGGCCGGAGCCGCGCGTGAAGTACGCGCCCTTGCCGCCGCTGCCGGGGAGCGTACGCGATGGAATTCCGCCGCCTGTGTCCTGGTAGCGCCCCCACTTGCCGAGCTTCTCCACGTCATCCGCGGTGAGCATATTGCCACGGTCCGGGACGTAGCCGTCGTTCCACGTGAACTTCGGGACCATCCAGTCGTTCATGCCGATGTCGAGATCCGACAGCACGAACACGGGCGTCTGGAAGCGCTCGGCGAGGTCGAACGCGACGGGCGCCATGTCGAAGAGTTCCTTCGGGTCCGATGGGTAGAGGCAGATGTGCTTCGTGTCGCCGTGCGAGGCGTAGGCGCACGAGAAGAGGTCGGCCTGCTGCGTACGCGTGGGCATGCCCGTACTGGGGCCAGTTCGTTGCACGTTCACGAAAACCGACGGGATCTCGGCGTAGTACGCGAGCCCGATGAACTCCTGCATCAGCGAGATGCCGGGCCCGGACGTGGACGTGAACGCGCGCGCGCCGGCCCAGTTCGCGCCAATCACGATGCCTGCCGCGGCAAGCTCGTCCTCGGCCTGGATGACGATGTAGTTCTTCTCGCCATCGGGCGTGGTGCGGTACTTCTTGCAGAAGTTCGCGAACGCGTCCATCATTGCGGTTGACGGCGTGATGGGATACCAGCCGCCAACGGTTGCGCCGGCAAAGACGGCGCCAAGTCCAAACGCGGTGTTGCCGTCTATGAGGATGCAGTCCTTAGTCTTGTCGAGCCGCTCGAGCCGGATCGGGAGCGGACACTGGAGGTTGGCTCTGGTGTAGTCGTACCCGAGCCGCACGGCGGTGTGGTTGGCATCGAGCAGCTTGGGCTTCCGTCCGTAGGTTTCCTTGAGCAGCTCGTCAACGACGTTCATGTCAATGTCGAGCAGTGCGGCGACTGCGCCGGCGTAGACGATGTTGCGGAGCAGCACGCGGTCGCGGTCGCGCTCGAAGGCCTCGACGCACATCTTCCCGCACGGGACGCCGAGGATCGTAATGTCCTCGCGCACGAGGTCGGCCGGAAGCGGCCACGACGAATCGTAGATCAGGTACCCGCCCGCCGTGACCGAGGCGATGTCCTTTTTGTACGTCTCGGGGTTCATCGCGACCACGAGGTCAATCTGCGCGCGGCGCGCGTTCCAGCCGTCGCCGCTCACGCGGATCTCGTACCAGGTGGGCAGCCCCTGGATATTGGACGGGAAGATGTTCTTGCCGGTGACGGGGATTCCCATGCGGAAGATGGACGTCATCAGCAGCGTATTTGCCGATGCCGAGCCCGTTCCGTTCACCGTCGCGATCTTGAATGCAAAGTCGTTGACTTGTGACATGTCGCTGGTGGTAAGTGATGCCGATTGCGATGCGCGTGCGCCGCGCGTTGCCGGCGATGGGCGTACGCGATGGTGCGCTATGCCGTGGCGTGCGCCCTCGATGAGGCAAGCGGGACTATCAGCTCGAACTTGCGCATGTCCCACGCGGCGGTGGGGCAGCGCTCGGCGCAGAGCCCGCAGTGGAGGCAGAGGTCCTCGTCTTTCACCATCACGCGCCTGGTCTGCGGGAGGGCGTCGGAAACGTAGAGGGCCTGGTCGAGGTTCCTCGCCGGCGCCGAGAGGCGCGTGCGAAGGTCGGCCTCGTCGCCCGCGCCGGTGATCGTGAGGCAGTTCGTCGGACAGATGTCAACGCAGGCGTCGCACTCGATGCAGAGCGGGCCGGTGAAGTAAGTCTCGATGTCGCAGTTGAGGCACCGCTCCACCTCACGCGCGGTCTGCTCGGGCGTGAAGCCAAGCTCGACCTCAGTGTGTACGCTCTCGAACCGCTTTACGAGCTCCTCGTGCTGCATTTTCTGCCGCGGCGACGGGTTGTAGTCGTTGCTGTACGACCACGCGTGCATACCGACCTTGGCGCTGACGAGGTTCATCCCGTAGGCGGGCCGCTCCTTCACGGACTCGCCTTCGCAGTACTGGTGGATCGAGATTGCTGCCTGGTGACCATGCTCCACGGCCCAAATGATGTTTCTGGGGCCCCACGCGGCGTCGCCGCCAAAGAACACGCCCGGCAGCGTGCTCTGGTGCGTGGTCTTGTCCACGACGGGCATGTCCCACTTGCCGTCGAACTGGATGCCGATGTCACGCTCGATCCACTGGAACGAGTTGTCCTGGCCTATCGCGAGGATCACGGCGTCGCATGGGATCATGGTAGTGCCAAGCACCTTCGATGACTGGGTACCATCGGGTGCGTCGGTCCACGCAAGCTGCTCGAACTCCATGCCGACGAGCATGCCCTGGTCGTACACGAAGCGTTTCGGCGCGTGGTTCTCGACGATCTCGACCTGTTCCTCCTCGGCGTCCTCCAGCTCCCATGGGCTCGCCTTGAAGTACTTGCGGTTGCGTCGCGCGACGACCTTCACGCTGCTTGCGCCAACGCGCCTGGCGGTGCGGCAGCAATCCATGGCTGTGTTGCCGACTCCAATGATCAGCACGCGCGGCTCGATCTTCTCGATGTGGCCGAAGTGCACGCCAGCGAGCCACTCGATCCCGATGTGGATCACGCTCTTCGCGTTGCCGTCGTGACGGCCGGGCAACTCGAGCTCCTTGCCCTTAGGCGCGCCGGATCCCACGTACACGGCGTCAAACCCGGAAGCGAGCAGTTCCTTCATCGAGGTCACCGGCGAGTTGTACTTCACCTCGACGCCGGTGTCGAGAATGGCGTTCACCTCATAATCGAGCACGTCGGGCGGAAGCCGGAATGCCGGGATGTTCCACCGCATGAGCCCGCCGGACTGGTCGCGCTTCTCATAGATCGTGACCTCATAGCCGAGGGGGCGGAGGTCGTTGGCGACAGTGAGCGACGACGGACCGCAGCCTACCAGCGCGATGCGCTTGCCGTTCGAGAACCCGGGATCCTTCGGCAGGAACTCCTCGATGTCCCCCTTCAGGTCCGACGCCACCCGTTTGAGGCGGCAGATGGCCACTGGCTTGCCATCAATGCGGCTGCGCCTGCATGCGGGCTCGCATGGCCTGTCGCATGTCCTGCCGAGTACGCCAGGGAAGACGTTTGCCTGCCGGTTGAGGAGGTACGACTCGGCGTACTTTCCCTGGGCGATGAGCCGGATGTACTCCGGGACGTTGGTGTGCGCGGGGCAACCCCACTGGCAATCAACGACCTTGTGGTAGTACTGGGGATCGGAGACGTTCGTGGCCACGGTACCGATGGTCGAAGGGTACTGGTTGGCCTGAGCGCCTCGACGGCGTCAGGCCGGGACTTGGTTGCGGACAGGGGTAAACGCTCTTTCGCCGGTTACCCGGCGAACTCCGCCAACCCTGGTAATCATACACGTTGCAGGCGGTGGTGCACCCTCTATTAAATGGGGAAGCCCTGCCAGGAGAACCCGGACATGTCTGCCCGGTATCCCCTGACAGGGCCAGGTCACTTCGAAATCAGGGCACGATGCCGCGTACCGTCGGGTACTTGATCCCGAGCTGGTCAAGGTACGTCGGATACTTCGTTTCGTCGTAGTAGAACGGCCTCATCAGCGGGCGATACTTGTCCATCCGCTCCTTGTTGAGCCAGATGGGCGGCTGGTCGGATGCGGAGATGAACGGCTTGTACTTGATGGTCTTGGTCTGGACGTTGTTGAAGTAGTCCCACGCATCCGCGACGACTTGCGGCGTGAGGAGGATATCGAGCACGGTCATCGCCTGGACCTTCGCCCCGGCTACCACTCCCTTGTGCGCGATGGGTGTTGCCATGGCGATCGCGTTGGCCCAGTTGTGGCCAGGCGCGCCAGGGATATTGGATGGGAAGCTCAGGGTGATGGTGGGGACGACCCAGCTCACGTCGCCGATGTCGTCGGAGCCGCCGCCAGTGCGGTTCGTCGCGGGGCCGCCGAGGCCGCTGACCTGTGTAGGAAGGCCTGTTTCGGCAACGCCGAGCTCATGCTGGAGGCCCTTGGCCATCGTCTGGTCCTTGTCGTCCCACTTGGGCAATCCGACCTTGAGGATGTTCTGGTACATCGCTTCGGCCACAGGACGGGAGAAGTGGCCGCTCCAGCCGGAGCCGAGTATCATGACGGTATCCAGCTTGGTGCCGGTCATAGCCGCCGCCGCGCGCGCCTTCACCTTGCCGTCCTCGAACATCGGCATGGTGGTTTCGTAATCGAGGTTGCGGAAGTAGAACCATATGGACGCGGTAGGCGGGACGACGTTAGGCTGGTCGCCGCCATCCGGGATGACGTAGTGCGATCGTTGGGCCAGGGGCATGTGCTCGCGCTGGAACTCCCAGCTCGTGCCCATGAGCATCACCGCATCGAGCGCGCTCTTGCCGCGCCACGGGGCGCCCGCGGCGTGGGAGCTCGACCCGGAGAACTTGAACAACGCGGAGATGAGCGCGTTGCTGCCGCTCTGGCCCCACGACACGCCGAGGTTGCTGCCGACGTGGTTGAAAAGGGTGATGTCCACGTCCTTGAAGAGCCCTTCGCGCACGAACCAAGCCTTGCCGCTCATGAGTTCCTCGGCGACGCCGGGCCAGAGCACGAGCGTGCCGGGGATTTTGTCGCGCTCCATGATGCGCTTCACGACGATTGCCGCCGCGATGTTGAGCGGCACACCGGAGTTGTGTCCCTCGCCGTGGCCAGGCGCACCCTCGACGATCGGGTCGTGCCAGCCCACGCCGGGCTTGTTACTAGCCTGCGGGATGTCGTCAACGTCGGAGCCGAGTGAGATGACCGGCTTGCCCGATCCCCACCGGGCAACCCATGCCGTCGGGATGCCAGCGTAGCCGCGCTGGACCTTGAATCCTTCCTTCTCGAGGATCCCGGTGAGGTACTTCGCGGTCTCGACCTCCTGGAACGCAGGCTCCCCGAACGAGAAGACCTTGTCAACCATCACCTGGATCAGCTTTGCCTGCTTGTCAACCTCTGCGGCCGCCTCGGCCTTGAGCTTTTCGAGCTGGGCGGTGCCTGGGTACTTGTACTTGATGGAATCGGCTGCGTTGAAGCCGCCGCGCCCGCCCCGGCCCTGGGCCAGCACGAGCGACGGCAGCACAGCGACGGCGACAAGAGTGAGAATACGGCGCATCATCATCACAATTCTCCGCGGAGAAGGGGGTAACGGGGCCAAGATACGCCGGGGGGCCGGCGGTCGCGAGAGGCGATTTCGCTGCTGCGGCGCATTCGCGTGTGAGCCGGGGGCATCATGGAACCGCACCCGCGGCGCCGGCGCGGCGCGGATCGGCGCCGGCCGTGACAGTCTTCCCACTGATTGCAACCGCGGCGCCGTATCCCTCACGCAGCTCGCCCTTGAGCGACACGTAATCGAACGCGTATCCCATCGAACGGAGCTTCGCGACTACGTCGGGTGACAGTCCGTCCTCAACCTGCACCGAGACAGGTCCCGGGGTGCCGCCGCGGCCGGCGAATATGCCTCCGCGCCCGCCGCGGCCTCCACGTCCCGCACCCTCTGCGGTGGCCGTTGCGAGCAGCGGAGCTTCCGTTGCGGGCGCAGCTCGAGCGGCTCCGCCGCGTCCGCCGGGCAGGAAGCGTGGCTGCTCGAGTGCCTGCTGGGGGGTCATCCCGAAATCAACGAGGCCGAGGAGCGTCTCGAACACGGCCGATGTGATCCACGCGTTTCCGGCGGCGCCCACCGCGAATACGGGGCGTCCGTCCTTCGTGACGATCGTCGGCGCGAGGGTGCTGCCGTGGCGCGCGAAGGGAATACGCGCACCGAAGCCGTTTGGGTCGGTCGAGTACGAGGTGAGCTTGTCGTTGTAGATGAAGCCGAGCCCGGGGCTCACGTAGAAGTTCCCACCCCACGTGCCAAGAGTCTGCGTTACCGCAACCGCGTTACCCTCGTTGTCGGCGACGACGAACGCCGTGGTGCCGGTCATGTGGCAGTGGTCAACTTCGCGGGCGTGGAACGGCTCGCAGTTGCGCGGGTCGAGCCCGCTGGCGAGCAATTCGGTGTACGGCTCCAGCGCCGACGTCATGGGCGGTGTGCCATGCGCCGCTCCCGCCGCGGCAAGTGAACCTGCGCCCGGGCTGCCGGCGCCGGAGCCGGGCGGCGCCGGGTCGCATCCCATCGAGTTCGGGCGAACGTCGGATGCACGCACCGCACGGTCGGGCCGGAAGCAGGTCCATCGCACCTTTGCCGAGTCCTTGCTTACCTGCGCGGCGATGTCCACCGGCCAGAAGGCGGGGTCGGCAACCTGCCCGCGCGGAACGAGCGTCCACGCGGCGAGCAGCGCATGGAATGATGCAGCATCGTCGAAGTAAGGACGGACAGGCCCGTACTGCTCGACAAGGTTGAGTTTGCCCACGAGGTCAGCTCCGCCGGAAACCGGCGGCGCGCTGGACCAGATCCCGTAGCCGCGGTAGGTGCCATGCACGGGTTCCCGGTCAACCGCGAAATAGCGGTTGAGGTCACTCACCTTCATGGCATTGCCGTGGGAGCGCAGATCGCTGGCGAGTTTCTCGGCGACAGGGCCCCTGTAGAAGCCGTCGGCGCCGCGCTCGGCAACCTGCTCGAGCACCCAGGCGAGATCAGGGTTCTTCACCGTGTCGCCCGCGATGGCCGGGTTGCCGTTGCGAAAGAAGAGTGCGCGGCTGCCTTCGTACTTGAGGAAATGCTCGCGTTCGAGGGAGAGCGTGGTTGCGAGTCCGTCGCTCACCACGTAGCCCTCGCGCGCGGCGCGGATTGCAGGGGCGACAATGTCCTTCCACGCGATCTTGCCCGACCCGTACTGCTTGTACGCGCTGTACATCCCCGCGATGGTGCCGGGTACGTTGGCGAGGACGGGCCCGTCGGACGGGTAGCGGCCATTCACGAGCAGGGAAGCATTGTCGAGGCCGCCTTCTTCGGGAACGCGGGTCATGAACTCGATGAGCTTTGGCGAGTCGTTCTTCGCAAGGGCGATCACCATCTGCCCGTATCCGCCGGGTCCGCTGGCGTCTGGCTCGACGACGCCGAGCGCGAAGCTCACGGCCGCGGCTGCGTCAACGACGTTCCCGCCCGCACGGAGGATTTCGATGCCGGCAGCCGTTGCGACCGGATGAGCGCTCGAGACTGCAGCGCGCCCGCTTGCCGGTTCGCGCAGGTTGGGCCGTTCGCGAATCATCCGGTAGAGGACACGCTGGAGGTCGTCGTCGTCCTTGGCCGCCACTGCCTGCAGGCGGTACCTGGCGCGCAGCGCATCCCACCTGGCGCGCGCATCTTTCGGCGCGCGCGCGCCGCTTCCGAAGTAGATGTCGGCCGTCCGTTGCCAGGTGCGGTCGAACGTGTCGGCGTTGCGCGCGGCCCGGTCGTTCGTGACGCCGACGGCGGCTTCGCGGCGGTCGGCATCCGGCGCCAACGGCGCGGCAACCAGTACGAGCGGGTTGCGGTCTCCAAACGGGTCCGCGACCGCGCGGTCGCCCAGTCGGGCCGGGTCGCCGTTGTACGAAGGTCCGCCCCTGTCGTACTCCGCGATGGCGAGCGTGCGGCCATCTGGCGACCACGCGACGTCGCCGCGCCGTGATGCAGCGAAGTTCACGTACGACGCGTTGGCTGCCGCCACGTATACGCCGGCGGGCGAGCTGGCGGCGGAGAATGCGATCCGCAAGCCGTCCGGCGCCCAGGCGAGCGACTCCGGCATGCGATCCACGGTCACCATTCCGTCGCGTCCGGTTGCGACGTTGCGTACGAGGAGGCGTCGGCCGGTTTCGAAGACCTGCACGTACGCGATGTGGCTGCCGTCGGGGGAGAATGCGGGCGCGAGCTCCGATTCCTCGCGGTTCGTCAGGCGCTTCTCGTCGCCATCAGGCGAGCGCAGCCAGATACGGGCGGCGCCGCTGAAGCCGCGCACGAAAGCGATCGTACCGTCCGGGGCAACGCTTGGCGCGCTGTCATCGTCCTTCGCGTCGGTGAGTCGCCATGCATCGCCGCCTGCTGCAGGGGTTTGCCACAGCGAGAAGCGGCCATCGCGGTTGGATGAGAACACGATGGCACCATCGCGCGTCCACGCCGGGTCGCGGTCCCACGCGGGGCCGCGCGTCAACTGGCGCCAAGCGCCGCCTGCCGCTTCCTGAACATACAGGTTGCCATTCACGGAAGCGGCTAGCCGTCCGTCGGCTGCATACGCCGGGCTGCGCGCATTGTCCAGCGGGGCAGCGGCCTGCTGCACGGCGCTGCGCGTGGGAGAAATGACGGTTGCCGCAGAACAGAGGGCCAGGAGGACGGGGACGCGCGCGATGCTCACGATTGGGCCTCGGTGGTACGGACGATGCGGGCGAAAGGTACGCGCTCGCTCACGTTTCCTATTATAGTATGCCTTGACCCGGCGCACCGTTGTGCTCCCCCCTCCGCAACCGGCCATGACCTGGATCAAGACGTACGACCCGGCGAACGCTCCCGAACAGGTACGGGAAGCGTCCTTGAAGTACAAGAAGATGTATCCTGGCGAGTACCGGCTTCCGTCGCAGCCGCAGATTCCGCCCGAAGGGCAGATCGGCTCGTCGCACACTCTGCTGCCCGACGTGATGTATCACGCCTTTGCGACGTTCGGCGCGGCGATGGATCCGTCGCTTCCGCTTTCGCGCAAAGACCACGAGATGATCGCAACGGTGGTATCCGTCGCGAATCATTGCAGGTATTGAACCGACGCTCACGCAGAGTTTCTGCGTCGCGTGACCAAGGACGAAGCGCTGGTGGAGGCGATCAAGACGGACTGGCGCACGGCGAAGCTCGACGCGCGCGAGCGCGCAATGCTCGAATACGCCGAGATGATCACGAAGGACGCCACGAAGGTGTCGCCCGCAACGCTCGATGGACTCCGGACGCACGGGTTTGACGACACCGCGATCCTGCAGGTTGCGACGATCGCCGCATGGTTCAACTACATCAACAGGATGGCGGACGCACTGGGCGTGGGGCGGCCCGGCTAGGGCGGCAGCACCTCGACTTTCGCGACGACGTCGCCCTCGAGCACGCCGTCCACGACGTTGATCCCCTCGGAAACCTCCGCAAACACCGTGTAGTCACGGTTCAGGCGGAGGTTATCGCTGAGGTTGACGAACCACTGGGCGTCGCCGGTGTCGTGCCCGCGGGTGCTCATTCCAACCGTGCCGCGCACATGAGGCACGGCGCCAAGCTCGTCGCTGAAGAACCGCGGGTATCCGATGTACTCGCTTGCGCCGGGACTGAAGCCCTGGATCACGAAATCCGGCTCGACGCGGTGCCACGTGAGGCCATTGTAGTACCCCCGGCGCGCGAGTTCGACGACGCGCGCAGCCATGATTGGCGCAACATCGCCGCGGAGCCGTACAACGAACGACCCGCCGCCGCTCGAGTCGGCAAGGGTGACCCGGAGGCGTGCTTCGCCTCCCATCGCCAGGCGCACAGCTTCCTGCGGCAGGGTGACGGGCAAGGGCGAGCACGACGGCGTCGCGGTTGCGTCGCCCAGCGTGCGGCCAAGTTCGGCGATCGCGGCGGCGATGACGCAGTCGAAGTCCGCGGTGAGCGGTTTGATTTGCGGCCAATCGCCGGGCGCAGCGACGGACGCCAGCAGCGCAATGACCGCGCGCCTTGCGTCGCGCGAAGTTTCGCTCGAGTCACGCCGCAGCCGAATGGCCGACGCGATCGCCGCGTCTGTTGCGGGCTTCCTGAGCGGGGTGTCCCTGAGCGCCACGGCGGCCGCGCGTACGGCCTGGTATCCCTTGGTTGCGAGCGCGGGAACGATTGTCGCGTCGGCGGTGTGGCCGGCCACCCGCGCGAGCGCGCTTATCGCGGCTTCTCTGACGTTGTCGTCGCGGTCGCCGGCGAGGCGGATGAGCGCAGCGGTGTCGTTCAGCGCGGCGGCCGCGCGCGCAGCGTACACGCGCACATGCCAGATGTTGCTCGAGGTGAACCGGCTGAGGGCGGCGCGGGCTTCGGCTGGCATGACGCGAGTCAGGGCAAGCAGTCCGTGCGCTGCCGTGTGCCAGGAAACACCGCCATTCCGGCGAGCGGAGTTTGCGGGCAGGTTGCGCGTCCATCCTCGGAGCGTGTCCACGGCCGCAGTATCGGCCGCGCACGCTGCACCGAGGAGGTCCGCAGCACGGAGTCGCACGGCCCACGCGCTGTCCGTCAAGCCGTGGGCGAGCTCGTCGCAGTTGTCGTTGCGGTTGCCCAGTTGTCTGTAGCGCAGCCGCCACGCCGGGTCATCGTACTTCGGCGGTTTGGCGGGCCGGGGCCCAATGGAGTCGCGGTCGGCGAACCGCGGGTCGCGCGAGCGCGCCAGGCCCCGACGTGCGATGTCGCGGATTCGCGAGTCGCCGCTCCGGAGTCCTTCGTCGTACGCCGCCTGCGACGTGTCGCGCCGGTCTTCCGCAAGGAGGAGCCGGGCGACCAGCGCGGAGTCAGCGGAGGAGATTGACTGGGCGCCGATCCGAGCGGGCATGGCAGTGGCCGTCGCCATGGCTGCGGCGACGGCTGTCAGCGCTGACAGTGCTTGCATCAGGCGATGGACCATGATTCGGCGTTACTCCTTGCGGTGCGGTTGCGTTGTCCTCCGGGGTGATGTAGCGCCTTCACCTCCCCCACCGCCAGTATCCCGCGTAGGTTTGCGTTAACCGCACCGGAGCCGGCCGTGGACATTCGGACGAACGTCGTATCCATCCTGGCCGCGGGCCTTGCCGCGGCGGCCACGCTGGGCGCGCAGCAATACGACATAGTGCTGTCAAATGCAACGATAGTGGACGGCTCCGGGGCTGCGCGCTATGCCGGCTCGGTCGCTATAGCAGGGAATCGCATTGTGCGCGTAGCGCGTGGGCCGATTCCCACGTCGCAGGCAAGGCGCGTGATTGACGTACGCGGTCACGTGGTGGCGCCGGGTTTCATAGACCTGCATGCGCACCTCGAGCCGCTCCTGCAGATGCCCGACGCGCAGAGCGCTGCCCGCCAAGGCGTGACACTGGCCGTCGGCGGGCCGGACGGCGGCGGCCCGTGGCCGTTCAAGCCATACCTCGATTCCGCCAGTCGCGCGGGGCTGGGAATCAACGTCGCGTACCTGGTTGGCCACAACACGATCAGGCGCACGGTGATGGGCACCGCCAACCGCGCGCCGACCTCCGCCGAGCTCGATACGATGCGGGGGATGGTTGCGCGGGCAATGAGCGAAGGCGCGTTCGGGCTCAGCACCGGGCTCCTTTACGTTCCCGGCACGTACTCGAACGTGGACGAAGTGGTGGAACTGGCGAAGGTTGCAGCGCGTGGCGGCGGCATCTACACGTCGCACCTCCGGAACGAAGGGCTGGGCCTGCTGTCGGGCGTGGCGGAGGCGCTCGAGATCGGACGTCGAGCGAAGATTCCGGTAGTACTCACGCATCACAAGGCGATTGGCCAGAAGATGTGGGGCAAGAGCGTCGAGACGCTCCGGATGGTTGATTCGGCGCGCGCGGCAGGAACGGACGTAATGATGGATCAGTATCCGTACACGGCGAGTTCCACCGGATTCGACGTGCTCGTGCCAGCGTGGGCGCTTGCCGGGGGGCGCGAGGAGTTTCGAAAGCGGCTCGGAGACCCGGAGCTTCGAAACGCGATCGAGGCGGGGATCCTCGACCTGCTGAAGAACGATCGCGGGGGCGGCGACATTTCCCGCGTGCAGTTCGCGAGCGTTGCGTGGGATCACTCGCTCGATGGCAGGACGCTCGCAGACCTCGTCAGGCGCGGTGGCCAGGAGCCAACGCCGGAGAACGCCGTGCGCGTGGTGATTGACGTCGTGCTCAAAGGCGGTGCTTCGTGCGTGTTTCACGTGATGGACGAGGGCGACGTTCGGCGCATCATGGCGCATCCGCTGACCATGATCGCCAGCGATGGGCGGCTCTCGCAGCCGGGTACCGGCGTGCCGCATCCCCGCAACTACGGCACGTTTCCCCGTGTTCTGGGTGAGTACGTGCGCGTGCAACGCGTCCTCACGCTGGAGCAGGCGGTCAACAAGATGACTGGCATGCCGGCCCGGCGGCTGGGCCTGTCCGACCGCGGATGCATTCGTGAGGGGTGCGCGGCGGACATAACGGTGTTCGACCCGGCTACGGTAGCCGACAAGGGGACGTTCGAGGCGCCGCACCAGTACCCCGCCGGGATCGAGTGGGTATTCGTGGAGGGACAGGCGGTCGTGGCGGAGGGAGCGCCTACCGCCGCCAGGCCTGGTACGGTGCTTCGAAAGAGATAGGCGGTGCGCCCCTGCGTGGGCGCGCTGCTTCAATCCCGCGGCGGCGAATCCGCGCCCGTGGAGTCGGCTGCGGGCCCGGCTGCCGCTGCCACCACTGCTCCGAGCATCCTGACGCGAAGGTCGTCCGCCCTGCGCACGGCGTACTGCGCCATCCGGTTGAAGACCGTGCGCGCCTTCGTAGCATTGCCGGTCCTGAGCAGCGCAACGACGGCGCCGTCTCGGAACGAGTCCGGGTCGAGCCATCGGCGGCCGTCCTCGAACGCCTTGAGCAGCGGGTCAACCTCGCCTGCCGCCTCCGGCCAGTCGTACGAGGCCACGCCGTGCATGAACGCGATTGCCGACTGTGCTTCGGCCGGGGCGCCGCGTGCCCGGGCAAACGTAGCGACCTGACGGTAGAACCCGTCGTCAACCCACCCCATCGTACCGCCGTGGAGATCCTTCTCCACGACCATCGCGGCGGCGATGAAGTCACGCCAGTCCGAAGGTGCGCGGGCCGCGTTCATCCTGTCCTGCAGCACCTCGCGGCGCGACTTCGCGGCGCGCAGGAACGGCTCGTCGTCGGTGGCGACGGGGTCCGCATGCTGCGACCGCAGCGCTGCCCCGAGGGCGCGCATCCGCACGCTCGCGATGTCGAGTGGAGCGCGGGTGTCGGTGCCGGCCCCGATGCGGCGGCCCTCGATGAGCGCGGCAACGTCGAAGCGATCGCTGCCGAGTCCCGTGAAGCCGGTTGCGATCCGCTTTTCGTAGCGTGTCTTCTCGGTGCCTAGGTCGAGGATCGGGAAGAAGTCGGAGTTCGGCCCTTCCGCGTCGCCGATCAGCGGGGCGAGGGCCTCGCGTGACGCGAGGTGCGTGCTGGTCAGCGCCTCGGCTGTGACGGGGTAGAATCGGCGCAGATCCTTCGCGAGCAGCGGCAGCTGGTAGACGGACCAGTCCGGCTGCGGCAGCCGCGGCTTGTTCGACGCGACCACCAGGATGTCAACGTCGGCGGCGAAGTAGATGTCGTACGACGGGAAGTTGCGGTGCACCGCCTCGATCACCGAGAGCACAAGGCCGTCGTTGATCTCGTACAGGTGGAGCCACTGTCCGAAGACGCCGTCGGGCGTGAGGTAGGTTCGGATCCGCTGGTAGAACTCGTCCGTGAAGAGGCCGCTCACCCCGCTCACCCACGGGTTCGACGGCTCCGACAGGATGAGGTCGAACTTCCGGTTGGTTGCGGCGAAGAAGCTCTTGGCATCGTCGTAAACGAAGCGCGAGCGGGGATCGTCGAATACCCGCCGGTTGACCGGGTAGAACATGTGCGAGCCCTTCACCATCTCGGGCTCGATGTCAATCGTGACGAGCTGCTCGATTTCGGGGCTGGCGAGGAGGAAGTGGCTCGACATCCCTGAGCCGTTCCCGATCACGGCCGCGTAGCGCGCGTGTGGCACGTGAGCGAGCGTGGTCATGGGGAGCAGGGCCTGCGTGGATTCGTCGCCATCAATGCGATAAGCCGCGGTGACATCGGTGGTGTCGAACCAGCGGGGCGAGAGCGAAGCGTCGGGCTTTCCGTTCGTCGAGATGGAGTAGCTGCCATCGTTGCCCTTGCGGACGCTGACGGTGGCCGTGCGGCCGTCGCGGTAGAACACGATACCCGCTGACCGTTCGCCGGGGGCGGGAACCGTGCCGTAGCGGTAAACGCCGCTGACCAGGATTCCGCGGTCGAAGTCGGCGTTGAGCGCGCCGCCGGCGACCACGAGCACGGTGGCTCCTATGAGGGCGACCGCGAACTTGCGCGTCTGCGCGCTGGCGCGACCGGCGATGAACATGAGCCAGACGCCAAGCACCATGTCAATGACGCCGCCGGCGATCAGCAGTGCCTTCAACCCGAGGAGTGGCATCAGCACCAGCGCGGCGAGCCCGGCGCCAACGATGGATCCGAGGGTATTGACGCTGTACACGGCACCGATGGCGCGTTCGCCGCCGCCAGCCGCGAGGAGGATGCGCGTGATGAGCGGAAGCGTGATTCCCGCGCAGAACGTCGCCGGGAGCATGACCGCCATCGCGATGCCGTACTTGGCCACAGTGAACAGCGAGTATCCCTGCTGGTTCTGGTCGAGGCCCTGGATGAGGAAAGCCATCCAGTCGAAGCTCTGGAGGTACGCGCTGAGCGTGAGGACGGCGAGTCCGCCCATGGCCCACTGAGTCACGGCGAGCGCGCGCAGCGGGTCGCGGAATGCGTCTGCGCGGTTCCGCACCCAGAACGCGCCGAACGCGAGGCCGAGGATGAACGCCGAGAGCATCAGTTCGAACGAGTGAGTTGCGCTGCCGAGCACGAGCGACAGCATGCGCACCCACGCGATCTCGTAGATGAAGCTCGAGAGCGCCGTACCGGCAGCGACGGCGAGCATCACGCGCCATAGAATCGGCAGATCCAGGAGCGGCGTCGGCGGCTGCTCTGCCTGCCGGACTTGCTCGGCTCCGCGAGGCGCTGCGGGTTGGTCGGCGATGGCGGCCGCTACGGACGGCGAGCCGTCGGGCGGCGGCGGTGCGGCCGTGGCGCCGGCGAGCATGGGAGCCGCGTGTTCGACTTCGCCGCCCGTCAGGCGCACGGCACCGTACACAGCGAAGCCGACGAGGAGGTTGATCGAAGCCGCAGAAATAATCGTGCCGGGCAGGCCCACCATGCGGATGAGGTAGAACCCGGCGACCAGGACCCCGGCGGCGGCCCCGATCGAGTTCGCGAAGTAAAGGATTCCAAGCACGCGGCCGCTGCTTTCATGGCCGTCGGGCGAGACGCGGCGCAGGAAGCCGGCGGTCATGAGCGGGAACGTCATGCCGAGGAGAACCGCCTGCGGAAGGATGAGCAGCGCGGCGAGCGTCCACTTCACCACGACCAGCAGTGGGCCGTCTGCGAGCGCGGGGAACAGCGAGCCGTAGGCAACTGCGCTCACGCCCAGGAACAGTTCGTGAAAGAAGAGGCCTATGACGCCAACGGCGATTTCGATGATCGCATAGCCGATCAGCGGGTCACGGATTCGCTCCGAGCGGCGGGCCGCAATCGCGGCGCCGGCGGACATTCCGCCCAGGTAGATGACGAGGACGATGACCTGTGCGTAGGCCGCGTGCCCGACGAAGAGGCCGAGGTATCGGCTCCAGATGGACTCGTACATCAGGCCGGCTGCGCCAGACAGGATGAACACGACCGTGAGGAGGGCGGGCATCGTTGGACAAAGCTACTTGAGAGGGAGGCGGCGTGAACTGCTGCGACCGGGATCCTTGGGGGGGGGCGGGGACGCATGAAGGGGGAAGCCGCACGGCTTCCCCCCGATGAGCACGATTGACGTGGCGCTGCGTTACGGCATGCGGAGCGGCCGGTCTGGCTTGTGTGATCCAATCCACGTTCGCTGTGCGTCGGAGAGCACAGCCCAGATCGCCGTGTGCAACGCATCTGCAGCCGCGCGCAGGCGATCGGCCGCGGAGCGGGCTGCGTCGAGGATCGAGCGCACGGAGTCGCGCGTTGCGCCGGCCCGCACAGCATCCCGCGCGGCGCTGTGCGCAGCCGCGAGCGCGGCGATGTCGGAAGCGTTCGCGGCGAGGAACGCGGTGACGAGTGCCTGGATCTGGGCTGACTGGGCGTCGGTCAGCCGGATGCCTTCGGGCAGCTGTGCCGCCGGTCCGCGGCCGCCGTCCATCGGCGAACCGCCGAACGCCATCCCGCCCATGAACGGCGAGCCGCCGCGGGCGCCGTACGGCCCGCCCGGAAGCCCGTGCGTTGCCTGAAAGGTGATTGCCACGGGATCCACCGCGTCGAGCGATGGCTGCATTGACTCCAGCGTTGCCGGGCCGGTCGGGCTGTGGCTGCACGCGCTGGCGACTCCAAACGCGCCCGCGATGGCGACCCACTTGAGAGCGTTCATGCGGTCCCCTCCCCTTTGCAAGCGATACCCATGCGCGTCGCGCACCGCGCACGCAGAGCGAAATCCTCCGCAGGTTCGTCACATGAATCTCGTGGAGCGTGAGGAATGGCGCTGTCAGGGATTTGTCGGCGGAACGACAGGGAAACCATTAGTCAGCCGGTAGCGTATCATCTTTCGACAGGCGCCGCGCGCGAGTTCACCTCCCCCCTCCTTCCGATGGCGATTTCTTCACTGCTTCTGCCCGTGGCGTTGATGCTTCAGGGTCAGGTCACCGTGCGTATCGGCGGGCGGACGGGGGCCGACAGTGCCGTCGCTCGGGCAGCGCAGGTGCAGGCCGCGATGGAAGAGCTTCGCGACGACACTACGGGCAGGAGTCAGCCCGTGCGCAGGATCCCCGTAACTGCGGAGCACCTCGCGACGGCATTCAAGGATCCCGAGGCGCGCTCGCTCGTCGAGCGTGCGCGCGTGGCGCGCATGGAGCAGGACACGACTCTCCTCAGTTACGACGCCAGGGTATATGAGCGCGTGTCGGTCGGGCTCGGCGTGGCCGCGCTCGGTCGCGAGCGTCTCGCGTTCCGCCAGGAAGACGCAGCGCGCGTGCAGTGGCGTCGTGGCCAGGGAGCATGGGTCGAGATGACGGGAAGCCGCTCGGTTGTGCCCGTGGCAAAGAACGGCGAAGGCAGCGCCAGCGGGAGCGCGCTGGCGCCGGTGCCATATTTTCCCGGGCGCGACAACCTGTGGGTGGGCAGCGGCTTGGCGCGCGCGGAGGTTGACGACAGGAACATCGTGCATCCGCTGGCCACCGGCGCGGAAGCGTACTACACGTACGCCAGCGGCGATTCCGTCACTATGACCCTGCCCGATGGCCAGGCGATCAGGCTGCGGGAACTGCGAATCGTGGCACGCGAGCCGAAGTGGCAGGTGACGGTTGGGTCGTTCTGGTTCGACATGCGCACCGCGCAGCTGGTGCGGGCCGTGTACCGGCTGAGCGCGCCGATGGACATCTGGGCGACCGAACGGGAAGAGAGGCGGCGCAGCGACAGCGTCGGGCGACGGCGTGGCGGCGACGAGCCGCCGTTCTGGCTCAAGCCGCTGCTCTCGCCCATGAAGGCCGACATCTCCGGCATCACGATCGAGTATGGGCTGTACAACCAGCGGTTCTGGCTGCCCCGCACGCAGGCGGTGGAAGGGTACGGCCAGGTCAGCATGATGCGCTTGCCGGTGACGTTCGAGCAACGGTTCCGCTATGAGAGCGTGAACGCACTCGATTCGGTTCCGGCGATCCCGGGCGCCGAGCGGAGCCGGGCGTCGCAACTGCGCGACAGTCTCACGAAGGCAGGTGTCGCGAAGAAGGAGCGGGATTCGCTCGTGACGCAGGCCCTGCGCGCTCGGGCCGAGGCGATCGTGAAGGAACGGGCAGCGGCGTGCGCATCGTCCGGAGAGTATGTCACTTACCGCTCCCGCTACGATGGCGCGCTGCGGGTTGCCACCCGCATTCCCTGCGACTCGACCAGGCTCGCCAACTCGCCCGACCTGCCGGCTTCCATCTACGATGCTGGCGACGAGCTTTTCGGCGCCGCCGAGCGCGAGGAGCTGCTCAAGGCGCTGTCGTTTGGGTTGCAGCCCGGCTGGGGGCCGCAGAGGCCCGTGTTCGACTACGGCCTCAACCAGACGCGCTATAACCGCGTGGAGGGAATCTCGACGGCAGTGACCGCCACGAGCGTGCTCGGCAATGGGTACTCGGCTTCGATCACAGCTCGCGGGTCGTACGCCGACCGGCAGCTCAACGGCGAACTGGCCGCGTGGCGGTCGAACGGCCGCACGACATGGCGTGGCGCGGCGTATCGGCGTCTCGTTGCGGCGAACGACTGGGGCAATCCGCTCTCGTTCGGCGCGTCGCTGTCGTCGCTGCTCTATGCCCGCGACGAAGGCGCGTACTTCCGTGCCTGGGGCGGTGAACTCGTGCGCACCCCGCAGACGGGCGGCGGCGTCGAACTGCGCCTCTTTGGCGAGCAACAGTGGGGCGACAGCGTGCACTCGCGCTGGACGCTGTTCGGGGGCGGCAACGATCCGCGGTTCATTTCAAACCCGACGGCCGCGCGTATTGCCGTTGCAGGCGCCAAGGTGCGGCTTCGCCCGCAGTGGGGCCTCGACCCCGACGGATTGCGCGTCATGGCCGACGTGCGCGGCGAGGCAGCCACGGGCGACTCCACTTACGCGCGGGGATTGTTCGACCTGACGCTCTCGGGGCCGCTGGGGCCAGTGGCGTCGGCGCTGACGGTCAGCGCTGGTGCGGCGGTGGGCGAGGTTCCGCCACAGCGAATGTTCTACCTGGGTGGCGGCCAGACGATCGCCGGGCAGAATGCGCTGACGGCGGCTGGCAGCGCGTTCTGGATGGTGCGGACGGAGATTGGCACACGGAACCCTGGCTTCCGCACGATCGCCTTTGGCGATCTTGGCTGGGCGGGCGCGCGGGCGGACATCGGCAGGCCGGGTCGCGCGCTCTCGGGCGCTGGCGTGGGATGGTCCGTTCTCGACGGACTGGCGCGAATGGACATCGCGCGGGGGATCTGGCCCGCGGCGCAGTGGCGGCTCGACCTTCGCGTGGACGCGCGTTTCTAGCTCCTGGTGTCAAGAAACGGGACGGACCTTGCGGATTGGACGCCCGCAATACCCTATATAAGGCACTATCTGCCGCCGGCCAGTGCACACAGACCCGTCGCTCTCAACATCGCAGTGGAACGGCGAGATCCTGCTCTGGCAGGCGAGGTTTCGTCGCGGCTTTGCGGCGGCCGTCGGGTTTGCCGCGCTCATATTCAAGGCGACGGGTCTGCTGAGCGCGGAGTCCATTCTCTCGCCGCTGATCGGCAGCGTGAATGCGCTGATCGTGGGTGCTGCGGCGGTGGCGGCTTACCTGATCTTCTGCGAGATCGTGACGCGCCACGTCCAGCGTACCGGCCAGGCAGGAACGCGGCTGCTTCACTCCGTGCTGGTGGCCGACCTGGTGCTGATCTTCGTGATCCTGGGGGCCGTGACGCCACCGGTGCAGTATTCGCGCGGCCTGCTCCTCGCCGTGTTTCTCGTGCAATATGCGCGGCTCTACTTCGGCATGCGGGCAGCGGTGGTGAGTCTCGTGGCTTCAACCGCGGGGTATGGCGTGCTGGTATTCCTGGCCACGAACTCGGGGCGCCTGGAGCACCCCGAAGAAGAGTTCTGGAACCTCGCGATCTTCCTGATTGGCGCTCTGATGCTCGGGCTGCTGCAGGGGCAGGTGACTGGGCGCCTGGACCGCGTGCTGGCGCTGTTCGACCGTGCGCAGGAAGGGGATTTCTCCACGCCCTACGACGATTCGCTCGACCGCATGCCCGACCCGATCACGCTGGTCGGGCGCGCGTACAACAGGATGCGGGTGCGCCTCGAGGCGATGGTGCTCACGGATCCGTTGTCCGGCTGTTTCAATCGTCGCGGGTTCGACCAGTTGTGCGCGCGAGAGGCCTCACGCGCGATTCGCGGGAAGCACGCGATGGCGATGCTCGCGATAGACGTTGATCACTTCAAGCTGATCAACGACGAGTTCGGCCACCTGACGGGCGACGAAGTCCTGCGCGAGATGGGCGCGCGTCTCCGGGAGACCGCGCGCGCGGGCGACGTCGTGGCCCGCATCGGCGGCGAGGAGTTTGAGGTTCTTGCGCCCGACACGTCCGCCGAGGGCGCGCAGATCCTTGCCGACCGACTCCAGGCGGCGTTCCGCAAGCGGCCGTTCCAGAGCCTGGGCGGCACACGCATCATAGGCATCAGCATCGGCATCGCATCGGCAGTCGCCGAGAGCGACCAGATAGTGGGGCAGCTGATTGCGCGCGCCGACGAAGCGCTGTACGTCGCGAAGCGGAACGGACGCGACCGCAGCCAGATGTGGGAGCCGGGGCTCCGCGCGTTCGACGGCGCCCTGCCGGGTCGTCGCTCGATCGAGATCAACGCGCTCCGCCAGTAGCCGCCGCGGGCGCCGCTGCGGGCCGGTCTACGCGCGGCGCGGCAGGCTGGCGCGGCGGGTCGGCTCGCTCTACTCGGCGTCCATGAACGGGTACCGGTAGTCCCGCGCGGCGTTGTACGTCTCCTTGACCGTGCGCGCGCTAGTCCACCGGACGAGGTTGAGCTTGGAGCCGGCCTTGTCGTTGGTGCCGGACGAACGTGCGCCGCCGAACGGCTGCTGGCCGACGACCGCGCCAGTAGGCTTGTCGTTCACGTAGAAGTTGCCCGCGGCGTTGCGGAGGGCAGTCTGCGCTTCCGCGACAGCCTTGCGGTCGCGCGCGAACACCGCGCCGGTGAGTGCGTACGGCGAAGTCGCGTCCACCGTGCGCAGCGTCTCCTTCCACTTCGCGTCGGGGTAAGCGTAGGCGGTGACGACGGGCCCGAAGATTTCCTCGCACATGAGCCGGTAGCCCGGATCCTTCGTCTCGACGAGGGTCGGCTCGATGAACCAGCCGGTCTTTGCATCGGCGCCGCCACCGCAGACGATCTTCGCCCTCTTCTTCGCATCGGCGAGATAGTCGCTGATGCGGTCGAACGCCTTCCTGTCTATGACGGCGCCCATGAAGTTCCGGAAGTCGGCAACGTCACCCATCCGAATGCTCTTCATCATTGCCACGACCCGGTCCCTGACCTCGTTCCAGAGCGACCGGGGCACGTAGATGCGGCTCGCCGCCGAGCACTTCTGCCCCTGGAACTCGAAGCTCCCGCGCACGATCGCGGCGGCAAGGGTCACCGGATCGGCCGACTGGTGCGCGACGATGAAGTCCTTGCCGCCTGTCTCGCCAACGATGCGCGGGTAGGAGCGATAGGCGCCGATGTTGCGGCCGACCGTTTCCCACATCGAGTTGAAGACGGCGGTACTGCCGGTGAAGTGGATGCCGCCCAGGTCGCGATGATCGAGCAACTGCCCGGTGATGGCAGCGGCATCACCGGGCACAAAGTTGATGACGCCGTCGGGGAGGCCTGCCTCGCGCAGGAGCTGCATGATGTGCCATCCGGAGAGAATGGCCGTGTTTGAGGGCTTCCACACGACGGTGCAGCCCATCAATGCCGGCGCCGTAGGCAGGTTTCCCGCAATCGAGGTGAAGTTGAACGGTGTTATGGCGTAGACGAATCCTTCGAGCCCGCGGTAGTCCACCATGTTCATCGTACCGGGCGCGCTTATCGGTTGCTCCTCGTAGAGCTCGGTTGCGAACTGCACATTGAAGCGCCAGAAATCAATGAGCTCGCATGCCGCGTCTATCTCGGCCTGGAACGCGGTCTTGGACTGGCCGAGCATCGTTGCCGCGTTGATCGTGTCGCGCCATGAGGTGGCCAGCAGGTCGGCTGCGCGGAGCAGCACGGCGGCGCGATCTTCGAATCGCCACGATGCCCATTCCTTGCGCGCCGCGGTTGCTGCGCGGACAGCCGCGGCAACGTCGCGTGGCCGAGCCCTGTGCCACGTGGCGGTCACGTGCCGATGCTTGTGTGGGGCGGTGGCTTGCGCGGCGATTCCCGTGCGGACCTCCTTGCCGCCGATCACGAGGGGGATGTCGGGCCGCTCCTTCTCCATGGCGCGGAGCCGGGCCTTCAGTGCGGCCCGTTCCGGCTCGCCAGGGGCGTAGGACCGGATTGGCTCGTTGACGGCGGGACCGAGGTTGCGGATGGCGTTCGAGGGTGCTGACATCGTTCGCTCGTGGTTGGGTGCAGGGAGGGCAGCTGCCGGTGCTGGATGCGTGCATTCAATCTACCGCCGAGGAAACGCGGCCTGCTCGCGATTTCGGCCGGCCCTGCACAGATTGCGTACGAGCGCCGCCCGCCGGATCCAGCATCCGCGACACCTGCCCGGCGCTGGGCTGCGGCCAGCGCAGCGAACCGACGAGGACGACTGTCCGATGAAAGTGATCATCGCCGATGACGACCCAACGATGCTGGCGATCCTGCGCGCCGTGGTGGAAGAAGGCGGCCACTCGGTGATTGCTGCAGCGCACGACGGCGAGGCGGCTTGGGGGGAGTTCCAGCATACAGAGGCGCATCTGATCATCCTGGACTGGGAAATGCCGAAGCTCGACGGGCTGGGCCTTTGCCGCCGGATCCGCGCGTCAGACCGGCCGGACCCGTTCATCCTCGTCGTAACGGGCCGGAAGACACGGGATGACTTGCTCAAGGCCCTCGACGCCGGAGCCGACGACTACCTGAGCAAGCCCGTGACGCCCGACGAGTTTGCCGCGCGGCTGAGGATCGTCGAGCGGCGAATCCAGATCACGGGGGCGCGTCGGCAGGCGGAGCTTGACCTGCGGCGCGCGCGCTACCTCGCGGGCATCGGGGAGACGTCGCTCGCGCTGCAGCACGAGATCAACAATCCACTGACGGCAATGCTGACGCATGCGGCGCTCCTCGAGGCCGGCATGGTGGACGACGCGGAGCGGGATGAGACGGTCGCCACGATAGTCGAGCAGGCCAGGCGGATCGGCGAGGTCGTCAAGCGGCTGAACAGCCTTCGGGAACCGCGCTCCGTGGAGTACCTCGGCAACACGCGCATGCTCGACATTGCGCCACGCGAGGAGCCAGGCGGCAGCAGGTGACGGCGCGGATCATCGGGGGGCACCCGCCCGATGCGGGCGGGCTGGCGATGGCAGTGCGCCGCGGCGCCGCGGCGGGCATGGAGGCAATCCAGATCTTTACCGCGCCGCCAGTCTACTACAACGAGAAGGTCGGCGCGAAGCCGGAGAGGATCGCAGCGCTGCGCGAAGCGCTGGTCGCCGCCGCGATTGAACCCCGCAACGTGCTCGTCCACGCCGCGTACGTGCTCAACACTGCCTCCGAGGATCCGGCCAAGGCGGAACGCGCACGCCGCGGCCTGGCGCAGGAACTGAAGCGTTCGACGGCGTACGGCGTTGGCGGATGCTGCTTCCATCCAGGATCGGCCGGGCAGGGTGATCCCGGCTCGGCCTTTGACCAGGTTGGTGACGCGATTGCTTACGCGCTGGAGCAGGTGCCGGGCACGGATTCGCGCACGCGGGTGCTCATCGAGAATACGGCGGGCGCGGGCCGCACGGTCGGTCGGTCGCCGGGGGAAGTGGCGCGCATGCTCTCTCGCGTTCCGGCTTCGCTGCGCGCCCGCACGGGCTACGGACTCGACACGTGCCACCTGTATGCGAGCGGGTACGATATCCGGTCGTCGCCGGCCGCCATGCGGGCGGTGCTGGACGAGTTCGAGCAGGTGTTGGGCGAGCGGGCGGCGTTCTTTCACCTGAACGACAGCCGATATCCGCTCGGGTCGAACAAGGATCGTCATGCGTGGATCGGAGAGGGGGTGCTTGGCGTCGAGCCATTTCGCTGGCTGCTCGCGGACGACCGCACGGCGGGTGTGCCGCTCATCCTCGAGACGCCGCAGGAGGGGTCCGAGGTGCGAGGCGACGATCCCAGCCCCGACCCGGCGGATGTGCGAATGGTGCAGCTGTTGCGTTCTCTCCTCTGAAGCCAGGCGCCACAGGGCCTTGGGGAACGGCTGGACGACGGCTCTCAGAGGGTGGCAGAGCGGCCTCCAGAGGGAAACGCCTATTGCGCTCCCGGCGCGCTGTTATACTTTCGAGCTTGTTCGCAGAGGGAAACCGGGTTCCTTCAACATTCTCCAGGAGACAGTTACATGGCCGCCAAGAAGAAGAAGAAGACGGCGAAGCGGAAGCCGAATGCGGCATTCATGAAGCCGGTCAAGCCGGATGCCACGCTCGCCGCGATCGTTGGCGACAAGCCGCTGCCGCGCACCGAGCTGACCAAGAAGCTGTGGGCGTACATCAAGAAGAACGGCCTGCAGGACAAGAAGAACAGGCGCATGATCAACGCGGACGCGAACCTGAAGCCGATCTTCAAGACGGCGCAGGTCTCGATGTTCAAGATGACGGCGCTCGTCAACAAGCACGTCAAGTAGCACGAGGGAAGGTTCGTCCGGGGGGCGCGTCCGCAAGGGCGTGCCCCTCTTGCCATCGCACTTGCCCGTCGTGGCGCACAGCCCAGATTCCCTGCACTGCCGCGCGTCGTCCTGTTGGCGGCAGGCGCGGGTTACCTCAACTGACGGGCCGTGGCCAAGCGAAAGTCATCGGGTGGTGAAGGAGGCGGCAGGGGAAGCGTCGCGTCGCTGCGCGCCGGCAAGGGGCGCGGCTCGGGGGGGCGACGCGCCTGGGAGGGCTTCAAGTCGCTCGCCGGCACGATCGCAATCTTCCTGCTGCTCCGCACGTTCCTCGTCGAAGCGTATCGGATCCCGTCTGGGAGCATGATTCCGTCGCTGCTCGTCGGCGACTGGCTGTTCGTGAACAAGCTTCGCTACGGGCCGCACATCCCATTCACGCACGTGTCGCTGCCGGGATATGCCCAGCCGAGGCGCGGCGAGGTGGTCGTGTTCGAATCGCCCTACCAGGCGGATGAAGCCGAGCTCGGGCATGACCCAACCCCCACGCTCGTCAAACGGATCATCGGCATGCCGGGCGACACGATCTACATGCGCGACGCCGTGGTGTACGTGGACGGCGAGGCGCAGATGCTGAGCGAGACCTCACCCGACCAGGCGCGTGGCGACGGTACGGAGACCAACCCGCTCTTCGAGTGGCAGCTTCGTATCGAGGTGCAGCGCACGCGCTTCGGCGATCCGCCGAAGCAGCCAACGCACGACAACTGGGGTCCGCTCGTGATTCCAGCCGGCTACTTCTTCATGATGGGCGACAACCGGTACGACTCGAAGGACAGCCGCTACTGGGGCATCGTCCCTCGCGGGAACATCAGGGGGCGCCCGATGTTCGTCTATTACTCCTATGTGCCATCGGGCCAGAGCGACCGTCCGCTCAGCTTTCTCACCGATATCCGCTGGGGCCGGCTCGGGCACTGGATCCGGTAGGGCGCCGGACCATGGAACGCACTCCATTCGCCTTGCAGAGGTGACCATGCGACGCACACTCTCCGCCATGCTCGCCGCCGCGACCGCCGCGTTCGCGGTACCCGTGATGCTGGCTGCGCAGCAGCCTGAGTACCTCCAGCCGTACGGGCCTACCACGCGGCCATTCTCGCCGGCGGTGAAGGTTGGCAACCTGCTCTACCTAGCCGGCCAGATCGGGACCCCCGCCGATGCCTCCGGCCCGGGCGTGGTGCCGGGGGGTATTGCCGCGGAGACGAGGCAGGTCATGAACAACATCAGGGACGTGCTCGAGAAGTCGGGGTCCGACATGGAGCACGTGGTGAAGTGCACGGTCTTCATGGCCGACATGAAGGAGTGGGACGCGATGAACGCCGTATATGCCACGTATTTCCGGGGCGGCAGGTTTCCGGCCAGGAGCGCGTTCGGCACAACCGGGCTTGCACTCGGCGCGCGCGTTGAGATCGAGTGTATCGCGTCTGTGAAGTAGCCGGGCCGTGACGCGCGTGAGCCCCGGGGTGGCGCGGCGTGCCTTGGTGCGAGCGCTGGTCCCTGCACTGGGTGCGATGGCGATGCCCGGGCCCTCCCGGGCGGTGGCACAGGCGACGGCGCGCGGGCGCGTCGTCACCGACACGCTCTGGTCGCAGGCACTGGCCGCGCGCAAGACGCTCGTGGTGTATCTGCCGCCCTCGTACTCGACTGATGCGAGGCGGCGATATCCGGTTGCGTACTACCTGCACGGCGCCACCGGGAGCGAGACTGACTGGACCGGGCGCGGGAACCTCGCGCAGGTGATGGATTCGCTCGTCGCGCGCGGCATGCCCGAAATGATCGTGGCGATGCCGGACGGCGACGCCTACTCCTATTACACCACGTACAACATCCTGCTCGACGCCGCCGGCTGCAGGCGTCTGATGCTGCCACCGGGCGGGAATGCGGAGCACGATTGCGTGGCATGGCCGCACTATGATGACTACATCGCATACGATGTGGTGCGGCACGTGGACGCGCGGTACCGGACGGAGCCTGAGCGCTCCCGGCGCGGCATAGCGGGGCTCTCGATGGGGGGCTACGGCGCCGTGACGCTCGCACTGCGCTACCCGCGCATCTTCGCTGCCGCGGCGTCGCACTCTGGTGTTCTCTGGCCGCTCGAGCTGGCGCCGGGATCGGCGGGAGGCCAGCAGCTATCGCGCGTCAGCACGGACTCTGCTGCCTTCGCACGGTACCGGGGGGCGAACGCAACCCGTTACGCCGCGGTGTTCGGCGCCGACTCCGCCAGTTGGCGCGCGCGCGACCCGGCGACGATGGCCAGGAGCCTGGTGTCACGGGGTGACGCGCTGCCGGCGCTCTATGCCGACTGCGCCACGGAAGACCTCTTCCTTCCCGAAAACCGGGCGTTTCGCGATGCGATGGCGGCAGCGGGAGTTCCGCTCGAGTATCGCGAATGGCCGGGCGGGCACACATGGGAGTACTGGCGTGCTCACGTGGGCGACAGTCTCCGCTGGCTGGCTGCGCGCCTCGCCCGGCCCTGATCCAGCAGGCCTCCACTCCAGAGCCGCAACCGCCGTAGCTTCTTGCGATGCCCGAGTTCTTTCCGCGAACATCCATCGCCTGGCGCATCGAACGGCCGCACGCGGTCCGACGGCTGACGCTGTCGCTGCCGCAGATGGCGCTCGTGACGGGTGTCGGGATGCGGCTGTGGCGCTCGTTCGTGCTCACGCACGGGACCGCCGACAGCTGGGCATGGGTAGGCGGGACGTTCCTCGCGGGCGTGGCGTTCCTGTTCCTCATGTGCGCGATTCACCTGGCGAACTTCACCCTCCGCAACTGGGTCTGGAGGGCGCCGCTCTTTGCAGTGCTGGAGGCCGGCGCCGAGATCGTGATGAGTCTCGCGCTCACGGCGGTGAACCTCGAGCCGCTCGGGGCGGAGCGCGCCGAGCTGGGCGACTGGATTCCCACCGGTATCCGCATCATGTTCTGGCGGCTTGCCGGCATCATCCTGTTTACCGTCGTGCTGGCAGCGGTTGTGTCGGTCCTGAGGCGGCTGCTGCTGGTCGCGGAAGACCGGGGCCACACGGCCGCGGCGGTGCACAGGGCAAACGCCGAGGCGGTATCCAACCACCCACGGGAGGAAGGGCGGTGATTTCCTTCACGTTCGTTCGCGCGCTCCGTCGCTCATGGTCTGGCGCGCTTGCGGCGGCGCTCGCCGCGACGCCGGCGGGGGCGCAGGATACGCCCCGCCGTGAGCAAGTGCAGGCGGTGCGCACGGATTCCGCCGCGCGCCGTCCGTTTGGCACGCAGCGGGAATTGGCCGCGATGCAACAGGCGTGGCTGGCGAAGCGGCTGGATGCGTTCGTGCCGGGCCTCATGCGAAAGCACGGCGTTGATTTCTGGATCGTGGCGATGCGCGAGTACAACGAAGATCCCGTCTTCAGCGCGATCACATCGCCCGAGACGTACTCCGCACGGCGCCGGACGATCTACGTGTTCTTCGACAAGTGCGCCGCAACCGGCGTTGATCCGGCGCCTTCGTGCGGCGAGCGCATTGCCCTGGGTGGCACGAGCCAGGGCGGAGTGTGGCAGGCGCGAAGGACGACCAAGGCGATCGAGGGTGGAATCGGCGGGCTCCGGGCGGAATTATGGGGCGACGAACAGTGGCAAGCGCTCAGGCAGGTGGTCGAGGAGAAGCAGCCGCGCGTGATTGGCATTGACCGTTCCAGAGTGTTCGCGTTCAGCGACGGTCTCTCGAGCGGAGAACTCGAGGGCATGAGCGAGGCCCTCGGCCCGCAGTGGACCGCGAGGTTCAAGGACGCCGAGGGGCTGCCGCTCGAGCTGATTGCATCGCGGCTGCCGGATGAGGAAGCGTTCTACAAGAAGATGACCGAGCATGTCTGGGCAATGACGCAGGAGATGTTCTCCGGCCGCGTGATAGTCCCGGGCAGCACCCGCACGAGCGACCTGGTTTGGTGGTGGCGTCAGCGCCTCGCTGACGAAGGGCTCGGCAACTGGTTCCAGCCGAGCGTGGACGTACAACGCCGCGGCGTCACGGAGTCGCAACTGGGGGATGATCCCATCATTCAGCGCGGCGACGTGCTTCATTGCGACGTCGGACTCACTGTTGCCGGCCTGAACACTGACACACAGCACATGGCGTACGTGCTCTTGCCAGGTGAAACCGATGCCCCCGCAGGGCTGAAGCGTGCGCTCGCGAACGGCAACGCGATGCAGGACATCGCAATGGAAGAGATCCGTCCGGCGCGCACTGGCAACGAGATCCTTGCGTCGGTCATTGCGCGCATCAGGGCGCTGGGAATAGACGGCACGATGTACTCGCACCCCATCGGGCTCAACGGGCACGGGGCAGGCCCGCTCATCGGGCTCTGGGATTACCAGGACGGCGTGGCCGGGCGCGGCGACGCGAAGGTAATTCCCTCGATGTGGTACTCGATCGAGCTGCAGGCGACTACGCCCGTTCCTGAATGGGGCGGCCAGCCGGTACGGATGGCGATGGAGGAGGACATGATCATTGGCGCCGATGGCAAGCCGCGCTGGGCGCTGCGTCGGCAGGACAGTTTATTCATCGTAAGGTGACGCGCATGATGACGGCGACGGTGTTGCGGAGGCGTGCATGAAGAAGGGCGAAAAGGAGTTGCTCGTGGTTGGCGATCGTGTGCTGATCCGGGTGGAAGACGGCGAAGAGCGATCGAAGGTGGGCCTCTACCTGCCGGCTACCGCCGTTGACAACCAGGCGGTTCAGGGCGGTACGATCATCGCGACTGGTCCGGGCCAGCCGCTTCCCTCAGTCGAGGAGCACCTCGATGAGCCGTGGCTGATCGCCGGAAGCAAGGAAACCCGTTATGTTCCGATGCAGGCGCGCGTTGGTGACTACGCGCTCTTCTTCCGCAAAGCGGCCGTCGAGATCACGTTCGAGGGAGAGCGGTTTCTCGTCGTTCCGCAGGCTGCGATCCTCGCGCTGGCGAGGCAGCCGGAGCCGGGTGGCGGCTACACCTAGACCTTCTTCCTCCCTTCAAAGGTGTTCCCAGGCATGATGTACGACGAGCGATTCATAACACCGATGCGGCAGGAGCTGACGCAGGTTGGCGTGCATGAGCTGCGAACCGCCGCGGAAGTGGACGCCAAGTTCGCAAACGCGCAGGGTACCGCGCTCGTGGTGGTGAACTCCGTGTGTGGCTGTGCTTCGCGCTATGCCAGGCCGGCTGTCGCCATGGCGCTGCAGCACGGTGCCAGGCCTGACCACCTGTTCACCGTCTTCGCGGGTCAGGACGCGGACGCCACGCGCCGGATGCGCGAGTTCATCACCGGATACGGGCCGAGCTCGCCCTCCATTGCGCTCTTCAAGGACGGCAAGCTCGTGCACATGATGGAGCGCTGGCAGATTGATGGCCGCGCGGCGCACGAGATTGCAGCCGATCTGGCGGCGGCGTTCGACGACCACTGCGGAGCCGCGTCAGCGGCGCAGTAAGTCGCGCGCCGCTGCGTGACCCGCGTCACGCACAAGCCCCGCCTACGCACATCGGCGGGGCTTGTCATTGAAAAGCACTTGTCAACGCCGAGGGAAAGCCGTAGCATATGCGTATGGCCCGCACCCCGCGCGCAACCCCTGCAGTCCTGTTGCTCAACCGGACGATCCACGAGCCGATCCGGCTTGGCATAGTCAGCGCGCTGGCGGTGAACGAGCGCCTCTCGTTCAACGACCTCAAGAACCGGCTTGGCACCACCGACGGCAACGTAAGCGTGCACGCGCGCAAGCTCGAGGATGCCGGTTACGTGAGCTGCCATAAGAGCTTCGAGGGCAGGGTGCCGCACACCGAGTACCGGCTTACCGCGGCGGGCCGCAGGGCCATGGAGCGCTATTTCGCGGAGATGGAATCGCTGATCGAGTCGTCGCGGCCGCGATAGCGGGCCGCCGTTACGGCTGCTCCAGGCGCGTCCTGCGCCGGCCAGTCCGCTTCCTGACGTGCCGGGTGGTCAGGAGTACCTGACCCAGCGCGCCAGTTCCTTCAGGCTCGGCCGCTTTCCCGTCATCAGCAGCCCAACGCGATAGATACGCGCGGAAAGCCAGATGGACCCGTACACCGCGATCGCGAGACTCGCGAGCGACGCGGCAAGCTGCCATGCCGGAACCTGGGTGCCGCTCATGACCATGGGCATTATGATCGGCGAGCTGAACGGCAGGATGCTCATCACCGTTGCCATCGTTCCGGTGGGTGCCGTAAGGATTGGCTGCACGAGGATAATGGTCGCGACGAGCAGCATCATCACCGGCTGGGCGGCCTGCGTTGCCTCCTCCTGGCTGCTGCACATCGCACCGACAGCGGCAAACAGCGCGGCGTAGAACGTGTACCCCAGCAGGAAGTACAGCAGCAGAGCCACCACCTGCAACACCGATACCTGCGGCATGGTGACGCTGACCGCACCCAATGACGCCGCCATTGCAAGGCCGTACGCTGAAAACCCGCAGGCGAATGCGAGCCAGACGAGCTGCTGGGTGAGTCCAACGGCGCCCACGCCAATCACTTTGCCCGCCAGAAGCGTCTCGGGTGAGATACTCGAGATCACGACCTCAGCGACGCGGGTTGTCTTTTCCTCGAGCACGCCCCGGAGGATGTTCTGCCCGTACAGGATGATCATCATGTAGAGCAGGAAGGCGATGACGAACCCGAAGACGAGACTCGCGATTCCGGATCCGCCGCGTCCCTTGGACGTGATGCGCTCGGTGGACACGTCGGCGCGAACCTTGGCGAGCGCGTCGGCCCGTGCGCCGGTGATGCCTGCGGCTTCGAGGCGCTGGGCGAGGAGCGCGGCGCGGAGGCCGCCTTCGACCTGTTCCATCTCCCCGAGCGAGGAAGTGTTTCGGCCTGCGTACCGTGCCTTGCCGGAGGCCACCGTTGCAGAGTCGAGGATCAGGTATCCGCGTATCCGCGAGGCCATCACGTCGAGCGTGGCGGTGGATTCGGCGGCGGCGACGGCTTCGGGGGCGACGCCGACGACTTGCGCCTCGGCGACGGAACGCGTGGAATCGGCCCGCCTCGTCATCCCGGGAATGTTGCGCAGCGGGTTGTTGAGCGCGCGCTCCCTTATCTGGGCCGCGACCAGCGGGCCCAGCCCCGCTCCCGTCGCGTCAATGATCCGGAAGTTGGTCGCGCCGGCAGACTGCATTCCACGCATGGTCAGGAGGCTCGGCAGGATCATGATCGCGAGCAGGAATACGGGGCCGAACACCGTGCTGATGATGAACCACTTGGTACGGACGCGCTCGAGGTACTCGCGCTTGACGACCGCAAGCAGCTTATCCATTGCCGGTCACCCCCGGCTCGACGCCAGTCGCGCCGACCTTTTCGAGGAAGATCTGGTGCAGCGATGGCTGCACGAGTTCGAACCGCTGCACTTCAACGCCGGCTGTCACGAGCGACCGCAGCAGCGCCTGGGGGTCGGCGCCGCGGCGCAGCGTCAGCTCGAAGAACCGGTTCTGGTCGTCCATCCGCTCGACGACACCAGATTCCTGAAGCAGGGCCGCCACGCGATCGCGTCCGCTGGACACGCCAAGTGCGATATTCTGCACGCCATGTTCCGTCCTGACGCCTGCCACGGTGCCGTCGAGGATCTTCCGGCCGCGCGCGATGATGCACACCGAGTCGCAGAGACGCTCGGCGTTGTCCATCAGGTGGGTGGAGAAGATGATCGTCTTGCCGCGCTGTCGCAGCTCGACCATCACGTCCTTGAGCGCCTGGGCGTTGATCGGATCGAGACCGCTGAAGGGCTCGTCGAGAATCACGAGGTCGGGGTCGTGGAGCAGGGTGCCTATGAACTGCACCTTCTGCTGCATCCCACGCGAGAGTTCATCAACTTTTGCTGCGCTCCAGTCCTTTTCCGGGGTCCGGAGCTGAAGACGGTCCATCCATGCGTCAATACGGCGGTCGGCTTCGCGCGCAGCGATTCCCTTGAGCTCAGCGAGGAACCGGAGCACCCGCCGGACCTGCATCTTCCGGTACAGCCCACGTTCCTCGGGGAGGTATCCCACGCGGTCAATGGCGCCTCGGTCGGTATTGGCCATGCCGAAGATCGCAACAGAGCCTTCGTCCGGGCCGATGATATCCAGGGTGATGCGGATCGTGGTGGTCTTGCCGGCGCCGTTGGGGCCAAGAAGCCCGTAGATGGTGCCCTTGGGTACCTGAAGCGACAACCCGTCAACCGCAACATGGTCGGCGTAGCGCTTCGTGATGGCCCGGATATCGAGGGCGATCTCGCTCATGGATCCCTTGTTAGATGTGGCCCGCGCCCCGAATATACGGCCATGCCGGCGCGCACCGTCACCATACGGGATGTCTGGCCGCAGGTTTCCCGAACCGGGCGCGCGGCGGCGCGCGCTCGTTGAGCCGCTCAGGCCCGTCGCGGCCCGCGGGCGTTGCGGTCATTGCCGGCGCCGGTCCGGCCGGGCTGACCGCCGCATGGGAACTTCTGGCACGGACCGACATCGTTCCACTGGTGATCGAGGCCACCGACGCAACCGGCGGAATCGCCCGCACACACGTGTACGCCGGCAACAGGATTGACCTTGGCGGGCACAGGTTTTTTTCAAAGAGCTCCAGGGTGACCGACTGGTGGTTCTCGATTCTGCCGCGGCAGGGCGCGCCTGCCTCGGATGACGGCGCGCGCGCCGCAGGCATCGAGCTTGCCGGCGAGGTGACGCTTCGCATGCTCGCGCGGGGCGCCGACGGCCGGCCAATGGTGATCGAAGAACGGCGGCGCGCTCCCGACCCGGCGCGCGATGACGCCGTGATGCTGCAGCGGCCGCGCCTGTCGAGGATCTACTGGCGGCATGACTTCTTTCCGTACCCGCTGGCCATCACGCTGCTCGTCGCGTGGCGGCTCGGCCTCGTGAACACGGCGCTGATCACGCTCAGTTACCTCAAGGCCCAGCTGTTTCCCCTGCGGGATGAGACTTACCTCGACGCGTTCTTCACCAATCGCTTTGGCCGGCGGCTCTACGAGACGTTCTTCAGGGGCTATACGGAGAAGGTCTGGGGCGTGAAGTGCCCGGACATCCGTGCCGACTGGGGCGCACAGCGCGTGAAGGGCCTGTCGCTCAAGCGTGCCGTGCTGCACGCGGTGAAGGATCTGCTCTCGAGCGACTTCGCGAAGGAGCAGAAGGCGCGGGAGACATCCCTGATCACGAGATTCTTCTACCCGAAGCTCGGCCCAGGCCAGATCTGGGAGGTCGTCGAGCGCCAGGTCGTGGAGGCGGGCGGCACCGTGCGTCACGGCGCACGGGTCGTGGGCGTCGCAATGACCGGCGGCCGTGTGTCGCACGTCACGGTCGAGGACGCGTGCACGGGCCAGCGTGAGGAGATGCGCTGCGATTGGTTCTTCTCCAGTATGCCGGTGCGCGAACTGGCCGCCATGGTGAGCCCTCCTCCTCCGCCCGAAGTCAGGGAAGTGGCGGCAGGGCTGGTGTACCGCGACTTCATGACGGTGGGGCTCCTCTTGAAACGGCTCCACGTGCTCGAACGCGGACGCCAGCCGCAAGCCGCCGTGCGCGACAACTGGATTTACGTGCAGGACGAATCTGTGAACGTTGGGCGCATCCAGATATTCAACAACTGGAGTCCCTATCTCGTTGCCGACCCGGAGCGCACTGTGTGGGTTGGACTCGAGTACTTCCTGAATGAGAGCGACGACCTCTGGCGCGCGCCGGACGCCGATCTCGTCAAGCTCGCGGCGCGCGAGCTCGAGAAGATCGGCTTCGCCCGCGCCAGTGATGTGCTCGATGGATGCGTTCTCCGGATGCCGAAGGCGTACCCGGCGTACTTCGGCACCTACGACCGGCTCGGCGAGGTGCGGGCATGGGTGCGCAGCGTGCCCAACCTGTTCTGCGTCGGGCGGAACGGCATGCACCGCTACAATAATCAGGATCACTCGATGCTCACGGCGATGCTGGCGGTTGACAACATCATCGCCGGCCGCGAAGACGACGACAATCTCTGGGACGTGAACTTGGAGATGGTGTACCAGGAAGAGTGACGCGCCCTGCCGCGTGGCTGGAGTCGCGCTGGGCGCCGTGGTTCTTTGGCGCCGTGGCGACCGCCTGCGTGTGGGTTACGTGGGAGTCGTTGCGTGCGTGGCCGATTCTCCATGACGAATGGGCGTACTGGACACAGGCTGGGCAGTACGCCGCGTTGCGCTGGACGGTGCCCTCGCCGCCGCACCCGGAGTTCTTCGAGCAGATGTATGTGCTCGTCGTGCCGGTGTTCGCGGCGAAGTACTGGCCGGGTCACGCCATGGCGATCGCGGCGGGATTCGCCGTGGGGCTGCCGGCGCTCGTGCCCATCCTGCTTAGCGGTGTTGCCGGTGCGCTCGTCTTCTTGCTGGCACGCCGCGTGGCCGGCGCCGGCGTCGCAGCGGTCACGTTTGCCCTCTGGGTGAGCACGTTCGGCAACCTGCGATTCCGGGCCAGCTACTTCTCGGAGGTGACGACTTCCGTGGCGTGGCTGGCTGCCTGGTGGGCGCTCATTGCATGGCGCGAGACGCGCCGACCGTGGTGGATGGCAGCGCTTGCGGCAATTGTTGGATGGGGCGCGATCACCCGCCCGCCAACGATGTTCGTCTTCGCCATCCCGGTTGGCGTCGTCGTGCTGCGCGACGTGGCGCGGATGCGTGCCTGGCGGCAGCTCGCCCTTGGCGTCGCAGTCGGGACTGCGGTGCTCGGCATCCTGCCGCTGTGGAGCGCGCGGGTTACCGGCGACTGGCGCGTGACACCTCTGGGCCTCTACACGAGGCAGTACCTGCCGTTCGACGTTCCCGGCTACACGGTGCGCGACACGCCTCCCGAGCGCGCGCTGCCGCCCGAGATGGAGCGCGTGCGCGGCTTCCTGCGCGACATCAAGGCAGAGCAGGCGCGGGCACCGGCATGGAGAACGTTCGCCCAGCGCGGTGGCTTCCTGCTGCGCGACGTATTCGCTGGCTGGCGGCTGCCGTTCGCGGTTGCATTCGCGATCGGACTGGCGGTCGCAGGTCCAGCGGGCTGGTTCGCGATTGGCACAGGCGTGCTGCTCGTGCTTGCGTATGTGACGCAGGCGCATACGCCTGACTGGACGATCTACTACCTCGAGGCATTCCCCGCCGTCGCGTTCATCACCGCGCTGGGGGTGCGGCGCGCGGCCGTCGGCGCGCGCAAGCTGCTCCCGGCACCCATGCCGCATGGTATCGCGCGCACCTTCCCGGCGGTGCTCCTTGCAGTCGCTGCGGGACTCGTCGCGCGGGACGTTGAAATCGCACGTGACATTCTGGCGCGCGTGGCGTCGCACACCTATGCATTTCGAGCGGCAGTCGAGCGTCTTCCGCTCAAGCCCAACATCGTCTTCGTGCGGTACGCGGATGGGCGCAACATGCACATCTCGCTCGTTGCCAACGACGGTGTGCCCGACGACGCCGTGTCGTGGATCGTGCACGATCGCGGCACCTCGGACCTCGACCTCATGACTGCGGCGCCGGGCCGTGCTGCCTATCTGTACGACGAGAAATCCGGCGAGTTCCGGGAGATTTCCCGATGAATCCACTCGGGCAGGATCGGGCCATCGCCTGGCCGTTCGCGCGAGGCCGGGTCGTTGCAATCGGCGCAGCCGCTGCGATCCTCGCTGTCATGATCGTTCCATTGCTGGATTACGTGCCCCTCTGGGACGGCCGGGTGTACGCGAACTGCGTGTTCGAGGCGGCGTTCTCAGGCGTCACCCTCGAATCGCTCCGCTGCGCAAACCATCCGTCGCAGGGCTGGGCGGCGGTGCTGGTCGTTCCGCAACTGTTCGCGCCCGGCAGCATGGCGGTAATGAATGCGACGAATCTCGTGCTGGGAATTGTCGCGGCGGCTGCCTTCCGAATCGTGCTCGCGCGCGTGTTCCCGGCGAGGGAGCACTCCGGCGCACTCGACCTCGTGGCGATTGCCGCCGCAGTGCAGCCTGTGGTTGTCTCGACGATGCTGCAGCCAAACGTGGACTTTGGCGTGTATGTGTTCTTCTACGTGACGTTGGCGGCCCTGCTGAGCTCCGGTGCGTCTGCCGCGGGCATCGCGCTTATAGGTGGCGTGCTTCTCTGCTTCTCGAAGGAGACGGGTGTTGCCGCGTACGGCCTCGCGGTTGGCGCTACGCTGCTCGCGGAACACCTGAGGGCCGGCCGGACGCTGCGGGCGCGGATCGGGATGGTCGCAAGGCGGGGAGCCGTGCTTTCCCTGCCCCTCGTTCTCTTCCTGGCGTACGTCCTCGCGTACGGTGCGACCCACGCGGACCCTGCCATCTGGAAGCACGGCTGGCAGGAGAGTACGGCCGACGGCTTCGTGTTCTTCAACTTCAGCGACCCGATATTCCTCAGCTACGCCGCCGGGCTGGGTGTGCTCTCTTTCATGTGGGTTGCGTGGCTGCCAGTGGCGTGTGACGCGGCAACAGGGGTTACCCGAACGGTGCGGCGCAGGGCCGCGCGGGCCGTGCCTGGTGCGGACGGGGCCTTGCTCGGTCCGTTCATCGCGCTGACCCTCGTCCTGACGTACCTGTTGACGAGCTTCAGAACCTGGACCAACGTCCGGTATTTCGCAGTACTGTACCCGCTCTTCCTGGCGCTGAGCTACGCATCCCTCGTCCGGCTCGGCATCGGCCTACGCGCGCGTCAGGCGGCGTTCGCCGCGATCATCGCGTTGTTCCTCCTGGGCGACTACCGGTCGGCAGACCCGCTGTCACGCGCCATGTATGGCACCTTCGATGCAGGAGTGAGGCGCATGTACGCGATGACGTCGTTTACCGGCGAGTCCGGCGGCCCTGGCCGAGACCAGCTCGTGTACAACATCGAGTTCGTTGACTACCACCGCGTGCAGAACGCGTTGTTCGACCGTATTCGCCCGACGGATTCCACGGTGATTGGCGCGCCACGCACCGTACGATGGAATATCTGGAGCCAGCTCGACGCCGCGACGCTGCACAGAACCATGGAGCGCCGGGGCGTGTTCTCGCCGGTGTACGCCGACGAGGTGGACATTGCCGCGCGACGGTCGCCGGGGGCGTGGCTCCTCGACTTCTCGAATCATGCCTACGACGACCATGCGCTTGGGACGCTCCTGCCGGTTTATTCCGTTGCAGACTCCGTAATCGTGACCTCCGGCAGCCAACGGCTCGTGGCCCGGCGGCTGGTTCGTCGCGAAGTGCCGTCCGTGCTACCTTGAACACGATGCCCACACTCACCCCTGGCGGCCAGCGCATGAAGGTCGTCATCCTTGCCGGCGGACTCGGCACGCGCCTTGCGGAAGAGACGGCCACGCGTCCCAAGCCGATGGTCGAGATCGGTGGCCGGCCAATGCTATGGCATATCATGCACATGTATGCGCACCACGGCCTTTCGGAGTTCATTCTGGCCCTTGGATACAAGGCCGACATTGTGCGGGAGTACTTTCTCCGGTATCACCAGGTATCACGCGACGTCACCGTCCACATCGCGGACGGGAGCGTCTCCACGCACGGCGTACTCTCCGAGGACTGGACCGTCTCGATGATTGACACGGGACTGAAGACGCAGACGGGAGGGCGGATTCGCCGGCTGAAGCGCTGGATCGGCAACGAGACGTTCTGCCTCACCTATGGCGACGGGGTCAGCGACGTTGACCTCTCAAAGGTCATCGCATTCCACCGCGCGCACGGGCGGCTTGCAACGGTTACCGCGGTGCGGCCGGCGGCGCGGTTTGGCGGACTGGAGCTCGACGGCGACCGCGTGGCGGCCTTCGCCGAGAAATCGCAGACCAGCGCGGGCTGGGTCAACGGCGGGTTCTTCGTCCTGGAACCGAACGTGCTCGATTACATCGAGGGCGACGATACTGCGTGGGAGCAAGCCCCGCTGGAACGGCTTGCCGTGGAAGACCAGTTGCGCGCATACCGCCACGAAGGATTCTGGGCGCCGATGGATACGCTGCGAGACATGAATATGCTCGAGGCGCTGTGGGCTGGCGGGCAGGCGCCGTGGAAGGTTCGGTGAACGCTACCCGCAAGGCTGGAACGCCAGGACGCAGAGCGTCGTCGTTCTGGCGCGATCGCAGGGTGTTCGTCACCGGCGCGACGGGCCTGCTTGGCGGCTGGCTCGTACGGCGGCTGGTTGGGGGCGGCGCGGATGTGGTCGCGCTGGTTCGCGACTGGGTGCCTCAGAGCGTGCTGCTCTCGAGCGACCTTCTTTCGCGCGTCACGCTCGTCCGGGGCGATGCGCGCAGCCAGGCGCTGCTGGAGCGAGCACTGGCCGAGTACGAGATTGACACTGTGTTTCACCTTGCCGCGCAGACGATCGTTGGCGTTGCCAACAGGAACCCTGTTTCCACGCTGGATTCCAATATCCGCGGCACATGGGCGCTGCTCGACGCCGTGCGCCGGAGCCCGCTGGTGAAGGCGGTAGTCACGGCATCGAGCGACAAGGCGTACGGCGACCACGAGCAACTTCCCTACGACGAGACAGCGCCGCTTCGCGGCGAGCATCCGTACGACGCGAGCAAGTCATGCGCCGACATCGTGGCGCGGATGTACGCGGTGACGTTCGGCGTACCTGTCGCGATAACGCGCTGTGGCAACTTCTACGGTGGCGGCGACCTCAACTGGAACAGGCTCGTGCCGGGCACGATCCGGTCGGCCTTTCGTGGCGAGCGTCCGGTGATTCGCTCGGACGGCACGCTCATACGGGACTACTTCTACGTCGAAGACGGCGCGGCGGCATACATGCGGCTCGCGGAAGAGCTGCACGTGCGACCCGAGTTGCGCGGAGAAGCATTCAACTTCTCCAACGAGTTGCAGCTCGACGTGCTCGCGCTGACCGGAAAGATCCTCGCTCGCATGCGCTCGCAGCTCGTGCCGGACGTTCGCGCGGAGGCGAGGCACGAGATCAGGCACCAGTGGCTCAGCGCCGCAAAGGCGCGCAAGGTGCTCGGCTGGAAGCCGGAGTTCACCATCGAGGAAGGGCTCGACCGGACCATCGCGTGGTACGGTGAGTTCCTCTCGGCGCAGTGAGATGACGGACGTGGCAAGGGGTGCAGCGACACTGCGCGAGCAGATCAAGGCGCTCGTCGCGGAGTACCATGAGCTTGCGTTCGCACCCGGGTCGTTCTTGCCCGGGGTGACGCCCGTCCCCGTGTCGGGGCGCGTGTTCGGCGCCGAAGAGCTTCAACAACTCGTCGAGGCATCCCTCGACTTCTGGCTTACCGCGGGCCCGTATGCGGAGAAGTTCGAGCGGGAGTTCGCCAGCGTCATGAGTGCGCGCCATGCGATGCTCGTGAACTCCGGGTCGAGCGCGAACCTGCTTGCGGTTAGCGCGCTCTGCTCGCCGATGCTGGATGGCCGCGAGCTGAAGCCGGGCGACGAGGTGATCACTGTCGCGGCGGGCTTCCCGACGACCGTTAACCCGATCTTCCAGAATCGGCTCGTGCCCGTGTTCGTGGACGTCGAACTTCCAGGCTACGGCATTGACGTTTCGCGGCTGGATGATGCGCTCTCGCCGAGGACTCGCGCGATCGTACTGGCTCACCCGCTCGGCAACCCTTACGACATCGGCGCGGTGGCCGCGTTTGCGAAGGAGCACGACCTGTTCGTCGTGGAAGATTGCTGTGACGCCGTCGGTGCGAAATTCGACGGCAGGTCGGTGGGCACCTTTGGCGACCTCGCGACCGCGAGCTTCTATCCCGCGCACCACATCACCATGGGCGAGGGCGGCGCGGTGCTTGCGCACAAGCCGAAGTGGAAGCGGATAGTCGAGTCGTACCGTGACTGGGGCCGCGATTGCTGGTGCGCTCCCGGGAAGGAGAACACCTGCGGGAAGCGCTTCGGGTGGCAGTTGGGGCAGCTGCCGTTCGGGTACGATCACAAGTACATCTACTCGCACGTCGGCTACAACCTGAAGGCCACGGACATGCAGGCGGCGATCGGGCTTGCGCAGCTCCAGCGGCTTCCGGCGTTCATAGCGGCGCGCAATCGCAACTATGAAACCCTACGCGCAGCGCTGGCTGACCTCGATGATGTATTCGAGTTTGCCGCGGTGCACCCGAAGGCCGAACCGAGCTGGTTCGGGTTCCCGATGCGCGTTCGCGAAGGCGCTCCGTTCGACCGCAATGCCCTTGTTCAGTTCCTCGAAGGCCGGAAGATCGCGACCCGGCTGCTCTTTGGCGGAAATCTCACGCGACAGCCGGCCTATGAAGGGCTCACGTACCGTGTGGCGGGTGATCTGGCGCGGTCGGATCAGGTGATGCACGGTACGCTCTGGATCGGCTGTTATCCGGGGCTGACGGAGGAGATGCTGGTCTGGGTGTCGAAGAGCATGCATGCCTTCGTGAGGGATGGTGCGCGTACGTGAGCTTGCCCAGGACGACCTGGGTCACGTGCTCGAGAGTGCAAGGCGCGCCTGGCCGGGGTTGCGCGGGGCGCACGTTGTCATCACCGGCGCCAACGGGTTCGTCGGCAGCTGGATGACCGAGACTCTCCTGTACGCCAGCCGGGCTCAATCGCTTGGCGTGGCGGTCACCGCGGTGGTACGCGACGCCAGCGCGTTTCGCGCGCGCTTTCCGTATCTTGCCGGCGCACCTCGCGTGGCCGTCGTGGAAGGCGACGTGCGGACGGTTCGCCTGCCGGCCCGGTTCACTCATGTGGTGCATTGCGCTTCCGCTGCGACACCGGCCGAGAACGCCGGCAATCCCGAGCGCATTGCGGACATGATCGTGACAGGCACGGCCAACCTGCTGTCTGAGTCGGAGCGTGTGGGCGGCGTGCGATTTCTGCAGATGAGTTCAGGGTCTGTTTACGGGCCGCAGCCACCGGACCTCGATCGTATCCCCGAGACGTATGCCGGCGAGGCGAACCCGCTGGTTCCCGCTCAGCGGTTTGGCGCCGCGAAGCTTGCGGCTGAGCGCCGTGGCCTTGAGTCTGTGAAGCGCGGGACGGCGTTCGTGGCGGCGCGGGGGTTCGCGCTGGTCGGTCCACGCCTGGTGCTCGATGGCACATATGCCATTGGCAACTTCATTGGGGCAGTGCTGGCAGGCAAGCCGATCGAGATCAGCGGTGACGGCACGCCGGTACGGTCGTGGATGTACGCCGCCGATCTTGCCGCGTGGTGCTGGATGATCTTGGCGCATGGAGTCCCCGGGAGCGCCTACAACGTCGGCTCCGACGAGGCCATGACGATAGATGCGGCGGCAGCGCGCGTAGCGGTGTGCGCGGCATCGAGCGCCGGTATCGTCCGCCGTGCCGAGCCAGTGCCAGGCGCCAAGGCCGCGCGGTTCGTACCCGATATCGCCCGCGCGCGCGCCGGGCTTGGCGTAAGCGTGTGGATTCCATTCGACGATGCTGTCGCGCGAACCATCGCGTGGTGGCGCCAGTGATGTCGCGCGAACGGCACCTCACGATAGGCGGCCGGCGTATCGGCCCGAATGAACCGTGCTACGTGATCGCCGAGATTGGCGTGAACCACAACGGCGATCTTGGAATAGCCAAGCGCCTCGTTGACGCGGCCGTCGAGGCTGGCGCCGACGCTGTCAAGTTCCAGAAGCGGAAGTTGACCGAGACCTACCGCAGGGAGATACTCGACCAGCCGCGGCACGGTGAGCAGGGGCTGCAGTACCTGGTCCCGTTGCTCGTCGAGTTTGAACTGCCAGACGACGCCTTTCGGGATCTGCACGCGTACTGCATCGCCCGCGGCGTCACGTTCATGTGCACCCCCTGGGATCGCGCGAGCGTTGATTTTCTCGAGACAATGAATCTCGACGGGTACAAGATCGGCTCGCCGGACATGACGAACTTTCCGCTCATCGAGCACGTTGCGGCTACGGGCAAGCCGCTGCTCGTGAGCACGGGCATGAGCACAGAGGACGAGATTCGCCGCACGCTTGCGTTCCTCGAAACGCTCAATGCGGAGTATGGGCTGTTTCACTGCGTGAGCACCTACCCGGCCGCACCCGAGGAAGTGAACCTTCGCTTCATGCTTACGCTCCGTGAGTGGAGCGGTCGTCCGGTGGGCTACTCCGGGCATGACACGGGAACGGCAATCTCGCTCGCCGCGGTCGCAATGGGCGCCCGGCTCCTCGAGCGTCATGTGACGCTCGACCGGACGATGAGGGGGCCCGACCACAAGGCAAGCCTCGAACCGGCGGAGTTTGCAGCGCAGGTGCGCGCGGTGCGCGAGGTTGAGCTTTCGCTCGGCGCGCCGAACAGGTGGATGACGCGCGGTGAGATGCTCAACAGGCGCGCCCTGGCCAAGAGTCTGGTAGCGGCGCGCGCAATTCCGGCCGGCACTCCAATCACTCGCGCGATGGTCACGAGCAAGAGCCCGGGGCTGGGCCTGTCGCCGCAGCTTGTTGATCAGATCGTCGGACGGTCGCTCCCCCGCGACGTCGGCGCCGACGAGATGTTCCTGCCGCACGACATCGTGGACGCGCGCGCGACGCCGCGCGAGACTCGCCCGATTGACACCGGCGCGGCATGGGGTGTCGTGGCGCGATTCCTCGACCTCGCGCCGCTCGAAGCGAGGTTCGCTCCGCTCGGCATGCGCTTCATCGAATTTCACGTGAGCGACCGCGACCTCGATGCGGGGGCTGTGGCGTATGCCGCCGGCGACAAGTCATACGGACTGGTCGTCCACGCTCCCGAGTACGCGCACGAGACTCTTGTTGACTTGTGCGCCGCCGCCGACGCACAGCGCTCGCTTTCCGTCGCGCGGATCCAGAAGACCATAGATCTCACCCGAGCAATGGCGCCGCATTTCCATCTCGACACGGCGTTGTTCCCACGCGGACCGAAGATCGTAGTGCACGTCGGCGGGATGTCGCAAAAGCCCGGTGGATACGATTCTGCGGCCGCCGCGCGCAGGTTGCTTGCAGCACTCCGCGAGCTCGACACCGAGGGCGTGGACCTGCTGCTGGAGAACCTGCCGCCCTATCCGTGGTACTTCGGCGGCCGCTGGTTCGGCCACGTCCTCTGCGACGCCGCCAGCACCGTGCAGCTGTGCCAGGAGTCGGGGCTGGGGTTGTGCTTCGATGTCTCGCACGCTGCGCTGGAGTGCGCGCGGAGCGGCGCAGCTCTGGTTGAGTTTGCGCAGGCAGTCGCGCCCTGGGTTCGCCACCTCCACGTGAGCGACGGCGCCGGAACTTCGGGCGAGGGACTGCAGATCGGCGAAGGGAACGTGAACTTCGTGGACGTGCTCCCGCCCCTCATGGCTGGTGGCTGCACGATGGTGCCGGAGATATGGATGGGGCATCACGACACGGGCGAGGGTTTCCGGGTCGCGCTCGACCATCTCACGGATATCCACTGGGCAGGCGATGCGCTTCGCCGCCCGTCCGAGCGGCGCGCCCGCGCGGACCTTGCAGCCCTCACGGTACCAGACGGGGCAACGATCTTCGCCGCGCTTCGCGCGATGGATGCAAACCGCATGGGAATCGTGTTCGTCGTTGATCAGGACCGCCGCGTCGTGGGTGTCCTGACCGATGGCGATGTGCGACATGCGTTCGTCCGCGGATTCGGGCTGCACGCGCTCGTAAGAGACGTAATGACCCGGGATTTCTCCGCGGGAGTCGTCGGGATGCAGCCCTCTGAGCTCGAGGCGAAGCTTCCGGGGAGGACCCGCGTCATGCCGATCGTTGACGCCGACCGCCGTCTCGTTGACTACGCGAGCGGCGAGCACCTCCCGGATACCAGCGCGTGACGATCAAGCTCTCTGATTACGTGTTCCGGTTCGTCGCCGGACTCGGCGTGCGTCACGTGTTCGAGGTGACCGGCGGCGGCGCGATGCACCTCAACGACTCGCTGGGCGCGAACGGCGACATCGAGTACGTCTGCAACGTCCACGAGCAGGCAGCGGCGATGGCGGCCGAGTCGTATGCCAAGGTGAGAAACGATCTTGGCGTGTGCCTCGTTACGACCGGACCCGGCGGTACCAACGCTCTCACTGGCGTCGCCGGGGCATGGCTCGACTCGACGCCGGTGCTCGTCATCTCCGGCCAGGTGAAACGCGCCGATCTCAAGGGTGCATCCGGAGTGCGCCAGATGGGTGTGCAGGAAGTGGATGTCGTCTCGATGGCTGCGCCTGTAACGAAGTACGCCGTTACAGTGACCGAGCCTGAGAGCATCCGGTTCCATCTGGAAAAGGCGGTACACCTGGCGCGCAGCGGCCGGCCTGGCCCGGTCTGGATTGACATCCCGCTCGACGTGCAGGGCGCGATGATTGACGAGCATACACTGGCAAGCTTCACACCCCCGCCGCGGTCACTGGCTGCAACCGCGCTCGCCGCGCCCGTACGCGAGACACTCGATCTGCTCGATGCTGCGGAGCGTCCGGTTGTCCTGATCGGCAACGGCGTGCGGCTTGGGCACGCGCGCGGTGAGATGCGGCAGCTCATAGACGCGCTTGGCGTCCCCGTGCTCACGACGTGGCCCGCGCACGACATGGTACCAGACGATCATCCGTTGATGGTTGGGCGGCCGGGCCCTGTCGCGCCGCGCGGCGCGAACTTCGCTCTCCAGAACAGTGACTTCGTGCTTGCGCTTGGCGCACGGCTCGATCTAGTCGTTACTGGCTACGCGCCGGGCGATTTTGCGCGCGCTGCGAGAAAGGTGATGGTAGACGTGGACGAGGCGGAAATCGGGAAGATGGGCGCATCAATAGCGCTCGGGGTCTGCGCCGACGTAAAGGCCTTCATCGAAGAGCTGCTCAAGGCGCTTCCAGGGGTGGAAAGGCGTGACCGGTCGGGCTGGATGGCCCGCTGTCGTGACTGGATGGGTCGCTACCCCATCGTGCTCCCGGAGTATCGCGGGCTGCCATCCGGCGTAAGCACCTACGTGCTCGCCGAGGCGATTGCTTCGGCGTCGGCAACTGACGACGTCATCGTTTCCGGCAGCAGCGGAGCGGGGATCGAGATATTCTGCCTTGCCGTGACCCTGAAGGAAGGCCAGCGCATCTTCCTCACTACGGCGCTTGGCGCAATGGGAAACGGCTTGCCTGCAACCATCGGCGCATGCCTTGCACACGGCCGCCGCCGCGTGATTGCGGTGGATGGCGACGGCGGATTCCAGTTGAACGTCCAGGAGCTGGAGGTCATACGCCGGCTGCAGTTGCCGATCAAGCTCTTCGTGCTGAACAACGACGGCTACGCTTCGATCCGCACGTCACAGTCGCGGTATTTCGGCCGCTTGGCCGGCGCAGACCCCACGAGCGGTGTCACCTTGCCGCCGCTCGATGGCGTCGTGCGGGCGTACGGGCTTCCTTACGCCCGCCTCGACGGCGACATCGAGCTTGCGGATCGCGTGCGCGAGTTGCTCGACGCCCCCGGCCCGTGCGTGATCGAAGTGATGACGCCACGCGAAGAGCCGAGGGCGCCGAGTCTCGCCTCGATGCGAAGGGCGGACGGCTCGATGGCGTCGAAGCCGCTCGAGGACCTCTGGCCGTTCCTGCCGCGCGATGAGTTCCTCGCCAACATGATCGTCCCGCCGCTTCCCGAGTAGGGTGCGAATCCTGGTCGTAGGGCTCGGAGCCATAGGCCAGCGTCATGCGCGCAACATTCAGGCGTTGCGCCCGGGCGTCGAGCTTCACGCGTTTCGCCAGCGCCGGCTCTCCCACGTCGTGACCGACGCTCTGTTGCGCGACGATTTGCGCGACGTCGAGGCGGACCTTGGCGTCATCCCGCATGAGACGCTCGGCGCGGCCCTTGCCGCTCGGCCAGACGCAGTGGTCATTTGCAATCCATCGGCCCTGCACCTGGGCGTTGCGATCGAGGCGGCCGAGGCGGGTTGCCACCTGTTCATCGAGAAGCCAGTGTCGCACACCGCCGATGGGTTGCACCGGCTGCAGCGCGTCGTTGCGCGCAAGCGACTGATCGTAGCCATGGGGTGCCAGTGGCGATTTCATCCATGCGTCGTGCGGCTGCAGGAACTGCTTGCCCGGCACGCACTCGGCGCACCGCGCAAGACGGAGATCCACTACGCTGAGTACCTGCCCGACTGGCATCCGTACGAGGATTATCGCACGTCTTATGCCGCCCGGTCCGAGATGGGCGGCGGCGTAGTGCTGACCCAGATTCACGACTACGACCTTGCGTGGTGGCTCTTTGGTCCGGTCCGAAGCGTGTCTGCCAGCGGGGGAAAGCTGAGTGACCTCGAGGTTGACGTCGAGGATACCGTGCAAGCGGACCTTGAAACCACGACGGGCTCGGTGTTGATCTGCCAGTCCATGGCGACGCGGCCATCGCGCCGTTCGATCCGGGTGGACGGCAGCAGGGCAACCGCGATGCTCGACCTGCTGGGCGGCCAGCTCTCGGTGGACCCGCCAGTTGCGGATGGCCTGGTGCTTCAGAGTTTTCAACGCAACGAGATGTTCCGCGCGGAGATGCGGGACTTTCTGGAGTGTGTGGAGACTGGCGGCATTCCGCGCGCGTCGCTGGCAGACGGCGTGGCGGTGTTGCATGTTGCGCTGGCGGTGAAGGAGTCAATGCGCACGGGACGCCCCGTGCGGCTCACCTGAGGGACTGCAAGTGACTGCGACAGAACTGCCGGCGTCTGCATTTTCCCTTGCCGGGCGAGTTGCAGTCGTCACCGGCGGCGCAGGGTTGCTTGGCCCGCGTCATGCGGAAGCGCTTGCTGCAGCCGGTGGCATTCCCGTGATCGCCGACATCCGGCTGGAGGCCGCCGAGCGCGTGGCCGCGGATATTGCCGACCGGTTCGGCGTGCAGGCGACGGCAACTCTCCTCGACGTTGCCGACGAGACGTCGGTTGAGGCAGCTACAGCTCGGGTACTCGATCGGTACGGCCGGGTGGACATCCTGGTCAACAACGCCGCGAACAACCCCCGCGTCGAAGATGGGGTAACGGCGTTCACGCGGATCGAGGCATTTCCGCTGGCCCGGTGGAACGCCGATATCGCCGTGGGCCTCACTGGCCCCTTCCTGTGCGCCAAGCACATCGGTGCTGCGATGTCCCGTGCGGGCCGGGGCTGCATCGTGAACATCGGCAGCGAGTACGGGATGATTGCACCCGACCAGCGGCTGTACCGTGTTGAGGGGCTGCCGGATTCGGCACAGCCAGCGAAGCCCGTGAGCTACACAGCGGTCAAGGCCGGCCTGCACGGACTCACACTCTACCTGGCGACATATTGGGCAGGGGCGGGAGTACGCGTGAACTCAATAACGGTTGGCGGCGTGGAGAATGGGCAGGACTCCGGTTTCGTGGCGCGTGCTGCGTCGCGCATTCCACTTGGACGCATGGGACGGCCGACCGACTATCAGGGCGCGCTCGTATATCTCTGCTCCGACGCCGCATCGTTCGTCACCGGCGCGAACCTCGTAGTTGACGGCGGCAAGAGCGTGTGGTGAGCCGACGTCGGAATGCATCGTCAGGCCCAGCCGCGGCGTCCGGTGTCGCTGGCGCCGGGCGCGGCTCTGCGCCGGGAGGCGAGCTCGAGGCGCTTCTGGCGCGCGATCCCGCGCAGTTGCGCACCGAGGCGCGTGGCGCCTTCGCGGCGGCGTCGCGCGGGCGCCCCATCGTGCTGATGGGCGCTGGCGGGCTGGGCCGTCGTACACTTGCAGGCCTTCGGGCCGCCGGCGTCGAGCCGCTTGCGTTCGCCGACAATTCATCTGAACTGCAAGGGTCATTGATAGAAGGCGTGCGGGTTCGTTCGCCTGCCGACGCCGCGCGCGAGTACGCGGGGCGTGCCGCATTCGTGGTTACCATCTGGGGCGCCGGCAGTCCGCACCGCCTTGAACACTCGCGCGCGCAGCTCACGGCGTTGGGCTGCGACGTCATCGTGCCGTTCCCGCTGCTCTACTGGGCGTACCCGGCGGAACTGCTGCCGCATTACCTGCAGGACGAGCCGCACAAAGTGCTGGAGCAGGCTCGTGACGTGCGGCGTGCGTTCGATCTGTGGGAAGACGAGACGTCGCGCGCCGAATATGTCGCGCAGGTCCGGTTGCGCATGAATGCCGACTTCGACGGACTCCCTCGTCCCGTTGGGCATCTGCAGTACTTCCCGTCCGATCTCTTCGAATGGAGCAGTGCGGAGTGGATCGTGGACGGCGGAGCGTACGACGGCGACAGCATTCGCGACCTCGTTCGGCTCCACGGCGAGCAGTTTGCGCGTGTCCTGGCGATCGAGCCGGACCCGGCGAACTTCCAGCGGCTGGAGGCAACGGTGGCGGGGTTGCCGGCCGCGCTCCGCAGCAAGATCGCCTGCGAGTGCGTTGCGCTCGCTTCTGAGACGGGCGTGTTGCATCTCGATGCGACCGGCACTGCTTCGTCGGCAACCGGGAGGATGCCCGCCAGCGATGGCGTAGCGGTGCGCGCGGAGGCACTCGATACCCTCCTTGCCGGGAAAGTGCCAACGATGATCAAGCTCGACATCGAGGGCGCCGAGCCGGACGCGCTCACGGGAGCACGTCGAACGATCGTCGCGCACGCGCCAATCGTCGCAGCGTGCGTGTACCATCGGCAGGATCACCTCTGGCAAATCCCTCTCATGCTGCGCGAATGGCAGCCCGACTACACGTTCTTTCTTCGCCCGCACAATGAGGAAGGCTGGGACTTGGTGTGCTATGCTGTTCCCCGCGCGCGGCTCGTACGGCGCCCGCAATGACATCGGGGGGCAGCGATATGGCCGCGGCGCGTCCGGTACGCGGATGTCCCGTATGTGGCGGGCGCAGCTACACCGTGCTATTCCGCCAGGAGTTCGTGGCGGTCGAAGACGCAACGCCGATAACCGGGTACGACGTGGCGGTGTGCTCCGCCTGCGGCTGCGGCTACGCTGAAGGCATCCCTCCACAGGGCGTGTTCGATGAGTACTACCGCGCCATGTCGAAGTACGAGTACCACCAGCGTGATGGCGCCGAGTCCGATTTTGACGCGCGTCGACTGAAACTCATTGCGGACGTCATTGCGCCCATCGTCCCGAGCCTCGAAGCGCGCATCCTCGACGTCGGGTGCGCTACCGGACGGCTCCTCGCCAACCTGCGCGAGCTTGGCTTCGTGAACGTCGAAGGCGCCGATCCGTCGCCGGCGTGCGCAGCGGCAGCGAAGCGGATCTACGACATATCTGTCCACACCCGCACGCTCACGGAGCTCGGCGCCGGGGGCGGGAAATACGATGTCGCGATCCTCGTGGGCGTGCTCGAGCACTTGCGCGACCTCAGCGCGGCCTTCACGCACCTCCGCTCGACCCTCAACCTCGACGGCCTGCTCTATGTGGAAGTGCCCGATGCGACCGCGTTCGCCGACTGGAGCAATGCGCCCTACCAGGATTTCAGCACGGAGCACATCAATTTCTTCGCGCCGCGTTCGCTCGATAACCTCATGGCCGTTCACGGCTTCGTTCGCGTCTTCCTGAAACAGAACCACCGGGAGCAGAGCTGGAGGACGGTCATGTCGAATATCTCCGCCGCCTACCGAAAGGTGACTGACGTTCCCGCCGGACCCGTGATCTTCGACGCCGCGACGTCCGTGGGGCTGGAGCGGTATATTGCGGCGTGCCGCGCTGAGGATGAAGCGCTCCGCGTCCGCGTGGACACGCTTGCGGCAAGCGGGAGGCCGATCCTTGTGTGGGGCGTCGGCACGCATACGTCGCGGCTCATGGCCACGAGCCGGCTCGCCGAAGCCAATATCGTTGCGTTCATCGAGAGCAATGCCAGGTATCACGGAAAGATGCTTCAGGGCAGGCCGATCCTCGCGCCTGAAGCGCTCAAGGGACGCACGGAACCTGTGCTGATCAGCTCGCGCGTGTTCCAGCACGAGATCGCCGAGCAGGTTCGAACCGGGCTTGGCTGTGCCAACGAGCTGATCCTTCTTTACGACCTGTAGCGGTACCGGCGCAGCGTGACTTCCTCCATTCTCCTCGACTTCGACGGCACCCTCGTGCACACGGCTCCCGGCATCCTTGCCGGATTCCGCAAGACGCTGGCGGCGGCAGGGGTGTCCGCCATCGAGGCGATAGATGAGCGGGTGATCGGTCCGCCGCTGCTGGCGACACTGAAGCGACTCACAGGGCTGGAGTCGCCCGTCGAACTGGAACGTCTCGCGGCCGCCTTTCGAGCCACCTACGATACCGACGGCATCCTCGGGGCGGAGGCGTTCGAAGGGCTCGATGAAGTGCTCGCCGCCTTCGAGGCGGAGCGCTGGCGCGCGTTCGTGGTCACGAACAAGCGGCAGTTGCCCGCGCGCGCCATCGCGGCTCGGCTCGGCCTGCTCGCGCGCTTCGAGCACCTCTACTCGCTCGATTCCCTCGACCCGCCTGCGCCTCGCAAGGCGGCGCTTGTGGCGCACGTGCTGCGGGAGCGGGAAATTCCCCGGGGCACGGCGGTCATGGTGGGCGACTCAGTCGAGGACGCTGAGGCGGCGGCCGCGAACGGCCTGCCGTTCGTTGCGGTGACGTACGGGTACGGATCGCCGCTCGCATACGAGGGTGTGCCCGCGGCTGCGACCCTAAGCCGCCTTGCCGACCTCCCCGACGTGATCCGCCGTCTCGACTGACCCGCCCCGGGCGCGCCATCTTTCGCCACATGACGACACCGCCCCAGGGTCCAGCCGCCAGGCCGCTCCTCTCGGTCGTTACCTCGTGCTACAACGAGGAAGAGAACGTGCGCGCGCTGTACGAGGCGGTGCGCGACGTGATGGCGAAATATCCGGCTTATCGCTACGAGCACATATTCATTGACAACGCGTCGCGCGACGGCACGCGGCGGATCCTCAGGGACATCTGCGCGGCGGACTGCAACGTCAAGGCAATCTTCAACGCGCGCAACTTTGGCGCGGTTCGCTCGGGAATGCACGTCCTCATGCAGGCGCATGGCGCGGCCGTGCTCGCGCTCGCCTGCGATTTCCAGGATCCGCCGGCGTTGCTGGGAGAATTCATCACCAAGTGGGAGCAGGGAGCGAAGCTTGTCCTCGCGGTGAAGACGTCGTCATCGGAACATTCCCTCTTCTACGCGATCCGCGGGTGGTACTACCGGCTCCTGGGCCGAATCTCCGAGGCCCCCCCGGTGATGCAGGCGACTGGTTTCGGCATGTACGATCGCGCGGTAATCGAGCACTTGCGCCGTATCAACGACCCATATCCGTTCTTCCGCGGGCTGCTGTCCGAGGTCGGCTATGAGCCCGTGCTGGTGCCCTTCCACCAGCCGCGGCGCAGGCGCGGCATCTCATCGCAGAACTTCTATTCTCTCTACGACCAGGCGTTCCTCGGCATCACGAGCCACAGCAAGGTGCCGCTGCGGCTGGCAACCATGCTCGGGTTCGTTCTTGGAGTCCTGTCCGTGCTGGCCGGGCTCGGCTACCTGGTGGCGAAACTGCTGTTCTGGAACAGTTTCTCGCTCGGCGTGGCTCCGATTCTCGTTGGCTTCTTCTTCCTCACGTCAGTGCAACTGTTCTTCATAGGCATCGTTGGGGAGTACGTGGGCACCATCTGGACCCACGTCCGCGACATCCCGCACGTCTTCGAGCTGGAACGCATCAACTTCGAATGACCGGTCTACTGCGGCAGGCGCTCGCAGACCGCTCGGTGCGGTGGCTCGCGGCTGCACGCGTCGTCGCGCTCGCCGCAGCCCCGGTCTCGCTGTACCTGCTCGTTACGCGTCAGCCGCTGTCGGCCCGCGGGTTCTACCTGATCGCAATCAATCTGGTTGCCCTCGCGCAGCTCTTCGAGACAGGGGTCGGGACGCTCGTCGTGCAGTGTGCCGCGCGCGCGGGCCCTGCCGATCTGGGTTACGTGCGCGGCGCGGCCGACGAATGGTTCACGCGAGCGGCGTTCTTCTTTCTCGCCATTGCAGGCGTCGTTGGATCGTACGTCCTGGCGACCGGGGCGAGCAGCGCGACGGTGGCCTTTCTGCTACCATGGGGTGCGGTGGTGGCGCTTACCACCGTGTATATCCGCCTTGTGCCGCTCATCTGCCTGCGGGAGGGTGCGGGCGGCGTCGAGGCCGTACAACGGATGCGCGCAGTACAGGCAGCGGCGGTGGCGGCGGCAACGATGCTCGGCCTTCGCTTTGGCAGCGGCATCGCTGCGGCCGCATGGGCATCCGTTGCCCAACTGGGGGTGGCGGCGCTCTTCGTCGTTGCGTGGCGCGCCGAGCTGCCTTCGCCCACCGCGTCGGCCGGCAGCGCGCGTGCGGAGTCGTACAGGCGTGAACAGGGGCGCTCCGCGCAGGTGTGGCTCGCGCTCTGGCTCGCTCCGCAGGTGCTGACGCCGGCCACGATGTACCTTCACGGCGCGTCTGCAGCGGGAGACGTGGGACTTCATGTCGCCTTGGCTCTCGCGCCACCAGTGCTCAGCGTGGCCTGGATGCATGCGCGGTACCCGCGCCTTGGCGCGCTCGTCGCATCGGGTAACCTCCATAGGTTCGATCATACCGCGCGCCACTCTCTTGTCCAGGCATTGTGGGTATTTGGCGCGAGCTCGATAGCGCTGCTCGTGCTCGCGATCGTGGGGCCGCATCTCCTTCCGTTCCTCGCTGGGCGAGTGCTGTCGGCACCCATGCTCATCACGTTGCTCGCTGGCACGCTGATGCTCGTCGTGATGCAGGCCATGCTCGCATGGTTTCGCGCGTTCGGCGACGAACGCCTTGCCCGGCCGGTCGTCGTGGCGTGCGCGGCCATGGGCGCGGGGGCGATATCCGGGTCGGCCATTGGAGGCGCGCTTGGCGCGTCGCTTGGCTTCTCCTCGGTAGGCGTGGTGGTTACTGCAATCCTTGGCGCCGGATTCTTCCGGCTCCGGGCGCAACGGCTCGGCGGAGCTTAGAGGGCAACGCCGGGCCCAATTGAACGCCAGGCGCGGGCGAGCCCCGCGGGGCGAGCGGCTAGTCGCGCACCTGGCCCGGAAGCGGCGGCGTGGCTGATGGCGGCTTCCTGTGGCGCGCCACACGCTCGTAGTCGTAGGAGAGCGCGATGAGCCGCCCCTCGTCCCACGCGCGGCCAAGGAATGTCATGCCGGCGGGCAGCGTGTTGCTTCGCGTGTAGCCCATCGGAATCGTCATGGCGGGCAAGCCGGAGAGCGGAGAAAAGAGCTGGCTGTTGTCGCCGTGCGGGGTGTTCAGGTCGCCAATCAGCCGCGGCGGATTGCTCCACGTCGGGTAGACGAGCGCATCCAGTTTCAGTGAATCCATCAACGCAGTGATCGCGGCCCGGAACTGAGGGCGCGTGACTTGGTCGCGATACGCGCACCCGGGCTGCCGTTCGGGCGGCACCGTATCGCGCTGCGCGGCCTGCAGGCGGCCTTGCACCGTCGGGTGAAAGCGCCCGCTCCGCAGGACTTCGTCAACCGTCTTCACGGGGGCTCCCTCGCCCCGCGCGGCGAAGTACCGCTCGACGTCATACTTGAATGTGCTGCACGATCCTTTGCCACGCGTGATTGCGCGCAGCGAGTCGAGCCCAACGGTATCGAGCACCGTAGCGCCAGCAGTGCGAAGTTCGCCCAGCGCGCTCTCGAACACGCGCACCACCTCGGTGTCGGTTGTTGCCGTCTCGTACGCTTGGCGCAGCACGCCAATACGCGCTCCTCTCAGCGCGCCCGGCTTCAGGAACGCATTGTAGTCCCTGGCCCGTCGCGAATCCGCTGACGCCGTCACGGAGTCCGCGGAATCCGAGCCCGCTACCACGTCGAACACCTTTACTGCGTCGGCAACGGAGCGCGCCATCGGCCCTGCGATATCGGCAAAATTGCTCAGCGGCACGACGCCGGCGCGTGAGGTGAGGCCCATCGTCGAGCGGATGCCAAAGAGCGCCTGGTGGGCCGACGGTCCGCGTATCGAGTTGCCCGTATCCGTACCGAGGCCAACAAGGCCCAGGCTCGCCGCGATCGCGGCGGCCGTACCTCCGCTCGATCCGGCGGTTACGCGCGCCAAATCGTATGGATTGCGTGTGTACCCGGGAAGGATCGAGCTCACGGTCTCATAAGGCGTAAACGCCCACTCGGCGAGGTTGCTCTTGGCAAGCACGATCGCGCCGGAGGCCTTGATGCGCGCCACCATCGTCGCGTCACGCCGCGGCATCCAGCCCGCCAGCGAAAGTGAGCCGGCGGTCGTCTGCATGCCGGCGGTCTCGAAGTTGTCCTTCACGATCATCGGCACGCAATGCAGCGGGCCGGTAAGGCCCTCACGGCCGAAGCGCCGGTCCAGTGAGTCGGCGATCGCAAGCGCATCAGGGTTGAGGGTGACGAGTGAGTTGATCGCGGGCCCTCTCCTGTCGTACGCGGCGATGCGGTCGAGGTACGCCTGAACCAACTCGCGACAGGTGAGCTGCCTTGCCTGAAAGGCCGCATGCACCTGCGCGATGGTCGTTTCAGCCACCTCGAAATGCGCACCCGCCTGCGCTACCGCAATCGAGCGGGGTGCGGGCAACGAAACGAACGCGGAAGCGGCTGCAACTGCAAGGCGGCGAGTGCGCATGATCGGGCCATAGATAACGTGACTGTCAAAGATGCAGCGACGCTCCCGTCACCGATACGGCCACCAGCGCGCCCATACGGCAGAGGTCGCAACCGTCGCCAGCGCGCCCGTGCGGCAGAGGTCGCAGCGGCCGCCAGCGTGCCCGTAACGCCGATGCTGCCTCAGCCAGCGCCCCGGCCGTTGCGCCGGCAGCCAGCCGCGCCAAACCTCCCGAGGATCTTCTCCAGCGGGCAGAAGCTGGTGAAGCTCGATTGCAGCAGGTTGGCGCCGACGAACGCCGTGAACCAGAGCCAGCGCAGGTCAATGGCAACCGCGAGCGTGACGCTCAGCAGGATGAAGACGCCGGCAAACCGGCGGATGACGTGGTCAGGGCACATCGGAATCGGGAGTAATGGTTGGGAAACGGAATTACTGGAACGACTCGACGTCCAGCACCGCGAAGTGGAGCCGCTCACCAGCGTCGAGTCCACGCTGAAGCGAGGCCAGGCACTCGCTCACCGCGCTGGCACTGCCCCCGGCGACGACGGACGTGATCACCGTCTCTTCGCCGGGCCATGCTCGGGTGCCTTCTATGGGCCCATGCGTGCCGGTCCCGTACGCCTTCGGGAACGTCGTGTAGCCAGTGGCGCCGTGCGTGAGCAGCGCGTCCGTGACACGCTGGACCAGCGGGCCTGCGTAGATGATCCAGAACATCTTCATTGTGCTCTCTCCTCCTTCCTGCGCTCGAGTTCCCAGTAGAGCAGCGGAACCACTACCATCGTGAGGAGCGTCGCGACTATCGCGCCGCTGATGAGCGACACCGCAAGCCCCTGGAAGATCGGGTCGAGCACCATCACGAGCCCCCCAGCCACGACCGCCGCCGCCGTAAGCGCAATGGGGCGGAACCTCACGGAGCCCGCCTCGATCACCGCGGCCCTGAGCATCCGGCCCCGCTGCTGCGCGAGCTGGATGAAGTCAACGAGGAGGATGGAATTACGCACGATGATGCCTGCGAGCGCGATCATCCCGATCATCGAGGTTGCCGTAAAGAACGCGCCGGTCGCCGCGTGGCCCGGCAGGATGCCGATCATCGTGAGCGGGATCGGCGCCATTATCACGAGCGGGATCGTGAATGACTGGAACCAGCCGACGACCAGCACATAGATGAGCACGAGCACGATCGCAAATGCAATGCCCAGGTCGCGGAACACTTCTATCGTTACCTGCCACTCGCCGTCCCACTTGAGCGCAATCTCGTCGAGACGGTCGGGCTGCACTGCATTGTAGCGGCGCACCTCCGCCCCCTGCACCCGAAGCGAGTCGAGCCGCGCGTTCATCGCAAGGATGGCGTAAACGGGCGCTTCCACTGATCCGGCAACGTCGCCGGTAACGTACACGACCGGCCTCAGGTTGCGCCGCATCCGCGTGCTCTCGATCGTCTGCGAATCAACCGATACGTAGCGCGCCAGCGGCCGCGGCCCGACTGCGGTCGCGACCGGGATTGCCAGGATCGAGAGATCCGACAACCGGTCGAGCGCGGCGAGCCGTGGCGTGATGGCGATGCCTTCGCGCGCTCTCCCTGCCTCTGCGCCGGTCACCGCCATGCAGTTCACGGCGACGACGACCGTGCGCGCGATCTGCTCCACGTTGGCGCCATCCTGCGCGGCCCGCGCGCGATCCACTCTGAAGCGCCGCTGCGCCCCAGGCGCGTCTATGCTCCAATCCACGTCAACTACGCCCGGCGTCGTCTCCATGATGGCCTTGACCCGCTCCGCGGTCGCAACGCGCAGCGAATCGGTGGGCGCGTAGATCTCTGCGACCAGCGTTGACAGCACCGGGGGGCCGGGAGGAATCTCGGCTACCTTCGCGCTCGCGCCATAGAGTCGCGCGATCGAGTCTATCCCGGGGCGCACCGCCACGGCGATCTCATGGCTCTGCCGCTTGCGCCGTCCCTTGGACACGAGGTTCACCTGCAGGTCGGCGACGTTCGAGCCGCGCCGCATGAAATAGTGCCGCACGAGTCCGTTGAAGTTGAACGGGGCCGCCGTGCCGGCGTATACCTGCGTACTCGTCACCTCGGGCACCTTGCGGAGGCGGTCGGCCACCTGCTGCGCGGCCGCCTGCGACGTCTCGAGCGCCATGCCTTCCGGGAAGTCGAGCACTACCTGGAACTCCGACTTGTTGTCGAACGGCAGCATCTTCACCTGGACAAGCTTCACGCCCAGAAGGGCCACCGACGCCAGGAGCAGCACCCCGACGCTGCCATAGAAGCGCATTCTCCACGCCCGGCTGTCCATCAGCGGCGTCATGATGCGCGCATAGAATGCGCCAAACCCGGGCTTTCCGGCCGAGCCCGCTGCGGACCCGCCTTCATCACCCGGCTCGCGGGCGGCCAGCGGCTTCACATGCCCGCGCAGCAGCTTGAGCGCGAGCCACGGCGTCACCACGAACGCCACGCCAAGCGATGCCAGCATCGCGACCGACGCGCCCACGGGGATCGGGCGCATGTACGGACCCATGAGCCCCGACACGAATGCCATCGGCAGAATCGCCGCGATGACGGTGAACGTTGCCAGGATGGTTGGGTTGCCGACTTCGTCCACCCCTTCCACCGCCGCGTTCTCGGCGCTCACGCGCCCGATCTGGAGGTGCCGATAGATGTTCTCCACCACGACGATCGCGTCATCCACGAGGATGCCGATCGAGAATATCAGCGCAAATAGCGTGATCCGGTTCAGCGTGTAGCCGAGCGCGTAATAGGCGAAGAGGGTCAGCGCGAGGGTGACCGGAACCGCCACGAGCACCACCAGCGCCTCGCGCCAGCCAAGGAAGATTCCAATCAGCACCGTCACCGATACGGTGGCGATCAGGAGGTGCAGTATGAGGTCGCCTGCCTTCTCCGACGCCGTCTCTCCGTAGTTGCGCGTCACGTCGTACGTGACGCCGCCGGGGAGCAGTCGTTCGCGCGCCGCCTCGACGCGATGCAGCGCCTCTTCCGCCACCTTCGTCGCGTTTGCGCCGTGCCTCTTGGCGACCTGCAGGGTGACGGCCGCCTCCGCGGGCCTGCCCCCGGCGACGTGCGCAACGTAGTTCGTGGGCTCGCCGAAACCTTCGGAAACCGTCGCAACAGAAGCCACGTACACCGGGGAGCCGCTACGCGTGCCAACCACCACGCGTTCTACGTCGCCGGCGCTGGTCAGCCCCGCGCCCACGCTCACGCGCACCACGCGGTTGCCCGACGCGTATTCGCCGGACTGCAGCCGAACGTTCGCCGATTGCAGCGCCAACGCGACCTCGCCGGGAGTCACGCCGGCGGCCGCCAGGCGCGCCGCATCCATCGTCACCGTGATCTCGCGCGGTTCGCCTCCGATTACCGATGTCTCGGCGACGTCGTTCACAGTGCGGATCTCGTCTTCGAGGTGCAACGCGACCTGGCGCAGCTCGTTCGCGGTGGCGCCGCCGCCGTGGAGCGTGAGCGCAAGGATCGGAACGTCGTCAATGGCGTGCGGCTTCACGAGCGGTGGAAGCACGCCGGCCGGCATGACGTCCATGTCGGACTGGAGCTTGGCGTGCACGCGCACCACCGAGCGCTCCTGGTCCTCGCCCACCCGGAAGCGCACCGTCACGACGGCATAGCCGTCGCCGCTCTGCGCGTACACGTGCTCGACGCCGGGAAGGCCCCACATCCTGCGCTCGATCGGGCGCACCACATGGTTCTCTATCTCCAGTGGTCCGGCGCCCGGCATTGCGGCGATGACATCAACCATCGGCACCGAGATCTGCGGCTCTTCCTCGCGCGGAGTCGCCAGCAGGCCAAGCGCGCCCACGGTGAGCGAAGCCACCGTGACGAGAGGCGTCAGCTTGGAGGTGAGAAACGCGCGTGCTACGCGGCCGGCGATGCCCACGGTCAGCGCTCTCCGCCGGCGACGACCACCTGCTCGCCGGGCTGGAGCCCTGTCCGCACGATCACGCGGTCGCCCACGGCATTGCCAAGGCGCACCCAGCGGAGTTCAGGGGCACCGTCGCGCACCACGCGCACGCCGGTGAGATCGCCTTGCCGGACGATTGCCGTGGCCGGAACCAGCAGCACCCGCTCCGATGCCGCCGACGGCACCATCACCGTGGCGGCGCTGCCCGAGGGCAGTGACCCATTTCCATTTGCCACGATGGCGTTCACCGTGTACATCGTCGCGGCGGACGGCACGACGCCTTCCACGGTGGCGCGCACTCGCTCGCCCTCGATCGTTGCGTCGAGCTGCGCGCCGGCCTTCACTTTCATCGCCATCGCCGCTGGCACCGCAGCCGCTATCCGCAGCCGCGACGCATCCTGAATCGTGACCAGCGGCGCGCCAGGGCCTGCGAAATCGCCAGGGTCAACGAAGCGACGCGTGACCACACCGCCAAACGGAGCGCGTAGCACGGAGTAGTCGCGTACTGCGTTCAGTTCCGTTACGCCTGCCTTAGCTGCCTCGAGGCCTGCGCTGGCGCGTGCGAGGCCCGTTTCCACCGCGTCGAGTTGTGCCTTGGGCGCCGCGCTGTCGGCGTACAGAGCCCTGATGCGGATCGCCATCGCCTGCGCTTCGCGCTGCGTTGCCTCGGCCGCGGCCACATTGGAGGCCGCCTGCCTTGCCTTCGCGTCGAGGTCGGCGGCGTCGAGGCGCACGAGCGGGTCGCCGGAAGCGACGCGCGCGCCCTCCGTTACCAGCACCGCCGTAACCGAACCCATGAGCTTGGTGCTGATGGTGGCGTCGAAGACAGGGAGCGCGGTGCCTGCTGCCGCGAATGTTGCCGTCAGTGTCGTGTCAACCACGGCAACGGTCGGCTCTGTAGTTGTGGCGGGGAGTGCAGCCGATGCCTGGCTGCCGCCACAGGCGACCGTAACCACAGCAACTGGTGCCAGCATCATCAGGGAGCGAAGGGTACTATGCATGCGATCGGTCTCAGCGTGGGTCGTTGTCGAGGACTGCGAGGTCGGCGGGGTTGCCGCCGCGTGCCTTGATTTGCGCCGCGGCTGCGGCGATGACCTTGAATCGGGCGTCGGAGCGCATGAGACGCGCCATGGTGTTGGCGGCGGCGGCGTCCAGCAGTTCGGTAATGGCCGCGAGGCCGCCTTCGTACTTCCGGCGTACGATGCGGAGCGCGCCGTCGGATTGCTGCACCGCGGTATCGGCGATCGCGGCACGGGCCGCGGCAACGCGCCATGCTTCGCTTGCCTCGCGCTGCTCCAGTTCCGCTGCGGCACGCACGCCATCGAGCTGCGCCTGCGCCACCCGCTCGCGGGCAGCCGCACCCTGCAGCTCGGCGAGCTCGGCACCGCCGCCAAAGAGCGACCAGTTCACAATGGCGCCCGCCGTCCACATCGGCTTGCCGCTCGCGACGCTCGTGGGCGAGTTCCATTCGTAGCGTGCGAAGCCGTTGAGGCGGGGCAGCATCGCGGCGCTGGCGCGCTGTCGGTCGAAGCGCGCTGCCTCGCTGGCCCTTGCAGCGGCCTCGACGTCGGCGCGCGCCGCGTCCGGAGAACGGGCACGATCGGCGACTGCGCCCGCCGGGAGCGAGTCGGGCAGGATGAAGACTGTGTCGCCGGGCGTCCCCAGCAGCACTGCCAGTTGCTGGCGAGCCAGCGCCGCGCGCGACTCGGCCTCGATACGCTGCGCTTCGACCTCGCCGGCGCGCACCCGGGCAAGCATGCCATCGGACCCGGTGACGAGGCCGTTCGCGGCGGCAACCTCGGCGGTGCGCACGTGCTCACGCGCGGAGCGTTCGGCGGCCAGCATCGTGGTCGCCAACTCCTTCGCGAGCACGGCGCCGTAGAAGGCCTGGATCACACCGGCGCTCGTGGCGACGCGCGCCCAGGCGGCTTGGGCGTCGACGGCTCCTGCTGCTGCACGGGCGGCTCGCACGCCCGCCCATGCGTCGCCATTGAGGAGCGGCTGCTGCAGCGTGACGCCGCTGGAGTAGTTGGCGATCGCGGCCGGATCGTTGAGCGTCGCCGGGTTGAAGCTCGCCATGGACACGCCACGCTGCTTGAGCGAGAAGCCGAAGGCGTTGATCGGGTCCGTGGTGTGCACGAGCGATGCGTCGGCGCCCAGCGAAGGAAAGACGCCGCGCAGGGCAGCGCGGGACGCCGCGTGCTGTGCCTCGGCCGCGGCGCGAGCCCCGCGGTTGGCGTACGCGGCGCGGTCGGCGCGTCGGAGCGCCTCGGCAAGGGTCAGGCGGTGGGCTCCGCCCGCGTCCTGCGCCGCGGCAGCCGCAGGCAGTCGGCAGGCGAGGGCAGCCGCCAGTAGCAGCCGTCTGGTCATGCTGGGTATGTCGGGGAAGGGGCTGGTAGGGCTCGTGATCGTCAATCGGATTACTGTACAGGTATATAACTATATCGGCATGTACTGTTCCGCAAGCTCCCTCATCACGAATCGCCATGCCTCCTATCTGCCGACGATCTTCCTCGACGAATCCAGGTCGTGCTCGATCCTGCTGCACATGATCTCGCAGAGCGCGAGCACGTCCTTGTCGGCGAGCGCGTAGTACACGAACAGTCCGTCGCGCCGCCTGCTTACGAACCCGCCCGCGTGCAGCTGCTGAAGGTGCTTCGAGAGGTTGCCCTGGCCGAGCCCGGTGGCTTCGATCAGCTCGGAGACGGTACGCTCGCCGTCGGCCAGCGCGTGGAGGATCGTGAGCCGCGTGGGCTCGGCGAGCGCGCGAAAACGCCGCGCAACCAGCTCCAGCAGCTCTGGTGTCGCGGCGCGCATGCGGCGGATGCTCGGGCGCGAGGTCATGGACGGCTCTGCGACAGCGGCACGCGGCCGGCGCCAAGTAGATTCATATAAGCCTCTACGGCAATATAGCGATTCCGCGGATCAGGGCGGGAACAACGAGCGACCGGACAAGGCAGCCAATATCGGCGCCATTGAACCTGATGTCCGCACCACGAGGATCCACGAGCGTGCGCCTGATTCGTAGCACAGCCGGATCAGCAAACAGCCTGATCCAATGCCTGAGAGATAGGCATCGAGCGGCCTCCGCTCAGCGTTGCGCAACAGCCGATCAAGCGTCCGGAAGCACCGCCACGCGGGATTCTGTCATGCCGTGGAAGCCCGCGCAAGCGTCGTGCGCACGCAGCTGAGGAGCGCCTCGGAGCTGAACGGCTTCTGGATGAACCCCGCGTTCGACGCCAACTCCTCCACGCGCGCAATCCTGTCGGGATAGCCCGACATGAACAATACGGGCACGCGGGGGTTCCTGCTCCATAGCTGACGCGCCATTTCGACGCCGTCCATCTGTGGCATCATGACGTCGGTGAGAACCATGTCAATCTCGTCCTGTCGGCGCTCCCACACTGCCAATCCATCGCTCCCGTTCGCTGCCGACAGCACCGTGAGGCCACGCCGCTCGAGAACCGTCACGACGAGTTGGCGGACGCTCTCTTCGTCTTCAACCAACAGGATCGTCCCGCTGTCTGTCCCTGTCCGCCCGGGTGGCGCGCCGGCTGCCGCATCGGTGGTCACGCCCTCGTCGCTGTTCGATACAGCGAGCGGCAGCCAGATGCGGAATGTCGTTCCGCGGCCGACTTCGCTCTCGACGGTAACAGCGCCATTGCTCTGACGGACGATGCCAAATACCGTCGGGAGCCCAAGGCCCGTGCCTTTTCCGGGTGGCTTGGTTGTGAAGAACGGCTCGAAGATCCGCTCGCGCGTCGCGGCGTCCATACCAAGCCCGGTATCGGTAACGGAGACGAGGACATGCGGCCCCTGCGCGGCGCCGGCGGAGCAGACGGTTGCGTCAATCGCTTCCCGTAGATCCACCGCGATGTCCAGCCGGCCACCATCCGGCATCGCATCGCGGGCGTTCACGGCGAGGTTCATCAGCATCTGTTCCATCTGGCCGGAGTCAACGATTGCCGGAGCGCTGATCTCGGGCAGCGCCAGGACGAGCTCGATGTCTTCGCCGATCAGCCGCCGCAGCATCTTCGCGAGGTTCCGGATTACGCCATTCAGGTCCACCAGGCGGAACTGCAAGGGCTGCTGTCGGCTGAATACCAGCAACTGCCGCGTAAGGTCCGCTGCGCGTTTCGCAGCCGCCTCGATCTCCCTGACCTCCGCGTGCGCGGGATACGTGTCCGGGAGGTCCGTGAGCAGCATCTGCGCGTATCCGAGAATCACGGCAAGCACGTTGTTGAAGTCGTGGGCTATGCCGCCAGCGAGCACGGCAACCGCCTCGAGCTTCTGCGCCTGGCGCAACTGGGCTTCGAGCCGATGGTGTTCCGTCATGTCGCGCACGGACACGAGAACGAGCATGTCCTGCCCGGGCGCTGCCATCGGGTACGCCGAGTACAGCGCTGGCAGCAGCGTGCCGTCCTTGCGCCGTCCCTCGATGTCGAGCCCGCGCACGTATCCATCGCGCATGAACCGCTCGACTATCGCGTCATGCTGCTCCGGCCGACCGTACAATCCCAGTTCCATGCCGCTGCGACCAATGCATTCTGTGCGCGATAACCCGAACATTTCTATGAAGCGATCATTGACTTCGAGAAGGCAGCCGTCACTCGTTCGCGTGACAGCCCACGCGTCACCGCTCGCCTCAAAGGCGGCCCGCCAGCGCAGCTCGCTCGCCGCCAGGTCGGCCGTTCGCTCCTCGACGCGCCGCTCCAGTTCATCCCGGTGGCGCGCGATCTGTGCCTCAGCGGCGTGCTGCAGCGTCCTGTCAACGCCGACGCTGAGAAGGGTGGGCTGCCCGCCCGACCGCGCCGGGAGCTGGACGTGTGTCCAGTGAATCCAGAGGCGGCTGCCGTCTCCGGCGACGTATTCGCCTTCTGCCGAGTAGGGCTCGCCTGGCTTGCAGTGTGAATTATCAGGGCTGGTGGCTGCCGCGCGGCCCGATTCGGCGCGTATTCCCGCAATACCGCCAGGTACGCCGTACTCCGGTAGGTTGTCCGGCAAGCATCCAAGGAGGTCGAGCCCATACCGGTTGAGAAAGAGCACCGTACCGTCGAGGCCCGATTCCAGGATGATGCTGTGGGAGTGCTCCGCGAGGTTTGCATAACGGGCGATGCTTTCCGCCAGCGCGACGTGCGTCTCCTCGAGCTCGCGAGTTCGCTCGGCTACAACCTGCGCGAGGTGGTTCCGGTACCTCTCCAGCTCGGCCTCGTTCTGCCGGCGTTCCGTGATGTCATCGAAGATCCCAACCACGCCGACCGGTACGCCGTTGCGGTCGGTCAGCGGGAACTTGCTGGTTTCGACCATTCGCGTGGATCCGTCGCGAAGCCGCACCGGCTCGACTATGCGGAGCCGGGGCTTGTTCGTGGCGAGCACGGCCAAGTCATCGGCGCGGTACGAGTCGGCTTCACCTGCCAGCCAGGGTATGTCGAAGTCCGTTGTGCCGACAACGTCCGACGGCGCGGCCATGCCAAGCGCTTCCGCGAACGCCTGGTTGCATCCCATGTAGCGACCGTCCGCGTCCTTCCAGAAGACGCCTTGAGCGATCGCGTCCAGGATGAACGAGTGTTGCCGGCGCTCCGTCGCGGCGCGCGCGATGTCGGTGCTGTCGCGGATCGTCAGCAGCAGCAGCGACTCCTGCTGGGCGATGTCCATTCGACCAGTGGAAAGCAGGGCCGGGAACCGTTCGCCGGCCTTCCGGACGGCCGTCACCTCGAAGTTGCGTACAACTGCGTTCCGCGCCACCAGTGCGAGGTACGCATCACGCTGCGCCATGTCGCCCCACCACCCGAGCTCACGCACCGTTCGCCCGATGCATTCCTCCCTGGAGTAGCCGAACATGTCGAGGCACCTGTCATTCACCTCGACTACGCGCCCTTCGCCCTGGGTTACGATAAGGTATCCGTCGAAGCTGGTCATGAACGCGAGGCGCAGGCGCTCGTTGCTCTCGCGTGTGTAGCGCGCCTGCGCTGTTTCGTCGTGGCACCAGGTGAGGATGACGTCCTCGCCGTCGAGCGTCAGTAGCTGCATGTCGAGCCGCACCAGGCGGACTGCTCCGCCTGCCGTATTGACATTGGCGTGGACATCACGCACCACGCGCTCGTTCAATACGCGACGTGCCAGCGCGTGGCGCACAGGGTCGTTCGGCCAGAAGCCGAGTTCCGTCGTCGTGCGCCCGATTATGTGCTCGCGTGACTGGCCGAGCAACTGCGCGTAGGCCTCGTTCGCATCGAGTACGCGGCCATCCGAGGCGCGGGTGAGCGACATTGGCGACGGGGCACCGGCGAAGATCCTGCGGAGGATCGCGTCGCTCGCATGCGCAAGAAACCCTACCTCGTCGCCTGCCGGCGACCCAGGGCTCTTCGCGTCGGTGGCTTCTCGATGGGTCGGCATGCGCTTTAATAGTATCGGCAGGCCACCGTCACCGACTTGTCGAGCCATGGCAACGATCGTGCAAGTGGCTCCCCGCCTCTTCAGCTTCCTCAGTATCCAACCGCGGCGCCGTCCCTCCTCGGGTCGGCCACGCCAACCAGCTTTCCGTTTATCACGCTGACGAGGTGCGTGCCGCCGAACATGATGTCGCCTACGCGCGAGAGCGGCGAGTAACCCCTCGCGCTCAGCGCGGCGTACACTTCCGGTGCGAATCCCGGCTCGACTTCGACGTTCCGTCCTTGCGCGGGCTGCATGCGCGGCGAGGCGATCGCCGTCCACGGATCTTCGCCGAGGGCGAGGTGCCGCCAGGTGACCTGCGCCGTGGCTGTGGGGATGTACTGCGAACCTGCCGTCCCGACCACCATGCGCACGTCGTTGCCCTTGAGGACGATCGTCGGGCTGATGGTCGAGCTCGAGTAGCGGTTCGGGCCGCGGGTCGAATTGTCGAGGTTCGCGGCTCCGGAATTCAGGAAGAAACCGTTCACGTACACGCCCGAGCCGAAGAGCACGCCCACGGTGAATGTCATCGAGACCGCGTTGCGGTCTCCGTCCACGATGCTGAAGTGAGTCGTGTTGGACCCGGCCCACGGGCTCGTGGCATCGCCGTCGGCGGGCGGCGGCTGCTCGCCGGCCACCTTGTCGGGGCCGAGCGCGCTCGCACCCCATCCGTCGAGCGCGGCGCACGCGCCGGTGGGCGCCGTTGCGTCGTCAGGCCACGGATCACCAGCGACTGGAGCCGCGCCCGCCTCGAGCACGTTCACGACTCCTGCGCGCTTCTCGGCGAATGCCGGGCTGATGAGCCCGCGCGAGGGAACGCCGAAGTAAGCCGGGTCGCCGCGGTACTTGCCGACGTCACTCTGTGCCACGCGCATGGCGTTGACGATCCGCACCGCCGCTGCCCCCTGTGTGGTCGGGGAGCCGAGCGATGCGGAGTTGGTTGCCGCCAGCAGGTTGAGCGCTTCGAGCGGAGTTGTGCCGCCCAGTGGCGGCGGCGCCGACAGCACGGTGAAGCCCATCCACGAAGTGCACAGCGGCCGCTCCATTGCCACTGGATATGCCTTGAAGTCGGCTGCGGTGACAGGGCTTCCGTACGAACGCATCTTCGCGACTGTGCGCTCGGCCACCGCGCCTTCGTAGAATGCCGCGCGCCCGCCTTGCGCGATCGCCTCGAGCGTTTGCGCGAGTTCCCGCTGCACGAGGCGGTCGCCGGGACGCAGCGCCGCGCCTCCCGGGAGGAAGAGCGCTGCCGCCCCGCTGTCGGCCGCGAGTTTCGCGCGCGATGATTCCGAGGTGCGCGAGAGCAGCGGCGATACGATGAATCCGTCGCGCGCGAGCGCGATCGCGGGCGCCATCACCTGCGCGCGTGCCAGCTTGCCCCACCGCTCGTGCGCCTCGAGCAGGCCCGCCACTGCGCCCGGGACCCCGGCCGCACGGCCATTGATCGGACGCCTTGCGGCCGCGGTGTCGAGCCGTCCCCAGTCGGGGTCGGCGCCGGTGCGCGCGTAGAACTCGACCATGTCGGCGCGCTTCACATCGTGCCGCCACACGACCATCCCTCCGCCAGCGCCCAGCCCCGTCTGCGACGGGTCAACCACCGCGAGTGCGAAAGCGGTGGCGACAGCTGCGTCTATGGCATTGCCGCCCTGGCGAAGGATGGCGGCGCCAGCGGCGGCCGCGTCGGCGTGCGACGCGGTCACCATCCCGCGCGCCGACACGGCCCGCTTGGCGTACATCGCCGGCGCAGCCGACGAAGGCGCTGGCTGTACCGCGCACGCGGCGAGCGCGCAGGCGCCGAGCAGCGTGGCAAAGAGGCGGAGTCGAAGCGATGAAGTCATGGTGTCGTGCCCAGCCTGGTCAGATGCCGTTGAAGGATGATATCAACATTGGCCTCGCACCTTACATTGCAGGCAGCAACCCGCTCAGCCCAAGACGAGGCCGATGATGCGGGTGTGAGCGCGCGTGGTCATCGGGCGAGGGCGTGAGCCGGATCGGCAGCAGCTCTCTAATGTATAGGCGGAGGCGTCGGGGCCGGGTGGGTCGGCCCCGGAGAACCTCCATGCTCCCGGAGCGGTGGCCGGGTTATGCCACCGTGATCACGGCCGCCCGCCACGCATCGGCGTCCTGGTCGGCATGGAGTACCGCGCCAAGGTCAACGGTCACCGATGCGCCCTGCCGCGCGATCTCGTAGCGATCCAGGTCGCGCGACTCGCGTCCTGAATCGTGTGTGCCATCGGGCGCGAAGCGGGCCTTGTGCTTGGGGCAGAACACGCGGCCCTCATTCTCACGCCACTCGAGACGCGCGCCGCGGTGTGGGCACCGCAACGAGAACGCATACACCTTCCCCTGCCAGCGCGCGAGGATCAGGTCGTTGGACGCATCCACCTGGATGGCGTCGCGCGCCGGAATCGGGTAGGTACGCTGCGTGCCGCTCGCCCCGGCTGGCTGCACCGGAGCGACGGACGCAGCCAGCGCCCGCGCGGCGCTTCCGCCCGTGAGCACGAGCGCGCCGGCTGCGGCGAACGCAACGTCGCGTAGAAAAGCCCGGCGGCCTGCGGCTGCCGCGGGACATTCGCCGCACGCGGCGCCCGGCCCCGCCGGGGGGCCTCCGCTCCTGCAATCGTGGCCGATCATCGCGCACCTCCCACCGCCGCAGGCGTGTTGGCGCTCGGCACGTAAGCGCTCGCCGCGCCGTACTTGTACACCAGCTCGCCGCCGCTGTGGCCAACTCGCGCCGCGCCCGCCAGCAGCACCAGCGAGCCAGCGGCCGTCACGAGCCGCGCGGCGCGTCCGGGGATGCCGCCAAGCAGCCCCGCGGCTGCCACCACCGCAAGAACCATTGACGCGGCCATGAACGTTTCTGCCATGTCTTCGTGCGTGGACAGGGGCTGCTCGGCGACTACCTTCTCAACCCGCTCGTCCTGTCCTTCGCCAGTCTCCACCGCCAGCCACGCGCTGGCAGCGAGCGCTACCGCAAACGAAAGCGGAAGCGCCCAGGCACGGCGCGCCCGGGCGCCGCGGCGAATCGCCCACAGCGTTCCCAGCGCCATTGCGGGCAGCAGGAACGCGAGGACCACTGGGAAGTGGACAACGGCGGGATGCAATGGGTTGGGCAACATCGGGACGCTCCGGTTCAGGTGATGTGCGCAACCTGCCGCTTCCCGGAAGGGCGTGCTATTGGATATGTGTTCAATTCAAGTCCGGCATATGCCGCAGGTAGCGATGGCATATAGGTTTCCGACATATGCCGGATGCGCCAGACACCGAAGATCTGCCCGACGACGACCGCAGGCTGCGCGTGCTCCTGGTGGTTGTCCTGGCGGTAACCACCGTAGGACAGGGCATTGACCTATGGTTTGACGGCCCGGAGAGCTGGCTCTCAGGGCACGCGCTCTACGAGATGGCGCTGCTCGCGTTCCTGCTTGGCACGAACGTCGTCCTCTGGCGCGGCTGGTGGCGATCGCGCCGGCGTCTGATGCAAGCGCAGCACCTGCTTGCCGCGCAGGTTGCCGAGCGCGATGCATGGCGCGCTAGCGCGGAGTCCGCGCTAGCCGGGCTCGGCCGCGCGATAGACGAGCGCTTTGCCGCATGGGACTTCACGCCCGCCGAGCGTGATGTGGCGCTATTGATGCTCAAGGGCCAGAGCCACAAGCAGATTGCTTTCGCCACGGAGCGCAGTGAACGCACCGTGCGGCAGCACGCCGTGTCGGTCTACCAGAAATCGCGCCTGAACGGGCGCGCGGAGTTCGCCGCGTTCTTCCTGGAAGGGTTGATGCTGCCGGCCGATCAGCGAGGGGCCGCTACGGCGTCCAGTTGAGTGTCGCGCCGCCGAGCGCCTGCGACCTCGCCGTCCCGCCTCCCGCGGCTGTTGGCGTCGCCCCGGTGAGGTTCAACGTGAGGGCCGCCGGTCCGCTGAGGTTGACGAACCCCCAGATGTTGGCGCCCGGCGTCGGCAACGACGATGTGAGCGAGAAGTTGAGGCCGGAGAGCGAGTAGGTCCCGCCTCCTCCGCGGACAACCGAGAGATGCCATTGTCTGGTGCCGCTGAGCGCCGGATCCTCGCCGCTCACGTAGGTGCTGTTGTTGAACGAGGCGTTGTCGAGCGCCACCGACCCGCTGCCAACGATGGCCAGGGGCACGCGGTTCCAGACCGTTGGCTGGGTAACGTTGATGCCATTGACCGCGACTACGCCAGGTAGTGAATTCGTGCCCGAGAACACCGTGGGCGCGGCGGTGGACTTCGACAGCGTGCCCTTCACCAGCACGCTGCCTCCGATGACCAGCGTGTCGCTTGCGGAGTTCGCGAGGTCAACGTCGTTGAGCCAGTTCCCGCTCGCGGTCGAGTCAATGGTTGACGACGTTCCGGCTGCGAAGTAGAACGATCCGCCGCCGCGCATCACCACCTTGTGCGAGCCAGACGCCTGCACGCCCTGGACGATGAACGCGCTGTCGGCGTAGATCGTGCCCCCAGTGAAGACGCCACGTGGAACATTGAACGCGCCATTGACGGTGAGCACGTCTGCCGCGTTGGTCATCTCGATCGCCGACTTGGTGGTGCAGCAGAGCGTGCCGATCTGCCTGGTGACTGTCAGCGAGTGTCCGTTGAGCCTGAGCGTGTCATCCTGGAGGAAGATCAACTGGCCGTTGACGGTCAGGTTGCCCGCGAGAGCCATGCGCTTGGGCCCGAGGTACGCGCCGCCGCCGTAGTAGCCGTCGAAGTACACCTTTGGCGCGCTCAGCGCCGGAGTGGTGCCGCTCACGGGTGTGGTGGACGAGTCGAAGTACACGCGCGGCACCGTTAGGCGCCCGCCGGCCGCGTCGGTGAGCGTGCCGCCGATGCGCAGGTACGATCCGACCGTGCCGGACAGCGTGCCGTTAAGGATCGTCAGGTGGCGCGCGACCTGGTTGTAGCCGCCGCAGGTGGGCGTCCCGCAGGCGCCGCCGCCGTTGTCGTAGCTGACGGAGTCCATCACAATGCCAGCCGGGTTGTCAATGACAAGATCGTTGAAGTGCGAGTAGCGATTCTGCGGGAAGAAGAACTGGATGTGCTGCGGGATGCTCATGCCCTTCATGACGACCTTGTGCGTGCCGGTCGCGGGGAAGCTCTGGTAGTTGCCGGCCTGTATGAAGTTCCCGCCCACGACGATCGTGCCAGCCGTGAGGTTCGCTGCGGCAGCCGACGCAGTTACCGTGAAGGTTCCGGCCACGTTTACCGAGTCGGCCACGTTCACCATCTTGAGTTGCGCCGATGCGCTGCCGGTCACCGTCAGCGTGTTGCCGCCGAGCACGAGCACGCCACTGCCGTTGATCGTGATGTTGCCCGAGTTCGTCATCGCGCCAAAGAGCGACGCATTGGCGGAGAGATAGAGCGACTGGATGGCGTAGTTTCCCGCGAATGACCCGCCCGCGAAGGTGTAGATCCAGCCCGGCGCCAGGCCGGAGATGAGCCCCTGGGCATTGATCGGCCCATACGCGTCGAGTTCGTTGCCGTTCAGGCCGAGGGTTGCGGCGGTGGCTACGGTCAGCTTGCCGATGCTGGTCGTTGCGGTGAGCAGCGGGTTGGTCGCAGTTACCGGAACGAGCACAGAGTCGCTGGTGGTGGGCACGCCGGATGGCGTCCAGTTGGCAGCGGTGCTCCAGTCCGTGCTCACCGATCCGTTCCACGTCTTGCTGTACGCAGCGGGCGGCGCGATGGCCGTCGCCGTGAAGATCGCTGGCGTGAGCGGCGACGCTGTCGCGGTAGCGGTAGCGGAGCCGGCGGTCGCCCCGAGTGTCCATGTCGCGCTGACGGTGCCAGCGGCGCCGGTTGTCCCGGGGGTCGGGCTCACGCTTCCGTTGCCCGTGGCCCACGCGACAGAGACGCCACCGACCGGGTTGCCGCACGAGTCGCTCACGAGCGCGACGAGCGGGCTCGGCAGAGCGGTCGAGAGCGGCCCGGATTGTCCGCTTCCGCTTACGACCGTGACCATGGATGCCGGGGCGGCCGTGACGTTGAACGTGCTCGACGTTGCGCCGCCCAGGCCGCTCGCGCTGGCCGACAGCGTGAACCCTGCCCCCGCTTTGCGAATGCTCAGCGTGCTGAACGTGGCAACGCCCTTCACGGCGGCGACCGTCAGCGTCCCGCCGAGCGTTGCGCCGCTCGGGTTGGAGGCAAAGGCCAGCGTGATGTTGCCCGAAAAGGTCGTGTCGGTGGCGGCCGACGCGTTCAGCGCGCGCACGGTCACGGGCGCGGACATCACGACGCCTGCCGTCACGGAGGTGGGCTGCGTTCCGAATGCGAGCTGCGCCAGCGACGCCGCAATCGCAGTTACGCCCACCGACGGCGGGGTCAGGCCCGCGCCCGCGGCTGTCATTACCTGCAGCCCGGTGGCCAGGCCAAGTCGCCAGTTCGTGGACGCAGTGCCGTTGGCGTCCGTACTTGCGGCGGCAGGTGTAACGGAGCCGCCCCCGGTGGAAACCTGGAAGGTTACCGGGAACCCGCTGACGGAATTGCCGCAGCTGTCGGTCACGAGCGCGGTAATTGGCGCGGGCAGCACGGTGCCCTGAACGCCGCTCTGCCCGTTGCCGCTCATGAGCGCCAGGGTGGACGCCGGCGCAGTGGCGATGTTGAACGCCGCGCTCGTGGCGCCGGCAAGCGATACCGCGCTCGCTGACAGCGTATACCCGCCGCCCGCCTTGCGAATGCGGAGCGACGTGAAAGTGGCGACGCCCGCAGCTGCGTTCACGGTAGTCGTGCCGAGCAGCGCGGTGCCGTCGGGCGAGCTGCCGAGCGCCACGGTGACCGCTCCCGTGTACGACGCCGTGTTTCCAAGGGCGTCGAGCACGGTCACGACCACGGAACTCAACGGCGTGCCTGCAATGCCGGCCGTGGGCGCCGAGGCGAATACCAGCTTCGCCGCGGGACCCGGTATTGCCGTGGCGGTGAAGGTTGCTGGAGCCGGCACCCCGGTCGCGGTCGCCGTCAGTGACTGCGCTCCCAGCGCGGGCGCGAGCTGCCAAGTGGTCTGCGCAAGCCCACCTGCATCGGTGACAACGCTCGCGGCGCCCACGCTTCCGCCTGCCGACGGCGCAAACGCAACGGCAACTCCTGCAAGCGGAAGGCCATCGGTCGCCGTCAGCTTTACCACGACCGGCTGTGCGAGCACTGAACCCGTCGGCCCTGTCTGAGCGCTGCCCGATACAACTGCGAGCGCGCCGGGCCTGGGGGTGAGCGTGAGCGTTGCCGTGTCTGCCTAGCCCGTAAGCAGGGTGGCGACGATGCGCGCGCTTCCGCGAACGAGTTTCGTCGTCCCTGAGCCGGCCGTGGCGCTGTTCAGCACCGCTGCAGGCGGGTCCAGCGACTGCCATACGATCGGCGTGGCCGGCAGCGGCGTGCCGCTCGCGTCGGTCGCGGCGGCTGTCAGCGTGAACGCGTCGCCCGCCGGCACGCTCAGGGCCCGGGGCGAAATACGCACCGCAGCCGCGTTCGATCCCGGTCCGCTGTAGTGAACGGGAACCTGCACGACGACCGGCGCCGGCGAGCCCGGACTGCTCGGCACGACCGTGACCGGGGTCGGCCCGCCGCGAAATACCGTGTCGCCGCTCGCGCTGACATACGCCAGCGATAGTGTCATCGGTTCGCCGGACGACGGAGTGCCTTGCCGCAGGTGCAGCGTGAACGTGACCTGCGCCTGGTCTCCGTTCGTGGACGCGAAGTCAACGATCGTATCGAGTGCCATGGTACCGTCCGCGTGATGGAAGGTCACGCGAACCTTGGCAAAGGCTACGATGTCGGAGCCGCCGGCGAGCGCGCTCGCCCCGGCGGGGAATGAGGCGACGAACGACACAGGACGCGCGACCGGCAACCTGCCCGCTGAAGGCGCTGTGGGCTCCCGTCCACAACTCGCGATGGCCACCGCTCCAAGCGCGGCAATGAAGCCAAGCCCGGCCGTGCGCCGATGCCATACCCTTCGGAGTCCGCCGCGCCCGCGCAGAAGAAGCAGTGCGCCAACCAGAAGGAGTCCTGCCGAGGCGACGCCAGGCGTAGGCATGCGGGGCTTGATGTCCAGAGATGGGGTGTTGGCGCGGGTGCCAGGAGCATCGTCTGCCAGCGAACGGCGTACATAAGCTCACCCTCACCCCCCATTGTGCAATAGGGGGGAGCCCTGACATGAACGGCGCGTGCTGCGTCTTGTGCCATGGATGCCTGTCTGGTACGCTAAGTCCATACCCGATTGACTCGGTTACCACGAGGGATCCATTAATGCTGCGTACAGCCCGACTCGCGGTCCTGGCCGCCATCGCCATCGGCGTGCCCGCTGTGGCATCGGCCAAGATTCCTGCCTTCGCCCGCAAGTACAGCGTCAGTTGCGCGCTCTGCCACGCGCCGATTCCTCACCTCAACACATTTGGCGAGAAGTTCGCGGCCAACGGCTTTCAGATGGCGCCCGGCGAGGCCCCGCGCGACACGATTGACACGGGCGACCCGCTGCTCACGCTGCCCCGGTCGCTGCCGCTCGCAATTCGCATGGATTACTTCGCGGCGGCCTATACCAAGGGGCGCTCTGGCGGCCCGCAGGCCGACTTCCAGACGCCGTGGGTGATCAAGCTGCTCAGCGGTGGGTTGCTGGCGCACAATATCAGCTACTACACCTACTTTCTGCTCACCGAGCGCGGCGAAGTGGCAGGCCTGGAAGATGCCTACCTGCAGTTTACCGATGTCGGAGGGACAGGCATCAACGTGATCGCCGGGCAATTCACCGTGTCGGACCCGCTGTTCAAGCGCGAGATCCGGCTAAGTTACGAGGACTACCAGGCGTACCGCGTGCGGGTTGGCGAGGCGACGCCGGACCTCACGTACGACCGCGGCGTGATGGCCTCTCTCTCTCCATGGGAGGGCGCCGACTTCTCGGTGCAGGTCGTCAACGGTCAGGGGCTGAACACCGCGAGCTCGAGCCGGCAGTTCGATCGCAACACGCCCAAGAACGTTGCCGTGCGGCTCTCGCAGGAGTTTGGACCGCTCCGGATTGGCGGGTTCGCCTATACCGGATCCGAGAGCTCGGATGGCGCGAGCAACGCCACGCGCATCTACGGCCCCGACGCTTCACTCGACCTGGGCACGAAGGCGCGCGTCAACGCGCAGTTCCTGCGCCGCCTCGACGACGACCCGTTCTTCGGCTCGTGCTCGGCGTCGTCGCCGTGCCCGGGCGGCGCCACTTCATCGTTCGGCACGACCGTGGACGCGGCGTTCGGCGAGGTGTTGTTCTGGCCGCAGGGACAGTCGGGCCGGTTCGTTCTGACGGGGAGCTACAACTGGGTGTCGTCGGACAGGCCGGTGATCTCGCTGCGGCTCGGCGAGCAGGATACGCCAGCGCGCTACTTGCGCCGGTACAACGCAGTGAGCGGCGGGCTCCACTACGTGCTACGCCGCAACATCCGACTCACGAGCGAGCTGGGCTGGGACTTCGAGCAGAACCGGGGCCGGCTGATCGGCGGCACCGTGCTTGCGTTCTAGGTGCGAGGCCGACATGCGACTGCTCATCGCCACGGCCACCGCGGCCGCAATAGCGGCGGCCGCCGGTTCAGCAGCGGGGTTCGCGGCCGGACCAGCCGCCATCGCGCCGGCTGACACTACGTTTCCCCCTGCGGTCGTCGCACTCGGCGACAGCATCTTTCACGGCATCGCAGCCGGCGGCCTCTGCTTCACCTGCCACGGCCCCAGGGCGAAGGGCATTCCGTCGCTCGGACCCGATCTTACCGATGCGCAGTGGCTGAACGGCGACGGGAGCTACGAGTTCCTCGTGAAGACGATCACGACGGGCGTGCCCAAGCCAAAACAGGCAGCCACGCCGATGCTGCCCATGGGCGGCGTCAATCTCTCGGCCGCGCAGGTGCGGGCCGTGGCAGCGTACGTGTATACGCTGCGACCGAAGCGTTGAGCGCCTTCGGCTTCGTCACCAGGGCGGCTCGTGCCGTGATCCGACGCGAGGGTACCAGCTTGCCAGTGATGGCTGCCTGAAGCACACTTCCGCGTACCCTGGCCAGTCACGAGGGCATACCTGAGTATTGCCTCCGCCTTTCGGAGCACGTACCACCAGCTTGTACCGCTCGCGCTGCGCAGGCGGCTGGGCGTTGCGCGGTGGGCACCGGGCCGGCGTACGCGCGCGCGGCTCTGGAAACGGACCGGGGGCCGCATTGCGGCCGGACCGTTCGCGGGCCAGTTGCTGGTCGTCGAACGAGAAGCGGAGTGCGAGGCGCCGGTTCTGCTCGGCGCCTATGAGTGCGAGGTTCACGAGTGGGTCGAGCGCGAGCTTGCGCGCGGGTGGAGGGTCGCCGTGAACGTTGGTAGCGCGCTCGGCCTGTACTCGACCGGCGCGGCCATGCGGCTCCCCGGCGCCACGGTGTACGCCTTCGAGGCGGATGACGTCTTTCGCAGACGCACGATGCAGTCGGCGGAACTGAACGGCGTCGCAAACCGTGTGCGCGCCCTCGGGCTCGCCGACGCCGCGGTGCTGGCAGCGCTGCCGGTGAACATGAACCATGGGGCCCTCGTCTTCTGCGATTGCGAAGGGTGCGAGCGCGATCTGCTCGATCCGGCTCGGGTGCCATGGCTCCACAGTTCGGCGCTGTGCGTCGAGCTGCACGACTTCGCCGCGCCTGGCGTGACCGAGATCCTGCGCGAGCGGTTCGGTGAAACGCATTTCGTGGAGTTTGTCGAGCAGGCCCCGCGCAACGCCGCCGTGTGGGCGGCGCGTGCGAGAATTGCCGAGGCCGATGCGGCCCTGATGTGCAACGAGCGACGTACGTGGGGAGCTACGGAACTGCCGGGCCGTTGGCTACTCGCGTCTCCGCGTCGCTAACTGCAGGGCGAACGCGCACGGGGTAAACGGGGGGGAGGCGCGATGTAGGTGTGGGACGCTGGGTGTTGTATTCGTGCCGCCAGCGTTCGATACCTTGATCTTCTGGCTGGTGGCCCAGGCGAGTAGGGCGTGATTGTGGGGGTGTCGTACGGGATATTGTTGCAGCGTGCGGCGAAGTGATGATGGCGGCTCCGATGGAGTCGCCATCGTTGCATCGTGCCATTGCCGCCCATTCCCGAATCACACCTTTTTGGGCCGCCGGAGCCGGAGCGACGGCTTCGCCTGATCGAGATCGTGCGTCAACGGTTGCGGGAACGGCGGTACAGTGTGCGGACCGAGCAGGCGTATGTCTTCTGGATCCGGCGGTACATCGTGTTTCACGGGCGGCGGCATCCGAGAGATCTTGGGCCGGATGACGTGAAGCGCTTTCTGTCCGACCTTGCGGTGAGCGGTCAAGTGGCGGCCAGCACACAGAATCAGGCACTGGCCGCGCTGCTGTTTCTGTATGGAGCCGTCCTGGGCACGCCGCTCCCCCGTATTCCCGGACTTACCCCCGCCCGACGTTCGCGGTACGTGCCAGTGGTGCTGTCTCAGGGCGAGGTTCGGGGGCTGTTGGGGCGTCTGCCCGAGCCAGTGAAGCTGTGTGCGCAGCTGATGTACGGCGGTGGCCTGCGAATCTCCGAATGTTTGAGTCTGCGTGTAAAGGATCTGGACGTTGATCGTCGCGAAATCGTTCTGCGGCAGGGAAAGGGTGGCAGGGACCGCCGGACACCGTTAGCCGAGGTCTGTGTGGCGGCGCTCGAGGCGCGGTTGCGAACGGGGCTGGCCGAGTTCCGGAACGACCGGAGGGTCGGCGTACGAGTGGACGGCCTGCCGCCCGCATTACTGCGGAAGTATCGGGACGCTGATGCCACTTGGCCCTGGTGGTACGTGTTTCCGGCGACGCGGGTATACGTGGACCAGGAGGGCGCTCGTCGCCGCCACCACCTGCACGAGACCGTGGTTCAGCGCGCCATTGCACAGGCCGTGCGCGACCTTGGGCTGACCAAGCGCGTGACCGCACATACGCTGCGTCACTCATTTGCGACGCACTTGCTCGAATCCGGGGCTGACATCCGGACGGTTCAGACCCTGCTGGGGCATTCCGATGTCCGGACGACCATGCGGTACACCCACGTTCTGAACAAGGGTGGTCTTGGTGTGCGGAGCCCGGCTGACCGGTTGTAGGGCCCCGGCGACGCCTACGGCGAAATTGGCGGATACCGCACGTTATGCAGCAGGCCTTCACCGCATAAGATCCGGATACGCGAAGGACACCAGCACTGCAACTGCTTGCCGTGAAGTGACATAGTTTGCGCCGGCAGCCGATCGAGTGCACAATATGCGACGTGGCCCTGCAGCGATTGACGCTGCCGTGCAGCATAACGTGGTCGTGTAATTACGTAGTTAGGCAGCTTGACCAACTGAATACCGAACAGGGGCGCCAACAATATGCTTGACGCGATGTCCCGCTCGTCATTCTCCGCGGCCAAGGGACTACGGGTGCGGAGCGCGCTCAACCCTATGCTCTGGCTCACGGCAATTGTGTCGCCAACAGCACTCACGGTAGCGTACATGTTCCGCGAATCACCATCCGTTGTCCTTGGCCTGCTATTGCTGGCGGCGCTACCTGTCGTGGTGACGTGCTTGGGATTCGGGTTCTTTGCGTTCCGCAACCCGGACAAACTCCAATCGGAGGAATACCAACTACGACACGAAACGCTTCAACTCCTTCAGTCTAAGGGCGGCCCGATTCGAATTGATGCGACCTCTCTTAACGCAATCACGAATCCTGCGCTGCCCCGCCTGTCGAGCGGGCCAGAGGGGCTCCGATGACATACACTCAGCCGGAGTTTCGCACATACTTGCTGACCTTCGACGCCCCTCGGGATCTAGTGCTCCGCCACTTAGATACGCGCTCTGAGATTGTTAACTGGCTTGCGATTTTCCCTGGCGCGATTCTTGTCTGCTCGAAGAGCGACCTCGCGGCACTTACGGGATTGCTGCACGTTACGGCGCAGGGCTGGAACTTCTTTCTTTGCGAGGTTACGTCGTCAACCGCCAACGGCTGGATGAATCAGCAGGTGTGGGATTTCATCAACTCACCGAAACCGTCGGGCCGCTGGCCAACATAAAGCTGCCTAACAACCGGTTGCAGCAGACGAGGGCGTAATGGTGCGCGGCTACGCCGCGTCTTATGATATGCCCTCGCAGCTGAACCGTGACGTTATCCGGATGCGGACGCCCCCATCCGCGGGAGAGTCTTCCCGCGCGTTTTCTCGCTCTTTCGGCTTTCCTTCGGAGTCTGTAGATTGGGCCGTATGACTGACACACTGACTTCACTCGAGATCTGCGCCGGGGCCGGTGGCCAAGCGCTGGGCTTAGAGCGCGCGGGGTTCGGTCACGCCGCCGCCGTCGAGCTGGATGCGCACGCGGCGAGCACGCTGCGGGCGAATCGGCCCGAGTGGCGCGTTATGAACGAGGATGTGCGCAACCTCGAAGGGCGCGAGTTCCGCGGGATTGATCTCTTTGCAGGTGGCGTGCCTTGCCCTCCATTCTCCGTCGCGGGCAAGCAGCTCGGTCCGGATGACCAACGCGATCTGTTCCCTACGGCCCTCCGGCTAGTGGCTGAGTCCAAGCCAGCAGCAGTGATGCTCGAGAACGTTCCCGGCCTCGCAACAGCAAAGTTCAAGAGCTATCGCGCGTCCATCGCGTTGCAGCTCGAGAAGCTTGGCTACCGAGTCGACTGGCAGGTATTGAATGCCTGCAACTTCGGAGTTCCTCAGCTCCGTCCGAGATTCATTCTCGTTGCGTTGAAGCCAAAGGCGTTCCGTACATTCGCGTGGCCAAGTCCTGTGTCCTCACCGCCAACGGTCGGCGGCACGCTTCGTGATCTCATGGCGTCACGCGGATGGCCAGGCGCTTTCGCTTGGGCGCAAGCCGCAAATGGAATCGGCCCGACACTCGTGGGCGGCTCTAAGTTGCACGGCGGCCCCGATCTCGGCCCGACACGAGCACGCGAGGCTTGGAAGTTGTTGAACGTCGACGGACGGGGACTCGCGAACGAAGCTCCCGATGCAGGCTTCCCCATCGACGGGATACCGAAGTTGACTGTGCGAATGACAGCGCGCATCCAGGGATTCCCGGACTCTTGGAAGTTTGAGGGTCGGAAGACCGCTTCGTATCGTCAGGTCGGCAACGCGTTTCCTCCGCCAGTGGCAGCCGCAGTCGGATCCGCCATCAGAGACGCGCTCGCGGGCCGAGCCTCTAAGCTGCTTCCTGAACAAATCGCGCTCCACGTCGGATAGATATGCCCGCGAAGAAGCGAAAGAAGCCCGCCTCTGGCGGCGGCGCACGAGCAAAGCTCCGAGAGTATTTCCTCGTTCACGTCGGTGAAGTCATCGAGTGGAAGACACTCCGGAAGGTCGCGGGCGGCATCACCGAGTGGGCCCGTCGCGTCCGTGAGTTGCGGCAGCTCGAAGGGATGAACATCGAGACCGACAAAGACAACAGCGCTCTAAAGCCAGGGCAGTATCGACTGGTGAACACGAAGCCGCTGCCGGTGTTCTCTTCTGGCATCTCCAAGGAGACCCGTGCCTTCGTGCTGGATCGAAACGGGTTCACGTGCCAGATGTGCGGCGCTGTCGCTGGTGAGCCGCATCCATCAGACCCTTCGCGAAAGACTCGGCTTCATCTTGGTCACATTATCGACCTGAGTCACGGAGGAACGGACGACGCACAGAATCTTCGTGCGCTCTGCTCAGTATGCAACGAAGGGGCGCAGAACATCACGCTGCCGCGCCCGAAGGCTACTCAGCTTCTTACGCAGATTCGAAGAGCTGCAGGAGACGAACAGGTCGAAGTCCTGAAGTGGCTCATTCGGAAGTATCCGAAGCAGGCTCAGTCGCTCACTGAGAAGCCTGCGGACTGACTCAACTTCTAGTCGCGTCGGTAGGGATTGACGCGGGCACCGGATAACGATGCTTGCTGCCGACGGCCACGGTATGGAAGCGGGCGCTTCGCGCCCGCGTTTTATGGAGTGTCCGCAGCAGAAGCAAACGTTAGCTCGCAACTTGCATTCCGTTCATGAGCACACGATACTCTAATTGATGACTCCACAGCCTAAGAAGCCACGACTGGATGACCACGTTGACGGTGTCATCGCGAAAGCGGCCCGTCAGTATGCGGCCTATATCGAGCTGGCGCGTCTCGCCGACGTGACGAAGGCGCTCTCACCGCCGGCCGCAGAGACCTCGTTGGCCCCCGATACTCCCCTGTCGCTGACGATCTGGCCGTCTCAGTAACCGCTCGTGCCGTCATGGAACGAGGTTCTCTCAGAGTTTGAAGCCACCCCCGATCCTGCGAAGCCGAACTGGCTTCAGGCTCGCCAGACGGCTGCACTCAAGGAAATCGGGCGACTTCGTGGCGACCGGCATGTGCTGCTGTACGGTGCCGCATTCTTGCAGAAGCCTCAGGCGCCACCGCAAAACGTGCAGATCACGTCAGAAGATCTCAACGGACTAATGTCCGTGATCTACGGAATGACGTGGGCGAAGGGACTGACACTGGTTCTCCACACTCCAGGTGGCGTCACCAATGCCGCCGAGACCATCGTCGCCTATCTACGCAGCAAGTTTCAGTATATCGAAGTAATCGTGCCGACATACGCGATGTCGGCGGGGACGATGATCAGCCTGGCGTCGGATCGCATCGTCATGGGACGTCAGAGTCAACTCGGCCCAATCGATCCACAGTTCATCGTCGGTTCGGGTGCGCTCTCGGCGCGGGCGATTGTTGATCAGTTTGAACGTGCGAAGAAGGAAATACTCGCGAATACAACGGCCGCGCATGTGTGGGCACCGATACTGCAATCAGTGGGTCCAGCATTGCTCCAAGAGGCCCGGAACGCCCTCGACTACGGCGAGCGCATGGTGGCCGGTTGGCTGGGTCAATACATGTTTCGCGAAGAGCGGAGACGAAACGCGCTCGCCCGAAAGACGGCGCGTCATTTCAATGACGCGTCTAAGCACAAGAGCCACGGGAGGCGGATAGATCGCGACGAAGCCCGCTCAGTGAAGGTGGCTGTGGATGACCTCGAAGCGTCTCAGGAGTTGCAGGAACAGGTGCTCTCGGCATATCACCTAATGACGCTCCTATTCGAGAAGGGACCAGCGACTAAGGTTCTCGCGAGCGATACGGGTCGCGTTTATGTGAAGAATTGGCAGCACCCACAGCTTCAATTCCCGGTACAATTCGCTACGCCTCCAGCCGGGGGCTGACCCGCCGCGTTGTTGCGCGCAAACGACCGTGCGAGTTGGGTCGTTCATCTATTGCGCGCGTTGCGAGCTAACCGAGGCGTTGCTGCTGGCGGGGTGCGCAGGGGCATCATGGTTGCGCTCCCAACCATCTTGAACGAGCATCATCGTATGCGCTCCGACGTTCCCCGCAGCAGAACGCCAGCTCGTTAGCGAGTCCTCAAGGAGATCCTCAATGGCTCAGCACGAAGTGAATTTCACCATCCCTGAACGGCCGCTCGGGAAAGCTGACGTCGAGTTCTCTATCAAACGCAATGGTGAAGCTCACGGGCGCCTTAAAGTGTCGAATGGAACTATTGTTTGGGTCCCGAAGAACAAGAAGTACGGCTATCGGCTCGGCTGGGTCCGCTTCGACGAGCTCATGCGGGAACACGGTGACGCCGAGAAGTAGGCTCGCTAACAAGCCGTTGCTGCTGCCGGGGCGTGCGGCGGCATCAATGAGTTGCGCCCGCCACCGGCGTGATGCAGCGTGTATCGGTTCGCCCGCTGCGAGCCCCGCAGCAGAACGTCATCGTTAGAGCGCGGCCCCAACGACAACTGACTGGGGTTACTGCGGCTCGGGTGCACGCGTTGGGAATGGCGCGCCATTCGGCACCGGCGCACTCGGTTCGCGCGGGCTCATGCGCGGCGGGCTCGTTGGGCGGGGGCTCGTGCGGGGGTTTCTGCGCGGCGGCATCATGGCGTGCGCTGAACACAGGGGTCGGGGAGCGAAGGCCCATCCCGCCGCGGGCTCGGTCGCGCGGGCTCGT
>JADZCT010000089.1 GCA_020851455.1 Gemmatimonadaceae bacterium | reverse complement strand
TAATCTTTCGTTCGTGAAATATATTCTATTATTTTTCTCCATGTTGTTTTCAAGCATTATATTCTTCAATATTCTGCGTCATTGGAGCGCATACGCTATACCGGGATATTTATTCTGGTCAAACCTGTTTCTTCTTTTGGCGGCATATCTCGAATTGGTTCCTCAGTTAAGAATTTCCAATATGTTCAGGTCTTCAGAAAAAAATATGGGCATCGATAACCGGTGAGAAGCGTCTGCCTCCTCGGGATGCGGCAAAGTACAATATCTGTAATGAACACACGACTGAATAAATACAGAATGTTACCCATCCCGTTTCTGGGATTATATGCCTGGTTGTTAATTCGCACCGCCTGGGTGAGCGACGATGGCTTCATCACTTTGCGCTCTGTCCAGAATTACATCCACGGATATGGGATGGTATACAATGTTGGAGAACGGGTACAGACTTTTACTCATCCGATGTGGTTCTTGTTACAGTCTGTAATCAACTTTATCTTTCTGAAGTTGCCGGGGAATCCGTTGGGTGGAGGACAAGCTTACTATTTGAATGTTTGCCTGTCTATTTTCGTTTCGTTTGCCGCGGCGTTTTTCTTTTCATTCAAAATTGCATCATCTACGCGGAACGCGATATTGGGACTTACGATCTTCTCTGTCTCAAAAGCCTTCCTTGATTTCTCGACTTCGGGATTGGAAAATCCGCTCAGTCATTTGATCCTGGTCTTCTTCATCTGGTTTCTTTTCGCAGGCGATAAGGACGATTCTTCGTCTCTGTTTACATTGGCCTTGTTTGCGGGGTTGGGCGCGCTGAATAGACTGGACATTATCCTCTTTTATGCGCCCACCCTGGCGTTGGCTTTCTGGAAAAGCGCGAATAAGCCTAAAGCCGCAGCTGAAATCGGTAGCGGGCTTTTTCCCATTATCGCCTGGGAGATTTTCTCCATCTTCTATTACGGGACGCCTTTTCCAAACACAGCCTTCGCCAAGATCGGCACAGGGATTGCCGCAACGAGCCTATTCAAACAGGGCGCGTTTTATTACCTGCGTTCCTTACAATTAGATCCAGTTACTTTATTGGTTATTCTGGCTGGAATCATTCTGTCCTTTGTATCAAACAACAATTACAAAAAAACAATTATGGCGGGAATTGTTCTTTACCTCGCCTACATTCTCTATATTGGCGGGGATTTTATGAGCGGCCGTTATTTCTCCGCGCCCTTGCTGGCGGCAACCTCGCTGATTACTGTGACTGAATAT
>JADZCT010000019.1 GCA_020851455.1 Gemmatimonadaceae bacterium | reverse complement strand
GCGCGCGTCCATGATCAGGCGGTCGAGCTTGCCGTCGCCGCTGCCCACGTCGAGCACCGACGCGTTCTCCGGAAGAAGCTCCGAGAGGTGCCGGCACAGCGTGCGCACGCGCCGGTTGTGAACGTAGTCGCCGTGGATCTGTTCGGTCAGGCTCATGTACGGGATCGTCTCGCGTGGACAGATTGCAACATGGGGCAGAGGCGTCTCGCCTCAGAATGCACCAGCCGGCAGCCAGTGCTGCACGTTAAGGATGAAGCGGGTTCTGGCATACGTTCGGACCCGGCCCCCGGCAATACGATCGGCGGCTCAGAACGAAAGCTTGAGCGGTTCGCAGAAGCTGGCCGCGATTCCGAGCCGCCGCGTGCCCGGTCCGGCACCCGCTGCGGCTTCCAGCACGTCACACCGCACCACGCGCGCCGTGCTGCTCACCCGGCCCTCGTACGGAAAGTGCCCTTCGCCCGGCGGCACGCTGAGCGCCACCTCGAGCAGAGAACGCGGCGCGGGGGGCGCCGACCCCTCCGGCACCTCTACCTCGAAGTACAACCCACCCGTGCTGATGTTGGCGGCCGTCGCACGCAGGATCTCCCCCTCGACCCCGGCGGGCGAGCACTCCAGCGGCAGGCGAATCGACAGGCGACGATGGACGCGGCGTTCATTCATAAGGTGCGTACACTTCCTGATCCCGAGCCTCTCCCCGCAAAACCCGGGCCACGAGTCGTCCGGAACATTAACGGGCGACCAGGTTCGTCGCAACCTTTGTCGAAAGCGATGGTTACGATCGAATGGCACGGCGTCCGCCCCCCAGGCGGGCAACCTCGTCCGTTGTGTTTTCGCATCATCGCGAGGCGTTCACGTTGCGCCCGATAAACCTTGTCGCGCTTCAATGCGCCTGGCTCGCCGGTTGTCGAAGCGACGCCAGATAGGCAACCAGGTCACGAATGTCGCGCGGCGAGAGAATGTCGGTCACGTTCGTCGGCATCGCCGAGAGGCCCTCGCGACGGTCGGTGATGTCCGGCTTGTTGATGGTGATCTGCTGGTTCTGGGCGTCGAGCAGCAGGAGGTCACGGGCCGTCTCGCGCATGAGCCGCCCGACGTACGTGCCCTCGTCCGTTTCGATGATGAGCGAGCGGTATTCCGGCACGATCTCCTGGTTGGGCAGAAGCAGGGACTCCAGGAGTTGCCGCCGCGTCCGCAGCGCCCCGACGCCGGCCAGTTCGGGCCCGACCGCCCCGCCGCGACCGTCCACGGCGTGACACTTCTGGCACATCGCCGCCGGTCGCTCGAACACCTCGCGACCCGCAATCGGATTGCCCCCTTCGAGAAGCTCGCGCCTCTTTTCGACCACGCCCTTGTCGGCAAGGCTCTTGTGGTAGGCCTCCAGCATCTCGCCGACCCTCTTGTTCTTGGACCCCTGCGCGAGATCGATCGTCTCGAGCATCAGCTCGGGCGGCAGCTTGCTGTCTCTCAGCCGCTCCGCCAATTCGAGCGTCACCGCTTCGCGCTCGCCCTCGGGCACCCGGCGCAGCGCCAGGATCGCCGCCTGGCGCGTCGTCAGCGGCGCGTCGGACAGTGCCACCTCCGCCAGCTTTTTCCGCGCATCAGGCGAAGGACTGTCCGCGAGCATCGTGACTGCCTGCCGCGCCACCACCGGATGCCCCTCGCGTAAGGCGGACTCTACCAGTTCGCTGAGCCGCGGATCGCCCAGCGCGCTCAGCGCCGTCAACGCCTCGGACCGCACGCCTGCGTCCACCTCGCGCGCGGTCACCATCGCGCCGAGCCGCTGCGAGAGCGATGCGGCTTTGAGCACGCCGGCCGCATGAACCGCCCGCGCCTGCACCGCTACGCTGGCGCCCTTGAAGAGGGTGTCAAACTGCTCGGCCAGCGCCGACCGCGCCGCGTCCGCCGGCCGGGCGGGCATTGGCCGATAGGCGCCCGTCACCGCGTCGCGCGGCGCCGGCCCACCCCACGCTTCGAGCAATCGAACCGCCAGCAACCGCACGGCCTCCGACGCGTCGGTTCGAGCCGCCTGCGCCGCGATTCCTGCAGCGTGTGCACCTCCGCCGACGCGATACGCCGCGTGCATCGCACGCAGCACGACACGATCGTCCCTCGGCGGTTTCGCGAGCAAAGCGGCCAGTGCCGGCGTCGCCGCATCGATCGGCACATCGTTGATGGCGCGGGCGGCCTCCAGCACGACGCCCGCATCCGCGTCGTCGAGAAAACGCGCCACCTCCGCCGACTTCTGCCGCCGCAGCGCGACCAGCGCCGCGAGTCGCACCGCCGCGGAGGCATCGCTCCCGCTCTGCACGAGCCGCCGTTCGTCCGCGAGCCGCGACAGCGCCATGACCGCCGCGTGCCGCAGGTATGGGTCCTTGTTCTCCGCGTGACGCACCAGCGCCACGATCTCCGACAGCGCATCCGGATTGCCAAGTCGGCTCAGCGCGAGCACGGCCTCAAACCGCACACGGGCGTTCATGTCCTTCACGAGCGCCAGCACGCGCGGGTAGAGCGCCGTGAGCCGTGCATCGCCGACGACGTGTGCGAGTTGCCCGCGCACGTCGGGGCGCGCCGAGTCGAAGAGGGTCGGCAGAGCCTCGCCCGCCTTCGCGTCGCGCCGGGCGATCTGCCCCAGCGCCCAGATCAGGTGCAGCTGCTCGGTCTGGTCGCCGGCTTTCGCCGCCCGCGCCGCGAGCATCGGGTACGCCGCCATGCCGTGGCTCGCCACCGCGAACTGCAGCGCCTGTCGCACGCGACGATCCGGATGCCCGAGAAGCATCTGCTTCTCCACGAGCGACGACAGCTCCTCCAGCGGCAGCGCCGCGAAATCCGTGGCGATCAGCTCCCGCGTCCGCGCCACCTGCGGCGATTTCACGATCTTCGGGTCGTACACGCGAAAGACGCGGCCCTTGTTCGGCATGTCCCAGCCGTATACCCAGTCGAGCACATATACGCCGCCCGCGGGAGAGAAGTCCACGTCGGTGGCATAGTTCTCCCAGAGGAAGCGATGCAGGTCGACCACCTCGAACGAGCTGCCCTGCGGCTTGACGCCGAACGAAAGCACGCCGCCGGGAAAATCGCAGAGGAAGAAATGGTCGTCATATCGCGAGGGCATGCCGACGCCGGGATAGCAGGCGATGCCGGACGGGCCGTGGCCGATGTGCTCGATCGGCGG
>JADZCT010000088.1 GCA_020851455.1 Gemmatimonadaceae bacterium | reverse complement strand
GTGCGGGCTCCCTGAGGATGGCGAAGCCCCGGCGCGCCCCGCGCCCGCGCCCCAAATCGCGGGCCGAGTTGACGGCCCGCGAGGCCGAAGCCTGGGCCGAGTTGACGGCCGCCTGGCGCGGCCTGCCCGACGTGGCGCTGCAACAACCGGGCGCGTGCGGCCCTGACTGGAGCGTGAAAGACGTGATGAATCACATCGCCGCCTGGCTTGAGGCGGCGATGCGCGTCATCCCGGAATTGCGGCGGGGCAGGCCGGCGACGGCCGGGCACAGCGTCGACCGCTTCAACGCCCTGCGCCACGCCGAAGACCAAGATCGGTCGCTGGCCGCCACCCGCCGCCGGCTGAACGTCGCCCGCCGCCAGGTGCTGGCCCTGTGCGACGCTCTCCCCGAAAAGCAGATCCTCGACTACGAGGGGCGCATCGGCTGGTGGATCAAGTATTCCACCTACGGCCACTACTCGGAGCACCTCTACGAGTTGACCGAGTTTCGCGCCCGAATGACGACCGGCCGCTAACTGCCAACGACTGCCTGCTGATTACCGCCCTCTGCCCATCGCCGGGGCGGCGGCCGGGGCGCGCCGGGCCGGCGGGCGCAGGTTCATCACGCCAATGCCCGCCACGATCAGGGCCGATCCGCCCAGCAGCCGCCAGTCGAGCGTCTCGTTGAGCAGGACCAGCCCCAAAATCAGGCCGACAATGGGGAAGATGTAGGTGACGACCGAGGCCCGCGTCGGCCCCCACTCGTTGACCAGGTAGAACATGAGCACGAACGCCAGGCACGAGCCCAGCAGGCCCAGCCACACGATGGCCACCCAGGTCAGGGGCAGGGCGGGCAGGCTGAAAACCGGCTGGGCCAGGGGAACCACCGGCCGGGCGGCGGCCGCCGCCGGAAACGACAGCCACATGATCGAGCCGCCGATCAGCATTTGCATGGCCGACTGCACCACCGGCGACGTGCCGCGCATGTAGCGCCGGGCGAAGGTGTACGCGGTGGCATAGGAGGCCGAGGCGGCAATGACGGCCAACTGGCCCCAGAGGTTGCCGTGCAGGCCCTCCAGGCCGATGTCGCGGCTGACCAGGATGACCGTGCCCACGAAGCCGACCAGCAAGCCGGATAGACGCTTCAAGGCGATCTTCTCGTCGTGCAGCCAGAAGTGGGCGATGACGATGATGAACAGGGGCACGGTGCCGTTGAGGATGGAGGCCAGCCCAGAGGCAATGCGCGTTTCGCCCCACGAGATAAGAGTGAAAGGCAGGGCGGTGTTGAGCAAGCCCATAACGGCAAAAGCCGGCCACGTCTTGCGGTCACGCGGGAAAGACTGGCCGGTGAGGCGCATGATCACCAGCAGGCCGAGGAAGGCCACCGTCAGGCGAAAGGCCACCAGGGTGAACGGGCTGATTTCGGCGACGGCGATCTTGATCCACACGAACGATGTGCCCCAGATCAGGCCCAACAAGATGAATGCGCCCCATTGCTTCAATTGCATGCTTGCCTCTTTTGGTGCGTAGGCTCTGGATCAGAGACCGCCGCCGACCGACCGCAGGCTGGCTGTCGGTGGCCGGCCGGCGCGGCTCACCGGCCCAGCAGTCTCTCCAACTCGTCCACGTGCTCGCCGCGATGGGCAGCCCGCCACAGGTTCACCGGAGAATCGTCGCCGGACAGCCGGTCGAGCAGGTCTTCCGGCAAGGCCGCAATTCGCCCGTCTACGGCCTCGGCCGCGGCCGGGGCCAGCCGGGCGGCCTGGCCGGGCGGCAGCAGGCGGGCCAGCCGGTGGGCGGCGGCGTTGTAGGCCTCTACTTCGTAGTCGTCTTCGGGGGGG
>JADZCT010000018.1 GCA_020851455.1 Gemmatimonadaceae bacterium | reverse complement strand
GCTATCGTCATCTCCCCTTGTTGAAACACGCGTTGCAGAACAAACTTGCCCTCACGCAGTTCGCCGCGGCGTAAGCCGCATCAACAGTGGCATCGCCTGCTTTTCAACTACGGCTGGGACACACCCGAGCGAACCACCAGCGGGTAATATGCGAACTTGCCCACCGCGTTCTCGGCGCGGATCACGTACACTCCCGACGGCCAGTCGCTGCCAACCGGAATGGTGAGCGTGGGGCTCCAGGGGCATTCCGATGGACCGGGCACGCGCTCACCGCACGCGGGCTGCACGGGTGCACCCGCAACATGGCCCGACCACACGAGCCGGGCACCCGCGCCGCCGTACCAGCCCATGCGGTACGCGGTGATCTTGAGCGCACCCGGTACCGTGGATGAAATACGCACGGTGAGTGTATCGCCGGGCGACGCCGCGTACGGCGAAGCGTACAGGGCCAGATCGGTGGTGGCGGCCCACTCTGCCGGCGGCGCGATCCAGTCGGCGGTGCCGGCGCGGGTGTTCTCGGTTTGAATGGTGGGTGGGGGTCCGTTCGACCCGGGCCCAACCACATCAGAACCGCTCGTCTGGCAAGACGCTGCCCCAAACGAGAGCAAACAGGCTCCAAGCTCCAACGCACACAACCTGCATGTGCCGACCGTCAGGTTGCGGCGTGCAATGTACGCGGGCATTGGCGACTCCAACTCGAAGGGTGCGCTGCGGAGCTTGAACGCGCTGAGGTAGAGATCAAGGGACACACGTCACTATGCGCAATCTTTACGGAACCAGCCACGGATCGTCGCTGTTGCAGTAGATATAGGTGCGCTCCCCTTTCGCCGCGATACTCGCACGGTCATCGTTAGGCACACCATCATGGACTCGATAAGCACTTGAAACGCCACAGATGAAATCCATTCGCAATCGCTACCTGCTGTTAATAGACTTCGTGCTCCTGGCTGCCGCGCCGTTCGCGTTGTACGCGTTGCGGTTCGAGACGCTGCGCCTGCCGGCTGCCGAGTTGCGCAACGTGTGGATATTCATCGGGTTTGCCGTACCGGCGCGGCTGGCCATTTATTTTGCCTTTGGCGTTTATCGCACGCTCTGGCGCTATGCCAGCGTGGCGGAACTGGAACTCGTGGTACTTGCCGGCGTCGCGGGGTCAATCGTCGCGTTCGTGCTGGGTGCCAACGTGCTTCCGTGGACGGGGCTGATGGGCAGCCGCGTTCCGCTCTCGATTCTGTTCAACAACGGGATATTGAGCGTCGTGCTGCTGGCGGCGCCGCGCCTGCTCATCCGCATGGGCGGGTGGCACTCGATCCGGGACAGGATGGATATGGCGCGGCGCCCCGTACTCATTGCGGGCGCGGGCGCGGCCGGACAGATGATCCTGAAGGAGATGCTTGGCAACCCGCAACTGGGGCTGCGGCCGGTCGGGTTCGTGGATGACGATCCACTCAAGCGCGGGCTCAGGATTGGCAATCTACCCATTCTGGGCACGCTGGCCGACGCGTCACGCCACATCAAGGAGCTGAAGGTCGCGGAGGTGGTGATAGCAATGCCGGGCGCGCCGGGTACCGTGGTGCGGCGCGTGGTGCAGGCGGCACTGGAGGCGGGCGCCACCACGCGCACGGTTCCGTCGCTGAGCGAGATCCTGACCGGCGAAGTGACGGTTGCCGCGTTGCGCAACGTGGAGATTGACGACCTCTTGCGTCGCGAGCCGGTGCAGACGGATCTGCGGCGCGTGGCGCAGCTCGCGGCGGATCGCACGGTGTTGATCACCGGCGCTGGCGGCTCCATAGGCAGCGAACTCTGTCGCCAGTTGGCGGTGCTGAGTCCGTCGCGCCTGGTGCTGCTGGGCCACGGCGAGAATCCGATATTCGACATTCTGAACGAATTGCGACGCAAGCACCCGGACCTGAACATCGTGCCGGTGATTGCCGACATCCGGGACCGGCGGCGCATTTGCGAGGTGTTCGATCTGCACCGGCCTTTTGCGGTGTTCCATGCAGCGGCGCACAAGCATGTGCCGCTCATGGAAGAGAACGTCGTGGAGGCGATTACCAACAACGTGCTGGGCACGCGGAACGTCGTGGAGACCGCGGCGGAGTTCGGAGCGCAGCATCTCGTCTTCATTTCCACGGACAAGGCGGTACGGCCCACGAACGTGATGGGCGCCACCAAGCGCGTAGCGGAACATGTGGTGCGGCGCGCCGCGCTTGCCAAGAAAAAGAATTTCGTTGCGGTGCGGTTTGGCAACGTTCTGGGGAGCCGCGGCAGCGTGGTGCCCACGTTCGTGCGGCAGATTCAGGAGGGTGGTCCCGTCACAGTCACGCATCCTGAGATGCGGCGCTACTTCATGACCATACCGGAGGCGGTGCAACTGGTTCTGCAGGCGGGCTCGCAGGGGCAGGGCGGCGAGCTGTTCATGCTCGACATGGGCGAGCCGGTAAAGGTGGTGGATCTGGCGCGGGATCTCATCCGTCTCTCGGGTCTCATCGAAGGGGACGACATCGAGATCCAGTTCACGGGTGTGCGGCCGGGCGAGAAGCTCTACGAGGAGATGTTCTTCAGCGACGAGATGGCCGAGCCGACGGAGCACCCCAAGGTTCTGCGTGCGCGCAAGGAGACAATCGAGGAGTGGGGGATCCACTTGATCGAGGATCTGATCGCGTCGGCCGTGAACGGCAAGCCGGCCGGGGATCTGCGGGCGATGCTGCGCGCGATAGTGCCGGATTTTACACCGGAGCAGGGCGCGCCCGTGATGTCGTCGACGCCGGGATTTGGAGTGGCTGCGGTGGACGGTGTGGCCGGGGCTGCGAAGCGGGTGAGCGGGCCGAGAAAGCGAGGCTGAGCCGCGAGGCCTCGGGGTTACACCCGATGGCGCCAAGCCGGCACCGTTTGGGCATCAAGTCCCGGGCCCCCCCTTTTCTCTGCGGCAGGGGGCGGCCCGGGATGCACTAGCGTGGCCTCCTACGGGCACCTCCCCAGCACCGCCGGGCACTTCTCCGCGTCCGGATCCGGCGCGCTCGACTGCCCACCAGGGCCGCCAAACGTGTAGTTCGCCTGCTGCAGCACCTCGAGCTCCGAACCCGGCACCGGAAGCTGCGTGAGACTGTTCACGGGCATCGTCTGCCAGCCGCGCGCGTCGAAGAACGAAATCGTCCCATCCACCCCGTACCCCTCGATCCGCTTCTCGTAACGCAGCGCGTCCCACAGGCTCCCGCAGGCGCCGCTCAGCTTGCGGGGCACGCACCCGGGCCCGTCGGGCGGGCCGTCCACGGTCACGGGCGGAAGCTGCCCGTTCGCCACGCGCGTCTTGTTGATGAGCGGCACGGCCTCCGCGGCCCGCCCGAGCCGGATCAGCGCCTCGGCCTTCAGCAGGTCCATCTCGCTCCGCGTCAGCGCGGGCAACGGCCCGACCTGCCACGACGTGCCCGTCCCGTAGCGCGTGAACGCGTAGTGCGAATACCGGTACGTGCCGCGCGCTGCGGCAAAGATGTCGTTCTTGTTGTACACGAAGTACGTGCCGGGGTCGGTGGGGCCGGCCGGGCCCTGGATGCGACGGTCGCGCGTGCGCATCTGAAACCCGGCGCGGTTGGCCACGGGCGCGGCAACCCAGTTCACGAAGCCGTTGGTAGAGTCCGCCGGCCCGATCGTCCAGTAGCTCGGCCGCCCGTAGTCGCTCGGCCGCCCCACGGTGCGGAGCCGCGCGAGCAGCCGCTTCCAGTTGTCCTCGAACACGCTGGGCTCGCCGGCGGGCGAAAAGTCGGTCGTGATGCCGGCGTCTATCCGCTGGATGACCTTGTTCCAGTCAACCGCGGCGCGCTCGGCCCGCGTGCGAGCCCCGTACGCGAGGAATCGCGCGGCAAACGAGTTCGAGAGTCGCACGAGGTCGGCCGAGCTCATCGCGGTGTAAAGCCACGGGCTCGCGGGAATGGTGAAACTCTGGGCGTTGGCAATCGCGATCGCCGCGTCCATCTGCGCCACGGCCGCCGCAAGCACGTCCTTGTACGGCTGGAGCTGCGGCTTCCTGATCGTGTCGAGCCGCGTCTTCTCGTCAACGATGTACGCCTGGTCAAACAGCATCCCCAGCGATCCGTGCGAGATGCCCTGCAAGAACTTCCCGACGGCGCGCGCCCGCGCGGTACGGGCGGCGTCGCCGAGGCTAAGCCCCTGGTCCATCGCGGTAAGGGCGTCGTTCACCGACGAGATGGTGCCGTAGAGCGCGTTGAACGGGCTCACGTTCACGGAGTTGCGGTTGTTTACGGGACTGTTGTTCCACGCCGATCGCGGCTCGGCCGACGGCTCGAGCTGGCCGTAGTCGGCAAAGCCCGAGGTCACGTCGTTGGCGATGGTGGCAAGCGCCCACGCCGGGTAGTAGCCGTGCCCCACAGGCCACCAATTGCGGAAGCTCGTCGAGACGAGCGTCTCGACGGTGGTTGGCTGGCGCGTGGCGCGCTCGCGGTCGGCAAGATTGGGGTTCGTCACTGCCAGGTCCTGGCAGCCCATGATCAGGGCGGCTCCGCCGGCCATGGCAACCCAGTTTCGTATCTGTCGCATTCGTGTGTCTCGGCTTGGGGTCGGGGGAGCGGTCAGAAGTTCACCTGGAGGGCGCTCGTCACGGTGCGGTAGCGCGGGTAGCTGTAGCTGTCGAGCCGCACGAGCGGGTTGGCCCCGAACACTTCCGGGTCGTAGCCCTTGTACCTGGTGAACGTGAGGAGATTGCGCCCGATGATCGAGAACTGCGCGCCCTTCACCCCGGCGCGGGCAAGCGGCCGCAGCAGGCTGTTCGGGAACTGGTACGTGAGCGAGATCTCGCGCAGCTTCACGAAGCCGGCGTTCTCCACGAAGTAGTTCACGATGTTGCTGGCGTTGTACAGCGACACGTAGTAGTCAACCGGCTTCTTGAGGTCCTGCGGCTTGCCGGCCTGGTCCACGTCGCGGTGACGGCCGTACTGGTACATGCGCTGGCGGGTCTGGTTGTACACGTCGCCGCCCATCTGCACGTCAACGAGGGCGTACACGCGGAGCCCGCGCCATGTGATGTCGTTCGAGACGCCAAAGTGTCCCACGGGGTTACCGTCCCCGATCTTCGCGACGCGCGGATTGCCCACCGAGTCAATCTGCGTGATAGGCATTCCCCATCCGTAGTTCGCCGAGCCGATCGTCGCGGTGGTGCCCCAGAGCCGCTTGGTCTCGCCTTCGGTGAACTTGTTCCCGGGGCCCACCCAGACGAGCAGGCCTTCGTCGTTCAACTGGAACTCGGAGCCGCGCGCGGCTGCCTCGGCGGGGAGCTGTCCGGGAGATGTCATGAACAGGAACCCGTACATAGCGCCGAGCGTTTCGCCAGCGCAGCGGTACGCGATCGTGTTGGTGGTGAAGCACGAGCGGTCGAACTCGGTGATCTTGTTGCGCGAGCGGTCGGCCACGAGCCCCAGCCGCCACTCGAACCGTGGCTTGGCGACGATCTGCGCCTCGATCGTTCCTTCGATGGTGTTTCCCTCCACGGTTCCGGCGTTCTGCCACTGCGAGGGGTAGCCGTACATCTTGGCGAGCGGGATCGCGACGAGCTGGTCCTGCACGCGGTTGCGCGCGTATGAGAGCTGCAGCGACACGCGATCGCGGAAGATCGCGTCAATGCCGACTTCCGTCTCGGTGGAGAGTTCGGGCTTGAGGAAGCGGTTGCCGAGGGTGGACTTGCCGAGCCCGCCGCCGGCGGTGAAGGCGTAGGTCTCGAACTGGTCGTTGAAGCTCGGGCGGCCGCCGGCCGTGCCGCGCGAGGCGCGTAGCTTGAACTCGTTGAACGCCGGGAAGGGCCACCACGGTTCCTGCGAGATGCGGTACGAGCCGCTCAGGCGGTAATACGAGTGCCAGCGCTCGGCCTCGCCGAAGAGCGAACTGCCGTCGCGCCGCACGAGGCCGTCGAAGATGTACTTGCCGTCGTAGTCGGCGCCGAGCGTTGCGAAGTAGCCGAGCGACCTGATCTCAGTGGTCGCCGACGAGACGGTCCGGCTCTGCGCGTTGTTGAGCGACCGTACGCCCGGCGCAGAGAGGATGGTGCCGCCTGCGGTCGTGGTCTGGTTGGTCTCGCGCTCCATGAGCCCGCGCACGGTGCTGCGGACGTTGAAGCTGCCAAGCTGCCAGGTGAGGTTGGCGCTGGCGGCGGAGTTGAGCGCGTCGGTGGTGCCGGAGAACTCGCTGATCTCACCCGGGCTGCCGGTCGGGTAGGTGCCGGTCTTGACGCCCGCGTCGAGGAAGTAGTTCTCGCGGCGGTCGGACCGGTCGTAGCTCACGTTGGCGTCGAAGCCCAGCCAGCCGAGCGGGCGGTAGCGCGCCTCGATCCCGCCCTGCGTGCGCGCGCGCTTCGTCCAGTCGCTGGTGTTGTAGAGCGTGTAGAGCGGGTTGGCCTCGCGCCCCTCGGACGAGTCGGCCTGGAACACGTACGGCGTGCCGTCGGCGTCGGGAACGCGCAGGTTCACGTCGGACGACTGATTGATGAGAGGGAAGAACGGGTCGCCGATCTCCTCGCGCTGGGCGCGCATGTGGTAGCCGCTGAACGAGAGGGTGAGGTTGTCGGTGGGACGGTGGTCGAGGTTGAGGCGCACGGCGTTCTCGCCGTACCCACCGTGGCCAAGGATCACGCCGTCTTCCTTCGAGTTAACGAACGAGCCGAACCAGTTGGTGCGCCCCGTGTTCTGCCCGATGTTCACCGAGTTCTTGTAGAACCCGCCCGGGTGGAAGAACGCGTTCACCTGGTTGTAGATGGGCACGATGAACGGCTTGTCCTGGAAGCGGCGGAACACCGAGTCGGCCACGCGCTGGCTGCGGGGCACCACGGCGCCGGCCGCATTGATGTACTGCCCCGACGCGTTCACCATGTACGAGTGGTACCGCGACCACGGGATCTCGTTGCCGAGCGAGTTCTGGCCCGCCTCGCTGCGGGCGGTGACGCGCGTTGCGCCCAGGGTCATGTCGGCCGCGCGGCGCGTGCGGATGCTGATCACGCCGCTGGATGCGCGCGAGCCGTAAAGCGAGGCCGCCGCGGCGCCCTTCACTACCTCGACGCTCTCGATATCCATTGACTCGAGGTCGGCCGTGCTGGCGCCGAACGCCTGCGTCTGGATCACGCCGTCAACGACGATGAGCGGGCTGTTCGACTTGTTGATGCTGGTGGGCGAGCGGAGGAGCACGTTGGTGCCGCTTCCCGGCTGACCGTCGGTGAGGGTGGTGACGCCCGCCATCTTGCCCTGCAGCGTTTCCATCGGGTTGGCGTGCGGCACGGGCGCGTTGGCCATGTCGAGGTGGCCCACGGTAAACGGCACGCGGGTGCCCGAAGTGGGATCAACCACGCCGGTGGTTACCACGGCCTCGAGCTGGAGCGCGATCGCGGTGAGCGCTGCGTTCACGGTGGCGGTGCCGCCGGCGGTGACCGTTACCCCGCTCACGTCGCGCGGCCCGAAGCCCACGCGGCGGAACTGGATGGTGTGCGTGCCGACGGGGACGCCCGAGATGGAGTACTTGCCGCTGGCGTCGGCCACCGCGGTTAGCCGCGTGCCGACGACGAGCACCTGAACGCCGGGGATGCCCGCGCCCGATGCGGTGTCGCGCGCGGTGCCGGAGATCTGGCCAACGGCCTGCGCCGCCGCGGTGGAGGGGGCGGCGAGCGCGAAAGCCACGAAAAGCATGGCGCCGAGCGCCGCGGCCCGGATGGGCTGCATGCACCTGCGGATCCGCATCGAGATATCTCCTGGCGGGATGGGGGCTGGGGGTAACGGGCGCGGGCGGGGAACACCTGGACACTCCGCTGGACTGTCCGGAGTCACGCCGCACGCAGCGCCAACCTCGAAGCTATTGCCGGTCCGGCGATGGTACAAGCGAGCGACGCCACCCCGTCTGGAGTGGCGTCGGTCGAATCCTTACACGTGGTGGGCCGGCCTCCACCGCGGAAGCCCGACTGCCGATCGTCAGAACGTCGTCGTCACCCCAAGCACCAGCGTCCGCCCGGGCTCGGGCCGGAAGAACGACGCGTTTGCCGCCTCGGTATAGAGCACGTTACCGAGGTTGCTCACGCCAATCGTGATGTCCTGCCGCACGGCGCCGAGCTGCCAGGCGCGGATACCGCCGCGCAGGTTCTGCACGGTGAACGCGGGGAGTACGCGGCCAACGGGGCTCGCGTCAACCGCGATGTCCTTCTGCTCGCCGTTGCGCCGCACCGAATACTCGCCCCACCACCGCCCGCCGCTCGACACCCAGCGGAGCGCGAGGTTGAGCTTGCTCGAGTACGAGTCGCCGATCGGCCACTCGGGCATTGTGACGTTCGTTGACTTGAGCGTGGTATAGTTGGCGGCCGCCGAGAAACCACGGTCGAGCTGCACCTCGCCGGATGCCTCGATTCCCGTCGCGCGCAGCTTCCCGATGTTCACGTTCTGGTACACGTCGAGCCCGTTCAGTTTCTCGCTGGTCTTCTGCACGATGATTGCGTCGCGGATGTCGTTCCGGAACGCGGACACCTCGCCCGTGTACCGCCCGCTGCGGTACTTGAGGCCGCCGTCGAGGTTCACGCTCCGCTCGGGGCGGAGGTCGGGCGTGGCTTTCTGGTAGCCGGACCCCTCGGGCGTGGGGCCATCGAAGTAGCGCTCTACGAGGTTTGGCGAGCGGAAGGCGCTCCCGAGCGTGCCCACGAGCGAGAGGTGCTCGGTGAGCGAGTATACGGCGTTGGCGGAGTACACGGCCGTCGAGCTCTGGTGGTTCTGCTTGCCGGCCGCGCCGATGAGCGCTTCCCTGGGCGCGCTGGCGGTTGACTGCCCGCGCACGCCAAGGATCACCGAGAACCGGTCCGTGGGGCGGATGTCCCCTTGCGCAAATATCCCAAAGCTGCCGAGGGTGGCGTCAGGGAGCTGCGGCCTGTTGCTGACCTGCGACTGCGGCTTGCCGAACCCGAGGATCGTCGTCGTGCTGGAGTCGGTGCCCCTGGCATCGTCGAGGTAGAAGTCGCTCCCGTACGTGAAGATCACATGCGACGTTGCCTTGGTAGCCTCGGCGCGGAGCCCGGTTGTCGCGATGTTGGTGAAGTTCGCGGTGTTCACGTCAACGCCGGCGCCGGGCAGGGAGCCCGAGGGGAACGGCACGAAGATGTGCTGCGCGAGACTTCGCCGGTTGGCCTGCGTGTAAGCGGTGAAGTCGAGCCGGTCGGCAATTGCCCAGCGGAGTGTACCGGAGCGGAATCCGAAAGTGAGCCTGCTCGTTTCCTGGTATGGGTACCGGATCTGGATTACCGTGGGGTCGGACCCGATGAGCGAGGGCGGAATGTACCCGAAGCCCGCGTCGTTGGCGCCGTAGTGCTCGAACCTGGCGAAGAGGTGGTGCCCGGAGGCGCTGGTGAATGTGAGCGCCGCCGAGGCGTTGTTGTCGCGCACGCCGCTGTACTGGAGCGGCGTATCGTTTGTGAGGCGCACGTTGCCGTATGTGCCCGCTGGTGCGCTGTAGTCGCCTGCCACCCGCGCCGTGCCGTCCAGCGAGTAGGCGAGGTGCCCGCTCGATCCAGACACGCCTGCCGATACCTTGCTCAACGCGCCCTCCGACCCGTACTGGTAGCCGAGCCGGCCGCCGAAACGGTCAATGCCGTTCGCGCGCGGCGAGCGGGTGATGAGGTTCACCACACCGCCAATTGCGTCGGTGCCGTAGAGCACCGACGCCGCCCCGCGCACTACTTCCACCCGCGCGAGCTGCGACGGGTCAACGAGCGCGGGCAGTTCGCCAAAGTCCTGCTGGCGGCGCGAATTGTTGAGGCGGATGCCGTCCTCGAGCAGCAGGATACGCTGGCCGCGCTGGCCCCGGATCGCTGGCCTCACCTGGTTCACCCCGGTGCCGATGATGTCCACGCCTGGCTCGGCGCGAAGCAGGTCGGCCGCGCTGTTGGGAAGCTCGGTCGAGATGCGCGTGCTGTCTATCACGCTCACTGGCGCCGCAACCTTGAGGACGTCGGTCGTGACACGCGTGGCGGTGATGGTCACCGATCGCAGCGACGTCGCGCCGAGCGTGGAATCCGCGACCGGTGCCGCGCCGGCGGATCCCGTCGGGGGCTTGGGCGCCTGCTGCGCGTGGCTCGCAGCCGGGGCCGCGGAGAGGAGGAGGAGAATTGACGAGGCCGCCGCGGCGAGGCGGCGGGCGGGTGTGTGAAGCACTGGGCCGGCTCCGTACTCGGTTGAGTTGGCGTGACTGCGCGCTCACGTTACGGCCCTGCGCGGGGTGCAACCATTGGCGTGACTACAGAGCCGCTTAGGTAGAACTACGCAGTTCGCGTGTCGGGCGAATCTCCACCGGGCTGCGCCGGCAGTCGTCCGCTGGCAGGGCCTCGCAGGACCCCGGGCGGCTGCGAGGCAGGGGCGTGGACGTCATCCGTGCCCGACGAGCTCCTGCTCGATCGCCAGCCGCGTGAGTCCCGCGATGGTTCGTACTCCCAGCTTTCGCATGAGCGAGTTGCGGTGCGCTTCCACGGTGCGCACGCTGATCCCGAGCAGCGCGCCAATCTCGCGGCTCGTCTCGCCGTCGGCGATGTGCGCGAGGATCTCCAGTTCGCGCGGCGAGAGCACGTCGGTTGCGCGCGGCGGCTTGCCGGCGGGGCGCTCTTCTCCGCCGTTCCGCAGGGCGCTCGCGAGTACGCCCGCGACCTGCGGCGAGTAGTACCGCCGCCCTTCGCACACGGTTGCAATCGCGGTGCGCAGCTCTGCCGGCGTGGAATCCTTGCGCAGGTAGCCGTGCGCCCCTGCGTGCACGCTCTCGATCACGTACTCGGTGTCGTCGTGCACGGAGAGCATGAGCACCTTTGCCCGTGGAGCCCGCTCGACGAGTTCCGCCACGGCACCTAGCCCGGACCCGCCGGGCATCGAGATGTCGAGGATGATCACGTCGGGCGACGCGCTCGCGACGCGCTCGATTGCCTCGGCCGCGCTCGATGCCTCGGCGACCACGGCGTACCGCTCCGGGTCGCCGAGCACGTGGCGGATCCCTTCACGCACCACAGCGTGGTCGTCCACCACCATAACGCGAATCGGAGCCATCCGGAATTCTCTCACATTGCGCGGTCTTCCGCGACGGGGATCGTGATCGAGAGCCGCAGGCCGCGCCCGGGCGTGGACTCCACGCGGAGGTCGCCCCCCAGCGCGCCGATGCGCTCGCGCATGCCGGTGATGCCGAGGTGCCCCTCGGCGTCGGCGCGGGCGAGGGTGTCGGGGGCGGCGAGCCCGGGGCCGTCGTCGCTCACTTCCACCCGCAGCGCGTTGGCGTCGGCGGCCACCCGCACGCGCGCCGCGGCCCCGCTGGCGTGGCGGCTGACGTTGGTGAGCGCTTCCTGCACGGCGCGGTACACCGCGACTTCGGCGTCGCTGGGCATCACCGGAAGGTCCTGCGGCGCGTCGAACGTCACGCGAAGGCGTTGTTGCTCGACGAACTCGCCAACGAGCGAGCGAAGGGCGGGTAGGAGGCCGAGGTCGTCGAGGAGGGCGGGGCGGAGGTCGCGCGTCACGCGCCGCACGCCCTGGATACCGTCGTCGAAAAGCGTGATAGCGCGGTCCAGCACCGCCGCTGCGGCCGGGTTCACCTGCTCACGCACCACGCCGAGCTGCATCTTCACTGCGGCGAATACCTGCGCCGTTTCGTCGTGCAGGGCGATGGAGAGCCGGTGGCGCTCGTCCTCGTGCTGCCGCACCATGAGCCGCGAGAGCCGCTCGAGTTCCGCCGTGCGGGCCTGGAGCCGGCTCGCGAGGTCGGCGTTCACGAGGAGGAGGATCCCCGCGCCCACGCCGAGCACGAAGAAGATGTCGAGGTAGTATCCCCACGGGAGCCATGCTCCCTGCGCGCGGAGGATCGGGTAGTCGAGGTGGTGCACGCCCCACGCGAGGAAGGTCCAGCCAAGGATCGTGGACGCCGTGCGCGTGGCTGGCTTCCGGTGGCGGAGCAGCACGACGCCCGTCCAGAGTGTCGTCGCGGAGATGAAGATCACCGCCGGCGCGGCGGCGAGGGCGAAGTTCTCGAGCCGGTTGACGGCGATATCGCTCCAGACGAGCGGGAAGGCGAGCAGCGCCCAGTACCAGCGGCGCCACTGCGGCCGGTGGGCAAAGACCATCGCTGCCCAGAAGAGCGCGAGGGCGGTCCAGCCGGTGACGACCTGGTGCCAGAACAGCCAGGCGCGGTTCCCTGTTGCGAGGAACGCGGAGATTGCGCCGATGCGGAGGTCGTAGATGCCAAAGGCCACTGCCCACCACGCGAAGTGGGGCTCGCGCGTGCGCCGCCACACCCAGAGGCAGACGAGCGCGAGGCCGGCGGTGATTGTGGCCTGGAGCGCGGCGGTGGCGAGTTCCGACACTGGCTGCTCGGCGATCGGCGCCTGTGCGAGCGCGGCCGCCTGTGTGAATGCCGCCGCTTGCGCGATCATCGCGTCGCGATCATCGCGAGGCCACGCACGCGCTCACTTGCGCTCCCCTTCGAGGAGCGAGCGCACTTCCTTGATCGCGGCCTGGAAGCGCGCGTCGCCGAGCCCACGCACCTCGACGACGTTCGCCCCGATGCGCTGCAGCGCGCGCTGGAACTGGGCGAACATGGCCTCGCGGGCGGCGGGGCGGTCGCGGATGCCGTCTGCGACCCACGGGATGTCGGGCGCGGCGAGCACGTAGAGGTTGCCGCGCCGCTCGAGCGCGGCCGCGCTGATCCATGGCACGTCGAGGCCGTAATAGTGCTGCGCGTACACCGCGGTGCTTACGAGGTCGGTGTCGAGCACGAGGCGGGCGGGTGGACGGGTCGTGGCCCGTGCGCCAGCACCATCGCCGCGATAGCCCATGGCACTGTCACCGCGGCCAGTCCGGAGCGCGGCGTCTTCGGCCCTCATCTGCGCCCGCGCGATCGGCTCCACGTCGCCCGCGCTGAGAGTGCGTCCCCGGCGCGCAGCGCGCTCGGCGTAGAGCCGGGCCGCCTCGGGCACCCACTTGGCGCCAATCGAGTCGGCAAGTGCAGCGGCCAGGGTCGTCTTGCCCGTGCACTCGGGGCCGGTCACGACGATCCGGACCGTCATTGCGCCGGCGCCGCCTGCGTTGGCGGGGTGCCGGCCCGGTCGGCGCGCCACGAAGCCCGCCACCCCACGAACCCCATCCACGCGAGGATGAGGAACACGCCGTACTGAAGCGCCGTCCACGGCAGCCCGCGCGCGATGAACGTCGGCACGTACACGATGTCAACGACGATCCACAGCACCCAGTTCTCGAGGATCTTGCGCGTCATCATCCACTGCGCGAGCAGGCTTGTCGTGGTGAGGAGCGCGTCGAGGAAGGGCACGGGCGAGTCGGTGTGCCTCTCGAGGAATGCCCCCAGCGCGAACCCGGCGCCAATGGTGGCGGGGAGTGTGAGCAGCCAGAGGCGCCGCGTGCCGCGCGAGACGCGGAGGGCGCCGCGCGCCGCGCCGCCGTGCAGCCATGCCCACCACCCGTACACCGAGAGCGAGAGGTAAACGAGCTGCAGCACCGAGTCGGCGTAGAGCCGTGCTTCCCAGAACAGGAAGAAGAACAGCCCCACGTTCACGATCGCCGTGGGCCACGCGACTATGTGCTCGCGCGCCGAGAGCGCCACGCTTACGAGGCCGAACGCAACCGCGACCAGCTCGACCGGGTTCACCGCGCCGCTTGCACTACGGAGTCCGCTTCGCCGGCGCCTGGGCGAGGTAGTCGGTCGCCAGCGAAACGAGCGCGCGCACGCCGGTGGGGAGCGCGTCTTCGTTCACGAAGTAGAGCGGCGAGTGGTTGGCGGCGGCCTGCTCGACGGTGACACCAGGGGCGTTGACGCCCAGGAAGACGAACAGCCCCGGGATGTTCTTCGTGTACTCGGAGAAGTCCTCCGACGGCGTCCATGCGCCGTTCGTGTTCACGTGCCCGCCCGTCACGCGCTCGATCGTCGGGCCCATCTGCGCCGTGAGCGCGGGGTCGTTGTACACCATGTCCGTCCCCATGCCGATCGTGACGCGGGCCGTTGCGCCCGACGCCGCGGCTATCTGCGTGGCCATGCGCCTGATGCTGGCGTGTATTTCCGTCCGCGCGGTCGCGTCAAAGGTGCGGATCGTGCCGGTCATCACCACGCTGTCGGGGATGATGTTGTGGCGTACGCCGCCGTTGATCGTGCCGACCGTCACTATCGCGGGGCCGGCCCCGATGTCGGTCTGGCGCGACACGATCGTCTGGAGTGCGTTCACTATCTGGCTGGAGACGGTGATCGGATCCACGCCTCGCCACGGCACCGCGCCGTGCGTCTGCCGCCCGACCACCACGATGTTGAGCACGTCGGATGCCGACATCGCCCCGCGCGGCCTGTACGATATCCGCCCTGCGGTGTCGGGCCAGGTGTGCAGCCCGAAGACTGCGTCAACCTTCGGGTTGTCGAGCGCGCCCTCCTTCACCATGTCGGCGGCGCCGCCGGTCTCACCCGGTGGCGGGCCTTCCTCGGCGGGCTGGAAGAGGAAAACCACCGTGCCCGGAAGCTCGGCGCGGTGCTTCGCCAGCACCGTGGCAGCGCCGAGCAGCATTGCGGTGTGGGCGTCGTGGCCGCAGGCGTGCATCACGCCAACCGCCTGGCCGCCATAGGTGCTCGTCACCTTCGACTTGAAGGGCAGGTCCGTCTGCTCGGTGACCGGGAGGGCGTCCATATCGGCGCGGAGCGCCACCGTGCGGCCCGGCTTCCCGCCGCGGAGCACACCGACAACGCCGGTCTTTGCAACGTTGGCGCGCACCTCGATGCCAAGCGCGCGGAGCCGGTCGGCCACGAGCTTCGACGTGCGCACCTCGCGGTTGCCGAGCTCGGGGTGCTCGTGAATGTCGCGGCGCCACAAAACGACGCTGTCCATGACCGCGGCGATGTCGGATTCGTAGCGGGTGGCCTGACCTGGCACTGGCTGCCTGCCCTGCGCCGGTGCGGCTGCGGGGAGGACGGCCATGGAGGCCAGGATCGCGGCTGCCGCGAAGGCGGCCGTGGGGCGCTGGGTTCCGGTGGGCATGGTCGGTGGCTGGTTAGGGTGACCCGGCGGCACTACAATTACAAGAATATCCCCGGCCCGCCAGTCGGTCACGGTGGGCCTGTCCCCCAGGTCAGGGCTCAATGGCGAAGGAAGAAGCGATCGAACTCGAAGGAACGGTTACGGAAGTGCTGCCCAGCGCGACCTTCCGCGTGCACCTGACGAACGGGCACGACGTGCTCGCGACAATGGCCGGCAAGATGCGGAGGTTCCGCATCCGGGTGCTGCAGGGTGACAGGGTGTCGGTCGAGGTGTCGCCGTACGACCTGAGCCGGGGCAGGATCACCTTTCGCCACAAGAACTGAGCGGCACGGGGGCAAGCAAAGGGGGCGACGCGCCGGTTTGGCGCATCGCCCTTCGTTCGTTCCCGGGCCAGCCATCGTACCGTTGGGCCGAGCCCGCCCTGCGCCGCCGGCCCGGCCGGTGCGTCTAGTGCTGTGCCGCCTCTTGCCTGGACTTGTCCGGCTTGAGGTACGTTGCCTTGTGGATCGTATAGGCCGTGACGTTCGCGAGGATCGCGAGGGTGATGATGAGCGCCGCCGCGCCCCAGCCCTTGTTGTGCGGATTGTAGCGTTCTTCTGGCACTCTGCCGCTCCGTGGTGGACGGGGAATAATATCAGCGCGGCGCCGCCGGCTCCAGCGGCGGGGCCGACGTGCATCCGACGCTCCTGTGAGGCAGTTTAGTGTCATGACTCCGGCCGACGACCTGCCGTCGCTGGTGATCCTGACGCTCGGGGCGTGCAGCGCCGAGCGGGGCGACGCGGCCGGCGCGCGGTTCGGGCCTGGGAAGCCGTCGGCCCTGCTGGCCTACCTGGCCTGCGCACCCCGCCGGACGGCTGGCCGCGACGAACTGGTCGGAATGCTTTGGCCCGACTTGGCTCCGGAAGCAGGCCGCCACGCCCTCCGCCAGACGGCGTGGCACATCAGGCGGCGCCTCGGCGACTGCGTGATGGCTACCTCGGGATCCGAGATCGCGCTGACGTGCCCGCTCGAGAGCGACCGCGACCGGTTCTGCGCCGAGGTGGATGCGGGCCGCTGCCAGGCGGCGGTGGACTGCTACAGGGGGGAGTTTCTGGCGCCGCTTTCGCTTCCTGGCGCCGGCGAGTTCGAGCGCTGGGCCGATACCGAACGCAGCCGGCTGCGAGGGCTCTTCGTACGCTGCGCGGAGAAGGCGGCGCGTGAGGCGCTGGCTGCCGGGCGTTTCCGGGAGGGCGTGGCGCTGGCGCGGCGCGCGCGCGACGGCGATCCGTGGGCGCAGACCGGCCACAGGCTGGTGCTCGAGGCGCTGCTCGCATCGAGCGACCCTCTGGGTGCCACCGCCGAGGCCGACTCGATCGAGCGATTCCTGCTCGCCGAGGAGATAGCCCCCGAGCCGGCAACGCGGTCCTCGATCGCCGAGGCGCGCGCTTCGCTTCGGAGCGACGCGATTCCGGGCGGCGTGCGCGCGGGGATCGCGTTCGTTACCGACCTGGTTGGCAGGGAGCGCGAGTTCGCGCGGCTCATCGAGCACTGGAGCCAGGCGCGCGCGGGCGGGTTCTCGCACGTTCACGTCACCGCGTCCGCGGGGATGGGCAAGTCGCGGCTCCTGCAGGATTTTGCCGCGCGGCTCAAGGCAAAGCGTTCGCGCATCGCGGGGGTGCAGATCCAGTCGGCGGAGCGGCACGTTCCATTCGCCGCCGCGGCCGACGTTGCCGGAGCGATGGCGCGCCTGCCGGGCGCCGCCGCACTGGGCGAAAGCGCCGCGGCCACGCTCGTCGCGATGAACCCCGCGCTCTCGTCGGTGTTCACCGCGCAGCCGGAAGCGGCCGCCGGGGGCGACGCGGTTCTGCGCCGTGCGCTCGCGCTGGCCGAGCTTGCGCACCTGGTGGCTGACGAGGCGCCGCTCGCGATTCTCGTTGACGACCTCCACTGGGCCGACCCCGAGTCGCGCGCCGTGATCCTGGCCATGATCGCGCGGCTCGATGGCGCACGTGCGATGGCGGTGACCGCCGCGCGGCCGAGTGAGGACCCCATCTTGCTGTGGCAGTCGGTTGAGTCGCTCGCGCTCGATCCGCTCGATGCACAGGCCGTGGCCGATCTCGTTTCGAGCATCGCCACATTGCCCGACGAAGCGTGGGCAGCCGTGTTGGGCAAGGCGCTGCACGGGGCAAGCGGCGGCCAGCCCCTTGGCGTGGTGGAGACGCTCCAACTCGCGCTCGACCGCTGCGTGCTTTGCATCGAGGAAGGCACGTGGCGGTGCACCGACCCGGCGCAGCTCGATGCGCTCCTTGCCCGGGGATCGGCGCTCGATCGCCGGATCGCCGCGCTCGACGGGCCCGACCTGGCGATCGCGCGCTTGCTTTCCGCGGCCGGGATGCCGCTCCTGACGGTAATGCTCGCCCCTGGCGCGGGCCTGCGCGAGGAAGACGTCGTCGCGCACCTGCAATCGCTCGAGCAGCGCGGATTCGTTCGGGCGGCAGGGGCGCGTTGGGCGATCGCGCACGACGAAATCGCCAACGCGGTGTTGGCTGCCGCGCCCGATGCGGCGCTACGCGAGGCGCACCGCGCGCTGGGCACGGCGTACGCCAGCGCCCCGGGGGCAAAGCCGCAGCTTGCAATCGAGCACTTCGTGCGCTCGAACGACGTGCGTCCCGTCGGCGATCTCTTTGTGTCCGACCTTCGCCGCGCGCGCAAGGAAGGGGACTGGCGCCCGACCGCCGCGTTATGGCGGCAGTTTGCGGGCGTTGCCGCGGCCGCGGAGCTGGCGAGCGTGGGGTTGCCGCGCGTGCCGCTGGGGCTCAGGCGCCGGTGGCGGGTGGGTGCGATTGCCGGCGCCGCCGTGGTCGCCGTTGCCGCGCTCGCGCTGGGAGCGAGCGCGCTCCGGCGGCAGACGTCCGCCCGCGCGTGGATCGAGCTGCGCGCGCCGCACGACAGCGTGCTCGTGACTGCGCGCGCGCCACTGAGCGCTTCGACGTTCCTCGTGTCGGGTCCGCTGCGGATGAACCGCACTTTCACGCCGCTTTCGGTGAGCCAGGAGACGGACGCGGCGAGGGGCTACGCCCACGGCCTTCGCCTCTCGTCCGGCGACCTCATTTACCACCGCACGGTGGGCGACAGCGGCGGCATTGACATCTTTCGCCGCACCGCGGACGGCGCCGAGCAGCGGATGACGAATGCCCCCGGCGATGATGTGGAGGGCGATCTTTCGCCCGACGAGCGCTTCCTTGCTTTCCTTACGCAGCGATGGGACGCCCACGAGCACACCGACCTTGGCGTCCTCGACGTGCGGAGCGGCGCCGTTCGCCGTCTCACGCGCACCGACGCATACGAAGCGAACCCCATGTGGTCGCCGGGCGGCGGGCTCATTGCCTTCGGCCGCACCTTCTTCATTGACCGCACGCCGGAGGTGTGCGTCATCGGGCCAGACGGAACCGGCGAACGCTGCGCCACCGCACCCGGCGGCGCCGCGGCGGAGCCGCTGGGCTGGCGCGGCCCGCGCGAGGTGCTCCTTTCCGTGCGCAACGACACCGCAAGAGCGCTCGTCGCGCTGGACGTCGTCTCGTGGTCGTACAGGCCCATCCACGAAGGGGCTGCAGCGTATGTCGCCTCGAGGAACGGCGAGTTCTTCGCCGCCGGCTATGGCGTTCCCGATGAAGACGGCGACGTATGGATGGTTGGCCGGACCGATGGCGCGGGGTCGTTGAGGCGCGTTGCGTGGCCCGAGCCGGTTGCCATCGTGACCTTCGCCGACGGCTCCGTGCCAACGCCGCACCTGGCGAGCGCGCGGACGGTCGCGCCGCCCGCGCCGCTGCGCGCCGACGAGCGGGCCCGGCTCGCCGTGCGCGGCGTTGACCAGCGTGGCGAGCCGTACCCGGTGGTTGGCGTCACCTGGACATCGCTGGACACGATGGTCGTGCGCGTGAGCGCCGATGGCGTTGTGTCGCCGGTTGCCGCCGGTGCCGGCCGGGTCGTTGCGTCGGTGGGTGGGTGGCTGGTGGACACTGCCGCGATTGACGTTGCGAAGCCGGCTCCGTCCTCGACCAGCGCGGCTGCATCCGCCCCGGCGAACGAGGCGTTGGCCGAGCGGTGGGAGGCAATCAATTCCTCCCGATGGGTGTCCTTTGGGTACCCGCGGCCGTTCATTGCGGCGAAGGATGGGCAGCGGGTGCTGTCGCTCAATGGCGACTCCACCTTCGACAGCGGCGTGCACTCCGCCCGCCTGTTCTCTCCGGCCGATGGGCTTGCCGTGCACGCCATGGTGAGCGTGCGCCTGACCGCATTGCAATGGCAGACCGCGGGCGTGTGGGTGATGGCCGTGGCGCCGGCGGAGCTGAGGCGCTGGGATCATCTTACCGGCGGACTTCCTCCTGCCCGTCCCGCGGGCGAGTGTGCCGCCGGGCTGCCGCAGGGCGAAGGGATGCCGGGCGGAGAGCGCGGCGGGCTCACCGGACCGCGGATGCTGCGCGGCTACGAACTCACTCCGGCCCAGAAGCGCGGTGGATGGGTCACCGTGGACATCCAGGTCTTCCCCGACGGCCGGTGCGCTTTCGCGATTGACGGCATACCGCGGGCCGTCACCGGGCGCGCATTCTCGCCTGGTGACAGCGTTGCGGTGGTTCTTGGAGGCAAGGCGCACCGCACGGAGAGCCTGGTGGGTCCGGTGGAGGTGTGGACGGGGATCCGTCCCGGGATCAACTGGGGGCCGGTGCTTGTCAGGCGGTGAGGGCAACCATGCACGCCGATCCTGCACCTGGCCGGGCGGCAGGTCGCCGCAGTGATGACTCGTGGTGCAGCCTGCCCTGCGGTTCGTTGCACAGTTTCTTGCCGCGTAGATTCCGTCTCATGCCCGATTCGTCAGCTATCCGCACCGAACCCATCCAGGTGCGACGCACCGCGCTGGTCGCGTCGTTCGGGCCGGAGCCAGGGCCGGCCGTGCGCGGACTCTGGTACGTGCTCCACGGCCAGGCGATGGGTGCGGTCGAGATACTCCACATGGCGCACGCCCTCGACGACGGCACGCGGCTCGTCATCGCCCCCGAGGCGCTCAACCGGCACTACGTCGGGCCAGCGGTCTCGCGCGACGCACCCACCGGCGCCACCTGGCTCACGCGCGCCGAGCGCGCGTGGGACATTGCCGACACCACGGCGTACCTCGACTCACTGCACGCGAGGGTGCGCGAGTCGTTCGCGGGCGCGCTGCCGCCGGTGACGGTGGTCGGCTTCTCGCAGGGAGGCGGCGTTGCGGTCCGCTGGGTGGCAGGCGGGAACATACACCCGGAGCGGCTGGCGATCTGGGCTGCGTCAGCGCCGCCCGAGGTGGACTGGCGCGCGCTCGTGGCGCGGGAGCCCCAGATGCGGATCAGCTACGTCTGCGGCACGCGCGACAAGTACCTCACGCCAAAGGTGCTCGACGCCCAGCACGCGATCCTGCGTGAGGCGGGGGTGGAGTTCGAGGCGGTGTCGTTCGACGGCGGCCATCGCCTGGACGACGACACGCTCCGCCGGCTCGCCGCATCACGCGCCGACTGACCAGGCGTGGCGCCCAGCGTTCGGTAGCGGTCGAACCGGGTGAAGTGGTGCCACACCCTGAGTTGCAGGCGGCCGACCCTAGCGGCGTCGCGTCCGGTCCAGCTCACGCCGATCCTTCTTTGTGGGGCGGCCTCTCCCGGGTTCGATGACGGGCGCTGCGTGGTGCAGATTCCACGCAAGGCGCTCGCGCCGTTCGCGCGACTCGACGGTCTCTTCGTACAGAGTGCGCGCAACGGCGGCCGGCCCGCGCTTGTCGCTCACCGAGAGTACCGTGACCACGTACTCGTACGGGCCGAGCCGGATCCGTACCACGTCTCCCGCTCGCAACGCGCGCGCGGGTTTCACCCGCTCGCCGCCGACTTCCACCTTCCCGCCGCCGACGGCCTCGCTCGCCTGCGCGCGCGTCTTGAAGAAGCGCGCCGCCCAGAGCCATTTGTCCACTCGTACGGAGCCGTGGGCGGCGCTGTCGCTGCCGACGCCCCGGTTACCCACGGCTCGTCGGGCAAGTGGCGCTGCTTGACCGCATCATGAATGTAATATGACATCCGTGACGCCGGTCACGTTCGCCGCGCGGGGTTTGCGAACTTCGCGTCCATCCCGTAGCGTGAATGCGATCTGGCTGGCTCAGGATTCGTGATGGCACTCCCACCGCAACAGGAGGATGGACACTTATGCGTCGTTCCCGTTCGCGTTCTGCCCTGATCGCACTTGCCACCGCGGCGATGGTCTCCACCGGCTGCTTCGGCAGCTTCCAGGCCACGCGCAATGTGTGGTCGTGGAACAAGAGCATCGGCGGCGGCAACAAGTGGGCGCAGGAGCTGGTGTTTCTCATCATCGGGCCGATCCTCCCTGTTTATGGCATCGCCGGTCTGCTCGACGCTGTGGTCATCAACTCGATCGAGTTCTGGACCGGCACGAACCCGATGACGGCGTCGCTCAAGGTCACCGAGCACGACGGCACGAAGGTCGCCGAGTCGTTCAAGACCGATGAGTCGGGCCGCACGCAGGTAGTCGAGGTGTCAAACGCGTCGGGCGTGCAGAGCACCACGACGATGTTCCAGGCTACGGGATCGGAGACGATCACCTCCACCACGCGCTTCGCCAACGGCCGCACCGAGACGAAGGCGTTCACGGTGAACGGCGCGGGCCAGTTGGTTCCGCAGTTCTAGCTCCGCTTGACTGCCCTGCCTCCGGGCGGGACACACGGGCATCCGCGCACGCGGGTGCCCGTGTTGCGTTGATACATTATCCGCATGGGATCCCCGGGCCGCGCTGCGCTCCTTGCGATCGTGATGCTCGCCTCGTGCGAGAGCGCCGAGCAGAAGGGGGCGCGGATCGGGAAGGCCGCGCGCGAGCGCGTCGAGGCGGCCGAGGTCGCGGCTGCCACCGCGGCCACTGCGCCGTCAACAGGGCTCTGGACCGAAGCCGCGCTCACCAGGCGGCTCGTTGATGCTGGGCTCGCTCCACAGCGGTTCGACTCGGTGAAGGCGCTCCAGTGGATGGGCGCGCCGGTGATTGCCTACAGGCTCGGCGCCGCAACGCTCGCCGCGTACGTGTACGCCGACTCTGCCGCGCGAAAGGCGGCAGTGGCGCGGCTCGACCCGGTGACGCTCGCTCCCTCGGGCACGGAATCGCCCTGGGCCACGCCCCATGAGCTCGTGCAGAACAACAACCTGCTCGCGGTGGTCATGCGCGGCAGCGACCGCCAGCGCGACAGGATTTCCACGGCGCTCGCCGCCGGGGTGGGCGCTCCCTAGATTTGGGGCCAACCCAATACCCGAAGGCCAAGTGCGCCAGTCACCCCTCCGCTCCCTCGCCGCTGCCACTCCGCATGCAATCGCGCTGCCCGCGGCGCTGGGCGCGCTGTTGGCGTCCGCCGCGCCAGCCGTTGCCGCCTCCCAGGAGCTGCCGACCCCGGCCGCCCTGATGGAAAAGCACAACACCGCGGCCGGCACGCGCGCGGCGCTCGACAAGCACACGTCCATCCGTATGGTCGCATCCATGACGATGCCAGCGATGGGCATTGACGCGACGATGGAAGTCCTGCGCGCCAAGCCCAACAAGTTCATCCAGAAGATGACGATCCCGCAGATCGGCGACATCGTGACGGGCTTCGACGGCACGGTGGCGTGGGTAGTGAACCCGATGGCGGGCGCCCAGCTCATCAAGGGCGCGCAACTCGCGTCCATCAAGAGCAACGCCGACTTCTTCTCGAACATGCAGGACCCCGCGAACTACACCAAGGCCGAGACCGTGGGGCTCGCCGACTTCGAGGGGCGCAAGTGCTACAAGGTTCGCCTCACCCGCGACGGGCAGGAAGGGTTCGAGTACTTCGACGCTGGATCGGGGCTGCTTGCCGGCTTCTCGGGCGCGGTTCAGTCGAGCGAGGGATCCGTCGAGGCGACCACGGTGTTCTCGAAGTGGGGCGACTTCGACGGAATCAAGTTCCCCACGCAGCTCGAGCAGCGCACCCCTGCCGGCCCGGCGAACATCACGTTCACGACCGTCGAGTTCGACAAGGTGGACCCATCGGCGTTCGATCTTCCCGCGTCGGTGAAGGCGCTGGTCAAGCCATAGCGCCTTTCCCCGGCATCGTCCGCGCGCCGCTGGCCGGTCTCCGGCGCGTCCTTACCCCTCAACCGGAAGCAACCGTGATGCGAATCATCCCCCGAGTGGGCGCCTCCATGCGCCAGGCAGCGATCCTTGCAGCGGGCGCCTCGTTCGCCTTCGCGCAGCAGGGCCAGCAGCAACAGCGCCCGGCAGCAACCATCGCCGAGCGCACCGCCGGCTTCGTGAAGCGCGACGGATTCGTTCCCGTGTACACGAACGACCGCACGAGCCAGGTGCTCTTCGAGCTTCGCGATTCGACCGAGATGCTCCTGCTCACGACGCTCCCGACGGGACTTGGCTCGAACCCCGTGGGACTCGACCGCGGATCCGGCGGCGGCGCGTACGTGCCGCTCTTCCACCGTTTCGGCGACCGGATGCTGGTGACCTTTCAGAACACCGCGTTTCGCTCCACGTATGGGCCGGACAACCTCCGTACCGTGCGCGAGGCGTTCCCCAACAGCACGGTGTTCTCGCTTCCCATCCTCGCCGATGAAGGCGGTCGGCTCCTCGTGGACGCCACCGACCTCGTGTACCGCGACTGGAACAACATCGCGCGCTCCCTTGGCCGCGGCGGCCAGGGCACGTACACGATTGCGCGCGATCGCTCGCGCCCGTACAACCCGTACACCAAGGGTTACGCCGACAATACCGAGATTGACATCGCGCTCACGCTCGTTGCGCAGGGCGCGCCCGGCGGGATCGCGGGCCGCATGGCGCCCGACGGCTCGGCGCTCGACTTCCGCCAGCACATCTCGCTCGTGCGTCTTCCGGACTCGAACTTCCGCCCGCGCGAGGCCGACCCGCGCGTGGGCTATTTTGGCGTTCGTTTCAAGGACTACGCGACCCCGATGCAGGGACAGCTCGAAAAGGCGTGGGCAGGGCGTCACCGCCTCGAGCGCGTGAACCCCAATGACCCGAAGAGCCCGATCAAGAACCCGATCGTTTACTACGTGGACCGCGGCATTCCGGAGCCATTGCGCACCGCCACGCTCGAGGGCGTCCGCTTCTGGGAGGAGGCGTTCGACCAGGCCGGCCTCAAGGGCGGCTTCAAGGTCGAGCTGCTCCCCGAGGGCGCCGACCCCATGGACATCCGCTACAACGTGGTGCAGTGGGAGAATCGCAACGAGCGCGGATGGAGCGTGGGTGGAGCAATCACCGACCCGCGCACGGGCGAGATGCTGAAGGGAATGGCGCGGCTCGACTCGCACCGCAACCGCACCGACTACAACCTCTACGCCGCGCTCATGGGCGCCGACCCGACGCCCGCCGATACCTCGTTCGTGCTGAAGCGCATCCGGCAGGTGAGCGCGCACGAAGTGGGCCACACGCTTGGACTCGGGCACAATTACATCGCGAGCACGTACGAGCGCGGCTCGGTGATGGATTACCCAGCGCCGCGCGTGCTGGTGAAGGACGGCGCGATTGACCTCTCGCAGGCATACGCCCGCGGGCCGGGTGCGTACGACGTGTGGGCGATTCGCTGGGGATACGGCATCTTCCCGCCCGCTACGGAAGCCGACTCGCTCAAGGCGATCGTCGCCGACGGCCTGAAGAAGGGCTACCTCTACCTCAGCGACGGCGACGCGCGCCCCGAAAACGCGGCGGACCCGCGCACCAGTCTCTGGGACGACGCAGCCAACCCGGGCGAGTTCTTCACACGGCAGATGGCCGCGCGGCGGATCGCGCTCGACGGGTTCGGGCTGCGCAACGTGCGCGCCGGCGAGCCGCTCTCGATCCTGCAGGACCGCTTCCCGCTCCTCTATTACTTCCACCGCTTCGCGATCAACGGCGTAACGAAGAACCTGGGCGGGCTCGAGTACGCAAACGCAGTCCGCGGCGACGGGCAAACGGCCACGCGGATGATTCCGCCCGCGCAGCAGCGCGCCGCGATGGCCCAGCTCATGAGTGCCCTCGACCCGAAGGAACTCGCGATTCCCGACACGGTGCTCGCGCTCTTCGCGCCGCGGCTCGACGCGACCGGGAACGTCGAGCTGCCAGGCACGCGCACCTACCCCGCGTTCGACGAGCTTGGCACCGCGCGCGGGCTGGCGCAGATGGTCGTGGACGGCATCCTCCAGCGCGAGCGGGCTGCGCGAATGGTGCAGCAGACCGCGCACCAGACGAACTCCTTCACGCTAACCGAGGCAATCCGCACGCTCGTGAATGGCACGTGGAACGGGCCAGCGCAGCAAGGCGCCAAGCTCGGCGCGCTGCAGAACGTGACGCAGCGCGCGGTGAGTGACCGGCTCATCCTCCTCACGGCCGATTCGGCGGCCTCGCCTGAGGTGCGGGCAATCGCGTCGTTCGAGCTCACGCGGCTCGCCGACGCGGCCGCGCAGAAGGTTGCCGGCGCCGCCGACGATGCGTCGAAGGCGCACTGGCAGTCCATTGCCGATGACATCAGGCGCTACCGGGAGAAGGGCGTCGTGCCTGCGCTCTCGCCGGTGCTCTACGTGCCCCCCGGCGACCCCTACGGCGACGACGGCTGGCCGGAACTTTACTTCAGGGTGCCGCGGTAAAGAACGGATGGCGCTCTTGCGGGCCGCCCGGCCGGGCAGCATGCGACTCGTTCTCGCAACATCCGCGGCGGCGATGGCGATCGCCGCCGCGGCGGCCTCGGCCGGCGCGCAGGTCGTAGAGCGGCGTCCGCGCCCTGCCCAGCCATTCGAGGAACGAGGCCCCGCGACGACCTTCGTCGGGGGCGGCTTCACCTATGCGAGCCCGCAAGGTGTGTTCCGCGACTACGTGAACGGCGCATTCGGACTTGCCGGAAACGTGCTCCACACGTTCGACGAGGACGGCATCGTCGCTTTGCGCGCCGAACTCGGCTATCTCATCTACGGAAGCACGACGCGGCGGCAACCGCTGGGCGGTGGCGCGCTCGGCCTCATTGACGTTGACGTCACCACGTCCAACAACATCGTCTTTGGCGCGGCTGGGCTCCAGCTCATGGCGCCAACGCGCGGGGTGCGGCCGTACGTGTCGGGGAGCATCGGGTTCTCGTACTTCTTCACCACTTCATCGGTTGCCGGGTCGCAGAGCTACGACAAGCAGTTCGCGGAATCGCAGAACTTCAGCGACGGCGGCTTCACCACGCTCTGGGGCGGCGGCCTCTACATACCCCTCTCGGGCGGCGCGCGCCCCATCGCCCTCGACCTCGGAGCGCAGGTGCACAAGAACTCCGACATCCAGTACCTGAACCGGAACAGCATCCGGATTGACAACACGCAGTCCACGCCCGTGATCACGCCGATCAGGAGCGCCGCGGACTTCATCACCTTCCGCCTCGGCCTGACCTTTGGGGTGAGGTAGGGCGGGTTCGCGACCGCGAACTATTCAGCCCGTGGCACGCCGCCCGCCGGCGTTTCACGCGCCACGGTCGGCGTTGCGAACTCCGGCCGCGGCACTTCAGGCAGCCCCAGGTGTGCGCGCGCGCGGTTGAGCGCGTCGTCCACGTTCCCAAACAGGTTCTCTTCGCCGATCTCATCCAGCAGCGCGGAGTGGCTGAGCGCCATGAAGGGCTGCGTGTGCACGTCGGAGAGGAGCGCGAGCGTGCCCTCACGACGCGCGTCGCGCACTACGTCGCGCAGGGCGTGCATCCCCGACGAATCAATCACGGGCACGTTGCGCATCCGCAGGATGAGCACCTTCGGCGACCGCGCTATCTGACGAATCGTCTCCTTGAACGATTCAGCGGCGCCGAAGAAGAACGGCCCGTCCACTTCATAGATCTCGACGCCGCGCGGCCCCGCGCGGCGCTGTACCGCGTGGGGGTCGGTTGCGAAATCGTCTGGCTCGCCGTTCTCGGGGACGAACGCGCGCACGTTCGTGACCTCGGCCATGCGGCGCATGAACATGAATGCTGCAGCCACCCTCCCGACCGCGATTGCGACTGTCAGGTCCACGAGCACGGTGAGGAAAAACGTCGCGAGGAGCACGGCTACGTCGCTCTTCGGTGCCGTGAGCTCCGTGCGGAACGACCGCCACTCGCTCATATGGTAGGCGACCATCACGAGAATCGCGGCAAGCGTGGCGAGCGGGATCATCGCTGCCCACTTGCCGAGGAAGAGCATGATTACGAAGAGCGTGATGGCGTGCGTCATACCGGCCACGGGCGTCCGGCCGCCGCTCTTGACGTTGGTGGCAGTGCGCGCGATCGCGCCGGTGGCGGGAATCCCGCCAAAGATGGGCGAGGCGATGTTGGCTACGCCCTGCGCCACGAGCTCCACGTTCGACCGGTGGCGCCCGCCGATCATGCCGTCCGACACGACCGCCGAGAGCAACGACTCCACAGCGCCCAGCATCGCAATGGTGAAGGCCGGCGCGGCCAGCTCGCGGAGGTGGCCGAACTGGATGTGCGGCAGCGCGGGCGCAGGCAGCGTTGCGCTAACCGCGCCAAAGCGGCTCCCCACGGTCTCGACGTCGAGCTTGAAGACGTGAGCGACCGCGGTGCCAAGGAGGAGGGCGACGAACGGCGCCGGCACGCGCCGCGTGAGCTTCGCGCCGTAAACCAGCACGAGCATCGTAACAAGCGCCACGATGACGGCGTCGGGGTTCACCGTGCCGGAGTGCTGCGCGAACGCCTGCCACTTCTCGACGAAGTGAGCGGGCACATCGCCCATCCGGAGGCCCAGGAAATCCTTGACCTCGCCCGAGAAGATGATCACCGCGATTCCGCTCGTGAAGCCGATTACCACCGGCTTGGGCACGAACTTGATGACGGACCCGAACCCCAGCGCTCCCATGGCGACAAGGATCACGCCCGCCATGAGGGTGGCAGCCGCGAGGCCGTCAATGCCGTAGCGCTGGACGATACCGTACACGATCACGACAAACGCGCCTGTTGGCCCGCCGATCTGCACGCGCGAGCCGCCCAGAGCGGAGATGATGAAGCCCGCGACGATCGCCGTGTAGAGCCCGCGCTCGGGCGGCACGCCGCTCGCGATCGCGAAGGCAATCGCCAGCGGGATCGCCACTATGCCTACGATTACACCCGCGACGAGATCAGCGCCGAACTGGCGGCGGTCGTAGGACTTCAGCGTCGTGACGAGTTTTGGAACCTGCATCTGTGCCCTGGTGTGCGATTGGCTCGGCTTCAGTCTTCGGCGCCGCGGCGACGCTCCCTCTTCCGTTCCGACTGGCGGTGCTTCGCTTCGAGGCGGCGCTCGACCGCGGCGCGTCCCGGCCTGGTCTTCCTGCGCGCGCGTGGCACATGGAGCGCCTCCGCCACCAACTCAGCCAGTCGCTGCTCTGCGAGGGCGCGGTTCTGCCGCTGGCTTCGCGTGTCGGACGCTGTCACGCGCACGTTGCCTTCGGCGTCGAGGCGCGTGGCGAGCCGGCGACGGATCCGCTCGCGCTGGTCGTCGGTCACGGCGCGCGACTCGCCGAGGCGCCAGAGTACCTCGACGCGAGTGGACGAAGTGTTCACGTGCTGGCCGCCCGGCCCTCCGGATCGGCTGGCTCGCGTCTCGAGTTCATCGTCAGGGATGACCACCGCGGAGGGCGATGGCCGTGCGCGTCGCGTGCTATCCGCCGCCATTGCATAATGTTAGCGAATTTCCCGTCGGCTTGCTCCCGGTGAAGCACTGTTGCAAATGGCCACTGCGGGGGTCATGTTGAAAGTCACGCATTCTGCAACGCAAGCGGTGCGACACATGGACCTCCAAGGCGCGCCCCGGTGATGGAACTCGCAGGCCCGGGTGATCGGAGATGGCAGGCGGTACTGGAACCCAGGCGGCTGGTCCGCTGGGTCTACGTGGCGCGCCTCTCGCTCGCATGGGCGATCATTATTGCGGCGATCGCGTCGTGGCGGAACTCGGACAACGACAAGACGCTCGTCGCGACGCTCGCGTTCATCATCGCGCATTTTGTCACGATAGCGTCATTCGCCTGGTCCGACATCCGCCAGCACCCGCTCACGCGCGGATTCTTCTACCTGCAGGCGGCCGCGGACGTAGCGCTGGTCACGAGCGTCGTGCACGTGACGGACGGCCAGTTCGCTGCGCTGTACATCCTCGTGAACGCGGTGGCAGCGATCGTGCTGCCGTTTGGCGGGGCGCTCCTGGTCACTGCGCTCGGGCTGGTTCTCTACACGGGCGACGTGGTGATGCTGCAGGCCCTGCCGCAGGATCCGGTGGCGCTGGCGCTGCAGCTCATCGTCTTCTCCCTCTCGGGGGTGGGGGCGAGCTACATCGCGGTGCAGCTGAAGGCGGCTGGCGTGGGCGCGGCCGCCGAGCTGTATCGGGTGCAGCTCCGCGACGCCGACATCCTCCGCAACATCCGCAGCGGCATCATGAGCGTGAGCCGCGGCGGCGAACTGCTCTTCGCCAATCCCGCGGCGGGCTCGCTTCTCGGGCTGGACCTTACAGAGCGCATCGGGTCGCCGATTCTTGCGGATCTCGACCGCATAGCGCCGGGGCTGGCTGCGGCGATCCGCCGCGCGGCCGACGACGGAAGCGGCGGCGGTGGCCGCACGGAGGGAATCCTGCGTCGCGGCTCCGTTACGGTCCCGCTGGGCGTCACGACCACGTCAACCGACACCGGTGGCGGCGCAGCGGAACGTACGATCACCGCGATCTTCCAGGACATCTCCGACCAGAAGCGGCTCGAGCAGCTTCACCTTCGCGCCGAGCGGCTCGAAGCCGTGGCCGAGCTTTCCGCCTCCCTGGCGCACGAGATCAAGAATCCGCTTGCCTCGATCCGCAGCGCGGTCGAGCAGCTCTCCGCGCGCCGCGCGGCGACGGACGACGAGCGCACGCTCGGCAACCTGATCGTGCGCGAGTCCGACCGCCTTTCCCGGCTGCTCTCCGAGTTTCTCGACTTTGCGCGCGTCCGGGTGACCCGGCGCGACCCGGTTGACGTCTCCCAGGTAGTCCGCGGTGCCTGCCGGCTTGCGGCCGAGCATCCATCGAAACCCGGCGGAGTCACCGTGACGGCCTACGTGGCAGATGGCCCGGGCGTTGTGGATGGCGACGAGGACCTGTTGCACCGGGTGGTGTTCAACCTGACGCTCAATGCCGTCCAGGCAAGCCCGACGGGCGCCGCCGTGGAGGTGAGCGTAAGGCGCGTGGGCCCTGGCGGCGTGCCGCGCGGGGTCGCGTCGCTCGAGCGCGGCGCCATCGCGATCGTTGTGCACGATGACGGCCCCGGCATAGACGCCACGCTCCGTGACCGGCTCTTCGAGCCGTTCGCGACCACCAAGCAGGGAGGCAGCGGCCTGGGGCTCCCGATTGCGTACCGCGCCGTCGAGGCACACGGCGGCGTGGTGCTCGTGGATACGGGCGACCACGGGACGACGTTCACCGTAATGCTGCCGGTTCACGCTTCCATGCCCGGCGGAGGATCCGCATGACGAGTCGCGCCCACATCCGTACGATTTCGGGGGCTACCGCATGAGTGCACGCACGCCTGCGTTTCCCGGCCAGCGCCCCCGTGTGCTCGTCGTTGACGACGAAGCGGGCATACGCGAGACCCTTCAGATCCTCCTGAGGAACGAAGGATTCGACCCGATCCTGGCCGACAACGGCAAGGCCGCGCTTGACGTGATCGCCACGGGTTCACCCGACATCGTGCTCTCCGACGTGCGCATGCCGGGCGTCGGCGGGCTGGCGGTCCTCATGGCCGCGCGCGAGCACGACCCCGATACCCCGGTGATCCTCATGACGGCGCAGGCGACGCTGCAGACCGCGATGCAGGCCGTGAACGAGGGCGCCTTCTATTACATCCAGAAGCCGTTCCGGAACGATGAACTGGTCGCGATTCTTCGCCGCGCCGCCGAGCACCGCACGCTTCGCGTCGAGAACACCACGCTCAAGCAGGAGATCAGGCGGCGCGACCGCACGTCGAGTCTCGCGCCGATCGGTACGAACCGGAAGTGGCTGGCCGCGCTGGGCCTTGCCGAAGCGGTGGCGCCTACGGACTCGACCGTGCTCATCCTTGGCGAGTCGGGGACCGGGAAGGAGGTCGTGGCTCGCTTCGTCCACGAGCTGTCGCAGCGCGCGGAGGGGCCGTTCCTCTCGATCAACTGCGGCGCGCTCCCCGAGGGGCTGCTCGAAAGCGAACTCTTCGGGCACGTGAAGGGATCCTTCACCGGCGCGGTGAAGGACAAGGCGGGGCTGTTCACTGCGGCGCAGGGCGGAACGTTCTTCCTCGACGAGATTGGCGAGACTACGCCCGCGACCCAGGTGAAGCTGCTTCGCGTGCTCCAGCATCGCGAGGTGATCCCGGTCGGGGCGACCGAGCCGATCCCGATAGACACGCGAATCATCGCGGCCACGAACCGCGACCTCGATGAGGAAATCAAGCGCGGCAACTTCCGGCGCGACCTCTTCTACCGGCTGAACGTGATCAGCATTCACCTGCCGCCGCTCCGCGAGCGCTCCGACGACATTCCAATGCTCGCCGACGGATTCCTCGTCCGCGCGTGCGAGCGGCATGGCGTGGCGCCGAAGCGCCTCAGCGACGGCGCCCTGGAAGCCCTGGCTTCGTACGCATGGCCCGGGAACGTACGCGAACTCGAGAACGCGATCGAGCGCGCGGTGATCCTCACGGCGGGCGAGGTGGTTGACCGCGCCGCGCTTCCGGAGCGGATCACCGAACACCGTGCGGAGCCGCTCGTTTCCGACCGCGCCGCGCCAAACCCGACGCTCGACGCCGTGGAGCGCGCCTACATCCAGTGGGTGCTCCAGTCGGAGGGTGGGAACAAGACGCGGGCGGCGGAAGCGCTTGGCATTGACCCTTCCACGCTTCACCGCAAGCTGTCGCGCTACGGGGTCGAATCGTGAACGCGGAGGGCGTCCGGCGAACCGCGTTCCTCGCCCCGGTCGCGGCGGGCCTCGCGGTTCTCGCCGTTGCGGTTTCCGTCCAGGCCGCTCACCCTGCCGGTGTGTTCTGGGACGATGGCGTTTACCTGATCACTGCGCGCGCGCTTGCGTCGGGCGAGGGCTACAGATTCGTCCACCTGATGGGCGCGCCGGCGGCGGTGCACTACCCGCCGGGCTGGCCGCTGCTGCTCGCCGGCCTGTGGAAGCTGTGGCCCGGCTTTCCCGCGAACATGGCGTTGCTGCGCTGGGTGCCGCCGGTGCTCGCGGCAACGGCCGCGGCCCTGGCGTGCGCGTACGGCATTCGGTGCCTGCGACTCGACCCGCGCTGGGCGGCGGTGGCAACGACGGTGTTCGCGGTCACGCTCCCGGTGCTGGTGCTCGACGGCGTCCTCTTCGCCGAGCCGCTCTTCCTCGTCATCTCGGTGCTGGCGCTGTTTGCTGCCGACCGTGCGGCGCGCGATGGCGGCGCCCGGGCGGCGATGCTGGCGGGCGCGCTCGCGGGCGCGGCCGCGCTGGTGCGGTCCACGGGCCTCGCGTTCGTGCCGGCGATTCCGCTCGCGCTCGTCCTCGCGCGGCGAAGGCGCGAAGCGCTCCTGGCGTTGGCTGCGATGCTCGCGTTCGTACTTCCGTGGCAGGCGTGGAGCGCGGCGCACGCGGCCGAACTCGCTCCGCCGCTCCGGGGAGCGTACGGCCCGTACCTCCCGTGGCTGCTCGACGCCGTGCGCGAGCGCGGCGCGCAGTTCCTCGCCGATGTTGCGCGCCAGAATGTGACGGCGCTACGCCGCACGCTGGCGATCGTGTTCTTTCCCGTGGGGCTGCGGACCGTCCGGCCGTTGCTGGTTGTCCTGGTGGCGACCGTCTTCGCGCTGGGCTTCCACAAGGCGTGGCTGCGGTCGCAGGCGTTCTGCCTCGCGGCCGCGGCATACGCGCTGATCGTGGTCTTCTGGCCCTATGCGCCCGATCGGTTTGCGTGGGCGGTATGGCCGCTGGCCGCGCTGGTGTTGGCGGCAGGGGCGAGCGAGACGCTCGCGTTCGCGCGTCACGCGGCGTCGCCACCGATGGTGCGGGCGGCGGCCGCGTCGCTCGCCGCGGCAGCGGCCATCGCGGTGGCCGGCGCGGCGTTCTACAGCGCGCGGGGCATCTCGCGGGGATGGGCCAACGTCGCGCAGGGGGCGAACGCCGCGCAGCTCAGGCCGGTGGTGGACTGGGTGAACGCGCACACGGCTCCCGGCGACGTCGTGGCCACGGAAGGCGAGCCGCTCGTCTACCTGTACACGGGACGGCCAGTGGTGCCGGTCCACGTGCTCACGGCGGACGAATATCTCGCGGGCACGTCGCTGCGCCAGCCCGTTGCCAGCCTGCGCGCCCTCCTTCACGCAGGGCACGCAGCATGGGCCGTGTTCTACCCGGGCGCCTTCGAGGCCGACGCCGCAGACCTCACGTCGCCTGCCGCCGGTTCGCCGCGGCTCGTCCCGGTGGATACTCTTCCGGGTGGCGCCGTGGCGTTTCGCGTGGAGTGGGTTCCATGAGATTCGCGCTTTCGCCATCCGCCCCCAAACGCCGCCAGCGAGCGACTGACCGATGACACATCCGAGCGAGTTCCCCCGGACTTCGGGCGCGCGCACGCCGCCCGCGGGCATTGACGCGCCCCCGCGCCTTCGCGGGCGCACGCCCATGGACCCGGCCGACCTCACGCTCTCGGTGCTGATTCCCGTGTACAACGAGCATGCCACGATCGAGACGATCGTCGAGCAGGTGCGGGCCGTGCCCGTGCGCAAGGAGATCATCTGCGTTGACGACTGCTCGCGCGACGGCACGGTTGACATCCTCCGCTCGATGCTCGCTGCCGGGCGGATAGACAAGCTGCTCTTCCACGATGTGAACCGCGGCAAGGGGGCGGCGATCCGCACCGCGCTCGCGGCGAGCACCGGGAATGTCGTGATCGTGCAGGACGCGGACCTCGAGTACGACCCGGCCGACTGGCCCGCGCTTCTCGAGCCGATCGTTGACGGACGCGCCGACGCCGTCTTCGGCTCGCGGTTCCTCGGCGGCCCGCACCGCGTTCTCTACTTCTGGCACTCGGTGGGCAACTTCGTGCTCACGCTCTTCAGCAACATGGCGACGAACCTCAACCTCACCGACATGGAAACGTGCTACAAGGCGATCCGTGGCGAGGTCGCGCGCGCCCTCCGCCTCACATCCGACAGGTTCGGCTTCGAGCCCGAGGTGACCGCGCGGCTGGCGCAGGCGCGCGCGAGGATATTCGAGGTGCCAATCTCCTACTCTGGCCGCACGTACGCCGAGGGCAAGAAGATCGGGTGGAAGGACGGAGTGGCTGCCCTCTGGCACATCGCAAAGTTCAACTTCGGCCGGTGACCGCTTGAGGCCGCTGGTTCCCGAGGGTACCGACCCGCGTTCGTACGAGCGGGCCGTGCTGGGCGTCATTGGCCTGGCCCTGCTCGCGTCGTTCACGAGCCTTGCGAACGGCTTCGCCTACGACGACCGCTGGATCATCGTCGAGAACGATACCGTCCACAACATCGCGCACTGGTGGAACGCCTTCGGCGACACCTACTGGCCCGCGATCCGGAACGGCGCCCTGTACCGGCCCCTCACGATCCTGGGGTTCATCCTGCAGTGGGCCGCGGGCGGCGGCACGCCGCTGGTCTTTCACGTGATGAACGTCGTCCTGTACGCGGCGCTTTGCGCTCTGGTGTACGCGCTCGCGCTGCAGGTGCTTCCGCGCCGGGCGGCATGGGTGGCGGCCGCGCTATACGCGGTGCATCCGGTGCACGTGGAGGCGGTCGGGAATGTGGTGGGGCAGGGCGAGCTGTGGGCAGCGATCTCGCTCGTGGGCGGCACGGCGATCTACCTCGCCGCCCGTCGCGACGGGCTTGCGGTGGATCGCGAAACGAAGGGGCTGATCGTCGCGGTGTATCTGCTCGGGGCGCTCTTCAAAGAGAACGCGATCGTCCTGCCCGCGCTGCTCGTCGTGGCGGAGGCCTTCGCCGTGCGCGACACGCGCCCGTGGCGCGTACGGGCTTCCGAACTTGGGTCGCTCCTGGTCTGGCTGGCGTTCGTTGCGGGCATCGTCTTCGCGATACGGGTGTGGGTGACGGGAGACGCTGCCGGCGATACCGAGCATCCTGCGCTCAGGGGCCTCGGCATGGCCCAGCGCACGTGGGTGATGCTCGCCCTCGTGCCGGAGTTCGGACGATTGCTCGTCTGGCCCGCCCAGCTCTACGCCGACTATTCGCCGCGCCATGTGCCGGTGCTCACGACACTCGCGCCCGGGCATGCGGCCGGAGCGCTCCTGCTCCTCTGCCTGGCCGTGCTCGCGATCGTCTCCGCGCGCCGCTTCCCGTTCGTCACCTTCGCGCTCGCGTGGATCGCGGTATGCCTTGCGCCTGTGGCCAACATTCTCATTCCTACGGGCATCCTCATCGCCGAGCGCACACTGCTCGTACCGAGCGTGGCGGTCGTGCTCCTCGCAGGGTCGCTGGTGCCATGGATCGAGCAGCGCCTTGCCGGACTGCGTCGCGAATGGAGCACCGTTGCGGCGGGCGCTCTCGCGGTGGTGCTGATGCTCGGTGCCGCGAAGAGCGCGGAGCGCCAGCTCACGTGGAAGGATTCCGACACCGTGTTCGACACGATGATCGAGGACGAGCCGCTGAGCTTCAAGGCGCACTATGCAAGCGGGGGACGGCTGTTCGATGAGCACCGGCCACGCGACGCCGAGCGCGAGTGGCGCTACGCAATCGCCCTGTTCCCATCGTACTACGCAGTGTACCAGGACTTGGCCCACAGGTACCGCGAGGCGCATATCTGCCCGGCGGCAATTCCGCTCTACCAGAAGGCGCTGGAACTGGAGCCCGACCTTCCCCTGACGCGCGCCGGGCTGGCCGCGTGCTACCTGGAGGTCGCGGAGTTCCGCCGGGCGCGCACGGTGTCGAGGGAGGCAATTGCGTGGGGATTCTACCGTAAGGCGTTCGAGTACATTATCGAACGCGCCGACAGCGCCCTCGCCGCCAACGACTCATTGGACGGCGCCAACCGTTGGCAGGGGAAGGCCAGTCGGCGGGAAGCGCCGTCCATTCTCCAACCCATCCGGCCCGATGACCAAAGACACTGGTGAGATCGAGCGGCTGCGCGCCGAGAACGTGGAGCAGCGCGAGCAGTTGGAGCGGCTGGCTAGCGGGGGCAGGATGGTGGCGATGCTCCTGCACGAGATAGGCAATCCCGTCACGGCGATAGTGAACTACGCCCATACGCTCGACGCCAAGGTCGCGCCGGAACTGAAGGCCACCGTTGCCGCCCTGCAGCGCGAGGCGTTCCGCATCGTGAAGCTGCGCGACGGGTTCCTCGACTTCGTGCGCCCGCACGCGAAGGAAACCGGTACCGACTTCAACGCCGCCGTGCGCGACACGCTGGGATTCCTGTCGGAACAGGGCGTGCTCAAGCGTATCGAGGTTGATCTGCAGCTCTCCGATGCGCCCAAGCCCACCCGGGGCAGCGCGGTTGACCTCGAGCAGGCGATCGCGAACCTCGTCCTCAACGCGGCCGCGGCGATGCCTGAGGGCGGCCGTCTCGTCATCTGGGCCGAGCGGCTGAACCGCCTGGCGCTGCTCGATGCCGCCAAGCGCCGCACCGATACAGACGCGGGCCGCATCATCCATCCGCGCCGCAAGGACGACCGCCTGTCGAGCTGGCTCGAGTCGCTGGATGTGGACGAAGTCGTGAAGGTCGTGGTCGCCGACTCGGGGCAGGGGTTCCACCACGAGAACCTCGAGAAGATCTTCGAGCCGTTCTTCACCGCCAAGGCGCCCGACGGCGGGGTCGGGCTTGGCCTCACGGTCGTACGCCGCGTGGTAGACTCGATGGACGGAATTGTGTGGGCGCAGCGCTCCCGCGAGGGAGGGGCGGCATTCCACATCGTGCTGCCCGTGCATGTAGAGCGGTAGCACGGCGCTGCCCGTGCGCGTGGCGGCATAGCCGAATCAGGCGCGGCGGCGCGGCCGGCCGTCTCTGCCCGGAACGGAATGGCACCGCACGCCGCGAAATCGGTGCGGGCGCGGCGCGGCGGCCCCACGAGCTTGCGGCCATGGCACCTCCGCGTGCGCGTGGATTCTCGGTCGTCGAGGCGCTGGCGGCGACGACGATGCTTGGCGTCGCGGGCGCGATGCTCGCGGCAGGTTTCGGCGTCATAGGCGCGGCCCGGGCGAGGGCGGGCCTCAGGAGCGGGGCGGCGATCCTCGCCGTTGAACGCCTCTCCATGCTCTCCCGCAGGCCATGCGCGGCACGCGATACCAGCGGCGAGGGCCGCGCCGGGGTCGCAGTGTCGCGGTGGGCGGCGGAGCGCGCCGGGGGCGGCTGGGCATTCGCCGAGACCACCATCGCGCCGCGCGCGGGGCCGCCTCTGGTGGTGGAGGGAGAGGTTGCGTGTCGGCCGTGACGCGCCGGGCCGCGTCCCTACCGGAGCTGCTCGTGGCGCTCGTGCTCGCCGGCATCGCGGGAACGCTCGGCGCAGGCCTGCTTTCCGTGGCAGAGCGCCGGCTCCGGGCGTCGGCCGCCAGCGACGTGGCCGCGCAACTCGCCCGCGACGTCGCGCACCTGCTCGGTCCGGAGATTGCTGCCGCTTGGTGGCCCGGGGTCGAGGTGCGCGGCGACACGGCGCTGGAACTCGATTCGCATGTCGGCGTGTCGGTAGCGTGCGTCGTCGCGCCGTTGGCGGTGGTCCTGCCGTCCGCCGCCACTGATGTCGGCGACCCGTACACCGCATGGCGCCAGCCGATCGAGCCGGGTGATGCACTCGCGGCCAGAGACACCGGCGGTGTGTGGCACTCGCGTACCGTCGTGGCAGTCGTGGAGAGAGGAGACGGCGCCGGCTGCCCTGCGGACGGCGTGCTTCGCACTGCTGCCGACAGCGCACTGCGCCGCCCGGTGTACTCCCTTTCCCTGGCCGGATCGTTCCCACCGGGAGTGCTGCCCGGCGCTCCAGTTCGCGTGAGGCGGCGCGTGCGCTGGGCGCTCTACCGCGCGGCCGACTCGCGCTGGTGGCTTGGCTACCGGCGCTGCACGCCTGCCTGCGGGCCGGCCCAACCGGTTGCCGGGCCATTTGCATCGCCGCGCGATACCGGGCTGGCCTACTCGATCGCGGCCGACGCGGTGTTGACGGTTGCGTTCCGTCCAGCCTCTGGCGGCGGGCTGGCGCCGCTGGCCGTGCGGCACTGGGCTGTCCGGGGCGCGTCCCCGCGGTGACACGGCGCAGGCCAGGGTATGCGGCGCTCCTGGCGATAGCCGTCCTGGTTGCGGCGTCGCTGCTCGGAGCGCTGGCCGTTGAGACCGCTGTGGGCGAGTCTCGCTCCGCCGTCGCCGCCCACACTGAGGCGCGTGCGGCGGTGCTGGCCGAGCGCACGCTTGCCGCGGCCCTTGCGACGCAACTCGACAGCGCGGCGCCGGCCGCCCCGGCCGGGGCCAGACTCCTGGCCGTTGCGCCTGGCGAGAGCGCCCGCGTAGAGGCGGTCGTCGTGCAGCCACGGCTCGCGCTGGTGCGGGTTCGCGCCTCGGCCCGAAGCGGCCGGTTTCGGGCAATTGCCGGCCTTTGGTGCCTCGCGGCCGTGCAGGCCGACACGGGAGCGTCGCGAGGGGCGCGACTGGCCGTGATTTCGCCGAACGGGTGCGTTGCCGTGCCCTGATCAGGGTAGCCGGAGCCCCCACCCGTGTTACCTGTTTGCCATCCCGTTCGTGTTTTCTCGCGGATGCCCGCCTTGCGGGCGGGAATGCTGGCGTGCGTATCCGTCGGCGGTGGCTAAGTGCAAGTGGTGACGCGGAGTTGGCGCAGGACGTCTATTGACACCGGGATTGACGAAGAGGCAAGTTGATCCCCCCGCTGTATATAGTTGGGAAACGAGAGGACCGGCCGCTCCGTTCGCGGCTGAACACCCCCTCGGCTCGTTCACCGGACTCTGGCATGGCGCTCTTCGGACGGAAGAAGACCACGGTGGGTCTCGACATCGGATCAGGCCTCGTAAAGGTGGCCGTGATTGACCATGGCCGGTCGGATCCCGAACTGGTCAAGGTCGCGATCACGCCGCTCCTTGCCGACGCCGTGGTCGAAGGCGAGATCATGGACCCGGGCATCGTCACCGAGGCCGTCACGTCCACGCTGCTTGCTGCCGGCGTGGAGTCGAAGGAGGTCGCGATAGCCGTTGGCGGCCGCGACGTGATCATCAAGAAGATCCAGATCGAGCGCGTGAAGGAGCAGCAGGCGCGGGAGTTGATGCGATGGGAAGCCGAGCAGCACGTGCCATTCGACGTGGACTCGGTGGAGTTTGACTTCCAGATCCTCGACCCCGACGGCGACACGCCGGAGATGAGCGTGCTGTTCGTCGCGGCCAAGCGCGAGCTGATCGAGGCTAAGACACGCGTGATGAGCGACGCGGGGCTCACCCCGACCGTCGTTGATGTGGATGCGTTTGCCCTTCACAACGCTTTCGAACGCAGCTATCCCGAGGCCATGTCTGGCGTGGTGGCGCTGGCGAACATCGGTCACGACGTGACCAACGTGAACATCCTGGACGAGGGCGTCCCGGTGCTGACGCGCGACATCACAGTCGGGACGCGGCGGCTTCGCGAGGATCTGCAGCGCGACCGCGGCCTCTCTCCGGAGGCGGCCTCTGATCTGCTCCAGGGCTACGATCGCACGCCGGACCTCGACGCGGTGATCGAGCGCAGGGGCGAGGAGATCGCCGTCGGCATCGAGCGCGCGGTTGCCTTCCTTGCCTCGTCGTCCCGGTCGGCTGAGCAGCTCACGAGCCTGTACGTGTGCGGCGGCGGTGCCCGCATCCCGGGGCTCGCCGATGCGCTTGGCGCGCGGCTCCGGATTCCCGTCACGCAGGCAAACCCACTGGCGTCGCTCACCGTCCGTGACGGAGCGCTCGAAGGCCTCGTCACTGACGAGGTGGCTCCTCTCCTGATGCTTCCCATCGGCCTGGCCCTGCGCCAGCCCGCCTGAACGCGCGGATCGAACGATGATCGAAATCAACCTGCTGCCAGGCGCGCGCAAGACGAAGCGCACCCGCGGTGCGTCGTTCGACTTCCGGGCGGCGTTCGCGTCCGTCAGCGAGCGCGTCCGCGACCCGTGGCTCGCCACGGCGGTCGTGGGCGTTGCGATCGGCATCGGCGCAACGGCGTTCATGTACATGCGGACGAGCGCCCGCGAGAAGGACCTCGCCGAGAAGGAGCGCACAGCCGTTGCCGATTCGACGCGGTTCGCCGCTGTGCTCGCCGAGATGACCGCCGCAACCGCGCAGCGCGACTCGCTCCTCCGGCAGATACGGGTCATCAGGACAATTGACGGCTCGCGTTTCGTGTGGCCGCACGTGATGGAGGAAGTGTCGCGCGCGCTGCCGCCTTATACCTGGCTGCGCTCGCTCCAGCAGACGAGCGCCGTCCCGGCGGTTGGGCCGGAGGCGGAGGCCGGCGTGTCCAAGGGCGGGTCCGGGAAGAGCGCGGCCGCGGCCAAGGCGGAAGCTGATGAAGCGGCCGCGGCGGCGGCGGTCACGCTCCGGATCGTAGGGCAGACGGTGGACATCCAGGCGCTAACCCGCTTCGTGCGGCAGCTCGAGGATTCGCCGTGGCTCGAGAATGTCACGCTTGCCCGCACGGACAACGTGCTCGCCCCGCCGGCCAACACGGAAGTGACGGAGTTCACGATTGAAATGCGGATAAGCCACCCGGACTCCACCCAGATCCGGCGCGTTCCGCTCACCGTCGGGGTGCGATAGCCATGGCAGGCCTTCCCACCAGCCAGCGCGACCAGGCCCTTCTTGCCGCCGGGATCCTGGCAATCATCGGCGCCGCTGCCTACTGGTACTTCGTGGACAGCCCAAAGAACAGCGGAGTCGGCGGTATCGCGATTACCGCCGAGCATGTTGACTCGCTGAACGCGATCAACCAGCGCGTGCGCGCGCAGCTCGCGCGCGGCAACACCGTGAAGATCAAGGCCGAGTCCGACTCGCTCCGGACGAACCTCGACCTGCTGCGCACCCTCGTGCCCGCGAACAACCAGGTCAACGCCCTGATTGACGACGTGTCGAACGCGGCGAGGCGCGTGGGGTCCGACCTCGCGGGCCTCGACCCGCAGCCGCCGATCGAAGGCGAAATGTTCGATACGTACCGCTACCAGATCAAGCTCAACGGCGCCTACCACGACATCGCGCGCGTGCTCGCGAACATCGCGTCGCTCAACCGTGTCGTCGCGCCCATCAACCTGTCGTTGCAGCCAGCTGCCGCGACGGCCAAGGCAGCGCCCGGCACTCAGCCGCTGGTTGCCACGTTCGGCATCCAGACATACGTGATTCGCACCGCTCCAGGCAGCGCAACTCCAAAGCCGCCGGGCGGGGGGCGTTGATGATGACGCGCACAGTTGCAATCCTCGCGGCGGTTGTCTGCTGCGCAGGAGCCCCGTCGCTGGCGCCCGCGCAGGTCGTGAGGCCGCCCAACATCCAGGCGCCGATCAACGCCGCGAAGCAGGCGGCCGCGAAGACGAACGAGCAGACGAAGGCGGCCGAGCGCGTCGGCGCCGAGCAGCAGCAGGGCAAGCAGCCGACCGCGCCACCGTCCAAGGCGCCCTCCAATGCGCCGGCTCCAGCGCAGTCCAAAGCGCCGGCTCCAGCGCAGTCCAAAGCGCCTGCGCCGCAGCGCGGAAGCGGCAGCGTTGCCGAGGCTGGCCGTCGCGCAACCGTGACAGTCCTGCGCGAAGCGTTCACGTACACGGCCGACGGGCGCCGCGATCCCTTCGTGTCGCTGATGCTCTCAGGCGAGCTTCGCCCGATCATCACCGACCTGGTGCTCACGGGTGTGATCTTCGACGAGGAGCCGGCTGGCAGGCGGTCCATCGCGCTGCTGACCGACAACAGCACCGGCGAGAAGTACGGCGTGCGCGTCGGGCAGGCGCTCGGACGCATGAAGGTCGCGCGCATCACGCGCGAGAGCGTCACCCTCGACATTGACGAGTTCGGATTGAGGCGGTCGGAAACGCTGGTAATCGACAAGACGGCCGCCCCGGCCGCACGGAGGCCATAAGTCATGAGGCGAACCAGGATTCACGCGGCGCTTGCGTCCGCCACGCTGCTCCTTGGCGTCACGGGCGCTGCCAGGCCGCCACACCCGGCGGCGCCAGGCGCGGTAACCGCACTGAGCGTCGTTCCCGCCACCGGACGCGCCGACGTGATCATCGCCGTTCAGGGTGACGTTGACGTCATGGACTTCGCGCTCGACAACGGACGGCGGGTCGTCGTTGACATCAAGGGCGCCACGCTTGGCATCCCGGCGAAGATGTACGACAAGGTCTCGCGCGCCGGCATCGCGAACGTCAGGTTCGCGCAGTTCAGCGCGGAAGTGGTTCGCGTGGTGCTCGAGCTGGACGAAGCGCGCGCCTACACGGTCGTGCATGGCGAGCAGGACGTGCGGGTGTCCGTTTCAGGCCCGTCGGAGTTCGCCGCCTGGCAGGCGCAGGGGCAGGGCAAGCCGGTCGTGACCGCCGTTTCGGTGCAGGGCGCAGCACAGGGCGCGCCGAAACCGCCGCAGCCGGCAGCTACGACCGCGTCCACGGATCTGCCTACACTCAGCGGCGCTTCGAACCCGCGCATTGGCACGCCCAACGCCGCGGCCAACCCGCAGGGCCAGGCGCGCTCGCAGCAGCCCCGGATCAGCGTTGCCTTCCACGACGCGGAGATCCGCGAGGTGGCGGTGTACTTCGCGAACTTCAGCGGCAAGACAATCGTCCTGGGGCCGTCCGTCACGGGCACGGTGCGCGCCACGATCGTTGACCAGCCGTGGGACGTCGCCTTCAAGACGATCCTGGATCCGCTGAACCTTGCGGCCGTCGAGGACTCCACGACGGGCATCATCTCCGTTGACAGCTACAAGAACCTGGCCGACCGCGCGGCGGTCGAGCCGCTCTATACGCACGTCGTCCAGGTCAACTACACGAAGGCCGACCAGATGGCGAACACGGTGCGCTCGCTGCTCGGCGCCGGCTGCGGCGGAGCACCGGGCGGCGGGGCGGCGGCCGGCGGCGCGGCTCCGGCGGCTCCCGGCGCGGCGGCGCCGTCCGGTGCCACCACGTGCAGCGCGCGCGGAAGCGTCAGCTCCGACGAGAAGACCAACTCGGTGATCATCACCGAGACCCTGGCCCGCCTCGCCGATATCGAGTCGTACATCCGCGACCTCGACGTCCGCACGCCGCAGATCACCATCAAGGCCAAGATCATCTCGGTTGACCGCACGGGCACCGAGCAGCTCGGCCTCGCGTACGACCTCGGCACCGCAAGCACGTTCTCCAACTCGCTCAACCCGCGCCCGGGCATCCCCGGCGAGCAGCGCGTGAACCTTGCCGGCGACGGCTTCGCCGGTGTGGGCAACTCGCAGCGCCTGTACAAGGGCAACTCGTCGCTGACCATCATCCACAACAAGGTGCTCGGCGGCTTCAACCTGACCAGCTTCCTCGACGCACTCAGCTCCGTGCAGCTCACCGACGTGCAGGCCGAGCCGAGCGCCACGACGGTGGACAACAAGGAAGCGACGCTCTTCTCCGGCGCGAACATCGCCTTCCTCCTCACGCCACCGGTCGTTCCTGGCCAGATACAGGCAGTTGCGCCCCAGATCCAGCGGCAGGATGTGGGCATTCAGCTCAAGGTTACTCCCCACGTGACCGCCAACCGCCAGGTACTGCTCGACGTCTATGCCGAGCAGCAACAGCTCACGACGATCACGGTGGCAGGGCCAAGCACCAACAAGCACACCGCCCAGACCCAGGTGCTCGTCTCCGACGGCGAGAGCGCCGTGATCGGCGGCCTGACGCAGACGGAACTGGTCCGCAACCGCTCGGGCATCCCGATGCTGATGGACCTGCCGGGCATCGGACGGCTTTTCTCGCAGTCCGAGGTAACGGAACGCAAGAAGGACCTGCTCATCATCATCACGCCCCACATCGTTGACGAAGGCGAAGTGGCGCGGCCCCGCAAGCCGTAATCCGCGTCGCGCGGAGGATTCCACTGCACAGGCGGGCCCGGCAGCGACAAGCCGGGCCCGTCTCGCAATTGCCGGTACCCCTCCTCGCCGCCTTTCGGGGCATGACATGCACTTCCCGCCGCCACGCCTTGCCGCATCTTTCGTCGCATGACACGCATTCGCTTCACTACTGCGGGTGAATCCCACGGGCCGGGCCTCGTGGCCGTAGTCGAGGGCTTGCCGGCGGGGGTTCCGCTCGCCGCCGCCGACGTTGACGCCGAGTTGGCCCGGCGCCAGCAGGGCTACGGCCGCGGCCGTCGCATGCAGATCGAGCACGACACCATCGAGTTCCTCAGCGGCGTGCGCGCTGGTGAGACCCTTGGTTCGCCCGTCGCCGCGCTCGTGCGCAATCGGGACTGGAAGAACTGGCACGAGATCATGGACCCCGCGCCGCGCCCCGAAGACTACGCCTCGGGCCGCAAACGCCGACTGACCCGCGTGCGTCCGGGCCACGCGGACCTCTCGGGAATCTTCAAGTACAATCGCTCCGACGCGCGCGATATTCTCGAACGCGCCTCGGCGCGCGAGACAACGGCGCGCGTGGCATGCGGCGCGATCGCGAAGCGGCTGCTCGCGGAAGTCGGGATCACCATCGGGTCGCACGTAATCCACCTCGGCGGAATAGACGCAGTCGTTCCCGCCGAGCTGCCCGGCGATCTCAACGCGGCCGCCGACCCGTCGCCGGTTCGCACCCTCGACAAGGACGCCGAAGCGCGTATGATCGCGCGGATTGACGACCTCAGGAAAGCAGGGAACACCGCTGGCGGGATCGCCGAGGTGATCGTGCGGAACCTGCCCGTGGGGCTCGGCAGCCACGTTAGCTGGGATCGCAAGCTTGACGGGCGTCTCGCGCAGGCCATCCTCTCGATTCCGGCCGTGAAGGGCATGGAGTTCGGCGCTGGCTTCGAAGCCGCCCGGCGGAGCGGCGCGGAGGTACATGACGAAATGGAGCCCGCGCCCGGCGCCGGCTACGAGCGCCGCGGGCACGTTCGGCGCCGCACCAACCGCGCGGGGGGCCTCGAAGGCGGGATCACCACTGGCGAGCCGCTGGTGATTCGCGTTGCGATGAAGCCGATCTCGACGCTCATGAAGCCGCTCGCCACGGTGGACTTCGCGACGGGAGAGCCGGCGATGGCGGCGGCTGAGCGATCAGACGTGACAGCGGTGCCCGCGATGGGCGTCATCGCCGAGGCCATGGCCGCGCTCGTGCTCGCCGATGCCGTGACGGAGAAATTCGGCGGCGATTCACTGGACGAACTCAGGCGCAACCTCGATGCCTACGTTTCGCACGTCGCAGCCCGTCTCGGCCGCTGATCCCGCGGTCCCGCACGTCATCCTCGTCGGCCTTCCGGGATCGGGAAAGACGACCGTCGGAGAGGAGGTGGCGCGCCGGCTCAACCGCAACTTCCTCGACTTCGACGCCGAGATCGTGCGCCGCGAGGGGATGAGCATAGCCGAGATATTCGGGGCGCGGGGTGAGCCGTACTTCCGTGAAATCGAGCGGTGCCTCACCGAAGAGCTGCACGGGCTTGGCGGGTACGTGATCGCGCCCGGTGGCGGCTGGATTGCCAACCCGGGGTGCCTCGAAGCGTTGAGGCCACCAGCGAAAGTCATCTATTTGCAGGTCACGCCTGAGCGGGCGCTCGATCGTATGGCCGGGGCGGCCCAGGACCGTCCGTTGCTGCGCAGGCCCGACCCGATCGGAGAACTTCGCCGACTGCTGGCGAGTCGGGAGGCGCGCTATCTTCTTGCAGATCATATAGTTAGAGTTGATTTCCGTCGGGCGAATGAAGTGGTTGATTCTATAGTTGCGCTTGCGAAGGGAGACAGACCGGACTAGGATTGCCACTCCCGCCCAGTACTACTATAGAGCGGGGGCTGACGGGTCGGCCGGTTCCGGGTTGGACGGTCGCCCCGTGGCCAACGATCCCGATCCTGACGGCGCCCCGCGGCGCCAGAGTGCAAGCACACGAATGGCAACGAAAAAGAAGACCTCGACCACGGCCCGGGCTGCGAAGGCAGGCGGGGCGAAGAAGAAGAAGACGGTGAAGGCGAAGGCCGCCAAGCCAGGCGCTGCGAAGCGGAAGGCGCCGCGGCGCATCGCCGCCCTCGCCGACACCGGTTCGCACATGATTGCCCCCGGCGTGGCCGCCGCCGTCGGTGGCCGCGCGCTGGTGATCGTCGAGTCGCCCGCCAAGGCGAAGACGATAGGCAAGTACCTCGGCCCGCGCTACGCCGTGAAGGCGACCGTGGGGCACATCCGCGACCTGCCCGCCAAGACGCTTGGGATTGACCTCGACAACGGCTTCGAGCCGGAGTACGTGACCATCCCGGGCAAGGAGAAGACGGTCGCCGAGCTCAAGCAGGCCGCGCGCGGAGCCAGCGCCGTGTACATCGCCACCGACCCTGACCGCGAGGGTGAGGCGATAGCGTGGCACGTGCAGTCGCAGATCCGGGGCAAGGGCGCGCCGCCGGCGCGGCGCGTGCTGTTCCATGAGATCACGAAGGACGCTGTCATCAAGGCCGTCGAGAGCGCGGGACACATTGACCAGCGCAAGGTTGACGCGCAGCAGGCGCGCCGCGTGCTCGACCGCCTCGTCGGCTACAAGGCCAGCCCTGTCCTCTGGAAGACCGTGAAGAAGGGCCTCTCTGCTGGCCGCGTTCAGACCGTTGCCCTGCGGCTCCTCGTCGAGCGTGAGCGCGACATCCGTGCGTTCAAGCCGGTCGAGTACTGGACCATCGCAGCCACGCTTGCACATGGCAGCCAGGAGTTCACGGCCAAGCTTCATCACATTGACGGACAGAAGCCGGAGATTCCCGACAAGGTCGCCGCGGACCGGATCACCGCCGATCTTGTTTCGCGAACATCCTTCGGCGTCACCGACGTCAAGCGGCGTGAGCGCCGCAAGAACCCGGCGGAGCCGTTCAAGACGAGCACCCTCCAGCAGGAAGCGGCAAAGAAGCTAGGCTTCGGCTCGAAGCGGACGATGCGGCTCGCGCAGAACCTGTACGAGGGCATCGAGCTCGGCCGTGCCGAAGGATCGGTGGGCCTGATCACATACATGCGCACGGACTCGACGAGGGTCAGCGCTGGCGCGGTTGACCAGGCGAGGGCGTGGCTGTCGAAGGAATACGGCGCGGAGTTCCTCGCGAAGTCGCCGATGCACTACGGCGCGGCCGGCGACAGCACCGCGCAGGACGCGCACGAGGGCATCCGCCCCACCGACCCGGCGCGCACCCCGGAGGCAGTGCAACAGCACCTCACGGCCGAGCAGTTCAGGCTCTACCAGCTCGTCTGGCAGCGGTTCATGGCCAGCCAGATGGCACCCGCCGTGTTCGACACCACGACGGTGGATTTCGCCATTGACGCGCGGCGCCAGTACCTATTCCGCGCCACCGGTTCGGTGATCAAGTTCCCGGGCTTCCTTTCGCTCTACCGCGAGACGCGCGAGGAGGGCGAAAGCCGCGCGCTCGAAGACGAACAGGCCCTGCCGCCGATTGAGCTTGGCGAGCAGGCCCCTGTGAAGGCGATCACGCCAACGCAGCACTTCACCGAGCCGCCGCCGCGCTTCTCGGAGGCGAGTCTCGTGAAGGAACTCGAGCGCCTCGGTATCGGGCGCCCCTCGACCTACGCATCCATCATCTCGACGCTTACCGACCGGCACTACGCCGACCTCGAGCAGCGCCGGTTCTTCCCGACACCCCTCGGGGAATCGGTCGAGAAGGTGATGGTCAAGCAGTTCCCCGACGAGTTCGACGTCGGCTTTACCGCCGGCATGGAAGGCGAGCTCGACAAGGTCGAGGAAGGCCGGCTTGGCTGGCAGCGAGTGCTGAAGGAGTTCTATGGGCCGTTCGACAAGTCGCTTGGGTCCGTGAACTACGAGTCGCTCATCCAGGAGGCACACGACCTCTCGGCCCTCGACAAGGAAAAGTGTCCGGTCTGCGGCGGAAAACTCGTAGCCAAGGCCGGGTTCTTCGGGCCGTTCGTCGCCTGCGAGAATCATCCGAAGGCGTGCAAGTACACGCGGCCCATCAAGGGCGAGCGGCAGCCGCCGCAGCTCACCGCGCACCTCTGCCCGGTTTGTGGCAAGCAGATGGTGATCAGGCACGGACGCTCGGGCGACTTCCTCGGATGCTCCACCTTCCCGAAGTGCCGTGGTACCCGTTCCATGCCGACGGGCGTCAAGTGCCCGAAGGACGGCGGCGATATCGCGGCCAGGCGCTCCAAGAAGCGCGGCAAGGCGTTCTATGGGTGCGAGAACTACCCCAACTGCGACTTCGTCTGCTGGGACAAGCCCGTTGCCGAGAAGTGCCCGGAGTGCGGCTTCGTCGGCGCCGAGGCGAAGTCCACCCGCGCGCGCGGCAACTACCGGCGGTGCCTGAAGTGCGGCAACGAATGGGCCGCGCCGGAGCAGGTCGAAACGGCCGCCGAAGCGGACGCACAATCCTGAGCCGGGCCGGCGTGCTGCATCGCGTGAAGGCAGGCCTCCACGCCCTGGCCGTGACAGCGGCGCTCGCTGCTGTCACGGCTGCTGGTGCACAGCCGCGAACGTCGCCTCCTGCCCGGGATTCGGGGCTGGTCGCGTTCGACGACGGCGGCCTTCGCATCCACTCGGCGGACCGTACGAAGCAGTTGAAGTTGCGCGCGTATGCGATGTTCGACGCACTGGCGCTGCTCGGCGACAGCACGCCCGCGCCCGGAAGCAACCTTGCCGTGAAACGCGCGAGCGTCATCCTCGACGCGAACCTGTTTCCCGGCGTCGCTGCGCGAATCATGTTCGAAGTCGGCCCCTCGTCGGCGTCGTCGCCGGTGCAGGATGCATACGTGGACGCCGGACTGGGAGGCGGTTGGTGGATGCGCGCCGGGAAACAGAAAACGCCGGTTGGCCTCGAACGGTACATATCGGTTGCAACACTGCTCTTCCCGGAGCGGTCGCTCGCGTCGAACCTTCACGCGAGCCGTGACGTCGGGATACTCGTGACCGGGCCGGTGGTGACCGATGCGGTGGAGGCCTCGCTGGGCGTCTTTGACGGGGCGCCCGACGGCGGGGCAACACAGGACGGCGACGCCACCGCCGCAAAGGACGTGACCTACCGCGCATGGTTCAAGCCGTACCGCCACACGGTGGGCGGGGTGGAGCAGGGCGTTGGAATTGCCTTCAACGGATCCACGGGCCTCGAGCGCGGCGTCGCGGGTGGGGCTGCGCGACTCCCGAGGTTCAAGACCCAGGCGGCGCAGACGTTCTTTGCCTACAGCGAAGGCCAGGGCGTGCGGGCCGCCGGCCGTCACACGAGAAACGGGGCGTTCGCGTACTTCCACCAGGGCCCGTTCGGCGCGATGGCGGAGTGGTTCGCGAACTCGCAGGCCGTTGCCCGCGGTGCCTCGGCGGCAACGGTCCGGACCAACGCATGGCTCGTTAGCGCACAGTACAGCCTGACGGGTGAACCGTCGGGCCCGGACGGGCTCACGCCGCGCAAGCCATTCGACCCGGCCAGCGGGCATTGGGGTGCATGGCAGGCCGGCGCGCGCGTTGCGGCGCTCCGCGTGGGCGACGAAGCGTTTCCCATGTACGCCGATTCGTCCGCTTCGGCGCGCGGCGCCGTCGAGGCCGGCGCGGTCCTCAACTGGTATCTCAGCCGCCTCATACACCTGCAGGCCGCATACCAGCAAACGACGTTCACCGGAGGCGCGCGGCTGGGCAACCGCCGCATGGAGCGCCTCCTGCAACTGCGGTGGCAGCTATTCTTCTGATCGCGCGCGGCAACCCGACGCCGCTACCAGGGTGAGCGATGGCTGAGGTTCATGTCGTGGGGGGCGGGCTGGCGGGTTCGGAGGCGGCGTTTCAGCTTGCCGAACGCGGCCACCGTGTCGTGCTGCACGAGATGCGCGGTGTGAAGGGGACCGCCGCGCACAAGACCGACCGGCTCGCGGAACTCGTCTGCTCGAACACGTTCAAGAGTACCGACGAGACCAACGCGCATGGCCTCCTCAAGGCCGAAATGCGTTTGCTTGGCTCGGTCGTGCTGGAGTCGGCCGACGCGGCCCGTATCCCCGGCGGAACCGCGCTGACGGTGGATCGCGACATCTTCTCGGCCGGTGTGCACGATCGTGTGACCGCGCACCCCAATGTGCGCGTGGTGCGCGAGGAGGCAACCGACCTTCCGTCGCCCGGCATCGTCGCCACCGGCCCCCTCACGAGCGATGCGCTCGCGGAGCGAATCAGGACGCGGCTCGGGCTCGAGTCGCTCGCCTTCTACGACGCCATCGCGCCGATCGTCAGCGCGGAGTCAATAGACCGCTCCATCGTGTTCTCCGCCTCCCGCTACGGCAAGGAGACGCTGGCGGGAGAAGGGCTGCACGCGGCCGGGGGCGAGGGCGGATACCTGAACTGCCCGATGGAGAGGGAACAGTACGAGGCGTTCGTTGCGGCGCTGGCCGCCGCCGACCAGTTCACGGCGCATGAGTTCGACCAGGCGCCGTACTTCGAGGGGTGCATGCCCATTGAGGAAATGGCGCGACGCGGCCCCGACACGCTCCGCTTCGGCCCGATGAAGCCGGTGGGACTGCGGGATCCCCGCACCGGGCGTCGCCCGTACGCCGTGGTGCAGCTCCGCGCAGAGGACCGAGCCGGCCGCATGCGCAACCTGGTTGGCTTCCAGACGCGCCTGCGCATTCCCGGGCAGCAGCGGGTCTTCCGGACCATCCCGGGGCTCGAGAACGCCGAGTTCCTGCGGTACGGCTCGATCCACCGCAACTCGTACGTGAACTCGCCCGCTGCACTCACGCCGCACCTCTCGGTTCGCGACGACCCGCTGCTCCTGTTCGCCGGGCAGGTCACGGGCGTCGAGGGCTATACCGAGAGCACCGCTACGGGACTCATCGGCGCGATTAACCTCGACCGGCTGCTGCGAGGCGAGGGGCCGGTGCTGCCGCCGCCTACGACGATGATCGGCGCGCTCTACCGCTACCTGCGCGAGGCGGACCCAGCGCACTTCCAGCCAATGAACGCCAATCTCGGCCTGCTCGAAGAACTGCCAGAAGCGCCGCGCGACAAAGTGCAGCGAAAGCGGCGTTACGCCGAGCGCGCCTTGCGAGACCTTCGGGCCTGGGCGGGGGCAAACGGCGTGTCGCTGGCATCCACGGCGCCAGGCCACAGCTCGGTCTGAGGGAGGTCCCCTTCGATCTGGCGGCGCAGGCGCGCCACGATTCCCTCTACCGCTGCCGGGTCGCCAATGACGTCGTATTCCCGGACATCCAGTCGCAGCACCGGGCAGTGCCTGAACACCGCGATCCACCGGGCGTATCGCTCGTGCAGCGCCGCGAAGTACTCCGGGTCGGCGTCGCGCTCGCCGGGACGCCCTCGCGTTGCGATGCGACCCAGGATCGTCGAGAGCGGGCCTTCGAGGTAGATGAGGAGTCGCGGCGGTCGCGCCGCAGGGGCGTGGAGCAGCTCGCCGTAAAGCATCTCGTACAGCGTCCAGTCGGCCTCGCTCATGTACCCCTGCTCGTAGAGGCCGCGCGCGAAGATCTCGGCGTCCTCGTACCACGTGCGGTCGAGCACCCAGCTCCCGCCCATCGCCCGCATCCGGCGCATCGCCTTGAAGCGCGTTGCAAGGAAGTGAAGCTGAAGGTGCAGGCCGTAGGTGCGCATACAGTCCGGCCCGGAGTAGAACTGCGTAAGCCAGGGATTCTCGTCGCCGACGCTCTCGAGGGCGAGTTGCAGGCCAAACCGCTGCGCCAGCGCCCGCGACAGCGTGGTCTTGCCGCAGCCGATCATTCCCGCGACGCCAAGTATCATGCCGAATCATACGCCCGCTGCGCCACGCCGTCCAACGCCCTATTCTTACTCCGTATGATTACCATCAAGTCGCTGCGGCTCTGGCACCGCTGGGTGAGTTGGGTCGCGGCCATCTTCATCCTCTGGGCCGCGGCAACCGGCGTGCTGGTTGCGTTCACCGAGTTCTTTGGCGCCGAAGAGACCGAGCGCGAGCGCCTACGCGATGTCGTGAGCGACGTGCGGCTCAATGCATCCGATACGACGACGGCAGCAGTGCTCACCCGCGCCCTGCGGACCGCCGAAGCCAGCGCTTCGGGCGCCCCGGTTGACAAGGTCGAGCTGAAGCTCAAGGGCGATCCACCGACGGTGTCGGTCTTTCTTGGCAAGCCGACTGGCGGAGAAGACAAGCTTCTGCGCATACACGCGTTGACCGGTGCGCTGCTGGCGACGGAGGACTACGCCGATAAGCCGTTCCTCTACCGGCTGCACAGCGGCGAGGCGTTCGGGGACGGCGGGCTGGTTGTCGCCATGCTCTGGGGGCTCGCTCTGGTGGCGATGACGATGACCGGCGGCTTGATGTATCTGCACATGTACCGCAAGCATCAAACGGCGCAGCAACCGTCGGGGCTGCGGAAGTTCTTCTGGTGACCCAGCCCCGATCGCCCGAAGAGGCGGCCCGGCCGTGAACGACGCTGCGGCGCCGGATTTCGTCGCCGCCTTTCTCGAGCACCTCGCGAAGGAGCGCGACGTCTCGTCAAACACGGTGAAGGCGTACGCGCGCGATCTGCGGCAGTTCGCGGCGTTTGCGGGCCCGTATCTTGGCGAGGGCGGTCTGTCGTGGGAACGGGTGGACAGGGCGGCGATCCGTGCCTATCTCGCGCGCCTCTCCCAGCGGGGCATCTCACGCCGGAGCGCCGCGCGCGCCCTGAGTGCGATTCGCTCTTTCTACGCCTGGCTGAACCGTCAGGAGATCGTAGCCAACAACCCCGCGCGCGCGGTTGGCACGCCGAAGCTCGACAAGCACCTCCCGGGGCACCTCGACCGGTCGCAGGTCGAAACCCTCCTGGCCGCCATGCAGATGCGGGCCGCCGGGGGACGGCTGGCGGACGTGCGCGACCTCGCGATTGTCGAGCTGTTCTACTCTTCCGGCCTGCGCGTTTCCGAGCTGGTGGGCGTCAATCGCGCCGACCTCGACCTGCTTGCCGGCCTGGTGAAAGTGCGCGGCAAGGGACGCAAAGAGCGGATCGTGCCAGTCGGTGAGCACGCGCAACGCGCCTTGCGGGAGTACGAACGCGTGCGTGATGCGTTGCTCGCCCAGGCAGGCCAGAGGGCCGACCGGACGGCATTGTTCGTGGGCCCACGCGCCAGACGGCTCACGGTGCGGGCTGTTCAGGCCACCATGAAGCGGTGGCTGGAACGGGTTGACGAGGGCGCCGGGCTCTCGACTCACTCGCTGCGGCATACCTTCGCCACTCACCTGCTCGACGCCGGGGCCGACCTTCGCGCGGTGCAGGAGCTGCTTGGCCACGCCTCCATTTCCACCACGCAGATCTACACGCACACCAGTATCGAGCGGCTCAAGGAAGCGCACCGGAAGGCGCATCCCCGCGCCTGAGCCTTTCCATCGGGTCCGTACCACCGCTCGAACACTCGCATCAAGGCCCGTACAGGCGCTCGAGCGCGTCCGTCGAGAGGTTGCCGCCCGACAGCACGATCGCCACGCGCTTGCCGGCAAGTTCCGGAGCCAGCACGCGGAGGCCCGCCAGCCCCGCAGCCCCCGCTCCCTCCGTGAGGTTGTGCGTCATGGAGATGAGGTCGCGCACGGCTGCGTACAGCGCATCCTCGTCTACCGTGACGAATCCGGCGAGGCCTTCCTTCAGAGCGTCGAATGTCGCCTCGTACGCCGCTCCGGTCGCGATCCCCTCGGCGAACGTCTCTGCGGGGAAGCCGCTCATCCGCCTCCCCTGTCGCCACGATTCGTACTGCCCCGGCGCGCCGGCCGCTCCAACGGCATACACCTGTACGTGCGGCGCGCGTGCCGCCAGTACGGTGAGCGCGCCCACGGCCTGCGATCCTCCGCCAACGGCGATGATGAGCGCGTCGAGGGACGGCTCCTGCCCGATGATCTCGAGGGTCATCGTTGCCGCGCCGGCGATGACGTTGCGGTTGTTCGTCGAGTGCACGAGCGTCATGCCGCGCTCGCGTCGGATGCGGTCGCACGCTGCGGCGGCGTCATCGTACGTCGTGCCGCCCTCGATGAGCTCGGCGCCAAGCGCGCGGATCGCAGCGTTCTTCCCGGGGTTGTTGCCCGCTGGCACGCAGATCGTGACCGGCACGCCCAGCTGCTTGCCGGCGTACGCCACACCCTGCCCATGGTTCCCGGTGCTGGCGCCGATGGCGCCGCGCTCTCGCTCTTCGGTCGTCAGCGCGGTTATGCTCGAGAGCCCGTTGCGAACCTTGAAGCTCTGCGTGGGCTGGTGGTTCTCGTGCTTCACCCAGATGCGGATCCCGTGCCCAATCAAGTCATCGAGCAGCGGGTACTCACGCAGCGGCGTGGGTCCGATGAACGGCGCGATGCGGTCGCGCGCGGCGAGGACGTCGTCGAAAGCGATGGGCCAGGCCATGTGGATTCACACTCCGTTAGCTTCATTGCCATGCAGCAGTTTCACGCTACTACCATCCTCTGCGTCCGGCGAGATGGCAAGGTTGCCATTGGCGGCGACGGCCAGGTGACTCTGGGCGAGACCGTGATGAAGTCGAACGCGCAGAAGGTGCGCGTGCTCAAGGGCGGTGCCATCGTGGCCGGCTTCGCCGGCGCCGTGGCCGATGCGTTCACGCTCTTCGACAAGTTCGAGGAGAAGATTGACCGCTTCCCCGACAACCTGCCGCGAGCCGCTGTGGACCTCGCGAAGGAGTGGCGGTCCGACCGGGTGCTGCGTCGGCTCGAAGCCCAGCTCATCGCAGCCGACGCGAAGCACGGGTTCGTACTTTCGGGCAGCGGCGAGGTGATCGAGGCCGAGGACGGAGCGCTCGCGATTGGGTCCGGCGGGCCATTCGCCCTTGCCGCGGCGCGCGCTCTGCTGCGTGAAACGCAAATGACGCCACGCGAGATTGTACAGAAGTCGCTCACGATCGCCGGCGAGATCTGCATCTTTTCCAATACCAACATCACCGTACTCGAGCCGGATCGCTGAGGCGCCGGGCGGCAGCGTACGCATGAACGTGGGCCACCCGCACGGCGCGGCCGACCCGGAGGCCTGAAAGCGCAAACGGCGCCGCGCCAGGGCTCGTGGATCGCCCATCAGCGCTGGCGCCGCCGCACTACTGCCGTGGCCGAACCCCGCGAGGCGCGCACAGCGCTCTCCCCAGCGCCCCCACGATCCGCGCAAACTCGAGCGGGGATCCGGCCACGTTTCCGGCACCGACGCGCAAACGACGAGCGCGATCGGCATCGGTAGATTGGCCCATCGCGGCTCGTTCGGGCATCGGGGAACGCCCGCCAGTCGTGTGAGGATTACACGGACAGATCGGACCTGACTCTAAGTCGCGGTGGCAGTATGGCTTGCGCATAAACCGGATGGAGCGGGCAATGGTGTAATTTCATGACAATGGCTGCAAATCGAACCGAACAAGCTCTCGCTCGGCTTGCTGATCTCACCCCGCGCAAGATCGTCGCGGAGCTCGACAGGTATATCATCGGCCAGGCCGAGGCAAAGAAGGCCGTCGCGATTGCGCTCCGCAACCGGTGGCGGCGCCAGCGGGCTCCTGAGGTGATTCGCGACGAGATCGCGCCGAACAACATCATCCTGATCGGCCCGACGGGCGTGGGCAAGACGGAGATTGCCCGCCGACTCGCCAAGCTGGCAGGCGCGCCTTTCATCAAGGTCGAGGCCTCGAAGTTCACCGAGGTCGGCTATGTGGGCCGCGACGTCGAGGGGATGGTTCGCGACCTCGTCGAGAGTGCGATTGACCTGGTGCGCAACGAGCGCGCGCAGGACGTCGAAGACCTGGCGCAGGATCGGGTGGAGGAGCGGCTTCTCGACCTCCTGCTCCCCGCTCCGTCCGAGCTGGCCCGAACGGAAACTCCGGCGTCGCCCGGGGCCGCGAAGCCCGGCCAGGCCGCCGAGCCGGTGTCCGACCCCGTTGACCGGGTGTTCGTCGCTTCAGCTTCGGGCAGCGTTACCGCGGAGCACGATGCGGCGCGCGAGCGCCACAAGCGCACGCGCGACAAGCTTCGCCAACTGCTGCGCGACGGACAGCTCGATCAGCGGGAAATCGAGATCGAGGTGGCGCAGCGGGCCATCGCCCCGCTGGACCTCGGGAGCCAGCAGGGGGCGCCCGATGCCATGGCGAACCTCGGTGAGATGCTGTCGGAACTGCTTCCGTCGCGCAAGAAGCGGCGCACCGTCACCGTGGCCGACGCGCGGCGCATCCTGCTCGACGAGGAGTTCGAAAAGCTCGTAAACCAGGACGAGGTCGTGACCGATGCGCTCGATCGCGTGGAGAAGCTCGGAATCGTCTTCCTCGATGAGATTGACAAGATCGCCGGAGCCAAGGGCGAGATGGGCGGGCCCGACGTCTCGCGCGAAGGAGTCCAGCGCGACCTGCTGCCGATCGTCGAGGGATCGGCGGTGCAGACGAAGTACGGGCTGGTGAAGACGGATCACGTCCTCTTCGTTGCGGCGGGTGCGTTTCACGTGTCAAAGCCCAGCGACCTGATCCCGGAACTGCAGGGGAGGTTCCCGATCCGCGTGGAGCTCAAGTCGCTCACCGAAGCCGACTTCGTGCGGATCATGACCGAGCCGGAGAACGCGCTCACCAGGCAGTACGCTGCCCTGCTGGCGGCGGAGGGCGTGACCCTGGAGTTCGGCGACGAGGCGATCCGCGAAATCGCGCGAATGGCCACGCAACTCAACTCGAGAATGGAGAATATCGGCGCGCGCCGCCTGCACACGGTCATGACGACCCTGCTCGAGGACGTGCTCTACGAACTTCCGGAGCGCGGCACGGCGCCCGTTGCGGTGCATGCCGAGATGGTTCGCGAGCGGCTCAAGGCAATCGCGGACGACGAGGACCTGCGCAAGTACATCCTATGACGCGCCCATGTTGCCTGCCGCGACGGGCGGGCGTGTGTATTCTTCATTCATGACTGGAACCGCATCGCCACGTGGCGCCGCTGCCCGGCTGGCCTCGCTCGCCGCCACCCTCAGGCCTTCGCAGATCCTCGCCATCTCGGCCGAAGTGCGCGATCTCGTGGCGACTGGCCGCCCCGTCTGCAACCTCACCGTCGGCGACTTCTCGCCCGCGCACTTCCCCGTGCCCACACTCCTTTCAGGCGGAATCGCGGCACGCGCTGCAACGGAGTCGAACTACCCGCCGTCGTCGGGGATGCCCGCGCTGCGCAAGGCGGTTGCGCAGTCGTACACGCAGCGCCTCGGCCTCGATTACGGAGAAGCGAACGTCATGGTCTGCGGCGGCGGACGCCCGGCGATCTATGGCGCGTATCGCGTGCTCGTCAACCCCGGCGAGCGCGTGGTGTACCCCGTGCCGAGCTGGAGCAACGAGTATTACGCGCCCATCGTCGGCGCCATCCCCGTCGAGGTGCCGTGCGGCCCGGAGTCCGGCTTTCTGCCCACGGCGGACCAACTGGCCCGCCACATCGGCGGCGCAACGCTGCTCGTCCTCTGCTCGCCCATGAATCCCGCGGGCACGCTCTTCCCGGAGCCGCAACTCGCGGCGATCTGCGACCTCGTGCTCGAGGAGAATGCGCGGCGCGCCGCCGGAGGTGAGCGCCCGCTGTACGTGCTGTACGACCAGATGTACTGGATGCTCACGTTCGGCGGCGCGAACCATCGCACGCCCGTTGGCCTTCGGCCGGAGATGAAGCGCTATACCGTGTTCGTGGATGGCATTTCGAAGGCGTTTGCGGCAACCGGACTGAGGGTCGGGTGGGCGGTCGGGCCCGACGACGTGATCAAGGGGATGAGCGACCTGCTGACCCACGTTGGGGCGTGGGCGCCGCGTCCGGCCCAACTCGCTACGGCGGAGTTGCTCGGCGCCGCGCGGGAGGTGGATGCGTTCCACGCCGTGATGCTCCCCAAGGTCGAAGAGCGGCTGCGGCTCCTGGCCGACGGCATCGCCACGCTCCGGAAGGAGGGCTTCCCGGTTGACTCTACGCCACCGCTGGGAGCCATCTACCTCAGCGCCCGGTTCGCGCTGAACGGGCGCAAGGCTCCCGATGGTTCCGTCATGGCGACGAACGACGACATCCGCCGCTACCTGCTGCGCTCGTGCGGGCTCGCCGTGGTGCCGTTCCAGGCCTTTGGAGCGCGTGAGGAAACGGGGTGGTTCCGGCTGTCGGTTGGCGCTGTCTCGACCGACGAGATCAAGGTTGTGTTGCCGCGCCTGCGCGAATCGCTGATGGCCGTGCGGTAGTGGCCGGGCACGGCCGGGCCGTCGCCACATGGCCCGGCCGGCACCATCCGCTTGTCAGTGCGCGAACGCCGCCATCGCGCTGATGGTGGCGGCCGTGCTCGCAACCCAGAATGCGAACATCCACCGCAGCAGGGATGACTGCATTCCCTTCATCTCACCAGCCAGGTTCGCAATGGCGAGGTCAACTGCCGCGAAGCGCTGTTCCGACCTCCCTTCTATCGCCGTGAACCGCTTGTCGAACCTGGCCTCGATCTCGGCCAATCGTGCGTCGAACCTGGCCTCGACCTCGGCGAATCGCGCGTCGAACCGCGCTGTCGCCTCGGCGATGCGCTGCTCGAGTTTCGCGTCGAACACCGCGAGACTCCCGGCGAATGCGTCCTTCAGTTCGGTGCGATAGGTGAAGTCCACGTCGTTCAGCAGTGCGATGAGTTCGTTCGTCGCGTCGTCGCCAAAGCGTTCGTAGAAGTTCCGCGACAACCGTACCGCCACCGGCATTTGGGGCCTCCCTGGAGGGCGCCGGTTCTACCCTGACTGTACGTGCCAAAGGGCGTCGCATCAATCCCTCGCCGTCCGGCGCAAAAGGGCCGCAGGCTGGCTAGATTCCGCCTCTCCCATGCGCACCCATCGCGACTTCCTCACCTTCGCCGACTTCACGAAGTCCGAACTCGACGCGCTCTTCAAGCTTGCCGCGCGAATGAAGGCCGGGCGGTACCGCAGGAAGCCGCTGGCGGGCCACGCGCTGGCGATGATTTACCTGAAGGCGTCCACGCGCACGCGGGTATCATTCGAGGTGGGAGCGTGGCAGCTTGGCGCGCACCCGCTCTTCCTCTCGAATCGCGACGTTCAACTCGGCCGCGGCGAGCCCATCACGGATACGGCCCGCGTCCTCTCGCGCATGTGCGCGGGAATCATGATCAGGACCTTCGCGCAGGCCGACGCAGAGGAACTCGCCCGCGCAGCCGACGTGCCCGTGATCAACGGCCTCACCGACGAACACCACCCTTGCCAGGTCGTTGCCGACCTCATGACGGTTCGCGAGGCGTTCGGCACGTACGAAGGGAAGCGCATCGCGTGGATCGGCGACGGCAACAACATGGCGAACTCGTGGCTCGATGCTGCCTGGCGCCTCGGCTTCGAGCTCCGCCTCGCCTGCCCGGAGGGCTACGAACCGGATCCCGCGTTGCTGGCCAGGGCGCGCGAACGGGGCAGGGTACTCCTCACGCGGAGTCCGCGCGAGGCCGCCGAGGGCGCCCATGTGGTGAGCACCGACGTGTGGGCCTCGATGGGTCAGGAAGCAGAGCAACAGCAGCGCGAGCGTGCTTTCGCCGGATTCATCGTTGACGACGCTCTCATGTCGCGCGCGGCGAAGGACGCGATCTTCCTGCACTGCCTCCCGGCGCACCGGGGGGAAGAGGTTGCCGCGAGCGTGATTGACGGTCCGCGGAGCCGCGTGTGGGACGAAGCCGAGAACCGGCTCCACGTGCAGAAGGCGCTGATGGCGGCGCTGATGGGTGGCGAGCCGCTCGCCGCGGCGGCAGCCACGGGGCGGGGCTCGCCCCGCCGCCCGAAGCCGAAGCAGTAGTGCCCTCGGGTGGCCCAGCCCGCGCGTCGGGCGCGGCTGCGCCGATGATCGGCGTTGCGACCTCACGCGGTCCGGCGAATTCGCCCGGAGTGGCGCCCCCTCTCACCCGGTAGATTTCACGAATGCCCCCAGTTCCCATCCGCTTCAACGTCCGCACGGACTTCCGCAAGGAACTCCAGGCGCGCGTCAACGCCTACCTCGACGGGTGCGGCCGCCCGGTCAGGGCGCCGTTCGCGATGTACCGCAAATCGTTCATCCTGCTGGTCTGGATGGCGGCCTCGTATACCGGCCTCGTGTTCTTCAGCACGGTATGGTGGGAGGCGCTCGCCTTCTCCGTCAGCCTTGCCCTCTCAGTCGCAGGCATCGGGTTCAACATTCCCCACGACGCCGGCCATGGCAGCTACTCCAGGAGCGCGGTGATCAACCGCGTGATGGCGTTCTTCTTCGACCTGATGGGCGCCAGCTCCTACGTGTGGCATCACAAGCACAACGTATTGCATCACGGGTTCACCAACATCCCCGGCGTGGACGATGACATCAATGTCGGGGTGTTCGGCCGGCTCGCCCCGCAGCAGAAGCACTACGCGTTCCATCGTGCGCAGCACTACTACCTGTGGGTGCTTTACGGCATGACTACGCTGAAGTGGCAGTGGGTGGACGACTACATGAACGTAGCCACGGGGCGGATCGGCCAGGCCGAGATCGAGAGGCCGAAGGGATTCGAACTGGCGCTGTTCATCCTTGGCAAGCTTGCATGGGGCTCGCTCTTCCTGGCCATTCCGCTTGTCCTGCACCCCGTGCTCACCGTGCTCATCTGGTACCTGGTCACCAACCTCGTCCTCGGCGTGGTGATTGCTGTCGTGTTCCAGATGGCGCATACGGTAGAGGAGGCCGATTTCGTTCCGCCTCCGCCTGGGGCGCCCGTCGAGCGTGTTGCGAACGAGTGGGCGGCGCACCAGGTGGCGACGACGGTGGACTTCGCCCGTGGAAACCGGCTGTGGACGTGGTACCTTGGCGGACTCAACTACCAGATCGAGCACCACCTGTTCCCGAGCGTCAGCCATATCCACTACCCGGATATTGCGCCGATAGTGCAGGAGGTGTGCGGGAAGCACGGGTTGGAGTACAACTTCCACCCCACGCTGCGTGCCGCGATCGCGTCGCACTTCCGATGGCTGCGCGAGATGTCGCGGCCGCCCGCGATCATCCCTGCGTAGCTGCCGCTGCTCCCGTTAGAAGTGGTCCCGGTTTTCTGAACAGCTGAGTGGACAGGGGGGCTCCCCGGGCGAAGATTCGCCTATCTCTGGAGGAGTCCCTGATGCCCGAGCGGGCCGGCAGGAACCACGCTCCCGGGTTCAAGGCCAAGGTCGCCCTCGCGGCGGAGCGGCACGAAGGCACCCTCGCCGAGCTTGCGAAGCGCTTTGATGTACACCCCGCCCAGGTCACGGCGTGGAAGGAGCAGTTGCTGAAGGGTGCGGCCGATGTATTCACGGAGGGGCAGCGGAGTGAACCGGCCGTGGATATGAAGAGCCTGCACGCGAAGATCGGGCAGTTCGCCCTGGAGAGACGGTGATCCAGCGGGCGGTGACCGACGCAGCGCGGCGCGCCGGGGCGACGCGGCGCGGTGCGCTCGAACCCCAGACTGCGGCACGCATATCGCTCGCTCACGTCGTAGCGCCCTCGCACCTGCCTGACCACCGCCCGGCGCACGTCGGTGGTCAGCGCTCTTTTCCCAGGACGTCCTTAAGTATCTGGAGATTGAGCGCTTGGTCGGCCACCAGCCGCTTGAGCCGGCGATTCTCGTCTTCCAGCGCCTTCAGCCGCTTCGCGTCGCTGACCTCGAGGCTGCCGTACTGCTTCTTCCAGTGGTACAGCGTCGCCCGCGAGATGCCGTGGCGGCGAATCAGCTCGCCCGGCTCGGTGCCGGCGGCGTGCTCCTGCAGGATCGCGATGATCTGCCCGGTCGTGAAACGGGCCTTCTTCATGGGGCCTCCGGTCGGCGCTAAGCTCGACCAATTGGGGCCCGATTGTCTAGCTCACTCTGGCGGGAATGGCGGGGGGAACGTCATCACCACCGTCGAGCATGTGCGTTTGTGATGAAGCGCGGCGTCATCTACCGGGGTCCTGGCGCGGTCAGCGGCAGCTATCCCCGCCCCCCGCGAATGATGGGAAGGTCAACGGCACTCGCGTCACCGCCGCCGGTGCTGACACGGACCGTGATGGGCTTGTACGATGCCGCCGGCGCTGTGTGCTGGTTCGCAAAGTACGTCTGTGGATTACGAGCGAACATCGGGAACCAGGAACTTTGGACCTGCACCATGAGACGATGCCCGCGTCGAAAGGTGTGCAACACGTCCTGCAGCGCTACCGTCACGGTCTGCGCTTGATCGGGGCGGAACGGCGCGGGCCGCGCAAAGGAATTCCGGAAGCGCCCGGGCATGATCTCACCCCGCACCAGTTGCTGGTAGCCCGCTAGTTCCGCCGGCGCCGTTGGATCACCGACGGTCGAATCTCCACTCATCGGGTACACGTCTATCAGCTTCACCACGAAGTCGGCATCGGTGCCCGAGATGGACACGCGGAGGCTGGCCGAAATCGGGCCGGCAACCGTCAAATCCTCCGTCAGCACGTCGCTCTGGAATGTCAGCACGTCGGGACGACCATCGAAGCAGCGTTGATTGTCCGCCATGTAGTGCGTGAAGTCAGTCAGCGTCGGGCCCTCGCATCCCGTGGGCACCGGCGTGCGCGGATCGCTGACATACTGCCGCAATGCCGACGCTGGTTCCGGCCTGACCCGCGACAGGGTTCCGTCGGTGTGAAAGTAGAAACGTTGCTGCTGTGCAGCCGCCGGCCAGTTTGCGAAGGTCCGCCACGCCTTCCGCCCCGTATCGAACATCAGGGCATCAGGCGGCGGCCCCGCGCCCTCACTCTTCAGATGGCCGCGAAAAAATGGCGCCTCGACCTCGCGCTGGTACCGCAACGCCAGCGAATCGCCAAAGTACAGTTTTCCGATCATCGTGCGTGCCGACCCGGTCTGTGTCCAACCGCGATGCCCGAACGGACCGACGACCATCGAGACACGAGCTCCGGGATTGTTCCTGCGCAGCGCTCGTGCCACCGCAAACGGGCCGTAGAGATCCTCGCCATCGAACCACCCGCCCACCACCAGCACGGCGGCCGTCACACCCCGCAATGGCCGCACCGCCGAGCGATTCTGCCAGAACGCATCGTAGTTCGGGTGGGCGGTAATATCCCGCCAGAGCGTATTCCCCGGGTAGAACCGCCGCCCGAAGGTGCTCACCGCGCCAAGCGACAGTTGCCACCGGTAGTCGTCCGGCTGCGACAGGGAATCGAGGCGGAGAAAAGCCGGCAGCCACCAGTGATCCGGCGTCGGGGCGGGCCTCGGTATTCCAAAAATCGGATACGATGTAAAATAGCCCTGCGTGAGCGCGCCGTTATGATGATAGTCCTCGAAGAACATGTCCGTGAGCGGCGCCTGCGGTGACACGGCGGCGAGCGCCGGGTGATGCGACATCAGACACCCTGCACGGCATAGAACCCGCCGTAGCTGATGCCCCAGATCCCCACCCGCCCGTTGTTCCCCGCGGTATGTGCGAGCAGCCAGGCGATGGTGTCGTAGGTGTCCGTCGCTTCATCGGCCAGGCGGGGATCACGACGTTTCGCCGCGTCCGGGACAAGCGGACGTACGTTCTCGAAGATGCCACCGGACATGTACCGGCCGCGCACATCCTGATACACAAAGATGTAACCATCATGAAGTGTGAATTCGTCCGGTCCGAGCGTCTGCGGATAGGCGTCCGCGCCATATGGCGCAATGGAGAACGGGGTACGCGTCATGAGTATCGGATACCGCCGCGTTGGCGATGCGTCGCGCGGCGCGTACACCGCCGTAAACAGCTCCACCCCGTCGCGCATGGGCAGCCGGTACTCACGCTTGACGTAATGCTGGCGAACGTACGCGGTGTCCGCCCGCTCGGGCCTGGGCCATGGCCGCCCCGCCGCCGATGGCCGGGACGTCCCCGATGCGACGGTCGCCACCCCAACCGCCAGTAGCACCCTGACCGCCAACATCAGCGCCCGCCCATCGCGGTATCGACCGCCATGAGATGCCAGATAGCGGCCAGATGATGATCATCATGCTCAGCCACAAACGGCAGGTGGTCCACGATCACGTCGCGCCGGTCGTCGTCGATGAACTGTTCACGCTGTTCCACGGGTGCTGTCTCCAACCAGGGCATCGCCCAGCCCCCCCCCACCAAGGGTCGGCGATGCAGTTTAGGAGGAGTGTCACCCATCATCCCGGTTTGTGGTGTCACCAATCAACCCGGATTGTACCGAGGGGATCCGCAACGCCCTATTCCATCCCAGCCCACAATACTGTCTATTCATGGTTGGCGCGCTTCAGCGACCACTCGCGGGGAATCAAGATGAGTAATGTGAGTAGTAATGTAGCCATTGGCGATCTGGCACCGGATTTCGACCTCGAAACGGACACCGGCGACCGCCTCTCACTCGGAAGCCTTCTGGGCAAGACGGTCATCCTGTACTTCTATCCCAAGGACGACACGCCCGGATGCACTACTGAGGCATGCGGATTTCGCGACCTTTTTCCGCGCTTCAGCGCCGGCGATGCGGTGATCCTGGGGGTATCACCGGATTCGGTCGCGAGTCACGTGAAGTTCAAGCAGAAGTTTGCGATCCCGTTCCCCCTGCTCGCTGACGAAGACCACGCGGTCGCCGAACGCTACGGCGTGTGGGTCGAGAAGACGCTGTACGGGCGCAAGAGCATGGGAATCGAGCGCACCACGTTCATCATTGGCCCGGACGGGAAGGTGAAGCGCGTGTTCGCGAAGGTGAAGGCAGACGGTCACGCGGAGGAGGTTGCGTCGGCGCTGGCCGACCTCGGCCTCTGACGGCCGGCGAGGTCGGCTACCCACCGGGCCGCGCGGCCCAGCGTGTATCCCGCAACCGTTGCGATCTCCGCCACGCTCGGCCGCGGATTCTCACCAAGCGATCGGAGGATCCGCGTACGCATCCTCAGCACGACCGGGCTGGCTACCGGAATGATCTGGAAGTAGGGGTCGTAGCGCGTGCCGATTCCCTCGATCAACGCCGCCGCGCGCGCGAAGTACACTGCCTCGGGGACGAGTGTAATCGGCGAGTCGAAGAGCGCCTGCATCACGCGATTGGCGAGCAGCGTGTCAATCCGCTCGCGCATCGTCGTCCGGGAATACGCCTGCCCGATCAGCGTTCGCGCAATTTCCACCAGAGCGGCCCGGTCCGAGCCCGGCGGTACGAGCCCCAGGTCCGTGAACCCCTGGATCACCGCGTCGGCGTCGCGGCGGATTGCGGCGATGGACGTGTGGACGAGCGCGCGCCGCATCTCGATCGGCACCCTCACCACCGCGCCGAAGTCCAGCAGCGCGATCCGGCCGTCGGGGGTAAAGAGCACGTTGCCTGGGTGCGGGTCGGCGTGGAAGAGCCCGTCAATGAGCTCCATCTGCACGTAGATCTCGACCAGTGTCTGCACGATATGCTTCGGGTCCAGCGCGCCATCGGCGCCGGGGTCTATGCGATCGATCCGGGTGCCTTCGATGAACTCCATTACCAGCACGCGCTGGCGCGTCATCTCGGTGTGGATGCGCGGGATGACGAGCCGCCGGTTACCCTCGAAGTTCTTGCGGATCGTGGTTGCATAGGCCCCTTCCAGCCGGAAGTCCACTTCCTCACGGACGCGCACCTCGAACGCGTCGAGCGCCGTCAGTTCGCGCCGGATATGCGGATGCCCCCACCACCGGTCGAGCCACTTCAGGATCGTCCGTGCGGCCCTCACGTCGGCCGCGACCTGGGCCTCGACGTTTGGCCTCAGGATCTTCACCGCAACGGTTTCTCCTTTGAAGCGCGCGCGGTGAACCTGCGCGAGCGATGCGGATGCCACTGGCGTGCGCTCGAACGCCTCGAATACCTCATCCACGCCGCGGCCATAAGCTGCCCCGACGGTGCGCTCGACGTGGGCGAACGGCAGGGGAGGAACCTGGTCAACGAGGGTGCCGAGCGCGCCAAGGTAAGGCTCCGGCACCAGGTCGGCCCGCGACGCGAAGACCTGGGCGATCTTTACGAAGCTCGGGCCCAGGTTCACGATCGCCCGGACGAGCCGCTTGGCGCGCTGCTGGTGGAACTCCGGCGTGCGGTGCGCCCGGGCGCCCCAGAGCAGCCATCTCCTGTGGTCGCGGAGGAACGATAGCGCCAGCGGCAGGGCGGCGACGGCAACGCGGATCGTGTGCAGCATCAGGCGCGGAACTCCCGGGGCACGAGCAGCGATTCGATACCTTCATATACCGCGATCAGGTGTCTTACGTTCGACACGAAGTCAATCTCCGAGACGTCAATCATCAGCACCGGGCCGCGGTACCATCCCGTGGCGCGGACGGTCTCCACGAACGCGTCGTAGCGCGCGTTCAGCGCCCGTACGAGCCGCACCAGTCCCTCCGGCAGCGTGTCGGATGCCGCTCCGCTGCCGGGCGCCTCCTCGTCCCGCCTGCGCTCGGCGATGTTCCGGAGCAGCGCCTCGATCGGACTCTTCAGCAGTATGAGCAGACCCGGCCGTGCAAGGCCGCGGAACTCCTCTTCCAGCCGCCCGTCAATGACGGCAAGCGCTTGATCCGTCAGGTACGGCACGTCCATGTCGTTGTGCAGCACTTCGCAGAATGCGAATCGGTCGGCCAGCGGAGAGCCGTCAATGCAGGTCGAGGCCACCAGGTGGGGCGCCGCCTGCAGCTGCATCTTGCGAAGGTCGAGGTACGCGTGCTGGATGTCGAGCGCGCTCTGCTCCAGCCGCTTCTTTGCCTCCTCCCACGCCGCGCTGCCGTTCGCCGAGCGCGATTGCACGTCTATGAACTCGTTGATCGCGCCGTAGTACCGCCCGAGAGTACGCTTTGCCGAGTGCTTGGCCGTGGCGAGGAGCGGCAGGAGCGAAGGGTTCTGCGTGATGTGGTCCTCGAATCCGTCGTCGGGCAGCTCGAAGAGGGCGTTCATCCCGGTGCTGTACGCCAGGAGCTTCACGAGCGAGCTCTTGCCCGCGCCGATGTTCCCGCAGCAGGCAACGAGCGTCTGGCTGCGCGCCAGATACGTGAGCAGCCGCCGCTCCACCCGGGTGAGCCGGTGCGCGATCTCATGGCGCTTGATCGCGGGATCTTCGCGCACGAGCAGGACGTCAGCGTCCATTCCCGCCGTTCCCGTTTGCTGACTTTCGGGCCGCCACCATGCGCCGGATCTTCTCGCGGATCGTGCCGGCGGCCACGTGCACGTAGTCCGGGTGGTCGTACATGTCTATCTCCGCGGGAAGGACCAGGATCTCGGAGTCCGGCGGGACGATCGCGACCTCCTGGTACTTGCGCAGCGTGCCGCGCCAGTGAGCGACGATTTCCTCGTAACAGTCGTGAATCTGCCGCAGGTACTCGATCGTGATCGTCCGGGCATATTCGTCGCCGCCGGCCGCGCGCGAGGCGCGCCGCTTTTCGAGCAGCGCCGGTTCGGTGCGCAGGTAGACGGTCAGATCGGGCAGGCGGATCCGCTCGTGGTGCAGCGTCTGCTGGAAGAGCGTGTAGTAGAGGTCCGCGTGCGCGGCCGGCATCTCGCCCGTCTCGATCATCCTGCGGACGAACACCTCAGGGCCGTCGAGGAACGGCCGGTCCTCGAGGACGATCACCGGCGCGCGGCTCTCCCGCGTCATGAGGTGCCGGATCTCGCGCTGCTGCAGCACGCGCATGTGGAGGAATGCCACTTCGGTGGCGAAGATGTTCGCGATCCTGTCTTCGTAGAAGAGCCGCAGGCACCGATCGGTGAGCGAGTCCTTCTCGACTCGCTCGGTGAACGAGTACAGATCGGCGCCGCCCAGCAGGATCCTGAGCTCCGATCCGTAAGGATCGGCGGTGAGGGCGTTCATCAGGGTGGTCTTCCCAGAGAACAGGTTGCCCATGATGCCGATGTGGAAGTTGCCGATCGCCATGCGAAGTAGTGGTTGAATCTGAATTTGGCGACCGCGGCGGCCGCCTGCCATTTCCGGTGCGCCACGCCATTATCCCGGTGTCAGTTCGTGCCGTGGGCTGGCCCGCACAGCTGCCAGTTCGGCATATTCCCACGTATCACTCACACCTCGCTGAAATGACCGACCTCAAGAGAACCCCGCTCCACGACGTCCATGTCGCCCTTGGCGGCAAGATGGTCCCTTTCGCCGGCTATGAGATGCCGGTCCAGTACCCGACTGGCATAACGGCCGAGCACAACGCCGTGCGGAAGCAGTGCGGCCTGTTCGACGTGAGCCATATGGGCGAGTTCATCATCACCGGGCCGCAGGCGGTGGACTTCGTGAATGCCGTGACGACCAACAATGTCGCGGCGCTCGGCCTGGGCCAGGTGCAGTACAGCGGGATCCTGAACGAGCGCGGCACGTTCGAGGACGACTGCCTCGTGTACCGTTCGCCCGACCACGTGATGATGGTCGTGAACGCGTCCAACAAGGATAAGGACTTCGCCCATATCTCGAAGGAAGTCGCGCGCTTCGACTGCAAGCTCGAGGATGTGAGTGACGACGTGGCGCTCCTTGCTCTCCAGGGCCCGAAGGCGCAGGAGATACTTTCGCGTCATACGGACGTGAACCTCGATGCCATCAAGTACTACTGGTTCACGCGCGGCACTGTTGGCGAGGTGAAGGACGTCCTCATAGCGCGCACCGGGTACACCGGCGAGGACGGCTTCGAGCTGTACTTCGACCCGGCTCACGCCGAGACACTCTGGCGCCTTCTAACGTCGAAGGGCGACGTCACGCCCGCCGGGCTGGGGAGCCGCGACTCGCTGCGGCTCGAGATGGGGCTCGCGCTCTACGGCAACGACATTGACGACACGGTCACGCCGTGGGAAGCGAACCTCGGCTGGCTCGTGAAGATGAAGAAGGGCGAGTTCACCGGGCGTGCCGCGCTGGAGAAGCAGAAGGCGGGAGGCATCGCGCGGAAGCTTGCCGGGTTTACGTTTGCCGACCGCGCGTTCCCGCGCCACGGCTACCCCGTGTTCGTCAATGGGACGCTGAGCGGTGAAGTGCGGAGCGGCACCATGAGCCCATCGCTTGGCATCGGCATCGGCACCGCGTACGTGCCTGCCGAGCACGCCAGGCCGGGCAACACGCTCGAGGTTGACGTGCGCGGCAAGCGGGTGACGGGAACGATTTGCGAGATGCCATTCTGGAAGCACGGCACGCACCGGTGATGGGAGCTGGCTTCGGCTGGCGGCGAACGCCCTTGCCGCCGTGGCAGGTGGGGGCGCCCGGCTTTGGCGCAGCAGCGGAATGAAAGTTCTCGTAACGCTCACCGACATCGAGCCGGCAGTGCGCCTCAACGCGCTGCTGGAACGCGATGGCATTGCTACGGCCATGGTATCGCCCATGGACGACTTGCCGAGTGCGGTGAAGAGAGAGAAGCCCGACCTCATCGTTATCACCGGGAACCTTCTCGACCCGCCCACACAGGCGCTCGTCCGGCAGCAGCTCTGGGACGGCGCGGCCGTGCTTGGCCTCGCCGACGTCGGCGACAGGGACCTCCAGCTTCGGCTCAGGGCGGCCGGGTTCAGCGAGGTCGTGGTGAAGCCGGTGCCGGCAGAAGAGGTGTTTGTGCGGGTGAAGGCGCTGCTCGACCGCAGGGATCTTGCCGCGCGGACCGGGCTCTACGGCGAAAGCGAGGCCGTGCGCGAGGTGCTCGTCAAGGTCGAGCAGATGGCGCCTGTGTCGAGCACCGTGCTCATCGAGGGTGAGAGCGGGACCGGCAAGGAGCTCGTGGCAAGGGCCATCCACTCGCTCGGGCCGCGGCGCAACAAGCCGTTCATCGCGGTGAACGTGGGCGCGCTGCCCGAGACCCTGCTCGAGAGCGAGCTGTTCGGGCACGAGAAGGGTGCGTTTACCGGGGCCGCCGAGCGCAGAATCGGCCGTTTCGAGCTTGCCGACGGGGGGACGATCTTCCTCGATGAGATCGGCGACATTCCGCCGTCAACCCAGGTGAAGCTGCTTCGGGTGCTCGAGGAGCGCGAAGTCACGCGGGTGGGCGGCACCCAGGTGATTCCCGTGGACGTGCGGGTGGTGGCGGCAACGAACAGGCCCCTTCGCGAGAGCGTGGAGCGCGGAAGCTTCCGGAGCGACCTGTATTACCGCCTCAACGTTCTCTCGATCTTCCTGCCGCCGCTGCGTGCGCGGCGCGACGACATCGTGCTTCTCGTGCGCCGCTTCGTGCAGGAGTTCAGCCGCGCGCACGACCGTGAGTTTCACGGGATCACGCCCGAGGCAATGCAGGCACTGGTTGACTACTACTGGCCCGGCAACGTGCGCGAGCTGCGCAACCTGGTGGAGTCCATGGTGGTTCTGGCCCATGGGCGCGCGATCGGCCTGGGTGACATTCCCGAGGGCATTCGGGAGCAGGGTCCCCCGCGGCTCCTCCCGGTGCCCGTTGGCTCCGCGGTGCGCGATGGCGAGGGAGCAAGAGGGCGCGAACTCGAGTTCATCGTGCGGTCGCTGGTGGAGCTCAAGCTGCAGGTGGAGGAACTGCGCCGTCGGGTGGACGACGACCGGACGCTTGTTGCGCGGATCGGTGGCGCGGGCGGTGCGGGCGGTGCGGGGGGGGAGGGCGTGGTCGCGGGGCGCGCAGTCGGTGGGATGGATCCGCCGGGGGCGGAGGTATCGCGGAATACCGTGGTGGTCACTCCTGGGATGACGATGGCGCAGATCGAGCGCGCATCCATCGAGGCGGCGTTGCGCGAGACCCGGGGTAATCGTCGCAAGGCCGCCGACCTTCTGGACATCGGTGAGCGCACGCTTTACCGGAAGCTCAAGGAGTACAAGATCCCCCTGGACCCTGAGTGATCGTTTCCGGAAGCGTCACTTAGGCGTCATGTGGCTGCGGGTCTTGATCTGCCCGGGCGCGTCACATAAGCGTCACACACCACCGATTTCGGCCACCCCTGTAGCGTTTCTTGACGCTTAATGCTACAATCTGGGCGAGAGAACCTGTGCTGAGGCAGCCACCGCCGTGATACCTCAACAAGATGGCCACAGCCAGATAGCCGGTCAGGTGCTCCCGTTGGCCCGGGCTGAGGATCTGCTGGGCACGCTGGAGAGCGTTGTTTCGGCGAGGATCCTGGCTGACGCCAGCGGCGGGGTGGAGGGCATCCATCTCCTGGTTACCGGGGAGATCAAGCCGAAGCAGGTGGTACGGAACGTGGAGAGTGCGCTGGCGGCGCACCTTGGGATGCGCGTGGATCACCGGAAGGTGAGCGTGGCGACGACCGTGCGGCGTCCTCCTGTGCTGGAAGTGGCAGTTGAGGAGAAGGCGATAGTGCGGGCCGCGCGCGTGGGGCGGGCGCTGTACTTCGAGGATGTGGAGGTGCGCGGCAGCCGGACGAAGGGAATGCTGTGCCGGGTGACGCTTCGCCGCGGGGAGCAGCAGTTCGTCGGGGAGGCCGAGGGTCTGAACGGCGACAGGGGCCGCGTGGAGCTTGCGGCCAAGGCGACGTTGGCGGCTGTTGGGTTGAGCGAGGTGACTGGGCGACAGTTTTCGCTCGAGGGCGTGCGGGTGGTCGGCGCGTTCGACCACGAGATCGTGCTGGCGGGCGTAACCGTGAGGCACGAGCGGCAGGGCGCCTTGCTCACCGGGAGTTGCGCGGTGAAGGACAGCGTGGAGACGGCTGGGGTACTGGCCGTGCTCGATGCAACGAACAGGTGGATCGAGGGTGCGGCGGCAAGTGCGCCGGTGAAGGCATAAGGCGAACCTGGAACAGAGGAGGAGAAGACAGCCCCCCGACTCCGGTGGAGCGGAGACCAGCGGGCGGCAAGGCCAGACCGAGCGGAGCCGAACTTTGTAGCACAGGTGGCGGACGCTGCCTGTGACTTTTTGTCAAAGGGAGGTGACGCGAGATGATCGACTTCTTCGCTGCGTTCTTCGCGGCGTTGCGGGACACGGTTACCTGGTAAGCCGGGGTTGGGGGCTCTTCACCTCACGTCATGACCGAAGCGCGCACTCGATACTTCGTTGGCGGCACCGTGGCGTTGGCTGCTGCGGCGTTCGCTGCGGCGGCGCTGCTGCTCCCGCCTGCATCGCGCGACCAAGTAGAAGCAGCAGTGTTCTTCTCGCTTGCCGGATGCGTAGCCCACGTGATGGCCTATCGGCTGCCGAGGGGTGGTTTCGGCGATATTATGTTCATTCCGCTGCTCGCGGGTGTGGCGGTGGTTCCTGCATTGCCGATCGTGACGGGCACCGCGATCGCGATGGGTGTTGCGGAGTATCTCCGAAAGAATGCGCCGATTCGAGCGCTGTTCAATACGTCGCAGTTGACCGCGGGAGTAGGATTGGCATCGCTTGCCTACTTCGCGTCTGGCGGGGCACCGCTGTCTGCTGGGACCTGGGTGTCTGATCTGGGCCCCTTTGTTGTGGCGTTTGCCACCTTCGTCGTTTGTAACGCCGTCCTTTTTGCCGGCGTCATCTCGACGAATACAAGAGAACCGCTCTCAGATGTCCTGTTCCGCGTTCTGGGTGGCGCATCAATCGTTTACGACTTAGTGGGGATCCCGCTGGTTCTCGGGTTTGCCTACGCGTATGTCCGCATCGGTTGGGCGTGGAGCGGCGCGCTCCTTATTCCATTGTTTGGCCTACGACTCGTATATAAGGCGAATCGCGAGCTTCAGACGGTCAATGAAGAGCTCTTGCAGCTCATGGTTGCGGCCATCGAGGCGCGCGACCCTTATACCTCCGGCCACTCCCAGCGTGTTGCGGAGTATTCTGAGCTGATTGCGAGTACTGTTGGCCTTGGCGCGCGCGCGACGCAACGGGTACGCACAACAGCGCTTCTTCATGATGTCGGCAAGATTCACGAGGAGTTTGCCGTTGTGCTCCGAAAGCCGGCACGGTTGACGGAAGATGAGTACGAGGCGATGAAGGGACATGCGGGGAAAGGGGCACAGCTCGTAGCTAAGGTATCACAGCTAGCAGATATTGTTGCGCCGATACGCGCTCATCATGAAGCGTGGGATGGATCCGGGTACCCTGATCGATTGCGTGGCGAGGCGATCCCTGTCTGGGCACGCATTATCGCCATAGCGGACACAATCGATGCAATGACAACTGACCGCCCCTATCGTCGCGCGTTGACACTCGATGAAGTGCGCGCTGAAATAGTCGCTAAGAGCGGGCGGCAATTCGATCCGTCGCTTGTCCGGACGCTGACCACCGCGTCCGAGTGGGGGCGAATCGAGAGCGCTGTGCTTGGTGCTCACCACGGCGAGACGTTTGCGAGCGGCGCGGCGGCCGTAACGAAACACCCCCAGCCCACTCGTGATCTTGTGCGAACGTAGTTGATGCTCAGATGATCACAGGTTAGCAAAATCGAGCGGTCAACTCCCGCCACAGCACTTCCTTGGGATTCATCGTACTGCGGTAGTCGGAGACAAGCATCCGCGCTACCTCACGAGAGTCGATCCACTCCGCCGCTATTGCGAGCGACGCAACTGCGTACCCTAAGCGCCCGAACCCTCTAACCTGGTTCACCACGTTGGCGAGGTGTTCCGAAAGGCGTCCTGTTTCCTTCCGGTCGCTCTCGGCCACGGCGATACGCAACCTGACGGCTAACTCAGCAAGCGTCGCCCGCGTCGGCCGCGGCCCTGCTTGCTGGGTTGGGATTGCATCCATGAGCGTCGCAGCCCGCACTGAATCGCCCTCTTCGATTGCAATCATGGCTAAGCCACAGTTCACGCTCGCCCGGGTGTATCCTGACCCAATGTGCGACACGACGCGTTCGGCTTCCATGAGCCAATGAGTAGCGTGGGCGAGCTGTCCTGACTCAAACATTATGTTGCCGAGGATATCGGCGCCGATTGCGATCTCCTCAGCAAGCCGATGCGTGAGCGCCAGCCTGTACGCCTCGTGCACGGAGTCAAAGGCGGCGGTGTACTCAGCGAGCGCCCGCAGCGGGATACTCCGGTATCGTAGCGAACGGATGAGGTCGGCCACGCTCCGCCGGGAGCGCTCGACTGCGACTAACGCGGTCGCAGTGTCGGATGCAACGGAAAGGCTACCGACGTCGGTGTTGTAGATGACTTCCACTGCCAGAGTCTGCGCGCGCACGTGATCATCGGTCTGGTCAAGCGCCGCCACGCTAGCGGCAAAAGAGGCAAGGCGTTCGGCCATGAAACAGTTTGCTGCAGCCCGGGCACCGAGCCGAGCCGCGTCCGCCCGATGCCGGGTGTCGGATGCGGTATTGTCGACGCACTCGACCAGCCTAGTGGTGGTACGCTCGAAATCGAGGCCGTCGAGCATCTCCGCCTCGATCGCCAGCAGCTCGAAATCCGTGTGGCCACCCAAGGGTTTCCCGCAGCTTTCGGCGATCTTCTCCACGACGGGGACAGACTCGTGTATCGTACGCCAGCGGCCGAGACTCTGCAGCGCCTGCAGGCGCATCATTGCGAACTCGAGCTGCCGCTCCACTGCCGGCTCGAGTCCGAGCGCCTTCTCTGCGCACTCCACGGCGTCATCGTACAGTCCAACGCGAAGCTGTTCGGTTACGGCCAGCTCCAGGAGGTCTATCGCCCTGTCCCGGGCGCCACCGGCTACCAGGTGGGAAGCGGCGGCCAGGACTAGTGCTGAGGCCTTGTTGTTCCGCGCCTCCGCTTCGAGCACGAGCCCGGCGCGAAGGTTCATGAACGAGCGGACGCCGGGCCGCATCGCCTTTGTGATCTGCTCCTGCCACAGGTCGTGCAGCGCAAGCGACCCGGGCTCGCCGCTCAATCCGACGAGACCGATGCGGTCCAGTTCATCAGTAGCCGTAAGCAACTCGGCCGTCCCCATCTCGATGACATCTATCACGCGCGGCATCGTCGCGTGCCTGCCTAGCACCGCACAGCAGTCGAGCAGCCGCTGCGCGGGGGCCGTGAGCCGGGCGACCCGCGCCGTCATGAGCGCCTGCAGCGTCTGCGGGAGATTCACCGTGCGTCCGGTCATCGCCACGAGGCCGGCCATCTCGCGGATGAACAGCGGATTTCCACCCGTCACGGCATAAGCGGCATCGGCTGCCTCCGGCTTTGCGCTGAGCGTTGGCGCGAAGGCCATGAACAGCTCGCGCGACTCCACCTCGTCCAGCGGATTGACGACGAGGGAGGGAATCCTGTCGGCCGGGAAGAGTTCCCGAACAGCCGCGTACCGCAGCTCGGGCCGCGCCGTCAATACCCAGAGGATGCGCTCGTCGCCGCCGTGCTGCGCGAGCCATCCGATCATCGCCAGGGATGACTCGTCTACCCAGTGCAGATCCTCGAGCACCAGCACGAGGGGCGTTTCGTCGGCCACGGCGCCGGTGACGTCGGCCAGGGATGACCTGATGCGCGCCTTGACTGCCTCGGCTTCCTGCGAGAGCCCGGCGAGGATGTCGTCGTCCTCTCTGCGGTGCTCGATCAGCCGCCGAAGCTGCGCGAGGCTCTCGGGCGCTGCTCCGATGGACCCGCGCGCCGCGAGAAGGCGTTGGATCAGCTCCATCAAGAGGCTGGTTGGATGGCCGGCGTCGCTGGGCTCGAGGTTGACCCTGAGGCATTGCCAGCCACGCATCTCCGCGGCCGACATGAAGGCGCGGGCAATTGCCGTCTTGCCGATCCCCGGGGCGCCGATGAGAAAGGCGTGGACGGGTGAGCCGCTCAGGGCCTCCTCCGCCCTTTCGTTCAGCCAGGCGATCTCCGCCGCCCGCCCGACGAGCGGCGGCTCGCCCATTCGCAGCAGGCGGAAGTCCGGAAGCGCGGAGATGCGCTGGCGGAGCGCCCGCGCTTCCCGGCCCAGCCCCTCGCTGACGTTACCGACGTCCCAGAGGAACGCGTCGAGGCCACGGATTGCGTCCACCTTCGACCCCGACATTGCGACCGCCTCCGCAAGCGCGGTGTGCGCCGACTCGTTCATGGGGTCGCAGTCCACGCAGATGCGTGCCACGGCCTCGACGTCTGCCCAGCGTCCCTCGCGGCGCCCGCTGGCGATGTGGCGCACGCACGCCGTGCGGGTCGCGGCCGAGGCCTCGTCCCGGAGAGACTCGATCCACTCCGTGAACTCATTCCCAAACGGGTGCCTGTACCCGGCGAAGAGCGAATGGGGGTGCCTCAGGTCGCTCGCACGCACCGCGTCGGCCCACCCCGGCTCCAGCATGACGGCGAGGTCGGAGTGAACGCGGGCCGGATCAAGCGAGATATGCCCTTCGCTGATCTTGACCGGAATGCCCTCGTTCCGCATCCTGTACAGAAGCTGCCGCAGGGCGTGGCGATGAGCCCGGTCGGACGCGCCGTCCCAGAACAGGTCGAGCAGCTCCTCACGCGCCGCCGATCGGCCCGGGCGAAGCCCCAGGTACAGCATCAGCCCGAAGAGTACGGCGGATGCCGAGCTCACCTTCTTGCGGCCGATGAATACTTCGCATCGGCCGACGACGGTGATCCGGATGGTATCGGCGCTCTTGGCACGCGCGCGTCGAGCAACTGGTGCCATGACTCACCACCGTGGGGGAAGGCGTCACTCTGCCGTCACTGGCCTGACTGTAGCGTCATCTTTCATGCCGCACGGCCAGAACGCAAGAACCCGGTCTCGGCAGCCCGCTCACCGTCGTGGCGAGAGCACCGGCGCACCGGTTACTGTCGCTGTGCGAAGCCGGTCGAACGTGTCGTTGGTCGCGGCAAGCATGAGCGTGTCGGTGGGGGCGCGGATGGGCGCTGCGCGCAGGCGATCATCCGGGTATCGTAGAAGCATGCGTACTCAACACCTCCTTGCGGCCGGCCTCGCCTTTCTGCCGGTCGTCGCGCTTGCACAGGCGCACCCCTGCACGACGCCCACCGCGCCCTGCGAGCGCTGGGTCACCTACAACGGCGGCCCGGCGCGGTCGTTCGTCTACGGATCATACGCTCTCGACCGGGCGAACCCCTCGATCACCCGCGCACTGATCATGGTGCACGGCGCGAACCGCAACCCAGACCATTATTTCGAGACGGCGACGGCGGCCGCGTTCCTCGCCGGCGCGCTCGACAACACGATCGTAATCGCGCCCTGGTTCATCCAGGCCAACGACAAGCCGCGCGAGAACGAAGTTGTCTGGCCGGGAAGCGGCAACAACTGGCGTTCGGGTGGCGCGTCAACGAACAACCCGAAACTGACTTCTTTCGACTTCCTCGACACGCTCGTCCGCCGCCTTGCCGACAAGAAGGTGTTCCCGAACCTGACGAAGATCGTCGTCGCGGGGCATTCCGCGGGCGGCCAGGTTGCCACGCGCTACGAAATGGCCAACCGCGTGCACGATACCCCGGGAGTTTCGATCTCGTACGTGGTCGCGAACCCGTCGAGCTACGCATGGCCAGTGGCAGAGCGTCCGCTTCCCGTGGGGAACGGCAACCCGGAAGGCGCGGACAAGGAGGCGCTGGGGCCCAACGGCGAGAAGGTGAACCTCGATTTCACCTTCGGCGCGTTCGAAGCCAGCAAGGCGCAGCGCTACAACCAGTGGCCTTCGGGCCTTGACGACCTTTCCGGCTACGTGGCGGGGATGACGCCGGATCAGCTACGGAAGCAGCTCGTCGAGCGCCCCACCACCTACCTCCTTGGACAGGTGGACGTGCTCCCGCTGGGCGGCTTCGATTCGTCGCCGAACGCAATGGCGCAGGGTCCCACGCGCCGCGCGCGCGGCGAGGCGTTCTTCAAGTACGTGACGGAGAAGATGGGTGCGAAGCACCAGGCGATCATCGTGCCGGAATGCGGCCACAACGACCGCTGCATCTACACAACCAACATTGTCTTTCCCGTGATCTTCCCATGACGGCGGCATGGCGCGTGGCGCGCGGCGATGATCAACTCATGGGGTTCGCCCGCGCCAGCCGGGCGAGTTCCGGTGCGTCGAGCCGCGGGCCGCGATAGCCCGCCACCTCACCGAACCGGCGGCGAGCAATCCAGTCGGCGCGCGCGCTCGCGATCTCTTCCGGGGTGCGCGCCACGAAGTTCCACCACATGAGGATGCGCTCGGCGAACGGCGGGCCGCCAAGCAGCAGCACGCGCGCGCCGCTCCTGCTCGACAGCGTGGCGCTCGTTCGCCGGGTGCCGAGGTAGTAGAGCCGCCGCGGTTCGAGCCGGGTGCCTTCGAACGCTGCGTCACCATCGAGGGTGAGCATGGCATGCTCGAACGACGGGTCCAGGGCGTGCTCGACGCTGGCGTTCGGCAGCACCTGCACCTCCGCCCCGACCAGGCAGGAATAGTGCGGGGCAGGCGAGGCGACGCCATCCAGGCCGCCCGAGAAGACGCGAATGACGCCTCCGCGCTGTTCCGCCGGCGGCACTTCCGCAATGGCGGTGAACGATGGCGCGACGGCGCGTGACGCATCCGGGAGCGCAACCCAAAGCTGAACGCCGTCGAGCGAGCCGCTGTTCGACTCCGGAGTCTGCTCCGCGTGTGCAATTCCCGAGCCCGCGGTCATCACGTTCACGCCGCCCGGGCGCGCGGTGGCCGCGTAGCCGAGGCTGTCGTCGTGCAGCACCTCACCCGAGAGCAGCCACGTCACGGTCTGCAGGCCGACGTGCGGGTGCGGCGCCACATCCATCGGCTTTCCCGGCCCGAAGCTCAGCGGACCGAAGCGATCGAGGAAGCACCACGGACCGACCATGCGCCGGTCGCGGATGGGCATGACGCGCGTGACGCGCAGGCCCTCCAGTGCGACGTCGCGTCCCGGATACGACTCGATGGTGCTCGTCGCTGCGCCGAGCGCGGTGCAGGGCTCCGCGCCAACCACGGGATCAGCCATGCGGGTGATCATAATCCCTGCCTGGGGTACTGCACCAGAGTGCCGCGGCTGGCACCCCGAAGCGCCGGCGCCGTGTCATGCCCGCGTTGCGCGGGGAATTGCGGGGCGGGGCGCGTCTGGCGCGTGCGTGATGCGCACCGTAGACTCTTCGCGATGGCGCGCCCGTGCCCGGCCGCGCCAGTCCCCCCAATCGCCGGCTCCCGTTGACCTGCCGGCATCAGCGCCGCAATCGGAGGAACGGTAATGGCAACCAGTGCTGTGGCGGTTCGCTCGACGTCCATCCTCACTCCGGTCGTTGACTTCCTCCTCGTGGGAGGGCTGTCAATGATCATCTTCATCCCGATCCTGGCCAGTGGGCAGGAGATCACGTGGGTCACGATCGGGACGGTCGCGTGGATCCAGTTGATCGTGAACTACGCGCACTTCCTGGGGTCGTTCCGGATCGTGTACCGGTCGAAGGAGATGATACTCAGGCACAAGTGGGCAACCATCGGCGTGCCGCTCATCATGGCTGTCTGCCTCGTTTATGCGCTCTACGAGGCGCGAACCGGGTCGCAGTTCATGCTGGCGATGTTCTTCATGGTCGCGAGCGGCTACCTGGCGTGGCACTACACGGGGCAGACGTGGGGCATGATGGTTGTCTTCGCGCACCTGAACGGCATTCGCCACACCCGGCTCGAGTACTGGCTCATTCGCGGCGGGCTGAGGATCCTTCTCGTGTGGCACCTGATGTGGTTCCTCAAGGTGACGCTGGCCAACCCGGCGCTCGTGGAGGCGGCCTTCCAGGTGACTTCCTACCTGACGATCGCCGCGTTCGTGATGGGGGCCGCGGGATTGATCCACATACGCATGCGCACGGGGAAGAACCCGCCATTCCGCGGGGTGGTGGCATGGGTCGCGCTGTTTGTGTGGTACGCGTTCATCGCGAGGTACGGGTTGATGGGGCTCTTCCTGGTTCAGTTGGCCCATGCGCTCCAGTACCTCGAGTTCCCGCTCCGCGTGGAGATCAACCGCGCCGCGCAGCAGACGATCCGGAGTCAGGGCACGCAGCTGGCACTCTACGTGCTCGGCATGCTCGGTACGACTGTGCTGATCACGCTGTTCGTGCCCGGGCCAACCAAGGCCGTCGCGTCGCACCTGCTTGGAGCGGGGCCCGAGAGCGTCGCGCCCGTGCTGATCAGCTATTACATCGCCATCCACCACTTCTTTGCCGATGGCGTGATCTGGAAGCTGCGCAACCCGGACGTGCAGGAGGATCTTTTCGCGCACGCGCGTCCGGTCGCGAACACTGCGGAGGGGGCTGCCCCGATGTGGTGGCAGCGGGCGTTCTGGGTGAAGTGACGCCTGGCGCGGTGCAGTGAAATACCGAGCGGGGCCGTCGGGCGTCGCCGGCGGCCCCGCTCCGAGCGCATCAGCAGGTGATCAGGGTTTCTTTGGCGTAAGCCGGTAGAGCCCGCCGTCGCTCGTGTTCTCCGCGACCCAGATGGCGCCGTCAGGCGCGACGGCCACGTCGCGGATCTGATGGCCCATGTCCCAGCGCTCTGCTGGCGTCGCGCCGCCGTTGCCGTCGAACGTGACACGGCTCAGGGTCTGCGATGCCAGGCCTCCGATGAGCAGGGAGCCGTTCCACTGGGGGAACATCGTGCCGCTGTAGAAGACCATGTTCCCCGGTGCGATGACTGGCGTCCAGTAGATGACGGGCTTCTGCAGGTCGCTGCGCGTGTCCGGGCTCGGGATCGGCACGCCGTCGTAGTTCGTGGCGTACGATACGAGCGGCCACCCGTAGTTCTTGCCCGGCTCGATCAGGTTCAGCTCGTCGCCGCCGCGCGGACCGTGCTCGAGTTCCCAGAGGCGTCCGTCCGGGGAGAAGGCAAGCCCGTAGGGCGTGCGGTGGCCCATCGTCCACGTCTCGGACGGCGTGAGGTTCGGCCCCGGGAAGGTGTATGTGTACACGACGGGCGCGGTCTTCGCGAGTTCCGTATTGCGCGGCGGGTTGATGATCGGGAGGGTCGCAGCTCCCACCTCGCCGGCGTGCGGGTTGCCCGGAGCCGGCTTTCCGTCGAGCGTGAGGCGGAGGATCTTGCCCAATGGCGAGTTCGGATCCTGCGCGGGGGTCATGCGCTGCCGCTCGCCGACGGTGAGGAAGAGGTATTGCTTGTCGGGCGAGAACGCGACGGCGCCGCCGAACTGTCCGCCGCGTCCGCGCGCGCCGTCGCGCCAGATCACCTGGAGGTTCTCGAGCCTCGCCGAGCGGGGGCCGAGATCGAGTTTTGCGCGCGCGAGGGCCAGGCTCGATCCGGAGGCCTGCTCCTGGCCGGGCTCGGAGTATGTCAGGTAGATGAGGTGGTCGGTGGCGTAGTTGGGCGAGGTGTACACGCCCAGCATGCCGCCCTGGCCCTGCCAGAGCACTGGCGGGACGTTTGCGACCTGAGTCTTCTCGCCCTGCTGCGTCACAAGCCAGAGCGGTCCGACCTTCTCGGTGACGAGCATGCGCCCGTCAGGGAGGAACGCGATTCGCCACGGCAGGTTGAACGTGGCCACGCGGGTCATCTCGAACGGCAGGCTCGCTTCGGGGGTCTTGGTGCCCGCGTTGACCTGGGCTTGTCCGGAGGCGGCGGCCAGCGCAAGAAGGAGTGCGCTGCGTGCAACGGCATTGCTCATTGATAATCCTCGGCCGGGTTGCAGTAATCTTTGTATAAGTTACCCCGTCCTGCCCTTTTTGGCGCGGGGGCACTGGCACGGCCCGGCGGGGCCCTTCACCGTTAACGCTGATGAATCACGCTCGGCTTGTATCACGCGCAGGGCGGCGAAGCAGACGGACGCTGCTCGTGGCTGCGGTCGGGGCTGCGGTCGGGGCTGCTGTCGCGGCGCCGCTAGCCGCGCAGAGCGTGCGCGGGGTGGTCGTTGACCCCGGCGGCATGCCCGTCCCGGGCGTCGTCGTGCAGGCCGTGGATTCCAGCGACGCGATCGCAGGGCGCGCGCTGACAAACGAGCGCGGCGAGTTCCTGCTCGTTGCCGGAAAGCCGGGCACGTACATCGTTCGCACGCTGCGGATCGGGTACCGGCCCGTGGCGTCGGCGCCGATCACGCTTGCCGCGGGCGAGGAGCGTTCGCAGCGTTTCGAGCTTTCCGGCATACCCGTCACGCTGTCGAGCGTAACGATAGGGGGAGCGAGTGTCTGCGGCCGGAACCTTCGCGACTCTACGCAGGCGGCCTTCGCTGCGTGGGAGCAGGTACGCACCGCGCTTGCCGCCACGCAGATCACGGCAGGGGCGCGCAACCTCACCGTCACCACCATCACATATGAGCGCGCGCTGCATCCGAGCGAGCGGGTGGTGCTGCATGACGACATCACGATCCGCACCGAGCTTGCGCGGCAGCCGTGGCTCGAGCTCACCCCGGACCTGCTCCACCGCGACGGTTACGTGGTCGAGGATGCGATGGGCAGCGTTTCGTATCATGCGCCGGGACTCGAGATGCTCGGGTCGAACACCTTCCTCGAAGATCACTGCCTGAGCGTTGACCGCGCGAGCGATTCCCTGCGGCTGGGCGTTGCGTTCGAGCCGGTCGCCGACCGAAAGGGCACAACGGAGGTGAGGGGAACGGCGTGGCTGGATCGCGAGTCGAGCGAACTGCGGACGCTGGAGTTCCGCTACGTGAACCTTCCGCCCGAGCGCGCGCAGGGCAACTCCGGCGGAAGGATGGCGTTTGCGAGGATGTCGAACGGGGCGTGGGTGATCGCATCGTGGAACCTGCGGATGCCGGTTCTCGAGCAGGTGGCGCGCGAGGCGAAGATGGGCGGCACGATGATCCGGCTCGGCGAGATCCGGCTCGTCGGGGCCGAGCTCACCGTGGTGAGGAGCGGCGCCGACACGCTGTGGGCGCGGTCCGGGATTACCATGGCGGGCGTTGTGACGGACTCGATGACCAGCAAGCCGGTGGCTGGCGCCGCCGTGAAGCTTGCGGGCCTGCCGCGCACGGTCACCACGGACGCACGCGGCCGATTCGCGATGCCGGATGTCATTCCCGGAGAGTACACGCTGGAGGTGCGCACGGTATCGCTAGACTCGGTGAGGGCCGTGCACCAGTCGCCCATAGCGTTCATTGACACGACGATTGACGTGCAGGTGAAGGTGCTGAGCGCCGCCGTGATCAGGCGCGCGCTTGCTGCCCGGCAGGCGGCTGCGTTCGCGGGCATCGTGACCGACTCAGCGGGCGCGCCGTTGGCGGATGTCGACGTGACGCTTCCGGAGCTCTCGCGCAGCGCGCGCACGGGCCGTGACGGAGCGTTCAGGATCAACGATGTGCCGGCCGGGGTGCATCGCGTTGTCGCGCGGCGGCCGGGGCTGGGCGCGTTCGACGGGCCCGTGAGTTTTCTCGCCGGTCACGTCGTGCAGCGAAGGATCGAGCTGGCTCGCGTCACCGAGCTTGGTGCGGTGACGGTCACGGCGGAGGCGCCCGTGGCGGGCGGGGCGCCGGCGTCATTCGAGGAGCACAGGCGGACCGGGCTCGGCCAGTTCGTGACGCGTGATCTGCTGGAGCGATTCGAAGGCGGCCAGCTCGCCACGATCCTGGCCCGGACCCCCGGCCTCGGCCTGGTGAGCGGACGCGGCCAGGCAGCGTGGCTCGTGTCGACGCGAAACCCGCCGCACTTGGGCGGGAACGCCATGTACATGCCGGAGCCGTTCGAGAAGATGCAGGGCATGGTGCCCGCGTGCTACGCGCAGGTGTACCTCGACCGGGTGTTGCTGAACCCGGGGGTTCCGACGGAGCCGTTCAACGTGAACAGCATTTCGCCGGATCGGATCGCGGCGATCGAGTACTACCCTGGCGCGTCGAGCCTGCCGGCCGAGTACAGTAACCTGAACTCGGCGTGCGGAGTGATGGTCATCCACACCCGCCGCAACCCCTAGGGGCGGGACGGGGCAATGACGCGCGCGTGTTGCATGGCGCTGGCGATCGCGGCTGCGGCGTGCGCGGGGCCCGGCGCCGCGCGTGACCGGCATGGCGCGCCGCGCGACACGGTCCGGGTCGCCGTGGCGGCCAACTTCGCCGCGCCGCACGACTCGATCGCGCGGCAGTTCACCGAAGCCACCGGGATCGCGGTGGTGGCGATGGTTGGCGCGACGGGGCAGCTCTTCGCACAGGTCGAGCACGGCGCGCCGGTTGATGTGTTCCTCGCGGCCGACACCCTGCGGCCCGCCATGCTCGAAGCGAGGGGCATGGCATCGGCGAGGTTCACGTACGCAGTCGGACGTCTCGTGATATACGCGCCTGCGCTGCCGGGCATCGTGGACTCGCCGAGCCGCCTTGCCGAGCCGCAAGTCCGGCACGTGGCACTTGCCGACTCGGCGACCGCGCCGTATGGCGCGGCCGCCCTCGCCGCTCTGCGCAACTGGGGCATACGCGACTCGATCGGGCCGAGGCTGGTGTACGGCGAGAGCATCGGTCAGGCCTACCAGTTCGTGGCGAGTGGCGCGGCCGAAGCGGGGTTCGTCGCGCTCTCGCAGGTGATCGGCGTGCGCGATGCTCGGTATTACCTGGTGCCCGACTCGCTGCATCCGCCAATCGCACAGGGCGCGGCGGTAATTGGACGTGCAGGCCCGAAACCGCACGTGGAGCGCTTTGTGGAGTACCTTCGCGGCCCGGCTGCCCGCGCGGTGATGGAGTCGTTCGGGTACGACGTGCCAGCGGCATTGCCGCTGCCAGTCAGCCGATGAATCATGGCGATGTCCGCGCGCTGTGGCTCACAGGCGCGCTCGCGCTGGTGACCACTGCGCTCCTGCTCCTCGTTGGCACGCCGCTCGCGTGGTGGCTGGCGCGGTCGCGCCATCGCATCCGGCCTGGGGTCGAGGCGCTCGTCGCTCTTCCGCTCGTGCTGCCGCCCACGGTTCTCGGGTTCTACCTCCTCGTGCTCCTTGGCCCTGCCGGCGCGATCGGCTCGATATGGGAGGCGATGGGCGGGCCGCGCCTGGTCTTCTCCTTTCCCGGACTCGTCATTGGCTCGATGCTCTACTCGCTCCCGTTCGTGGTGCAGCCGCTCCAGACTGCGTTTGGCGCCGTGCCGGAACGCTTGCTCGACGCGGCGACGCTGCTGCGCGCCGGGAGATGGGACCGGTTCCGCACGGTGGTGCTGCCGCTTTCGCGCCGCGGCGTGCTGACAGCAACGGTGCTGGGCTTTGCGCATACCGTTGGCGAGTTCGGCGTGGTGCTGATGATCGGCGGCAACATTCCCGGCCGCACGCAGGTGCTCTCGATTGCGCTCTACAACCACGTGGAGCGGCTCGAGTACGCTGCGGCGCACACGCTGGCGGCGGGGCTGCTCGCGTTCTCGTTCGTCGTTCTGCTCGCCGTCTATGCATTCAACCGGCGGTTCGAGGTGGCGCGCCTGTGAGCGAGATTGCGGTCTCGCTGCGAGCGCAGGTCGGCTCGTTCGCGCTCGACGCCGCCTTCGCGGTCCCGATGGCTGGGGTGACCGGCCTCTTCGGCGCGTCGGGCTCCGGCAAGACGACGCTGCTGCGCTGTCTGGCAGGGCTCGGGCGATGCGACGGGGTCGTGCGGATTGGCGGCGCTGTCTGGCAGGACGACGAGCGCGGTATACGCGTGCTTCCGGCTGAGCGTGGCGTCGGCTGGGTATCGCAGGATTCGGACCTTTTCCCGCACATGGACGTCGCCGGGAACCTGGACTACGCGATTCGGCGTCGTCCGGCCAGCGCGCCCAGGCACGACCGATCGGCGGTCGTGGGGCAGGCGGGCATTGGCGCGCTGATGCAGCGCGCGCCTCTGTCGCTCTCGGGCGGCGAGCGCCAGCGCGTGGCGATCGCGCGCGCGCTGCTTGCGGGGCCGTCGTTGCTGCTCCTCGACGAACCGCTGTCGGCGGTGGACGAACCAGCTCGCCGCGGGCTCCTCGACTTCGTTGCGGAAGCGGCAGCCGGCTTTGAGGTGCCGGTCATCTACGTGAGCCACTCGCTCACGGAGGTTGCCCGCATCTCGGATCACCTCGTTTGGATGGAAGGCGGGTCGGCGCGGCGGGCCGGGTCGCTTGCCGATGTGGTAGCCGGGGCGGACTTCAGCCGCTGGCTGGGCGACGATGCCGGAGCAGTCGTGGACGCCGTGGTGCGCGCGCACGACGAGTCGTGGGCGACGACGGTGCTCGATTCTGCCTGGGGGCAGTTCACCATCGGCCGGATCGAGGCGGCGCCGGGCGACAGGGTGCGCCTGCGCGTGCTGGCGCGTGACGTCAGCATCGGACGCGCGCCGCAGGGCGACACGAGCATCGTGAACGAGTTCCATGTATGTGTCGCCGCGTGCGACCCGCTCGGGGCTGGCGACCTGCTGGTCAGGATGACGCCCCGGGGCGGAGGGACTGCGGTGCTGCTGGCCCGGGTGATGCGGCAGTCAGCCGCACGGCTCGGAATCGGGCCGGGCGCGGACGCCTACGCGCGTGTGAAGGCAGCGGCGCTCGTGCACCGGCGCTGAGCGCCGGTGCCCCTGCGGCAGCAATGGCGGCAGCAGGGGATCCCGGCGGCTGCGCGCCTACAGCTTCAACAGTTTGTCTACCGTCACGCCTTCGGCTTCCGCCTGGAAGTTCATGACCACGCGATGCCGAAGCACGACCGGCACGACCGTGCGGATGTCGTCGAGGTCCGGGATGCTGCGGCCATCCATCGCTGCCCGTGCTTTCGCGCCGAGCACGAGGTTCTGGCCAGCGCGCGGACCGGAGCCGTAGCTCACATACTTGCGGATCTCGGGCGATGCTCCCGGTTCTCCAGGGCGCGTGGAGCGCGCAAGCTGCACCGCGTATTCCACCACCGACGGCGGCGCCGGCATGCGGCGCACGAGCTGCTGCATCTCGATGATCTCGTCGCCGCGCAGCACCGGCTTGATGTCGGCCTTGTACGCGCTCGTGGTCTGCGAGACGATCTGCTCTTCCTCTTCCTTCGACGGATAACCGACCGTCAGCTCGAACATGAAGCGGTCGAGCTGCGCCTCGGGGAGGTGGTACGTGCCCTCGTGCTCGATCGGGTTCTGCGTCGCCAGCACGAAGAACGGCTCGGGAAGCTGGTAGGTCTGCCCGCTCGCCGTGACCTTGTGCTCCTGCATCGCCTCCAGCAGCGCGGCCTGCGTCTTTGGCGGGGCGCGGTTGATTTCGTCGGCGAGAATGATGTTGGCGAACACCGGGCCCTTAGTGAACCGGAACTGCTTCCTGCCGGTGCCGTCGTCCTCGAGGAGCTCGGTGCCAGTGATGTCGGACGGCATGAGGTCGGGCGTGAACTGGACCCGCGAGTACGAAAGGTCCAGCGCCTGCGACAGCGTCTGGATCATCAGCGTCTTCGCGAGCCCCGGCACGCCTATCAGGAGCACGTGCCCGCCCGCGAGGATCGCGGCCACGAGATTCTCGACGACGTCCTGCTGGCCCACGATGCGCTTGGCGATCTGGACCGAGAGGTCCTTGCGCGCTTGGGCGAGCTTGTCGAGCAGCTCGAGATCCCTGGCGTTGGCGTTGGCGTCGGCGGCGCGCGCGGTGGTTGTTGCCACGGGGGAGGGGAGGTGGAAGATGGGTGAGGCGAGCGAGAAGATAACGAAAGGGCGCCGTCCGGGGACGCCGCCCTCGCCGTTGCCTGTACGCGCGCCGCCGGCCGAGTGTTTGGCCGGTGGCGCGCTACGGCACCGTAAACGGGATCCGCTGCTCGACGGGGTAGTTCGCGCTGGCCAGGCGCGCGACGGCAACGTACCGCCCGCTGGTGGCGCCCGGCCAACGCTCGCGGAACGAAATGGTGTCGGCGCCGCGGAGCACCTTGTTCTGGAGGAGCTGCGTGAACATCCGGCCTTCGCTCCACCGCCAGACTTCACGTCCGTCGGAGTCGAGGACGATCACGTCGTGCGTCTGCCCGCTGGGGAAGGTCATCTCGACCTTGCCGCCCCCCTCGTTGCTTACGCGGAAGGTGAAGTCAACGCCGCGCCGTGCCGACGGTTCGACGTCGAGCGACGCCTGGATGCGCGGCGACGCCGACTGTTGCCGTGCGTTGGCTTTGCGCGCAGCGTCGCCAGCGGGTGAACGCGGCGCGCACGCGAACGCGAGTACGCCAAGTGAAGTGAGGCCGAATACGATCGGAGCCTTCACGGACGGTTCAAGCCGGTGGCGTTGCGAGGTGGTGGGCGGCGCTGCGGGACATCGCGACTCACCTCACAAAAAGTGACGGTGGCCGTATGCTGGCGTCCAACTTATCAACACCTTGACGATTCGTCAAACCGGGGGTCACGGCTAAGTCCCCGTGACTCCGCGGTTTCGGATCCAGCGCGTCGCGGAGCGGGCAGCGAATCCGGCCGGCATTCGGCATTGTGGGAAAGTGCAACGCAACCGTGTGGCCGGCCGGCCGCAGCGTTGCGCGCGCGGCGTGTTGGGCGAGCGCGCCACCGCGTGTGCAGCAGCCGGTGCGGACAGCGATTCTCTCTCTGAAAAATCGCTTGCGAATTATTTCACAAGCTCGTAAGTTCAATGGCTGTACTGGCTGAAACGCGCGGCGGTGGAGGCGAGTGGCCGAGGATCGTTGGAAACCCAACCCGGCAGACGTTCAACGGCGCAAGGAAGAACTGCTTGCCAGCGCGCGCGGGGACAATGAGGGCGATGGACCCAACCCGGTGGTGGGCATGGGGTTGCAGTTCGTCGTTGTCGTGCTCGTATGTCTCTTCGCTGGCCAGTGGCTGGACAGGAAGCTTGGGACGTCGCCATGGCTCCTCCTTGCCGGGATGATGGTTGGCGCGGGGCTCGGGTTGTGGAGCATGCTCCGGGTCATGCGGGAACAGGAGGCAGAGGCGCGGAGGCGGGAAGCGGGGAAGCACGAAGGCGCCGAACGGCCGAGGCCGCCTGAGGCATGACGGCACGTAACGGCTGGGCCGGTTTCGTGCTGGTGCTGGTGGCGGCAAGCGGGGCGACGGCGGGGCTGTTTGCGTTGCTCTCACGCGACCCGGTGCTCGTACGGTCCGTGGCGGTGAGCGCCGCCCTGGCGGCGGCGTCTCAGGTGGCGGGCTTCGGTTGCGCGAAGTATCTGTTGTCGCGGAACGTGTATCTGTTTGCGGCGTGGGGCGCGGCGATGGCGGTGCGGTTCGTTTCGCTTGCGGTTTACGCGCTCGTGGTGTTCAAGCGGCCGGATTTCATGTTGAGCCCGGCTTCTTCGCTCATGACCTTTGCGGCGCTGCTCGTGGCGACGTCAATAGTGGAACCGGTTTTCCTCAATCGATGAAGAGCAGACACGCTTTGATCGCGCTGGGCCTGGTCGCCATGATGGCGGCTGTCGTGGTCTCGCCGGCCCGTGCGCAGGAACCCGTTGCGACGCCTTCCCCGGTGGCAAGCGAAGCCCAGGGTGCGGCGAACGCGGGGCCGATGCAGGCAGCGGAGGCCGAAGCAAAGAAGGACTTCGTCATGCCTCACGTGCTCAACTCGCACGAAATCGTGATTCCGTGGCTCGGGCACGGCCTCGAGAAGGAGATCGAGCTCCCGCGCTGGGCTCCGATCCACGTTGGCCCGCTGACGCTCGACCTCTCCCCGACGCGTCACGTGGTCATGCTGCTCCTCTCGGCGGCAATCGGGGCGCTCGTTCTGGTCGTTGCCGGACGCGGCGCCGAGAAGGCGCGCCGCGAGGGGCGGCCCACCAAGGGGTTCGCCGGCGCGATAGAGGCCACGATCCTGTACCTCCGCAACGACATCATCCTGCCGAACGTGGGCCACCACGGCGAGAAGTACGTGCCGTTCTGCCTGACTGCGTTCTTCATGATTCTGTTCGCGAACCTGCTCGGCCTGGTACCGTACATGGCTACCGCCACGGGCAACATCGCCGTGACGTCCACGCTCGCGGGAATCGCGTTCATCGCGATCGAGGTGGCCGGGATGCGGGCCCTCGGCAAGCGCTACGTCAACACGATCGTCTACTGGCCGCACGACCTGCCGCTCGCGGTGAAGGCGCCGATCACGTTCATCATGACGCCGGTGGAGATTCTCTCCAAGTTCACGAAGCCGTTCGCGCTGGCGATGCGTCTTTTTGCGAACATGACGGCGGGCCACATCGCGGTTCTCTCTCTGCTTGGCATGATCTTCACCTTTGCGCAACTGCTCAACTACTCGCCGGCGGCGTACGGCGCGGCGGTGATTCCGGTGGCGCTCACGACGGTGATCATGTGCCTCGAGGTTTTCGTGGCGTTCCTGCAGGCGTTCATCTTCATGCTGCTCACGGCGGTTTTCATAGGGCAGATCAGGGAGAGCGCACACTAGCCAGGCCTGTGCGCGGGCGGACGGCCGGGGGCGCGGCCAGCTCGTGGCGGCGGCGCGAAAAATGAATCACGGATGGTGCAGTACGTCGCGCGGATCGTATGCTCCAGCCGCGCGGACATTGTAGCCGGGCGGGTGCCTGGCGAAGCCCGCTGGACCCCGGGGTCCGCTGGCGGGCAGCGAAGAGCCGCGCGGGCTGGCGGCGATCGCGGGGCGACGGGCAGTCAAACGAATCATTATCCGGAGTGACACCTGATGTTTGTTCCAATGCTTATTCAGGCAGCCGCGGAATCGGGCGGGTCGAGCGGCGGCGTGCTGGCGATGCTTGGCGCCGCGATTGGCGCGGGCATTGCCGTGTTTGGCGCCGGCTTCGGCATCGGCGGTGTTGGCGGGAAGACGGTTGAGGCGATGGCCCGGCAGCCGGAGATGGCCGGCCGCGTAGGCACACAGGGTCTGATCTTCGCGGCGCTCGTCGAGGGCGTCGCTCTGATCGCGTGCGTGGTTGCGTTCCTGATCGTCGGCAAGTTCTAGATTCGTATTCCACCGCGGACTGGCGGCTCCCCCGGGGGCGCCGCCGGTTCCGGCGGACTGACGGAGAACTCCATTACATGCCATTCCAGACACTGACACGCTCCGCGTTCTTCGTAGCGCTTGCACCGGCGCTGGCGCTGGCTCAGGAGCACGGCGCGGAGCCGAAGCCAGGCCTGCTCACGAGCGATGGCGGCCTGATGTTCTGGTCGCTCATCGTGTTCATCGCGCTCTTCTTCATTCTGTCGAAGTTCGCATTCGGCCCGATCACGCAGGCTGTCCGCGCCCGCGAGGACGCGCTCACGCAGGCGATCGAGGACGCACGGAAGGATCGCGAGGCCGCCGCGAAGCTGCTGGCCGACCACCAGGCCAGGATCGAGGCGGCCCGGGACGAGGCGCAGAAGGTGATCGTGGAAGGTCGCGCCACTGCCGAGGCGATGAAGGCCTCGATGCTCGACGATACGCACAAGCAGCAGCAGGATCTGCTCGACCGCGCCCGCCGCGACATTGACGCCGAGCGTGTGGTGGCCATTGCGGAGTTGCGCCGCGAAGCCGTGGGGCTGGCGATCGCCGCCGCAGGACGCGTGATCGAGCACAACCTCGATGACGCGCAGAACCGGAAGCTGGTCGAGCAGTACCTGGCTACGATCCAGTAGGCGTCGCCAATGCACGAAGCGTCCATTGCAAAGAACTACGCCGAGGCGCTCCTCGAGCTCGCCATCAGGGCGGGTGCGGCCGAGGAGTGGGGCGGCATCATCCACGCGCTTGCCGGCGCGGTGGAGAGCGACGTCACGCTGCGCCGTTTCCTCGAGGCGCCGCAGGTTGCCACGGCCGACAAGGTCCGGATCCTGGCCAAAGGGCTGGAAGGCCGCGCACCGAAGACTTTCATCCTCTTCATCCAGAAGCTGGTGTCGAACCGGCGCCAGCTTCTCATTGCCGACGTCGCGACGGCATACACGAATCTGCTCGATGCGGCGGCGGGGCGCGTGCACGCGCGTCTGACGGTCGCGCGCGCGGTGAGCGACGCCGACCGCGACGCGATCGTGAAGCAGCTCTCGGCGGCCCTGAAGAAGACCGTCGTGCCGCACGTTACGGTGAATCCCGCGATCCTGGGCGGCGTTGTGGTGCGCGTTGGCGACGAGGTCATGGATGGCAGCGTTCGCCGCCGGCTCGAAACGGTGCGGCGCAAGATGCTCGGAGTGCGTTGACCCAGCTTTCGCTCTCGGACGTCGCGATCGAGTTCGGCGCCACCACGCTCGTCGAAGGCGTCACGTTCACCGTGGCAGCCGGCGAGCGCTGGGGGATCGTCGGCCGCAACGGTTCGGGCAAGACCTCGCTCTTCAGGGTGATCACGGGCGACCTGAAGCCGACGCGCGGCGCCGTCGCGACTGACCCGGGGCTTCGCGTCTCGCTTCTCGACCAGCACCGCGACTTTGGCGATGCCCGCACGGTGTGGGACGCGGCCGCCTTGCCGTGGGCTGACCTGCTGGCTCTCGAGGCGTCGCTCGGCGAGCAGGCCGCGAAGCTCGCGGAACTTGGCAACGACGTTCCGCAGCATGTGCTCGACCGGTACGGCTCCGACCTGGAGCGGTTCTCGCACCTCGGCGGCTACACGTTCCATGCGCGGGTTGACGCCGTGCTGCAGGGGCTTGGTTTCGACGCCGAGGAATCCAGGACGCGCCTTGTCGCGACGCTCTCGGGCGGCGAGCGTGGGCGCGTAGGGCTCGCCGGGCAGGTCGCGGCGCCCGCCGACGTGATCCTCCTGGACGAGCCCACGAACCACCTCGACCTCGCCACCACCGAGTGGCTGCAGGAGTACCTGAAGGACCTCGACGAGACGGTGATCGTGATCAGTCACGACCGCGCCTTCCTCGACGAGGTGGCCGACCACGTGCTGCACCTCGAGGCCGGCATGGCGAAGGCGTACCGCGGCGGGTACTCGAGTTTCGTGAAGCAGCGCTCGGAGGCGCGGCTCACCCTCGAGCGCCAGGTCGCGAAGCAGCAGGTGATGATCGCGAAGGAGGTGGACTATATCCGGCGCAACATCGCCGGACAGAACTCCGCGCAGGCCAAGGGGCGCCGGAAGCGGCTCGACCGGCTCCCGCGGCTCACGCCGCCGCCGGGAGCGGAGGGGGCGATGAGCCTCCGGCTCGAGATCGCGGAGCGTGGTGGCGACCGCGTGATCATCGCCGACCGGCTGTGCGTGGGCGTCCCCGGCCGCACTCTGCTGCGCGACTTCACGGCGACCGCGAACCGCGGCGACGTGATAGCGCTGATCGGGCCGAACGGGGCCGGGAAGACCACGCTGATTTCCACTGTGCTTGGAGAGCGCGCGCCGGAGTCGGGCGAGGCGCGGCTTGGCGGCTCGATCACGCCCGCCTACTTCCGCCAGGACCTCGACCAGGTGCCGCTGGAGAAGTCGCTGTACGACGCGATTGCCGACCAGCGGCCGCTCTGGACCCGCGGCGCCATCCAGAATCACCTGGGCTGCTTTGGGTTTTCCGGCGACGAGGTGTTCCGCAGCGCGCGGACGCTCTCGGGCGGCGAGCGGGCGCGGATGGCGCTCGCGCTCATCGTGCTGGCGCGGGCCAACCTCCTGGTTCTCGACGAGCCGACCAACCACCTGGATGTGGAGTCAATCGAGGCGATCGAAGACGCGATCGAGGATTACGAAGGCACGGTGCTTCTCGTGAGCCATGACCGCGCGCTGCTCCGCGAGCTGGCCACGCGGGTGTGGGCGTACGATGGCAGCAGGATCACCGACTACGGCGGAACGTTCGTCGAATGGGAGCAGGCGCGGAAGGCGGAGGCCAAGGCCAGGGCGGCGGCCGACGCGCTTGCCGCCGACGAGCGCCGCGAGCGTGAGCGTGCCCGCGCCAGGGCCAACGTCGCGGCGGAGCAGGCGTCGCAGGCGGAACGAAAGGTGAAGCGGCGCGACTCCGAGCGTGCCGAGCGTGAGGTGCATGACGCCGAACGCGCCGTGGAAGCGCTGAACCGGCAGCTCGCCGACCAGTCGCTCTACGACGGAACCGAGAAGAACGCGAGGCGGGCCGCGGAACTGAACCGGGCGTTGCGCGAAGCCGAACGCGCACTCGATGCCGCAATGGAGCGCTGGGCCGCGCTCTCTCAGTAGCCTCGCGCCGGGTCAACGGCGAGTCGGGGGCGGCGCCCGGCCTCGATGTCGGCGAGGCACTCCATGAATCCCGTCGCGACTCCCTGCGCCGTGGTGCGGCCGCTGATGTGCGGCGAGACCATGACGCGCGGGTCCGCCCAGAGCGGGGAAGCCGGGGGTAGCGGCTCGACCTCGAATACGTCCAGCGCTGCGCCACGAAGCCAGCCGCGCGCGAGCGCGTCGGGGATGGCGGATTCGTCGAGCACCGAGCCGCGCCCGACGTTCAGCAGCACCGCGCCCCTGCAGGCCGCGAAGACCTCGCGGCTGAACATGCCGTGCGTTTCCGGCGTTCCCGGGACGGCGAGCACTATCCAGTCGGCGGCTCCTGCGAGCCCTGGCAGTTCCGCGGCGCGGTGGACGCTCTCGAAGAACGGTCCGGCGGGGGCGCCCGAACGGGATGCGCCTGTCACGCGCACGCCGAGCGCCGAGAGCAGCCGCGCGACGTGCCCGCCGATATCGCCGGTGCCCACGACCAGGGCGCGGGTGCCGGCCAGGCGGGGGATGTCGCGTTGCGTCCATTGCTTTGCCGACTGCGCGCGGGCGAGGTCAACGAGCTGCTGCTGGAATGCGAGGATCCGCGCGGCGACCCACTCGGCGATCATCGGTCCGAACGATTCGCTGGTGTGCGTGAGCAGGATGGCAGGCGGGAGGCCCGGCGGGGTGAGCCAGCCGTCCACGCCGGCGCCCGTGCAGTGGACCCATCGGACGCTACCCATCGTCGGGCCAGCGCGTGGCGGCATCCTGAAGCCCACGTAGGTGTCGGCCCACGCGAGGTCGGCGGCCGTCACGTTTGCCGGCGCGGCGCCGCGAACCTCCAGTTCCGGTCGCGCGGTGTGAAGGAGGGCGACGTTCTCGTCGAACGGGTATGACCCGATGACGATGCGCCGCGGCGGCTGTTCCGGGATGCTGGCCACGAGTGGGTAAGTTAACCGCGCGCGGCGGATGCGAGGCAGGCGCCGCGACCCTAGCTTTCCATGATGGCAGACACGCCGGTTGGCCGACGGGCGTTCTTTTCGCAGGGCTTCCGAAAGGTGCTGGGCAAGGCCATGGAGGCCGTCGAGAAGAGGGTGCTGCCCGGGCAGTACGTGCGGCCGCCCGGCGCGCTGCCGGAGCCCGGGTTCCTCGGCGCGTGCACGCGATGCGGCGAGTGTACGGTGAGGTGCCCGGGGCGCGCCATTTCGCCGCTTGGTCCTGAGGCAGGGCTGGCGGCCGGGACGCCAGCCCTTCACCCTGACGTTGCCGCCTGCCTGATGTGCCTCGACATGCCGTGCGCGGCGCATTGCCCTACGGACGCCCTCGCGGTTCCTGCGGACGGCTGGCGCAACGTGAGGATGGCGCGCGTCGAGATCGACGCCGGCACGTGTATCGCGTACAATGGCCAGGCGTGCGGGGTGTGCGCGCAGGTGTGCCCGGCCGGCGTGGACGCCATTTCCCTGAACGAACTCGGCCAGCCGTCGCTTGGCGCCGCGTGCACAGGGTGCGGGATGTGCATCATTGCGTGCGTGACGACACCGAAGAGTATTACAGCGACTCCAGCCGGGATCCTCTCTTGAGCGGACCAGTGGACGTGAAGTACGTGCCCAAGCCATGGGGCCACGAACTCATCTGGGCGAATACCGACATGTACGTCGGCAAGGTACTCCACATCGAGGCGGGTCATTCGCTTTCGCTGCAGTACCACCGGATGAAGGACGAAACCATCCACCTCCTTTCGGGGGAGATGATCTACCGTGTTGCCGAAGAGGACGGCGCGCCGCTGCACGAGGTGCGGCTCGTGGCTGGCGAGAGTTACCGGAACCGGCCGGGGCATGTGCACCAGATGGAGGCGCTGACGGATTGTGACGTGCTCGAGGCCAGCACGCCCCACCTGGACGACGTAGTGCGGCTCTCCGACCGCTACGGCCGCGAAGGCACAAACGCTCCGTAACGCACCTTCGAGATGAAAGTCATAATTCCGCTCGCGGGGAAAGGCACGCGGCTCCGCCCCCACACGCATACCGTGCCCAAGCCGATGCTCAAGGTGGCCGGGAAGCCCGTGATGGATTACGTGCTGGATGACGTTCGGAAGCTGGGCGGCGTGGAGGAGGTCATCTACATCACCGGGCACCTCAAGGAGGCCGTTGAGGCGCACGCGAGGAGTGCATACGGCGACCTCAAGGCCGCGTTCATAGAACAGGTCGTGCAGGACGGCACGGCGGGCGCGGTGGCGCTTGCCGGGCCGCGCGTTGACCAGCCGGTGCTCATCATCTTCGTTGACACGATCTTCGACGCGGACCTCTCGGTGATTCCCGGCAGCACCGACGACGGGATCATCTGGACCAAGGAGGTCGAGGACTACCAGCGCTTTGGCGTGGTCGTGACCGATGCCGCGGGATACATGACGAAGATCGTCGAGAAACCGCGCGAGCCTGTGTCGAAGCGGGCGAACATCGGGCTGTACTACGTGCGGAACTGGCGGCTGCTGTTCGAGGGAATCGGGCACGTGCTCGGGCAGCCTTCCAACGGCGGCGAGTACTACCTGACCGATGCGTTCCAGTACATGATTGACCACGGCGCGAAGCTGAAGGTGCTCGACGTTGCCGGGTGGTACGACGCCGGCAAGCTCGACACGCTCCTCGACACCAACCGCGTGATGCTCGAGAAAGGCAGGGCCCGTGTGCCGGCGGGGCTCGAGGGCGCAACGATCGTGGAGCCGGTGTACATCGAGGACGGAGTGAAGTGCAGCGGAGCGACGATCGGGCCCAACGTATCCATTGGCGCCGGGACTGTGGTGCGCAACGCGACGCTGCGCCACTCGATCGTCGGGTCGCGGAGCGTCATTGCGGGCTCCACGCTGGAGCAGTCAATGATTGGAGACGACGCGGTGGTAGAGGGCGTCCACGGCTCTGTCGCGGTGGGCGACAACGGGCAGATCAGAGGGCGCACCGGCGCCTAGGGGAGGCAGGGCGATGGCGGACCTGACGCGGAGGGATCTTCTCAAGGGCGCAGCGCTCGCCGGGGCGGCCGCGGCCGTGGGCGGCGCGTTCACGCCTGCAATCGCGGAGGACGCGACCGCGCTCGCGCAGCCGGACCGTGTGCCGCCTGCGCCAGCCAGCCGCGCAACGATGAAGAACGTGCCGTTCGAGCGGCGCGACGCCGTGCGGTTCGGCATTGTAGGGACCGGGCTCCGCGGCCGCTCCGTTCTCTCGGAACTGCTGGCGATAGACGGCGCGCGGGTCACAGTCGTCTGCGACGTCGTCGCCGACAAAGCGGCCCGTGCCGTGAAGATGTGTTCGGCGGCGGGCCAGCCGGAACCGGCGGTGATCGTGGCGGGCGACCGCGGTTTCGAGCAGCTTGTCGCGCGCGACGACGTGGACTTCGTGTACACCGCCACGCCGTGGGAGTGGCACGTGCCGGTGATGCTTGCCGCGCTCAGGAACGGCAAGCACTGCGGTTCGGAGTGTCCCATCGGCACCACGCTCAAGGACCTCTGGGCGCTCGTTGACGCCAGCGAGGCCGCGCGGCGCCACTGCCTGCACATGGAGAACTGTAACTACGGCGAGACGGAGATGCTGGTGAACCGCATGGTCCACGAGGGCGTCTTCGGGGAGGTCTTCCACGCCGAGGCGGCGTACCTCCACGACCTCCGATCGATCCTTTTCGAGGATCGTGACGAAGGGCTCTGGCGCCGCGCCTGGCACACGCGGGTGAACGCGAACCTCTACCCGACGCACGGACTGGGCCCGGTGTCGTGGTACCTCGACGTGAACGCCGGCGACCGTTACGACTACATCGTCTCCGTCGCCGGCCCGCATCTTGGCCTCGAGGCGTATCGCGAGGCCACCGTGAAGGACAAGTCGAGCCCGAAGTGGCAGGAGCGGTACGTAACGGGCGACCACAATACGTCCATTCTCAAGACCGTGAGCGGCAAGACGGTCATGCTCCAGCACGACGTCTCGAACCCGCGGCCGTACACGCGGCACAACCGCGTGCAGGGCACCAAAGGTGCGTTCGAGGACTATCCGCCGCGCATCTACGTGGAAGGGCAGCCGGGCGGTGAGTCGTGGAAGCCCGTGGACGAGTGGAAGGCGAAGTTCACGCACCCGCTCTGGGCCCAGGTGGGCGAGCTTGCCAAGAAGAAGGGCGGCCATGGCGGCATGGATTTCATCATGGCGTACCGACTCGTGCAGACGATGCGCGAGGGGCTCCCGCCCGATTATGACGTGTACGACGCCGCCACCTGGAGCGCGCCGTTCCCGCTCTCGGAGATGTCGCTCGCGCGTGGCTCGGCGCCGATGAAGTTCCCGGACTTCTCGCGTGGCGCGTTCGTCTCGGCGCGCGCGACTGGCTGACCGCCGACCTCCCCACCCGCACATTGCGCCGCAAATGACGTTCACAACGCTGGACTGGGGCATCATTCTCGCCAGCATCGCGATCTCGTTCCTGCCGGCGATATTCTTCTGGCGGCGGGCGGGGTCGAGCACCGCGGAGTTCTTCACCTCCGGTCGCGCCGCGCCCTGGTGGCTAATCGGAATCTCGATGGTCGCCACAACCTTCAGCACCGACACGCCGAACCTCGTCACGAACATCGTCCGCGAGCAGGGCGTCGCGGGCAACTGGGTATGGTGGGCGTTTCTGCTCACCGGCATGATGACTGTGTTCTTTTACGCGCGGCTCTGGCGGCGGTCGCGCGTGCTGACCGACCTCGAGTTCTACGAGATCCGCTACTCCGGCAAGGCCGCCACCTTCCTGCGCGGGTTCCGTGCCGTTTACCTCGGCCTCTTCTTCAACTGCGTGATCATGGCGACGGTGAACCTCGCCGCCGCCAAGATCGGCAACATCGTGCTTGGCTGGCCCATGGAGCGCACGCTCGTCGTATGCGCGGTCATGACCATCTTCTTTGCCTCGGTATCGGGGCTGTGGGGCGTGCTCGTCACCGACTCGCTGCAGTTCGTGATTACCATGAGCGGCACGTTCTTCGTGGCATACTACGCGGTGCGCCAACCGGAGGTCGGCGGGCTGGCGGGGCTCTTCGCGAAGGTTGACCCCAAGTCGCTCAACCTGCTCCCAGACTTCGGCAACTGGTCTACGGCGGCCGCGGCGTTCGTCATACCGATCACCGTGCAGTGGTGGAGCGTCTGGTACCCCGGCGCGGAGCCCGGCGGCGGGAGCTACATCGCGCAGCGGATGCTCGCGTCGCGATCGGAACGCGACGCGGTGACCGGCACGCTGCTCTTCAACGTGATGCATTACGCGCTGCGCCCGTGGCCGTGGATCATCGTCGCGCTTGCGAGCACCATCATCTATCCACAGCTCTCCGACATCGGCGCGGCGTTTCCGTACGTGGACCGGTCGCTCATTGGCCACGACATGGCGTACCCAGCCATGATGAAGTTCCTCCCGGCGGGCGCGCTGGGCTTCGTGGTGGCGGGTGTGCTCGCGGCGTATCGTTCGACGATCGAGACGCACCTCAACTGGGGAACGTCGTACCTCGTGCACGACCTCTACCGCCGCTTCCTGCGGCCGGGCCGCGCGGAGGAGCACTACGTGCTTGCCGGCCGGCTCACGACTGCAGGCCTCATGGTGGTCGCGGCACTGATGACATACGCACTCGGCACCGCGAAGGAGGCGTTCGACCTCATCCTCTCGATCGGCGCGGGCACCGGGCTGCTCTACCTGCTCCGCTGGTTCTGGTGGCGCGTGAGCGCGTGGAGCGAGATCGCGGCGATGACAGCATCGTTCGTGGTCGCGCTTGCCTTCTTCATCGCGCGCAAGAACGGCACGCATGTCCCGGAGGACGTCTCGCTGCTCGTGAACGTCGCCACGACGACGGTCGTCTGGGTTGGCGTTACGATGTTCGGGCCGCGGAACGACCGCGACACCCTTGTGAAGTTCTATTCTCTCGTCAAGCCCGCCGGCCCCGGCTGGGCGCCAATCCGCGCCGCGGCGGGAGCCCCGGGTTCCCCCGACTCGCCCGCGCAGGCGCTCATGGGCTGGGTGCTCGGCTGCCTCTTCGTCTACTCGGCGCTCTTTGGTGCGGGCAGCCTGCTGTATGAACGAATGGCGCAGTTCTACGCGTGGGCCGTGGTGTTCGTCGTGAGCGGCGTCGGGATGTGGCGTGTGTTGCGCGGCTACTGGACCGGCGCCGCGTCGGACTGAGTGGAGGTTCCGCCGGCATGAGTCCTCCGACGACGCAGGCCGTGATCCTCGCCGGCGGGCAGGGCACGCGGATGCGCCGTGACGACGGCACCGACCTTTCCGGCCTTTCCGAAGCGCAGCGGAGCGCGGCCGCGGCTGGCGTGAAGGCGATGATGCCGGTAGAGGGCGCGGTTGGCAACGCCGGTCGTCCGTTCCTTGACTACATCATCTCCGCACTCGCGGACGCGGGGATCCGGGAAACGGTGGTCGTAGTGCCGCCCGGTCATGCCGCGATCGGCAGCCATTATGCGCGTACCCCGCCGGAACGCGTGGCGCTGCGGTTCGCGGTGCAGGAGAAGCCTCGCGGCACGGCCGATGCCCTACTCACCGCGCGCAACGCAGTTCGCGACGCCCCGTTCCTCGCGGTCAACGCCGACAACTACTACTCCCCGGCCGCCCTGCGCGCGGCGGCCGGCATTGGCGGCTGCGGACTCGTCGCGTACGAGGCCGGCGCGCTGGTGCGCGAATCGGGGATCGACGAGGAGCGTGTCCTGCGCTATGCGCTCGTGGATCTCACGGACGGCGGCCTGCTGGGCGCCATTCGGGAAAAGCCGGCGCCCGACGATCCACTGGCGCGAGCGGGCGAGCGGTGGGTCTCGATGAACCTATGGTCGTTCACGCCCGCGATTTTCGATGCCTGCGAACGCGTGACGCCGTCACCCCGGGGCGAACTGGAGCTACAGGACGCCGTGACGATCGCGATGCACGACCTTGGCATCGCGTTTCGCGTCGTCCGCGCGCGCGAAGCAGTGCTCGACCTGTCATGCCGGGCGGACGTCAGCCGGGTGGCTCGGCAACTTGCGGGCGTCGAGGTGCGTCCATGATCAGGAAGTACGTGGTGCCCGGGCGCGTGGAGCTCGCCGGCAAGCACGTGGACTACGGCGGCGGCAGGTCGCTCACCTGTGCGGTGCGCTTCGCGATGCGCGCGGCGGCCAAACCCATTGACGCACGCGTGCTTCGCGTTCGTCAGCGCGGGTCTCCCGACGTGGTGAGCGTTCCGCTCTCGCCCGACGCCGCGCCGAGCCGGATCCGCTGGAGTACGTACGTCGCCGCGGTGGCCAGGAGGGTAGCGCGCGACTTTGGGGAGGCCGTACAGCGGGGCGTCGAGGTTCGCCTGACGAGCGGGATTCCGCCGGCGTCGGGCCTCTCCAGTTCCACGGCCCTCACGATGGCGCTGCTGCGCTCCGTCGTTGACGCCACCGGCGTTGCCGATGACCCCCGATTCATCGAGTACGCGGGGACGCCGCTCTCGTTCGCAGAGTATGCGGCGGCCGTCGAGACGGGGTCCGCTCACGGACCGTTCCTCGCCGACGGCGGTGTGGGCGTGCGCGGCGGTGCCCAGGACCATGTCGCGATCGCCTGCGCCCGCGAGGGGATGGTGGGGCGGTTCTCGTATATTCCCGCGCGCGAGGAAGGGTGGGCGCCCTGGCCCGCCGACCGCGTGCTCGCGATCGCGGTGAGCGCTGTGCGCGCAACGAAGACGGGCAACGCGCGCCATGCGTACAACCGCGCCTCCGACGCAGTGCGCTGGCTGGTGGGCGCGTGGAACGCCGCAACAGCGAGGTCCGACCCGACGCTTGCCGCCGCGCTGGCAAGCTCCGCGGATGCGCACGACCGCCTCGGGCGCATCGCCGCCGGCGCGGAGGGCGCACCAGTTCCGGCTGCGTACCTCGCGCGTCGGCTGGCGCAGTTCCGCGAGGAGTGCTACCTGATCGTGCCGGGAATCGAGGGCGCCCTCCGCGCCGGCGACCTTGCCTGCGTAGGCACGCTGGTTGACCGCTCGCAGGCGCTCGCCGAGCATGCGCTCGAGAACCAGGTTCCGGAAACCATCCATCTCGCAAGGTCAGCCCGCGAGCTTGGCGCCGACGCCGCCTCGGCGTTCGGCGCGGGGTTCGGCGGCGCGGTGTGGGCGATGGTGCAGTGCGGCGACGCCGGCGACTTCCTCGCGCGCTGGCATGAGTCGTACGCGGCTGCCTTTCCCGCACGCGCCGCGCGCTCACGCTTCATGCAGACGACACCTGGCGCTGCGATGCACGAGGCGCCCGGATGACCGAGCGGCTCTCACGCAACGTGAAGGCGCTGGGGTTCGTCAGCCTGCTGACCGACATCGGCACGGAGATGATCTACCCGCTGCTCCCGCTATTCCTCACGGGCGTGCTCGGGGCGTCGGGGACGTTCGTGGGCGTGATCGAGGGGATGGCTGACACCACGAGTGCGATGCTCAAGCTTGCGAGCGGATGGTGGACCGACCGCGTGCGGCACCGGAAGCCGCTGGTGGCGGCGGGGTATGTGGTGTCGGCGGTTGCGCGTCCGCTGCTCGCGCTGGCAACGGCATCGTGGCACGTGCTCGCGGTGCGAACCTCCGACCGGGTAGGCAAGGGCATTCGCACTTCACCGCGCGACGCCCTCCTTGCCGACTCTAGCCGTCCGTCGCAGCGAGGCAGGGCCTTTGGGTTTCACCGCGCGCTCGACAACCTCGGCGCCGTCGCGGGGCCGCTGGTGGCGTGGCTGCTGTACGACGTGCTGCACACGGGGATGCGCACCGTGTTCGCGGCAAGCGCGGTTCCGGGTGCGCTGTCGGTGATCGTGCTGCTCTGGTTCGTCCGCGAGCGGACGCGCGGTGCAGGTGCGGAGTGTCCCGGCGAGAGCGCGCGCGGTGCAGGTGCGGAGTGTCCCGGCGAGAGCGCGCGCGGCGCGGCTGAGGAAGATCCGACCGGGTCAGCAGCGGGTCATCGCCCGGCCGAGCGTCACGCGGCTGCCCCGGCGGCCGATCCGGTTGCGCTTCCGTCCGCGTTCTGGCGCTACATCGCCGTGGTCTTCATCTTCACGCTCGGGGCCTCGACCGACGCATTCCTTCTTCTTCGCGCGCAGCAGCTCGGAGTGCCGGTGGCGCAGATCCCGATCCTTTACGCGGCGCACAACCTCGTGCGCGCGGCGTCGTCCACTCCGGGCGGCGCGCTCTCGGACCTGGTAGGCCGCCGTCCTGTGATCATCGCGGGCTGGGCGCTCTACGCAGCCGTGTACCTTGCGTTCGCGGTTGCGGGCGGACCGTGGCAGGTATGGGTTGCGTTCCTGGCATACGGCCTCTTTTTCGGCCTGACCGAAGGCACAGAGAAGGCGCTCGTGGCCGACCTCGTTCCCGCGCGACGCCGGGGCACCGCGTTTGGATGGTTCAACTTCGCGGTTGGCGTCGCTGCGTTGCCCGCGTCGGTGGTGTTCGGCCTCGTGTGGGACAGGTTCGGGCCGGCGCCGGCGTTCACGATGGGCGCCGCCCTCGCGGCAGTCGCCGCGACAGGGCTCTGGATCGTCGTTCCGCGTCGGACGCTGAAGGGTGCGGCCATGTAGCGGCCCGCGCGTTCGGATAGTTCAGCAGCAGCGCTGGCCGGGGCGCGAGTACCTGGCCGCGAGCCGTTCGTTGGCGAACTCGCGTTCGGTCATCACGGGCTCGCCCGGATGGCACGATTCCATGTGCGACCTGTAGATCGCATAGTCGGGCACGCCGATGATCCGCCGTACGAACGCAGCAGCGCTCGCGACGAGCGAACGCGGTGCGGCATGTGGGGTCCCGCTGGCTGGCTGGATCATCGGCGTACTCTCCGCCCCGTTCCGCGCGGCGCGCCGCCTATCGCCGCGCCTTGCTGCCCTTCGGCCCAATCGTCGTCTCGAACAGGTCGAAGATCCTGCGGTACTCGTCGGTCCAGCTGTCGGGCCGCGAGAAGCCGTGGTTCTCCACCGGGTACGGGGCGAGCGACCAGTCCGTCTTGCCGAGTTCGATGAGCCGTTGCGTAAGCCGCACGATGTCCACGAACTCCACGTTCGTGTCAACCATTCCGTGCAGCATCACGAGCGGATCTTCGAGTCCTTCCGCAAGATAGATGGGCGACGACCTCCGGTACGCGAGCGAGTCGTCCTGCGGCTGGTTCAGGATCTGGCTCGTATACTGGTGGTTGTAGTGCGCCCAGTCGGTCACGCTCCGCAGCGCCGCGCCGGCGCCGAAGTACTTCGGCGCGGTAAAGAGGGCCATCAGAGTCATGAAGCCGCCGTAGCTGCCGCCGTACATGCCGATGCGCTCGGGGTGGATCCCGTACGTCTTGGTGAGCCACTTTGAGCCGTCAACCTGGTCGCCAAGATCACGGCCGCCCATCCAGCGGTAGATCGCCGTGCGCCAGTCGCGGCCATAGCCCGCGCTCGCGCGGTAGTCAATATCGAGCACGTAGTAGCCTTTCGACGCGAGCATGTGGTTGAACATGTACTCGCGCGGGTAGCTCGACTTCCAGAAGTGCCCCACGTTATGCAGGTAGCCGGCGCCATGCACGAAGATCACCGCCGCCCCGTTGGGGCGCGCGCCGAAGTCCTGGGGCTTGTAGATGTGCGCGGGTACCTGCGCGCCGTCGGACGCCGGGATGTTCACGATCTCGAGTTCGCGCCACGGTCCCGCGGCGAACTCCGCGCTCACTGACGCAGTAAGGCGCGTGGCCGGTGGTTTCGCGCAGTTCGCGCCGCATGGGGCGGCAAGGAATACCTCCGGGGGATGCGCGTTCGTCGAGAAGACGTCGGCGAGCATGGATTCGTCGGGCGAGAGCACGGCTTCGTGCCCGCCGGCGCCGCCGGTGAGCCGCGTGCGCGCGCCACCCGACACTGGCATCGCCCAGAGGTCGCGGTCGAACGGCGACACTTCGCTCGAGTGGAAGATGAAGCGCGAGCGGTCGGCCGAGAGGGCGACGTCGTAGATCTCCCACTTACCGAGCGACGTGAGTTCGCGGCGGTCGCTGGCGTCGGCGGCCGCGGAATGGAGCTGCGCGAATCCGTTCGTCTCGCTCACCCAGTAGATCCTGCGGCCGTCGTCGTACCATCCCATGCACTGGGCGCAGGGGCCGCCCACCCATGCCGTGTCGCGCATGACCTCAAGGGCAGTCACGGCGCCCGTGCTGCCATCAACAACGGAATACTGCCGTGTCTTCCAGTCGCTCGTGGTGGCCGAGACGATCGCGGCCGTGCCCGCGGGGTTCCATCCCGCGATTGACTGGTTTGCCGGCGACGCCGTGCTGCCTGTGACCGGCTGGAGCCAGGTGACGTCACCGCGCGGCAGTGTCATGAACCCCATGCGGCTCGTGCCCTGCACGTCGCCGACGTTCGTGCGTCCGTTGATGTCTTCCACGTACCCGCTGGCCGTGACCCAGCTCGGCACTACGGTCGCGCGCGTATCGGCGGCGGGCGTCGTGGTTGTGAAGAGAACGGCGTTGCCGCCTGGGCTCACGGCTATCTGTTGCACGCGTTCGTTGGGGCCGAGCGTAACGGTGCGCGGAAGATCGGGGTCGGGCGGCTGCTGGTCGGCGCGCCTCAGCGAATCGGCGCGTTGCTGGTCGCGGATCGCCGCAAACAGGCGGCGCTGTTCTTCTTCCATTGTCGCGCGCTGCTGGTTCGCGCCGCGGCCGCCGCGGCCCTGGCTTCCCTGCGCGACCTGTGCCGCCGCCGCGCCCCTGCCTCCGCCTCCGCCTCCGCGTCCGGCGGCCGGCGCCGCGGCTGCCGCGGGCGCGCTGGCGCTGCGGATGTCGGTGAGCTGCCTCGTCTCGCCCGTCGAGAGGTTCAGTGACCACGCGTTGGCGTCGCGCACGAAAAGCGCCTGGCGTTCGTCGCTCGAGAAGATCGGGTTCGATTCGGCGGCGACCGTCGTGGTGAGGCGGCGCGTCGCGGACGACTTCATGTCAACCAGCCAGATGTCGCCGCGCGATGCGACGAGCTTGCGGCTCCCGTCGCGGGTCCGCTCTCCGTCGGCAATGAGCGGCTGAACGCGCTCCCATTCGACATCGCCCACGCGCTCCGGGGTTGCGCCCGCCTGCGCCCGGACACGGTACGGCCTGGGCGTATCGCGCCAGTCGGTGCCCGCCGGCAGCCAGTTGAAGTAGATCCACTGTCCGTCGGGCGACCAGCGCACGTTCTGCGGTTCGCGCCCGTACAACTCGGGGCCACGCATGATGTTGGCGATCGAAAGGTCGAATCGCCGGCTGGCTGTGCTCTGCGCCCTGGGCGCAACAGGAGCTGCCGCGATGAGCGATGCGAGCAGGACGGCTTGGCGACGGCGTACAGACTGCATTTCCGATCCTCGCGTTACTGGATGGCGCACTTCACTTCGGGACGAAGCCCCGCGCATGCGCCGCGCGCACGGCGCCGAAGAGATACTGCGGGGGCTTCAGGGACTCTGCGAGAGGGCGGTTCTGGGCGTAAACGGTATTTCAGTCGAGACCGGTTCCTTCGCGCCGCTCAGCACCGCGTACCACTCTTTCATGGATGCAGCGAGTATCACCAGCACGGAGCAGAGAAAGAAGGCCGTCACGCCCGCGTCCACGCGATCGTTGAAAATCATCCTTGCGGCCACGCCCGCGTTTGCCACGCCCGGCGGCACCTGGCCGCTGTCGAGGAAGCCCTGGAACCAACGCGCATGGGCGAGGAAGCCAAGCCGCGGCTCGGCGCCGAAGATCTTCTCGAAGCCGGCGGTGAGGTTCACCACCGCGAGCCATGTCAGCGGCACTACGGTGAATGCCATGTACCTGGCCTTGCCCATCTTCAGGATTACCGTCGTGCCCACGCAGAGTGCGATCACGGCGAGGAGCTGGTTGGAAATGCCGAACAGGGGCCACAGGGTGTTGACCCCGCCGAGCGGGTCGTTGACGCCCTGGTAGAGGAAGTAGCCCCAGAGCAGCACCACGATCGCGCTGGCGGTGATCGCGGCCGGCTGCCACGACACGCGGCCGAACGGCTTCCACACGTGGCTGCCCATGTCCTGCAGCATGAAGCGTCCAACGCGGGTGCCGGCGTCGAGGGTCGTGAGGACGAACAGGGCCTCGAACATGATCGCGAAGTGGTACCAGATGGCGGTGGCGTCGCCCTTTCCGAAAACGCCGGAGAGAATGTTGGCCATGCCCACTGCGAGCGACGGCGCGCCGCCGGTGCGCGAGAGCAGCGAGCTCTCCTGGACCCGCGCGGCGAGCTCATTCAGCCGCTCCGGCGTGATGGCGAAGCCGGCGTTCGTCGCCCACTCCGCCGCGCTCTGAACCGTGGTGCCGATGATCCCGGCGGGAGCGTTGATCGCGAAGTACGCGCCCGGCTCGAGTACGCTCGCCGCGATCAGGGCGAGCACAGCCACCAGCGACTCGGTGAGCATGCCGCCGTAGCCGATGAGCCGCGCGTCGGTTTCGTCCTCGACCAGCTTGGGCGTGGTGCCCGAGCATACGAGCGAGTGAAAGCCGGATATCGCGCCGCAGGCAATCGTGATGAACACGAACGGGAACACCTTGCCCGCGAACACGGGGCCCTCTCCGGTGGTGAAGAAGGTCGTGGTTGCCGGCATCTGCATGCTCGGCAGCAGTACGAACACCGCGACTCCGAGACCCGCCACCACGCCGATCTTCACGAACGCCGAGAGGTAGTCGCGTGGTGCGAGCAGAAACCATACGGGCAGCACCGACGCGAAGAACCCGTAAATCATCATCCACACCGAGAGCTGCTGGCCGGTGAGCGTGAACGTCGCGGCGAGCGCGGGGTCCTGCGCCACCCACTTGCCTGCGAAGAGCGAGAAGAAGAGCAGCGCGAGCCCGATCCCGGTTGCCTCGAGCACGCGTCCGGGCCGTATCCATCGCAGGTACACGCCCATCAGGATGGCGATCGGGATGGTGAGCATCAGGGTGAACGTTCCCCATGGGCTCGACTTGAGCGCATTCACCACGACGAGGGCCAGCACGGAGATCATCACGATCATGATCCCGAAGGTCGCGACCAGCGCGGTGTAGCCGGCAACCGATCCGATCTCCTCCTTGGCCATCTGGCCGAGCGACTTGCCATCGCGCCGGATGGACGCGCAGAGGATGATGCAATCCTGCACGGCGCCGCCGAGCACCACGCCAACGACGATCCAGAGGAACCCGGGCAGGTACCCGAACTGCGCCGCCAGCGTGGGGCCGAGCAGCGGCCCGGGCCCCGCGATTGCCGCGAAGTGATGGCCAAACGCGATCCACTTGTTGGTGGGCACGTAGTCGCGGCCGTCGGCGAGCCGGACCGCGGGCGTGGCCCGGTTCGGGTCGAGCGCGAAGATCTTCGCCGCGATGATCCGGCTGTGGAACCGGTACGCGATGAGGTAGATGCAGACGGCGGCGGTGAGGAGCCATCCCGCGCCGATCGTTTCGCCGCGGCTCACGGCGACGTAGCCGAGCGTGGCGGCCCCGACGACGGCGATTGCGACCCAGGTGAGTTTCCGGAGGATTGGCATCGCGCAAAGATGCGGGCCGATTCCCGGGGCCGTCAACCGCGCGGAGGGGCCCGGGCGATTAGGTTTCGCCCGTGCGCTCGCTGCCGTTCGTCATGCCAACCTTGGCGCCCGCCCTTCGCGCGCTGGCCGCGGCCTTTGCCGTCGCGGCGGGACCTGCAACGGCCGCTGCCCAGAGGGGGGAGCCGCCGCTTGCCCCGTTCGCGGCGCAGAAGCTGTCCGTGATGCCCGCCCAACTGCTGCGCGCCGACACCTCCGCGCCGCTCAAGCCCGCCGGGTGGGCCGCCGCCCGGCGGGAGATAGACGACTCCATTCGGACGGCGCTCTACGAGCGCGGCATTGGAACCAAGTGGTCGTACGCGTCCGACATCGAACGCCTCGCGAAGCGCAATTCGTCTTACGTGAGCGACCCGCTGGCCCTTGGCGTCTCGCAACTGAGGGGCCGGGCACTGAAGGCCGACGAGCCCGCGCCCTCGATGCTCGTAAGCAACCTCCGATCGCTCATCGCGCTCGGCGACTCCCGTTACGCGCTGATTCCCGTCGAGTTGTCGTTCGAGGGTCGCGGCGCCGACGCGCACGCGCTTCTCCGTGTCGTCGTGGTGGACGGCCGGGGCGGAACGATCGTCTTCGCGATTGACGTTGTCGTGCCTGCGGGCGGCCGGTTCGACGCGCCGCGTATCGGCGCCCTCGCGCAGCGCGTTGCCGACCTCGTGATCGCGCGCTGAACCAGGCTGGCCGCGCACCGCCATCGCCTGAACCACCTTTCGCATCGTCCGCCACATGACACTGCCTGCCACGCTCATCCCCGGTGACGGCATCGGCCCGGAGATTACCGATGCCGCGGTACGCCTCCTCGACGCAGCCGGCGCGCGCATCGAGTGGGACCGGCAGCTCGCGGGCATGGCCGCGGTCGCGGCGCACAACGATCCGATCCCCGAACAGACGCTTGCCTCGATCCGCCGCACGAGGATCGCCCTCAAGGGGCCGCTGGAGACGCCGGTGGGCAAGGGATTCCGGTCCATCAACGTCGCCCTGCGAAGGGAGTTCGACCTGTACGCGAACGTTCGGCCCGCGAAGTCCATCCTCCGGGGGCTGCGCTACGACAACGTGGATCTTATCATCGTCCGCGAGAATACGGAGGGGCTCTACAGCGGCATCGAGAACTACGTGCGGATCGGCGAGGACGAACATGCCGCGGCCCAGTCCATGGCGGTGGTCACGCGGGTGGGCGCCGAGCGCATTCATCGCTATGCGTTCGACCTCGCGGTGCGGCTCGGCCGCCGGAAAGTCACGCTCGTGCACAAGGCAAACATCCTCAAGTTCTCGCAGGGGCTGTTCCTCGAAGTGGGCCGCGCGATCGCCGAGGAGTACGCAGGCAAGGTGGCCGTCGAGGAGCGCATCGTGGACGCCTGCGCGATGGACCTCGTTGTGCGGCCCGAGGCGTTCGACGTTCTCGTCACGACGAACCTCTTCGGCGACATCCTCTCGGACCTCACGTCCGGCCTCGTTGGCGGGCTCGGGCTCACGCCTGGCGCGAACGTCGGGCGCAACACGGCGATCTTCGAGGCAGTACACGGCACCGCGCCCGACATCGCGGGGCAGGGCGTTGCGAATCCCACGGCAGTGATGCTCGCCGCGTGCCAGATGATGGACCATGCCGGGGAACCTGAGGTGGCCGCACGGATGCGAACGGCGATCGAAGAGACTCTGCGCGAGCGGAAGGCGGTCACGCGCGACGTCGGTGGCACGGCGACGACCGCCGCGTACGCCAACGCCGTGATCGCGCGGCTCTGATTGCGCATGGCGCACACCGGACGCCCTCACGCCGCCCCGATGCGCATCCTCCATGCTTCCGACCTTCACTTCGGCATGCCGGGCGTCGCCGAGCGGGTCACGGCGCTGGAAACGTTCATTACGAGCGAGCCGCTGGACGCCATCGTCGTTTCGGGCGACCTGTCACAGCGCACCCGCAGATGGGAGTTCGAGCGCGCGGCGCGATTCGTCCGGCTCTGCGAGTCGGCCGCGCCGACGATCGTCGTTCCCGGCAACCACGACTGCGCGTGGTGGATGAACGTCTGCGGGCTCGGGAGCCGGAGGGCGATGTTCAGCCGCTACCGGCGGTTCATCCGCGACGATCTCGAACCCGTGCTGCGCATTCCCGGCGCGACGATCGTCGGCGTCAACTCATCGCAGGGAATCCAGCCGTACACGCTGACGATGCGTCCGCGCGACCTGTCGGTCGTGGGGGCAGTGCGGCCGGCACAGTGGGAACGCGCGCGAGCCGCCTTCGCCGCCGCGCCCGCGTCGGACCTGCGGCTGCTCGTGCTTCACCACAACGTCCTGCGCGGCAGCATCTCGCATCGTTGGGGGCTCGCCACCCGCGCCCGTGGGATGGCGCAGGCGGCAGCCACCGGCGCGGAGGTCATCTTCTCTGGCCACGACCATGGCCAGGACGCCGGCGAGGCGACGGCCGAAGGGAAGCGCTTCGTGGTTTCGGCGGCGGGCACTCTCACAAGTCGCGTACGCGGCGGGTTGCCGAGCGCGTGGAACCTCGTCGAGGTGAGCGGCGAGACGATTGCGATCGAGATCCGTGAGTGGCAGCGGGAAGCCGCGAGCTTCCGCGCGGCGCGCAGGGCGGAGTTCGCAAGGCGGCCGCGGGCATAGCCGCCCGCCGGACATGGCTCCTTGCCGGGGCCCGCGCGCCCCCGGGTGGCGGCCCGAAGGGCTAATTTCTATGGATATGCCTTCCGCGTCCCCGCACGACTCGCTCCTTGCCTCGCCGCACCTCACGCCCCGCGACGGCGATTTCTTTAACATTGATGCCGCGCTGACCGAGGAAGATCGCGCCGTGCGCGACTCGATCCGGCGGTTCGTGGACGAACGCGTGCTTCCCGTGATCGGGAACGCGTATGTCGAGGGCGGCTTCCCGCGCCAGTTGATTCCCGCGATGGCGGAGTTGGGAGTCTTTGGCGCCAACCTCCCGGAGGAGTACGGCTGCGCCGGGCTCAACAATGTGAGCTACGGGCTCATCATGCAGGAGCTCGAGCGCGGCGACTCTGGCGTCCGCTCCTTTGCCAGCGTGCAGGGCGCGCTCGTGATGTATCCCATCCATACCTTCGGGAGCGAAGAACAGCGCAGGCGCTGGCTGCCCCCGATGGCGCGCGGCGAGGCGATCGGCTGCTTCGGGCTCACCGAGCCGGACTACGGCTCGAACCCGGCAGGCATGATCACGCGGGCGAGGGAACAGAAGGACGGCTCGTGGATCCTGAACGGCGCCAAGATGTGGATCACCAACGGATCCACCGCGCACGTTGCCGTGGTCTGGGCCAAGACGGCCGACAACGACCCCGACGGCAAGAGCATTCGCGGCTTCCTCGTCCAGGCGGACTCGAAGGGATTTGCCGCAAAAGACCAGAAGGGAAAGCTCTCGCTGCGCGCGAGCGACACGAGCGAGCTGGTGTTCAGCGACGTGCACCTCCCCGCCGACGCCATCCTTCCCGGGTCGCGGGGCCTGAAGTCGCCGCTCATGTGCCTCACGCAGGCGCGATATGGAATCGCATGGGGCGCCATTGGCGCCGCGATGGCCTGCTACGAGGAGGCGCTCTCGTACTCGAAGACGCGCATCATGTTCGACAAGCCGATCGGCGGGTTCCAGATCCAGCAGGTTCGGCTGGCCGAGATGCTGACGGAAATCGTCAAGGGCCAGCTAGTGGCGCTTCACCTGGGCAGGATGAAGGACGCAGGCACCTGCACGCCGCAGCAGGTGTCGCTGGCCAAGCGCAACAACGTGAGCATCGCCACCGACATCGCCCGCGAGGCGCGCCGCCTCCTGGGCGCCAACGGGATCCTGGCGGAGTACGCATCCATGCGTCACATGGCGAACCTGGAGAGCGTGTACACCTACGAGGGCACGCACGATGTGCATTCGCTCGTGCTCGGCCAGGCGGTGACGGGCCTCAACGCCTTCAAGTGAGGCGCTACAGGCGCGCCTTTCCGTATCCCTGCCGGAACGGGCGCTGCATCCACCGCGGCAGGTACCTGAGCAGCATCACGATCAGCTTGTAGCGCTTGCTCGGGACGCAGACCGTCGCTCCGCGCGCGCTGATCTGCGCCAGCGACTCGTCCACGACGCGCTCGGCCGGGAGCCAGAGCCAGCGCATCATCTTCGACTTGTCTATCCCTGCGCGGTCGTGGAACTCTGTATGGGTGAACCCCGGGCAGAGTGCCTGCACGCGCACCCCGGTTCCCTCGAGCTCGAGCGCCAGCGCCTCGGAGAACACGCGCAGGTAGGCCTTCGTGGCGCAGTAGTTGACGTTGCCCATCGAGTAAGTGAACGACGCCACCGACGCCACGTTCACTATCCAGCCGCGGCCGTGCTCGATCATCCCCGGCAGCGCAGCGCGCGTGTGGAGCATGGGCGCCATTGCGTGGAGTTCGAGCATCGTTGCCTGCTCGGCGACGGGGCGGTTCGCCAGGCGGCCCCTGGTGCCGAATCCGGCGTTGTTCACGAGCACTGCAAGCCGCGGCTCCATCGCGATCCGGTCGGCAACGCGGCGCATGCCGTCGTCGCGCGAGATGTCGGCGGCCAGCGCTTCGGCCACGATTCCGTACTGGAGAGCGAGTTCGTCGGCGAGCCCCTCGAGCCGGGCCGAGTCGCGCGCCACGAGTATCAGGTCGTGCCCGCTGGCGGCAAGGCGTTGCGCGAAGACGCGGCCAAGGCCGGCGGTAGCGCCCGTTATGAGGGCTGTTGGCCGCGTGGACGCAGCCAATGCGGATGCGGGGCTCATCTGGGCTAATTATGGGGCCGCGGCGCCCCGAACGCGACGCCACACGGTTAACTTCAACCACATGAACCCAGAATCGAGAGCCGCATGAAGATCGCGGTATGTATCAAGCGGGTCCCGGACCAGGACGTCCGCTTCAAGATCGCACCCGACGGCAAGTCCATTGACCAGACGGGCCTCAAGCACGACATGAGCGACTTCGACGGCTACGCCGCGGAGGTCGCGATCCAGATAACGGAAAAGGCAGGGGCCGGCGAGGTTACGGTCGTCTCGATCGGCTCCGACGCCGTGCAGGAGACCCTGCGCAAGGCCCTGTCCATGGGCGCCCACAAAGCGGTGCAGCTGAAGCACGATGCCGAGGTCCACGATGGCTCGGCGATCGCCGCTGCGCTGGCCGCGGAGCTCAAGGATCGCGGCTACGACCTCATCCTCACCGGCCGCATGGCCGTTGACACGCAGAACCGCTCCGTGGGCGCGCTCCTCGCAGCGAAGCTGGGCCTTCCGTTCGTCGGGGCCGTGTCGCAGCTCGACACCAGTTCCGGGTCGGTGAAGGCGCGCCGGGAACTCGAGGGTGCGTACGAGCTCGTCGAGTGCCCGCTGCCGGCGGTGGTGTCCATAGACGAAGGAATCACACGCGCGCGCTACCCCTCGCTGAAGGGGATTATGGCAGCCAAGAAGAAGCCGATGGAGGTGCGCCCGGCGCAGCTTGGCGAGCAGCATTATGTGCTCGAGTCGCTGGCGCTCCCCGCCGAGCGAACCGCCGGCCGCATCGTTGGCGAGGGCCCGGACGCCGTGCCTGAACTGGTGCGGCTCCTCAAGGAGGAGGCAAAGGTCCTGTGAGCAATGTCTTCGCTTTCGCCGAGACCCGCCTCGGCAAGCTGCGCCGTGGGGGCATCGAGGCAGTGACCGCGGCGCGCCAGGTGGCTGACCAGGTTGACGGCCATGTGCACGCGATGCTGGCCGGCCCCGCGGGGATCGGCGAGCACGCGGCCGTGCTGGCCCGGCACGGCGCCGACGTGGTTCTCGTGCTCGAGCACGACGGCTTCGCCAACTACAACCCCGAAGCGCTCGCCGCGACCATTGCGGCGCGCGTCGGGTCGGGGTATCGCGCGGCGTTCTTCGCTGCGAGCGCCCAGGGGCACGACCTCGTCGCGCGCACCGCTGGCGTGATGGGGCTGTCGTACGCGTCCGACGTCACCAGTTTTGCGTTCGGAGGCGACGCCGCCACCGTCACGCACCCCGGCTACACGAACAAGGTCATCCAGACCTTCCGGCTCAGCGCGACGCCCGCGCTCATCTCGCTTCGGGGCGGCGCGGTGCTGCCGGTCGAGTCGGCGAAGGCTGGCGCCGTGGAGGCCGTGAGCAGCGCCGTGGATCCGGGGTCGGTCCGGGTCAAGGTCACGAAGACCGAAGCTACCGGCGGCGCGAAGCTCGACCTTGGTGAGGCACCGGTGATCGTGAGCGGCGGGCGCGGGCTCAAGGAGGCCGCGAACTTCAAGCTCGTCGAGGACCTCGCCGCCGCATTCGGAAACGCGGCCGTAGGCGCCACGCGCGCCGTCACCGACGACGGCTGGCGGCCCCATTCGGACCAGATCGGCCAGACCGGCCGGCTCGTGAGCCCTGACCTCTACATCGCGTGCGGCATCTCGGGCGCGATCCAGCACCTCGCGGGGATGCGCACGTCGAAGACGATCGTCGCGATCAACAAGGACAAGGACGCGCCCATCTTCAAGGTTGCCGACTACGGGATCGTGGGCGACGTGCTCCAGGTGCTGCCGGTGCTCACGGAAGCGGTGAAGAAGGCGAAGGGCGGCTGAGTGCCGGCGCCGGTGACGGCGCCGGCGCGACTCATGGCTTGCCGAGCTTCTGTTTCGTGAAGGCGCGCGAGTAAACGTTGGGCGGGTTGCTTCCGGTGCTCATCGTGTACGCACGCTCGTAGAGCTCGTTGGCCTTCGCGGCGTTGCCCATCTTCTCGTACGTCATCCCGAGCAGCACGACCTGGAACGGGTCTGTGGGCATCGCCTTCGCGGTCTCGGTGAAGCGCGCTTCCGCGGTCTTCAGGTCGCCGGTGAAGAGCGCGACGTAGCCGGTGAGGTAGGGGAAGTACTGTTCCTGCGCCTTCGCCATTTCGGGGTCGGAGTCGAGGATGCGGCGGGCTTCGGCCACATATCGTGCGGCTTCGGCGGCGTTGCCCCGGCGCGCGGCGATGCGCGCGTTGGCGTGCGCGAGGCGGAAATCCCACAGACTCTTTGGATGCGTACGGGGCGCCGGCTCGGCGTTGCCGAGCTCCGAGCCGCGGGTGTACATGCGCGCGGCGTCATCGAGGAAGCCGAAGTCGAAGCAGACGCGCGCCGCCTCGTTGGCCATCTCGCCTTCCTGGTAATGCGCGTTCTGCGGCTCGGCGTCGCGCCGCGTTACCCAGTAAGCGATGACCTGCTCTTCCAACTCGATCACCTTCGCGCAGTTGCCGTCGTACCCGTACGACATGGCGAGGCGGCGCTGCATGGCGGCGCGGTCGGCGGGCGTCGCCGCACCCCCGATCAGGGCCTGAAAAATGGCGCGCGACTCCGTATGCCGGCCTTCGACGTCGAGTTGCTGTGCGCGGCGGAGGGAATCGGCGCGCGGGGTACGCTGCTGCCCTTGCTGGGCGCCGAGGAGTGCCGGCAGCGCGATGAGCGTGGTGAGCGCGAGAAAGGCAGTACGGGGGGTGTGGTGTCGCATGGGATCCTTGGGGTGAAGGGTCTGGAGGCACCTCCTGTAATCTCGCCGTTCGGGCGGTGACGCGGTAGCGTTGCAGCGCGTGGCGCAACCCACAGCGGACGGCGCGCCACCCTTCTGCGTGCTGGATGGTTGAAGCTGCCCTCCGGCTTACTCCGGAGATCAGTCCTGATCGGGTATGCGGAGCGGCGCCGTCGGCCGCTCAGATGCGATAAGCAACATGTCGGCTATCGTCCACGCGCCGCCCCGGAGCGCGAGCGACACGCCCAGCCAGTGCCCGCACCTGGGTCCGCAGGTCATGCGCGTCACCACCAGCGCCTGCCGGCCGTCTGGCGAGAAGCCGACTGGCGAGAAGCTCAGTAACGCAGTGGCTCCATTGGCAACGAGAAACGCACGCCATGTAGCCGAGTCGGCTGTGGCGTCGGGTATGGCGCTCGTCGCAACTGGACGAACACGCGGATCGCCAACGCCGTCATGCCCAAGCGACATCCGCCTGCCTGCGCGCGCCAGCAGGGACTTCTTGAGAGCCATCGTGCCGTCGCCGCCGTCGTGGCTCCACCAGAGGGAGTCGAGCCCCCCATCGCTTCTCGACCGGCTCGCAGGTGGCGTGCGTGCAGGCGGTGTCGAGGAGGCTCATCGAGAGCGCGACAGCTTCATGGGGCGCGTTCACCACGTACAGCGACTCGGCAACGGCCCGGTACACGACGATGTCGCGCTGGTCGAGCCGTGCGCGCCGGCCGGGATGGAGGGAGGCGCACGCGGTCGCTGCCGTGAGCAGCAACGCGGCCAAGCTTCCGATCGGGTGCTGTAGCCTCATCGTCGGCCGTGTAAGTATGGAAGCGCACGCGTGTTCTTGACAGCCCCGCCTGGGCGCGCCATGCTGGTGTGCTGGCGTTTCCTGGCCGCGGCTGCCGCACGCCGGGTACGTCGCTGCCCTTTCGCGAAGGAGACTGTCCGATGACTGGGATGCTTCGTGTGCTCCGCCCGCGGCGCTGCCGCGTCCATTACGGAATCCTGGCGATCATCGCCACTGCCGCCAGCGCGTGCAGCGAAGGCGGAAGCAAGGACTCGGGCACGCCTCCGCCTACGACGCCGCCAGCGGCCACGCCGACGATTTCCAGGAACGCCGGCGATGCGCAGAGCGCAACCGTGGGCACTGCGGTGGCCAGCGCGCCGTCTGTGAGAGTCGCCAACTCGTCTGGCGCTGCGGTTCCGGGGGTCGCCATCACCTTCGCGGTTGCGTCGGGGGGTGGCAGCGTCACTGGCGCCTCGGCCACGACCGACGCGAGCGGACTCGCCGCAGTTGGCTCATGGATCCTGGGGCAGACGGCCGGCCCCAATTCGCTCACAGCAACTGCGACGGGGAACGTCGCCGGCAGCCCTGTGACGTTCGCCGCGACAGGGAATCCCGGGGCGGCGGCACAACTCAGCAAGCAGCCCGGCGGAGACGCCCAGGCCGGGTTTGCCGGACAGAACGTGGCGGCGGCGCCGGCGGTACTGCTGAAGGATCAGTACGGAAATCCCGTGCCGGGCGTAACGGTGGCGTTCGCTGTTGCGTCGGGTGGCGGCAGCGTGACCGGGGCTTCGGCAACGACAGGGAGCAACGGCATCGCGTCCGCTGGATCGTGGAAGCTCGGCAACACGCCGGGCGCGAACACCCTCACCGCGACCGCGGCGGGCTCCAGCATTGCCGGGAATCCCGCGACGTTCACCGCCACTGGGAGCGTAGGCCCGCCGGCGACCATCGCGAAGGTGAGCGGAGACAACCAGGTCGCAACGCCTGGCGCGGCCGTTCCGCAGGCGCCAACTGTGCGCGTCACCGACGCCGTTGGCAACAACGTGAGCGGTGCAGGAGTCACGTTTGCCGTGACATCCGGGGGTGGCGCCGTCGCGGGGAACTCGCAGAACACGTCAGCCGACGGCACCGCCAGGCCGGCAGGCTGGACGCTCGGTCCAGCCGCGGGCGCCAACACCATCTCCGCCACCGCGGCGGCGGCCGGCGTTGCCGGAAATCCGCTCACGTTTACCGCGATCGGCGGGCTGAACGTCGCCACCTACGCCGGCAGTTGGAGCGGCACATGGGTGAATTCCACCTTCGGCTCCACTGGCACGGCTTCCGTCGTGATTGCCGCCGGTGCGTCGCCGAATCAGGTGACTCTCTCGCACTCGGGAACAGGCACGGTGCTCGGCGGCTCGGGCGCGCCGCTCGAGACCCGCAGCAACCAGCCCTATACTCCCGCCGCGTTTAGCCTGACGACGACGTCAGGCACGTTCGGTGATGTCGTGCTGAACGTGGACGGCGCCGGAAACATCACCGGAAGCGGGACGAACGTGCCCAATCCGGCGATACAGCGGTGGGACTGCACGGGGACGATCACTCCTGCGCAGATCCGCCTCAGCTTCACCGTCACGTTCAAGGCTGGCACTGTGGCGAGCGGCACCATCTCGGTGAACAAGCAGTAGGCGGGCCGCCGGCCTCAACGGCCGCCCCCGGCATGAAGCGGACGCAGAAATTGCGGGGCATGAAGACGTTCGCTGCGCCTGAACTCCCGAGTCAGAGGCGCGGCCGCGACAGCCGCGGGTACACCACGATGCCGACGAGGAGGGCATCCATCGCCAGCGCGAATGCGCCAAAGACAACGCGCCCTTCGGCCTCCGAAACTGCCTGCCTGCCGGAAGCCTGGCCTTGGGCAACGCCCCCTAACGAGGCCGAGACGCCGCGCGTGAAGTTGCGCTCGCCGGGGCCAAAGGCGGTCCAGTTGAACATCAGTACGAAGAGGAGCAGGGCGACCAGGCCAAGTGCTGCGGCCAGCCGTGGGGCACCAAGCCCGTACAGGATGATGCCGATGCCAGCGTTGGAGAAGAGCAGGCCAGTGATCCCGATGAGGGCACGGCTGGTTGCTGTCGCCGCTTCGGCGCCGTGCACGATCCCGGCGATGCTTAGGAACGCGATCGCGCCGCCGAGGACGAAAAACATGCCGAACAGGACCGCGGCGATCCTCAGCGCCACACGCGAGCCCATCTCGGACGCCGTCACCGCTGTGCGACCGTTGGCGCGCTCGTCAGTGCAGGCAGTCGGGCGGAGCGGCCACATGTTGAAGAATCGCGCGGCATCGGAATGGGGTCAATCTAGCCACTCAACACCGCGCTCGCGCGCCGGGCGCGGTTGCGCGCCCGGGCGCCAGTGGCGGCGTGACCTTCACGCCTTGAGCAGACGGATGGAGCCGTTTACGGTCTTTAACCGCAGCACAGGCCCGCCCTTGCCGACCTGCCCCTGCAGCCGCCGTCGGCTGAAGCGCCCTTCGATCGTGACGGGGTAGTCAGACGTCACGTTCCCGGTGACGGTCGTGATATCGAGGTTTGCGTCGAGCGACGCGGGCAGTTCGAGCGTTACGCTGCCGTTCACGGTCTCGTACTCCACTGGTCCGTCGCCGATACTGCCTGCGCGCACGCGGATTCCGCCATTCACCGTCTTCGCACTCACCGGCCCGCCGGTTGATGCGGCTTCGATTCCGCCGTTCACGGTGCGCGCCGTCACTCCCGCGGTCGCACCGGCGATGGCGAGCGCGCCATTCACCGTCGAGCCGTCGAACTTGGCGTCCCGCGGCAGGTACACCGTGAACTCGACCGAGACGTCGTTGTCGCGGCGGTCGAGCGTCCACGAGCCGTCGCTGCCCGAGCTGTAGCCGTCCTCGTCGCAGCGGGTGTTACGCCCCTCCCAGATGGCGCAAACGAGAATGTCGCCGCGTGCGGTACGCGCGGCGGTGATTTTCACATCCTTTGGGTCGCCGCGCCGCCATACCTTCGCCGCGCGCACCTCGGCGGTCGCGCCGCTGGCCGCCTCCACGCGGATCGGGCCGTTCAGGTTGCGCACGAACACCGTCCTGCCGGCCTCGATGCCGCCGCTCCACCTGAATGAATCGTCGCGCTCCTGGGCGATCGCGCCGGGCGCGAGCCAGAGCAGGGCCGCGCAAGCGGCGACGAGGCTGAGTTGCATGCTGCGCATGGTCAATCCTCCCTGGTTGGGCGCGGAGCGCCCTTCTCGATCGTGATGTCGCCGCTGAACGTGCTGAGGGTGATGCGCGCGCCTCCGTCGTTGATCGTCGTGCGTATGTCGCGCCGGCGACGCCCGCCGGCATCGCCTGGCTGCAGCGTGAGCGGAAACGCGCTGTTGATGTTGCCGCTGAACGTGCTGAGGTCGAGGCTCGCCGCGATGTTGGCAGGCAGTGTGATCCGTGCGTCGCCTGAATGCGTGTGCACCGCGAATGTTCCGTCGCTGCTCAAGCTTCCGCTGAAGGCCATGTCGCCGCTGACGCTCTCGAAGTCGAGCCCTGTGAGCGCGCCCCGCGCGTGCAGGTTACCGCTCACGGTCTTGAAGCGGAGGTCGCCGCCGATACCCTCGGCCGTAAGGTCGCCGCTCACGCTCTTGAAGCGCAGTGTGCCGCTGACGTCGTTCACGGTGAAGTCGCCGCTTACGGTGCTCGCCTGCACACGGCCGCCGGTGCCGGTCATGGTGACGTTGCCCGAGACCGTCGAGGCGCTGACCTCGGCGCCGGTGGGCACGGAAATCACGATGCGCTGGCGCCCCATCCGGTTGAAGCGCGATCGTGCGTTGATCTCGATGCGCGACGGCGACGCCGCGTAGTCGAAGTACCCCAACTCGATGGATGCGCGAATCGCGACCTCCGGGCGACTCCACCCTGTGACGACGATGTCGCCCGATACGAGCCCAAGGTCCACCACGCCGTTCTTGTCGAACGAGAAGGTTGTGTCAATACGCTGGCGTCCCGCCTCCTGCGAGGCGGCCGCTGCGGGAGCGAGAAGAGCGCCGGCGAATGAGGCAGCGATGAGCGTGCGCATCAATGAAGTCTCCCTAGGTGTGCGAGGGCAGCAGCGCGGCCGACCGCAGGAGCGCAAGCTTGGCGTCGTACACGCGGTTGAGCTGCTCGGCAAGCACTGTGCTGGCTGGGTCTGCGGCGAGCGCCGCGGCGCACTCGGCGATGGCATGGTCAATTACCTTCAGGTTCGTATCGAGCACGGCGATCGTCTTTGCGTCGAGGTCACCCCGTCGCCGTGCGACGATGTCGCGCAGATGCGCGATTGCATCTTCGTATGCTGCGATGCCCTTCTGGTCCGCCACGGCCACGAGTTGCGGGCGCAATCGGGGTCCGGCAACCGGCTGTGACATGCGATTCGCCGAGCGCGTGGCGATCATCCATGTGCCGCCAGCCGTTGCCGCAACCATGATGACGGCTGCAGCCGCGAGCCGACGCACCGACGGGCGCATGCGAGTGGCCCGGGTTGCGCGGAGCGGGACCACGGGCGTCGCGAGCCGTGCCGCGATGCCATCCCACAGATCGCGCGACGGCGTCAGTGCCGGGAGGCGCGCGGTAGCGGTACGGAGTCTGGCAAGGTCGGTCGCCACTGCGCGGCAGTCGGCGCACGCGGCAAGGTGTGCGTCGAGCAGCGCGGCCTGCGCGGCGGCGAGCGCGCCATCGAGTCGCTCGCTCGCGAGCCGCTGCGCCTCTTCGCACGCAATCATTGAGTGGGTCATCGGTTCAACGCCGCCCTCAGCAGCATCCGGGCGCGGTGGAGCTGCGCTTTGCATCCTCCACTGCCGACACCGAGCATGGCGGCAATCTCCTCGTGGGTATAGCCCTCGATGTCGTGCAGGACGAACACCTGCCTTGCGCCCGGTGGGAGCGCGGCGATCGCCGCCTCCAGGTCTATGCCGAGCTCCGGTAGCGCGAGCGGGCGCACCTCTCCGTGGCTCAGTGCATCCATGTCACCTACGCCGTCGTCGTGCCGGTCGCGCCGCCTCTTCTCCGATTGTCTGTCGTTGAGCACGACGTTCACTGCCAGGCGATGCAGCCAGGTGCCGAACGCCGCGTTGCCGCGAAACTGCTCAAGCTTCTCCCACGCCCGCACGAACACGTCCTGCGTCAGCTCCTCCGCCCGGGCTCGCTCCCCCACCATGCGGACGCAGAGCGTGAAGATCCTGGCCACGTGATCCCGGTAGAGGCGCTCGAACGCGCGCCGGTCGCCGCGGGCGGCGAGCACGGCATCGTCAACGCGCAACTGATCGAGGGTCACTGGTTGGGGCAGGGCCTGCATCCTTGTCGCTGATCCGGAGTGGCTCACCGAATCAGACAGCAGGATGCGCCGGAGGGTTTGAACGCGGGCTCGGTGCCGTTCCCTGACTACGTGTTGGCGGTGTGGATTGGTGTCACCGTTCCGGGCCATACCCTGCATCCGGCTAGATTTCATGCGATGCTCATTACCGCCTTTGGTGCTTTCGCGCTCCTGCAGGGAGCGATGCCTGCCCAGCCTGGTGCTTCCCGGGACACATGGGATGGATCCGCGGGGCAACTGCACGTTCTCGTACCTCGCCTCACCGAGCCCGCCGTCGTGGACGGCCGGCTCGACGAACCCGCGTGGTCGAAGGCCGCGCGTCTCACGGGATTCTCGCAATACCAGCCAGTGGACGGTCGGCCGGCTGAAGACTCGACCGAGGTTCTGGTGTGGTATGCGCCGGACGCGATCTGGTTCGGGATTCGCGCGCGCGAGGCGCATGGCGACGTCGTCCGCGCCACGCGCGCCAACCGCGACAATATCGCGAGCGAGGACTACGTGCAGATCCTGCTCGACACATATAACGACCGCCGCACGGCGTTCCTCTTTGGCGTGAACCCGCTGGGCATGCAGCAGGACGGCACGCGGAGCGACCAGTACTCCGGCGGAGCCGGCGGCTTCTCGGCGGGCGGCGGCGGAATTCGCGACATCAACTTCATGGACGGCAACACCGACCTGAACCCGGACTACGTATTCGAGTCGAAGGGCCGTCTCGTGCCCGGCGGCTACGAAGTGGAGGTGCGGATCCCGTTCAAGACGCTCCGTTACCGCGACGTTGCCGTGCAGACGTGGGGCCTGCACGTGCTCCGCCGCGTACAGCACAGCGGCTTCCAGGATTCGTGGGCGCCGGCGCTGCGCGCGAGCTCGAGCTTCCTCGGCCAGGCCGGGACGCTCGGTGGGCTCCACGACCTGCAGCGCGGGCTCGTGCTCGACGCAACGCCAACCGTCACCGCGCGGGCCGACGGCGGGGCGTCGCCCGACGGCTGGAGGTACACGAACGCGCAGGAGATCGGCGCCGACCTGCACTGGGGCGTCCGCCAGAACATGACGCTCAATGGCACCGTCAACCCCGATTTCTCGCAGGTGGAAGCCGACGTCGGCCAGGTGACGCTGAACGAGCGCTTCGCGCTCTTCTATCCCGAGAAGCGACCCTTCTTCCTGGACGGACTCGAGCTCTTCGACACCCCGAACCAGCTCGTGTACACCCGGCGCATGGCGTCGCCCGACGCGGGACTCAAGCTCGCGGGGAAGGTAGGGGGCACCAACATCGCGGCGCTTGTGACCTCCGACTCGAGGTCCGATTCGTGGGACGGCAGGTCGAACCCCGTGTTTGGCGTCGTGCGGCTCAGGCAGGACCTCGGCGGGAGCTCGACCGTTGGCGCCATCCTCACCACGCGCGAGGAGGGCGCGCAGTCGTCGCGCCTTGCGGGTGCGGACGCCAGGATCTTCCACTCGGGCCTCTACTTCGTGGGCGCGCAGTACGTGCAGTCGTGGACCGACAGCGCTGGCCGCGCCCGGGACGGGCAGTTGTTCGAGGCGCTCTGGGACCGCACCGGACGCGCGTGGGGGTTCCACTACAGTCTGAAGGGTATCGCGCCCGACTTTCGTGCGGCCGCGGGGTTCGTCAACCGCACCGACATCGTCGAGGCGTCCGTCATGAACCGCTTCACGTTCTACGGCGACCCTGGCGCGCTTGCGCAGCAATGGGGCGTCTTCACGAATGTCAGTCGGGTTACGCGGTTCACGCGTCCCGGGGCTGGCGCGATCGAGGGCTATGAGAGCATAAGCCCCAGCGCGACGTTCCGCGGCGGCTGGCGCCTGAACGGCTCCGTCGGTCACAACTTCTACCCGTACGAACCAGGCGCGTACGCATCGTACACGAGCGGCCCCGGCGGCATGGCGCCGTTTGCCGTGCCGGGAGGCGAGAGCGATCTCTTCAGCGGCTCGATCGGCGTGACGACGCCTACGTATCGGGCTTTCACGGCCACCGGCAGCGTGAGCGCTGGAGAAGCTCCCATCTTTCGGGAAGCGGCGCGTGGCAGGAGCGTGCGCTTCGACGGCACGCTGGACGTGCGGCCAACCGCCGGACTCCGCACGTCGGTACAGGTGACGCGACTTGCCCTCTACCGCGAGCGCGATGGCAGCAGGGCGCTCTACCAGTCCATACCGCGCCTCAAGGTCGAGTACCAGCTCAGCCGCTCGACGTTCGTGCGCGTGGTGGGCCAGTACACGGCCAGCAGGGAGGCGCCGCTCGTTGACCGCAACGGGTTCCCCATCCGCCTCAACGGCGTGGCTGACGCTGGCAGCGAGTCGAACGATTTCCGCGCGGACTGGCTGCTGAGCTATCACCCGACGCCCGGCACCCTTTTCTATCTTGGCTACGGCGCCGCGATGACAGAGCCGGGACAGCTCGCGTTCCAGGACTTTCGGCGCACCTCTGCCGGACTATTCCTGAAGCTCAGTTACCTGTTCCGGCTGTAGACGCGGGCGGCGGACCCGCGTGCGCATGAGTGTCGTGGGCACCGTGCTGGCCTTGGCCGGCCTGGTCGTGGTGGCCGGCGCTGCGTCTACCCACCGGAATCTCCGGCGAGCCCACGCACTGAGTCAGTAGTGCTCCGCCCCTTCGCGCGCGTCAGTTCACTTCAAAGCCATGCGACGTGAACTTGAGCGTCCGGCTGTTCTCGGTCACGGTGCGGACGATCTGATCCGACGCGCCGTCGGGTAGCTTCGCCTCGATCTCGAGCGTAACCGTGACCTCGGCACCTACCTGGCCAGCCAGATGCGCAAGCACTTCTTCGGCAATGCGGCCGGCATCCCTGCCAACGCGAGTCGGGTCGAGCGATACCGTGCCATGGAAGCGCCTGATTTGGCGCTCCGGTGGCAACGACGACGGCCCCGCGCCGCGTGCGGAACCAGGATCGGACCCGGGACTCGGCTCAGCAGCCGGCGATGGCGTCGGCACTTCGGCATCCATCTGTCGCCGCGCCACGTCCGGCTTGACCAACACTCCGGGACTGTCCGCCGAGAGCGATACCACCTGTCCGCCGCGAAGCCCCCGGTGCCGCGCCGCGCCTTCGTCATAACCCTCGGTGTACGCGAACGTATCGGACCGCCATGTGAGCAGGGCCACGCCGTCGCGAATGGCCTGAACGAGCACTTCGGGGCCGGCGAGCCGTGGCAGGTAGAGGTACCGCGCGAAATCCTCCACGAGTTGCTTCACTGCAACGTCGTCGCCGCGCCACAGCGGTACATCGTCGAGATGCTTCCGGAGAACAGTTGAGCCGAGCGCCATCACCAGCGACTCATCACTTCGCAGCTTCTTGCTTGCGCGTACTGCGAGCGCGTCGCCGCCCGACAGGCGCACCGCCCGCCAAGTCACCGCGGCATCCGGCGTCACCTGTTCCGGCACGAGCAGCCACTGGTACGTCTCGGGCAAGAGCGCCGTCACTGCACCTTCAGCCGCCCGCTTCTGCGTCTCCGCCTGCCGCACCTGGTGCGGATCCAAGTTGAGCGTTTCCTTTTCGGCCAGTATTGACTGCCACGCGAGGAACCGGCGCACCGCCTCATCCAGATCTTGCAGGCGCACTTTGTCCGCCGCAAGGAAGACCAGCGTGTTGCGGTAGAGGCGCGGCGTGCTCCCGCGCGACTCGAGGATCGCCCGCGCCGCATTCTCGGCCGCACTACCAGGCTCCTTCGTGTACGCGTGCTCCGCCGGCAACACCACCAGCCTCGTGTCGAAGTCATCCGGCACGTCGGCGCCGGTGCGCGGCATCGGGTGGATGCGCGAGAAATCGCCCGTCTTGCGCAGGTCGCCGCGCAGTCGCTCGTCCAGTTCCTGCGCCACCTTGTCCGGGTCGCGCTTGAGCTGCTCGGCGCGATCTTCGGCAAGTTTGGTGACGGTCGGCTGGGTGGCATACCAGAAGCGCGGGCCGTCCTGATAGAGGTAGGTCGCCGCCGCCGCGAGCCGCCGCAGCGCATCGCCAAACACCGCCGGCGTCTCGCCGGGCATCACGCAGCCGAGCTTCACGCGTCGGTCCTCGAGCCCGCGGTGCGCGGCCGCCGTCGTGGGCGCCGAACCGAGGTAGATGGTGCGTGCCACGCGCCGCGTTGCGTGGAGCTTGCCGAGGTTGGGCTGCTCGCTGTCGATCTTGAGCGGCAGAGAGCTCGGCCCATCCACGTCCTTCTCGATGATTGGCGCCCAGTTGTCCGAGAGATACCGCGTGAGCTCGGACTGCACGCGCGAATCGTCAATCGGCACCGTGGAAGGCAGGATCAGAGGATTGCGGTCTCCCTTTTCCCACAAGCTGTGGATCACTGCCGCCATCAGCCGCAACACGCCGCGCGTGCGCTGGAACTTGAGCAGCGTGGACCAGTCGGTGTAGAGCCGGTCGAAAATCTCGGGGTGGATCGGGTAAGCGGCCTTAATCCGCTTTTCGTATTCGGCGCCCTTGCACTCGGGCGGAAACTCGGCGCTTTGTGCATGATACAGGTCCGCGAATGCGCGCGCGGTCACGTCGCGTTGCTTGAAGGAGTCCGGGCCGGCCAGCGGCTCGAACAGCCGCCGCCGGACGATCTCGAAGCCTTCTTCCGCAGTCGCCGGTCGCCACGACGATTCCACGCGGCCCACCACGTTGCGCAGCCGCTCGAGCGCCTCGCGCCCGCGGATGCCGCCCACCTCCGCGTCGTCGGCCTGCGTGTGCGGCGAGCCCTGGGTGTCCGAAGCCGGCAGCGAGATCACGAGCAGCGTGTTGCCCGCCAGCTTGGCCGATTCCGTGAGCGCCTGCGCGAAGGTGAACTGGGTTTCGAAGCCGCCAGCCGGCAGGTCGCTCTGTTCATGAAGCTGCCGCGCGTAGGCCACCCATTCGTCAATCAGTATCAAGCACGGACCGTACTCCTTGAACAGCTCGCGCAGCACGTCGCCGGGGTTCGTGGCCTTTTCATCGTCGGCCTTGACCCGCGCGAACGCCTTCTTGCCGCCAAGCTGCCACGCCAGCTCGCCCCAGAGCGTGCGCACCACGGTACCGTCTGGCTTGGTGACCGGGTTACCCGGCGAGATCTTGTTCCCCACCAGCACCACGCGCTTCGCCCCAGGCAGGCTCTTCACGCGCGCCTGGGCCAGCACCGCGTCTACGCCCGCCAGCTCTCCCGCGTTCGCCCCGGAGAACATGTGATAGAGCGCCAGCATCGAGTGGGTCTTGCCGCCGCCAAAGTTGGTCTGGAGCTGCACCACCGGATCGCCGCCGGTTCCAGCAATGCGCTGCACGCCACCCACGAGCAAGCCCTTGAGACTCTCGGTGAGATATGTGCGACGGAAGAATTCTTTGGGGTTCCGGTATTCGTCCGACCCTTCACCCAAATGCACCTGCCAGAGGTCGGCGGCAAACTCGGCCTGCTGGTAGCGACCGCTCTCCACGTCGGCGTGGGGTGTGACAATCTCGCGCCAAGGCTTGAGCGTGCCGGTCGCAGCGGCCTCGATTAACGAGCCGCCGGCCTTGCGCTTTTCGCTACGCACCTGCTCGTCGAACGTCAGCCGGCGCAATTCTTGTTTCATCTTGTTGACTTCGTCCGCCTGCGGGGCCGAGAGGGCGGTGAGGAGTCGGGCCATCGAGTCGAGCGCTCGATCGGTGTCGTCGCTCGAGAACGGCTCCTGATGCGCCCACTTGTTGCGCGCGTCGCGCAGTTCCTGCACCAGCGAGCGCTCGGCGCGGCCGAGCGTCTTGCCGAATATCTCGTTCCACGCCTCCCACATCAGCTTGAGCAGCGCGGCCACGTCCCACTCGGCGATCGGCTTCTTGGCGACCGTGCGGTCGTCGCCCAAGTAGCGGCGCGCCGCATCGGCGGCCTGCGCGTGGTGCTGGCTCGTGAACTCGCGCTCGGCGAAGGGCGCCAGCCCCGCGCGCAGGAGTTCCATTGCCTTGCCGACGCGTTCCTGGTTGGTAATTGCCATGGTCCCTTCCGTGATATTCCTGGTCAGCCCAGAATCTCGCCACGGTGCAGGCGCCGCACGAACGCCTCCAGTGGCAGCACGCGCGTGCCATCAACTTCCAGCTCCTCATCGCCACGATAGACGACGTAGCTCCGCACCTTACCCTTCATGCTGTCGCTGAACGACCGGATGCCCGACCTGAACTCGCGCCGGAACCGACGACTGGATTTCACTTCGATGGCCACGCTCTCGGTGCCCCGCCACCACACAAAGTCCACCTCGCCACCGCTTGGCGTGGCCCAGTAGCCCAGCGATCCTCTGGCCGACGAATAGGCCAGAAATGCCCGAATTTCGTGCAGCACAAAATGCTCCAGCAGCACGCCCTCCCAGTCCGCGGGCAGCGGCTGGTCGAACCCGCCCGCGGCAGCGTGCAGGACCCCCGGGTCGAACCAGTAGAATTTGGGCTGCGCGACCTCCTTGACCTTGGCGCGTGGGCGGTACGCTGGCAACCAGTCGCCGATCAGGGTATCCACCAGAATATCGAAGTAGCCGCGGACCGTCTCGCGTGAGACGCTGGCATCGCGCGCCACCGCGGAAACGTTGGTGGTTTGCGCCGCGGCAAGCGCGGCGATCGCCAGAAACCGGCTGAAGCTGCCCAGGTCTCGCACCAGTCCTTCGGCCCGCACTTCCTCGGCGAGGTATGTGGTGACGAAGGTTCGCAGGTAGTCCTCCCGGGCGGCATCGCTGCCAGCCCGTACGCTGAGGGGCATCGAGCCGTAGCGGAGCAAGCGACCCAACGGCACGGAATATCCCATCTCGGCCGTGGTGAGCGGAAAGAGCGTGCGTAGAATGGCCCGCCCCGCCAGCAGGTTCGCGCTGCCTCGCCGGAGCTTCCGGGCCGATGACCCGGTGAGTGCAAAGTGGCGGTAGCCCTCTTCCTCCATCAGGTAATGCACTTCGTCCAGCAGGCGCGGCACCCGCTGCACCTCGTCCACCACCACCCAGCCCGCGCGTGGCCGTGCCATCACCTGTGCACGAAAGAGCGCGGGATCGCGGTCGTAACGAATGGCATTTTCGGCGGCGAGCAGGTTCACCACCAGCGCGTCACGAAAATGCGTTCGTACCCACGTGCTCTTACCCGTGCCGCGCGGGCCGAACAGGAAGAACGACGTTCGGGGTGGTGCCAGCGTGCGTGTAAACATCGTCGCCAAATTTACCGTCAATATGGCTACGATGTCAACATGACGGCAGACTCAGCCGATCGCGCCATCGCCGAACGCGTCCTGCTGCTCGTCACTTGGCCTCGCACTTTCGCGGGAAAGACGGACGATCTCCGGCCAGCTCTGCACCAGCCCGTTGTAGTTGAGCGCCTCGCCTGCACGCTTCTTGCGCTCGCTCACGGTATAGAGCCGGTAGGCCAGCTCACGCGCGGTCTCGGCCTTGGCGCCGAGCTTGGCGACCAGCGCGGCCGCGCCACGGTCGCCGCCGCTCGCATGCGCGCGGATCAACTGGTGGACCATCTCCCACGCGGTGAGGCGCGCGTCGGTGGTCGGGTCCCAATCCGCGGGGAGCTCGCCGGGCCTGAGCAGCCGCACCTTGCCGCGCTTCGATTCGACAATGCCGGCTTCGACCATCCCGGCGACGCTGGTGTTCTTGGACTTGCTGAGCTGCTCGGCCACGCCGAACTCGCCCTCGGCAAAGCCCTGCTGCTCGAACCAGGTGAGTGCCCAGCGCGTGTCGGCGTCAAAGTCGCCCTCCTGCTCGGCCAGCGTCTCGTCGAGCGTCTGGTTGATGAGCGCGAGCGCCTCGCGCACGGTGACGGCTTGCCCTTGGGCGTCGAGCACCTTGGCGTAGCGCGTGTACACTGCCATGCCCGGGCCAATGGCGGCCTGCGCCAGGTCCACCGGCGCGATGTTGCCTTTCTGCAGGGGGCGGAGTGCAGAGGGGAGT
>JADZCT010000017.1 GCA_020851455.1 Gemmatimonadaceae bacterium | reverse complement strand
CGGAGCCTTACGTTCGCGCCATGGCCGCGCTCGACCCGCGTCCGCGCTGGATCAACCTCGAGTACCTGAGCGCGGAAGAGTGGGTCGAGGGCAGCCACGGGCTGCCGTCGCCGCACCCGCGTTATGCGCCGCTCACGCGCCATTTCTTCTTCCCCGGGTTCACGGCGCGCACGGGCGGGCTCCTGCGCGAGAAGGACCTCCTGGCCCGGCGCGACGCCTTCCAGGCCGACCGCGAAGCGCAGGCGGCCTTCTGGCGGCTCCTCACGGGTGCGGTGCCGCCCGAGGGCGCGCTGAAGGTGAGCCTCTTCGGCTACGCCGGGGCGCCGTACGAGCCGCTCCTCACCGCGCTCACGCGGCACGCGGGACCGGTGTGGGTCGTGGCGCCCGAGGGGGTGGCCGCCGCCGCCGTCACGGCCTGGCTGCGCGGCAATCCTCCCGGCGAGCGCGGCGGCGTGCAGGCGCTGGCCGTGCCCTTCGTGGACCAGGGCCGCTACGACGAGCTGCTGTGGGCCTGCGACCTCAACTTCGTGCGCGGCGAGGATTCCTTCGTGCGCGCGCAGTGGGCGGCGCGCCCGTTCGTGTGGCACATCTATCCCACGGACGACAACGCCCACTGGGTGAAGCTCGCCGCCTTCCTGGCGAAGTACACCGCGGGCATGGGCCGCGCGCACGCGGTGAAGGTGGCGGCGCTGTGGGAGGCGTGGAACCGGGGCGATGCGCTGGCTCGGGCGTGGCCGGCGTTCGACGCGGCGCTGCCGGTGGCGGCGGCGCACGCCGAGGAGTGGGCGGCACGGCTGGCCGGCCGGCCGGACCTCGCGACGCAGCTCGTGCGCTTCGTCGCGGGAGGGGGCGGCTAGTGCCGATACGCCATTCGCAGTGCCCTCAAAACGCGCCGAGCGCCCAATCGAGTGCCCAGAGGTAGGCCAAGGCGATCGGCGCGAACACCGCGCAAAAGCGGAGGTTGCGTCCGCGCGCGAGTTCGCCCTGCCGCACATCGAACAGTGTCGCCGCGTACATGACCGGCACGACGAAGGTCGACAACACGACACAGAGCATCCAGCCCAGAAGCACGCTCCCAGTCGCGGCCAGCGAATGCAGCCTTTCCACCGAAGCGAGTAGAGGCAGCAGGCAGCTCGCGGAGATGATCGGGTGGAGCCCGAGGAGTGATGTGCCCAGCATCAGCACCGGGGGCAAGGCGATGAGCAGGGGAGTCGGCCAGGCGGCAATGCCGCTGGGGATTGCCACGACGCCCCGGGCCAGCAGTTCCTTTGCCACCTCCCCCAGCACCATGGCGGAACCGACGACCAGTGCTTCAACGGAGATGGCCTCGAGGGACGAGAGCCAGCGTCGGCCCAGCCGCGCCGGGTCCGAGCGCATCTCGCGCCATGCAATCGCCGCGGCAATGATGGGTATACCCAGCGCAACGGCTTCCAGATTCCCGATCCCCCAGAGGCGATTCGCCATGACGATCGCCGCCGCCAGAGCAGCGGACTCGACAATCGTTCGTCGCAGCGGAAGGAGCCAGCTCGCCCGCAACCGGCCTCCGTAGAGGGCATGGGAGAGGGCAAGCCCCGCGAGCGCCATCGCGAGCCCGCTTCCCACCGCGGCGACCAGGGACGTGTCGCGTGCCAGCCGCGTGCTCACCGCCATCGCAACGAAGAACGGCGACCAGAGTACAGCGAGACCGACTCCCCGCAGCGCGCTTTCGGCCAATCCGCGCCGGATGTCCGGTGAGCGCCCGGCATCGACTAGCGGAACCACGGTGGCAAGTCCGCCGGCGCCCAGCACAGACGACACGAGATGGGTACGTAGCGTCATCGCGTCGTGCTGCTCGGGTTGCGGAAGCGCCATGAAGCGATCGCGCATCCTCTCCGCGAGCGGACTGGTCTCGAGCGCGACCCGCAGCATCTGCATCGCGGAGAGGAACGCCGCGAAGAGAACGGCCGACCCAATCCCCCTCTCCAGGGTCTCGGGGACGGAGTATCGCGCGGCCGCGGCCACGGCCAGCAGCGACACGACCGCTATGACCCCCCGTTGCGCGGGCCGGGACAGCAGTAGCGCCACGGTGAAGTAGGCGAAAAACGCCAACGCGCCCGCCTGGGACATGAGTCGCCAGCCGGTGACGATCTGCAGCCCCTCGGCCGCCCACATCGCGGCCAGCGCGAGCGCCGCGATGGACCTCATGGTGGCCGCGCCGGACCCGGCCCTAGAAATTCTCCGTACCCCACTTGTGGGTGGTGAAGTACTGCACCATGCGGAAGAGGCTCTCGGTGAACAATCCGACGATGATCACGAGCAGGATGCCGGCAAAGCCGTCCGCGATGTTCATGAACAGGCGACTGTTGTTTATGTACCAGCCGATGCCGCCGCCCGTCCCGGTGGCGCCGAAGACCAGTTCCGCCGCCACGACGGTGCGCCAGCCGAACCCCCAACCCACACGCAACCCGGAAATCATCATCGGCAGCGCCGCTGGCAGCAGGATCTCCGTCATCATCGCGAAGCGCCCCAGTTCGTAGTTCTGGCCCAGGCGCATGAGCGTGGGCGAGATGGTCGCGAACCCGACGGTGAGCGATGAGGCAATGGGCCAGATCATGGCCATCACCACGACGAAAACCAGCGACTCGCGCGAAAAGCCGAACCAGAGGATCGCCATGGGCAGCAGCGCGATCGATGGCAGCGGCTGGAACATGCCCGTCATTACGCTCAGAAACTCGCGAGCCCAGTTGTTGCTTACCGCCAGCCCCGTGACAACGACGGCTATCACGATGCTGATCGCGAAGGACTGCAGGATGACCGAAAGCGTCTGCCAGACGTAGCTCCACAGTTCCCCGGTGCCCCCGAGCCCGAGGCCGTGGGCGAGCTTCACGGCGATCTCGCTGATGGGCGGGAACAGGAGCCTGTTCACCTCGAGCAGGCGGACGGTCGCCTCCCACGCGATGCACACGAGCGCCAGCACGACGACCTTCTTGACCGCGCCGGCATTGAGGAGCAGCGCGACCAGCTTGTTGCGCCGGGATGCCGCATCCGGGATGTCGATCGAGGCCATCACTTGTCCTTCAGGAGTTCGCGCAGCTCTTCGACGAGTTTGAGGGCGGCGCCGTCGTGTGGGGGACTGCCGACGCTTGGGTTCTCGACGAGGGCGCGCAGCCGGCCGGGGCCGCGGCTCATCACCATCACGCGATGACCCAGGTGCACCGCCTCGTTCACGTCGTGGGTGACGAACGCGATGGTGACCCGCTCGCTTTCGGCCGCCCAGACCCGGTTCAGCTCGAATTGCATGCGTTCGCGGTTGATGGCATCCAGCGCCCCGAAGGGCTCGTCCATGAGGAGCATCTCCGGCTGCACTGCAAAGGCGCGCGCGATCGCGCACCGTTGCTTCTGGCCGCCAGAGAGCGTGTTCGGGTATTGGTCGGCCTGCGGACCGAGGCCGACCAGTTCGACGTAGTGAAGGGCCCTGGCCCGGCGCTCCGGCGCCGGCATCTTCGGCCAGCGCTTGCCCACCGCCCACTCGACGTTCGAGACGACCGTGCGCCACGGCAGGAGCTGGCCGAAGTCCTGGAAGACGAGCACGCGGTTCATCGAAGGGCTCCTCACGGCCGCGCCGTCGACGCGGATCTCGCCGCCGGAAACCGGGATGAACCCGCCGATGGCCGTGAGCAGGGTCGATTTGCCGCACCCGGAGGGGCCGAGTATCACGAACTTCTCCCCTCGCCTGATCGAGACGGAGACGTCCTCGACCGCGACCACGGTGCCTCGTCCCCGGGAGCCGGGGAAAGCGATCGAGACGTGGTCTATCTCGACTAGGTCTGTCGAGACGGTGCCTGCGGAGCGGGCATCGGCGTGCATCGTCTGTAGCACCGCTACCACTTGGCCCCGGCTTCGTCCGGGAAGGCGTAGAAATCCGCCGGCCCCTTCGGCACGCGCTTGATCGCCCCGAACGCGTGCATTGCGGCGGCGTGCGTCTTTAGATCGGCATCCTGCGCGTAGCTGTCGTAGGTCGCCGACTTGAGGTACTTCACGAAGTCGGCGGTGGAAACCTTGTTGCCGGTGGACTTGCTCATCATTTCCGCGGCCTTTTCCGGATTGGCCTTCATCCACTCGACCACCTTGCGCAGCGCCATGGCATAGCCCCTCGCGACCTCGGGATGCTCCTGCACGGTCTTGGTGAGGGCGCAGGCACCGACGGCGTAGAGGGATCCGTACGCCTGCTTGATGCTCGCGATCTTCTTCATGCCTTGCTCCTCGAGACGCAGCGCGAAGTCCGAGGTCGCGAAGTGGCCGTCAAGCTGGCCGGCGATCAGCGCCTGCATCGCGTCGGGGTGCGGCAGGTTGGCCCAGTTGCGGTCGAGCGCCTTCACGTCCTTGCCCGATTGCCGGAGGATCTCCTGCACCGTGAAGTACTGGGCCGTGTTGGGGCCCGGGGACATCTTCTTCTGCGTGCCGATGAACTCGAGCACGCTGTTGGGACCGTCCTTGCGCACCATGAGGTAGCCGTCGAAGCCGGAAGTCGTCTGCAGCCACTTCCAGTCGACGCCCTTGTCCCAGGACTGCAGGTACGGACCCGGTGTGCACGAGCCGAAATGCAGCCGTCCGGCAAGCATCGCGTCGCGCTGCTGCGCCGTGGTGAAGATGTTCTGCCATTCGATCTTGGCATTGGGGAACATCTTCTCGACGATGCCAAGCTGGCGCGCCACTGGCATGGGCCCGTAGATCAGTCCGAAGCCGTGCGCGAATTGGAAGGTTCCGCTCACCTGTGGGAGGGTGTCGACGGACAGTCCGTCGGCGACCTGGACCGAGGCGGCGGCTGCGGTGAACGACAGGCCGAGGGCGAACCCGAGGCCGGCTGCAAACGTGCGGAACTTCCTGGGCATGGCACTATCCTCCTGGGTCGAGTGGCTGCTAGCGGGGGGGCGCGACCTCGAGTCCGCGCAGCGCCTGAAACAGGCGCTCGGCTCCGTCGTCTTGTGAAAATGAATCGATGAGCGCCGAGACCTCCGCTGCGCGGCCGCCGAGGGCGGGAGTCGCGCACGCTAGGAACTTGCGCTCGATGTCGGCGGCTGTCATCGGGTTTCCGGGCGTGCCGAGGTTGTGGGCAACGTACTCCTCGTGCCGTTCGCCCGAGCGCATCGTGACCGTGACGCGTGCAGGGAAGGCGGCGGGAAATTCCGCCAACGCCTCGCGGCGATAGGTCGTGCGCGCGCACAGATCGAGGGCCGCGGGGTCGGAGAGCTTCTCAGGGCCGAAGCTCCAGACGTCGAGGCCGCCGTCGATCAGCGCTCGTGCCATGGTCCACGGCGCGCTGAATCGAGCCTCGTACGGCGTGCGAGGAGCCGCCTTGGCCGCCGCCGGCTCGAACACGAGGTTCACGTACCAGTCCGGTACGTCGCAGAGTATGTTGGCGATGTCGTCGGCGCGCGCGGCCGAGATTTTTCCGGCCGCCCGCATCCTGAGGATGGCTTGCACCGGAGCGTGTACGCACAGGCAGGCCGGATAGGGCTTCGGAGCCATGAGTTCGACCTCCCAGGGCGCTCCGTCGGCGTTCTGCCACTTGTTGAAGATGTCCACCTTCGCGAACGATTGAAAGACACCGAGCCTGTATTCGAACACGGCCCTCGGGCCGCGAAACCCGGCCTTTGCGAGGCGAGCCGCGCGGATCCCGGACATTCCTGCCCATCCGGGGTGCATCTGCTTTACGTCGCTGCCGTCGGAGAGGTAGGCCATCAAACCCGAAGCCATGCTGCCTGCGGTGCCCAAGGCGTTGACCGTCTCGGAGGGTGTCAGCCGCAGCAGCCGCGCGGCGACTGCGGTCGCTGCGAAGGCCCCGAGGACCGAAGTCGCTTGGAAGCCGTTATCCTGGAATGGACCAGGGGCCAGGCGCCCAAGGCGGGCGGCGAACTGGTAGCCGATGACGAGCGCGGCGAGGATCTCGCGACTGGGCACCCTCAGCGCCTCGCCCAGCGCGAGGGCAGGGGGCACGATGACGGAACTCGCGTGCATGATCGCCGCCGCGTGCGTATCGTCGAAGTCCAGGGCATGGGCAAGCGTGCCGTTCGCGAGCGTTGCGTCCTCCGGCGTCGCGGACCTGGCCGCGCCCCAGACGGCGGAATGCCCGGCCCCGTCCGCTTCCAGCGCGACCTTAGTGGCGGCTAGGCCGACGCCGAGAGTGCGTGCCGCGATGGCCACGCCCAGCGTGTCCTTCACGCACAGAGCGGCCCGCGCGAGGATGGCCTCGGGAATCGCTCGCGTCTCGAGGCAGTACCAGTCGCGGACGAGTCGCTCGGCGAGCGTGCCAGGGCGTTTCATGTTGGGCAGTGGGTTGGCGGCCATTCGGGGTCTCCGGTCAGGGGCGGACGCCGTAGCGTGCCTTGGGGCCGAGCTTGGACGGCAGGGTCGAGTACGCGGTGTCGATGAAGGTGCAGAGGTATGCGCGAGTCTCCCGCGGGTCGATGATGTCTTCCACCGCGAACGCCTCGGCCATGCGAAAGGGCGATGTGAGGGCGATCAGTTCCGCCTCGATCTCGGCCTCTCGCGCCAGCGGATCGGCGGCTGACTCGATCTCACGGCGGAACGCAGCGCGCGCGCCGCCCTGCACCGGCAGGTTGCCGATCTCGGCGCTAGGCCACGCGATCTTGAAGTTGATTCCCGCCTTGTCGCACGCGGCCATGCCGGCCATGCCGTAGCATTTGCGCACGACCAGCGTGATCGCGGGAACGGTGGCCTGCATGCCGATGTACACCGCGCGCATGCCGTCGCGCAGCGTACCCGCCGCCTCCGCCTGCGGACCGACTAGGAAGCCGGGCTGGTCCACCAGGTACACGATCGGCAGGTGGAAGGTATCGCAAAGCTCGACGAAGTGTCCCTGCTTACGTGCGGCTCGAGCGTCCATGGCCCCCGCGTATACCATTGGATTGTTCGCGACCACGCCGACGGGTTTGCCGCCCAACCGGGCGAAGCTCGTGATGACGCCCTTCCCCCACGCGGGCTGGATCTCGAAGAGCGATCCAGCGTCAAATATGCCGCGCATGATGCGGCGCATGTCGTACGGCTTTCGCCTGTCGCGGGGGACGATCGTCGCCAACGCCTCGTCGGCGCGGTCCACGGGATCCGCGCAGGCGACGACCGGCGGCATCTCCCACACGTTCTGCGGCAGGTAGGAGAGGAAGTCCGCGATCATGCGCAGGCATTCCTCCTCGTTAGGGGCGGCATTATCGATCGTACCGCCGGCATCGACGGCCATCCGCGAGCCGCCCAGTTCCTCGCGCGTGACCTTCAGCCCGAGCGCGCGCTCGACGATCGGCGGGCCAGCGGCGAACACCTGGCTCTGGCCCATCACCATCACCGACCAGTGGCTCAGGATGGCGCGACCCGCGGGGCCGCCAGCCGCGACGCCCATCACGGCGCTCACCACGGGAACGATGCCCATCAATTCGACCGACTTGTCGAAACCGTGCACGCCCGGAAAAATCGCGTGACCGCGCTTGCGAATGGATGCGACGCTTCCGCCGGCGCCGTCGATGAGGTTCACGAGGGGAATGCGGTAGCTCGCGGCAAGGTCCTCGATGAACCCGCCCTGACCTCCCTTGCGCCGGTCACTGCCCCAGCTCGTGCCTCCACGCACGGTGAAGTCCTCGCCGCCAATGGCCACCGGGCGCCCGCGGATCTTCGCCACGCCCATGACATAAGGCGCTGGTACGACGGCCTTCACCGCCCCGTTCTCGTACACGCCGGTGCCTGTGAGCTTCCCCACCTCACGGAAGGAGGCGGGGTCGGTGAGGCGCTCTATTCGCCCGCGGATCGTGAGGCGCCCGCCCGTCGTGTGCTTCCTTACCGCCTCCTCGCCGCCGAGGTCCTCCGCCCATCGCCGACGCTGCTCAAGTTCGTCGACCTCGGGCTTCCACGGCGATGACGCGCTCATGCGGCGTTCCTCACTGTTCGGTTGGCTTCGAAGCACTCCTGCATCAGCCCGGTATGCACGCGACCCTCGCGGAAGGCGTCGCTCGCGAGCACCATACGCACAGCCGGGATGTTCGTCTTCACGCCCTCGATCTCGAACTCGGCGAGTGCGGCGTCAAGCCGCTCGATCGCCTCGAGGCGCGTGGGCGCATGTGCGATGACCTTGGCGAGGAGCGAGTCGTAGAAGGGCGTGATGGTATTCCCCTCGCCGTACCCGGTCTCCACGCGCACCCCGGTCGGGGGGCGGAAGACCGCGAGCCGCCCGGTGGACGGGAAGAAGCGCACCGGATCCTCGGCGCACACTCGCGCCTGGATTGCGTGTCCGCGAGTCTCCATCCTGCGGGGTAGGATCGCGCCAAGGGTTTCGCCTGCGGCGCTGCGAACCTGGGCGGCCACGAGATCCACCCCGGTGATCTCCTCGGTGACGCCGTGCTCGACCTGCAGTCGCGTGTTCATCTCCAGGAAGGCGAACTCGCCGGTCGAGCCAAGGAGCATCTCGAGAGTGCCGATGTTGTCATAGCCGGCCGCAGCAAGCGCCTGCGCCGCCTGCTCCGCGACTCTCAGGCGGCGCGAGGCGTCAATTCCGGGCGCGGGCGCCTCCTCGATCACCTTCTGATTGCGCCGCTGAACCGAGCAGTCGCGCTCGAAGAGATGGACTACGGATCCGTGCGCGTCACCGAGCACCTGGATTTCTACGTGCCGAGGGTTGACGACCAGCCTTTCGAGATACACGTCGCCGACACCGAAGCCGCGCTCGGCGGCGGAACGCGCCTTGCCAATGGCTTCGGCTAGCTGGCCCGGCGAGTCGACTCGCTGCATGCCGATGCCGCCTCCGCCGGCCGCGGGCTTCACCATGATCGGATAGCCGATCTCGTCCGCCTGGTCCAGTACCTCGGCAGCGTCTCCCGCGACGACCCTCGTGCCGCGACCGACAGGTAGGCCCCACGACTGCGCGAGCTCGCGGGCGTTGGTCTTGTGGCCCATGGCGTCGATCCAACGCGGCGACGGACCCACGAACGCGAGGCCGGCGTCGACCACTCGGCGCGCGAATGCGGCGTTCTCAGAGAGGAAGCCATAGCCGGGGTGGAGGGCGTCGGCGCCGCACGCGCGCGCGGCCTCGAGCAGGCGCTCGGCCGAGAGGTAGCTTTCGCGCGGGGCGGGTGCGCCGATGTGCACCGACTGGTCGGCCTCGGCCACGTAGGGCATGTCGCGATCGGCTTCCGAGTACACGGCCACCGAGCGGATGCCGAGGACGCGTAGCGCGCGGATCACCCGGGAGGCGACGGCTCCGCGGTTCGCGACGAGGACGGCGTTGAAGGCCATGTCAGTAGCTCGTGGGCCACGAGCGCATCAGATGCTGCCCAACGCCGCCCGTGAGCTTAAGGGAATGGATGTCTAGCATCCGGATGAGGTAGTCGCGCGTATCCTGCGGCCGGATGACGTTCTGTACCGCGTATGTCCGCGCGATCTCGTATGCGTTGTTGTCCTTCTCCATCTCGGCGAGCCGCTCGTCGAAACCTGGCTCGCCGGGACGTGTCCCGTGCACAACGGTCACGGCGTACTGCGGCGTCATGAAGCTAACCTCCGCCGTGGGCCACGCCGCCACCTCGTCCGAATTGCGACCGCCTCCCATGTTGAGATAGGCCTGCCCGAAGGTCTTGCGAATGATCACCGAGAGTTTGGGCACGGTGACCAACTGCAGCGCATTCATGAAATTCACGATCTTGCCGGTGGCCTTCCTCTTTTCCGCCTCAAGCCCGATGACAAAACCGGGCGTGTCCACGAGAAACACCAGTGGGATGTTGAAGGAGTCGCACATCACCATGAACGAGATGGCCTTGTCGGCCGCGTCGGCGTCGAGGACGCCACCCTTGAAGAGCGGGTTGTTGGCGATGAAGCCAACAGACCTGCCGTCCATTCGCCCCAGCGCCGTCACCAGGACCTTGCCGTACCGGGGCTTCATTTCAAAGATGCTGCCCTTGTCGGCGATTGCTGCCACGATCTTGCGCATGTCGTAGACCTGCGTGCGGCTTGGGGGGACGAGGTCGAGGATCCTCTCCATTCCCTCGCCAGATCCCGGCGAGACCGCGTGTACCGGTGGAGGCTGATTGTGATTTGACGGGAGGTATGAGAGGAACCGCTTCATGGCGTCGATCGCCTCCTCGTCCGTCTCAGCGACCATATCGATGAGCCCGGTGACCTCGGAGTGCAGCTGCCACCCGCCGAGGTCCTCGGCCTCGATCTTCTCGTTGGTGGCCAGCTCGATCAGCCGCGGGCTCGACACCGCCATCACGCCGCCCTTGCGCATCACGCGGAAGTCGGAGCAGCAGGTGTAGAGAAACGAGGAGCCGTAGCACATGCCCATTACTCCGGCCACCCACGGCGTCTCTCGCAGGCGCTGGTACTGGGTCGGGTCGTTGCCAAGCCCCAGGCCCATGCCGCGCGCGCCCATGGTGTCGGGCATGCGCGCGCCGGATGACTCCCCGAGGAAGACGATCGGCATGCCGCGCTGCGTCGCCACGCGCTTCATGTGTGCGATCTTTCGCACGTTGGTTGCACCGCTGGAGGCACCGAAGACGGTGAAGTCGTTGGAGACGACGGCCGTCCAGCGGCCCGCAATCCTGCCGTAGCCAGTGACTTTGCCATCGGATGGCGATCGCTCGGCGTCCTCGGGTGAGTGGATCGAAGTCGAGAAGAGGCCTGACTCCGTGAAGGTGCCCGGGTCGAAGAGACGGTCGATCCGCGAGCGCGCGTCGAGCAGGCCCAGCTTCGCGCGCCTCGCGAGCTTTTCCGAGCCGCCCATCGCGAGTGCCTTCTCCTTGCGGCGCGCGTATTCCTGCTCGAGTTCACGCTCGAAGTGTTCGCGTCCCTTCTGCAACTGGCTCACGCCGCGTTCTCCGCAAGGCGCGTGGCGGGGCGCGGCTGTGTTGCGACGACACGCTCGTGTTCCAGGCGCGAGATCTCTTCGCGAGTGAGGCCGAGCACTTCGGACAGAACGTCGACGGTGTCCTCTCCCACGCCGTGGCCTGCGTGCCGGATCCCGCCCGGGGTGGCCGAGAGCTTTGGCACGACGCCCGGCAGTGCCACGCTGCCGAAGTCCTCGTCTGGCATGCGCACCAGCATGTCGCGCGCTCTGAAGTGCTCGTCCTTGAAGATGTCCTCCACGGTGTACACGGGTGCGGCAGGAATGCCAGCGGCATTCAGGGCGATTACGACTTCGTCGAGGAGCCGGGCCTCGACCCATTCGCCGATGATGCCGTCGAGTTCCTCCTCGTTGGCGGATCGCGCGAGCTGCGTCGCGTACTTCGGGTCGTCGGCGAGCTCAGGTCGCCCGATCGCCGCCGACAGGCGCACGAACACCGCGTCGCCCATCGCGGTGATGTGGATGTAGCGCCGGTCGCGGGTGACATAGGTGTTGTTGGGCGCCGAATCAGGAAGTCGGGAGCCGGTACGGTTGGCGATAACACCCAGCTTGTCGTAGGCGGGAATGTGCGGCTCGATCAGGCTGAATGCAGACTCGTACAGGCATGCATCGACGACCTGGCCGCGGCCGCTCGTTACGCGAGCAAGGAGTGCCATTACCGCCCCGAGGGCACCGTAGATGGCCGTGACCTCGTCCGTGACAGATGCCGAGATGCGCGCGGGCGCCCGATCAGGGTCCCCTGTGAGATGGCGCAGTCCGCTCAGCGCTTCTCCGATTGCACCGTAGCCGGCCCGCTGCGCGTACGGTCCGGACTGTCCGAAGCCGCTGATGCGCACCATGACGAGCCCCGGATTTCTCGCACTGAGCGCTTCGTAGCCAAGCCCCAGCCGCTCGAGAGTGCCCGGGCGGAAATTTTCAACCAAGACGTCACACTTTGCTGCCAGTTCGCCTACCAGCTCACGCCCTCGCGGCGATTTCAGGTCGATGGATACCAGCCGCTTGTTTCGGAAGATGCTCGCTGCGTAGAGCGACTTTCCCTCGAGCCGCTTGCCCATGCTGCGGACGGGGTCACCTTCGGCGACCTCGACTTTGATGACCTCGGCACCGAAATCGGCCAGCAGCCGGCCGCAGTACGGGCCGGCGACACTGGAACCCAGTTCGAGTACGCGAATGCCCGCGAGCGGCCCGCTTGGCCGTTGCGTCATGGTTTGCCTCCAGCAAGTACAAGTTTGGAAGGACAGGCGCGTTGGGAGCGGCGCGCTGACCAGAAAAGTACACTGACGTACAAAAGTGTGTCAACATGATCGTAGACAGCATTGTAAACAAAAATGTTGCAACGCAGCAGCGAGGAGCTAATGACACCGGCCAGCGGGGGATTTGCAGCTGCAGCAAGCAAAGAGGGCGGCATCCCGGTACGGGAGCGCTACGAGCACTTCATCGGCGGCGCCTTCTCGCCGCCCGCATCCGGCCGCTACTTCTCGAACCACGATCCGTCGACCGGAGAGCCCTTTGGCGCTTTTGCTCGCGGAGACGCAGTGGACGTGAGGCGGGCGGTCGAGGATGCCGCCGCCGGGCAGTCGGCGTGGATGGCAATGAGACCGGCAGCGCGTGGACAGGTGATGCTTGCCATCGCCTCCCGCATCCGCCGTGACTTGGACGCGCTCGCCTGGCTCGAATCTTTGGACTCAGGCAAGGCGCTATGGTTGTCGCGCCTGGACGTCGAGACCTGTGCCCGCTACTTCGAGTACTTCGGTGGCGTGGCAGACAAGATACTGGGCGAGGTGATCCCCGCCTCCAACGAGCACCTCATGTACATGGTGCGCGAGCCCTTTGGCGTGACTGCGCACATCATCCCTTGGAATGCTCCGATCACGCAGGCGGGACGCGGAGCAGGCCCCGCGCTCGCCGCGGGTAATGCCGTGGTCATGAAGCCAGCCGAGGAGACCTGCGTCACCACCCTCGAGCTCGCGCGTATTTGCGTTGAGGCGGGCCTTCCGCCCGGCGCGTTCAATGTGATCACGGGCTATGGCGAGGAGGCCGGCCAGGCGCTGACAAGCGACGCGGGCATCCGCAAGATCGCGTTCACGGGCTCGGTGGAAACGGGGCGGCGGGTCATGAAAGCCGCGGCGGACCGCGTGGTGCCGGTGACGGTGGAACTGGGTGGCAAATCACCCTTCGTGGTCTTCGACGACGCCGACCTGGATTCGGCCGCATCGCTTGCGCGAAAGGCCTTCGTGCTGAACGCCGGGCAGATCTGCTCAGCGGGCACCCGACTCCTGGTGCAGCGCCGCTGCGTTCCGGCCTTCGTCGAAAGACTCACACGCGAGCTGGACAAGGTGCGCATCGGCCCGGGAGTAGAGGATCCGGACATCGGTCCCGTGGTATCGGAGCAGCAGCGGCAACGGGTCGAGCGTTACATCGAGATCGGGCGTGCCGAGGGCGCGCGTCTAGCCTACGGCGGATACAGGCCCGCCGATTCGAGGCTCAGGGGCGGCTACTACGTCGCGCCGACGCTCTTCGTGGACGTGGCCAATAGCATGACCATCGCGCAGGAGGAGATATTCGGTCCCGTGGGTTGCGTGATTCCCTTTGGCGACGAGGAGGAGGCGGTACGCATCGCCAACGACACGCAATATGGTCTCGCGGCAGGTGTTTGGACTCGTGACGTTGCACGTTCGCACCGCGTGGCCGGCAGGATACAGGCGGGGCAGGTGTATGTGAACGACTACCAACCGATAGGCGTCGAGGCGCCCTTCGGCGGGTACAAGAACAGCGGCTATGGGCGCGAGAAGGGCCTGGAGGCCCTGCATCACTACACACAGACCAAGACAATCATCGTCCGCACCGCGCCCGACGGCGCGACTGCGGGTTAGATCCCACAAACTCGATCCAGGAGGGACGCCATGAGGACCATCTCGAAGACGCTTGCGACCGTCGCGCTTGCCGCCGCCGGCATTGCATGGGCAGGCATCGCCGCCGCCGCGCCGACCGCCAACTACCCGCAGAAGCCGGTCACGCTGATCGTCCCATTCCCCGCGGGGAACGTCTCGGACCTACTGGCGCGCACTATCGGCGAGCAACTCGCGCAGTCCTGGGGCCAGCCAGTGGTGGTGGAGAACGTGGTTGGCGGCAGCGGGATCGTGGGCATGCAGAAGGCGGCGCGGGCGAACCCCGACGGGTACACGATCACGATCGGCACGACGGGCGCGGGAGTGATAGTTCCGATGATGCATTCCACGCCGCCGTACGACTTGCTCAAGGACTTCGAGCCCATCACGTTCGCCGCCCCGCTGCCATTCATCCTGCTGGCCCACCCCGCCGTCCCGGCGAAGAGCGTAGAGGAACTGATCGCGCTCGCGCGCAGCAAGCCCGGCGAACTTACCTACGGATCGCTGGGCACGGGATCGGCCCCGCACCTGGCCATGGAACTGTTCAAGGAAATGGCGAAGGTGGACATGCTGCACGTTCCCTACAAAGGCAGTGCGCAGGCCAGCATGGATCTCCTCGGAAACCGCGTCCAGATCATGTTCGATACGGTGCCACCCTCGCTGCCGAGGGTGCGCTCCGGGCAGCTGCGCGCAATTGCCGTAAGCGGGTCGCAGCGCACCGCCATCGCTCCGGAGATTCCGACCGTCGCGGAGTCCGGGGTGCCGGGCTTCGATGCCATAGCCTTTACGGGTTTCTTCGCACCCAAGGGAACTCCGCAGCCGATCCTGGACAAGCTCCACACCGACATCGTGGGCATCCTGAAGTCGCCCGCGGTGAAGGAGAGGCTCATGCAGCGCGGCCTCGAGACGGTGGGAAACTCGCAGGCGGAGTTCCGGACGTACATTCGCGGCGAGCAGGAAAAATGGGGAGGCGTGCTGCGCAAGACCGGCGCGACTCTGCAGAAATGACGCGCCGGGAATCCTCGGGGTCCGGTGCCGGGCCCGACGATGTGCTCGGCAGTGGCGCGGGCGAGATCGCAAGGGCGATGAGGGCGCTCGGCGTTATTCGCGTCTTCGGTGTCTGCGGCGACCACGTGAACACGCTCTACCGCGCTTGCTTCCTGAACGGCATCGAGATCATTGGCGTACGCAGCGAGTCCGCCGCCGTACAGATGGCCGACGGCCTTGCTAGAGCCACGGGATTTCCGGGCGTGGCGATCGTCACCGGCGGTCCCGGCCACACCAATGCAGTCACGGGGATGGCGGTCGCCCAGAGCGCGGCTTCGCCGGTCGTAGTTCTCTCGGGTCTCACTCCCATTTCGCAGCGCGAGCGTGGCGGGCAGCAGGTGCTACACCAGGCGGACATCGTCCGCACCGTCACCAAGCAGGCGATCGAGGCGCCTGATGCCGCGCACTTGGCCGAGACCGTGGCGAGGGCATTTCGCATTGCCTGCGCGCCTACGCCGGGGCCGGTCAGCCTTTCGATTCCCGTCGACGTCCTCGCTGCCCCGGCCTCGGCGCAGGGCCGAGGCTACGCCGTCCGGCCGATGTCACTCGCCGGGTGCGAGTGGACCGCCCTCGATCATCGCGGCCTCGACGCCGCAGCCGATTCCATCGCACGTGCCGAGCGGCCCTGCCTCGTCGTGGGCTCCGGGGCGTGGCCCGCATTTGCCGGGGCGGCCCTTCAGGACGCCGTGCTCCGCTCTGGACTTCCCGCGTTCACGATCGACCAGGCCCGAGGCTTGGTGCCGGACGATGGGAAGTCGGGCTTTGGCTACGCGGATCCGATCTTCAACCGTGCCTTTCGCGAGGTGCGGCGCAGCGACGTGGTGGTGCTGCTGGGTGCGCATCTGGATTTCCACACCTGCTTCGGTGGCGAGCAGCTTCTCGACCCCGCATGCGCCGTGGTTCAGATCCACGCGGACGCCGCGCGCATCGGCATGTGCCGCGCTAGTGACATCTCGCTTGAAGGGCCGGTACGGCCGCTTTTCGAGGCGCTCGCATCCCGCCTGGAGCAGCTTCGCGAATCCGACAGGCATGCGCGCTGGCGCGCAGAGCTGGAGTTGGCCTTTGCCGCCGGAAAAGCCGAATGGGCGCGGCAGCTCCGCGAGTTGCCGCCGGGGTCCGGAATACACCCTCTGCAGGTATGCGCGAGCCTCGCGCGGCATGTCCACGAACGGTCCGCGATCATGATCGACGGCGGGGACTTCGTGCATTGGCCGCGCGCCTACTTCAGCGCACTTCGCCCGGGACACTGGATGGATGCGGTGCTGATGGGCAACCTCGGCGGCGCATTGCCGCTGGGCATCGGCGCCCAGCTCGCCTTCCCCGACGATCCGGTCTGGATCTTCACGGGGGACGGAGGTTTCGGGTTCTACTCCTGGGAGCTCGCCACCGCCGTGGAGCGTGGCTTGCCCATCAAGGTGATCCTCGGCAACGACTCCGCATGGGGAATTGAGAAACGCCTCCAGCTGGACGAATATGGCGAAGATGTGGGCTGCAACCTGCCCTATGCGCGGTATGACCGCTTCGCGGAGTTGGTGGGGGCCCGCGGATTTCACGTCGACTCGCCGGATCAGCTCGATGGTGCGCTGGATGCGATGGCTGCGGAACGCGGGCCGTGCCTGCTCAACGTGGATATTCGCAGGCTGTGCGGTCGCCCGCTTACGGATTTCCCGAGGTACTGACTGGACACGAAGTCGATGAAGGCACGCGTTCGCAAGGACGAGAAGGTTGAGGTGGACATCGTGGCCGCGATGCGCGAGCGCATCTCGACCCACGCGATTCCGCCCGGCTCCAAGATTTCGGAGGCTCACCTCGCCGAGGAGTTTGGCGTATCGCGCACGAGGGTGCGGGAAGCGCTCACGGAACTCGAGTTTCGCGGCCTCATCAAGCGAATACCCAACCGCGGAGCCGAAGTGATCCGCCTCGATCTTACCCAGGTATTCGAGATCTACGATGCGCGGGAGGCGCTTGAAGGCATGGCGGTCCGACTGGCGACCCAGAAGGCGCCGCCGGAGACGTGGCAGGAGTGGGTGGAGTTGCTGCGGGAGGGCGGTCCTATGGAGAAGCTTCTGGAGAAGGGCGATGTCGAGGGTTACTTCCTCGTATACGAGCGCATGCGACGCCGCATCATCGAGGCTGCGGAGAACCCGGTGCTCGCCGGGATGCTCGACAGCATCCTCGAAAAGACGCGCGTCATCATGCGCCGCGTGCAGATACTGCCGGGTCGCGCCGCCGCGGGTCTCGCGGAACACCGCGCGTTCATCAACGCAATGCGCACGGGGGACGCCGAGCGCGCCGAGCAGCTTCGGCGCGCGAACATCCGCAGCGCCATCGCGACGCTGAAACGGTATCAGAACTTCATCTTGTGAAGCCTACGGACCGCTCGGATGCCGCCTCGCGCCCTTTGCCGCTCGCCGGTATCCGGGTGCTGGACCTTTCCCGCCTGCTGCCGGGGCCGCTTTGTGCACAGCACCTTGCCGACCTCGGGGCGTACGTGATCAAGATCGAGGACCCCAAGGTCGGCGACTACGTGCGCCCGGCGGTCCGGACGCTGGCCAATCGCGGCAAGGACGCTCTGGCCCTCGATCTCAAAGCCGCGGAGGGGCGCGAGATCTTTCTCCGGCTGCTCGATGACGCCGACGTAGTGCTCGAGAGCTTCCGCCCCGGCGTGATGGAGCGCCTTGGCCTCGGTTACGACGTGCTTTCGGCACGGCGCCCTGCGATCGTGCATTGTGCGATCACGGGCTACGGCCAGCATGGTCCGCGGCAAGCGGCCGCCGGCCACGACATCAATTACCTCGCGGTCACCGGAGTGCTGGATCAGACAGGCAGCGCCGAGGGACCGCCTGTGATCCCTGGGTTCCTCATCTCCGACATACTCGGCGGCACGCTTACCGCGGCCATGGGCATCCTCGCTGCGCTCATGGGCGCGAGAGCCACGGGAAAGGGGCGTTACGTGGATGTCAGCATGGCCGACGCTGTTATGGCCCACTGCGTTCTTCCCCTCGCGGAGTTCAATGAGTCGCGCGCCGTGCATGCGCGCGGACGGGGAACCCACACCGGCGGCGTGCCCAGGTACAACCTGTACGCCGCGAGCGACGGGCGCTATCTCGCCGTGGGCGCCCAGGAGCGCAAGTTCTGGGATGCGCTTTGCGATGCGCTCGGGCTGGCGCACCTGAAGCCCCTGCACCAGGCGACCGGAATGGAGGCCGACCAGGTGAAGCGTGAGCTGCGAGAGGCGTTCGCGCGGCGCAGTGCTGCCGAATGGATAGCGGTGCTGGGACCGCTGGACTGCTGCGTGTCGCAAGTGCTGAGCGTTGAGGAAGCATTGTCCGACGCGGGTTTCGTGGAACGTGGCACCATCCGCCATCGCGGCGACGGAACTGCCTCCACGTTCGGCTTCCCGCTCTTGATGAGCGATTTCGCGTGTCCCGCGGATCGCCCTTCGCCCGCGCACGGCGAGCACAGCGAAGCCATTCTTTCGCGCTTGGGTTATGCGCGAAGCGAGATCGACGTGCTTCGAACGCGCGGCATCATCGGAATCAATCACCAAAGGAGAAGGCCGTGGCACGACGGGAAGTGAGGTCCGAGATCACCGGGTCCCTGTGGAAGATCGAGAAGCAACCCGGCGAGGTCGTGGCCGAGGATGACGTCCTGATGATCCTCGAGTCGATGAAGATGGAGATTCCCATCATGGCCGAGGTCGCGGGCACGCTAAGGGAGATCCTGGCGAAGGAGGGCGAACCGGTCGCCGAGGGCCAGGTCGTCGCGGTGATAGAGACCTGATTGGGGTCGGGAGGGAAGTTCCGGCGACGTTGCGGCACGACCCCGCCGCGAACTGACCATCATCCTCACGGTCGAGGCCTTCGCCGTCGAGGACGTGATCGACCCGCGCGAGACCCGCGCCTACCTCTGCCGCTTCGTCGACGCCATGCAGGGCCGCCTGGCCACCACCCTGGGCATCAAGGCCCGGGCCGGGGTGCCCCCCTAGGCCCCCCGCGGCCGCCGCCCGGGCAGGCTGGCCAAGAACCCCGCCAAGGGGTTAAAATGCAAGGCTTTTTCGATCACCCACCGGGCGGTGGGCGGCAGATCTTTCGGACGGAATTATGAAAACGGCTCAGGAATTGCGCAGCGGCAACGTGTTCATGGTGGGCAAGGACCCGATGGTCGTGCTCCGCGCGGAGTACAACAAGG
>JADZCT010000016.1 GCA_020851455.1 Gemmatimonadaceae bacterium | reverse complement strand
GCAATTCCCTCGCCCGACTGGCGGTGCGGGTCGAGCAGGGCCGACACCCAGTTGACGAGGTCGGTTGCCGTCCACGCACGCGACGGGAATCCCGCCGCGTGCAGGGTTGCCCGCACGCTGTCGCGCAGGAGCAGCAGGTCGTCGAGGCGCGCGAGATCTTCCGGGTTGCCGGGAATCGAGATGCTCACCACCAGCCGGAAGTCCCGGAAGAGGTAGCTCTGCGCAGGAAGAAGCGATGCTCGGCTGCCAGCGAGGTAGTGCTCGACGCGGCGTCTAGCCATCGTGCGGTGGATGTTGGCGTGGCGGCCGGCGCGCCCGAGCAGCGCGAACTCCGGTACCTCATCGTCCGGCAGGCGCAGGTTCGCGTAGCGCGCAAGTGGCCCACGGATCGACGGGCTCGCGAACAGGTGAAACTGGATGCCGGCGCCCGGGGACGAGGCGGCATAGAGCGCGGTCAGCACGCGCGCCATTTCCTCGTCAGCGCCGGACTGGGGCCGCACTTCCAGGCAGAACCCGAGGGAGTCGCGGTTGACGAACACCTGGCGGTCTTCGAGATAGGCGCGATACGGCAGCCACTGCGAGAACGCCGCGACCTCGTCGGCATCGACAGCCCAGGGATTGCGATGTCCCGGGAGCAGGTCAGCGGGCTTTGCGCCGGTCAGCGCGGACTCGAGGTCGGCGATCAAGGTGCGAAGCACGGGTCAGCGCTCCGGCGTCATCGTGTCGGAGTTCGGCGCCAGGCTGCCGGGGGACACCGGGAAGCGTGTCGGGGCCTGCGGCGCATCGCCGGGCGTCTTCGCGGACGGCGGTTCCGGGGCCGGTGCGACCGGCGGTGCCACGCCTTCGAGGCGGGAGCGCGGTGCCGGCCGGACGTGCTCGATCAGCCAGCGACCGGTGTCGACGACCATGTGGACGAGGGATTCTTCGTGCAGGTCGCCGTCGGCGTCTTCCCACGGCGCGATCCAAAGCCGCAGTACGCGCGGATTGGAGCGGATCGCGTTGCTCGCCAAATTCGACGGAGCGCTGGGCGCAATGGAGGTGGCGCCGTAGGTCGTAGGCGGGGGCGACTTGTCATCGGGTTTCGCGGGCTTCGGCGGCGCTTGCCTGGTATTGGCGTAGACGCCCGAGACCGATGTGCACATCGCGCCTTCGGGCGCCTTGCACGCATAGCCGTCCGTGCCCCCGACGCCGGAGAGGGTGGACGCGCAGCCCGAGAGCGCCAGAGCGAGCATGAGCAGCGCCGCGATAGGCGTCCGGGTCGTCATGCCGAAATTCATCGCACCGCGCCCTTCGCGGTGACGGGGCCTTCGGCGCTCGCGGTGGATCGCGCGAGCCAGGCCTCGATCTGCGCGCTGCTGGCGGCGCCGGGCAGGACACGGCCGTCGGCCGCCACGAGCGTCGGCGTGCCGGTCACGCCGAGACGATCGCCGAGCGTGACGTTGCGATCGACGGGGTGCGGGCAATCCTTCGCCGAGACCTTCTCGTCGCGCCACATGAGCGCATGCCAGGCGGCGATGCGGGCGCGGGAGCACCAGACGGCGATCGCCTTCGCGCGCGCATCGGGGTGCAGCGATGCGATCGGCATCAGGAAGGTGTAGATCGTGACGTCGGTGAGGCCCTTCATTTCCGCTTCCAGGCGGCGGCAATACGGGCAGTCGGGATCGCTGAAGATCGCGAGCGTGCGGCTGCCTGAGCCGCGCACTTCCTTGAGCGCGTCCGCGAGCGGCAGGGAGGCGAAGTCGATGCGCGCGAGCGAATCCTTGCGTTCCGCGGTGAGATCGCGCTGCGCCTTCATGTCGTAGAAGTGCCCGAACAGGAAGTACTGGCCGGTCTCGTCGACATAGGCGAGGTTCGCGCCCATGACCACCTCGAATACGCCGGGCCAAGGCGTCGTGTTGACCTCGCCGAAGCGCGTGGCCGGATAGAGGCTCTGCAGCCGTTCGGCGATCGCGCGGGACGCCGGTGTTCGTTCTTCTGCCGCGCACGGAAGGGCCAAGGTCGCGCCGAGCAGGCCAAGGCAGAGCGCGTTGCGTAACTTACTGATCCTCATCGATGGTTCTCCTCAACTGTTGTGTGCGTTCGGTGAGCTGCGGGAATTCCTCGCGATCCTGGGCTGCGGCGTCGAGGGAGCCCTGCAACGACATGCCCTGCGTGATCACCACGTCGACCGTGCGGCCCGCGTCGATTTCGATGACCGGGAAGATTTTCTCCGCGAGGCTGATGTAGTACTGGGCGAGACGGTCGAGCGCGCGGCCGACACCGGTGCCGAACCCGGCTTCGAACTGCTTGCCCGGGTCCACGGTTGTGGTCGCGCCCAAGGGCGAGAGCGACATCGTGGAAGAGCTCTGCTGGAACGCGTGACCAATGCCGCTTGCCACGCCGGCGAGCAGCGCATTCGCGAGCAACTGGCCCTGTTTGGAAACTAGCCGGCCGCGCATGCCGGCCTTGCCGTCCTCGCCCGCCACGTAGCCTTTGACGGGCACGTCGATGGCGGTGCCGTCGCGCGTGACGCACGACAGAGACTCGGTGCGGATGTAGGCACGCTCCGAACTCACGTCGCCGTAGCCCGCACCGACCACGAAGCATTCCTTCACCTTGGAGCGGAAATGATTCGGCAGCACGGCGTTGTCCACCAGGCGCCGCAGCACGGGCTGGGGATTGCGCTGTGCCTGGCCGCCTGTGGGCGCATCCAGTCCTCCCAGCAGGATTGCCCGGGTGAATGCCCCGCTCGGGATGTAGCGGCGGGAATCGCGGGGCGGAGCGTTGGGTCCCCTAGATACCTCCGCCGGTGTCTTCGCACCTTTCGCGGCGGTACCGTCGGAGATCGTCACCGTGAGGATGCCCGTGCCTGCGGTCTGAGGACTGCCTCCGACCGCAGGCGCCGCCGGTGAAACGAATGACGGCACCGTTCCGGCGCGCGTCGTCGTTGGGGGAGGCGGTGGCAGGCGCTGAGGACCACCGCTGGCCGGCTCCGCGCCCGGACGATCGGGTCCGAAGTTGGGTCGGGTCGCTGGCGCGCTCACCGGCGGTGGAGGGAGCGCCGTGAGCCCGCTCGCTTCGAGCTTCTTCAGTCGCTCCAGCATCTCCTTGTTCTGTCCCTCCAGCTCGCTGTTCCGCTGGGACAGTTCGCGAGAGCGCTGGTCGATACTCTTCAACTGCGCGTCGGCCTGGCCGCGCCACGCATCCTTGGGATCGACCTGGCCGCCGGGCGCGAGGATGTTGGTCGACTTCGGCCTCGCGGGGCGCTCGTTCGAATCCCGCGTGCCCGTCAGCGAGACGGAGATGAGTGCCGCGCCGAGGATCAGGCCGCCGATCCCGGCGAGCAGCAGGTACTGGCGGCGTTTGACCGCAGACGCGGATACCGGTGCGTTGTCAGTCATTGGCGCGCCGCTCCCGAATGACGAAAAGGTTGGTCGCCTCGCCCGGGCGCAGGCTCGCGTGCTCCAGGCTCACCGCCATGACACCGGGCTTGTAGAGATCGCGCTCGACGAGGTTCACGTCCTTCGTCCCGATGTTGGCGAGCTGGTACTTCTCGCCGACCAGGCCTGTGCCGAGCCATTCCCGCTGCAGCGTCAGGCGCACGCCCGGCCAGAGGGCGAGCTGCCGGCCGGGCTCGCGCACCTCCATGTCCTCGGGCAGCGCATCGCCCGCCATCGCGAGCAGCAGGTTCTTCAGCGTGCGGACGTGCAAGCCGCTCTTCTCCGACCGGGAGGCGGTGAGCGGATCGCGGCCCTCGCGGATCACAATCGTGTCGCTCGGCGTGTCGACGGGCTGAAGGAGGAGGGCGACCGTGCTCCGATCGGAGGAGACGAAGAGATTGATGGGCTTCGTGCTGTCCGGCGAGGCCGGGCGAATGAAGATCTGTCCTTTCTCCTCGTCCTTCTCCAGCACGAACTCGCCGGCGTTGCCGGTGACCTTGCGAATGCGGCTGCGCTCGAAGTTGATGCGCGTCACTTCCTTCTGCGAGATCTTCCCGAGCACGGTTTCCCCGTCCTTCGCGTCCAGAATTTGGAGCGCGGCGGCCGGGTTACTGAGCGGGAGCAGCAGCGGGAGAAGGACGAGGCTGGTTTTCAAGTGGGTCATTGGGATTGGTTTCACGGAATGCCTTGAGATACACGCGGCCACCGGCGTACTGGAGTTCGATGGCGTAACCCTTCGCGACTTCCGACACGCGCCGGTCGCTGATGAACGTGGTGAGCTGCCCGCGCACGCCCACCCTGAGATTGCGCTCATCGACGGACAGGTCCTGCGGACTGAATACCGTCGATGCGCCGTCACGCTTCAACCGCTCGGCGGCGGCAAGCAGCGCCGTGCGAAGCTCCCCGTACGAGCCCGGCGCTGCGTACTGCATCAACACCTTCGATTGGTGGTCGACGCTCTGCGGCGTCACGTTGAGCGTCAACTGCATGAGGAAGTACCCCATCTGTTCGAGATACTCGCTGCTCACCCGGTCGGACTCGACCCAGAAGGTCTTGTTGATAGTGGGAGGCACCACCACCACCCGCTCGTGGCCGGCAAGCCGCGCCGCGAAGACGGCGAGGACCAGGTTCACGAGCATCGATCCCGCGAGCAGCACGACGAGAAAAGTCGTCGCCCGGCGCGCGCTCGCGAGGTCTTCGCGCATCCATGCGAGCTTCATCCCACCAGCTCCCGCAGGTGCGAGGGTGGCGTTCGCTTGAGTCCCGTGACGGAGGCCGGCATGTACCAGTACAGGAGGTGCAGCGCGAAGGCAGGGTGCTTGCCTGCCTTCGCGCGGCCGTAGGCCGAGGCGAGCAGCACGCCCACGGCACAACCGCTCACGAAGAACCCCGAGATCATTCCGGCGAGCGCCGCGGCGAGCACGAGCAGCGCCACGTCGATATCCCACCAGAACATGCGCGGGGGATCGTTCAACCGCCGCGGGATCTCAAGCGAAACGTCGGTCATCGCTGAACCGCGGTCAGATGACGGCGGTCATGATGCTGTCGATGATGGTCGGCACGTAGACCATGAACAACGCGAACACGACGCCGACCAGCGCTGGGATCGGCGAAGAGCGCGCGATGCCGATGCCCGCGCCCAGGATGAACGCGGCGATCGCGATCGACTTCCCGAGGAAGCCGGTCGCCCAGTTGAGGAGCGTGGTGTACATCGTCTGGAACTCGGTGCCGGTGGTGCCCGCCAGTGCGGAACCGGCGGCGAGTGTCAGAACGACGGCGAGGGTGGTGCTGAGGACTGCGGTGCTGCGGAACCTGCTCATCTAATGGATCTCCAGTGGTTGGGTGGAAGTGAGACGAAGGGACTTGCGCGGGACAGGAACTCGTTGGTGATCGGGGCACGCCGGTCTATTGCACCGATGCGCGGGCGCCGGCGTTGGGCGCGGGCAGGTGGCGCCGCACCTTCTCGATATAGGCGCGGCGCAAAGCGGGGCTCACCGAGTTGTACGCACCTACGGCTTCCCACGTGTAGCCGAGACGGGCGACGTTGCCCGCAAGAATCCACGCGCCGACATGGATGTTGGTACAGGGCTCGAACAGGTCGCGCTCGCCTATGCCGTGCGAGGCGAGCGTCGGCAGCCAGGCGGAATTGATCTGCATGAGACCGATGTCCCGCGAGCCGTTGGTATTGCGGCCGATGGCCTGCGGGTTCAGGCCCGATTCGGTGCGCGCGATTGCGTAGAGCAGGGCGCTGCTCACCTGATAGCGGCTCGCCGCGTCTTCCCAGCAGGCGTGCGCTGGAAGCGTGGCGCACAGCGCAAGCGCGACACTCAATCGCATCAAGTTCATTCCCCCGCCTTGTCTATGCACGCTGGTCTCCCGTTCTTGTTTTCGCGCGAAGCGTTGCTGGCGCGCGAGAAGTCGAGGTGCATCGTAATCACGGAGGACGCCTTCGTTCGCTCGAATCGGAGCCTCGTCGAGGCCACGATTCCGCTTGCGAACAGACGGCACTTCGATCGCGAACACTCGCTGTCGCAGGGGCGCGCATACGCGCGAACAGGAACGCGGCTCGTGTCAAGCGGTTTTCGGAGCTTCGTTGAGGCCACGATTCCGCCGAAGGCGCTGAACGTGGCCGGCAATATTTGATCGATGACGATCAACACCGCGACGACACGTCGGATCCAAGCGGTTCGCGAAAGCGCAGCTCCTACGGAACCCGAATTGCCCGTAATTGGTCTGCCTGCGCTCCTCGAGCGAACGCGCAGCGCGGCCCTGATCGACCTCCTGCGCGTCAAGCTGGGCTTTCCAAGGGAAGTGTTCGCGCGTGCCGTGCACCCGGTCATTGAGAGCTGTGCGCAGATTGCGCAGCTGCGGCCAGCATCGGAGCCGCACGCCTACCCGGGCGGTCTCTTCGTGCGTGGCCTTGAACTGGGCAGCCGCGCCTTGGACTACCGGCGCGGTCAGATCCTTCCGCGCGGCGCGGCACCGGAGGTGATCGGAGCCCACGCGCATCGGTGGACCTACGCGGTGTTCGTCGCCGCCTTGCTCCACTGCGTTGGCAGGAATGTGGTGCACGCGTCCGAAGCGCGTTCGACGCATT
>JADZCT010000015.1 GCA_020851455.1 Gemmatimonadaceae bacterium | reverse complement strand
GCTTGATCGATGCACCATGGCCGGTGTGTTGCTGCTGTACGCCGACAAGCTGTTCTTCGCGGCCAAGTGTGTGAAGACAAAGCAGATGGAGGACGAGGGCGCGATCGGTCGCGTACACCTCGTCAAACAGTCGGAGAAACGCTCCGGGCCGCACGCCGACTGGTTCTGGGACGTCAACCAATCCGGCGGTGGCGCCCTCATGGACCTCGGCTGCCACGGCATCGCCGTCTGCTGGCGGTTTCTCGGGAGCCGAAGGTCAAGAGCGTGTTGCGCATCTCTGTCGCCAGGTGCACGGACACCGCACGTTAGGCGACGATGAGACGCTCACGACCATCGGGTTCGATGGAGGGGCCCCAGGAGTGGTCGAGAGCTCATGGACCAAAGCCGGCGGCATGGACGACTGCATCGAGATCCGTACGCTCGGCCTCCGTGTTCTCCGCTTCGTCTAGATGGGGATAGGGGGCATAGGAGTTTCAATAGCCCGGCTCGACTACCGCGGCGGCCGGCAGGTCGTGGCAGCGAGGAACGAGGACGGCGACGACGCGGGCCTGTGAGGACGGGCGCGAGGACAACGGCCGTCGCCCTTGCCCGAGCGGTCACCCGAGGACTAGCGAGCGCTCGATCGCGCAGCACGGCGGTCCCCGACGTGTGGGAATGAGCGTCGGGGGCGGCGATGAAGGATGGCAGATCGGTTAGGCCGGCTGGCGCGGCGGCCGTGCCGGGGCGCGTCGGGTAGCCTGCGGCGGCCCTCGCGCACTCTCGCGGGCGCGGCGGACGTGATCGAGAATCCGGTCGATCACCGCCCGCTGGGTAATGAAGGCGACGATCCGCATCGCCGCGCCGCACGACGGACACCGGAGGGGATCGACCTCGAAGATCTGTTGGAGGAGCTCGGCCCAGCGTCGGCGTGCCTCGCGGAGCGCGAGGGGCCTGGGCTCGACGACGACTGGGGGCTCACCAGCAGGCGGCTCGCGCGTGCGCCGCGCGCCGCGCACGCGATTGGCATAGTACCCGTAATACCGCGTCATCACTTGATGTTTGTTCGGAATGTGCGCCGTGAGCCGCGCCAGGAACTCCAGCGGGTCCACCGTTTCCGTCCCCGCCGTGGGCCCGTCCGCCTTGTCGGAGCGGTAGCGCACCTGGCGCTGGACCGCATCGTATTCCAGCCGCTCAAGCGCCACGGGATTGCGCGCGCAGTAGCGCGCGAGCCGAAGCGCGAAGGCCATATCGCCGTCGGGTACGAGCACGGCGTCGTGCACGTGAAACCCCGAGTGCGGCCAGGCCAGCATCGCCTCGGCGTCCTCGCGCTCGAAGAGCCCGAGCCGCACGAAGAGGCGGAGCACGGCGCGGCGGAACGCTTCGGAAAGCTGGGCGGTGTCGTGCGCGGGCCACGACACGAACGTGCCATCCGGGCGGAAGCCGCCGTCGGTCGCAATCATATGAAGGTGCGGGTGCCAATTCGCCAGTGACCCGTGGGTCTGGATGCAGCCCACGATGCCGACGGCAAGGGTCGGCTCTCCGGCGAGCGCGCGAACCGCCGCCGTCACCGTCCGCGCGGCGACTCGCGCGAGATCGCCGAGGAGCGAGCGCCGGTAGAGACACCACGCGCGGAGCCGCTTCGGGATGGTGAGCACCACCTGGCGATGTGGCACCCCGGCGACGAGGAGCGAGTCCTCCAGCCACAGCGTCCAGAGCGCTAACCGCTTGGCGTGACAGCTCGGGCAGAAGTAGCGCGCCTTGCACGAGAAAGCCAGCAGGTATTCGTGCGTGCACGTGTCGCACCGCACGCGCGCGAAGCCGTGGTCGAGCACACCGTATTCGAGAAACCTGTCGGCCACCTCGCGGACCACGGGACGCCAGTCCCCATACGTCGGGGCAAAGCGCTCGTCATACGCGTGCTGAAACGCGCGGAAGTGATCGCTGACGAGGCGAAAGAGCGGCGAGGCCTGCGGGCGCCGCGGTTTGTAGACGCCCAGAGCCGCGCAGGCGGGGACCGCCGACATCGCGCACGGCACTCCGAAGCACGGGACCGCCGAGCATACCGCCGCGCCGCAGGGCGACCGTCACCACAAAAACGCGAGTGACGTCATTACTTTCCGGCAATTCTCTTGTCGGTGTTCTGGAAGCGGTGTACGACGCAAGGCGTCGTGGCGTCGATGGTACTGGGAACGGTGACTACGCTGCTCCTCATCTATTTTTCTCGCCGACCATTCAGGTCGACATCCTCAAGCACGACTCAGCGTGGTTCCCGCTCAAGAATCCGGCGCTGGTAACCATCCCGCTGTCGTTCGTGATCGGCATCGTTGTTTCCCTGGCCACGCAGGACGCCGAGGCAAGCGCCGGCTTCGGGCGAGTACGGCGGCGGATGACGATGGGCGGAGCAGCCTGACGTAGTCCCGGAGGAAGAACCATGAGTCGCGGACGCATTGTTGGGCGCTTGCTTGTGCCCATCGCTCTTGCCCAGTCAGCCGCGCAGCCGTCAGCTGCACAGGTCACCGGCTTCGAT
>JADZCT010000087.1 GCA_020851455.1 Gemmatimonadaceae bacterium | reverse complement strand
TTTCATACAGATGAGACAAAAACGCAAGTGACTATTGTTATGGCTGGCTGGCGTTATCGGTCATTGGTCGCCTATCAGCCAGTTGACCATATCAACGATGGCCGATTGGGCATCGTCTGCGCTTTGATCCGGGTCGACAAGTATCTGAATCACCACGCGCTCAACGCCATCCATCACATAGATACCACCAAGATGATGGCCCGAGGACAATTCTTGCCAGTACCAAAGCGCGCCGTCGCCCACGTCCGCGAGGAACTGACGATCTAACCCCGGCATCGCACTTTCCGCTTGTGCCAGCTCCTGTAAAGCAGTGGCGCTGCCCAGGTTGGGCAAAAATTCACCGAGCCGGTTGTGGTTGCGATCCAGGATCGCAAACGCCATATACATAATCGGATCAGTGGCATCGCCGACAGGCGAAACGGTGACGGCGAGATAGGGCGCTTCCCACTGCGGACCGTAAACGGGCATGGTGTCTGTGCTGGCCTCGATTGCCCCTGGCGCGGCACTTGTTGGCTCAGCCCCGATAAAGACGCAGTAGCCGTATTGCTCATCTATCGTCGTGTCTGGCTCGACCACCGCGCCCAGGACAGTCTCCACCTGATCTGGCGTCAGCTCATAGCAATCGGCCAGCCGTTCCTCCGCCGAAGGAGCCGAGAGATCGGCCGTCCCGATCCCATTGGCGGCCTCATCGGTCACTGTGAAGTCAGCAATGAAATCGGCGAAGAAGGCATCCATTGCCGTAGTCAAGGCGCTTTCGTCGTCGACTTCGACAAAGGAAACAATAAAAAAGACGAGCTCACCACTTGCACCCTCTGCCATTCGCCCATGCAGAGAACGCCCATCCGTGTCCCATTCGACGCCAACTACACTTTCACCCAGGTCGGGCCGGGCGCTAAAGAAGAGCGATTCTGGCCTCACCGCCAGATCAGGCAAAAGGAGCAAGGCCGCGCCAAAGTCTTCTTCGGCCAGTGCCGCATCGATTGCATCTTCGATGTCGGCATCCAGGCGGCGGCTATCGTCGCTCAGATCGCTGATGACCGAATCGAAGAAATCCAAGGCTTCGTCGCCAGAATAAAACGCAAATCCCATATAGATATTCGGATCGTTGCTGGCTACTTCTGCGCTGGGAACATAGCTACATCTATCTCCCTCATCCTGGTCAACTTCGACCTCTTGGCCCAGGATGACGGTAGCTTGCTCGGCGGTAAGATAATCACATGCCTGTTTGGGCAGATCAAGGGGGATCAGAGCATCATCACCCGAAGCCACGCGTTCGATCACCTGCACAAAGGTATCTAAGACAAGATCGAGGTCGGCCTCTGTGTACACATGCGCAATGACCAGTTGGGTGTCACCGACGGCGTCCTGACTTAAAAACAGAATAAAAGGACCGCCCTCGGCCTCTTCGTTGATAAAGAGCATGCCCGGTTGCTCTGCGCTGCCGCCAAATTCCAACGTGGACCACCAATCAACGGCCATGACAATGTTGTTTAGGCCGTCGATGGCCTGGCTGGTATCACCGTCGCTGAGGACGCGCATCAATTCTCGATAGGCTTCGCCGTTGGCGCGCCCGGTATCGCGGTGTAAGAGCGTAGCCAGGTTGCGATAGAAGGTTACACTTTCGGTGCCGTTGAGGGTGCCGGCGACGACACCATACGTATAGACGAGATTCAAGATATCCCGGTTATCGCGAATCTTCTGGGCCAAGCCGCCGTAGCCGCACAAGGTTTCGTCGCCATCGGGGCGTCTTCCCAATCCCCAAAATGTGATTTCAACGGCTTCGTCATAACTCATGTAAGGGCATGTAGTGTCTGGGGTTTGCTGCACCGGCTGACCTGCACCCCGTCGACGAATCTGGTCGATGACATCGTTGTCCAGTGTGAAGCCGTCTTCAGCGGTGGGTGTTTCCTGCGGAGCGGTGATGGGTTCGCTTTCGGGTGTCGCTGTGGCAAGCATCACCTGTTCAACAGATCGCCCCAGGTCAGTCATAACGAGCGCGGACTGCATAGGAAGTTCTGTCAGACGCTGTGCGCAGCCGGCAGTGAGGAGCAAGGCAATCCAGAGGATGACAATCTGTGGTAGCTTCACGGTGTCCTCCGTTGGGAGAGTTGGCGTTCTCAATTCAATCACGATTGCCTCTACTATACCGCAGATCCGTCCGAGAAGCGTCCGACAAACGAAGACAGTGAGACGGTTGCCAGTGCATTGCACCTGAGATTGGATCGCAACAAAAAAGCAGCTCTCGGA
>JADZCT010000086.1 GCA_020851455.1 Gemmatimonadaceae bacterium | reverse complement strand
GACCAGTGCCATCGTGATATGTAGCGTATTCGGTGACAATAGCCCCTTCCGGCGCGTACATCCAGTGCCATTGCTCCGCGCCACCCAGCATGCCCACCTCGCCGGGCATTAGCTTCTTTTCCGTGCGAGCAACGGCGCACTTCTTGTGAGATTCGGGAATTCGGGCATCTACGCCAGGAGTTGGAGTCCCCTCGCCGTAGATATAAATCCAGCCGTAGCGCGGCTGCCACCCTTCCAGTTTCGGTCCCGCGTCGGCGGTCTTAACGTGTTTGTGCTCGGGAATCATCTGGCCGGGAAGAAGGTAAATCTCGTGGCCAAAGTAGTTGTCTTCCTTGTTGTTCATCCAGAAGATACCCGCCATGCCTACTTCAGTGAATTTTCCCAAGCCAAAGTCGATCGCCCAGAACTCCTCCGACTTCAGCCGGTCATAAATGGGATAGTTGAAATTCCGCATCATCTCGTAATAGGCCTCTTTGGCCGCAGCGACGTCGAATTTTCCGTCCGTATAAAAGTCTTCGTTACGCAGAGGTTTCATACCGCCAGCATTTTCTTCCGCAGCCCCGGCGATAGTCGCAATCCCGGAACTCGCCACGCCCGCGACGAGACCGCCGAGGACTGTGCGTCTGCTGATTTCCATGTTCGAGGTTCCTTTCCGTAGTTCTTGCGAAACGCCGCCGCTTATTTACCCTTGATATCGTTGTACAGAGCGAATGCCTGCTCCGGCTTTTCAAACTTGTGTACGACCGCGCCGACCGCTTGCGCCATGGCGCAGGGGTCGTCCGCGCCAAAGATGTTCCGGCCCATATCCACGCCAAGCGCGCCCTGGTTGACAGCATTGTACGCCATTTTCAGGGCGTCGAGTTCGGGGAGCTTCTTGCCTCCCGCAATGACAATCGGAACCGGGCAGCCGGCTACGACTTCGTCAAAGCCCGGTTCGCAGTAGTAGGTCTTGACGAAGTGCGCGCCCAACTCGGCAATAACGCGGCAGGCCAGACCCAGGTAGCGGGAATCGCGCACCATCTCCTTGCCGACCGCCGTCACGCCCAAAGTAGGAATGCCATACCGGTTGCCTTCGTTGATGAGGTACGAGAGGTTGGCCAGGGTTTCCTT
>JADZCT010000085.1 GCA_020851455.1 Gemmatimonadaceae bacterium | reverse complement strand
CGCGGGCCGGCACTTCCCAGAACGGGGTGACGGTCGGGTCTGGGTCGTCCGCGTCCGGCAGTACGAAGGCGGCGCCGGGCGGGAAGCCGGCGGCGGTGGCCGCCGCCCGTCCGGCGGCGAGGCCGTCCCGGGCCGCGGCGGCGATGCCGAAGCAGCCGCGGGCGGCGCCGGCGGAGCGCTGGCCCGCCGCCTCGCCAGGAACGAAGGCGGCGATGCGGTCGTCCCAGCGCATGGCGGTGCGCGACTGGCTGGCGAGCTGGATCGCCGGGCCGTAGCCACCGGAGATGCAGAGGAGGTCGGCGTCGATCTGGAAGCCGCCGGCGCTGCCGACCGCCCGCGCCTCGACGCTGTAGATGCCGCGGCCGCCATGGCCGCCCGTGACCTCGTGCCCGGTCAGCACCTCGAACCCCTGGCGGCGGGCGGCGGCGGCGGCCGGCCCCAGCGGTCGCGGGTCGACCACGGCCACCCGGTCGGCGCCGGCCTCCGCCAGCGCGGCGACGGTGCCGTAGGCCTCGTCGTTGTTGGCGAAGAGCACGGCGCGGCGGCCGGCGAGCACGCCGACGCGGCGGGCATAGGTGCGGGCGGCACCCGCCAGCATCACCCCCGGCCGGTCGTTGCCGGGAAAGGCGATCAGGCGCTCGTCGGCGCCGGTCGCCAGCACCACCTCGCGGGCGCGGATCGTCCAGTAGCGCTGGCGCGGCTGGTGCGGCGGCGGCTCGGGCAGGTGGTCGGCCACCCGCTCCAGCGCGCCCAGCATGTTCTGCTCGTAGTATCCGAAGACGGTCGTCCGCAGCATCGGCGTGACGTTGGGCAGGGCGTCGAGCGCCGCCAGCGTCTCGCGTCGCCAGGCCTCCTGCGCCGGCTCGGCGAGGAGGCCGCCGCCCGCCAGGAAATCCTGCTCGGCCAGGATGACGCGCGCGCCGGCTTCGCCGGCCGCCCGCGCCGCCGCGAGGCCGGCCGCTCCGGCGCCCCCCACCAGCACGTCGCAATGGGCGTGGCATGCCTCGTCATGGTCGGGATCGGGCGCGGTCGACGCGCGGCCGAGACCGGCGGCGCGGCGGATCGCCGGCTCGTAGAGCTTCTCCCAGAAGGAGGCCGGCCACAT
>JADZCT010000014.1 GCA_020851455.1 Gemmatimonadaceae bacterium | reverse complement strand
TCGCAAACGCCAAAGTTCCAGACGCCAAAGCATGAAATCCGCGGCTCGAGCTTCTTTGGCGTTTGGGATTTTGGCGTTTGGATTTTTTTGCCATGCGGTTTGAGCACGTCTGCATCGAGTCGCTCGCGGTGGCGCTGCCGGAGGAGATCTGGACTTCCGCGCGCATCGAGGAGCGGCTCGCCCCCCTGTACGAGCGGCTGAGGCTGCCGGCCGGCCGGCTCGAGCTCATGACGGGCATCCGCGAGCGCCGCATGTGGCCGGCGGGCACGCGGCCCTCGGACGCCAGCGCAGCCGCGGGGCGTGCGGGGCTGGCGCGCTCGAAGCTGCGCGCCGATCAGGTGGAACTCTTCATTCATGCCGCCGTCAGCCGCGACATGCTCGAACCGGCGACCGCGTCGTTCGCGCACCGCAAGATCGGTTTGCCCGGCACGGCGCAGATTTTCGACGTGTCGAATGCCTGCCTCGGATTTCTCAACGCGCTGACGATCGCAGGGAGCATGATCGAAGCGGGACACATCCGGTGCGCGATGGTCGTCTCCGGCGAGAACGGACGCCCGCTGGTCGAGCAAACGCTGCGGACGCTGCTGGAGCGCCCATGGACGCGCAACGAGATCAAGCCGTTCTTCGCGAACCTCACGATCGGTTCGGGTGCGGTCGGAGCCATCGTCTGCCATGCTTCGCTCGTGCCGGGCCGGGCGCACCGGCTGCTTGGTGGCATCGCGCGGGCCGCGACGCAGCACAGCGAACTCTGCCAGGGCGACACGCACGGCGCCGAGTCGCTCGCGATGCAGACGGATTCGGAGAAGATGCTCGTGGCCGGCGTGACCCTGGCGCAGGAGACCTGGGCGGCGTTCACGGCGGAACAGGGCGCGAACTACGATCGCTTCATCTGCCACCAGGTCGGCAGCGCTCACCGGACCAGGCTCTACGAAATGCTCGGCCTCGATCTCGCGCGGGATTTTTCCACCTTCGAGACACTGGGCAACACGGGTTCGGTCGCGCTGCCGGCGACACTTGCCGCCGCGGTCGGCGCCGGCGCGATCCGGGAGGGCGATCGCGTGGGGCTGCTCGGCATCGGCAGCGGGCTGAATTGCCTGATGCTGGCACTGGAGTGGTGACCGCGCCCACACCGTCCCCATGACCGGACTTTCGCCGCTGCCCGACTGGATCGCGCCCGAGTACCCGTTCAGACCGCGCACGTTCGTCACCCCCGCAGGGGCGCGGATGAGCTACCTCGACGAGGGCGGCGCTGGTGACGAGGCGGTGCTGATGCTGCACGGCAACCCGACGTGGTCGTATTATTACCGGCACCTCGTCCGCGCGGTGTCGCCGTCGCTCCGCTGCATTGTCCCCGACCACATCGGCATGGGGGCGTCGGAGAAGCCGGCCGACTACGCCTACACGCTCGCGACGCGGATCGCCGACGTCGAGGCACTCGTGGCCTCGCTGGGCCTGAAGCGGGTGCATCTCGTCGTGCACGACTGGGGCGGCGCGATCGGCTTCGGCTTCGCCGCGCGGCATCCCGCACTGATCGGGCGCATCGTGATTCTGAATACGGCCGCCTTCGCCGTGAACCGGATCCCGGCGCGGATCGCGCTCTGCAAACTGCCCGGCATCGGACCGCTGCTCGTGCGCGGGCTGAACGGGTTCGCCGGCCCGGCCGTGTGGATGGCGATGCACCGGCGGGCGCTGAGCGCCGACGAGAAGCGTGGCTATCTCTGGCCGTATCGGTCCTGGGCGGATCGCGTCGCCGTCAGCGCATTCGTGCGCGACATCCCGATGCAGCCGTCGCATCCGAGCTGGAACACACTTGCCGCCGTGGAGCGCGGTTTCGCGCACTTCCGCGACCGGCCCGCGCTCGTTTTCTGGGGTGGCCGCGATTTCTGTTTCAACGACCTGTTTCTCGGGCGCTGGCGTGAGATTCTGCCCCAGGCGCGGGTGAACCGGATCGCCGGCGCGGGGCACTACGTGCTCGATGATGCGCGCGACGAGGTAATTCCGCCCGTCACGGCGTTCCTGCAACCCGCTTAGCCGTGGGGGCCCGGCCGTAGAGGGCGGCGAGATCGCGCAGGTAGGGCGCGGACTTTTCGTGCAGTTCGCGGAGTTGCTCGGTCCGGTAACGCCACGTCCAGTTGCCCTGGCTGCGGCCGGGCGTGTTGAAACGCGCGCCCGACCCCAGGCTCATGAGGTCCTGCAGCGGCAGGACCGCGAGATTCGCGACGCAGCCGTACGCGAGCCTTGTGAAGTCCCAGCCGAGCTCGCGGCCGCTCACGCGCAGGTAGCGCCGGACATGGTCGCGGGTCTTTTCGTCCGCGGTCGCGTACCAGCCGAGCGTGGTGTCGTTGTCGTGGGTGCCCGGATACACGACGCAGTTCGCGCGCTGGTTGTGGGGCAGGTAGAGGTTGTCCGCGTCACCGCCGAAGGCGAACTGCAGCACGGCCATGCCCGGCAGCCCGGTGGCATCGCGCAGGGCGAGCGTGGTGGGCGTGAGCAGCCCCAGATCCTCGGCGATCAGCCGGGCACCCGGCAGCGCGGCGTGGACAGCGCGGAAGAAGTCGAGACCGGGCCCCGTGATCCAGCGGCCGGTCCGGGCCGTCGGAGCGTCGGCGGGTACGGACCAGTAGGCCTCGAACCCGCGGAAGTGATCGATGCGCACGACGTCGCACAGGTCGAAGTTCGCGCGCAGCCGCGCGAGCCACCACGCGTAGCCCTCCGCGGCATGGGCCGGCCAGTCGTAGAGCGGGTTGCCCCAGAGCTGGCCGTCGGCCGAGAAATAGTCGGGCGGCACGCCAGCGACGGCGGTGGGGCGGCCGGTTGAACGGTCGAGCTGGAAGAGCTGCGGGCTCGACCAGACGTCGGCGCTGTCGAGCGCGGTGAAGATCGGAGTGTCACCGATGATCCGGATGCCCCGGCTGGCGGCCCGGGCCCGGAGCTGCGCCCACTGGCCGAAGAAGAGGTCTTGAATAAACGCATACGCCTCCGCGCGCGCCGCGACGTCAGTCCGGAGCGGGGAGCGGACGGCGGCGGTGAACGACCGCAGGTCGGCGGGCCACTCCCACCAGGGGCGGCCGGAGAAGTGAT
>JADZCT010000084.1 GCA_020851455.1 Gemmatimonadaceae bacterium | reverse complement strand
GTCTGCACCGTCAGCCCCACGCTCGAGCGCGCGTTCCAGGCCGTGCCGGGCGCCGCTCGCCCGGTGGCGCCGTCGGCATGAGCGCGCGGGCCATCGCCATCGTGTCGGTCGCCGGGCGCTTCCCCGGCGCGGAGGACGTGCCGGCGCTCTGGCGCGCGGTCGCGGCCGGGCGCTCGGCTGCGCGCCCGGTGCCCGCCCACCGGTGGCCCGTGCCCGCGGAGCGCGTGCTCGACGCCGCCGGCGCGCCGGATCGCGCGCGCTCGGCGACGGCCTGCTTGCTGGACGACTTCCAGGTGGACCTGCAGGGGCTGGCGCTGCCCGACGACGTCCGCGCGGCGCCCGGGCCGTTGGTGTCCCTGACGTTGGACGTCGGTCGCCGCGCGCTCCACGGCGCGAAGCTGGACGGGGTGGATCGCGCGCGTACCGGCGTGGTGCTGGCCAACATCGCCCTGCCGACCGACGAGGCCAGCGCGCTCGCCGAGGCGCTGCACGCGGGCAGCCAGCCGTCGAGCGGGTGGGCGCGCGCCGCCTGCGCCGGCCCAGCGGGGCTGCTCGCGCAGGCGCTGGGGCTCGGCGGCGACTGCTTCACGCTGGACGCCGCGTGCGCGTCGTCCCTCTACGCGGTGGCGCTGGCGTGCGACGCGCTGGAGCGCGGGGCGCTGGACGCCGTGCTCGCGGGCGGTGTGTCGCGCCCGCAGGCGCTCTACACGCAGATCGGCTTCACGCAGCTCAACGCGCTGTCGCCGTCGGGCCGCTGCGCGCCGTTCGATCGACGAGCCGACGGCCTGGTGGTCGGCGAAGGCGCGGGCCTGGTGCTGCTGATGCGCCTCGAGGACGCCGAGCGCAGTGGGCAGCGGATCCTCGCGGTCATCCGCGGCGTCGGGCTGTCCAACGACGTGGGCGGGAGCCTGCTGTCGCCGGACTCCGAAGGGCAGCTGCGCGCCATGCGGCAGGCCTACGCGCAGGCCGGGTGGACGCCCGCCGACGTGCAGCTGGTCGAGTGCCACGGCACCGGCACGCCGCGCGGCGACGCGGTCGAAGTCCAGAGCCTGGCCACGCTCTGCGCCGAAGCCGGCGCGTCGCCCGCGTGGGTGCTGGGCTCGGTGAAGAGCAACGTCGGGCACCTGCTGACGGCAGCGGGCGCGGCGGCGCTGGCGAAGGTCCTGGCGGCGCTGGAGCACCCGGCGCTGCCGCCCACCGCCAACTACGCGGCGGCCACGACGAGCCCGGCGCTGGAGGCCACGCGCTTCCGCGTGCTGGAGCAGCCCGAGCCATGGCGCCCTGGCCCGTCCGGCGTGCGCCGGGCCGCGGTCAGCGGGTTCGGCTTCGGCGGCATCAACGCGCACCTGCTGCTCGAAGAGTACGCGCCCGGCACCACGGTGAGCGCCCGCCCCGCGAGGCCGCCCGTGGCCGTGGCGATCGTCGGGCTCGGGGCGCACGTCGGCCCGCACGCGTCGCTCGCTGCCGTCGAGGGGGCCGTGTTCCGCGGTGAGCGGCCGAGTGGTGCACGCCAGCCGATCGGAGCCTTCGACTTCCCGCTGGGCACGTTCCGTATCCCGCCGGCCGAGCTGGAGCAGCTCCTGCCGCAGCAGCTGCTGATGCTGAAGACCGCGGCAGAGGCGTGGGCCGACGCGGGCGCGCCGCTGCGCGGGGCCAAGCCACGGGCCGGCGCGGTGATCGGCCTGGCGCTGGACCCGGCCACCACGAACTTCCACCTGCGCTGGCGCGGGCTGCGAGGCGATCTGCCGCCGCTCGACGCCACGCGGACCCTGGGAGCGCTCGGCGGCATCGTCGCGAGCCGCATCGCGCGGGAGCTTCAGCTGGGCGGACCCAGCTTTGGCGTCGCCAGCGAAGACACGTCGGGGCTCCGCGCGCTGGACGTCGCGGTCCGTGCGCTCGCGCGCGGCGAGGTCGACGTCATGCTCGCGGGCGGTGTGGAGCTGGGCTGCGACCCGCGCAGCGCGGACGCCTTGGCCCGGCTGCGTCGGCTGAGCGACGCGGCGGCGCCGACGCCGTACGCGGCCAACGGCCCCGGCGCGAGCGTCAGCGAAGGCGCGGTCGCCGTCGTGCTGAAGCGGCTGGACGACGCGCGCCGGGACGGCGATCGCATCTACGCCGTGGTGCGCGGCGTCGCGGGTGCCGTGGGGGCGGGCCGGCTCGAGCGCGCGCTGCGAGGAGCGCTGCGCGAGGCGGGCGTGCCGGCCGGGCGAGTCAGCCTGCTCGTCGGCCACGGCAGCGGCGCCGACGCGGAGGACGCCGAAGAGCTGGCCGCGGCGCGCGCGGTGCTCGGCGCGGGGCCAGACCCCATCGTGGCGCTGGCGGCGCCGGCTG
>JADZCT010000083.1 GCA_020851455.1 Gemmatimonadaceae bacterium | reverse complement strand
TATGGCGCGGGCGGCAAGCGCGTCGAAGATTGGACGGCGCATCAGTTGTTCGAGGCCACGCGCGGTAGCGTCTGGGGCCATCGCTTCGTACCGCCGGCGGAGTGAGCGCCATGGCGAACAAACTCCCCATTCCGGAAGACAAATATCTGACGCTGAAAAGCGGCCTGCGTATCCATTACGTCGAGGCCGGCAAGCCCAGCGCGGATAAGCCTATGATCCTCTGCATCCATGGCGGCGGCCCCGGCGCCAGCGGCTACTCGAACTACAAGAAGAACATGCCCGCCTTCGCCGAGGCTGGATATTACGCTGTGGCGCCCGATCTGCCGGGCTTCGGCTTGTCGGATAAACCCAGCGACATCGATTACACATCGACCTTGCATGTGCAGGCGATGGCGGAATTGGTGGAGTCGCTGGGCGTCTCCGCCGTTGTGCCGATCGGCAATTCGCTGGGCGGCAGCGTGGCGCTGGAATTCGCGCTCACCTATCCGAAATGGCTGGCGGGTTTGATCCTCATGGCGCCGGGCGGCCTCGCCGATCCGAAGAGCTTCTGGGGCACGACGGACGGCGGCATGGCCCTGGCGAAGTATGCGCGCGAACGCCCCGAAGGCGAAGCGGCGTTTCGCGAAGTGCTGAGCCTTCTGTTGCACGACAATGCGACGATCACCGACGATGTCGTCGCCGAGCGCTACCCGGTGGCGCAGGCGCAGCCCTCGCGCGTGTTCACCTCCGTCAGCATCCAGCCGACCTGGGAGCGGCTGGAGGAGATCACGCGGCCTGTTCTTTGTTTCTGGGGCGCCGCGGATCGTTTCCTGCCCGTCAGCCAGACGCTGATCGCCGCCGAGCGCTTTCCCGATTGCAAGGTCGTGATCTCAAACCGCGCCGGGCATTGGTACATGCTCGAGCAACCCGCCGACTTCAATCGTGAAGCCGTCGATTTTCTGGTGAACCAGGTCCGATGAGCCAAAGACTGAAAAACCGCATCGCCATCGTGACCGGCTCCGGCATCGGCATCGGCCGCGCCATTGCCTTGCGCATGGCCGAAGACGGCGCCCGAGTCGTGGTGGCGACGCGCACCGCATCCGATGGCGAGACCACCTGCGCCATGATCCGCGATGCGGGCGGCGATGCGCATCTGCGGGTTTGCGACTTGAGCGATAAGGCGCAAGCCACCGCTTTGATTGACTGGACGGCGGACAAACTCGGCGGCCTGGACATCCTCTGCCACAACGCCGCGGCGTTTCCCTATGCGCCCATTCAGGATCTCACAGACGACCAGCTGGATGAGGTGGTCGATGTGAACCTGAAAGCCTGCTTCTGGCTGGCGCGCGCAGCGCATCCGCATCTCTTGAAATCCACCGCGCCGCGCATTCTCGTCACCTCATCGGTTTCCGGCAACCACGCCAATGCGCCGGGCCTTGCTCATTATTCCGCCACCAAGGCCGGCGTCACCGGCTTTGTGCGCAATCTGGCGCTGGATCTCGCGCCGCGCGGCATCACCGTGAACGCGGTCGAGCCGGGCTTCATCCTGACCGAGCGCATGCTGGCCCCGGAACGCAAGGCGATGGTGGACGAAACCGTCGTGCAGATCC
>JADZCT010000013.1 GCA_020851455.1 Gemmatimonadaceae bacterium | reverse complement strand
GGCCCGCAGCGACAAATGGCGCCGTCAGCTGGCCGGACTGGAAGCCATGTTGGCGCCCCTCGATGGCCCGCTCATCCAGGCGCTCGCCCTGCACCGGCCGGCAGCGATCGAGCCGGCACCGATCCCACTCCGCATCGCGGACGTCGGGTGCGGCGCCGGCGCCACAACGATCGCCTTGTTGCGGCATGCGCCTCCGGGCAGCGTCGCCCATGGGTTCGATCTGTCTCCGGCGCTGGTGGAGGTTGCGCGCAGACGGGTGACGGCTGGCGATCAGAAGATCGGCTTCGAAGTTGCGGATATGGGAACGCGACAACCGCCAGGCGGTCGTTACGACCGCCTGGTCTCGCGGCTCGGGGTCATGTTCTTCGACGATCCGGCCGCGGCGTTCGCCAACCTGCGGCGATGGGTCGCCGATGATGGGCGATTGGCCTTCGCTGTGTGGGGGCCAATTGAAGACAACCCCTGGATGGCCGAGACGCGAGCGGCGGTAAGGGAGGCGATCGACCTCCCAGCGATAGATACCTCAGCGCCGGGACCGTTCCGATATGCGGAGCCCGCGATCCTCGTCGCGCTACTGGCCGCGGCGGGATTCTCGAGCGTGACGGTGACCGACTGCCGACCGCTCCTCCCGATCGGTCACCGCCTCGCCGCGCCTGCATCGGCACGCTTTGCGCTCGACGCGTTCTCGTGCTTCGCGGAGCTACTGACGAGCGCGGGGGGTGATGCGCTTACCCGGGCGAGCCGGACGTTGACAGAGCGGTTTCGTCCGTATGAACGCGAGGGCGCGGTGCTGATGCCGGCCCGCCTCCACATCGTCACCGGCGTGGCCGGCGGAAAGGTACACGGGTGATCGTCGTGGGCAGTGCTCTCGAGCTGGTGTGGCGCGCCGTGGTGATCGGCGTCGGCGCCACAGTCGTGATGGACCTGTGGGCGGCGTGCCTTCGGCTGTTCGGTGTGCCCTCGCTGAACCTGTCGCACCTGGGGCGCTGGCTGGCACATGCCGTTCGCGGCCGCTGGCGGCATCGCAATATCGCCGAGGCGACGCCCGTGCCCGGCGAGTCGTGGCTTGGCTGGTGTGCCCACTACACGGTCGGCGTGGGCTTTGCCGCGTCGCTGCTCGTCATCGAGGGCGATGCATGGGCGGAGGCGCCATCGCTACTTCCGGCCCTCGTCTTTGGCTGGGTCACCGTTCTGGCGCCGCTCTTCGTGCTGCAGCCCGGGATGGGGGCCGGCATCGCATCCAGGCGCACATCTCGGCCGCTCTTCAACAGCGTGAAGATCATAGTGACCCACACGGTGTTCGGGATCGGCCTCTACGGAGCGGCGTTGGCACGCGCCTGGTTGCTGGGCTGACGCCCCCACCCCGCCGTTGTGGCCCTCCCAGTCTCGCGGGCCGAGTGCAGCAAGGAATCACCGCCAGATTGCGTTCATCTAACGGAGGCGAGAACGCCGTGACCCTGGAGGTGTAGATTGGCGGAGAGTGCGGGATTCGGACCCGATCACCACCTGTGGATTCTGTAGCTTACAGAAACGACGTTGCCGCAGCTGCCATGACTGCCGGCAATGCCGTCGCGCACTGCCCGCCATTGCCCGCTGGAACCGTGCGGACGCGTGGCGCTTCGGTACCGCGTCGTCGGTCGACGGTGCGGTGCTCCCATGACTACGCGAACGCAGGATTCGCACCGTAGCCTACGGCGAGGGGCGGGCGCGCCGCAGCCACGCGGCTCTCAACTACTTCACGCGGTAGATCAGGAACAGCTGCTGGGGCAGAAAGTCGTGCGAGGCGTCCACCTCGAACCCGGCCTGACGCAGCTCCGCGGTGAGCTGATCCGGCGTGAAGCGGAACTCCACCGGCGGCCCTTGCGGCGCGTCCTTGCGGAAGTCGACGATCGCCACGCGTCCGCCGGGCTTCAGGTTCGCCTTGAGCGCAGTCAGATACGCCACGCGGTTCGGGATGTGGTGGAACGTGTCGACGATGAGGACCACGTCGACCGGCTCCGGCGGGTTCGTCGTGGCCGCCCCGGCCAATACCGCCGTCATGTTGGCGAGGCCCTCGCCCTTGGCGCGCGCCGTTAGGTGCGCCACCATCGACGGCTCGATGTCGACGGCGTACACCTTCGGCGTAGTCGCTGACTTCAGCGCCTGCCGCGCGCGTGAGGGGTCAGTCCTGAAGGAAGTGACGCTTCGCGAAGGCGTGGCCCGCTCCCGTCTTCAAGTAGCTCTCGAACCGGCTCGCAAGCACCTCGCTCCGAAACTCGATGCACACCTCCACCGTCCAGGGCCGCCACGACGCCGTTGACCTGTTCTGGCCCGCGTTATGTGCCGCAAGTCGCGCAGGAAGGTCGGATGTCAGGCCAACGTACCGACGCTGAGGAGAATTGATGCTGCGAATGATGTAGACGAGACGCTTGGCCGAATCAGGCATGCTGCTACGGCAGCACCTTTCGGGCCATCGGCTGGACGCCCGATTACCGGTCTCCAACTAGCTCGTTCGCATTGGGATTGCAGTTCCTGCAACGGGCGCGACCAGGCAGGGTGACTAATCGTGGAACTTCCAGCGATGGTCAGGTAACCGGAGCGGTGGATTCACTGAAGGTGATTGGTCCTCCTCCGCCTAGAACGCTCGCTGCGCTCGCTTGCTGCGGAGGACATCCTTCGCACGTGCTCGCAGTGACGCGGCGCAGCCATCCGAAGCCGCGAGCGTAGCGAGCGATTGGCGAAGGATGGACTGGGAATGCAGTTCTTGCAACAGGCGCGATCAGGCAGGGTGACTAATCGTGGAACTTCCAGG
>JADZCT010000082.1 GCA_020851455.1 Gemmatimonadaceae bacterium | reverse complement strand
CTCCCTCCCCGCCCGTGTCGGCAGCACAAGCCGCGATGGGCGCCAACGAGGCGAGCAAGAGCAACGAGACGAGATGCGAACGAGTGCGGTCCATGAGTCCCTCCGTGGAGCGCCGCCCCTCTAGGCGTCTCCTCGATGGAGTCAACCGCGCACGTGGAGGCCGGCTACTCGAGCCGCCACCCCAGCCGTCGCGTCGCGCGCGTCACGGCAACGTCGGCGCCCTCGGCTCGCGCTGCGCTGCGACCACCCAGCTCGGCCGTTGCTCCGACGGCGTGACCCACGCGCGCACCACCCGCGCCACACGCCCGCAACGATCGCGTGGCTGCGGCACCACCACCGCCGTGACCCGATCGCCGAGCGCGACGCCAGCCGGCGCTGCCACGCGCGGCGGATCGATCTGGAAATGGCTGCCCTCCCACGTGTCGAGATCCATCTCCGGTCCGCACGCGTCGGCACCGCGAACGACCCTGCCCCGCGCCGCCCAACGCGTGAACGCCGCGTCGCCGGCCCAGCCCGCTCCCGAAGCCATCGGCGGCCATCCTCGTGCCACGATCGCCGCACGCCAGCGGCGCGCCGCGCCCTCGTCGTCCGCGAGCAACGCCCGCGTCACGACCGAACGTGCGCCGTCTCGGGCGACGGCCACGACCAGCCAATCGCCCGTCCACGGGGTGAACGGGCCGGTGCCGCGTCGTCGTGGAGCGTCCGGTACCCCGACGGCGAGATCGATCTCCGCTGGTGCGGCCCCCTCGACGCTCTGGACCGTGAAGCGGTCCTCCGATCCCTCGACGCGCGCGAGGATGCGGACCACGGCGAACGACTCGGCGCCCCGAGCGGCGCGCACGACGAGCTGGCTGCGAGGCAGGCCCGTCGCGCGGAGCTGCTCGACGATGCGCCGTGCGTCGGCGCGATCCGCGGCATCGACCCAGCGCAGCACCTCACCCTGCGTACGCGGCAGGTCGTCGAGGCACCAGCCCGACACGCTCGAGTCCGGGTTGTCGTCACCATCCTCGGAGACGCGCTGCACCATCGCGACCTCGGCCGCGAGCCAGCGCG
>JADZCT010000012.1 GCA_020851455.1 Gemmatimonadaceae bacterium | reverse complement strand
CGGTGAAGCGCTCGTCGCGCGCGAGCTCGCCCATGCCCATCGCCTCGACCAGCCGGTCGAAGCTCTTCTGCGTGCTCGCCGAGATGGTGATGAAGCGCCCGTCGCGCGTCTCGTAGGCGTTGCGCGGGGAATCCGTCGTCGAGCGGTTGCCGATGCGGGTGCGGATGAAGCGAAGCTGGTCGTAGGCGATCGCCTGCGCCTCGGCGAGCCGGAACATCGGTTCGTACAGGCTCACGTCGACCACCTGGCCCTTGCCGGAGCCGCCCTGGTCGCGGTCGTAGATCGCGAACATGGTGGCCATCGCGGCGAAGGTCGCGGCGATGGAGTCGGCCTGGGCGAACGACGAGCTCAGCGTCGGCGGCTTGTCGGGGAAGCCGGTGAACGACGGGATGCCGCTGAACGCCTCGGCGATGGTGCCGTAGCCGCCGCGCATGGCGTAGGGGCCGGTCTGGCCGTAGCCGGAGACCCGCACGAACACGAGCCGCGGGTTGAGGGCGGAAAGCACGTCGTAGCCGAGCCCCCAGCGCTCGAACGTGCCGGGGCGGTAGTTCTCGACCAGCACGTCGGCGTCGGCGACCAGTTCCTTGAGCAGCGCCTGCCCCTGCGCCGTCGAGAGGTTGAGCGTGATCGTGCGCTTGTTGCGCGCGATCACCTTCCACCACAGCGAGCGCCCCTGCTTCTCGGGCGGGCGCGTGCGCATCGCGTCGCCCTGCGTGGGGTGCTCGATCTTGATCACGTCCGCGCCGAAATCCGCCAGCAACGTGCAGGCGAGCGGTGCCGCGATCATCTGCCCGGCGTCGATGACGCGCAGCCCCTTGAGCGGCCCGTCGTAGGTCTTTCCCTTGGCCATGCTTCGTTCCGTCGTTTCGCCCCGACCCGGCCGCCTGCGGCTGCGCGGGCTAGAGCTTCGAGCGCTCGATGCCCGAGTCCTTGATGATCTTGCCCCAGCGGGCGAGGTCCGCCTTCACCACGGCCGTGAACTCCGCCGGCGTGCCGCCGGTGGGGTCGAGCCCGAGCCCGATGAGGCGCTCGGCCACCTCGGGGATGCGCAGGATCTCGGCGACCTCGTTGCTCAGCCGGTCCACCAGCGGCTTTCCCGTGCCGACCGGGGCGAACACGCCGTTCCACGAGTACACGACGAGATTCGGCAGGCCGGCCTCGGTGGTGGTCATCACGTCGGGCAGCGCCTTGAGCCGCTTGGTGGAAGTGAGCGCGATCGCACGCAGGCGCCCGGACTTGATGTGCGGCACCACCGACGCCATGCTGGCGAAGCTCGTCGTGACGTCCTGCCCGGCAAGCAGATCGGCGATGGCGGGCGCGCTGCCCTTGTAGGGCACGTGCGTGAGCTTCACGCCGGTCATGCCCTGGAAGAACTCGCCCGTGAGGTGGCCGCCGGTGCCCGTGCCGGGGGAGACGAAGTTGAGCGCACCCGGCTTCGCCCTGGCGAGCGCGATGAACTCCTTCATCGTCGCCGCCGGCACCGACGGATGCACCACCAGGATGTAGTACTGGTTGGCGAGCGAGGTGATCGGCTGCAGATCGCGCAGGGTCTCGAAGGGCAGGTTGTCGAACAGATTGGGCACCAGGATCATGTGATCCGACGAGCCGACGTAGAGCGTGTAGCCGTCGGGCGTCGCCGTGATCGCGGCGCGCGCGCCGATCACGCCGTTGCCGCCGGCGCGGTTGTCGACCACGACCGGCTGCCCCCACTTCGCGGTGAGCCGCTGGCTCACGGTGCGGGCGAGGATGTCGGTGCCGCCGCCGGGCGGGAAGCTCAGGATCATGCGCACGGGCCGCACCGGGTAGGTCTGGGCGACGGCGGCGCCCGCGGCGGCGAGCACGGTCGCGACGAGCGGGATCGCAGCGCCCCGCGCCAGCAGATTCAGGTTCATGGTCCCCCCTCGAAGGATGCCGCGCGAACTGCCCCGCGACGCTGCCGTCGCAGCGGCACTGCGCGCGTGCTCGAACATGCCGTGGCGGCTGCCTCGCGCGGGAGCGCGCCGCGCACCACGCGAGCACGCGCTGCGAACGGCACACGCATGCTGCTCCGAGGCAGCGCTCGTAGATTATCATCGGCCGCATCAAAAGCCTACGCATCGGGCGCGAGCGCCGCCGGTCTTGCCACCGATGCGTTTCTCTCCACCGCAGATGGTCGCCGCGCGCACGGCGCGCAGGACGAGGTGAGCCATGACCCCCGCCGCCTGGACATCGCTCTTCACCGCGCCGCTCGCCGGCGCCGACCCCGCGATCGCCGACCTCATCGAGCAGCAGCGACGCGACAACGCCGCGGCGGTGAACCTCGTCGCGTCCGAGAGCTACTGCCCGCGCGCGACGCTGGAGGCCGAGGCTTGCGTCCTGATCAACAAGAACGCCTCGGGGTATCCGCCGCGCGTGTCGTTCGCAGGCGGCGAGATCATGGATGCGATCGAGCGGCTCGCCATCGAGCGCGCAAAGACGCTGTTCGGCGCCGAGCACGCCAACGTGCAATCGCTCTCCTCCACGATCGCGAACGTCGCCGTGCTGCGCGGGCTGCTGCGGCCCGGCGAGCGCATCCTCGCCTTCGACCGCGCGGCCGGCGGGCACAGCAGCCACGGCGGGCGCAGTCACGTCTCCGGCCAGGATTACGTGGTGGAGTCGTTCGGCGTCGACGCGCAGACCGGCATGGTCGACTACGACGCGGCGCACGCGCATGCCCGCAGCTTCCGGCCGCGGATGATCGTCGCCGGGTCGAGCGCCTACCCGCGCCGGATCGACTTCGACCGGCTGCATGCCATCGCGCAGGACGTCGGCGCGCTGCTGTTCGCCGACATCGCCCACGTGGCGGGGCTCATCATCGCCGGGCTGCACCCGAATCCGACGCCCTGCGCCGACGTCGTCACCACCTCCACCCACAAGACGTTCTGCGGCCCGCGCACCGGCGGCCTCATCCTCTGCCAGTCCCGCCACGCCCAGGCCATCGACGCCGCGCTCGCGCCCGGCCTGCAGGCCGCACCCGGCGGACACATCATCGCCGCGCGGGCGGTGCTGTTCGAGCGGGTCACGCGGCCGCCATTCCGCCTGCTCATGCAGAACGTCGTCGACGGCGCCGCCGCACTGGCACGTGGCATCGAGCGCGGCGGCGTCCCGCTCTTCGCGGGCGGCACCGACACGCACATGGTCGTCGCCGACCTGCGCCGCAGCGAGTGGGCCGAGGCCGAGGTCAACGCCCACCTCGCGCGCCACGGCATCCTGGGCAACACGACCACGCTGCCCGGACGCCCCGGCGATCGCAGCCGGCTCGGGCTGCGGCTCGGCTCCACGCCGATGAGCATCCGCGGGCTCCCGGCGGCGGGCTTCGAGGCGCTCGGTGCCGCCGTGGCGGCGCTGCTGCGCGGCCGCCCGGGCACGGTCGACGCGGGCATCGAGCGCGCGAGCCAGGCGCTCGCGCGCGAGCATCCGATCCCCTTCGACTGAAGCGAGCGATCGGGCGGCGCGTCCGCAGGCACGCCGAAAGCCCCCACCCTACTCATGGACGTACTCGTACGTACCCTGCTAGACTCGGGGCAGGGAGTTCCTTCCGCACCTCCACCCCGAAAAGGCACAAGACGTGCAAACCGCCGTCCACACCCTCTGCGCCCTCGCGCTCACCTGCGCCGCCGGCACGCTGCCCGCCCACGCAGCGGTCGTGCAGGGCAGCCTCGACGCCGTCTACGATTCCGAGACCTTCACCATCGGCGACCTCGACACCACCCTGTCGGTGTACTGGTCGGCGCGCCACCCGCAGAGCTCCGGCTGGTTCTATCCCGGACCGGACGCGCTCACCTACTACGTGGCGACGGGCATGACCAACCCGACGACGGTCTCGAACGCCGCCTCGTTCTCGTACCAGTCGGGCGTCGTGACTGCCGCCGAGGGCGACACCGTGTTCGCGCGCAGCGCCGGCGGGTATTACGCGGCGATCGTCCTGACCAACTTCGAAATGCTCGTTCCCGAAGTCCCGGCGCCGGGCGGCACTTTCAACTACCTGTCCACGCTCACCGGCACCTGGTACTTCGACAGCAGCCAGACCGGCGACTTCACTGCGGCCGTGCCCGAGCCTTCGACGTGGCTCACGATGCTCGCCGGGCTCGCGCTCGTCGGCGCGGGGCTGCGCCGGAAAACCGCCTGATCGATCCGCTCCGCGCGCGAGCGCTGCGCCGGCGGGCAGGTGCCTGACGGCAAGCTGCGATCGACGGGTCGCGGCTGCTCGCGCCGGTCAGGCGCGCCGCTCGACGAGCTCGCGCAGCTCGCGCGGCAGCCACGAGCGGATGCGCTGCGAGATCGCCTGCTCGTTGCGCTGCCACACGATGCCCAGCCAGATCACACCCAGCCCGATGAAGGTCAGCGCGAACGGGAACAGCATGCTGTCCCGGAACACGCGATGGGCGAGGTGCCCGAGGTAGCCCGCGGTACCGAGCCCGCCGAACACCGCGAAGGCCCGCCGCGACAGCAGCGCGCCCACCGCGATCATCCCCAGGTTGATGCAGAGGTAGAAGAACTTGTTCAGCTCGCCGTCGGAGCGCAGCGTCGACAACCCGCCCCAGAACGCGATCAGGCCGAACAGGTAGAGCCAGAAGGCGAAGTCCTGCACGTGGCGCGTGCGCACGTCGATCCAGAACGCGAGCAGCACCATGAGCAGCCCGAACCAGAGCGACACGAACCGGCGCAGCTCCCACGAGTGATCCGCCTCGTCGAAGAGGAAGGGCACGAGGTCCATGCTCATGTACCAGAGCGTGACCGCCACCGGCATCACCAGGAACGGCAGGCGGTAGCGCCACAGCATCACCGCGGCGACCGCCAGCGTCGCGAGCTCCATGAAGAGCCAGCGCCAGTCGATGTGCGTGTGGTAGGCGCGGTAGGGACGGCCGTCGGCCCAGAACCCCAGCGCCGACTGCAGCCCGTACACCGCGAGCGGCGTCAGCACGACGACGAAGGTGGCGGCGATCCCGGCCGGGAGCGGCAGCCGCGACCGCCGCAGCAGATGCTCGGCGGCCCACAGGCCGGCGAGCGCGTAGGCGACCGCAAGGCCGAACAATCCCCAGCCGCCGAACGCCTCCCAGCCGACGTTCATGAAGAGCGTCATGGCCCCGATCGCGATCATCCCGCCGAGGTAGTAGAGGATGTGCGTCGCGCGGAACGACGGCGTGGCCGACGCGTGCTCCGAGAAGAAGGCCCAGAGCGCATCGGCCTGGGAGGGTTCGACCACGCCGCGGCGCACGGCTTCGTCCAGCAGCGCTCGGTTCACTCGCATGGGCACTCCTTTTGTCCGGGGGCGGGGACCAGGTCCGGGGGGTCAGGTCTTGCAATCGAGCATCGCGGCCGGGGGGTCAGGTCTTGCAATCGAGCATCGCAGCCGGGGGGTCAGGTCTTGCAATCGAGCATCG
>JADZCT010000081.1 GCA_020851455.1 Gemmatimonadaceae bacterium | reverse complement strand
TCTTCCCCATCTGGTACGGGTGGGGCTTGGTCTTCAGGTACGCGAGCAGCTTGCCCACCGCGTCCCAGCCCAGCCGCTGCGACGTGGACTGCTGGCCGAAGAGGTCGTAGTGGTCGTCGAGGCTGTCGGTCACCGTCAGCGCCACCGCCTGCGACAAGCCCTGGGTGATCGCCTGGGCGGCGATCGCCGCGCGGCCCAGCGGCCCGGCGATGTCCGTCGAGTTGTACACGCCGCTCGCCAGCCGAATGCCGAACGCGTCGTACAGCTGCGCGATGTCGGCGGTCGGCGCGCTGGTGAAGCGGAACAGGTTCGCCTTCGCCCCGTTCGTCATGCGCCGCGCCTGCGCCTGGCTGGCGCGGAACTGCCCCACCAGGCCGCTGACGTCGTAGCCGTGCCCTTCACAGCTGTCGGCCTGCTGCTCGAACGCCTCGAGCGTGGCCTGGTTGATCGTCCCCGCCGTGACGGCTTGGGGCGACAGCACGTTCAGCACGTCGGTGGCGTTGTTGACGCGGGTCGGGCTCGCGTACGCGCCGAACGTCTCGTTGTACGACTCGGGGCCCAGCACCAGGTTCGGCAGGTCGAGCTGATCCGAGAAGCCGATCGACTGGCCCGCGACGACCGTGTTCAGCGAGCTGCCCGACGGCTGCACGCCGCGCGGGAACTTGCCGGTGAGGAAGAAGCGCATGCCCACCTCGTGGGTGAGCGTGTCCATGGAGATGCCCCGGACGATCGACAGGTCCGCCGCGTGCGCCAACATGGACGCCGGCACCGCCGGCCCGAACGTCGCGCTCGAGCCCGCCGGCCGCTGCACACCCGACCCCGCGCCCAGCGTGCCGGTGCTGGCGTTCAGCACGGCTTGCACCACCGGGTCCGCCGCGCCGTTCTCGACGTACGCGGGGTAGATGCCGCTGGTCGGCCGCGCCGTGCCGCTGAACTTGTACTGCGGCTGCCGCTGGTCGCGCGGGTCCAGCGCCAGCAGCTGATCCCACCCGCCCGTGAAGTACACCATCAGCAGGTAGTTCGGCGGGCCCGCGGTCTGCGCGAACGCGTCCCCGGCCAGCAGCGTCTGCTGCAGGCACAGCCCCATGCCGCCCAGGCCCGTGATCTCCAAGAAGCGACGCCGCGTGTGCTTGTTGTTCATGGTGACCTCAGGCGCTCAGTAGACGTGGAACTCGGGAGACGTGAGCAGCGCGACGCAGACCGTGCGCCAGCCGACGTCGGTGTGCGTGGACGTCACGGCCGCCGTGCCGGCCGCGGCCTGCACCGTCGTCGTGTACAGCGTGCGCAGCTGGGCGATCGGCCCGGGGTCGCCGGGCGTCACCTTGGTGCCGTGGAAGACC
>JADZCT010000080.1 GCA_020851455.1 Gemmatimonadaceae bacterium | reverse complement strand
GACGGGCGACGCTTCCACCGTACTGAACCGCACCGTTACGGGTAGCCGCGGTTTGGGTAGCGTCGAGCCCGTGTTGACTCTCGCCTCGACTCCTGCCGGATCGGTCGCCCCTTCGCCGGTGGCATAAAGCGCGATGATCGTGCCGCGCGCCGCCGGGTTGGCCGGAGAATTGACGCTTCCATCCTGATTCAAAGTGGCCGTGCCGCCCGCTCCGCTGGCGTTGAGCGTGAACAGGCCCGGCTGGGAGGCCACCACCGGGAGGGTGAGTCCGGGCCGGCGCGTGCCGTCGCGTTCCACCTCGACGGTGACGGTGGTCTGAGATCCCGCGCCATACGGGACGATCGCCGTGGCTTGGCTGGGGTAGGCGTAGATCATCGGGCCGGCAGTTCCGTTGAACAAGATTCGTGTACCGGCCAGCGTGGTCGTGACCAGCCCTGCCGACAACTGGAGACCGGCGCCGCCCGCGGGTCCGAGGTCGGCGGCGAAGACAGTTACGATCTGTCCCGGCGAAACTCCCGCCACAGCGTAGCTGGCCGCGTTGGTCACCGCCATGGCGGGGACCTCCCGGCACGGCTGCCGGAAAGCGTCGAGGTCGTAGTTCTTCCGCAACGAATTAAAGTTCAGACCATTGGTTTGGGCACAGAATTGCGCGGTAGTGCGTTCGTATTCCACGTGGAAAACCGCCTTACCCGCCTGAATGAAGGGCCTCAGAGAATTGCACTCATTGTATTGAAAACATTGTTCGTTGAGAGCCCAGTCGAAATCGCCTACCAGTTGGGGAATCTGGTCCAGATCGTTCTTCAACCCGACCGAGAGCCCGCGTTCGTGGGCCAAGCCGGCGATGAACCGGTTGAACCGAAACTGGTCCGCGGCCGTGAGTGGAAAGCCGGAGTTGTTCGTGTATCCATCGACATTATCGGGTTCGACACCGTCGAATCCTTTCGCGCGGCACTGGTCAAAGCGGGCTTGGAAAACCGGACGCAGCAACTCGATCTGGCGGATGTCGAGCCAGCGTTCATCCGGGAAATCCTCAAGCGGCCGCCCCTGGACTGAATTGGGAATGAGGGACGCGTCGGACCGGTATGGTTCAAACGTTCCCACGCTTACATAACAAACGACTTTCTTACCGCGCGCGTGGAGG
>JADZCT010000079.1 GCA_020851455.1 Gemmatimonadaceae bacterium | reverse complement strand
TCGCTGACGTCACCATCATCAAACCAAACATCGTCGTCGAGGTCCGCGACTTTGATGTCGAAGGCGCGGCTGAAGACGACGAGTTCATGTGGACCGATGAAAACGGCGATCTCTGCTGGCGCTACTTCGTTGAATCGAACGAGGAGGTGGCACCATGAACGCTGAAGATCTCCAGCGCTTCGCTGATGACTTGCGTCTCCTAACAGGTTTGTCGGTCGAACTCCGAATCAGCTCGGAGCCAGATGGTCTTCACACATTGAGAATCAACGGCGTGGACTTCTTTTTCCGCGCCGATGGTTCCGGGTACGACGGCTGGGGCAAAGCACTCGTCCCCGGCTTTCCACTCTGACGATTCCCGTCGTTTGTTACTAAGCAACCAGACGCTCGTGCTCGGCCAATCCGAAAGCGTCATGTGGAATGCACCGCACCCTGCGCCTTGTCGCTTGTGGGTTGTTTTCCCTCGGCACTGGGACATCCGGCATTTTAGGTTTTTCCCCTTTGGGTCGCCTGCGATCGCGGAGGTTCCGCTCGCGCGATCTCAGCCTAAGAACGTAAAAAGTCGTCGTCCACCATCGTGCATGGAAAACAACATCAAACCACAAGCGAACGAACGGCAAGAGGTGCTCCTGCACTTCCTTGACGCCTCAAACTCGGCGGCCGAGCACGGCTCTCGGTCTCGTGCAATTAAACAAACACATCAACAACATGAGGTGAAATCATGAACGAAAAGAAAGACGACAACCTGGAAAATCCCTTTGCAGATGCGCCGGTGATCTTTTCCTACACCCGGGCCCAGGCCATCGAGGATGGCGTCCTCGTTGATTTGTCCGAATGGGCCAAGGAGACGGGCTTCAAGACTCCCGTCGCCTGCACGTCCGAGGTCTGGCACAGCTACATCACGCCGCCGAAAGGCACACCTGAACTCGGCCAATCCGAACGCGGCAGGGCGCATGACGTACTTTGGATGCTATTCGTGTCCATCAAACGTCGCCCATCCGGTCACGAGTCAGAAGGCGCCGACAAGACGGACGCGAGCGAACAGCTCCTGTACAAGGTGCTCTTTCTGCAGGCCCCGCATCGCCAGGAGACCGTGGAGCTCAAGGCCATCTGCGGCCCCGGAGACCAGGGCGAGCCCGTGCTCACGATCATGATGCCGTACGAGGATTGACTCTGATCAAAGTTCTGCCCTGTCTTTTCGGCCTTTCCGGGGGGCGGGCCGACAAGGCCCGCTCCCCACCGCTTTCTCTACGCGCTGATCTTCCATCACATCTGCAACTCGCAAACTTCTCTTGCCGCCACTGCTTCCATCTGCTTGCTTGTGTCGCACGACCCCGCGAATCGCTTCTCTCTCCGATGCATCCAACTCGCTCGTCACCGGTGTTTCGCTTGTGGTATGGCTTTTTCATCTCCTCCTGTATTGCCGTTGTTGAAACCATCGCCCGACCGCCCCGCACTCTCCAGGCGGCGATTCAATCCGATGCTTGCGTCAACGCTTGCGTCGCAGCTCAGCCTGGCCTCTCGCGCCTGCTGGTTTTCTTTTCCTTCGGCACTCCGTGATTGCGGTCCATAGGCCTTTCCCCTCACAGATCGGGTCGTCTCTGCTCCTGGAGGTACCGCTCTCAGGCTCATCGCTAAAGGCGTATTGAACCTAATCACAATATCCATGCATGGAAAAGAAAAACGTAACGCAGGCAGGAGTAGGTCGGGAGCTGGAACTTCAGCT
>JADZCT010000011.1 GCA_020851455.1 Gemmatimonadaceae bacterium | reverse complement strand
TCGTCGCGGCGCCAGGCTGCTTGCGGGCGTCCTCGGCCTTCAGTTTTCGCGTCGCGCGCACCGGGATCGACATCACGTCATCCCAGTCGGTGGGCACACCGGACGGCTGGTCGAACCGGCCCGGTCGCTCGGCCGGGGGTGCGTCGGGCCCGGACACCGGGACCGGCACCGGCGTGGGCGCGAACAGGCCGCCGCGCACCACTGCGTCGTTAGGTACGATCGTGGCGCTGTCGGTCGGCTGCCCCGTCCCCGGCGGGAAGGGCCCGCTGGCCACGACGACGCCGGTGTTGCACGCATACGAAACCAGCGACAGCGACGAGTAGCAGTACACGCCGCGATAGAAGTCGCGGCACATCGACCGAAGCGGATACGGCGTCAGGTCGAAGTCGACCAGCCGCCACCAGGGAACGCCGGCGACCGCCGAGCCGCCATTGCGCAGCAGCGTCCCGCAGAGGGCATAGGCGCTCATGATGCTGCTCGGGTATCCCGTCGGGAAGTAGTAGTCGACATCGTAGTCGTACGGTGTGGACGCATCCCAGAGGACCCTCGCCGCGAAACGCTCGATGAATACGTCCGGGCGGCGGGCAATGGCGCGGTTATCGACCGTGAAATGACTCCACCCACCGATCCGGTCCCAGTCGCGGTTCTCGAAGGTCGAAAAGTCGAGCGGGGCGTAGCTCGCGATCGCAAAGACATACCCGCCCATCTGTCCCGAGGCGACGAAGGAGTACTCCCCGCCGAGCCGGTGATTCCGGGCGTAGTAGACCTGTCCGCCGCGGACCGCGGCTCGCTGCGTTCGGGACTGCGGATACAGGATCTGCATCCGACCGTCGCCGCCGACGCTGACCACGGCCACGTAGGCGTTGTCGCTGACCTCGAATCGCACACGCATCGGCGTGCCGGAGATGACGCCGCGGTCCCCGTCGATGGAAACCCGGACACGCGGTGCCTCATCCGACCAGGTGCCAGTCGGCCGGTCGTTCCAGCGTGCAGCCTGCGCGGGCCCGACGCTGGGGGCGGCCAGCGCAAACGCTGCCGCGAGAAACATGGTCCTGCTCATGTGACCTCCGACCGGGAAGCGCGGACCCTGTCCGCGACACGGTGAAACGACCGGCTGTGTAGCAAGCTAACGACGCAGACGGCGAGTGCCAGAACTGCGGTATCTTCGTGTGCGAAAGGCATTTGACCCTGTTCTTCCCGCCCCCTACCTTCCGCCTCCCATGCCGACCGCCGCACCAACTCGCGCTGACCTGATCGATCCGGCCTCTCTGGCGTCGCTCGGGCGGATCGAGATCGTCGCGCGGTGGGTCGTGGACGGTTTCCTGACCGGCCTACACCGCTCACCCCGCAAAGGTTTCTCGGTCGAATTCGCCGAGTTCCGGCCCTACCAGCCGGGGGATGACCTCCGGTACATCGACTGGCGGGTGGTGGCCCGGTCCGACCGCTGGATGATCAAGCAGTTCGAGGAGGAAACCAACACCCGGGCGGCGATCGTCCTCGACGTCAGCCGCTCCATGGACTGGAGCGGCTCCCCCGACCGGCTCACGAAGCTGCGGTACGCCGAACAGGTCGTCGCCGCCATTGCCCTCCTGCTGATCCGCCAGCGCGATGCCGTGGGGCTGGTCCGCTACGACGACCGGCTGCGCACCGTCCTGCCCCCCCGCGCCCGGACCATGCAGTGGCGCCGGATCGTGAGCGCCCTGGAGGAGAGCGGCGCCGGACCGGACTCCCGCATGGGGGAAGGCGTCCAGCAGGCGGCACGCCTCATCCGCCGCCCCGGCATCGTGATCGTCATTTCCGACCTTCTCGTCGACCAGGGCGAAATGGAGCAGGCACTGCGCATTGCCCGCGCGGCCGGCCACCAGGTCACGGTGCTCCATATCATGGATCCCTCCGAACTGGACCTCGACGCGCGCGGTGAGGCGATCTTCTACGATCCGGAGGGGACGCTCGAGGTCACCGCGACCGTCTCGGACGTACGACAGGCGTATGCCCGCACCGTGGCGCACGCCATCGAGGAGTGGCGGCTCAAGCTGGCGGCGCTCGGCGCCGGATACGAGGTCATTCGTACCGATTCGCCGTTCGGCGTGCCGCTGCGCCGCGCCTTCGCCACCCGCCAGCGCCTCCCGTGAGCTTCCTCGCCCCGATCTGGCTGGTGCTGACGGCCGCGGTGGCCGTCCCGCTGTTCCTGCACCTGATGCGCCGGCGGATCGACATCCGGCGCGAGTTCCCCGCCGCCCGCTACCTCCTCCGCGCCGAGAAGGAGAACGTCCGCCGGCTCAAGCTCCGCAACCTGTTCCTGATGCTGCTGCGGACGCTGGTGCTTCTCTTCCTGGCGCTGGCCGCGGCGCGCCCCATCGGTGCACTGCTCGGGTCCGGCCACGTCCCCACCGCCCTCGCCGTCGTCGTCGACAACTCGATGAGCAGCGGGGCGATCGTGGACGGGCGTCCGTTGCTGGCACGGCTCAAGGCGACGGCGCGCTCCATGATCGAGGGCACCGGGGCCAGCGACCAGTCGTGGCTCATCACCGCCGATGGCGTGGTGACCGGGGGCGCGCGGACCGTCGTCCTCGACGCGCTGGACCGCCTCGAGCCGCTCGGCGGCCGCGGCGACATCGGCGGCGCGATCACCCGCGCCGCGGGGCTGGTGCTGGCGGCCGACCTGCCCGCCGGTACCGTCGCCGTCCTCACCGACGCGCAGGCGTCGCAGTGGCCGGGCGACGTATCGTTAGGCGATGTCCGCCTGGTGGCGTTCGTGCCGGCCGGACGCGCGCCGGTCAATCGCGCGATCGCGCTCGCCGACCCCCACCCCCCGCGCTGGAGCCCGAAGGGGGCGGTGATGGTCGGTGCCGCGGGCGCCGATTCGGTGACGTTCCGCGTGACCCTGGGCGATCGCACCGTCGCCCGCGGCCTCCTGCGCGGCAGCGACGAGCAGGTGGTGCGGCTCGAACCTGCGGAACGCGGCTGGCTCGCCGGCAGCGTCGAGCTGGCGCCTGACGAACTGCGCGGCGACGACGTCCGCCACTTCGCCGTCTGGATCGGTGACGCCCCGGCGGTCCAGGTCCATCCGGGCGCCGGGATCTTCGCGCGCGAGGCGGTGGACGCCCTCGTCCAGAGCGGCCTCGTCACCCGCGGACAGGCCATCGAGGTCGCCCCCGTGGACGCCGCCACCCGACTGCCCGCCCTGTTGATCGCGCCGTCCGATCCGGTGCGACTCGGCGCCGCCAACCGCAGCCTCGAGCGGCTTGGCATCCCTTGGCGCCTCGCGGATCCGCGCCGCGATGAGACCGTCGCCCGCGGCGCCGAGGTCGAGGGAACCGCGGTCCGCTTCCGGTATCCCCTGCGCACGGCACCAGGATCTGGCGCGTCGGACACGCTCGCCACAGCGTCCGGCGAGCCATGGATCGTCGCCGGGCCCGATTACGTGCTGGTGGGGTCTCCGCTGGCCACCGAGGCCACCGCGCTCCCGATCCGGGCGCCGTTCCTGCCGTTCCTGTCCAACCTCCTCTCGCAGCGCCTGACGAGGGAAGGTTCCGGCCTGGTGCGGGCTGACCCGGGCGCCCCGGTCCGCCTGCCGGCCGCGGTCACCGGCTGGGAGCGCGACAGCCAGGTCGTCGCGGTCGGCGAGGCCGCCACCGCCCCCTCGCGGGCCGGGGTGTACTTCCTCCGGAATGGCGACGCGCGTGTGGGCGCGCTGGTGGTGAACCCGGAGCGCGAAGAGTCGAGGCTCGACCGGTTGTCGTCGTCCGAGTTGAAGTCACGGTTCAAGGCCGGCGAGGTGGTCGTCACCGGCGACCCCGCCGACCTCGGTCGCAGCGCGTTCGATGCGTCGGCGCGACGGCCCCTGCAGGCGGTGCTCCTCCTCCTGGCACTCGCCTGCCTGGTGGCGGAGATGATCGTGGTCAGGAGCGCCGAACCTCGAGGGCAGCGGCGGGCCGCCTGATGGCGCTGGAAGGGATCCTCTCCGCATTCGAAGGCCTCCCCGCGTTCCGCCGGCTGCTCGCCGAGCTGCCGCCAGTGGGCGAACGGCGCGCGATCGCGGGCCTGGCCGGGTCCACGGACGCCGTGCTCGTCGCCTGCCTGGCCCAGCGCCTGACGAGGCGGCTGCTGGTGGTGGTCACGGACACGGTGAGCGACGCCGAGCGCTGGCTGGCGGACCTGCAGGTGCTGAGCGGCCCCGCCGGCCTCGCGCTGTATCCGCCGCGCGAGGGATTCGGCGAGGTGGAACCCCACGCCGAGATCGCCGGCGAACGGGTCGAGACGCTCGAGCGGTTGATGCGCAGCGACGTCCACGTCCTGCTGACCACATCACGCGCCGTGATGGAGCGCTCCCACCTGCCGCGCGCGCTGCTGGCCGCGCGCCTCGAACTGCGGAAGGGTGACGTGCGGCGACCCGAGGACCTGGCGTCGCACCTCGAGCGCATCGGCTTCAGTCGCGTGCCGATGGTCGACGACGTGGCGCAGTTCTCGGTGCGCGGAGGGATCGTCGACATCTATGGATTCGGGATGTCGGACCCCGTCCGCCTGGAGTTCTGGGGCGACGAAGTCACCGACCTCCGTCACTTCGACCTCAGCACGCAGCGGTCCGTCCGTCCCGCGGAACTGGCGTTGATCCTCCCGGCGGAATCGGCGTCGTCGACGGACGAGGGGGTCGAGCGGCGCTCGATCGCCGATCTCTGGCCGCCGGACACGCTCCTGGTGCTGCCGGACGAGCGTCACGTCGAGCCGGAACTGACGCGGACGTGGGAGGAGGCCGCCCATCACGTGGACCTGGCGCGCCGCCGGGGCGAGGACGCCCCTCCCCGCGAGTTGCTGTTCGAGCCCCCGTCCGCGACCTCCGGGGCCCTGCGGCGGTTCGCGCGAGTGGCGCTCGCCGACCCGCAGGCGGAACGCGACGTGCTCACCTTCCCGGTGCGCGAGCCCGAGTCGATCGGCCGCGACGTGAAGCTGCTCCGCCGCGTGGTCCGTGAGGGTACGCCGACGATCATCCTCTGCGACAACTCGGGCCAGGCCGAGCGGCTCGAGGAACTGCTGAACGAGGGCGAGTGGTCGCCGAGTCCCGCCGCGATCACGATCGGCGTGCTGAATGGCGGCTTCATCCTGCCGCCGGGTATAGGGAATCGGGAATCGGGAAGCGCCGACTTCGGGTCCGATCCCCGATCCCCGACGCCCGATTCCCGTGGTCTGCGGGTGCTCACCGACCACGAGATCTTCCGCCGGGACCGCCGCCTCCGCCGGTCGCGTCGGTATGTGGCGGGCATCGCCATCGAGGCGGTCGCCGGCCTCAAGTCCGGCGACTACGTCGTGCACCTCGAGCACGGCGTCGGCATCTACCGC
>JADZCT010000078.1 GCA_020851455.1 Gemmatimonadaceae bacterium | reverse complement strand
GTCAGAAAGTTCACCTTATGATTGTTCTTTTCAGAAGGAATGCTTGCCGGAAAACGGGCAAATGTAATCTGTGCAAATCCGAACCACCATATTCCTACCAGCAGGAATGTCCATCTTACTGCATCGCCAGCGCTATGCAGAAAGGGGATTTTATCCCAAAAAACCACCAAAACGAAGCCAATCAACTGCATTAGCACACTGCCAATATACCCATAAGAAAAACCTTTTGCGCTTATACGATCCCTGTCTTCTTCCACAGCTATCTCAGGTAAATAAGAATTGTAAAAAACAAGGCTGCCGTAAAAACCAAAAGCCGCAAGCATCATGCAGACAATACCGAAGCCAAAACTTTGCGGTGTAAAAAAATACAGGCAACTGCATGCCGCAGCGCCAATGTAGCAAAATGCCTGCATGAATCGTTTCTTACTTCCTTTATAATCTGCGATAGAGGAAAGAATGGGTAAAATGATCGCTACTACTAAATACGTAAGCGCAAGGGCATAATTGTATAAGGCTGTGTTTACGAAAGTTCTTCCAAAAAAATGTACTTCGCGGTTAAAAGGTGCAGCCTTCGTCATTTCTGTATAATAAATAGGAAAGAACGTAGTAGTAATTACCAGGTTATAAACGGAGTTAGCCCAATCGTACATAGCCCATCCGTTAATAACTCTTTTAGAGGCTGTCTGCATTTAAAAATAGTAGCTTAAGAAAAAGATTTTTCAGGAAGGAAAGTAGTTCATTTTTCTGAAAAAAAATTATTTAGCCGCGCCTGTAAAATTTATGGCTTCAAGTAACCCGTATAAATAAGCGCCAGCAATACCAGCCCGATTACGATTCTGTAAAATCCCCAGATACGGAATCCATGTTTTTTTAAAAAATCAATAAAGAATTTAATAGCCAGCATAGCTACTACAAAAGCTACTATATTCCCTAATATAAGTAGTTTTATTTCTTCGCCTGAAAAGCCACCCTGTTCATGGAAATGTTTAAATAATTTATATCCGGTGGCAGCCACCATAGTAGGTACGGCAAGAAAAAAGGAAAACTCTGCCGCAGCGCTTCTCGTGAGTTTTTGCTGCATACCGCCAATAATAGACGCAGCGCTGCGGCTCACTCCCGGTACCATTGCCAGACATTGCCAGATGCCAATAGTAAATGAACTGGCATAAGAAACTTCCTTTTCTGACTCTATAACGGGATGGTTAAAAAATTTATCTATATAGATGAGTACAATCCCCCCGGCAAGCAATGCTACCGCTACGGTGGTAGTACTTTCCAGCAGCTCGTCTATTTTATCTGAAAACAGCAGGCCGAGGATGATAGCGGGCAGTACCCCCACAACGAGCTTAAAATAAAAATGAAGGTTTTTAAAATCAAAAAATTTTCTCCAGTATAAAGCAACCACAGCTAATATAGCTCCCAATTGTATGGCTATGGTGAACATCTTTGTAAACTCATTTTCAGTAACCCCCAGCAACTTTTCGGTAATGATCATGTGGCCTGTGGAAGATATGGGAATAAACTCTGTGAGACC
>JADZCT010000057.1 GCA_020851455.1 Gemmatimonadaceae bacterium | reverse complement strand
TCAGCGGCACGCCCACCAGCGCTCCTGGCAACTACAGCGTGACGATCCAGGCCATGGATCAAAACAACTGCCCGGGCACGATCAATTACATCATCACCTTGCAGTGCCCCACGATCACAATTTCTCCCGCGACCGTGCCGAACGCGACCGTGGGCGTCAGCTACACGACCACGTTGACCGCTGGCGGCGGCACCGGACCCTACACCTGGAGCATTCCCACGGGCTCCGCTCCCGCCGGTCTGGCGCTCAGCCCCTCTGGCATGCTCAGCGGCACGCCGACGGTGGCCGGCAGCTTCACCTTCACCGCCGAGGCGCGTGATGTGTATGGCTGCGTGGGCAGCGCCACGGTGGGCATCACGATTGACTGCCCCACACTGGCGCTCACACCTGCCAGCCTCGCGTCAGGCTATCGCGGTGTGGCTTACAGCCAGACGCTCGCCAGCAGCGGCGGCGTCGGGCCTTACACCTACTCACTCATCGCCGGCAGCCTGCCTCCTGGCGTCACTTTGAGCAACGCGGGCGTCATCAGCGGCACGCCGACGGCGGTGGGTAGCTACAGCTTCACCGTCCGCAGCGTGGACACCGCCACCTGCTCCGGCACGCGTGACTATGTCATCACCATCAATGGTCTGGCGCTGGGAAATCTCGTCTGGGACGATCTGGATCAAAGCGGACCGCGCGAAGTGGGCGAGCCGGGACTGGCAGGTGTCTCGCTGCAACTTTTCGCCACCACCGACACGGTGATCGGCAATGGCGATGATGTCTCCCAAGGCACCACGACCACCGACGGCTCCGGTGGCTATGCCTTCACGGGTCTGGCCCCTGGACGTTACTTTGTGCGCATCACCACACCACCGGCCTCTCATCCGATGTCTTCGGGAGCGCAGGTGAACGCGGACAACGGCATCGACCATGACAACAACGGCGTCCAGGCCGGAGGGAAGGGGACGGCGATCACGAGCCCGGTCATCACGCTGGCGGTCGGACGCGAGCCGGGTGATGTCGTGGGCGGCGCGGATGCCGACAACAGCCTCGACTTCGCCCTGCGCGCCGTGCCTGCCTCGCTGACAAACCTGCTGGAGTACGATCTGAACACCGCCAGCGGCGGTCTGCCCGCTCCGCCGAGCTACAAGCATGGTTGTGTGGTCAACGCGGCCAAGATTCAGATCGAGGACGACATGAACGGACTCACCGACATCAGCGAGCCCACCAGCAACGGCCCGATTCGCAGTGGTTCGCTCTCCCGTCGCATGCGCGACTGGGACGCGGCCTACGACACGACTTACGACAACGCGCGCACGAGCATGACGCAGAACCGCGACAGCCTCTGGATTCGCTTTGACATGGACCCAACTGCCACCGGCAACATCGGCAACCTGCTTTTCGATGTGTTCCGCGTCGGCTCCACCGCGCCGGTGCAGGGGAAAGTCTTCCTCACCTGGAAAGACGGCGCCAATCATCGCACGGCAGTGACGAACAGCTTCACACTGCCTTCGACCGGCTCGTGGTACTCGATGAACCTGGCCTGGAGCAGCTTCATCGGCGGCGCGACGGCCCTCCCCACCGGCGCGGAACTCGCCGGCAAGCCCTTCCTGCTCGAAATCTATCTCTGGGGCGGTGATGGCTCCGGCTACATCGACATCGACAACATCCTGCTGCAAGGCAGCGCCACCTGCGATCCGCCGACGCTCTCCATCGGTGACTTCGTCTGGGCTGACACCAACGGCAACGGCCTCAAGAATCCGCGTGAGCCGGGTCTCGCCGGTCTCGCCGTCGAACTTCTTCGCGCAGGTGCTGACAACCTCGCCAACACGGCCGACGACCAGCCTGTCACCACGACCACGACGGATGCGAACGGCTACTACCTCTTCACCGGCCTCACGGCTGGCAAATACTTCGTGCGCATCCCAACGCCGGACGCGCTTTGGCCGCTGGCCTCGCCTGCCGACCCGAATGACAACGGCGAGGACAACGACAGCAACGGCTTGCAGCCTGGTGGCAGCGGCACGGCGGTCAGCAGCCCGGTCATTGATCTCGCGCTGAACAAGGAGCCGGGCAATCTCGCCAGTGGTGGCGGCAACCAGGAGATGAGCATCGACTTCGGCTTCAGCGCCTCGCTCTCGATTGGAAATCTGGTCTGGTCGGACAACAACAACAACGGCGTGGTCGATGTCGGCGAGCCGGGTGTTGAAGGCGCGCAGGTGGATCTTTTCCGCTCCGCGGACAGCACGGTGAACAATGGGGATGATGTGAAGTTGGGCTCGACGTTCATCACCGCCGCCGACGGCTTGTACAACTTCACCGGCTTGAGCGCGGGCCGTCATTATGTGCGTCTCACACCGCCGGTCTCGCATCCGCGCCGCAGCAGTACCAGCAGCAGCTCGGACAACGGCATCGACAACGACAACAACGGCATCACGCAGTCCTCAGCCGGCGCGCCGATTTACTCGCCGATGATCACGCTCTCCGCGCTCACCGAGCCGGGCAATCTTGTGGCTCCCTTCGGCGGCAACGTGGAAACCACCATCGACTTTGGCCTGCGCCCGACCTTCTGCTCCATCGGCAACATGATCTTCAAGGACGGCAACAACAACGGTGTCTATGATTCTGGCGAAGGACTCAGCGGGGTGCGTGTGGAGCTGCTGAACAGCTCGGGCGTGTTTGTGGCCAGCACGACGACCAGCAGCGGCGGCAACCAGGAGATGACCATCGACTTCGGCTTCAGCGCCTCGCTTTCCATCGGAAATTTGGTGTGGTCGGACAATGACAACGACGGCGTGGTCGATGTTGGTGAGCCGGGCGTCGAAGGCGCGCAGGTGGAGC
>JADZCT010000077.1 GCA_020851455.1 Gemmatimonadaceae bacterium | reverse complement strand
TGTACGCGTTTCGCGAAAATGAGAACCAGTTGCCAATTGCCTACCTCGGCGAGTTTCGTGTCGCTGCTGCCGACCCGGCATCCGTCACGCTCGAACCGACCATGCCACTCGATGGTCAGCAAAGTGCGTTGATCAACGATCCGTCTGCTCGGTGGACGTTATATGAGATGATGCCGCTGGATGCGCACCGCATCTTCGCGAAAGAAGACACGGTCGGTCGTCCGCTCAACGACACACCGCAGCCGATCTTCGGCGAGATGGCTGAATAAGACTTGCGGAGCATGTTTTCGCTGGCCACCGGTGTGGCTCCTGATGATCCGCTGATTACTGCCATGATCGAGCCCTATTTGAAGGATGGAAGCATGGCGACTGAGCAGGACGTTGCCGCTCAACCGCAGAACATCTGGATGAAGTTGGAGTTTGAAAAGGAACACAAGGAGCGAGTCGACAGCAATAATCTGGAACCTGGCATTGCAGGGAACTTCTTCGATCCAGAAGGTTATGCCGAAGCAGCTCGGTTGCGTAACGGCGCCGACGCCTCGTTCCGTGTCAACGATATTGGTGTATTTCCCTACGGGTATGACGAAGACAAGCGTCTGGTGGATCAACTGCTCTCCAGCGGCGTCTGCCAGAAGCTGAGCCCGGTCTACGTGCGGTCGTTGCGGGACTACGAAGAAGCGTTCCACGACATTCAAGATCGCTTCATCCGACGCGGTGAAGATATCCGCCGCGCGCAAAGGGATATCGATAACCTGAACCTGGTCATCCGCAAGACGCAGGAAGAAATCGCGTACCGTCAGCAGGAACGAGCGAAACTGAAGGATGATGTAGCGGGCTTCCAGCGCGACAACGAGAAAATGGATCAGCTGCTGGCTACCCTCGAAAGCCAGAAGACGACCCTGCGCGACGAACTCAAGCAACTCTACGAGACCAACGCGGCGCTGAACGAACAGCTGGCCATGTGCAGCGCCAAGCTGACGGAGGAGATCAACCGGCGAGCAGCGAGCGTAGCGGTCAAAGCTCCGTGATGTGTAACCTGTGCTGCCACGGTGCGAGCCGTAGCGCGGTCAGGCACTTGCGCCGGGCGTCCCCACGCCCCAACGGCGAGCGTGGGGAGCGCGTCCGCCTCGCCGATTCCTGATC
>JADZCT010000076.1 GCA_020851455.1 Gemmatimonadaceae bacterium | reverse complement strand
TCAACTCGATCTCGCTCAAGGAGGGTCACGACGAGTTCGTGAAGCACGCCCGGCTCGCGCGCCGCTACGGCGCCGCGGTGGTGGTGATGTCGTTCGACGAGATGGGCCAGGCCGATACGCTCGAGCGCCGCACGCAGATCGCGCGCCGCAGCTACGACGTCCTGGTGAACGAGGTCGGGTTCCCGGCCGAGGACATCATCGTCGACCCGAACATCTTCGCGATCGCGACCGGCCTCGAGGAGCACAACAACTACGGCGTCGATTTCATCGAGACGACGCGCTGGATCCGGCGCAACCTGCCCGGCGCGCAGGTGTCCGGCGGCCTGTCGAACCTGTCGTTCTCGTTCCGCGGCAACGAGCCGGTGCGCGAGGCGATGCACACCGCGTTCCTGTACCACGCGATCCAGGCCGGGCTGACGATGGCGATCGTCAACGCCGGCCAGCTCGGTGTCTACGCCGACATCCCGAAGGACCTCCTCGAACACGTCGAGGACGTGATCCTCAACCGCCGCCCGGACGCGACCGAGCGGATGGTGAAGTTCGCGGAGACGGTGAAGGCGGGCGGGAAGCGCGTGGAGGAGGACCTGTCCTGGCGCAAGGCCTCGGTCGAGGAGCGGCTCGCCCACGCCCTGGTGCAGGGCATCTCGACCTACGTCGTCGCCGACACCGAGGAAGCGCGGCTCCGGGCCGAGCGCCCGATCCAGGTGATCGAGGGCCCGCTGATGGACGGGATGAACATCGTCGGCGACCTCTTCGGGGCCGGGAAGATGTTCCTGCCGCAGGTGGTGAAGTCGGCGCGGGTGATGAAGCAGGCGGTCGCGCACCTGGTGCCGTTCATCGAGGCCGAGAAGGCGGCCTCCGGCGATGCGAAGCCGAAGGGCAAGATCGTCGTCGCGACGGTGAAGGGCGACGTGCACGATATCGGCAAGAACATCGTCGCGGTGGTGCTCCAGTGCAACAACTTCGAGGTGCTGAACCTCGGGGTGATGGTGCCCGCGCAGAAGATCCTGGAAGTGGCGCGCGCGGAGCAGTGCGACATCATCGGCCTCTCGGGCCTGATCACGCCCTCGCTCGAGGAGATGGCGCACGTGGCGCACGAGATGGCGCGCGAGGGATTCACCGTGCCGCTGCTGATCGGCGGCGCCACCACGTCACGCGTGCACACCGCGGTGAAGATCGCGCCGAACTACCCCGGCCCGGTGGTCTACGTTCCCGATGCCTCGCGCTCGGTCGGCGTCTGCACCAGCCTGCTTTCGCCGGAGCTGCACGCGCCTTACGTCGCCGAGGTACGGACCGACTACGAGCGGATCCGGAAGCAGCACGCGGCCAAGAAGGGACAGGCGCCGATCGTCAGCCTGAGCGAGGCGCGCGCCAACTACTTTCCGATCGACTGGACGAGCTATTCGCCGCCGCAACCGAAACAGCCGGGGCGGCACGAGCTGCGCGACTACGACCTCGCCGAGCTCGCGCGCTACATCGACTGGTCGCCGCTCTTCCAGGCCTGGGAGCTCAGCGGCAGCTACCCGAAGATCCTCGACGACCCGGTCG
>JADZCT010000010.1 GCA_020851455.1 Gemmatimonadaceae bacterium | reverse complement strand
GACGCGCTCGTTCGTGTTCACGTCGGGCGCAGGAACATCCGAATCGGGGCCAAATACTTGCATCAGTGACGACGTGAACCGCCTCGTGAGCCGCTCGAGCTCGCCAACGCTCATCTTGAGCGGGTCGCAGATCACGCCGCCCTTTGCGCCGCCGAACGGCAGGTCAACCACGGCGCACTTCCACGTCATCCACGCTGCCAGCGCGGTCACCTCGTCCATGTCAACGTTCAGGTCGAACCTGATCCCGCCCTTGGCCGGGCCCCGGGATGTGTTGTAGAGGACGCGATAACCCGTGAACACCTCGATGTCCCCGTTGTCCATCAGAACGGGATTGTAGGTCGTGACCTGCTTTTCCGGATGCCGCAGAATCTTGTAGATCCCCGGCTCGAGGTCCAGAAGCTGCGCAGCCCGGTCGAACCGGGACATCATCGCCTCGAAAGGGTTCTCCTCATGGAGGAAGCGATCCTTGTCAGGCCGCACGATCGGAGCGGCGGAAAGCAGGGCGTCAGCGGTCATTCTTTGTGTCCCTCGCCGGCTCGGCCGGCAGGATTGCGCCAGGTTTAGGGTATGGCGACGCGAGCGGAAAGCCGGCGCGCCAGATCATCCAGCACGGCCGCTCCCTGCTCGACGCGCACACGCAGTGAAAGATACCAAATGGGTGGCGCCGAGGGAGGCCAGAGCGGCCCCAGCTTCACTGCGTCCTTCAGCGTGCAGACAAGGGTCCCGGAGGCGTCCGCGGCGCGGGCAAGACGCGCCACGTCCGACGGGGAGAAGGCGTGATGGTCGCGGAACCGCCAAGGCGTGACCCGAGATCCGGCCTCGCGAAGCTGACGTTCGAATCCCGCCGGATCCGCAACGCCCGAGACGGCCACCACGTCAGCTCCGGCGATGTCGCCAAGGGACTTCCGCTCCCCCGTGCCCCACTTCACCAGCGAGTCGGGGGAAAGGAGCACTTGCACTGTGTCCGCTTCCGGCGCCACCTGGCGCACGAACGCCTCGACTTCGAGCGCATGCACCGCAGATGCGCGCTTTCGCGTCACTACGACATGCGTGGCGCGCCTGAGTGAGACGATCGGCTCACGCCAGCGCCCGGCGGGCAAGAGGCGCACAGTGCCGTGCCGGTCCGCCGACAGGAGGACGAGGTCGGCATCGCGCCGCACTCGCCGATGCTGGAATGCGTCGTCCAGTACGAAGCCGGTTACGCCTGCGGCAAGGGCCACGCGCGCACCCCTGGCACGGTTGGCGTCCGGAACGACGAGGACGCCTGGATTGAGCGTGCGATGCACTTCGACCTCGTCCCCTCCGTACCCGCGGAGCAATACCGCGGGCCGGGCGCCATGCGCGACAGCCCTCTCGATGAGCCACGCCGCGACGGGGGTCTTGCCGGTGCCGCCGACCGTGAGGTTGCCCACCGCGATCGTGGGGAGGCCTAGCGCTGCGGACTCGAACCAGCCCCGGTCGTAACCGGCGTTCCTGGCTGCCACCGCGGCGCCATAAAGCCAGCTCGCGGGCGTCAACGCCGCGCGGATCAGCCGCGCAGCGCCGTCCGGCGAGTCCCAGAACCTGTCGAGTGAGAAGTCAGTCAACTGGTGTGCCGCCTTCCCTCGGCGCGATCCGCGCCGCGAACGATTCCGCGAGCGCCGCCGCCGCGGCGGGTGAGTCCGCGTCGACCGGTACCGGATCGCCAAAGTGGATAGTCACCCGTGCCAACGGCTTCGGGATCATGAACTGGTCCCACGTCTTGAGGTGCCAGGCTCGGCTTGCCGTGACGAAGAGCGGAGTGACTGCGACCCGAGCCTTCGCCGCAGCGATCAGCGTGCCGGGCGCCATTTGCCGGGCGGGTCCGCGCGGGCCGTCGGGCGTCACCGCTACGCTCTCTCCTGTCTTGAGGAGGCGCACCATCTCCACAAGCGCGCGCGCACCGCCTCGAGTCGTCGAACCGCGCACTGTGCGAAGTCCCAGGGCATGGAGGATCCTCGCGATTACTTCCCCGTCGCGATGTTCGCTCACCAGGACGTAGACCCCGCGACCCCGCATGAACCAGGCGAGCGGCAGCATGTGGCCGTGCCATAACGCGAACAACGAGGGAACTCCGCGCGTGCTCGTTTCGCGCCACGCGTCCGCCCCTCGTGTGCGCACGCGCCACGTCGCGGCAAGGGCGCGCAGCAGCGCAGCTCCAACCGGTGCGCCGATCCGCACGCGCAGGTCAACAGCCCCGCCCCGGTGCGCGCCGGTGCGCCTCAACGCAGCATCCCCAGCGCCATCGCCGCGACGCGGCCAGATGCGCCCGGTGTCCCGAGCCGCGCGCGGACGTCAGCGAGCCCTTCCACCATCCTGGCGCGGGCCGGAGAAGACGCGTCGAGCAGCGGTTCGAGCGCATCGGCCACCGTGCCCGGTACGAACGCGTCCTGGACAAACTCGGGGACGACATCCTTCCCCGCAACGATGTTCACCAGGCCGATGTGACGCACGGTGACGATACGCCGGACGATTGCGTAAGTAAGCGGGTTTACCCGGTACACGATCGCAGACGGGCATCCGGCAATCGCCGCCTCGATCGTGGTTGTCCCGCTCTTGCACAGCGCGGCGTCGGCAGCGCGAAGGACATCGAACGAGGCGCCATGAACTACCCGATGCGGGATATCGCCCAGGCGAAGCTCCGACGATCCCGCGGCGCTTACAACTACGTTGAGCCCTGGCCGGCGGCGGATGAGATCGCGCGCCACGGCGGTGAATCCCTCCGCATGGCGCGCAATCTCCTGCGGCCGGCTCCCCGGGAAGAGGGCCAGCACGGCGTCGTTTTCGCCAAAGCCAAGGCGCGCACGTGCCTCTGCGCGGCTCGGCAGTTCGGCCAGGTGATCCAGCAGAGGGTGCCCGACGAACGTCGCGTCAATGTCGTTCGCACGGAGGAGTTCCTCTTCGAATGGCAGGATAACGGCGGCGCGGGTCACGACCCGCGCCATGCGCCGCATTCGCTCCGGACGCGAAGCCCAGACCTGCGGCGTCACGTAGTAGAGCACCGGGACGCCCGCCGCGTGCGCGACAGCAGCCGCGCGTAGATTGAACCCCCCGTAATCCACCAGGATCGCAAGACCGACCCGCCCGTTCTGCAGCAGCCGGGTAACCTGCCGCAGGAGCCTCCAGTGCGCCGGCAGGTGGCGCAGCACTTCCACGAACCCTACGACGCCCGCTGTCCGCTCAAAAAGCTCCACGCCCGACTCGGCCATGCGCTGCCCTCCGACGCCCACGAGACGCACGCCGGGCGCTGCCACTCGCAACTGACGGGCGACGCCGGCCGCGTGCAAGTCGCCGGACGCTTCGCCCGCGATGATCAGGATGTCACGCACCGTCTGTACCGGCGCGTCGCAACGCCGCCACGGACGGCATAGCCCTCTCGATGTCGGCCACGATTCGCAGCGCCACCGAGAGCGCGTCGCGCCCGGCTTCACCCGACACCGCAACAGGCGCTGCACCCCGTAGCGCGGCCAGAAAGTTCTCCAGCTCGAGCCGCAACGGCTCCCCTTCGGGCGCTTCGAGGACTTCACGCTCGACGAAGGCCTCGAGCGGCTGCGCGTGCCTGCCGAGCTCGGCAAGGTCAACGTCGCGCCGCAGGCGGTACAGTTCTCCCGTGCCGGCGGCGAGATCCAGGGAGAGGTACCCGTTCCGCTGGAAGATCCTGAGCTTGCGCATCCGCTCTCGCGACACGCGGCTGGCGGTGATCGTCGCGACCGCCCCGTTGTCGAAAGTGATGCGCGCGTTGGCGATGTCCACGAACGGCGTCAGCACCGGAATCCCGGCGGCCGCGACGTCACGCACCTTCGCGCCAACGAGCGAGAGGAGCAGGTCTATGTCGTGAATCATCAGGTCGAGAACCACGGCGACATCCGAGCCGCGCGGGCTGAACGGGGCGAGCCGGTCACTGTCCAGGAAGAGCGGGCCGTCCACGTAGGGCATCGCCGCGCGGATTGCCCTGTTGAAGCGCTCGATATGCCCGATCTGGACCATCACGCCCTGCCGGCGCGCCATGTCCAGCAGTTCGTCCGCCTGCGCTATCGTCACCGTGATCGGTTTCTCGATCAGCACGTGCTTCCCCGCCGCGATCGCCGCCCGCGCAACGTCGAAATGCGCCGAAGTGGGAACCGCGATGGAGAGCGCGTCAACCTCCGACAGCAGCGAATCCAGGGATTCGTGCGCGCGGGCTTCCAGCTCGCCGGCCACGAAGGCCGACCGCTCCCGGCTGGATTCGTAGAAGCCCTTGAACTCCGCGCCGGAAAGGTCCTTCAGCAGCCGCGCGTGGTGGAACCCAAGACTTCCGGTTCCCGCCACGCCGACCCGCGGCATCGTGGTCACAGCGTCGCTCCGCGCTCGCTGGCTTCGAGAAAGCCGATCATCGCCGCGACTTCCGGCGTCTGGTTAAGCTCCTCGCGCGCGCGCTCAAGCGCCTGCGTCAGGTTAAGGTCCGAGCGGAAGAACAACCGGTATGCCTGCTTCAGCTCGGTGATCGCCTCGGCGCTGAAGCCACGGCGCTGGAGGCCAACGCTGTTGAGTCCGTAGAGCTTGATCGGATTCCCCACGGCCTTCACGAACGGGGGCACGTCCTTGGGCACGCGGGAGTGCCCGCCAATGTACGAATGCTGCCCGATACGCGTGAACTGGTGGATCGCGCACACACCCGAGATGCCGGCATAATCTTCCACGGTGACGTGGCCGGCGATCTGTGTCGCGTTCGAGATGATGACGTTGTCGCCGATGTGGCAGTCGTGCGCGAGGTGCACGTACGACATCAGGAAGCTGTTCTTCCCCACCGTGGTCTTCAACGACTCAGCGGTCCCGCGGTTGATGGTCGAGTACTCGCGCACGGTGCTGCCGTCGCCGACCTCGACCCATGTTTCCTCGCCCTTGAACTTGAGGTCCTGGGGGAGGCCACCGAGGACGCTGCCGATCCCGATTCGCACGTTCCTGCCGAGGCGAACGTTTGCCTCGAGCACGCTGTGCGCCGCGAGTGACGTCCCGGAGCCAACGGAGCACCGCGGCCCGACTATGACCCACGGGCCAACCTCTACGTCGTCGGCAAGCTCGGCAGACCGGTCAACGAGCGCCGTAGGATGGATGCGCGACGTCATCGTTCGCGCACCATGGCAGCCATTTCGGCTTCGCAGACGACCGCGCCGTCCACCTTCGCGATCCCCGCCATACGGCAAACCTTGCCCCTCACCTGCTTCATCTCGAGTTCGAATCGCACCTGGTCTCCCGGCTTCACCGGCTTGCGAAACTTCACGTTGTCGAGCGACATGAAGTAGACGACCTTGGACCCCGGATCATCCACCATCCCGAGCAGCAGCATTCCTCCGACCTGCGCCATCGCCTCGACAATGAGGACGCCCGGCATGACCGGATGCCCCGGAAAGTGTCCCTGAAAGAACGGCTCGTTCACCGTGACGTTCTTGATTCCCACCACCCTCGTATTCGGCTCCAGTTCGAGGATTCGGTCAACGAGGAGGAACGGATAACGGTGCGGCAGTACCTTCATGATCTCGTCAATCTCGATCACTCTCTCCTCCTTCTGGGCGTTTGCCAGCAACTCGCGTACGAGCGTCACCGTGCCTCGGTGGCTTGGCTTATGCGCACTGATGCGCGCGCAGACGCGCGCCCCGGCAAGGGCGAGGTCTCCGACCACGTCGAGCGCCTTGTGCCGGAGAAACTCGTCCGGCCAGCGCAGCGTGTTGTCTACAACGCCATCGTCGTCGAGCACGATCGCGTTCGACGTTGACGCGCCCTGGATCAGCCCCTTGGCGCGCAGCGCCTCCACCTCGCGCAGGAACCCAAACGTGCGTGCGGCCGCCAACTCCGAGCGGAACGTTGATTCCGTCACCTGCCAGCGGCCCGACTGCGCGCCGATCAGCGGATGCGGAAAGTCCACCGTCACCTCGATGTCGAGGGAGTCCGCCGGATGCGCAACGTACACCGATTCGCCATCCACTACCCGCACGCTCCCGGCAAGTCGCAGTTGCGCCGGGGCGCCGGGATGCTCGACGATCCCCGCCGCAGCAAGCGCATCGAGGAATGGCCGCGCGCTGCCGTCCATGATGGGTGGCTCGGGCGCGTCCATCTCGATGAGGATGTCGTCCAGGCCACACCCGGCGACGGCCGCGAGCACATGCTCCACGGTGTGAAGACTCCCCTCGCCCGCGCCGAGTTGCGTGCGGCGCTCGGTGGCAACTGCGCGGGAAACGTGAGCCGGCGTTTCTGGCGCCCCGGGAAGGTCAGTGCGGCGGAAGCGGATGCCTGCCCCTGCGTCGGATGGAGCAAACGCACGGCGGCAGGCGCGACCGTAGTGAAGGCCGACCCCGGCCATTTCGACTCTGCCGCCAACGGTCCGGCGCGCCATTACTTGCCGTCTCCGTCCACGAGTTTCCCGATCTTGCGCATCAGCCCGGCCAGCTTGAACAACGCCGCCTGCGCGCGGAGCGCATCGCGGTGCGGCCGCGCCGGATAGCCAGACCACGTCTCTCCGGCAGGCACGCCCCCGAACACCCCCGCCTGCGCAGCGATACGTGCACCCTTCCCGATGGTCTGGTGCCCGGCGATCCCGGCCTGCCCGGCGATGACCGCGCCGTCTTCGATGTGCGCGCTGCCCGCAATCCCAACCTGCGCCATGATGAGGCAGAGCCGGCCGACCTTCACGTTGTGCGCGATGTGCACCAGGTTGTCAATCTTCGTGCCGTCGCCGATGACGGTGTCGTCAATGCTGCCGCGGTCTATGGTCGAGTTCGCGCCCACCTCTACGTCGTTGCCAATGATGCAGCGGCCAACGTGCGGGATCTTGTTATGCGCACCGCCGCCAAAGGCATATCCGAACCCGTCGCTCCCGCCGCGCACCCCGGCATGCAGGATGCTTCGGGCGCCAACGCTCGTCCCGGGGTACAGCACCACATGCGGGAAGAGTCGCGAATCGTCGCCGATCGTTGTACCTTCGCCGACCACCGCGTGCGCCCCGATCCACGCCCGATCCCCGATTCGAGCGTCAGCGCCGATTACCGCAAACGGGTCCACCCGAACGTCCCGACCGAGCACGGCGGACGGGTCAATCACGGAAGACGGATGTCGTCCCGGAACGAATGGCCGTGGAGGATACAGCCGGGGCAGGATGGCCAGAAGCGCATCGTATGGCTTCTCCACTACCACGCGCGCACGCGGCGGCCCGGGAAGATCCTTGAGGTCGGGTGCCATGAGGACGACCGCCGCTCCCGTGGCGGCGAAATCCTGCGCGTAACGCGCATGCGCCAGGAAGCTGGCGTCGGCAGGGCCCGCCCGATTGAGAGCGGCCACACCTTCGACACGCGCGCCACCATCGCCGGTCAATACGCCTCCGGCGGCCACCGCGATCTCGGCTGCCGTAAGGCCTCCAGAGTGTCCGTGCGCGGCCATGCGGCGGGGTGGCGCGGCCGGTCGGGCGCAGCGCGCTAGCGGACGCCCGGGGGACGCCGGCCCGCCGTTGTGTCCGGCTTCTTCTTGATTGAATCAGACTTGGCGGTCGAGTCCGGTCGCTTCACCCCAGCCGGTCCCGGCGGCGCGCCGGGTCCGCGCACACCGACAGGCGCAGACACCGGCGCGCCAGTCGCTGCCCCCTTCGCTGCGGCGCTCGGCGCCCCCTTCGCCTCCGGGGCCGTCGCGATGGCGGGCGGCGGCATGGTGCGGAGTCTGGCGAGCACCCTGTCCGACACGTTCAGATTCTTGTCCGCCGCGACGATCGCGCCGGACTGGCTCACATCGAAAATCACCGTCAGGCCCATCTCCGTGCGAACGTCTTCCAACGCGATCTTGATCTGGTCCAGAATGGGCTGCATCAACTCGGCCTCGCGATCCTGCGCCTGGGACTGGAGCGCTTGGTAACGCGCCTGGAACTCGCTCTGGCGGTCACTGATCGCCTTGAGGCGCGTATCGCGCTTCTCGCCCACCAGCGTCGCCTGTTCCTTGTTGAACGCTGCCGTGAGCGCGTCGAGCGAGTCGCTCATCTTCTGGATCTGCGCCTGGATCGCGTTCAGATCCTTCTGGTACGCCGCCTGCGCCGCCGGCGTCGCCGGCGCGTTGTTCACGATGTACCGTGAATCCACGTACGCGATCTTGACGGGCGCCTGCGCCGCAAGAGAGGTGATTGGCGCGGCGACCAGCATGATCCGGCCGAGGCGTGCTAGGAAAGACATCGCTGCTCCGTTATTAGTAGAAGAACTGGCCAAGCCTGAAGTGCATCATCCACCGCGGAGCCGGCCGCCCTGCCGCGTCCACACGGTCCATTCCGTACGCCCAGTCGAGCCCCAGCGGCCCCAGCGGCGTGATCGCCGACGCGCCGACCCCGATGCCGCGGTAGAGCCGCGTCGGGTTGAACTCGCGCGGCCGGGCCCAGATGTTGCCGCCGTCGAAGAACACGTTCGCGTAGAGCTGCGAGTTCAGGCGCAGCCCGACCTCGGCTGTCGTAGTAAAGAACGCGTTGCCGAAGGACTGCCGCGTGGCATTCGTGCTGCCAGCGCCGGGGCTGAACCCGACCGGCGTCACCGAAAACTCGGGGTAGCCGCGCAGCGGTTCCCCGTATTGCACGCCGCCAAGCGCGAACGCCTGCGAACTGAAGAACGGCCCCATGTCGCCGAAAACAAACCCAGAGCGCTGAGCCACCCCCGCCACCAGCGTCGGCTTCTCGCCGCTGCGACCGCCCCCGAACGACGCCAGCGTCGTGTACGCGCGGAACTCGTTTGTGTAACGCTGGAAGGAGGCGGTGCCGCCAAGCGGCCCGCCGTTGAACTGCGAAGAAACCGTCTGCATCACGCCGTCAACCGGGAACGGCACTCCCACTCGCGTGTCGCGCGTGATGTCAACGCCGAACGTTGATCGGATGCAGCCCGCGCACTGGTTCGCCGTAACTGTCCCGAGCAGGCCGTAGTCGCCGTAGCGCACTGCCTCCGCCCCGTAGGAAGCGAATACCCGCGTGAAACGTGAACCGAAGAACGGGAAGCCAATCCGCACCTGTCCGCCAGTCCGTGTAGTCTGACCCAGGTCAGCGATCGTGTACCGCGAACGCGACCGGTACGCGAGCACCGTCCCCGAGTAGCGCGAGAGGTTGATGGACGGATCCGTGTACGACATCTGGAAGTCGTTGATATACCGGCCGAACTGCCAGTTCAGCGAGCCGCGCTTGCAGCGGCCGAAGAGGTTGGGTTGGTCGAGCCCGATGAACCCTCCCAGCCCCGTGCCCTGCCCCATCGAAGCGCCAAAGCTCACGTTGCCCGTCCGCTTCTCCTTCACGCGGAACACCACGTCAATGTCGCCCTGCTCGTTGGCAGGACGCGTCTCCGGGGGCTCCATCGGCGCCTCGAAAAATCCGAGGTTGCTGATGCTCTGCCAGCTGCGGACAAGGCGATCGCGGCTGAAGACATCGCCCGGAATGATCACGAGCTGGTCGCGGATGCACGTCTCCGACGTGTAGTCGTTTCCGACGATTTCGATCCGGTTGATGACCGCCGGCTGCCCCTCCACGACATCCCACCTGAGGTTCACGATCGGAGTGGAATCCCCGCGCATGGAACGCTCGATCACCGGCCGTACCTGGGCGTAGATGTACCCGTCGTTCGCCATCGCGTCGCGATACTTGTTCGTCGCGTCGTCCCACGCAGTCTGGTCGAAGATGCCCGGCCTGATCGTTCGGCCGCGAATCGCGGACGATACCCTCCGGGTGAGCGAGACCGAGCTGTCGGCGAACGGGTTGAACTGCGCCACGTACGACGTTGGGAACCGGCGGTTTCCGCTCACCTCCCACGAGCCGACGTGGTACTGCGGGCCCTCCCGCACCGAAAGGTCAACGAGCGCCTTGGCATGCTCACGGTCAATGCGTACGGTATCGCGCGTCACCTCGAAGTCGGCGAAACCACGCTCCGCGTACATCTTGGGCAGGCGCTCGCCCAGATCCTGCGCGTACTTCTCCGCGTCGTACTCTCCGCGCTCCCACCACCAGAACCCCTCCGGCTTCACCTTGAACGCCCCGACGATCTCCGGCGCACCTACGTATTTGTTACCGCTCACCCTGATGCCCGAGATCGCCAGCTTCCGGCCTTCGTCAACCTTGTACACGATCGCGACGTGCTCCACGGCCGTCACGGTCGTTTCCGGCACCACGCGGGCGTTCCAATAGCCGTTCGCGCGGTAGAGCGAGTCAATGCGGACGAGGTCCGACGCGACGTTAGCAGGGTTCACCGGGCGCCCAATCAGCAGGTTCACCCTCTCCCGCACCGTCCCGAGCGAGACTGCCTGCGTGCCGACGACGTCAACGTTGTCGAGGATGGGGCGCTCACGCACGAGAATCTGATAGACGGTCCGTTGCTGCGGCGCGTCAATCAACTCGCATTGCACCCAGACGGTCTCGAACTGCCCGCTCTCGTAGAGCGCCCTGATCGCCTTCTGGATGGTCGTGTAGTTCCCCGCCACCCCCGGGACGAGCCCGGATTCCGTGATGATGTTCGCCGCGTCAATGCGGCTGTTGCCCGCCACGACGACGGAATCCGGCGTCACGCAACGCCCGCCCTGCTCCTGGGCGGCTACAGGCGCCGCGACGCACGCAAGCGTTGCGGCAGCGAGAATGGCACTTCTGCGCATAGCTGTGAATTATAACTGAAGGCGGGACCGAAAGGGTCTAACCCGTTCCAGTCCCGCCAGTTCCAGCGACTCAGCGATGCTGGGAACCGTGCCGGATCAGCCCTTGGACGTGCCGGCCAGCGCACGAAACTCCAGCTTGTCGCCAGAACCCGCCACCTCAACCTCGATCTCCTCCCCCTTGGCGAACTCCGCAAGGAGGATCTTCTCCGACAGCGGGTCCTCGATGTACCGCTGGATCGCCCGCTTCAACGGCCGCGCGCCATAGCTCGGGTCATACCCGTGCTTGACGAGAAAGTCCACCGCCGCATCCGAGAGCTTCAGCGTCAGATCCTCCGCGGCGAGCCGCTTCGACACGTCCCGCAGCAGGATCGTCACGATCCGGGCGATATGCTCCTTCTCCAGCGGGTGGAAGATGATCACGTCATCCAGCCGGTTGAGGAACTCGGGATTGAACACGTGCTGCAGCTCCTCCCTGATCTTCTCCGACATCCGCGCGAAGTTGCTCGCCCCGTCCTGTCCGCCGAACCCTAGCGTGCGGTTCTTCGTGATGTCCTTCGCGCCGACGTTCGATGTCATGATCACGACGGTGTTCTTGAAGTCAATGATCCGCCCGTAGTTGTCGGTCAGGTGACCCTCGTCGAGCACCTGAAGGAGGATGTTGAACACGTCCGGATGCGCTTTCTCGATCTCGTCGAGGAGCACAACGCTGTAGGGCTTGCGGCGAACGGCCTTGGTCAGCGCGCCGGAGTCCTCATAGCCAACGTATCCAGGGGGCGCGCCGATGAGGCGCGACACGGAAAACCGCTCCATGTACTCGCTCATGTCCACCCGGATGAGGGCCTGAGCATCCGCGAAGAGGAACCGCGCAAGCGCGCGTGCGAGCTCGGTCTTGCCAACGCCGGTAGGCCCGCAGAAGATGAACGACCCGATCGGACGCTTGGGATCCTTGAGCCCCGCCCGGCCGCGCCTGATTGACCGCGCGATCGCCCTGATCGCCTCCTCCTGAGCGACTACCGATTCGTGCAGCTCATCTTCCATGCGGAGCAGCCGCGCGGTCTCGGCCTCCTGCAGCCGCGTGACGGGGATGCCCGTCCAGCGGCTCACGATGAACGCGATTTCGTCTTCACCCAGCACCGGCCGGTGCGACTGGCGGCGCTTCTCCCATTCTTCCTGCCGCGTCCGGATCTCGCCCTGCAGCTCGCGCTCCGTGTCGCGGAGCGCTGCTGCTCGCTCGAAGTTCTGGTCGCGCACCGCCGCATCCTTCTCGGCGTTTATTGCCTCGAGCTTGCCCTTCAGCGCCGCAACCTCGGGCGGGGGCGCCTGCGCGGCAAGCCGCGCGCGCGCGCCGGCTTCGTCAATCACGTCAAGGGCCTTGTCCGGCAGGAACCGATCGGTGATGTAGCGTTCCGAGAGCTTCGCTGCCAATTCCAGCGTCTCGTCGGGAATGACCACCCGATGGTGATCCTCGTAGTGCTTGCGCAACCCCTTCAGGATCTGGACCGTCTCATCGAGAGACGGCGGCTCGACCACCACGGTCTGGAACCGGCGCTCGAGGGCGCCGTCCTTCTCGATGTACTTGCGATACTCGTTGAGCGTGGACGCGCCCACGCACTGCAGCTCCCCGCGCGCCAGCGCCGGCTTCAGCATGTTGCTCGCGTCAATGGCGCCCTCGGCTGCCCCGGCCCCCACCAGCGTGTGCAGTTCGTCAATGAACAGCACGATGCTCTTGTTCTGCGCGATCTCGTTCATCACCGCTTTGAGCCGCTCCTCGAACTGCCCCCGGTACTTGGTGCCGGCGATCACGGCAGCCATATCGAGCGAGAGCACGCGGTTGTCGCGCAGTGAATCGGGGCACTCGCCGGTCGCGATGAGTTGCGCCAGACCCTCCACGATCGCGGTCTTGCCGACGCCGGGCTCTCCAATGAGGACGGGATTGTTCTTCTTGCGGCGCGTCAGCACCTCCATGACGCGTTCGATCTCCTTTGCGCGCCCAATGGTGGGGTCGAGCTGGCCCTCTGCAGCCAGCTGCGTGAGGTCACGGCAGAAGTGGTCGAGCGCCGGTGTCTTGGACTTCTTCTCGCCACCCTTTGCCGGCGCGCTCGGCGCTGCCTGCCCGGTCCCCGGCGGGACGCCTCCGGTGCCGCCAGCCGGCATGTCCGTACCCAGGAGGCGCAGCGTCTCGGCGCGCGCCGCGTCGAGATTCACGCCCGCATCGGAAAGAACCTGCGCAGCCAGCCCCTTCTCCTCCTTCAGGAGGCCCAGGAGCAGGTGCTCGGTCCCCACATAGCTGTGGTTCAGCTCCCGCGCTTCGCCCATCGCGAGGTCAAGAACCTTCTTCGCCCGCGACGTATAGGGCAGATCCGGGCCTGCCCCCTGAGCGGCCTTCCCCCGTTTGACCGTCTCTTCGATCTTCTGCTGTACTTCGTCGAGGTCAACGTTCAGTTGCTGGAGCACGGCCGCGGCGACGCCCTCGCCCTCGCGTATGAGGCCGAGCAGGATATGCTCCGTGCCCACGTACTCGTGGTGGAGGCGCGCCGCTTCTTCGCGCGCCATCGCCAGCACCTTTCGCACCCGTTCCGTGAAGTTGTAGCCGTTCATCCTCTCCTCGAGGTCGCCGATCCGTGCCGCACTGGCACTTGTCCGGTTCTACCCGTCTGCGCTCCCCTCGTTCGCCAGCGCCGCGCGCACGTACCTTGCCCTGGCGATGTTGGCCTCGCTCTCCGTCAGAGCGCGGCCTGCCTGGTGCGACAGGTGCGCCGTCTGCCCATGGATCAGAAGCTTGTTGAGGGTATAGATGCCCAGTCCGCCGACGAGCTGCAATCCAACGGCAAGGCGCACGGCACTCAGCAGGTTCATCGCCTCATCCGAGCCGAGGCTTCGCGCATACCGGAGCGTACCGTATGCCCGCCACAGCTTATCCTCAATAATATAACCGGCGTCGCGGACGAGTACCCTCCTCGCGGCGCTCTCCTGCTCCACGAGCCTCTTCACCACGTGCTGCAGGTGTTCGGCGAGTTCCTCCTCCGATCGCCCGAGCGTCGTTTGATTGGATACCTGGAAGAGACTGCCGACCACGTCGCTGCCTTCCCCGTACAGCCCGCGGTGTGTCAGCCCCATCTGCTGGAGCCCCTGCAATACCTTGCCGACCTCCTGCGTCAGAACAAGACCCGGAAGGTGCACGAGCACCGATGCGCGCATCCCCGTCCCCGTGTTCGTCGGGCACGACGTAAGGAATCCAAACTCGCGGTGGAAGGCATACGGAACGTGCGCCCCGAGCTCGCGGTCAACACGCACGGCCTGGCTCAGCGCGCGAGGAATATCGAATCCCGACCGGAACACCTGTATCCGGAGGTGGTCCTCCTCGTTTACCATCACGCCGGCCGCCTCGGCTACGAGCACGGCTGAGGCCGGCCTGACTTCGGAGGATCCTTCACCGGCCAGTTCGCGGCTTACCAGGTGCCTCTCGCGCAGTACCTGGCGATCCACGGCGCTTAACTCGTCCAGCCGGAGCACCACCGCGTCGCCAAGCGTCGGAACGCGCGGGATCGCGTCGCGCACGCACGCGAGCACCCGGAGGCGCTCGCCGTCACGCTCGCGAGCAGAAAAATTGAACCCGGCGATGTTCCTCGCGAGCCGGATGCGCGACGACAGCACGATGTCGGCGTGCTCGCCGCTCGCGGCGAGCCACGGCACGCCGCCATCGGGCAGCAGCGTCAGGTCGAGGCTCATTCCAGCGTCCTGATCTGGTCGCGCAGCGTCGCGGCGAGCTCGAACTCCTCCTCGCGAATTGCGGCGGCCAGCCGCTCGCGCAGGTCGGTGAGCGCCGGTTCCGGCGCCCCGGCGATCTCTTCGGCTGCGGCAGTCGCGTATCCGCGGCCCACATGGACGGCGCTCCCATGCACGCGCCGGAGAAGGTCCCGCAGACTGTTCTCGAAGGCCCCGTAGCACCGCGCGCAGCCGAGCCGACCACTGGCGCGGAAGTCCCGAATTGACGTCCCGCAGTACGAGCACCGCGCGGCGTCACCCGGCAGCTGGGCTGCCTGCTGCTGTGCCGCCTGGAGGAATTCGCCGAGCGGATGGAGCGGCGCGGACGACGCCGTCTCGATCCCCCGCTCCGCGGCGCACCGCTCGCAAAGGTGCACCTGCGTGACCGAGTTCTCCACGATCTGCGTCAGGTGCACCACAGCGTCACGTTCCTGGCATTGGCTGCAGATCATTACACCGCTCCTTCACTGACTGAAGTATCGGTGAGGTGCCCGTCCTCCAACAAGAGCACACGGCTGGCTCGCGCCGCCAGTGAACGGTTGTGGGTAACCACCACGGCGCCCACCCCGAGTTCCGCCACGATCCCGGCAAGAAGGTCGTGGAGCGCGTCCGCCGTGTGGTGGTCGAGGTTACCCGACGGCTCGTCGGCCAGCACGAGCGACGGCTCAAGCGCCAGCGCCCGCGCCACGGCCGTGCGTTGCTGCTCCCCGCCCGACATCTCGGCGGGACGATGCGACGCCCTCGCCGACAGGCCGACGCGCGCCAGAAGGTCGCTTGCGCGGGTTCGGGCCGCTGCCCGGGATCTCCCGGCAATCAGCAGAGGCATCATCACGTTCTCAAGCGCGGAGAACTCCTTCAGCAGGTGATGGAACTGGAAGACGAAGCCGATGGACCGGTTGCGGACTTCGCTGAGCGCATCGTCATCCAGCCCCTCCAGCGTCGTCTGGCCGACGCGCACTGAACCGGCATCGGGGCGTTCCAGCGCGCCAAGCACGTGCAGCAGCGTGCTCTTCCCCGACCCGCTCGCGCCGACCACCGCCACCATCTCGCCCTGCCCCACGGTGATGGCAACGCCACGGAGCACGGACACGCCGGCGCCGTCGCCGCCGACATAGCGCTTGAAGACGCCGTTTGCGTCCAGCACCGGCGGCTCTGGCTCGATCATTCGCTCCGGATCGCCTCGACCGGGTAGAGGCGCGCCGCCTGCGTGGCCGGGTAGATCGTCGCGATCGTCGCGATGGCAAGGCTCACGAGCGTGATCGCAACGATGTCCCCGGCTTCCATGCGCACGGGAAGGTGGTCTATGAAGTACACCTGCGGGTCGAGCGGAATCAGCCCATAGCGGCCCAGCGCGAGCCCTGCGGCAATCCCTATCGCCAGCCCGGCGGCCGTCCCTGCCAGGCCGATCGCCGCCCCCTGCAGCACAAAGATCCGGCGCACCGCCGACGCCTTGAGCCCCATCGCCTTCAGAATGCCGATCTCGCGCTGCTTGTCACGCACGACCATCGTCAGCGTGCCGACGATGTTGAACGCCGCGACGAGGGTTATGAGGCCGAGGATGACCGCCATCCCCAGCTTCTCGAGCTTGAGCGCCTTGAAGAGCGCCCCGTTCTGCTGTTGCCAATCAATCGTGCGGAAGGGAAATCCGAGGCTGTCCTGAATGGCGAGGGCAAGGCCGGGCGCGCTCCACCGGTCCGTCGTGCGAACCTCGATGCCGGTAACTGCGGAGTCGAGACCGGCCGCCGCCTGCGCTGCCGCGAGGTCAATGAACACGTACTGGTTGTCGTACTCATACATTCCCGTCTCGAACACGCCCGTCACCTCGAACTCGGCCCCCGTCGGCACGATCGAGCCGGTGACAGGCGAGACCTTCGCGCCGCCGACGGTAAAGATCTGAAGCCTCGCGCCCAGATGGGCGCTGAACCTGTCGGCGAGCATTCTGCCGACGACGATCCCGCGCCGGGAGCCGTCAGAGGCACGGAAGCGGAAGTCCCCCTCCACCGCATGCTCGCGGATTGTCGTCACCTCGGGGCCGGGGGTCCCGGAGGGCTCGATGCCGGCTATCGAGACGCCTCCGGCGTAGGTGCGCCCCGGGACGTTGGCGATTCCCTCGCTAAGCACGAACGGCGCAGCGGCCACGACACCGCGCATCTTGCGCACCCTGTCGAGCGTCGCACGCCAGTCGTTGACCCGTAGATCGTCACCGAAGTTCACGATGCGAACGTCGGGGCTCCCAACCAGGATCTTCTCGCGGAGGTCAGTCTGGAGCCCGTTCATGACCCCCATGATCACCACGAGCGCACTCACGCCAACGACGACCCCGCCCACCGCGATCATCGTTATGAACGACATGAGCCGCGATCCGCGGCGGCTCCGCAGGTAGCGCCACGCAATCGAGACTTCGACGCCCTTCATTCCGGCCGCATCGTGGGAAACAGGATCGCATCCCTGATGTGCTGTATGCCGGCGAGGTACATGAACAGCCGGTCCAGGCCGATTCCAACGCCGCCCGTAGGTGGCATCCCGTATTCCAGCGCCCGAAGGTAGTCCTCGTCAACCATCACGGCCTCCTCGTCACCGGCGGCCTTCAGGCGGGCCTGCGCCTCGAAGCGCTGCCGCTGGTCAATCGGGTCGTTGAGTTCGCTGAAAGCATTGGCGAGTTCGCGCCCTCGCGCGAACAGTTCGAATCTCTCCGTAAGCGCGGGGTTCCCCCGCTTGGGCTTGGCCAGCGGCGAAATCTCGATCGGGTAGTCAACCACGAACGTCGGTCGCTCGATGGCCGCTTCGACGTGCGCCTGGAAAAGCTCGTCGAGAAGCTTGGGCCGCGAAAGCGTCGCAACGGACGCGACGCCGGCCTTGCCAGCCGCGGCGCGCAGCGCTGCGTCGCTCAGGTCGAGCACATCCGGAACGCCGAGCGCGGCGCTCAGCGCCGGAACCCACTCAATCCTTGGGAAGCCGCCCTCCTGCAGGGCGTCGTCGTACGCAGCGGCGCCATCGCGCGGATCCGACTCGCCCAGCGCCCCCCGAACCGCCGCCGCGGCCGCCGCAACGAGCGCCTCGACGACGCCCATCATGTCGACGTAGTCCGCGTACGCCTGATAGAACTCGAGCATCGTGAACTCGGGGTTGTGCGTGCGGTCAACGCCTTCGTTCCGGAAGTCGTGCCCGATCTCGTACACCCGCTCCAGCCCGCCCACGACCAGCCGCTTGAGGTACAGCTCGTCCGCGATCCGCAGGAACAGCGGCATGTCGAGCGCGTTGTGATGCGTGACGAAGGGCCGCGCGAGCGCGCCGCCGTACAGCGGCTGCAGCACCGGTGTCTCCACTTCCAGGTAGCCGCGCCCGTCGAGAAACGCACGGATCGCCCGGATCATCGCCGAGCGCGCCACGAACAACGCACGCACCTCGGCATGCACCGCAAGGTCGGCATACCTCTGGCGCGACCGCATCTCGCTGTCGGCAAAGGCGGAATGGCGGACGGTCTTGCCGTCCACAACTTCTTCCTTGCCGAACGGCAACGGTCGCAGCGCCTTGGCGAGGAGCTCCACCGTCTCGACGCGCACCGTCACCTCGCCGGTGCGGGTCCGGAACAGCGGGCCCCGCACGCCGATCACGTCGCCAAGGTCAAAGTGCTGGATCGCGCCGAAGAGCGCGTCGCCAAGCGTATCCTTCCTGAAGTAGAGCTGGATCCGCCCCGACGGATCGCCAAGGTGCGCGAAGACCGTCTTGCCATGGCCGCGCCACGATACGATCCGGCCCGCCACGGCCACGTCCGGCCCCTCTTCGCCCTCGCCAATGAGCGCGGCGCATTCATGCGCAGTGTGGGTCCGCACGAACGAGTAGCCAAACGCTTGAAATCCCCTCTCGGTAAGCGCATCGAGACTTGCGCGACGCGCCCGCATCACGAAGTTGAGGTCACCGGTGCCGGCCGCAGCGCCGCCGTCGGGATCCTCCGCGCCCGGTGGGGCCGCAGATGGGTCGCGTGCGCTCATGGATGCGCTCCCGCCTTCGCAGCTCCCGCCTGCTTGAGGTACTCCTCGATGAACGGGTCAATAGCTCCATCCATCACCTTCTGCACGTCCGTCACCTTCAACTCGGTGCGGTGGTCGTTGACCATGGTGTACGGCTGGAACACGTAGCTCCGGATCTGACTGCCGAACGTGACGTCCGCCTTGGTCGCGTCAAGCGCGGCTTTGGCAGCGGCCTGCTTCTCCGCCTCCATCTGGTAGAGCCGGTTCTTGAGCATCTTCATCGCCGTCGCCTTGTTCTTGAACTGGCTTCGCTCCTGCTGGCTCGACACGACCACGCCGGACGGGATGTGCGTAAGCCGCACTGCGGAGCTCGTCTTGTTGACGTGCTGGCCCCCTGCGCCCGACGCGCGAAACACATCCATGCGTATGTCTTCGTCCCGTATCTCGATGTTGATGTCGGAGTCCACGACGGGGTAGACGAACACCGACGCGAAGCTCGTGTGCCGCCGCGCCTGTGAGTCGAACGGCGATATTCTGACGAGCCGGTGCACGCCGGTCTCCGCCCGCAGGTACCCGTACGCGTTTGCCCCGGAGATCTCGATCACCGCACCCTTGATCCCCGCTTCCTCGCCGTCGCTCAGGTCAAGGACCTCGACGGAGTATCCCCGGCGCTCGGCCCAGCGTTCGTACATGCGCATGAGCATCGCCGCCCAGTCCTGCGCCTCGGTGCCGCCGGCGCCCGCCGAGATCTCGACCTGGGCGTTGCGAAAGTCGTCCGGGCCCTGCATGAGCGACCGGATGCGGAACGCATCCACCGCATGGCGGATGTCTGCCGCCTCACGATCCAGTTCGGCCGTCATGTCGTCGTCCGGGTCGGTGTCGAGCAGCGCAGCCATCTCGATCGCCGCGCCAACGCGCCCGTCGAGCCGGTCGAACGGTTCCACCCAACTCTTGAGCGCCTTGACCTGCTGCACCACCGCCCTTGCGCGCTCCTGGTTCGCCCAGAAGCCATTGCCGGCCATCTCGGATTCCAGGGCCGTCAGCGCCGCGCGCTTGCCGTCCAGGTCAAAGGTACCTCCGGAGATCGGCGATACGCGCTTCGTCCTGTTTCAACGACTTCGATTGCTCCGATTCAGCCATTGCGCCCTGGTATCAAAGGAGCCGCCCGCCGCGCGAAAGGCACCGGCGGACGGCTCGCATGGTAGAAAGGAAAGATAGCGGCGCGCGGAAGCCGCGCCCACCCTGCTCCGGCTAGAAGATCTTCTTCCCGTCGGCGAGGATGTCGTTGAGCGCATCCTGGAAGTGCGCCGTGGAGTCCGCGAACTCCTTGCCGATCTGCTCGACGTACTCTTCGTAGCTCTTCTTGATTTCCTCGCGGAAGAGCTGCTTGAGAGTTCCCGCCTTGAGCCCCTCTTCCCGCTTCTGAGGCAGGTAGGTGACCATGTCGCTCACCAGCGCCCGGGCAAGACGCTTCGCTTTCAGGTTCGGGTCGGACGACAGGAAGGGGTTGATCGGCCGCCGCCCTGCCGGGGTCGGATGGGTGGCCGGTGCGGCCGGTGTTGGCGGCGCCGCGGCCGTTGGAGGCGGAGCGGCAGGCTGGCTGACCGGTGGCGCGACTGTACCCGGAGGCGGGATGACAGGCGCCGGGATCGTTGGGCGGGTCGGAAGAGGCGCCGCCGAACCTGGTTGCGTAGCCCGCCCCGCAGGGATCGTAAACGGCGCCGTCGGCCTCGCCGGCGGGGTCGCCGCGTGCGGGGGCGTGCTCGGCCCAACCGGTGGGAACACGCGCGGAGGGGCCGGATGCCCCGCAGCCGGCATAGGAGGCGGAATCGGCGGTACGAGCGGCCGCGGCGAGGGGCTCGACGCCGCTGGCAACGGCCGGGGCGTAGGTGCCGCCACAGCCGGCGCGGGCGTTGCAGGCGTTGCAGGCGTTGCGGGCGTCGCGGGCGTCGCGGGCGTCGCGGCGACGACGGGTTCGGGCGGCGTCGCGATCGCGTCATCGCCAGGCGCCGAGATCGTGGCCGCGGCGTCATCCGGCGTCTCCAGCCCGGCAACGGCCGCCGGTTCCGCAATTGCGGGGACGGCTTCCGGCCGCACAATGGCGGACTCGGCCGCTGGCAGCACCGGATCGGGCACCGCCGTTGATGCGGGTGCTCCGGGTTCAGCGGGTGCTCCGGGTTCAGCGGGTGCTCCGGGTTCAGCGGGTGCTCCGGGTTCAGCGGGTGCTCCGGGTTCAGCGGGTGCCCTGGGTTCAGAGGGTGCGCCCGGCCTCGCGAGTGGCGCGGGTGCGGCCACCGCCGCAGCGCTCCCAAGCACGCCGTCGAGGTCGGGCGCGGCGACCTGAATCACCCCGCCGCAAACGGAACACCGGGCCCTCACGCCGCCGAGCGGAACCTTGGCTGGATCAACGCGGAATACCGACCTGCAGTCCGGACAGGTGACGTTCACTTCTCCTCCACCATGCTTCGCTCGGCGACGGGCGGAAGGGCATCCGCCCCGGAGCCCCCAGCGGCGTCGCCGCGCCGGTCAATCGTGTACACCGAACCCGGCAAGGTCTTTGCGTAACTCTTCATTTCTGTCGCCAGTTCGCTCACCTGCGTGGCGTGTGTGAAGTGACGGCGTTCGTTCGTGACCACTCCAATCGAAACTGACATCAGCGGCACCTTGTGCAGTTGGCCGCGGCGATCCTTCCCAAAATAATAACCCGCCCTGCGGTCCTGTTCGGAGTACTGGTACGGGATAAGCGTGTCGAAAGCGTTCACAATCTCGTCGCACGCCTCCGCCACGCGCGCAACAGGCATGATGAACAGAAAGTCGTCGCCGCCGATGTGCCCAACGAACGCATCTTCGGCGCACATACCCTTTACGATGTCGTGAAGGATCTTGGAGAAAATCCGGATTACCCGATCGCCGTCGTAGTAGCTGTAGCGATCGTTGTACTCCTTGAAATGGTCAAGGTCGGCGTAACACGCAGCGAAGAGATCTCCCGCATCGAGGCGTGCCGCAATCTCCGCCTCGATTTCCGTGGAGCCAGGCAGCCGGGTGGACGGGTGGACGAATGTGTCTCGATCCGACCGGCGCAGGAGCGCATCGAGCCGCAGCGGCACTTCAACAGGGTTGACGTCGTCCCTCAGGACTTCGTCGGCCTTGGCATCGAATGCAGCGGCGAAGGCGATGTCTTCACCGCGTACGCAGACGCATACCGGGACAATGCCGGTGAACGAATCGAGCTTGAGCCGGCGGCAGGCGTTCAGCGCGGCCACGGGGTGCACTCGCGCGTCCACCACCACCAGGCGCGGCCTGCTTCGCAACGCGGTGGCCAGCAAGTCATCCGAGTCTGCCAGCGCGGAGAACGGAATGCGGCGATCCACAAGCCATCGGCCGACGGCGGCCGGGAGCGGCGCGCCATCTGGCGACAGGACGAAGGCGTTGGGAGGTTTCACGGGAGCACGGGCGAAGATATGTGTTGCGTGCTTGGGTGTCAAAGCTGTATACGGCAATCACTTGCGCCGGCTGGAGCGCCCGCACGCAAGATTGACGGAGACGGCGCGATTATGTCACTTGAACGGGATCGCCAGCGAGAGGTTAAAGCCATCGCGAGGAGCCCCCGCGCCACCCCGCATGCGAAGCGTGATGAACGCGTCCACCGTGGATAGAAGGTGGTTGACCGCCACGGCCGCGAGATAGTGCCCGGCCTCCCGGCCGGCGTCATTCTTGCGCCTGATGGCCTGGCGATAGAGATCCCATTCCAGCTGGGCGTTCCTCCATGACCACGCGTACTCGGGGTGAACGGCGTGAGCGATGTAGTAGGATACCGCTTCCTGATAGGCGGCGGTGCCGTGCCCGGGTTCAACGTTCGGGTTGGGCCAGTCCGACAGGCGCCGGGCCCTCAGCCAGATCGCGCCGTTGTACGTGGCCGTGTCTACTTCCGGCGAGAACTGCCCCGTCCCTGGCGACCGGTCGAATACCCCGCTCGACATGTGCTTCTCCATCGCCTCGTAGTAGTCCCAGTCGCCGACCGCCGCATTCCCCGGTACGAATGCCCGGGCCACGTCGCGGGCGAGGTCAACGAACCGCGCCCGCTCGCGATGCAACGCGTTCACCGCGCTGAAGTAGCCAATCGCCGAGTATGCCTCAACGGCCAGGTAGGCAACGAACCTGTTCTGCCCGAGCCTGACCTGGCCCCAACCCGGGAGCACCGTCGAAGCGAGGGGAACCCACCATGCCGAGTCGCGACCAGCAAGTCCGCTGCCGCTCGGCGTTCCGGCCCTGCCATCGAGAGCCGGTGCAGTCCCGTCCGTGACCCCAGTGCCCTTCGCTGGGGATACGCCCACCGCCAGGGAGCGAGGCTGAGCTTCCGCCCGGGTCGGCGCAAGGACGCTGGCGGCGAGGCCGATGGCGGCGCAGTGGCGGATGATTCGCAGCGAGCGGGGCGATCCGGGGCGACCCGGCGAGCCGGCTCTCTTCATCGCAACCCCAGCCGAAGCGTAAGGTACGTGGGAGGCGCCGCGCCCTGCACGGCAGCTCCCCCGAAGGATCGCGCAAGATCAATTCCGAGCGCCCCCTGTCGGTACCCAAGACCAATCGCCCCGTTCAGTCGGGACGGATCGGAGCTCTCCGTAAGCACACCCCCGCGGATGAACAGTCGGCGCGCGAGGTCCAGTTCGACGCCGCCACGAACCGAAGCCGGACCAATCCCTGGCCTCGCAACCACTTCCGCAGACGCGCGTACGGCCGTCCCAGGCATTCCGCGCCAGACGTCGTCCCACCGGTATTCCGCGCCGATATGCACGCGCGCGGGAAGCGGATCGGTCTGCTCCTCGTCAATCGTCTGCAGGCCGAAGCCGGCATTGCGTATCGCGGCTCCGAACGTCAGGCGCCCCGCGCTGTCGGCGGCCACGTGGACGCCCATGTCGAAGGCACTGGTCGAGACCGAGAACGTCGTCTGGTTCGAGCACGCTCCGCTGCATACCTGCGATTGCCGGATGAACTTGTAGGTCACCCCCGCCGATACCCTTGTGCCGAACGTTGCAGCATACGACGACGCGAGCACCATGGCGCGCGAGTAGATCGTACCGATCGTGTTGCCGAACTGGTCCGTGGCTCCCTGGTCACCGAAGTTGAAGAGGAGCGCTGACGCCCCCAGCACGCCGGCGCGCCCGAGCGGATACGCCACGTCGAGTGCGTCTCCGGTGAGGAACGCATTCGCAGCGTGATCAACCGCCAGTTCGCGCCCGTGGGTCCAGCCGAGTGCGGCCGGATTGGACCAGACGCCGTCGGGGCCGAGGCGGGACGCCACCGCCGCCTGCCCGCGCCCGATCGCCTGCGCGCCGAGGGGCACGAGCAGGAACAGCGCGCCCTCGGTCGCGATCCCGGATTGCGCGCGTGCGTGAGCTGGGAGCGCCAGGGAAGCCGTCGCGGCGAGCGCCCACGAGGCAACCGCCCACGGGGCAACCGCCCGCACCGCGGCCCACCTGCTACTCCAGGCGCGTTGCCTCATCCAGGAGCAAGATTGGGATGTCGTCGCGCACGGGGTAGCGCAGGCGGCAGGCCTCGCAGTCAAGCGACGGTCCTGCCTCGCGGTACCGGAGCGCGCCCCTGCACCGCGGGCAGGCCAGGATCGCTACGAGTCCGGGGTCGAGTGTCATGCCGTTGCCGTTCCCTCGCCTTCGAATCCCAGGCGGCGGAGCGCGGCCGGGTTGCGTCGCCAGTTGCGCAGCACCTTGACCCACAGGTCGAGGTAGACCTGGCGCCCGATGAGCATCTCGATCCGCTCACGCGACCGGCGCCCGATCGCGCCGATGCGCTCGCCCCGCGCCCCGACAACGATGCGCTTCTGGCTCTCACGTTCAACGTACAGCACCGCCCGAATGTACACCGGGGTACGGGATTCGCGGAACTCCTCGACCACGCATGCGAGTGCGTGCGGTATCTCGTCGCCGAGTTCCTCGAGGGCGGCTTCGCGCACGAACTCGCCGGCAAAGAACCGCAGGCTCTGCGTGCTGACGTCATCGGGCGGGTAAAGGAAGGGGCTTTCGGGCAGCGCCGCGCGCAGGCGCGCGACGACTTCGGCGACTCCTGTACCAGTGCGTGCCGAGGCGATGACGGCGGCGGGGTCAGCCGCGATGACGGCCGCACGGGCGGCACGGCTCAGGAGGTCACCCTTGGTGCGGACGAGGATGACCGGCGTCGCCGGCACGGCGCGGGTCCACCCGGCCTCATCCCAGACGCTGGCAGGCAACGGCTCGCGGCCGTCCACCAGGTGGGCGATGACGTCCGCTTCGGAGAGCGCGCGCTGAGCGTCGCCCAGCATTGCGGTGTCGAGGGCGTCACCTGGATCAAGGAGCCCCGGCGTATCGAGGAATACCATCTGGGTGGATTCATCGCTGAGGATGCCCACTGTCCTTTGCCTGGTGGACTGCGGTTTCGGGGACGTGATGGCGAGCTGCTCGCCGACGATGCGGTTGAGCAGCGTGGACTTGCCGGCGTTGGGCCGTCCCACGAGTGCTACGAATCCGGCGCGTGTCATCTGCACGAAGACGATTCGGTGATGAAAAACGAAAGCCCCCGCGGAACACACGGGGGCTTTCGAAGAGGTGCCGGCGACGGCCTACTCTCCCGCGATCTCTCGATCGGAGTACCATCGGCGCTGCAGGGCTTAACGATCGTGTTCGGGATGGGAACGAGTGTGGCCCCTGCGCTCTGGTCGCCAGCGATTTGGTGACAATGGAGGGAGTGAACGTGGTATTGGAATCGACGGCACGCAAGCGTGCCGAGATCGTGCGAATGCTCTGCGATTGGTTCCCCCCTCAGGAGGGGGGAGTAGTCAAGCCTCACGGGCGATTAGTACCGCTGCGCTCGAAGGCGATTGCGCGCCTTCCACGTGCGGCCTATTGACGTCATAGTCTCTGACGGCCCTTCAGGGTGCTCGAGGCACCAGGGAGAGTTCATCTTGGGGGCAGCTTCCCACTTAGATGCTTTCAGCGGTTATCTGTGCCGACCATCGCTACCCGGCGTTGCCCTTGGCAGGACAGCCGGGACACGAGCGGGTCGTCCGACTCGGTCCTCTCGTACTAGAGTCCGCGCCCCTCAACTCTCCAACGCCCACAGCGGATACAGACCAAACTGTCTCACGACGTTTTGAACCCAGCTCATGTGCCACTTTAACCGGCGAACAGCCGGACCCTTGGGACCTTCTCCAGCCCCAGGATGTGACAAGCCGACATCGAGGTGCCAAACCGCATCGTCGATGTGAACTCTCGGATGCGATAAGCCTGTTATCCCCAGCGTACCTTTTATCCGTTGCGCGATAGCCG
>JADZCT010000075.1 GCA_020851455.1 Gemmatimonadaceae bacterium | reverse complement strand
TCCTTGCCGTGCGGCCAGGTCGGTGCGCCCAGGCTCTCGTAGTAGCCCGGCAGCGTGACGGGATGGGGACGATCAATGCCGCGCGCCTTTAACCACTGGTAATGGTCGTCGGGCAGGTACATGTGGCGTTTGTCCTCGGCGGTGATGCGTTCGCCGAAGCCCGCCGGCAGATCCCACGGCGCGAAGTGCATCTTGCCGATCGCCGCGGTACGCTTGCCCGCCGCGCCAAGGGCCGCCGGCCAGGTGGGGATCGCGCCGGGCAGCCACGAGCCGTTGCCCATCACACCGCAGGCGCTGGGCCACTGCCCACACATCAGGCTCGCGCGGCTGGGCACGCAGACCGGCGAGGTGACGTAGCAGCGTTCGAAGACGGTGCCTTCGCGCGCGATGCGCTCCAGGTTCGGCGCCTGCACGAAGCCGCGCCCGTAGCACGGCAGGCTGTCGAAGCGCTGCTGGTCGGTGGTGATGAAGAGCAGGTTCCGCGCCATGCCCTAGCCGCCCAGCCGCACGTGGCCCTTGTGATCCTTCCCGGGCGGGCCGCCCGTCTTTATCTCGGCCGGGCCGTCGTCCGGGCCGCCACCCATGCGTCCGCAGCACTTCTTGTACTTCTTGCCGCTGCCGCATGGGCATGGGTCGTTGGGGCGCGCGGAGCGCTCGGTGCGCCGGATTGTCTCGACGGCCTTCAGGTCCGAGCCGCCGTGTTCGCTTTGCGCGGCCATCTCCGCGCCGCCGCCGCCATCGAAGGCGCTCTTCGCGTCTTCGTGAATGGTCTGCGCCTGTTCTTCGTTCCACACGCTGGCGTGTTCCTGCTTCTCGACCTCCTCGCTGACCTGAAGGCGCAGGATCAGGTCGGTGCCCTGTTCCTTCATCGATTTGAACATCTCAAAGAACAGATCGAAGCCTTCGCGCTTGTACTCCAGCTTCGGGTCCTTTTGCGCGTAACCGCGCAGATGGATGCCGTCGCGGAGCACGTCCATGCTGTGGAGGTGTTCCTTCCACTTGGTGTCGATGGTGTCGAGCATCACGAAGCGCTCGAGCAAGCGCATCTTGCTTGTGCGCAGGGGGCTGACGACGGCGGTGGGCATGCGGCCGGCCTGGATCTCGTCTTCGCGCAGGTAGATCTTGGCGTTTTGGTCGCGCGGCACGACGATCTCCCGGTCGCTTGCGCCAGCCTCCGGCGCGACGGGCGCCGGCACGATACGGCTGCGGTCGGTCTGCGCCAGCTCGGCGACCTTCCGCACCACCAACTCGAAGCGCTCCCGCCCCTGCAGCGCCAAATCGCCGGTGGTGTAGTGGATCAGCTGCGTGCGCGGAACCGTGATCTCGCCCAAATCGTCATCGCGCTTGTTGTAGATGGCCGTCACCGCCTTAATAATGAATTCTTCCAGGTCCTTCGCGGGCAGGCCGTCCATCTTCTCGAACGAAAGATCGATGTCGAACTTCCGCTTACCCCACAGGATCAGGTTGCGCACGCCTTCGCCATCCGGACCGGTTTGCCCGGCGGACTCGCGCTCGACGGCCATGGCGATGACATCTTCGATCCATTCGACCATCGTCTCCTTCAGGTCTTTGGACTCGAGCACGTTCTGGCGCAGCCCGTAGATCAGCTTGCGCTGCTCGTTCATGACCTCGTCGTATTCGAGCAGGCGGCGGCGCACGCCGAAATGGTGCTCTTCGACGCGACGCTGGGCCTTCTCGATCGAGCGCGAAACCATGCGCGACTCCAACGGCACGCCGTCCTTCATGCCGCTGGCGCGCAGGAAGTTTCGCACCCAGTCCTTCGCGAAGATGCGCATCAGGTCGTCGTCGAGCGAGAGGAAGAAGCGGCTGCTGCCGGGGTCGCCCTGGCGGCCGGAGCGCCCGCGCAGTTGGTTGTCGATGCGCCGCGCCTCGTGGCGCTCTGTGCCCAGGATGAACAGCCCGCCCAGGTCGCGCACCGATTCCACCAGCCGCAGCGGCGGGTGGTCGTTGGCCTTCCACCACGCGTCCAGCGCGGCGAGCCGCTTCTCCTGCGGCGTGTCCTTGAATTCCTTCTCGTCAAGGAAATGCTTGGCCCAGTAGCCGATCAGATGCGTCTCCAGCTCCTCCGGCGGCCGGCTGGCATCGAAAGCCTCCGGCGCGAGGTCATTGGCCTTCCAGTGCTCGAACAGCTGCGTGTGGGTAAAGCGCCCCAGCTTGATGTCCGTGCCGCGGCCGGCCATGTTGGTGGCGACGGTGATCGAACCCAGCTCGCCGGCTTTGTCGACGATGTGCGCTTCGCGCTCGTGCTGCTTCGCGTTCAGGACCTCGAACTTGCCCTTCAGGCCGCGGCGTTCGAGCATCCCCGCGAGTTTCTCGGATTTTTCGACCGACGTGGTACCGACCAGGATCGGGCGGCCGGTGGCGTGGACCTTCTCGATCTCCTGGCAGATCGCCTCCCACTTCTCCTTTTCGGTACCGTAGATGACGTCGGGCAAGTTCTCGCGGCGCATGGGTCGGTTGGTGGGGATGCTGAC
>JADZCT010000074.1 GCA_020851455.1 Gemmatimonadaceae bacterium | reverse complement strand
GGAAGTACTCCAAGCGATTCTTCGGTCCGGCGTTCGATTGGCGGCTCTTCAAGGCGCAGGGGATCGCCGAGAGCAATCTCAATCCGGATGCCCGGAGCCACGTCGGGGCCCGCGGCATCATGCAGCTCGTGCCCAATACCTGGCGCGAGGTGCAGTCGAAGAATCCCGAGCTCGAGTCGATCACGCACCCAGAGTGGAACATCGCCGCGGGCGTGTTCTACAACCGGCAGCTGTGGAAGCTGTGGACGGCCGATACCGACGACGACCATCGGCGCGAGTTCATGCTCGGCAGCTACAACGCGGGCCGCAGCACGCTGCTGCGCGCGCAGCGGATCGCTGAAGCCAACGCGCTGGATCCGCGGGCCTGGCCGAGCATCGCGCGCGTGGCGCCCGACGTACCCCGCTGGCGCTACCAGGAAACGCTCAACTACCTTTCGCGAATTTTTCTGACGCTGTCCCGCATGGATCGGAGCGGACGTCTGCCGTAGTCCGCCCGGCTCCAGGTCGCCTCCAATGGCGATCGGATACGCGATCAGACCGATCTCGCCGGCGCCCACTACCAGACGACGTCGACGCCGTCCTTCCGGAACACGCGATCGCGTGTCACGAGCGGGTAGCGTTCCGCTTTACAGACCAGTTGAGGCACCTGGCCTGTCAGCGACGTCGAGAACTCACGCGCGCGCGTCATCGACAATCCCGTCGCTCTCGTGTTGCGGGGCATCGCTGACCGTTTCACGCAAAAGTCTTCGCAAATCCACGAACCCGACAACGATGGCGGTCTGATCGCGGACACGTGTGTCGATTGCGCGCTCGATCGCGCACATGGATGTCGATCTCGCGTGGAGCGCGGTGGCTCTCGGCCTGCACGCGTGTGCGGCCATCGCCGATTTCCTTCGACAAATCCTGAACGCGCGCGTCGTGGCATTCGCCTTGCAATTCGGGGCGACGAGTTTGCTCCGGTTCGGTCTCTCGACAACTTGGCGTGGCACTCGACTGACGCCAGCGGTCTTTGCGAACGGTGTTCGACATCGGATTCTGCGTCGCCGCGTTGGCGGCGACGGTGCGCGGAGCCGATTGAGGAGGATGAGCATGAAGAAAGCTGCAATGTACGCGGTTCTGTG
>JADZCT010000073.1 GCA_020851455.1 Gemmatimonadaceae bacterium | reverse complement strand
GACGTCGATGGTGTGTTGTCGGCCGATCCACGCCGCGTGCCGGACGCCAAGATCATCCGTGCGCTCTCCTACAACGAGGCGATGGAGCTCGCGTACTTCGGCGCCAAGGTCATCCACCCGCAGACGATGGCGCCGGCGGTGGAACACGGCATCCCGATCTGGATCCGTAACAGCTTTGCGCCGGACAGACCCGGCACGCTGATCTGTGCGCATCCCGACAGTGACGAGCAGCCGGTCAAGGGCATCACCAGCATCGAGGACGTGGCGCTCGTGAACCTGGAGGGCGCCGGCATGATCGGTGTGCCGGGCACGGCCTATCGCCTGTTCGGCGCCCTGCGCGAGGAGGACATCTCCGTCATCCTGATCTCGCAGGGCAGCTCCGAGCACTCGATCTGCTGCGCGATCCCTGCAGCCCAGGCCGGGCGCGCCCGCGCCGTGCTGGAGCGCGCCTTCGCCCGCGAGCTCGCCGAGGGACAGATCCAGAGCGTCGACGTGACCGGCGAGCTCGCGATCCTCGCGGTGGTCGGCGACGGCATGGCCGGCATGCCCGGCATCGCCGGCAAGGTGTTCGGCGCGCTCGGCGGGGCGAGCGTCAACGTGCGCGCGATTGCGCAGGGCGCCTCGGAGCGCAACATCTCGGTGGTCGTCGACGGCCGGCAGGCGACGCGGGCATTGCGCGCGGCGCACGCGGGCTTCTACCTCTCGCCGCACACGCTGTCGATCGGCGTCATCGGCCCCGGCACGGTCGGCCGCGTGCTGCTCGACCAGCTCGCCGCCGAGCGCGAGCGCCTGGCGCGCGAGTTCCGCATCGATCTGCGCGTGCGCGGCATCATGAGCTCGAAGAGGATGCGGCTCGGCGAGCCGGGCATCGACCTGGGGCGCTGGCGCGAGGCAGCGGGGCCGGGCGACGAGGCCGCGGACCTGGGGCGCTTCATCGAGCACATCCGCGTCGACTACCTGCCGCACACGGTGCTGATCGACTGCAGCGCGAGCGAGGCCGTCGCCCGGCATTATCGCGACTGGCTGGCCGCCGGCATCCACGTCGTCACACCGAACAAGAAGGCGAACAGCGCCGAGCTGTCCTATTACCAGTCGCTGCTGGCCGCGCGGCGCGCCAGCGGCGCGCACTACCTGTACGAGGCGACCGTGGGTGCGGGCCTGCCGGTGATCCAGACACTGATCGACCTGAAGCAGACCGGCGACAGGATCCGCAGCATCGAGGGCATCTTCTCCGGTACGCTCGCCTACCTGTTCAACGTCTACGACGGCAGGACACCGTTCTCCGGCATCGTGCGCGACGCGAAGCAGCGCGGCTACACCGAGCCCGATCCACGCGATGATCTCTCCGGGACGGACGTGGCGCGCAAGCTGATCATCCTCGGGCGCGAGATGGGG
>JADZCT010000009.1 GCA_020851455.1 Gemmatimonadaceae bacterium | reverse complement strand
CGTCGGTCCAATTGAACACGCCGGCCAGCCCCGGACGCTGCGCGAATTGCCATAGCGCCTCGGCAAACGTATGCGCGGCAGTGGGCGTTCCGATCTGATCCGCAACCACCTGCACTGCTCCGCGCTCACGCATCAGCCGCAGCATCGTATGTACGAAGTTGCGCCCGTGAGCACCATACAGCCACGACGTGCGCACGATTACCGCCCGAGGGCCGAGCGTCTCTCGAACCGCCGATTCCCCTTCCAGCTTGCTGCGACCGTATACGCCCAACGGATGCGGCGCGTCCGCCGTCCCGTAGGGACGCGAACGGTCCCCGTCGAACACGTAGTCGGTCGAGATGTGAACCATCCGACAGCCGTGCAGACCCGACGCCGCCTCCGCCAGCAGCCGCGGACCCTCCGCGTTCACGCGCAAGGCAGCAGCCGACTCCTGCTCCGCCCGGTCAACTGCCGTATACGCCGCGGCATTGAGGATCACTGTCGGCGAAAACTCCGCGACCGCCTGATGGACCGCTCCGGGGTCGCTGATGTCCAGTTCGTCTCGGTTCGCATGGCGCACTACGGCGTGCGACGGTGCAGACCGGATCAGCTCGCGCCCAACCTGCCCTCCAGCACCGGTAATCAGAACCCTCACAGGTAGACCTCTGCCGAATCCAGCAACGGCGCTGCCTGATCCTTCGCCGAGAGCAGGGGCGCAGTTCCCGGTGGCAACGGCCACTTGATACCGATGGCGGCATCGTCCCAGCGCACCGCGCGCTCGAACTGCGGCGCGTAAACATCCGTGCACTTATACAGAAAGTCCACGGTGTCGCTCATGGCGAGATATCCATGCCCGAAGCCGGCCGGAACCCACAGCATGTGATGATTCTCCGCCGTGAGTTCCACCCCCACCCACTGACCAAACCGTGGAGAGCTTCGCCGCAAATCGACAGCGACGTCGTATGCCGCGCCTTGAACAACACGCACGAGCTTCCCCTGGGCATGCCGGATCTGGTAGTGCAGGCCGCGAAGAGCGTTGCGAATCGAGTGGCTGTGGTTGTCCTGCACGAAGCGCACATCAACGCCAGCGCCAGCAAACCTCTGCTCGTGCCACGTTTCCATGAAATAGCCGCGATCGTCACGGAACACACGCGGCTTGATCAGCAATACTTCGGGCAGTCGAGTCGGCACGAATTCCATAGGCTTTTCTAAACTCCATCGCGAAGCAATCCGAGAAGATAGGCGCCGTAGCCGGTCTTCGCGAGCGGCCGCGCAAGCGCTTCGAGTTGATTCGCCGTAATGTAGCCCGAGCGATAGGCGATCTCCTCGGGGGAGCTGACTTTCAACCCCTGGCGGCTCTCGATCGCCTCGATGAACATTGCCGCCTGCAGCAAGGACTCGTGAGTCCCGGTGTCGAGCCACGCGACACCGCGCCCCATGAGCTCGACGCGCAGACTCTCGCGCTGGAGGTATGCGCGATTGACATCCGTGATCTCCAACTCACCACGTGCCGACGGCCGCAGTGATGCAGCAATGTCCAGTACTTCGTTGTCATAGAAGTACAGGCCAGTAACGGCATAGTGCGACTTGGGCTGACTCGGTTTTTCCTCTATGCCCAGCGCACGACCCGACGCATCGAAATGCACAACACCGTAGCGTTCGGGATCCTTGACGTGATAGGCAAAAACCGTGGCACCCAACATTCTCTCGTTGGCGGCCCGCAGCTGCTCCGGGAGGCCGTGGCCGTAGTAGATGTTGTCTCCAAGCACGAGCGCCGCAGGTCCGTTGCCGATGAAGGACCGGCCGATGATGAAAGCCTGGGCCAGGCCCTCCGGCCGCGGCTGCTCCGCATAGGACAGCGACAACCCCCACTGCCTACCGTCACCGAGCAGTCGGCGGAACGCTGGCAGATCATCGGGCGTCGAAATCAGCAGGATGTCTCGAATTCCGGCAAGCATCAAAGTCGAAAGTGGGTAATACACCATCGGCTTGTCGTAGACCGGCAGCAGCTGTTTGCTGACACCCAAGGTCACGGGATGCAATCGGGTCCCCGATCCACCAGCGAGGATGATGCCTTTGCGCTCAACCCTATTGCTCACAGACTGTGCTCCCAGCCGACGCCGCGTAATACGAAGGGCCAGACGACTCCTCGGCAACCCGACCCGCGCGACCGGTGCCATCACGGCTCACTGGCCTCAGAAGTGACGAATCTCCGGCGTCGAAGCAACGGCGCCTTGCTCGCAACTACCTGAAACCGGGGAATTCTACTTAATCTGCCTGAGCTGTAGGAGTCCTTGTACTGGTCTGCGCGGGATTCGACCTGGCTGACAGCCGGTCTGGTATTACCGCGGGAACCGGCAGCATTCGGCGACTCCGCGCGTTCGAGGCAAGAAGACCGGCTCCGTGAGCTGCTGGACCTGGTGGAAGATGGGCAGAAAATCGTGATTACCCGCCATGGCCAACCCGTTGCCCGCTTCGTTCCCGCCAGGCGCCTGGACCGGGCAGCGGCCCGCGAGGCCGCGGAGACCCTCAAGTCACTGCGCAAGGGCCGAGCACTCGGGCGCACGACGCCGCGGAAGGTTGTGAGCGGCGGACGCAAGTGCTGAACGTCGCGCAGGCATGATCGTCGTCGACGCCTCCGTGGCGCTCGCCGCGTAGCGGCGCGGTGGCTGGCCGGCGCGCCGTGCGTGGCCATCGATTCCACGCGCGTTCGAGCGGGCGGTGCGCGCCTGTTGGCACCGGCAACCCTCAACAGTATCCCTAAACAGTCAGGCTTGAAGCGGCAGGGCACGATCCATGCGCTACGCCATCGTCATTGAAAACGCCGGCGGCAACTTTTCGGCCTACGCACCGGACCTTACCGGTTGCGTTGCAACCGGTAGCACCCTTGCCGAGGTCGGGCAAAATATCCGCGAAGCGATTGCTTTTCACATCGAGGGCATGCGCAGCGATGGCGTACCGCTCCCGCAACCCTCGAGCCGCGTGGACTACGTAGAGGTCGCGGCTTGACCTCGGCTGCCGCGGGCTGACGACAATTTCTCGTCAAATCGACGCGTAACGCGCCTACGCCTGGCGGGTGCATCCAGCCAAGACTGGGCGGCATGCCTGAGATTAGCCGCTTCTACGGAATGGTCATCACCATGTATTTCAAGGACCACCCGCCGCCTCACATTCACGTCCGGTACGGCGACTATCGCGCGGCGATCTCCATTGCATCTGGAGAACCACTGAACGGGACGCTTCCGCGGAGCGCTGCGACATTGATCGCTCAGTGGATCAGGCTTCACCGTGCCGAGCTCGAGGAGAATTGGACCACGCTTGCGCACGGCGGTATGGTATCGGCAATCGAACCGCTCGCCTGATGGGGCCGCCATGTTCTGGGTCACTGCCGCCACGTCCCGCCCGGATTTCCGCCTGTGGGTCCGCTTCTCCGACGGCGTTGAGGGCGAAGTGGCCCTCGGGGACTACCTTCGCGGCAGCGAGTGGCCGATAGCCCGTGCCCTGCTGGACCCCGCGCTGTTCGCATTGCTGCGCGTCGACCTCGACACCGTCGTCTGGCCGAACGGGTTCGACCTCGCGCCCGAATTCCTGCGCGCGCGCCTGCTCGCGACGGCTTGAGCTAATCCCGTACTGAGGGCTGCGGCCTCGGGGCGCTGAGCGTTTCGCTCGAGCCGGCTCGGCGCCCCCGTTGGCTTCCCGGGGGCACCCACGATCGCCCTTTACGAAGCGATCTCACGCGAAACGCAGCTCCTGCAGCTCGAGCCGCGAGATGCACACTCCAGTCCAGACGCTGGTGCTGTGTATAAAATAGGTATAATAATGGCGCTGTTCTCCGAGGGCCTGCCAGCCGAGCAGTTCGAGTTCGACCCGACCAAGAGCGCCGAAAATTTCCATAAGCACGGCATCGACTTCGAAGCGGCGCAGCGACTTTGGGACGACGCAAAGCTGCTGGAACTGCCGGCGCGAACGACAGACGAAGCTCGCTGGCTGGTGATTGCGGTATTGGACGGCAAGCACTGGTCGGCGATCATTACGAGGCGCGAGCAACGCATCCGGTTGATATCAGTGCGGCGCGCGCGCGAAGAAGAGAAGGCGCTGTATGAAAGCGAAGAGTTTTGACCGAAAGTTCGACGCTGGCGGGAACGTCCTGGCGAACCTGGACCTTCGCAAGGCGCGGCGCGCGCGGGCCGAGGCACGGCGGGTGAACGTCGACTTTCCAGCCTGGATGGTCGAGTCCCTCGACCGCGAAGCGCAGCGGCTCGGCGTGACGCGCCAGTCGCTGATCAAGATGTGGCTGGCTGACCGCCTGGCCACGCCCTTGCCGCGCCGAAGTTGATGCGTTAGCATCTGATGCGTGCGCACCACGCTGGACATCGCTGACGACGTCCTCGCCGCAGCCCGCGAGCGGGCGCGTCGCGAGCGCTCGAGCATCGGCGAAGTCATCTCGGCCCTGGCGCGCCAGGCGCTGATTTCGGCCGCAGCACCTCCCACCGTGCGCGAGCCCAAGGCCGTGTACGGCCTGCGCCCCATCGCCTCGCGCGGCGGCGTTGTCACCAACGAAACCATTGACCGGCTGCGCGACGACGACGCGTACTGATTCAATGCGCGCGCTGCTCGACGTCAACGTGCTCATCGCACTACTGGACGCCGATCACTCGCTGCACCGGCCCGCCCTCGATTGGTTCGGCAGCAACGCCAGCCGGGGCTGGGCCTCCTGCCCCATCACGCAGAACGGCTGCCTGCGCGTCATGTCGGCACGTGGCTATCCCAATCCGCTACCGGTGTCGCTCATTGCGCAGCGCCTCGCCGAGGCCACACGCCAGTCCGTGCACGAGTTCTGGCCCGATGCGGTCTCGATCCTCGACGCTTCGACGGTGGATGCATCGAGGATCCACAGCCCGAAGCAGTTGACGGACGTCTACCTCCTGGCGCTGGCAACCCGATGCCGTGGGCGGCTGGTCACGTTCGACCAGGGCATCGCGCTGGAGGCCGTCAAGGGCGCGACGGCGCGCAACCTGCTGCGGATATGAACGCGACCCGGGGCGCGAGACCGCGGCGCATTTCGGCATATTCAGCGTAATTTGACGGGGCGTTCACGGGACGGCAGCTGGCGCACCATGGCGCGTCGTTGAGGTTCCGCGCTTCAAATGCCCGAATTCACACTAACCTTGCATGCCGAGTCGGTCATGATGGAGCGGGGCATACCGGTGGAATGGGTGGGTCGCGTTCTGGCGAGCCCGACGCGGCTGGTATTATCCGAGCATTGCACCCTTTCGAGTCGTTACGGCCTACTTTGACCGCTCCCTGAGGAATCGCCTATGAGGGTTCGTTACGATCAGGCCACCGACGCCCTGTACGTGAGGTTGGACGAGTCCGCGGTCGCCGAATCGGAGGAAGTCCGCCCCGGACTCGTGCTGGACTTCGATGAACGTGATCAGGTTGTGGGCATCGAACTCCGCCGTGTGAGCAAGCAGTCACCCGGCGCAAATCTCAAGGAAATCAGCGTCCAGGTCGCCTGACCAACGGCCCGAAGCCGTCGACGGACACCTACTTCCTGGCGCTGGCAACCCGATGCCGCGGGCGGCTGGTCACGTTCGACCAGGGCATCGCGCTGGAAGCCGTCAAGGGCGCGACGGCGCGGAACCTGCTGCGGATATGAACGCGACCCGGGGCGCGAGACCGCGGCGCATTTCGGCATATTCAGCGTAATTTGACAGGGCGTTCACGGGACGGCAGCTGGCGCACCATGGCGCATCGTTGAGGTTCCGCGCTTCAATTGCCCGAATTCACACTAACCTTGCATGCCGATGACCAACGGCCCGATGCCGTGGATGCATCGTGGATCTTCGGCCTCGTCTCGCGCCCGCGCCCGCCTGGCGCTAGAATGGTCACATAGGTGACTACATGGAGCACGGCGCAATGCGCGAGGTTTCGATCCGCGATGCCAAGGCCCGCCTGACCCGCTGGGTACGTGCGGCGGAAGCGGGTTCT
>JADZCT010000008.1 GCA_020851455.1 Gemmatimonadaceae bacterium | reverse complement strand
TAGCGGTAACGGGATTCGAACCCGTGTTCCAGCCTTGAGAGGGCTGTGTCCTAGACCCCTAGACGATACCGCCATGCCACAGGCCCGGCAGGAATCGAACCTGCAACCCCCGGTTTTGGAGACCGGTGCTCTACCAATTGAGCTACGGACCTACTCTCATGTCGCATGGCGAACGACGAAAGAGTCCCGCGCTCCCGTCTTACGCCACCTTCCAGGGTGACTGAGGGGACTTGAACCCCCAACCCCCGGAGCCACAGTCCGGTGCTCTAACCGGTTGAGCTACAGTCACCACGAACTGCGGAAAATAAGGGAAAAGAACCCGCGTGCCAAACCCGGGCCTCGCCTGGCTCCCCGCTCAGTCCTTCGCCCGATCCAGATACTCCTGGGTGGTCGGGTTCACGCGAACACGCTCGCCGGCGGCGATGAACTCCGGCACGTTGATCGTGACGTCGTTCTCCAGCTTGGCCGGCTTGGACGACGCCGTCTTCGTTGCCGTCTTCATGACCGGGGCCGTATCCACGACCTCGAGCACCAGCGCCTGCGGGAGCTGGATGCCGATCGCCTTGCCATTGTAGTACTCGGCGAGGATCCGCATCCCCGGCTGCATCCACGGCGCGTTGTCGCCCAGCGTCTCCTCGTCCATCTCGAGCTGGTCGTAGTTCTCGGTGTTCATGAAGTGGTAGGTCTCCCCGCCCTGGTACATGAACTCCAGCTCGTGCGTTTCCATATCGGCCTTCTCGATCGAGTCGGCGGCGCGAAACCGGTGCTCGAAGCTCGATCCGGTTCGGAGGTTCTTCAGCTTGGCCTGCACCATCGCCCGGAGGTTCCCCGGGGTGTGATGCCGGAACTCCACCACGCGGCACGGCTCGCCCTCGAAGACGAGCACCATCCCGCGGCGGATCTGGGTTGCTGGCATTGCCATGTGTGCGTCCTTCCCTGCGGCGTTGAAGCGAATCGAAAACAGCCTTTAAGTGTAGCCCTCTGAACGAGTTGGGTCAACGCTTCAACCCACGGAGCACCATCCGGATTCCCGGCCACACGTTCCGCGCCGCGATCCGCGCGCCTTCGGCCGTGGGGTGGATCCCGTCGGCCTGGTTGAGTCGCGCAACGCCGCCCACCCCCTCCAGCAGGAACGGGAGCAAGGTGATGCCCTCCGACAGCGCGACCGTCGGGTACAGCTCGTGGAACTTCCGCGTGTACGCTGGCCCCATGTTAGTCGGCGCCTCCATCTGCACGAGCAGGATCGCGGCGCCGGGACTCGCCGTGCGCACCTTCCTGATGACTCCGCGGATGTTCTCGGCCGTGCTCGCGGGGTCAATCCCCCGCAGCCCGTCGTTCGCCCCAGCCTCGATCACCACAATGTCGTACGGCTCGCGCAGCAGCCAGTCGGCGCGCCTCAGCGCGCCGGCCGACGTCTCCCCCGAGAGCCCGGCATTCACCACCGTCAGGGGATACCCGGTCGAGTCGGCGATGTGATAGATGGCTGCGGGCCAGCTCTGCGTAGCGGGATCGTCCAACCCGAGTCCAGCCGTCAGACTGGTCCCGATGAACAGCGCCCGCGGCGGAGCCGGCATGGCGCGCTTCCCGGCGCCCGTTGCCGGGGCACCGCTCGCCGTGGTTGATTCCACCTGTGGCGCGCCGCGACTCTTATCGGCGGCTGCCTCGCCGGAACCGCCCTTGCCGCAACCCGCCAGCCAGGCGGCGCCAAGCACTACCGCAGCAGCCGCGCGCCACGCGCGAGCCGCCCTTCCCGCCGCTCCCGATTCAATCATGCTCGTCGCATCCAGTCTCCAGAAAGAATACCCCAGCGGCACGGGAACGCTCGCCGTCGTGAAGAACGTGTCGTTCTCCATACCCCAGGGGTCGCTCGTTGCCATCGTCGGCCCGTCCGGAAGCGGAAAGACGACGCTGCTCGGCCTCCTCGCCGGGCTCGATGTCCCCACCAGCGGGTCCGTCTCGCTCGACGGCGTCGAAATCACCCGGATGACGGAGGACGAGCGTGCCCGCCTTCGCGGGGAGGAAGTTGGGTTCATCTTCCAGACCTTTCAATTGATCCCCACGCTCACGGCCGCCGAGAACGTGCAGGTGCCACTCGAGCTGCAGGGCGAGCCGGGCGCCGCGGAGAGGGCGCGTTCGCTGCTCGAGCGCGTAGGCCTGGGGGGCCGCATGGACCACTTCCCGTCGCAGCTATCGGGCGGCGAGCAGCAGCGTGTGGCGATCGCCAGGGCGTTCTCCAACTCGCCGCGCATCCTGTTTGCCGACGAGCCGACCGGAAACCTCGACGGCGCCACGGGCGCGCGGATCGTCGAGCTGATCGAGTCGCTGAACAAGGCCTCGGGCACGACGGTGGTCCTCGTCACGCACGACCTCTCGCTCGCCGAGCGCGCCCATCGGCTCATACGCCTGCGCGACGGCGAGGTAGTAGAGGATCGCGTCCAGGCCGGAGCGTCCGCGGGCCGGACGGGAGTCGCTGCGGCGTCCCTGCCGGCGGTCCCGCCACTCGCGGGGTCGTGACGATGCGCCGCTGGCGCTTCATCGGGAGCCTCGCGTGGCGCGAGAGCCGCACCGCCCGCAGGCGGCTGCTGCTCTACATGTCGTCAATCTCGCTTGGAGTGGGCGCGCTCGTCGCGATTGACTCTCTCTCCACCAACATCCGCGACGCGGTGCGCGCGCAGGCGCGCGGCGTGATGGGCGGAGACGTGAGCTTCTCGGCCGACCAGCCCTTCCCCGACTCCCTGCGGGCCGTGCTGGACTCCGTGGCGCGTCTGCCGGGCGTGGGCGCGGGCACGGCCGTGACCTTCACCACGATGGCGCTTGCCCAGCGCTCGGGAGTGACGCGCATCTCCCAGGTGCGCGCGGTGGGGCCGTCGTACCCCGCCTTCGGCGAGGTCTTGACCGACCCGGCCGGCATGTGGCCCGTGCTGCAGGAACGCCCGGCGGCGCTCGTGAGCCCCGGCGCGCTCATCACGCTGGGCGCGGCCATCGGCGACACGCTGGCAATCGGGTACGAACGATTCGAGATCATCGGCACGGCCAGCACCGTGCCCGGCGATCCCGGGCTGGCGTCGGCAATTGGCCCGCGCGTGTTCATAGGCGAGAAGTACGTTGAAGGCACGCAGCTCCTTGGCTTCGGAGGGCGCGCCACGTTCGAGACTGTCATTCGGCTCCCCGATGGCGTCCAGAGCCCGAAGTGGGTCGCGCCGCTCCGCCCCCGCTTCCAGGAAGCGCACATCAGTGTGCGCACCGTCGTGCAGCAGGAGCAGAACATGACGGACGCCATTGCCCGGCTTGCCGACTTCATGGGCATCGTCGCGATGACAGCTCTGATGCTGGGCGGCATCGGCGTCGCGAGCGGCGTAAGCGCGTTCGTGCGGCAGAAAGTCGAGACGGTCGCCGTCCTGCGCTGCATCGGGGCAACGAGCGCCCAGGTGCTCGGGATCTACGTGGCGCAGGCGGCGCTCATGGGGCTGCTTGGCGCGGCGATCGGCGTGGCAGCGGGCGTGGCCATCCAGTTCTCGCTGCCCCCGCTGGTGCGCGGGCTCCTTCCGCTGGGCGTGTCCGTGGCGATCGTGCCGGGCGCCGTGGCGCTGGGGCTGACGATCGGGGTCTGGGTGGCGCTCGTCTTCGCCCTGCGCCCGCTCCTGGCGCTGAGACTCATCTCTCCGCTGCAGGCGCTGCGACGCGACGCCGCCGCAATCGAGCGCGCCCGGCGGCGCGACCTGCCGTCGCATGTCGTAAGCGGCGCCCTCGTGTCGAGCATCGCCGCGCTTGCCGTCACGCGCGCCAACGGACCCGAGCGCGGCCTTCTCGTGGCCGGCGGCATCGGGTTCGCGATTGCGCTGCTCTGGGCGAGCGCCGCGGGGCTCTCCCTGCTGGCGCGGTCACTCACCACGACGCGGCTTCCCTACCTCGTGAAGCAGGGCGTTGCAAACCTCTACCGCCCCGCGAACCAGACGCGCTCGGTGGTGCTGGCCCTGGGGTTCGGCGCGTTCCTCGTCAGCACCCTGTACCTCGTTCAGTCGAACCTGCTCGGCCAGTTCACCATTTCCGCCGAGGCGGCGCGCGGGAACGTGGTCTTCTTCGACGTGCAGGAGGACCAGCGCGCCACGATTGACTCGATGCTCGCCGCGTCGCGGGAGCAGGTCGTCAGCCAGGTGCCCATCGTCACGATGCGGATCAAGGCCTTCAACGGCTACACGCCGGAAGAGTGGGCCGCGAGGAAGGCCCTCTCGGCCCGCCACTGGGCGATGCGCCGCGAGTACCGTTCCACGTACCGCGACACGCTCGTCGGCACCGAGAAGGTCACCCGCGGCGCGTGGTTCGGTCCGGACTCGGGCAACGCGATGCCAGAGATGTCGCTCGAGCAGGGAGTGGCTGAAGATCTGCAGGTGACGGTAGGTGACACGATCACGTGGGACGTCCAGGGCGTGCCGGTCTCGGTACGCATCACGAGCCTGCGCGAGGTGAACTGGGGTCGGTTCGAACCCAACTTCTTCGCCGTGTTCCAGGCGCGCGCGCTCGAGGGCGCCCCGCAGACCTTCGCGCTCGTCGCGGCCGTCTCGAGCGACAGCGCGATCGCGCGGCTCCAGCGCGACGTCGTCATGCGCTACCCGAACGTGGCGAGTCTCGACATCTCGCTCGTGCGGCAGACGATCACGGAGATCATCGGCCGGATTGCGATTGCAGTGCGGTTCCTCGCACTCTTCAGTCTGGCGATGGCAGTGCCCGTGCTCTTCAGCGCGGTGGCCGCAACGCGCCGCGACCGGCTGCGCGAAGGCGTCCTCCTCAAGACGCTCGGCGCCACGCGCGCCCAGATCGGCCGCATCCTGCTGGTGGAATACGCGCTCCTCGGGATCCTCGGCGCGCTCACCGGAATGCTGCTCTCGTTCGGCAGCGCATGGGCCCTGGTGAAGTTCGTCTTCGAGGGCACCTTCACCCCGGCGCTCGGGCCGGCGGCGGCCATCGCGGCGCTGATGATGGCGCTCGCTGTGGGCATCGGCATGGCGATGGGCCGCGAGGTGTTCCGCGAAACGCCGATGGCCGCGCTGCGCGAGGCGTAGCGCGCGCGCCCGCCGTCCGCGCGTGAGCGCACCGCCTCAGACCGGACGCCGGCGTGCGCGGCCCGACGCGCCTCAGCGTACGCGCACGAACGCCACGTACAGATTGGGCGGCGGGTCGCCTTCTCCCGACAGCGCCTTCAGCTCGATTGCCTGCGACGCGCCGCCCTGCCCCGACAGGTCGAGCAGCGTGAAGCCGCCGACGACGAGTGAGCCGTAGCCGATGAGAAAGTCACCGAACGACCGTTGGCGCGGCGCGAACGGCGTGCTGCGGAGGTAGGTCTGCACTGGGTTTGCCGGGTCACGGCACGGCCCCATCTCGGTGCACATGCCGAGCCAGATGTCCGGGTAGTTCCACGACGGCATCGCCAGGCGCGGGTTGGCAGGAGTGAACCCCCCGGCGTTGTCGAGGTAAGCCGCGAGCGACCACTCCCCAAGCATCTGCGCCCACGAGCGCCCCGTGCGCACTTCGAGGTTCGCGATTCCGGCGGTGGGGCTGCCGACGAAGTCGCGGAAGAACTGCGCCTCGCTGGCCGAGGAGTGGTCGGCGGCCCAGCGCAGGAACGACCACGCTCCCCCGTAGAAGTTCAGATCGTCCGAGAACGGACGGCCCGACGGCGTGTTGATCTCGGGCGCTGAAAAATACGAGTAGAGCGCGTCGAAGTGGCGCAGCATGAGCACCGGCCGGGCGAAGCACGGGCCGGGGTCGGCGAACCTGATGTCGCAGCCGATGGACGCCGCGAACCGTGTGTCGCCGGCGCGCTGGTTCAGGTAGAACGTGCGCGCATAGAGTTCCTCGGCGATCCGCGCGCTCCCTTCTTCCCACGACAGATCTTCCAACGGCAGCCCGCGCGAAGCGCGCTCGGCGAAGGCGGCGACGTGCTTCATCTCGTGCACGATCGTGCCGCGCATTTCACGCAGCCACTGGTCGCGCGAATCGGCCGTGCCGAAACCTGTGGCGGCAGAGCCCGGCGTCACTCCGTAGATGTAAGCGCCAGCGTTGCTCGACGGCCGCTGCGACGCCGGGTAAAGGTCGCAGTTGGCGACGAACGCAAGAACAGACCCGCGCTGCATCGCCCGCACGCGGGGCGACAGCGCGATGATCAGCCGACCGGGACCGCCAAGCCGGGCATCCATCGCGAGCGGATTCCCGAAGTTACCCGTGATGATGGGCCACGCAACCGCCTCGATCTCGTCGCCAAGCCGCTGGTAGTATGCGTCCACCGCCCCCCGCTGGGTTGGCTTGCCGTTCAGCGTCGAGGTCGTATCCTCGACGATCGCGACGTGCGGGCCGAGGTACGCCGTGCGGAACCCCACTGCCGTATTGCCGACGCAGAAGTCGGGCGAATCGAGGTTGGGCAGCTTGAGCGGCCCGATACTCCCCGCTGCGCCGATGCTGGCGTGGCGCGCAGGATAGTCGGCCCGCTGCTTCGCCGCCGGGGCAGCGGCCGCCACGAGCGCCAGGTTGCGATCGAGAATCGCGATGTGGGCGGCAACGCCGGCGTCCGGGGGCAACCGTATCGTCGCAGGCTGAATCACGCGCCGCATTGCGGACTGCGTTGCCCGCACGACGGCCCCCGGCGGCGCGCCCGGGATGCCGCGCACGGCAAAGAGCACGTTGCCCGTGGAAGCAGGAGTGACCTGCGCCCTGGACGCGTTGAAGATGCTCACGATCCAGCGGCCCGCGGCGGGAACAAGCTCGTTGCAGCGAACTTCCGCGGGAGTGGTGACTACCACCGACTGGCCGGGCTGCAGATCGCGCCTGAAGCCCGGCTGGAGCTGGGCGAGGCCGCCGCCCACCAGGCCGTTCGCGCTCACCTGCACGAACGCATCGCGCGTAGGCCCGCATACGAAGCCGGCGGCCGGCATCGCGATCGTGAGCTCGGACGGCGTCGCGGAGAGAACAGAGGCGGCCACTCCCTCGACGAGCACCTGGTTGCCCGCGGGCGTTGGCGCGAAGTTCCTGCCGGAAAGGACCGCCGATTCTCCGGGCCGGAGCGCAGATGCCACGGCCTCCACGACCGGCGCCGCCTCAGACGCGACGGGCCGCACCAGCACGGCCATGGAAGCTGAGAGCCCGTCCACGGCGCCTGTGATGACCGCCGACCCCGACGCCACCGCCGTGACCAGGCCGGCAACGTTCACCGCCGCCACCAGCGGCGCCGACGACGACCACACGATTGCCGGCTGCTCGATCGGGTTGCCCGCGGAGTCTGTCACCGCGGCGATCGCCTGCACCGCACCACCGGGAACCGGCAGCGTGGCTGTATCGCGCGCGAGCGTCACCGCCGCCGCCACGCGGCGGACCACGGTGATCGTCACCTCGGAAAGCGCCCGGCCGCTCGACGCGCGCACCTGGCCCACGCCCTGCTGCAATCCCGTCACCTCGCCGTCCTGCGTGACCGAGAGCACGGCCGGCGCAAGGCTCGCCCACACAGGCACGCGGTCGTCAACCACGGTCCCGGCCGCGTCCCGCAGCACCGCGCGCACGCGCGTCGTGGCGCCAACGAGAATCTCGGTCCGGTCCGCCGTGACTGAGACGGTCGCAACCGGCGACACAACGGTTGGTCCGTCATTTCGGTGGCACGCCGCGGCAAACGCGGCCAGAAGCCAGGCGATGCGACGACCCCACATGCCGCAACTTACCGACGGCGCCTCCGACCGGGCCAGATGCCGGCGCCCGGGCGCCGCCGCGCGCGGCAGCGCCGGCCGCCCGCGCGATACATTCGAGGCGGCGCCATGCGCCCGCGCGGCGACATCGGACACGATCTTCATCGGGCAGCGAGGCACATGGAGCGACTGCGGGCGTCAGTCGAAGAATGGTGCAAGGGCCGCCACTGGCAGTGGAGGGCGGCCCTGCTGGCCCTGCTCGCGTGGCAGGCAGCACGACCGCTGAGCGAGGCCGAGGCGTCGCACCTGTTCCGCGGAATCACCTTCGGGGCGCACGAGTTCGGCCACCTCTTCTTTTCGTTCGGTGGCGAATGGATGTCAATCGCGGGCGGAAGCCTCATGCAACTCCTCGTTCCCGTTGGTGCGGCCGCCGCGATGGTCGCCACGCCGCGGAAGGACTGGTTCGGCGCGGTTGCGTGCGGCACATGGCTCTCTGCGAGCATTGCCGACCTGGCTCCCTACATCGCAGACGCCCGCGCCGAGGAGCTGGACCTGGTGAGCTTCTCGCCTGACGGCGCCATACACGACTGGAACTACCTGCTCGCGCGGGCCGGCCTGCTCGGGAGCGATGCGGCGCTCGGTCGCGGCGCGAAGTTCATGGCTGCGTGCGTGCTTGCTGCAACCGTGTTCGCCGCCGCCTGGATGTTCACGATGATGGCCCGCTCAGCGCGCGAACAGGCGAAAGCACCATAGCAGACGCGCGACCGGCTGCGGCCGCGTCAGCTCGATGTGCCCTGGCGCTCGTCGGCGCTCAGCACGAAACGCGGGATCACGGCCTCGAACCGGGATGTGTCGGCGCGGATGAACCGGTACTCGCCCTCCATGTGGCCGCTGGGCGACTTGAGCACGCAGAAGCTCTGGTACTCGTGCACCGCACCCGGCACCAGCAGCGGCTGCTCGCCGACGACGCCGTCGCCGGCCACGACCGTATCCTCGCCGATCGAGTCGTGGATCCGCCAGCAGCGCGAGAGCAGTTGCACCGACTGCTTCGTCGTATTCTCGATGCGCACGTTGTACGAAAACACGTACTGGCGCTGCTCCGGGATTGACTGATCCGGGAGGAACGTCGGCCGCGCGGTAACGCGAATCCCGTCGGTGATCCGGTAGAAGAACTGAGCGGGCATGGAGGGTTCGCCGGAAGATACGGGCGGCTGCGCACCCGGGCTACGGCCGCCCGAGCGACGACGGGTTGATCCGCGCGCTGCCAGGGAGGGAGTCGAGCAGCGGCTTGAGGTCGGCGGCGCGATCGAGCGAAGTGACGAAGATCAGGCCGGGCCGCGTCACCACGAGCAGCCGCGAGGCGCCGAACACCACCACGGTGCCATCCACTGCGTGGACCACGTTGCCGGTGGCATCCACGAAGTGCGCGTTGCCCAGCGCGCCATTGCCGTCGTCGTCGAGTTCGCGCACGCGCCGCAGCCCGGCCCATGTTCCCACGTCGTCCCAGCCGAACTCCGGGGCAATCACCAGAAGCCGCGCGATTCGCTCGAGCAGGCCGTGCTCGATGCTCACCGGGCTCACTCGCGCGGTGAACCCGGCCACGTCGCCGGCGTCGAGCCGGTGGAGCCCGCCCGCCACTTCCGGGACGTTAGCCGCGAGCGCATCGAGAAATTCGGTCGCGCGCGCCGCGACAATTCCGGAATGCCAGAGCGCCCGCTCCCGCACCAGCGCGGCGGTGGCGGCCATATCGGGCTTCTCGATGAACTCCTCGACGCAGGCCGCCCCCCCGCGATCGAGCGGCTCCGACTCGCGCAGCGGGCCAGCCACGCGGATGTAGCCGAACGACGGCTCCTCGCGAACCGGACGGACGCCCACGCAGACCAGTGCGCGCTCGTCGGCCGCAACGATCGCCGCGCTCCGCACCGCCTCGCGCAATGCGGCGGGGAACGCGGCGGCGAGGTCGGAGTGCATTGCGCAGACGGCGGTCGTCCCGCCTGCGCGCCGACGCACCTCGTTCACGCCCCATGCCAGGGCGGCTGCGGTGCCGATCGGGCTGGCCTCCACGAGGATGTTCGCCGACGGTAGCGTGGGCAGCGCGCTTCGCACGGCATCGGCAATGTCGGCACTCGTTACCACGAGCACGCGCCGTGACGGGATCAGCGGGTCGAGCCGATCAATAGTCTCGGCAATCAGCGGCCGGCCGCCGACGAGCGGCAGGACCGGCTTCGGCGTGGCGGGGGTGGCAAGGGGCCAGAATCGGGTTCCGATCCCGCCGGCAAACACAACCGCCCAGAGCGGTGGTGTGCCCTGCCTCCGGTCGAGGCGCTCGCCGGCGGGCAGCGTGAGCGTAGCCGAAGGGTCGCCAGACAGATCGGCTGAATCATGCGTCAGCATGGGCGGGGCGAAAGATACCGCGCGCCTCGCCGGCGCGGCGCGCCGGAAACGCGTTCAGCCGGGCGGGCCGCCGCCCTTTGGCACCGCAATCCGCGGGCGATCGCCGCGAGGCGCCGGCGGCTCCGGTTGGCTGGAGCGCGGGCCGGATGGAGCCGCCATCGGCTGACGTGGCACCGCGGGGCGCGGTGGAATCGGTTGACGTGGCGCGGCTGGCCCTGCCGGGATCGGCGCACGCGGGCGCGCCGGCGGCGCTGCGCGCTCCGGGCCGCGCGGGCCGTTCCATCCGTCATCACGATAACGATCGGTTCGCGTGGGCCGCACCACGACGATGGGGCGCCCCATCCGCGGCGCCACCGCACGCGGCACCACCACGACCCTCGGCGCTACCACCCGGGCGCCCACGTACACCCCGAGCCCTGAACGCCATCCGTACCAGGGGTCTATCGCGGGCGCAACAACCACCCTGTTCGCACAGGCGCGGTACACCGGAGCGGCGTATACGATCGCGCGCTCGCCGAGCCAGAATCGGACCGGCCCGAACCCGCCGGCAGCCCACACGAACGGGCCGCCGTGTGCAACCCTGAGCACGCCCGTACCGTACCCATCGTACCGCACGGCAAGGTCGTAGCCGGCGTCGTTGTAGAAGACGAAACGCGATCCGCAGTCATACACCACCCGCACCGGCGCCCCTACGATCACCGGCGGCGGCAGCGGAGCGCCCACCACCGGAACCTGGGGTTCCGCGCGCACCTCGCGCGTTCCCTGCGCCAGCCCGTCACGGATGACGCTCTCCCAGCAAGCGGCGGTCGAGCGAACGTATTCCGGCACGTACGGGTCGTCGGCAACGTGGGAAACCGCCTCGCTCGCCCGGTCGTAGGCCGGCGCCGGGAACGTTGCCGGCGCGTCACGAAGCGTCGTGGTGCGCTCGTAGGCCTCGCAGCGCGCCGAAGTGAATCCTTGCAGCGGGCCGGCCACGTCCACGTCTGGCACGTACAGCCCCGCGAGCAGCCACATCGCGCGGAGCTTCACGCCGAACGAGGCGTCGGGCGAGCGGAGCAGGTCTTCATATGCATTGATGAGCGAGGGCTGAAACCAGCCATCGAGGAGCCCGGCGAGGTGGTCGAGCCGCGTCAGCTCGGTTTCGCGCCGTACGGCATCCGATTGCAAGGCGCCTGCGATTACGGTCGCACCGCGGGCGCCGCAGCCGGTGAGCGTCATCCAGTCTGTCCATCCGGGCGTTCCAACGCGGGGCAGCGCGCTTGCGCCAACCCTGGCGGCAGCATCCTCGCACCCCGTTGCCTGCGCGGGCAGCGACGCTGCGCCGGCCGCGACGACTGCGATGGCGACTGCGACGTGACGGAGCATCCTTCCCCCCGGGACTCATGGTTGTCTCGAGTTCATACCCGGCGGCCGCGCGCGGGTGCCACGCCGGGCGCCCCCGCCCGTGTGCGGCTTCCAGCTTGACACAATCCGTGTACGCTCGTCAATCTTGACCTGCCCGCGGCGTCCATGGCGCGGCAACTCTCCCCTCTGCACGGTACCCACAACCGCATGCGCACACTCACCGCACTGGCTCTGGCTGCGGCAGCCACGGCAACACCCGGCTACGCGTCGCCGGCGGCTGCCGGAACGGCTCCGCGGAGCGTCCCCACGATGTCCTACGCGCTGCAGGGGCAGGGCGGCGCGCGGGGGGGAGGCGGGCAGGGCGCCCCGCAGTCCACGCCCGAGCAGAGGGCGGCGCGGCGTGACTCCATCGCCGCCGTTCGCGCCGCGACGGTCCAGGAGGTCATGGCGCAGATTGCGGGCAGGGAGAACCAGCCCGCGAGCGACGTCTTCAGGAACGTCCAGGCGTGGAAGACGATCCCGGCAGGCGAGTTTCTGAAGAACATGGACGAGGTCGTGGGGCGCGGGCTGGGTCGCGGCTGCAACGACTGCCACGTCGCCAACGACTGGGCGTCGGACACGCTCCCGCGAAAGCAGACCGCGCGCACGATGATGGGAATCGTGAGCGATATCAACACGACCCTGCTGCCGCGACTCGGCCCGGGTCCCGGCGGACGGCCGCGCGCGATCCAGTGCATCACCTGCCATCGCGGCGGCATGGCAAGCCGCAACGCGATCATCCCGTAACGCGCCCGGACGGTGGCCGCTGAGATGGCGCATCGGGCGCATGGACCGGGACGCGCGGCGTTTACCCTGGTCGAGCTGCTCGTCGTGGTGCTCATCATCGGCGTCCTTGCCGCGATCGCCATCCCGAAGTTCGGGGGAAGCAAGGACCGCGCCTACGTCACCGCGATGAAGTCGGACCTCAGGAACCTCGCGACCGCGATGGAGGCGTACTTCAACGAGAACAACAACAAGTACGCGACTGACCTCGGCGCGCTGGCGACGACGTTCCGCGCCACTACCGGGGTGACGGTCACGCTCGGCGCCACCAGCCAGACGGCGTGGAGCGCGACGGCGGCGCACGCCGCCTCGATCACCACCTGCACGATCTCGGTCGGCGGATCGTCGCCGGACGAAGGCGTGCCGGTTTGCAACTGACGGGCAGGACAGCGAAGGTGGCACACAAACCAACCGCGCACGCCGCCGCAACTGTGGCGACCTTCCGTGGCCGCAAGGTTGACCTCGTGGTTGACGTGCGGTCACGAATAGAGTTCTGGCTCGGCCATCTCGACGGCGCTGTTTGCATACCGGTCGGATCCGTCGCAAGGCGCCTCGCCGACGATGCCCTTGACCGCAAGGCATGCATCCTGGTGTACTGCGCCAGCGGGGCGCGCTCTGCCGCGGCCGCGCAGGAACTGCGCGCGGCCGGGTACGGCAACGTCGTGGATGGCGGCGGAATGGGTGAGGCATCGCAGCACTTCACCCGCGCCGACGTCAGCTAGTCTTCCGCCTCGCTGCGCTGGTCGCTCCATCGCATGAGCCCGCGGTAGAGCGACGGCAGCACGAAGAGCGTCAGGAAGGTCGAGGTGACGAGGCCTCCGATCACCACGCTGGCCAGCGGCCGCTGCACTTCCGACCCTGCGGTGGTGCTCATCGCCATCGGGATGAAGCCGAGCAGCGTCACGATCGCCGTCATTAGCACCGGCCGCAGCCGGGCCGAGGCACCGCGCCTGACGGCCTCTTCGAGTTCCACGCCCTGGGTGATGAGGTCGTTGAAGTACGCCACAAGAACCACGCCGTTGAGTACTGCGATGCCGAACAACGCGATGAAGCCGACGCTGGCCGACAGATTGAGGTTCATGCCGCGCAGCCACAGCATGGCAACGCCACCCACGAGCGCCACCGGCACGTTCGTGAGCACGAGTATGGCCTGCGTCACGGACTGGAACGAGGCGTACAGAAGCACGCAAATGAGGAGAAGCGCAAACGGCACGACAATGCGAAGCCGGGCCATCGCGCGGGTCTGGTTCTCATACTGGCCACCCCACTCGAGGAACATCCCCCGGGGGAGCGTGACCTCGCTGGCCACGCGCCCGCGCACTTCGCTCACGAAGGACCCAAGATCGCGCCCACGGACGTTCGACATAACGAGCGTCCGGCGCTGGGCATCCTCGTGCGCGATCAGTTCCGGGGCGGCGTCGGTGACGACGTCGGCGACGGCTGCGAGCGTGACCACGCCGCCTTGCGCCGTGCGGATGGTGATGCGCCGCAACAGGTCAACGTCGTCGCGCGAGGCGTCGGGATAGCGAACCACGACGCCGATCCGGCGGGGGCCGTCAATCAGTTCCGTGGCGACCTCTGCGCCCATTGCGAGATTGACGGCGCGCTGTACGTCGGCAACCGTCACGCCATAGCGACCGAGGGCGTCGCGGTTCACCGCGATCCGCACCTGGCCCTGCCCCTCGCTGATCTCGACCGACACGTCGGCGGCTCCCTGCGTCGCCGCGATGATCCGCCGGATCCGCTCGGCGTAGCGCGCGTTCTCCGCGCGATCGGTGCCGATCACCTTCACGCCGAGGTCCGTTCGGATGCCGCTCTCGGCCTCGTCGAGCCGCATCGCCAGCGGCTGCGTGAACGATATGTCGATCCCCGGAATGACGGCGAGCGCAGTGTCGAGCACGCTCACCAGGCCCTCGTGCGTCTTCGCAGTGGTCCACTCGCTCCTGTCCTTCAGAATCACGTACGTATCACCCTCGAACAGACCCATCGCCTCGGTGGCAAGGTCGGGACGCCCTTCCTTCGTGACCACCGTGATCACCTCGGGAAACCGACGGACCACCTTCTCGATCTCAGTGGAAATGCGCGTCGCCTCGGCGAGCGACACGCTCGGGAGTCGCCGGCTGGTCACCAGGATCGCGCCTTCATCGAGCTTAGGCATGAACTCGGTCCCTATCCAGGCGAGGGAGCCGATCGCGATCACGACGGCTGCAGCCGAGGCGCCCACCACCACGCGTGTCCGCGCGAGCGCCCAGTCGAGCGCCCTGGCATAGCGGGCTGCGATTGCGTCGAAGATGCGGTTCGGCTTCTCCTGCACGTGCTTCAGGAACCACACCGAAACGGCAGGCACGTAGGTGAGGGCGAAGAGGAGCGACCCCAGCACAGCCGTGACCATGGCGAAGGCCATCGGCCTGAACATCCGGCCTTCCATCCCCTCCAGCGTGAAGATCGGGATGTACACCGCGATGATGATCGCGATGCCGAAGACGATCGGCCGCCCCACCTCGACCGCTGCGGCCTTGAAAAGCCCCACGCGATCGCGGTCGTCGCCGTGATGCTCAAGCCGCCTCACGAAGTTCTCGACCATCACCACCGACGCATCAACGATCGCGCCAAAGTGTAGGGCGCCAAGACTCATCAGGTTCGCGCTGTACCCGAACATGTCCATCATCCAGAACGCGACGAGCATCGAGAGCGGGATTACCGACGCGACGATCAGCGACGCGCGGACGTTGCGCAGAAAGAAGAAGAGCACTATGACGACGAGCAGGCCTCCTTCGAGGAGGTTCTTTCCGATCGTGCGCGTGGTGCGCGACACGAGCTCCGTCTGGTCGTAGAACGGCGTTATCTCAACGTGAGCCGGGAGCGCCCGCCGCACTTCGTCCATCCGCTCGCGGACGGCCGCGACCACCCGGCGGGAATCCGCTCCCTTGAGCTTCAGCACCATGCCGACGACCACTTCGCCCTTTCCGTCCTGCGTCACCGCTCCGTGGCGTGGGAGCGCGCCCATCGCAACCGTCGCCACGTCACGGACCAGCACCGGGCTGCCGTTGGCCGTCGCGACGAGCATGGCGCCGATCTCGTCCAGCGTTTCGGCGCGCCCGATTCCGCGGATGTTGAACCGCTCTCCGCCCGCCTCGATGTAGCTCCCGCCAAAGGTGAGGTTGTTGTCAACCAGCGCCTTGTGAAGGTCTTCGAGAGTAAGTCCGCGCGCCGCCAGCCGCGCAGGATCGGCCGTAACCTGCACTTGATCAATGAAGCCGCCCCACGAGTTGACCTCGCTCACGCCCGCGACGGTGCGCAGCCGCGGCCTGATGGTGTAGTCGTGCAGCGTCTTCAGCTCCGCCAGCGACAGCGAGTCACTGGTGACGGCGTACTGGTAGAGCTCGCCCATCGGCGTGCTCACGGGCCCGAGCGACGGCTCGACTCCGGAGGGCATCGCCGACTTGGCGTCGCCGAGCCGCTGCTGCACCAGCGTCCGGGCGAAGTAGACATCCACGTTGTCGGGAAACGAGATGGTGATGAGCGACAGCCCCGCCTTGGAAACCGACCGCACCCCCTCGGCGCCGGGCAGCCCCATGAGCGACGATTCGAGCTGGTAGGTCACGAGCCGCTCGACATCCTCCGCCGACATCCCCTCGGCCGGGGTGATGACGTCAACGCGCGTCCCGGTGAGGTCCGGGTATGCGTCGAACGGAATCTTCGTCAGCGACCAGAGCCCGAGCGCGGCAAGCGCCAGTGTGGCGCCGATCGTGGCAACCTTGCGGTCAATCGCCGCCCTGATGAATCTCTCGAGCATTACGGCTCCCCGGCGGCGCGGCGCCGGAGCAACTCGGCCTTGGCCGTGGACGCCCCGCCCACGATCACGCGGGCTGCGCTGTCGAGGCCCGCGAGGATCTCCGCCCGCTCGATGGAGCGGCGCCCAACCCTCACCTTCACCGCCTCGATCAGCATCCCCTCTCCCTGCTGCAGCGCCCTGACGACAACCGTGTCGCCATCGAAGTCCTGGATCGCGCCAGCGGGCACGGTGAGCGCGCGCGCTCCGTCGCCGCCCACCACCTCGGCCGCTGCCGCAAGCTCCGGCTTCAGTTCGGCGCGCGGATCGCTCACGGAAGCGATGACTTCAAGCGTCCTGGAAATCGAGTCGAGCATCGGCGCCACGCGCGCCACGCGCGCGTCGAACATCCGGCCGGGAAACGCCGCCACGCTGAACCGCACCGGGCTGCCGGCGCGGGCGAAGCCGATCGCCTCTTCCGGCAACTGCAGCACGAGCGCCAGGGATGCAGGCCTGCTCACGACGAGCAGTTGCTGGCCGACGGTAGCCACCTGCCCCGGCAGGATCGAGCGGGATGCAACAACGCCGTCGAACGGCGCGCGGATCAGCGCAGCATGCTCGTCGGTGCCATCGGGCACCGGGCCCTCGCCGATGAGGTGAGCGAGGAACTCCGTGGCGCGGGCAAGCTCCGCATGCGCCTCGTCCCGCTGTGCGACGGTCGCGACCGACGCAGCCCTCAGCCGTTCCACCTCCGCTTCCGACATCGCCTTCGCCGCAAGCAACCTCTCGCCGCGCGCGGCTGCGAGCGCGGCCACGTGGGCCGCCGAGTCGGCGTTCATCGCCATAGCCTTGGCAGTCACGATGGCCTGCCGCGCGTCAATCATCTCGTGCGTGTGGATGGCCACCAGCACGTCGCCTTCGCGCACGCGGTCGCCCGGCAGCACCCTCACGTCCATCACGCGGCCTTCGACGATCGAGCCGAGGGGCTGGGTTGTGAGCGGGTCGAGCGTGAGGCGTCCCGGTACACGCCATGTGTCGCGCCACGGCTCGTAGCGGGCCTGGGCCGTGGTGAAGCCCCCGATCTGCACGGCCTGCGCCGAGAGCAACGCCGTGTCGGCAGCGGCGGCGCCGCGCGCGGGCACGTCAGAGGCGCCGCCGCCGCACGCGATGAGGGCCACGACCGCAGGAAGAGCAACGAAGCGTCGCATCACTTGAACTCCGGAAGGGGCGCGCCGGTGGCGTGCGCAAGGTTGATTCGGGCGATCGCGAGGGCGACGGCGCTCCGTATTGCCGCGAGCGTTGATTCGAGCGCCGCGCGGCGACCGTCCAGCAGTTCCACGATACTTGCCGCTCCCTCGCGGTAGGAGGCATCGGCGGCGGTCGCGACGTCTCTCGCGCGCTCGCCCATTCCGCCGATCGCGGCGATCGCGTCTTTCTGGGCCGCGTAGGCGCGTGCCGCCGCGCGCGCTTCGCCCGCCACCAGCAGTTCCTCGTCACGCAGCGCCGCGTCGGCCAGGCGCCGCTCGCCCGCGGTGCGCTCGCGGTTGCCGGAGTTCCAGTTGAAGGCTGGCACTGGAAACTGCACCCCGAAGATCCGCGAGGCGTAGCCGCCCGTAACCTTGGTGCCGACGATGACCGACGCGTCCGCAATCACACCCTGGCGTTCCGCCCGCGCGCGCCACGCTGCTTCCCGCGCCGCGGCACGGGCCAACCGCAGTTCCGGCCTGTCACGAACTGCGGCCGCGGCCGCGCTGTCGGGCTCCGGCGCCGGCGGGGCGTCCACCGCGGGCGGCGAAGGCACACCCGGCATCGCACCGCCGGCAATGCCGAGCAGCCGGGCGAGGTCGGCCCGGGCGACATCGAGTTCAGCCCTGGCTGCGGCCTCGTCGAGCCGGGCCCGGTCCGCCTCGAGCCTGGTACGGTACGCGGCGGCGAGTGCGATGGCCCCCTCCGCCGCACGGCGCGCGTCCCAAGAGGCGATCTCGTCGAGCGCGGCTCGATGCGCGCTTACAGCATCGAGCGCGGCGGCTGCCTGGCTGGCGCGCCACCAGGCCCGGGCCGCCTCAAACGTCACCGAACGGGCAAAGGAGGCGCTGTCGGCGACGCCTGCATCGTGCGCTGCGCCCAGCGCGGCGATGTACAGCGCGCGGCGCCCGGTCACGTCGAGCGGGATCGTGAACTGCGAGAACTCGTCGCGCGCGATCGGAGCGCCGAGGTTCTCCCGGCGGAACTCGTATGACGGGTTCGGGAGGGCAGCGTCGGCGCGGCCCCGCCCCGCGATGATCTGTCGCCTCCCCTCGGCGGCGGCCAGCAACGGAGCTTGCACGCGCGCAATCGCCATCGCGCGCGCGAAGTCGAGCGGCTGTTCCCCCTGTGCCAGCGCCGCGCATGGCAACAGAGCAGCGAGCAGAACCAGACGTGGATTCATGCCGCCGAGACTAGCGGGCGAAGATGAATCTTCTATGAAGACGTCAGCCCGGCGTTCCCGGGAAGCGAACGCGCACCAGCGTACCCGGCCCGGGGGTTCGCGGGAGGAACTCGATTGCCGCGCCGTGGCGCGACGCGACCCACAGCGCGATTGGAAGGCCGAGGCCGCTCCCGCCAGGCGCAATCGCGCGCGCGCGCCGGCCGCGGAAGAACCGTTCCCCTACCCTCGCGCGCTCGGCGGGATCAATCCCGATTCCGGTATCCTCGACTTCGAGCCACGCGCTCCCCGCCTCTCTCCAGACGCGCACGTCCACGCTCCCGCCGCGCGGCGTGTAGCGGAGTGCGTTCTCGATGAGGATGCCGATCAGGCGCCGTACGAGGGTGGCGTCCATTCGTGTCGGCGATTCTTCGAGGCGCGTCGCGCCGAGCGAGACGCCCGCGTCGGCCGCAAGCGCCTGGAACGCACCCAGTGCATCGGCGGCAACGTCGTCGAGAAAGCCGTCGGCGATTGTGGCTTGCCGTACGTCGGCGTCTGCCCTGGCGAGCTGGAGGAGTTCGTCAACGAGCGACGCCATCGCGGCAATCTCGCGGGTCACCAGCGCCGTCGCCGCCCGCTGCGCTTCCTCCGTGCCACCCGCCGCGGCGGCCTCGATCGCGCTGCGCGCGCGGGCCAGCGGCGCACGGAGTTCGTGGGCGGCATCGGCCAGGAACTGGCGCTGCTGACCGAGGGCCGCGTCGAGGCGGTCGAGGACGGCGTTGAAGCTCTGGCCCAGGCGGCCGAGCTCGTCGTTGGGATCGCGGATGGGCAGCCGCTGGCTCGGCTGCGAAGCGGAAATACGCGACGCCGCGTCGGCCATGAGTGCAACGGGTCGGAGAGTGCGGCCAACCAGCCACCAGCCAAAGGCGATCGCGCACGCCACCGCGATGGGAATTGCCAGGAGCGCGTCGTCGTTGACCTCTTTCCGGTGGCGCTCCAGTCCGGCCGCAGACGCCGTGATTCGCATCGTCCAGCCCGGGGCGAGATCCCTGTCGAGCGGCGCCTTATGCGAGACCAGCGGCGGCACGAGCGGCGTCTCGACCCTGGACGGAAGCATCGCCGGCACGCGGTACGCCTCGCCGTACGGGTCAACGAACGTGATCCGGCGGTCGGCGAAGACGAACTCGCTCGTGATATGCTCGAGCGTCGAGGGGATCGTGAGGTGCTCGCGCAGTTCCGCGCGGAAAAAACCATGCACCAGGTCGGAGGAAGCCCGCAATGAAGCGTTGAACTCGCGGTCGAGCTCCCGGTGCAGCAGATCCCTCGTCACTGCCGCCGCACCGAGGAGCAGCAGCATCATCGAGCCCGCGTACAGTATCGTGAGCCGGACGCGGATTCGCGGCTGCTGCCGGGTCACCGTGCGCCCCGCGCCGGGCGGCCCAGCCGGTACCCGGCGCCCCGCATGGTATGCAGGACCGGCTCTTCGCCTTCATCCTCGAGCTTCCGCCGCAGCCGCGCGACGTACACATCAACGACGTTGCTCAACGGGTCGTAGTTCGCGTCCCACGCATGCTCGCTGATCTGCTC
>JADZCT010000072.1 GCA_020851455.1 Gemmatimonadaceae bacterium | reverse complement strand
GCCGACGAGCATCAGCAGCCCGCACAGGACGACGGACACCAGCACCGCGCCCAGCGTGCGGCCGAGGACCGCGCCCACCAAGAGCGCGACGCCGAACCCAAGGACACCGCGGGCCAGCAGCGAGACGCCCTGGGACCCGATCTGGTCCATGCGCGCCTCGTGGCCAGCGGGGTCACCCAGGTCACGCAGGATGACGCTGAGGATGGCGAGCATGCCTAGGCCGACCAGGCGGAGGGCCAGCATCGGCAGGACGCGCTGGCGGAACCACACCATCCGCGTCCTGGCGAACGACCATGCGAGGGATGCCGTCCTGGCCTCGACCTCGCGAGCCACGATGGGCACACCCAGCACCAGGCCCATCGCTGCGGGGAAGAGGGTCGCCCCGATGCCCAAGAGCCATGCGCTGTCGTCGGCGCGGAGGCGTTCGACGGCGCGCAGGACCCCCCCGCAGTCCGCCGCCGCGAGCCGCGCCACGCAGTCGTCATAGCCCAGGGCAAGCAGACGCGCCGCCACGTTGATCGCCGCGACCGCGACCGCGACCATCACCACCAGGAAGATGGCGACCTCGCCCCGATGGATGAGATAGGTGACCGTCCAGCGGGTGCGCATCAGGCGGCCGGGGCCTCGGAGGCGGCCCGCGACGAGGCGAGGTAGCCGGCGACCAGGGCCTCCAGGTCAGGTGGTGGCAGTGCCGGGTCGGCGGAGCGAACGAGGCTCACCGGCGCGCCGTCGAGGCCCAGGAACGAGCCGATGACACCGGTCCCGCTCACCGTCCCACCGACCACCCGATGCGCCGCGAGCGCCTCGATGGTCCCCAGCTCAAGGACCACCCGGCCGCCGGCGATGGCCACCACGCGATCGCACGTGGACGCCATGTCCGCGATGACGTGCGACGCCATGAGGACGGACGTCCCTCGCTGCCGGACCTCGGCGACGAGGAGGGCCAGGAACTCCCGCCGGGCCAGGACATCGAGGGCGCCGAGCGGTTCGTCGAGGATGAGCACGGGGGCCCGGGTCGCCAGCACGAGCGCCAGCGCCGCCAGCACCTGCTGGCCACCGGAAAGGTTGCCGGCGCGAGTTCGCAGAGGGATCCGCATCCGTTCCAGCGTGACGATCGCGTCCCCTCGGTCGAACCCCGCCCGCAGGCCCTCCGCGAGGTCGATGTGCCGTGCCACGGTCAGGCCTCGGTACAACTGTGAGTCTTGGGCCAGAT
>JADZCT010000071.1 GCA_020851455.1 Gemmatimonadaceae bacterium | reverse complement strand
CTCGCGCCCGCCGACGACTACGCCCACTTCGCGCTCGCGCGCAGCCTCGACAAGCAGGGCCGGGCACGCGAGGCGACACCCCATTACAAGCTCGCCCGCTGCCTGCGGCCTGGCCGGGAGGCATACCGGGCGTCCGCGCGGCCCGTCGACTGACCCGCCGCGATGCCGACCCTCCGCCTGCTGGCGCCGCTGCTCGCCGTGGCCGCCGTCGCACTGGTCGTCTCGGCGATCTTCGTCGCGAGCTCCGATCCCGACCTCGAGACCGGCGGCGAGGGAGCGTCGGTCCGGCTCGTCGAGGTGGTCAGCGGCCTCGACAGCCCGACCTACGTCACGGTCGCCCCCGGCGAGCCCGGCCGCCTGTACGTCGTCGAGCAGCCGGGCCGCATCCGCGTCGTCGAGAACGGCGCCCTGGTCGCAGCCCCGTTTCTCGACATCACCGCGGAGGTGCGCAGCGGCGGGGAGCAGGGCCTGCTGTCCGTGGCCTTCCATCCCGGCTACGCGCGAAACGGCCTGTTCTACGTCGACTACACGGACCGGAGCGGCGACACGCGGGTGGTCGAGTTTCGCGCGAACGGGAACGTACCGCCTGTCCGCACCCGGGAGCTCTTCTTCGCGGAGCAGCCCTACCCGAACCACAACGGCGGGCAGCTCGAGTTCGCGCCCGACGGGCGCCTCCTCGTCGGGATGGGAGACGGCGGCAAGGGCGGCGATCCCGGAGACCGCGCGCAGGATCTCACGAGCCCGCTCGGCAAGCTGCTCGCCTTCGACACCGCCGTCGCCGAGCCGGAGCCGCAGCTGCTCGCCTACGGGCTGCGCAACCCGTGGCGGTTCTCGTTCGACCGCACGACCGGCGAGCTCTGGATCGCGGACGTCGGTCAGGACGAGTGGGAGGAGGTGAACGTCCTGCCGGCGGCGCAGCAGACGGAGCTCGTGAACTTCGGCTGGGACGTGCGCGAGGGGCTGGAGCCGTACGAGGACAAGCCGCTGAACGACGCGGGGCGGCTCGTCGATCCCGTTGCCGTCTACGACCACACGGAGGGCTGCTCGATCACGGGCGGCTACGTCTACCGGGGCCCGGAGCTCCCCGACCTGGAGGGGCGCTACCTCTACGGCGACTACTGCAGCGGCTCGATCTGGAGCCTCGCGCTCACGCCCGACGGCGAAGCGGACGTCCGGCGCGAGCAGATCACCCT
>JADZCT010000007.1 GCA_020851455.1 Gemmatimonadaceae bacterium | reverse complement strand
GTGTACTACACCACGCTACTCGGTCGCTTCGACGAACGCACCCACCGCATCACCGGGGCTCCCTCCCTCAAGGACAAGTGTTAGCCATGTCCCCGGACGTTTTGTCAGCTATCTCCCCGGCTGTTCACGCGGCCGGGGATCAGTGGATAGTCAGAGTGAGGCGCACTCTCGACGATCTTGCCGAACTGAAACGCAAGGTGGTAGAAGCGTCCGCGGTTCGCAATGCTGGGTGGTGTCGGTCAAGTGGTGGAAGAGGGGCGAAGCGCCATCCGTCGGTGGTCGGGTTTCACGCAGCCTGACGTAGTAGAGCGGCTCGATGACCATCGGGGCTGTGCCGTGGGGTGAGATCCTGCCATCCGTCGATCTTGCGGAGCGTGGTCGCGCCGCTGTGCAGCAAGCCGAAGAGCGGTACCAGCACGGCGTTCGCGCTCGGGAGCATCGCTTGGGTCTTCGTGCGACGCCGGAACTCCTCGTTGATTCGCTCGATCGCGTTCGTTGTTCGAAGCGCCTTCTATTGCGATGCGGGGAACGCGAGGAACGTGAAGAGGTCATCGCTGGCTTCGTCAAGGCTCGTCACCACGTCGGCACACGTCCGCCGCCACTTCACCCGGAACGCCTTCCGCGCGGCGGATACGTCGGCCGCCGCCGCGGCATGGATCATCCGGCGGTAGTCTTCCGTCAACTCGTCGTGCAGGCGGCGCGGCGCCTTGGCGAGAAGGTTCCGCAGCTTGTGCACCGTACAGCGCTGGACGGGGAGTTGGGGCCCCACGGCGCGAAGCTCCGCCACCAGGGCCGGGGTCCCATCGATGACCGCGAGCGCCGGAACGCCGATATGGCGCCGGACCCGGCTCTCGATCACCTCGCGCCACGCGGTGGCACTCTCCGCCCCGGCCAAGCGCAGATCAAGCACCCGGCGCTCACCCGTCTGGGTGACGCCAAGCGTCACCAGCACGGGTACACGGGCGCGGCGCTGCCCCACGCGCACGATGGGGTACCAACGGTTCCGCAGCGGGAGCGTCATCGAAATGAGGCGCATGGTACCACCGCGTTGCAGTTCATGGCTGTGCTGGCTCGCCCGCTTCGTTCCACGACCTGATCTTCGCGAGCGTCGCTTTCGCGATCTCGGTGGCGACCGGCCTTCACGGAACAAGGATATGCGATGCTCTCGCCAAGCCGAATCCGGCCACACAGCCGCCCGACAATCCTCCGCGGCGCGATGGCGCGGCGTCAGCGACGCATCGCGTTAGTCGAATTGGCGAGGTCATAGACGAGATCCAGCGCCTCGTCGCCGTTTCCCCGCAGTTCGAGTGTCTTCAGGTTGGCCTGCGCAGGGGCACGCGCGACGAGGATTACGCTCATTTCCGCGCCGGGAGCGAGGCGCGTGGAAACGGACGCATGCGTCTTCTCGGCATAGAGGGTGCGCACGTCCTGGATGATGTTGCCCTCGCGATCGGTAAAGCGCGCAAAGAGAGAAGAGGAATTGACGTCGAGAATTTCCTGGCCCCCGTTCTTGATACGGAGATGGATCACGAGGAGCTGCTCGCCCTTCTCCGCAACGATTGCTTCCTCATCGCGCGCCGTGAAGGCCCTGGCGCCACCATCAACGGCATCGACCGTGACGATGCCGACGTCCTTCGCCGCGTAGCTGGCATGAAAGAGATGGCTCGAGAGCGGCATGCCGACCGTCGTGCCGCGCGGAACGATTTCGACTCCGCTCGCACGACCCGTGACGGCGATCGACCCCGTAGTACTCGATATAGCCGACCCCACATCACTCAATGACGCGATACGGCGCGGCACGAGCGCACGCAGCCTGATCGTTCCCACGGGCGTCATGCTGGGTGAAAGTATCTCGATCTGCGCCTCGCGCGAATCGTGAGTCCCCTGCAACCAGTCGTAGTACGCCTCCGCGTCAGCGAACGGCATCACCGGTACATGGAAGATCACCTCGACTCCGTCTGGAGTCAGGCTCCCGATCGCATCGAGCGCCGGCGCGAGTGTCACGTCGGAGATGCGCGACGTCGGAAGACCTCCCAGCGTGACCCGGAAATCCGAAGCCATCGAACGGCTTATATCGTGCGTGCTTGTGGGGATATCCGACTGGCCGCTCAGGTGGGTCCGCACATACGGCGAAGCGATTGTGATCCGCACGATTGCTTCATCGTTGGAGGAACTGTCGCTCCAGTGCGGCCACTCGATCGAACGGACGCGCGCGGAAGCAAGCGCGACCAGCTCGATCGGCATGCCGACGGGGTCCACCCTGGTGAGCGTGACCGCGCCCGGCGTGTCGTCGCCCACTTCGGCGGCATTGAGCCAGGCACTCACCGCCGGATCGAAGACGCGGTCTACCGGTAAGATCAGCACCGCGGTCGCGATGCCCGCGCTTGCGGCATCAGCGCGATCGTAGGAGATGTCGAGCGCCCGAATTCCGAGGTCGGTGCCCGCGAGCTTCGCGTACCAGTGCGTCGTCTGGGCACCCGCGCGATCGCTTTGCGCCGATGCCGCAGCAGCAAGAAGCAGGGAGACGGAAAGAATTGCCGATAGACGTCGCATGGTGTGGCTCCTCCGCTGACACGCAGAGACTACCGGAGTGGGCGATCCGGCGACAAGGCTTGCCGGCAGCAGGTTCGCAGCGTTGACGCGACCGGCGCTTGCCTCATATACTATAACGACATGCCGCCCGTCCGGCGAATTCTTAGCCGCGGAATGATTCCAGTCCTGCTGCTGGTGCTCTGTGTCGCAGGAATGGGCGTGAGCGGTGTGTCGGTTGTGACCCCGACGCTGCCGGGGTGGTTTCCCATGCAAGGCATCAAGATCAATCCCGATCAGCTCGAAGCGGAAGACTTCGGCACCGACGATTTCGACGTCGCCAGCGCGAAGGGCGGCCAGCCGACCAGCGTGACCGTCAGAGGTCATCACTGGAGCACGCCGCTGTATCCGGCAAACGAAGATGACTGGAAAGGCAAGACTGTGTGGGCCCAGTTGCGGCCGGCCCTTGAAGGCCAAGGGTTCGCCGTCGTCTTCCTGCGGGATGACGGCTCGATCAACGCCACCTTCCGCAAGGGTAGCGGCGATCGCGCAACGTGGGTGGAGATGTTCCTTTCCGCCGACGATGCCCATGGCAACTGGCTGCACATCGTAGAAGCGGCGCCGATGACGAGGACACACACGCTGGTTCCGCCGGGCCCCACGCCGGAGCCGCTTGCCGATCAGAAGGATTTTCCCTACCTGACGCCGCTCGCCGGTTCAAAGCTGCTTGGTACGCGCCACGACGAAGGCCCGCTCGACGTCGCCGGACCGAACGATCGGGAACCCCGCCTGATCGGTACTGCCAGCATCGACAAGATCTACGAAGAGCCGCCAGGAATGTCGGATCTCGATTTCGCCACGGTCTTTTCGGCAGCGTTCAAGGCAGCCGGTTGGACGATGGTCAGCGATCGTAGCGGCCAGGCCCTGCTGGCGCACTTTACGAAGAACGGCCGCGATGTGTGGGCGAAGATCTACCGCGAGGGCGGCGGCCGGATGGACTACATAGTGGTCGACGCCGGGAGCAGCCTGCGGGCGGCTCTTGAGAAGAACTGTCGCGTACCGCTCTACGGCTTAGTGTTCGACTTCAACAAAGCAGTACTACGACCCGAGTCAAATAGCGTGCTGCAGCAGGTGCTGGCCGTGCTGAAGACCGACAGCTCCGTGAATTTCGAGCTGGCGGGACATACCGACAACGTGGGGGAACGCGCCTACAACCAACGACTCTCCGAGGAGCGCGCCGCGGCCGTGAAGACCTGGCTCACGGCGCACGGCATCGCCGCCGGTAGGCTGGAGACCAAAGGTTACGGGGACACGATGCCGGTGGTGCCGAACAACAGCGACGGGAATCGCGCGCGCAACCGGCGCGTCGAGCTACGCAAAGCGCACTGCGCCGCCTAGCCGCAGCGGTGGAAGTGCCGCGGCCGACTCCGCACGGTCGCTTCGAAATATCAGGGAGGAACTTGACCGCTGGCGCCAGCGACGATACCGCAGACTGCCCGTTGCTCCTCGGCGGCGATCCTAGCATCCCGGATGGCGTTCGCCTCCATCGCCAGCAGTTGCTGCCGGATGAACGGGAGCTTCAAGTCAATCTCCTTCGGCGGTTGCCGTGAGTCCCAGAGGACGTTCTTCTTCACCGCAGTGATGTATTCCGGCCACATCGCGACCACGTCGGCGGCGAGTTTCCTGTCCACGTTCCGCTGAGCGCGGATTGCCGCTTCGTAGCAGGCGGCCCCGGCCTTCCCGTCGCTCGGATCGCACCGCTGCTGTTGCGCTTCGAATGGCTCTTTGTCGCTGTTTGCCTTCTCGATCAGCGGCTTGAACATGTCCGCCCGCGTGTGCACCTCGGCGGGTGCGCCGGGTGCCATCGCGAACTGCTGCCACTTGCCCATCACCTGCGCCAGCCCTTTCATCGAGGCGGAAGGATTCTTCTGCATCTCTTCCATTAGCGACCTCTGCGCCTTGTCATTGGCGTCCTTCGCCGACTGATACGCCCCTTCGAAAGCAGGGTCGATTGCGGGTGAGTCGGGTTGCCCACACACCGTGTACGCCACTTCCGGATCATCCGGCGGGTTCGGGATCGCCGAGAGGAGATCCACCGCTTTCTGTCCCTGTAGAACGCTCAACGGCGCAAGCGTATACACGAACACAACTGTTCGCCATGTCCTCAATTGCATCTTGCCCTCCGATTGTCGCTACCCGTCATGTTACCACAAGCGCGCTCACAAGCAAGGCTCTTCTGTGCGCCATCAGGCGCGCCAGGAACTCGAGCCGCTCGAGCGCGACGGGATTCCGCGCGCAGTTGCGCGCGAGCCGGGGCGCGAGGACGCCGAAGCACGGCGCCGCGAGACGCTTCCGTGAGCGCCATCGAGTCGTGCGCGGGCCATGGCACGAACGTGCCATCGGGCCGGAAGCCGCCGTCACCGTGCGCTCGGACACCCGGGCGAGATCGCCGCGGAGAACGCGGCGGTAGAGACTCCACGCGCGGAGCCGTGTCGGGATCGTGAGCACCACCTGCCAGTGCGGCACTTTGGGTGCCAGGAGCGAACCTTCCAGTCAAAGCGTCCAGACCGCTGGTCGCTTGGAGTGACAGATCCAGACCCGAGACGGTCACGGAGAGCGGATCGGCGAAGGCGGTGACCGCTTCTGTGAAGCGGCGGCTTGCCCCCGGTCGTGCAGTGCGACAACAGTACGGAGTCAACCTCCACCGCACTCGATCACTGGGCGTACTGGAACCAGGTGCAACTTGACACAGCCGCGCCGGGAAGCCCGTGGATAACCGCGTGTGCGAAGCCTTCAACGGCAGCTTGAGACGAGAGTGTCTCTCGCAATATTGGTTTGCCACGCTCGCCGAGGCCCAGCTGGTGCTGAATGCCTGGCGGCAGGACTACAACGATCACCGGCCCCACACCACGCTGGGTCTCCAACCGCCGGCCGTCTGCCGCCGCGCTACCCTGTCATACAGCGAAATAGTAGATCAGTGTTTACTGTATAATAGACTATCACTGCAATGCCACAGAATGCGACCACCGACGACCCGCGGAGGCTCGCCGAGTTCGAGGCGAGGATCGCGCGCTGCAAGACGATCGAGCCCAAGGACTGGATGCCCGAGCGCTACCGGAAACAGTTGATCCGGATGATGTCGCAGCACGCGCACTCGGAAGTGGTTGGAATGCTGCCCGAAGGCAACTGGATTACCCGCGCGCCCTCGCTCAGGCGCAAGATGGGTCTCTTGGCCAAGGTGCAGGATGAAGCCGGGCACGGGCTCTACATCTACTGCAGCACCGAGACGCTCGGCGTTGACCGCAACGACCTCATCCAGCAATTGCTCGCCGGCACGGCCAAGTACTCGAGCATCTTCAACTACCCCACGCTCACCTGGGCCGACATCGGCGCAATCGGCTGGCTGGTGGACGGCGCTGCGATCGTGAATCAGACGATGCTCGCCAAGGCGAGCTACGGTCCGTACGCGCGCGCGATGGTGCGCATCTGCAAGGAGGAGAACTTCCACAAGCGGCAGGGATTCGAGATCATGACGACCCTCGCCGGCGGCACACGCGAGCAGCACGCGATGGCGCAGGACGCCCTCGACCGCTGGTGGTGGCCGTCGCTCATGATGTTCGGCCCGCGCGACAAGGATTCGCCGAACTCGGACGACCTGCTCAGGTGGAAGGTGAAGCAGAAGACGAACGACGAGCTCCGCCAGCGCTTCGTGAATATCACGGTCGCGCAGGCGATGGCGATTGACCTCACGATTCCCGACCCTGCCCTCAAGTACAACGAGCGGACGAAGGACTGGGAGTATGGCGAGATAGACTGGGAAGAGTTCTGGCGCGTGGTGCGGGGCAACGGGCCATGCAATCGTGAGCGGCTGGCCGCGCGCCGGAGGGCGCACGACGACGGCGCGTGGGTTCGTGCGGCCGCGGAGGCGTACGCGGCGAAGCACGAACCGGCCGCATCGGTGGCGTAGGACGGACGCCGGGTGCGGCGGCGGCAAGCAGGGACAACTCCTCGACGAAGGCACGGCGCATGACTGGGAACCGCAAGGGCGGCGACACCGCCCATCAGTTGTGGGAAGTATTCACGCAGCCGGGTGACGGAAAGCCCTTCGAGCACGCCGGCAGTCTCCACGCCGCCGACGGCGAACTCGCGCTGCAGAACGCGCGCGACGTGTACGCGAGGCGCAGCGAGGCCGTGGCGATCTGGGTGGTGCCGTCGAAGGCAATCGTGTCGTCCACGCCCGAGGACGTGGGTCCGTTCTTCGACCCCGCAAACGACAAGCCCTACCGGCACCCGCAGTTCTACAGGGTGCCACAGGGCTTCAGGATGTAGGCCGGCTCCCGACGCGATGCGAGCAAGCGAATGAGCAACCGGTTCTTCGAGTACCTCCTGCGGCTGGGCGACGACCGGCTCGTGCTCGGGCACCGGCTGAGCGAGTGGTGCGGCCATGGCCCGATCCTCGAGGAGGACATCGCGATGGCCAACATCGCGCTCGACCTCATCGGCCAGGCCAATCTGCTGCTGCTGAAGGCAGCGTCGGTCGAGAATGCGGGGCGCGATGCGGACGCGCTTGCCTACCTGCGCGACGCCCGCGAATACCGCAACGCGCTCATCGCGGAACTCCCCAGGGGCGACTTCGCGTTCACGATCGCGCGTCAGTTCCTTTTCTCCGCATGGGCGCTGCGGCAATGGGAAGCGCTGGCGTCGTGCAGGGACGCCGACCTGGCCGGGATAGCCGCCAGGGCCGTGAAGGAGTCGCGCTACCACGTTCGCCACAGCGCCGAGTGGCTGGTCAGGCTCGGCGACGGCACCGAGGAAAGCCATGCGCGCGCGCAGGACGCGCTCGATGAGCTATGGCGGTACACGGGTGAACTGTTTCTCACGGACGCCATCGAGCGGGAACTCGCGCACGAAGGGCTCGCGGCCGACCCGTCCGCGTTCAGAAGCGCGTGGCAGAAGGACGTTGACGACGTCGTCGCCCGCGCCACGCTGCGGCTTCCGGCCGTCGAACACTGGCAGCAGGGCGGTCGCACCGGACTCCACACGGAGCACCTCGGACGCATGCTCGCCGAGATGCAGGTGCTGCCGCGCACGTACCCTGGCGCGAGATGGTGAGCGCCACGCCCACGCGCGAGCGCGTGCTGGCGATCCTCGACACGGTAAAGGATCCGGAGATCCCGGTGATCAGCGTGGTCGAGCTGGGCGTCGTGCGCGACGTCGAGTGCGGCCCCGACGGAGTCACCGTGGTCATCACGCCAACGTACTCCGGCTGCCCGGCGATGAAGGCAATGGAAGACGATATCATTGCCGCCCTCGATGCGGAAGGAATCGGCGGTGCGCGGGTACGCACCGTGTTCGCCCCGGCGTGGACCACCGACTGGATTCCCGACGGGGCGCGCGAGAAGCTCCGCGCCTGGGGTATCGCCCCGCCCGGGGCGGCGCATGACGACCCCCCCGTCCAACTGCGGCGCGCCGGGCGCGTCCGCTGTCCGTTCTGCGGGGCCGGCGACACCACGCTGCGGAGCGAGTTTGGCTCCACGGCGTGCAAGGCGACGCACTACTGCAACTCCTGCGCGCAGCCGTTCGAGGAGTTCAAGGCGATCTGACTCGCCGCGCCGGCGCGGCGCTCACTCGTAGCGCAGTGCCTGGATCGGGTCGAGCGCGGCCGCACGCCGGGCCGGGTAATACCCAAAGAAGATGCCCACGGCCGCAGAGAAGCCGATGGCGACCGCCACCATCTCGGGCGCGATGGCCGTGGTCCACCCCGTCGCGTGCGCCACGATGGAAGCACCTGCGTAGCCGAGTGCCACCCCGATGACGCCGCCAACAACGCTCATCACCATGCTCTCGACGAGGAACTGGCGGAGAACGTCGGAGCCGCGCGCGCCGATCGCCATGCGAATGCCGATCTCGTGCGTGCGCTCGGTCACGGACACGAGCATGATGTTCATGATGCCGATCCCGCCGACCACCAGCGAAACACTGGCGATCGCTGCAAGCAGGAAAGTCATCACCCGCGCGGTTCCTTCGGCGGCATCGGCAAGGTCGGCCTGGTTGCGCACGGTGAAGTCGCTGCTGTCGAACGGTGTGAGCTTGTGAGTCTGGCGCAGGATTCCAGTCGCCTCGGCCTCGGCTGGCGCGATGTCCGCCTTGGCCGTCGTGCTGCCCAGTATCTGCGTGATGAACGTGTGCCCCGCGAGCCGGTACTGCACGGTCGTGTATGGCGCGAGGACGATGTCGTCCTGGTCGTAACCCTGCGCGGTCTGGCCCTTGGATGAGAGCACGCCGATCACGGAGAATGGTTCATTGCGAACGCGAATCGTGGCACCAACCGGATCCTGGCCCGGGAACAGGTTGTTGGCGACGGTACTGCCAATGACGGCAACCTTGCGGGTCGAGCGGACGTCGGCGTCATCGAAAAAGCGACCCGATGCGAGCGACCATGCCCGGATGTCGAGATAGTCGGGCGAGACGCCGTTGATCGGGGCGCGCCAGTTGCCCGCGCCGCCCACGATCTGCGACATCGTCACCACCACTGGCGACGTGGCCGTGAGCAGCGTGGTTTCGCGCGCAAGGGCCGCGGCGTCGTCGAGGGTGAGGCGGCTCGACGTTCCCGCGCCCTGGCTGACGCCCCCTGCGCTCGTCGCGCCCGGCGTGATGACGATCATGTTGCTGCCCAGCGCGTCAATGCGTCGCTGTATCTCCGACTTCGCGCCCTGCCCGATCGCCACCATGACGATCACGGCGCCAACGCCAATGATGATTCCAAGCACGGTGAGCGCGGTGCGCATCTTGTTCTTCAGGATGCTCGCCCACGCAACTGCAACGAGGCGGCTGCTAGTCATGGCTCAGGCCGCCTCCGCCGGCATGGTGCGTAGCGCGGCGGTCGCGATGCGCCTGCGCGCCACGGGCGCATCGCGCACGATGCGGCCGTCGTGGAGCTCCACGATACGCCTGGTATGCTCGGCGATATCGGGCTCATGGGTCACCATCACGACAGTAATGCCCTGATCGTTCAGTTCCTGGAAGAGCGCCATGACCTCCTCGGACGTGCGCGAATCCAGGTTGCCCGTGGGCTCATCCGCCATGAGGATCGCCGGCTTCGTCACGAGGGCGCGCGCAATGGCAACGCGTTGCTGCTGCCCGCCCGAGAGTTCGCTTGGCTCGTGGTCGAGCCGATCACCGAGCCCGACTCGCTCCAAGGCCTCCCGCGCGAGCCGACGGCTGTCGAGCTTGTGCCCGCTGCGGTCGTAGAGCAGCGGCAGCTCCACATTGGCGAGCGCCGTGGTGCGGGCGAGAAGGTTGAACCCCTGGAACACGAACCCGATCTTCGCGTTGCGGATATCGGCGAGGGCGTCGCGGTCGAGTCCTTCCACGCGGATGCCGTCGAGCCAGTACCGGCCGCTCGTCGGACGGTCGAGGCAGCCAAGTGTGTTCATGAACGACGACTTGCCGCTGCCAGACGCCCCCATGATCGCGATCATTTCGCCGCGTCGCACGACCATGTTCACGCCGCGCAGTGCGTGGATCTCGTTGCTGCCGACGCGATAGGTGCGGTGAAGGTCTTCCACGCGGATGACTTCATCGTCGCCGGGCATGGTCAGAACCCCCTTCCGCGGCCACCGCCGCCCTGGGGTCCGCCCATCATGAGGCCCGGCGCCTGAGCCGCGGCAGTCGTGCTCGAAACAATGCCCGCGATCACCTGCATCCCGTCGTGGAGATCCGGGCCAGAGACTTCGGTCGCGCGTTCGTCGGCAAGGCCGGTGTGCACCAACATCGCCGCAGGCGTGCCGTTCGGCGCGAGGTACCAGAGCTGGGCGATATCTGCGGCGCGCGTTCGTCGCGGCTGGCCATCGCCCCCTTCCTGCCCTCCGCGCCCTCCACGCCCCCGCTGCGCTTCCGGACTGCCGCCTTGCGCCGGGGCAGCGGAGTCATGGTGCGCAGCGAGGGCGGCCCGCATCTCGTCCGTGCCGCGGAAACGGAGCGCTGCGTTGGGCACCGTGAGAACATTCGTGGCGTTCGCCACGGAGAAGTTCATCGTAGCCGTCATGCCCGGAAAGAGGCGCCGGTCACCGTTGGGAACGTCAACGACCACCGTGTACTCCACGACGTTGTTGTCCGTCCTGGAGTCGTAGCGCACCTGGGACACCGTCCCGGAGAATGTCGCGTCCGGGTACGCCTGCACCGTGAACCGCACTGCTTCGCCGTTGTGGATCAGGCCGATGTCGCCTTCATCCACCGACGCAAGGATCTGCATCCGGGTCAGATCTTCCGCGATCAGGAAGAGCTGCGGTGCCGACAAGCTCGCGGCGACTGTCTGGCCGACGTCAACGGAGCGCGAGATCACGACGCCGTCAATTGGCGAGTAGATATTGCAGTACGAGAGGTTCAGCCTGGCTCGGTCGAGCGCCGCATGCGCCGACTGCGTGGCGGCCTTCGCCAGGTCGAGCGCGAACTGAGTGGCCTTGAAGTCGTTCTCCGTCATCACGTGTTGCTCGTATTGCGGCTTGGAGTGGTCGTACGCGTACTGCGCCTCCTCCTGCGCGATCACGGCTTTCTTCAGGTCCGCATCCGCCGAGAGCACCGCGTTGCCCAGCAGAGTGGAATCCAGGCGCGCGAGCAGTTGCCCCTTCTTCACGCGCTGGTTGTAGTCGGCGTAGAGCGCAGCGATCTGTCCGGATACCTGCGTACCGACCTGCACCGTAGTGACGGCGCTCAGCGTGCCGGTAGCGGCAACGGTCGCATGCACATCCCCGCGGGAGACGGTCACGTAGCGGAATGCGGTCGCTGGCGCTTCGAAGCGCGTGCGCGCCACTGCCCATCCCGCTGTGGCCAGTACGAGCAGGGCAACGATGGCTACGACGGTTCGCGAACGCATGCGGCTCTCCGGTGGGCTCTCATAGTGTCATACGCCCGGAACTGTCGCTTGTTCGCGCGGCGCGCGGATGCGCCGCGCTTCATTACGCGCAGATTACTAGCGCGCGCATTAACCCGCGCACGCGCATGCGATCGCGGCACGATGTATGCGGGCGAGCGATCGTACGTCAGCGCTAACGGCGCCTCCTTCGCGCACGTCACACATCCAGCGACGAGAGGAGATCACCATGCGCATGTCGAGACTGTTGGTTGCCGCCACGGTTGCCACGATAGCGCTGGCAGCGGCCGTGCCCGCACAGCAGCAGAAGCCGGCGCCAGCTGCGCCGCAGCGCCGCCCGGCCGGTACGAAGCCCAGCACGCAGCGGACGCCGGACGGGAGGGTAAATGAGTTCCCGCACGTATCAAGAGGCACGTGGTTTGGTCACGCTTCTCCTGATGATCGCCGCTTCGCCCTAGCCAAGCCGTTCGAGCACGGGCGCTTCGATGGCGTCGGGCGCGCCAACGTCTATGCGGTAGCCCGGGTTGACGCTGCACTGCACCGGATCTGGCTTCCGGGCGGGTACGGCTTCGAGGTAGCGGCCTGGGACTGGCCGTTCGTTGATGATTGGTGCTGGACGTGCGGCTCGGAGTACGTCGTGTACATAGACGAAGACCATCCCGGCTGGTATCTGATTTACGATATGGGCACGGAGGGCTTCGTCCACGCGACGTACCTCGGCGTCGTGCCGTGACCAGCAGCGCGCCCTGAGCAGCCAATGAAGCGGGCGCCGAGGCATCGAGCCCCGGCGCCCTGTTGGCGCTACTTCTGCAGCGCACCCCGCTCGGTGGCGGGATTGTGCAGCGTTGCAAGCATTCGCGACCGATTCGCGCTACGCCCCCCGGTGGGCAGGGAGAACCGGGACCATGCTGCCCGATCCGCTTCGTCGTCGCGTCAGTGCCCGCGTCGTTGCATTCTCATCATGCATGTGAACGGCGGCACACGCAATACGGGAATTCCCTACACGCTATGCCGCGAGCACGGCCTCGATCCGTGCGGCGATCTCCGCAACATCGGGCATTATCGCCGCGAGGAGGTCTTCGTGATACGCGATGGGAATGTCCTTCGGCGCGAGCCGCTCCACGGGTGCGTCGAGGCGCCAGAATGCCTCCTTTGCCAGCGTCGCGGCGATCTCTGCGCCAAACCCCGCGGTCATCGAGTCTTCGTGCACGATGAGGCAGCGCCCGGTCCTTGCGACCGACTCCAGCACACAGTCGCGATCCCACGGCGCGACGGTGCGCAGGTCAATCAACTCCACGCGACCATCGAAGCCCGCGGCGGCTGCGCGGCAGCGATGCACCATCGCACCCCACGTCACCACCGTCATGTCCGTGCCGCTCATGATCACGTTCGCGCGTCCGAATGGCAGCACATAATCATCGCCGGGATAGCGCGCGCTCCCTTCGCCGGTCATCAGCAGCGAGCGATGCTCGAAGAAGATCGTAGGGTTCGCACTGCGCATCGCTGCACGCAACAGGCCAACGGCGTCGGACGAGTTCGATGGCATCGCGACCTGCCAGCCGTACGCATGCACGAACCGCACCTCATCCGAAAGCGAGTGCCACGGATCGCCGACATCCTTGCCAAACCCGCCGGGCATCCGCACCACGATTGGCGCGGCAAAGCGGTTGTTGGTGCGCCAGCGCATCGTCCCGCAGTTGTTGAGCTGCTCGGTGGCGGGGTCGGCATACTTGCGGAACTGGATCTCCGCGACCGGTACGAGGCCCGTGAGCGCCATCCCCACCGAGCGCCCGATGATACCTTCCTCAGAGAGCGACGTGTCGAACACGCGGTCAGCCCCGAACTTGCGCTGCAGTCCCTCTGTCACGAGGTGCACGCCGCCCTTGTGCCCGACATCCTCCCCAAAGACGAGCACCTTCGGATTCACTTCGAGCTCGCGGGCGAGGGTCCTGCGCACTGCCTCCGCGAAGCGCAGCGGCGAACCCTGCTCGTTCACCTCGCTGCTGCCGCCAAGCGCGTTGCGCTCGGCGCGCGACATCCCGCCCACCGCCTCGACTGAATCCGGCGATGCGTCGGCGTACACGTACCGCCCCGCGGTCGCCGGGTCAGGAGTGGGACGCGCGCGCGCGGCGACGAGGCCGGCCGCAACGTCGCGCCCGACCTCCGCCTCGAGCTTCTTCCACTCGCCAGGCGAGATGCGGCCCGGAACGAGGAACGCCCTCAGTTTCGGCAGCGGATCCCGCTTGTAATCGGCGGCAATCTCCGCGTCGCTGCGATACCCCTTCTGGTTGTCGGGCCCCGAGTGATTCGAGAGACGCGGTACCGTGAGGCGCGCGATCGCAGGCCCGTTGCCGGCGCGAACGTGCGCGACGCACTCGTGCAGGATCGCCGCGCTCCGGGCCGGGTCGGTTCCATCGCCATCGCGCACGAACAGGTTGCCGAACGACGCAAGGTTGCGGCTGATGTCGCCGCCGGGAGTCTGCAGATGGCCAGGCACGGAGATCCCGAGACCGTTGTCCTCGATGTAGAAAAGCATCGGGAGGCGCAGAGTCGTTGCCATGGTGAGCGCCGACCAGAACCCGTTGGTGGCGACGGAACCGTCGCCGCCGAGCGCGACCGCGATGGCGCCTTCCCACGCGCGATCCTTCAGGACGTTGCGGTGGTAGAGGATGGACTGCGCCCAGCCCGCGGCGGGCGTGTACTGCGAACCTACGTCACCACCCATTGGGAGCACGCTCGCGCCGCTCGGGTTCGGGAAGTTCCCGACCACCCCAATGTCACGGCCTCCGCTGTAACCGCCCGAGCGGCCCAATGACGTCGCAAAGCCGTCCTCGATCGTGACACCTAGCCCAAGCAGCAGGGGTCGGTTCCGGTAGTATGCGCCCACGCCGTCGTGCTCGTGCGTCAGGAGCGAGGCGAGAATTGCCTGCGCCACCTCGTGACCTCGGGCGGAGAACTGGTAGAGAACCAGGTGTTCGCGCGGGACGCTGGCGCGGCCGCGGTTGGTTGCTTCTTCGGTGTCGTCAATGGCGCGGGAAACCAGCGCGTTGCGCGCGATCTCGCGCCACCTGAGCAGCGGTTCGGCGTCGGACTTCGGCCGGGCCCGCTTTTTCGGTCGCGTGCGTGTTGCCATCCGTGAAAATTGGCCTCCGTCCCCCGTGGAAGCGAGGGTCCGAGCGGTGGAGGCTGGCGCGGCCACGCGATTCCACGCGACCGTGCAGGTGACCGGCGCGGGGAAGCGGTATCTTTACCGGCGTGCCATTCCTCTTGACCGAAACCAGCGAAGGGGTGCTCACCCTCACACTGAACCGGCCCGACGTGCTGAACAGTGTGAACGCCGCGTTCGCGCACGAGCTGCAGGAAGCGTTCGCGGCGGCGGCGACCGACGGCGCAGCGCGCGCCATCGTGATCACCGGCGCGGGGCGGGGCTTCTGCGCAGGGCAGGACCTGGCCGACGCGCTGCCGAAGGATGGCTATATGCCGGATCCGGGCGATTTCGTGAGGACCTCGTGGAATCCGATCATCCGCGCGATCCGCGGCATCGAGAAGCCGGTGGTTTGCGCGGTGAATGGAATCGCGGCGGGGGCGGGCGCGAATCTGGCGCTGGCATGCGACATCGTGTTTGCGTCATCCGCGGCGCGGTTCGTCCAGTCGTTCGCGAAGATCGGCGTGATTCCGGATTCCGGCGGCACGTTCATCCTCCCGCGCCTCGTGGGGCTGCAGCGCGCGTCTGCGCTCACGATGCTCGCCGAAGAACTTTCCGCCGATCGCGCCCTCGAGTACGGCATGGTGTACAGGGTCACGGCGCCCGACGCCCTCGTGAGTGAAGCGCTGGCGTGCGCCCGGCGGCTGGCGACGCAGCCAACGCGCGCGCTCGGGCTGATCAAGCGGGGATTCAACGCCTCCCTTGGCGTGATGCTCGACACGCAACTCGACTACGAGGAAGTACTGCAACGCGAAGCCGGCCAGACGGCGGACTACGCCGAGGGAGTGAGGGCATTCATCGAAAAGCGCGCGCCGAGGTTCACGGGGCAATGAGCGACTCAACGCGCGATTCCGGCGGGTGGGCGCGGGTGGACGCCACGCCGCAGAACGTCACGGTGGGCATCGTTGGCGCGGGAGCGATGGGTACCGGCATCGCGCAGGTGGCGGCTGCTGCCGGCTACTACGTGCTGCTGGGCGACGCGATGGCAGGCGCAGTGCGCAACGCGCAGGCCTCCATTCGCGCGTCGCTCGACCGGCTCGTTGAGAAGGGCAAGCTCGATGCAGTGAGGCGCGGCCTCATCCTTTCGCGCATTGACTTTTACGAGGAGCCGCTCGGCGTTGATCTCGCGCCATACAGGGGCTGCTCGCTGGTCATCGAAGCGATCGTCGAGGACCTTCCGGTGAAGCAGGCGCTGTTCGCCGCGCTCGCCGCGGCTGCGGGGCCAGACGCAATCCTCGCCTCGAATACGTCGTCGCTCTCGATTGCGTCCATCGCCGGGGCCTGCGTGCGGCCGGAGAGGGTGATCGGCATGCACTTCTTCAATCCGGCGCCGGTGCTGCCGCTGGTGGAGGTCGTGCCGTGGATTGACACCGACCCCAAGGTGACCGACACCGTTGTGGGGCTGATGGAGTCGTGGCGCAAGTCGCCGGTGGTCGCGGCCGACACGCCGGGGTTCATCGTCAACCGTGTTGCGCGACCGTTCTACGGCGAGGCGCTGCGCATCCATGACGAAGGCATAGCCGACTGCGCCACGATTGACTGGGCAATGCGCGAACTGGGCGGCTTTCGCATGGGTCCGTTCGAGCTCATGGACTTCATCGGCAACGACGTGAACTACGCCGCGACGCGCTCGATCTTCGAGAGCATGTACTACGAACCGCGCTACCGGCCGTCGCTCACTCAGCGGCGCCTTGTGGACGCGGGGCTTCTTGGACGAAAGTCGGGGCGCGGCTACTACCGTTACGACGGCACCGCCCGGCCCGAGCCGGGCAGGGATCGCACCCTGGCCACGCAGGTGTTCGAGCGCATCCTCGCGATGCTCATCAACGAAGCCGCTGACGCAGTCTTCTACCGGGTGGTCGACGCGGCTGGTGTTGACCTCGCAATGCAGCGCGGGGTGAACTACCCGAAAGGGCTCCTGGCGTGGTCGGATGAGCTCGGGCCATCGTGGGCGCTCGATCGCCTCACGGCGCTTCAGGCGGAGTACGGAGAGGATCGCTACCGGCCAAGCCCCCTGCTCCGGCGGAACGCGATGGCCGGCAGGAGGTTCCACGAATGACGCCGCGAACGGCACCAGGGGCACGGGCCGGAATCAAGACCGCGCAACTGCTCGCCGAGCGCGTCGTGGCGGGCATGATGGCGAAGGATCTGTTCAGCCAGCGGATGGGAATGCAGGTCGTGAACGTGGGGCCGCGCACCGCAGCCACGCGGCTCACCGTCACGCCCGAGATGGTGAACGGATTCGGAGTGGCGCACGGAGCGGTGGCGTTTGCGCTCGCCGACACGGCATTCGCGTTCGCGTGCAATACACATGGCAAGGTGACGATGAGCATCGAGAACTCGATAACCTATCCTGCACCGATCGTGCCGGGCGACACGCTCACCGCGACGGCGGTGTCCGAAGCCGAGTCGCGGCGGCTGGGGTATTATCGCGTCGAGGTGCGCAACCAGCGCGGGGAGATCGTGGCGCTCTTTCGCGGAACCGCGTACAAGACGAAGAACACGCACGGACAAGAGCGTTGAGCGAAGCGTTCATCGTTGATGGCGTCCGGACGCCGATCGGAAACCTCGGCGGGTCGCTGAGCGAGGTACGTCCCGACGACCTCGCGGCACACGTGATCCGCGATCTACTGGCCAGGAATCCGGCCGTGGAGCCGGCGGAGATCGAAGACGTGATCATGGGATGCGCCAACCAGGCCGGCGAGGACAACCGGAACGTTGCGCGTATGGCGGGCCTGCTCGCCGGCCTGCCCGTGGCCGTCGCGGGCGAAACGGTGAACCGGCTCTGCGCGTCGGGGATGGCGGCCGTGGTGAACGCCGCGCGCGCCATCCGGCTCGGTGACGGAGCGCTCTTCGTGGCGGGCGGCGTCGAATCCATGACGCGCGCGCCATACGTGCTCAGCAAAGGGTCGAAGGCATTCGCGCGCGACTTGAAGCTCTTCGACACCGCGCTTGGCTGGCGGTTCGCCAACCCCGCGATGCAGGCGCAATACGGCACGCACTCGATGGGCGAAACGGCGGAGAATGTCGCCGAGCAGTACAAGGTGTCGCGCGCCGACCAGGACGCTTTTGCCGTGCGGTCGCAGAGGAATGCCGCAAGAGCCCGCACCGATGGGCGGCTTGCGCGCGAGATAGTACGCGTACTCGTGCCGCAAAAGGGCAGGGCGCCGGTGGAGGTTGCCCATGACGAGTTCATCCGGCCCGACACCACGGCGGATGTACTGGTGGAGCTGAAGCCGGCGTTCCGCACAGACGGCGTCGGATCCGTCACCGCCGGCAACTCGAGCGGGCTGAACGACGGCGCTGCCGCGCTGCTCGTTGCGTCCGGGGAATCCGTCCGCCGCCTCGGCCTCACGCCACGCGCACGCGTGGTCTCGAGCGCGGTGGCAGGCGTGGAGCCGCGCATAATGGGAATGGGGCCGGTTCCGGCAACGCGCAAGGCGCTTGACCGCGCAGGACTCACGCTCGACGCGGTGGATGTGATCGAACTCAACGAGGCGTTCGCAGCTCAATCGCTGGCCTGCCTGCGGGAGCTTGGCATTGCCGACAACGACCCGCGCGTGAACCCCAACGGAGGCGCGATCGCGCTCGGCCACCCACTTGGCATGAGCGGCGCCCGGCTCATCCTTACGGCAATGCGCGAACTGGAAGCTGCCGGCAAGCGGTACGCGCTCTGCACCATGTGCATTGGCGTTGGCCAGGGCATGGCGACGATCATCGAGCGCGCATGATCACCCCGCTCGACCTCACGGGCGCGCACCCGCGTCGCCTGCACAGCTACGTGTGCGGCGAATGGGTTGCCGGCGCCGGCAATGCCACTGCGCTCGTACACGCAGTCACAGGCGTGCCGTTCGCCGAGGCGTCCACCGGCGGCGTGGACTTCAACCGTGTGGCGGAGCACGGGCGCACGGTTGGCGGACCCAGGCTGCGCGCGATGACGTTCCACCAGCGGGCCGCGATGCTCAAGGCGCTCGCGAAGCACCTGATGGAACGGAAGGAAGAGTTCTACCGGGTGAGCGCGGCTACCGGCGCCACGAGGCGCGACGGCTTGGTGGATATCGAAGGCGGGATCGGCACGCTGTTCGCGTACGCGTCGCGCGGGCGCCGCGAGTTCCCCAACGAGACGTTCTACGTGGACGGCGCCACCGAGATGCTCTCCAGGGGCGGCACGTTCGTGGGCCGTCACATCTGCGTGCCGCTCGAAGGCGTGGCAGTACACATCAACGCCTTCAACTTCCCCGTCTGGGGAATGCTCGAGAAGCTCGGCCCGACGCTGCTCGCCGGTGTTCCCGCAATCGTGAAACCGGCCACGCTCACGAGCTTCCTCACCGAGAGCGTCTTCGCGGAGATGATCGCCAGCGGCCTGCTCCCCGAGGGTTCGGTGCAACTGCTTTGCGGCAGTGCCGGTGACCTGCTCGACCACCTCGACGAACAGTGCGCGGTTGCGTTCACCGGATCAGCCGCAACGGGGCGCATGCTCAAGGCAACGCCGGCGATCCTCGCAAACAACGTGAGGTTCAACCAGGAGGCCGACTCGCTGAACTTCAGCATGCTCGGTCCCGACGCCGCGCCGGGCACCGACGAGTTCGACCTCTTCGTGAAGGAAGTAGCGAACGAGATGACGGCCAAGGCGGGTCAGAAGTGCACCGCAATCCGCCGCACGTTCGTCCACGAGTCAATGGTTGCCGACGTGATGCGCGCACTCGCGCAGCGACTGGACGGCGTAAAGGTGGGCGACCCGGCTGTCGAGGGAGTCCGGATGGGTCCGCTCGCCGGAAAGGCACAGGTCGCGGAAGTACGAAAGAATGCAGCGCTGATCGGGCGCGCCACCGAGCGTGTGTACGGCGCCGACGACGGCTTCGAGGTCATGGGTGCGGACGCAGAGAAGGGTGCGTTCTTCCCCCCGCTCCTCTTCTACTCGAGCGACCCGCTCGGCACCTCGGAGCCGCACGATGTGGAAGCGTTCGGGCCCGTAAACACGGTGATGCCGTACAAGTCGGTGGACGACGCAATCGAACTGGCGCGCAGAGGCCGTGGCTCGCTCTGCGGCTCGCTCTTCACCGCCGACGACTCGGTCGCGCGGCAGGTGGTGCTCGGCACCGCCGCGTACCACGGTCGGCTGATGCTCGTGAACCGCGACTCGGCGCAAGAGAGCACCGGCCACGGCTCAGCGCTGCCGCACCTCGTACATGGTGGCCCTGGACGCGCAGGCGGGGGTGAAGAATTGGGCGGGGCACGCGGCGTGCTTCACTACATGCAGCGCACCGCGCTCCAGGGCCACCCAAGCACTCTCACGCGCGTGGTGCACGAGTACATGCCCGGAGCCGCAACGGCGCAGCGGACAGCGCACCCGTTCACGCGGTATTTCGAGGAGCTGGAGGTTGGAGACACGCTGGTCACCGGCGCGCGAACGATCACGCCCGACGACATCGGGAAGTTCGCAGCGCTCACGGGCGACACGTTCTACGCGCACATGGACGACGCACAGGCGCGCACACACGGAGTGTTCGAGCGGCGCGTGGCGCACGGATATTTTCTCGTGAGCGCCGCGGCCGGCCTCTTCGTGCAGCCCGCCGTCGGGCCGGTGATAGCCAACTACGGGCTCGAAGGCCTCCGGTTCACGAAGCCCGTGTACCCCGGCGACGCCATCCACGTACGGCTCACCGTGAAGCAGAAGACGGTGAAGGACACGCCCGAAGGCGGCGCGCCGCAGGGAGTGGTTGCCTGGGACGTGGACGTAAAGAACCAGAAGGAGGAGACCTGCGCCACGTACACGATCCTCACTCTGGTGCGGCGGCGCGGCTGACGCCCGGCCGCACCGGCGGCATGGCTACACGAAAGGGCGCACCCCGCCGTCAGTGCGCCCAGAGGGACTCGAACCCCCAACCTTTTGATCCGAAGTCAAAAGCTCTATCCAATTGAGCTATGGGCGCGCGCTGTGGAAGATTGACTCCTCTCCCGCGAGCCGCAACTGGATGCCATGTTCCCATTCAGGCACATCCCCGCAACCCAGATCATGACCCGCTTCCGTCTCCTCACCATTGCGGCGCTCGCAGCCGCTGCCAGCCCGCTCGGCGCGCAACGCCGCCCGGCCAACCGTCCGGCACTCGTTCCGCCGCAGCCGCAGCGCCCTCTCTTCGACGTGCGGGAAGCGACGATCCCTGAAATGCAACGCGCGCTCGAATCAGGCCAGGTGACATCGCGCGAACTCGTGCTCGCGCACCTCGCCCGGATCGCGATGTACGAAGACAGGTTGAACGCGACGATCAGCGTGAGTCCCACGGCGCTCGCCGAGGCCGACGCGCTCGACCGCGAACGCGCAGCGGGACGCGTGCGCGGGCCGCTCCACGGAATCCCGATCGCGCTCAAGGACAACATCCACACCACGAACATGCCCACGTCGGGCGGAGCGCTTGCGTTCAGGCACCTGGTGCCTCCGTACGAAGCCACCCTCACCAGGAACCTCAAGGACGCAGGCGCAATCATCATCGCGAAGACGGTCCTCACCGAACTCGCCAACTGGGTCGCGGGCGCGCCGACGCCAATGCCGGGGAACTACAGCGCCGTGGGCGGCCAGGGGATGAACCCGTACGATCCACGCCCCGACCCGCGCCCCGGGTTCAACGACGGACGCGCGGCAATGCAGACGGGCGGGTCCAGCTCGGGGATAGGCACCGCAGCAAGCTTCTGGGCCGCCAACATCGGCACCGAAACCTCTGGCTCGATCCTCAGCCCCTCGAACCAGAACATGCTCGCGGGAATCAAGCCGACGGTTGGCCGCGTAAGCCGCTGGGGCGTCATCCCGATCACTGCCGACCAGGACACCCCCGGCCCAATGGCGCGCACGGTCGAGGACGCTGCAATCGTGTTCGGCGCGCTCGAGGGAAAAACGCCCGACGAGCACGACCCTGCAACACTCCTCTGCACCCCTCCGCCGGGCAATGACTATCGGCCGTTCCTGAAGGCCGGTGCGCTCAAGGGCGCGCGCATCGGTATCCCGCGCGCGTTCTACTACGACCGGTTCACACTGCCAGGCACCGACCGCCCACGGGGCGGGCTCAACGCGGCGCAGGCCGAAGCAATGAAAGAGGCAATAGGTGTGCTCGAGAAGGCAGGAGCAGTAATCGTGGATCCAGCCGACATTCCAAGCGTCGTCACGGCCGACACCAGCAGGAACGCGCTCCTATGGGGCGCATGCGCCGGGAGCGATGGGCGCAAGGGCCACAACGCCAACTGCTCGATTGACTTCGTTTACGGGATGAAGCGTGACTTCAACGCCTGGCTCGCGTCGCTCGGCGCCGCTACGCCGGTCGCCACTCTCACCGACCTCCGCTGGTTCAACATCAACAACGCGGCCAATGGCGCAATCAAGTATGGCCAGTCGCGGCTCGATATTTCCGATGAGATTGACCTCGTGGCCGACAAGGCGCGCTATGAGGCAGATCGCGCGAAAGACGTTGATCTCAATGGGACGCACGGCATTGACCAGGCCATGAAGGAACAGCGGCTCGACGCCCTGCTCTTCCCCGGCGCAAACGGCGCGGCGCTCGCTGCTCCGCCCGGCTATCCGACTGTCATCGTGCCTTTCGCGACCATCCCAAACGCGCCCACGCCCGCGTTCCCGCTCGGGTTCAACGCGAAGCCCCAGCCGTTCGGCGTGAGCTTCACGGGAATGGCGTGCAGCGAACCGCGGCTCATCGCCCTTGCCTACGCGTTCGAGCAGGCAACAAAGCGCCGTGTGCCTCCACCCCTGCCCTGAGACCGGCAATGCGTTACCCGAACATTCTCAGCGCCGCGCTCGCGGTTGCGTTCATCTCCGCGTCGCTCGGATCCCAGAGTCCGCCAGCCACTGGAACGTCGCAGCAGGGCGGACGCGGCGGCGTGCCGGGGCAAGCCGGAGGACGCGGCGCTGGCGGCGGGCGCGCAACGACTGCCATCAACGACGGCGAGGAATGCCCATCGGGGATGACGGAGATCCGTCCGCGAAGCTGCATGGCGCCGGAATTCCCGCCGCCATCCATCGTTGACTACCGCCCCGTCTCCACCCTCAGGTCAGTCGAGCACAAGATGACGAGGGCGAAGTTCCCCGCGATTGATTTCCACGCGCACGTGAGCCAGTTCCTCGGCACCCAGCAGGGGATCGCCGACCTGAAGGCGCATATGGATTCGCTCAACCTCGGGATGATGGTAGTGGCCGACAATGTCTCGGGCGACCGACTCAGGACGTTCCTCGCCAACGTTGCCGCCTCGCCCCTCAAGGATCGGGTGCGCATCCTCACGGGCGTCAACTTCCGCGGTGTCGGCACTCCTGGATGGGCCGCACAGGCAGTAAAGCAGCTCGATGATGACATCGCCGCGGGCGCCGTTGGCGTGGGCGAAATCGGCAAGGGATTCGGCCTTTCGACCCGCAAGGCCGACGGCTCGCTCCTCCGCATAGACGACCCCGAACTGGACCCCGTCTGGGAAGAATGCGCAAGGCTTGGCATCCCGGTGTTCATCCACACCGCCGAGCCCGAGGAATTCTTCCAGCCAATTGACTACCACAACGAGCGCTGGCTCGAGCTCTCGCTCTTCAACGACCGCAGGAACGGGCCTGGCACCGGGCGGCCCACGTTCGAGGAGCTGATGACCGCGCGCGACAACCTCTTCCGCCGCCACCCGAACGTGACGTTCGTCGCGGCGCACATGGGTTGGCACGCAAACGACCTCGCCCGGCTCGGCAAGATGTTCGATGAAATGCCCAACCTCTACACCGAGATGGGCGCCGTGCTCTACGACGTGGGCCGACAGCCGCGCGCGGCGCACGACTTCTTCACGAAGTACCAGGACAGGATCCTCTTTGGCAAGGATTCGTTCCAGCCGGAGGAGTACCCGTACTACTGGCGCGTATTCGAGACGAACGACGATTACTTCGACTACTACCGCCCGTACCACGCCTTCTGGAAGCTGTACGGAATCGGGCTTCCGGACGAGGTGCTGCGAAAGGTGTACTACGGCAACGCGCTGAAGATCACGCCGAAGCTGCCGCGGGACGGTTTCCCGCGGTAGCCCGGCGTCCGGCGGTTAGGGCGTAACCACCGGCTTTCCGTCCGCGTCGAGGCGTACGATGGGCGCGATACCCGTCCTGCGCAGCGCTTCCTCGATTGCCACGCGATCGCCGACGATCACGAGGTTCATGACGTCGAGGTCAATGTACTTCTTCGCGACGCGCATGAGGTCGTCCTTCGTGACGCCATCTATGCGTGAAGCGTACGTCTGGTAGTAGTTCTCCGGCAGGTCGCGCAGGTAGATGCCCGACACCGCTGAACGCACGCCGTTCACTGAAGAGAACTGTAGCGGCAGCGACTGCACGAGCGCGTCCTTGCCCTGCCTCACCTCGTCGTCCTTGAAGGGTTCGCTGCCCTGCACGCCGCGCAGGTGCTGCATGAAGAGGATCAGCGCGCTGTCGCTCTTTGCCGTGACGATACCGCCGCCCGCGCGGAACGCGCCCGGCCCGCGTCCGAAGGCAAAGCTCGACGAAACGCCGTAGCTGTACCCCTTCTCCTCGCGGATGTCGCGGTTGAGCCGCGACTGGAAGAGGCCGCCGAGGATCGTATTCATCACCTGGATCGCGTAGTAATCGGGCGTGTACTGGTTGGGGCCTGGCTCGCCGAGCGCGAACACCGACTGCGCGGCGCCGGGCTTGTCAACGAGGTAGATCGTGCGCGGCTTTGGCGCCGGGAGCGCCGGGTAGGCGAACGTCGGCTTCGAGCCGCCCCGATGCCAGTCCGCGAACGCGTGCTCCACGAGCGCCTTCACCGCGGCCGGGTCCACGTCGCCTGCCACGCTGATCACCGCGTGGCCCGGCGTGAAGTACGCCTTGTGGAACGCAACGATATCGTCGCGGGTGATCGAGTTGACCGTCGCAGGCGTGGAGACCGCGCCGTATGGATGCTGGTCGCCGTAGGTCACCTTCGCGAAGACGTTGCTTGCGACCGCGTTCGGGTTGTCGCGCGCCTGCTGCAGCGACACGAGCGTGCGTCCGCGAATGCGGTCGAGCGCTTCCTGCGGAAGTTTCGGGTGCAACATCATGTCGGCGAGGAGGTCAACGGCAGCGGGAAGGCGGTCCTTGAGAGCGGTGAAGCCGAGCGTGCCGGTTTCCTGCGCGATGTTGGCGCTGATGGAGATGCCGAGCAGTTGCTGGGCATTCGAGAGCTCGTCGGCGCTGCGGGTGCTGGTGCCTTCGCTCAGCATCTGCGCGACGAACGGCGCGATCCCCATCTTGCCGGGCGGATCGTAGCTCGTGGAGCCGCCAATGAACCCGACGTTGAACGAGACGAGAGGCAGGTCCTTCTTGACGCTCACCACGAGCTCGGCGCCGTTGGAGAGCCTGGTCCTGGTCCAGGCGGGGATGCGGATTGCGGGCGCTGGGCCCGCCTTTGGCACCGCGTTGCGGTCGAGCGGTGCGGACCGCTGTGCGCGGGGTGCGGCCGCGGGAATAGTGACCGCGATGGCGAGCAGTGCCGTTGCGAGGCGTTCGGTGCGCATCTACTTGCCCTCCACCACATAGTGGCCGCCGTCGGCGGCCACGGTGACCTTTCTGCTCGACGCCGCGTTCGACGCTTCATCCGGCTTGCCGATCGGCACTACGGAAAGAACCACGCGTCCCGGCGTGAGGTACTTGTTCAGCACGCGCTTGACGTCGGCCGCGGTGACCGAGGTGATTCCCGCGTACAGCTTGCGGTAGTAGCCCGGGTCGCCGTGGAACACCGAGCCGCGGAGAAGCAGGTCGGCCTTGCCAAGGTTCGACTCGAGGCCCGACACGAAGCCGAACTCCGTACCAGCGGTCGCCTTCGTCATCTCCTCGGCGGTCGGGCCTTCGTTCCGGAAACGGTCGAGGACCGAGTCAACCTGCGCTTCGAGCTCGGTGAGCGTGTGGCCCGGACGCGGCGTCACCTGGATGAGGTACATGCCCGAGTTCTCGCTCGTGGCCTGCATCGCGCTCACCTGCGCAGCCGACTGGCGGTCGTACACCAGCTCCTTCGTGAGCCGCGCCGTGCGCGGGCCGGTGAGGATCGTCGAGGCGACGTCGAGGATCATGTCGTCATTGGAATCTTCGCCCACCGACGGCCAGGCGATGTAAAGGCGCGGCACCTGCACGCGATCCTCGAAGGTGACGCGTCGCACGTCCTGCAGGTGCACCGGCTCGACCTTTGGCCGCTCGATCGGCTTGCCGCGCGGGATCTCGCCGAAGTATGTGGTGACCCACTTCTTCGCCTGCGCCGGGTCGAAGTTGCCGACGATTGCGAGAGTCGCATTGTTGGGCGCGTAGTAGAGCCGGAAGAACTCCTTCACGTCGTCCACCGTGGCGTTCTTGAGGTCGGCCATGTAGCCCACCACCGGCCACGAGTAGGGGTTGTTCTCCGGGAGTATCTGGCTCGTGAGGATCTCGAACGAGCGGCCGTATGGTTGGTTGTCTATTCCCTGGCGGCGTTCGTTCTGCACGATGTCGCGCTGCGCCGCGAACTTGGCTTCGTCGAGCTTGTCCAGCAGCCAGCCCATGCGATCGGCCTCGAGCCAGAGGTTCGTTTCGAGGTAATTCGACGGGACTTCTTCGTAGTAGTTCGTACGGTCGTTCGTCGTCGAGCCGTTGTTGTATCCGCCCACGCCTTCCGTATACCGATCGTGGAGCCCATAGGGCACGTGCCCAGAGCCAGTGAACATCACGTGCTCGAACATGTGGGCGAAGCCCGTGCGCCCCGGCTTCTCGTTCTTGGAGCCAACATGGTACCAGACATCAACCGCCACGCGCGGCACCGACTTGTCCACGGACATGATGACGGTGAGCCCGTTGGGGAGCTGGTAGGTCTCGAACGGGATGTTGATGGAGGCGTCCGGCTTTGCGGGTACCTTCTGCGCAGCCGCGCCGGTGGCCGCGACGGCTGCGGAAGCGGCGGCGAGCAGGGTTCGGAACATCATGATGGAATGGTTGAGATGGGTAGGGCGATCTAATTATGTACGCCAAACGTAGCCGAGGGGTTTCCGGCGGGCCGCTCGGGCGCCTGCAGGCCATGGCCCGCCTCCACGCCCTCGCCCGCCCCTCCATTGCCCCCCGGCCTGCACTCCTGCCACTTTCCCATTTCTCGCTCGATCCCCACGGCCCACGCCATGCGACGAACCCTGTTCTCCGCCCTTTTTTTCGGCGCCCTCCCGGCCGCCGCACTCGCACAGCAGCCAGATCGTCAGATCTTCCCCGCCGACCCCATGGCGTCGGTGCCAGGGCTGGGCGCGATCGCGGGCGGACGCACGAGCGAATTCGCGCCGGTGATCGAGCGATACTCGGCGGATCTCGGCTCGCTTAACAGGCGCTACGACGCAGTGGACTCGCCCGCGCAACGAAAGCGCATGCGCGACTTCTACGCGTCGTGGCGCAAGCGCCTGGCCGAGATGAACTTCGACAAGCTCTCGGAAGAGGCGAAGATTGACTACGTACTCCTCGACAACAACCTGAAGTATCAGCTCGACCTTGCCGACAGGCAGGACAAGCAGCGCGCGGAATCGGCGGCGCTGCTCCCGTTTGCCGACCGGCTGCTCATGCTGCACGACCAGCGCCGCGACATGATGCCGGTGAACCCACAGGCAGCGGCGTACCTGATCGCTTCGGTGGTGCGCGAGGTTGACAGTCTCCGTACGCTGGTTGAGGCCGCTGGCGGCCGCGGCGGCAGCGGCATGGGACCGGCTGGCGCAGCGGGCATGGGCCAGGGCGCGGGCGGGGGCGCCGCGAGCGACTCGATCGCTCGGCTGCGCGCGGCAGCGCCACGCGTCTCCCGCACCGTCGCCAACCGCGCTGCCGGCACCCTGGACCAGGTTCGCAACACGATCGGCTCCTGGTACCGCTTCTACAACGGCTACGACCCGCTCTTCACCTGGTGGGTCGCAAGCCCGTATGAGAAGCTCAACGAGTCGCTTACGCGCTACGGCCAGTCAATCCGCCAGCGCCTCGTGGGCATTCCTGCCGCGGCAACGCTCGCCGCGGGCGGTGGCAGGGGAGGAACTGGCGCCGGCGGCGGGCGCGGCGGAGCTGGCGGGGGCGGGGGCAGCGCAGGCGCCGCTGACGACAACACTGGGCCAATCATCGGCGATCCGATCGGCGCGGAAGGGCTCGCCGCGGACCTGCGCAACGCGATGATCCCGTACACGCCGGAAGAACTGATCGCGATCGCAGAGAAGGAGTACGCGTTCAGTCTTGCCGAAGCCAGGAAGGCCGCGCGCCAGATGGGCTTCGGCGACAACTGGAAGGCGGCGATGGACAAGGTGAAGAACACCTACGTCGAGCCTGGAAAGCAACCGGAGCTGATCCGCAACCTCGCCACGCAAGCCGAGGAGTTCTTCGACAAGCACAAGTGGATCACGATCCCGCCGCTGGCGCGGGAGGACTGGCGCATGGAGATGATGACGCCCGAGCGGCAGCGCGTGGCGCCATTCTTTCTGGGCGGCAGCGACATCCTCGTGGCGTATCCCACCAACGACATGAGCGACGAAGAAAAGCTCATGAGCCTGCGCGGCAACAACCCCCACTTCTCGCATGCAACCGTGTTCCACGAGCTCAACCCGGGGCACCACCTGCAGGGGTTCATGAACGCGCGCTACAACACGCAACGCCGGATGTTCGCCACGCCGTTCTGGAACGAGGGCCTCTCGCTCTACTGGGAGATGTTCCTCTGGGACCGCGACTTCCATGTGAGTCCGGAAGACCGCATTGGCGCGCTCTTCTGGCGTATGCACCGGAGCGCGCGAATCATCTTCTCGCTCAACTTCCACCTGGGCAAGATGACTCCCGAGCAGGCAATCCAGTTCCTGGTTGACACGGTGAACTTCGAGCGCGCGAACGCGGAAGGCGAGGTGCGGCGCAGCTTCGGCGGGCAGTACTCGCCACTCTACCAGTCGGCATACATGCTCGGCGGCCTCCAACTGCGCGCGCTACATCAGCAACTCGTTGCCAGCGGCAAGGTAACCGACCTCGAGTTTCACGACACGATCTATCAGGGCGGGCCGATGCCGATCGCGATGGTGCGCGCGCGGCTCACCAAGGCAAGGCTCACGCGCGATGGGCCGGCGCCGTGGCGGTTCGCCGACGAACTCCCCCCGCCGCGCCCGTTCCCGGTGCCGCAGAGGTAGCGCGTGCGCGCAGGTGCGCATGCGCCGCCGCGTCGTACATTGAGTCATGCCCCACGCAAGCTGGGTTCTCGTGGCCACGTTCTCCTCGACGCTCGAAGCCGAGATCGCACGGCAATCGCTCGAGGCCGCGGGGATCCCCTCGATCTTCAGAAACCAGAAGACGGGTATCTTCGGACCCGGTTACCAGGGGCCGGTGCCGGGCGGCGTTGACGTGTGCGTGCCGTCGCCGGAGCTGGAGCGCGCGCGTGAGTTGATTGGCGGCGACAGCTTCCCGATTGGCGGCTGATAACCGATCATTCCCTGAGGCGATCGCAACGCTCAAATCAACACGGAACGAGGCACGCAGAATGGACAAGAAGACACTCATCGCCCGGCTCAACGACGACCTCGCCGGCGAGCTGAGCGCAATCATCCAGTATCTCACGTACGCGGCAAAGGTTACGGGCCCGTACAGGCCGCAGCTCTCGCAGTTCTTCCTCGCGGAAGTCGCCGACGAACAGCTTCACGCGCAGTTTCTGGCTAACAAGATCGTGGCGCTGGGTGGCGAGCCGGCAACGGTGCCGCGCGCGGTCCAGCAGGCCTCGACCAACCGCGAGATGCTGGAGGCGGTGCTCGCCGCGGAGAAGCGCGCGGTCGCCGACTACAGCCAGCGCGCGAAAGACGCCGAGGGGTACGGCGACAAGGGACTTGCGGTGCAGCTCGAGGACATGGTCCGCGACGAGAGCGGCCACTCCGAGGAGACTGAGCGGATCCTCCGCGACTGGCCGCTCTAGCAGCGCAGCCAGTCGCGGCGCGAAGGCATGGGCCCCGGGCGGCTCAGGCCTTCGCTATTGGCGGCTCGACGGCCTTGAACTCAGGGCTCGCGGCGGCAGCCCTCAGGAACTCGCGGTTCATGTCGGCAATGAAGCTCACCGAGATGCCCTTGGGGCACGCCTCGCCGCATTCGTAGTGGTTGGTGCAGCCGCCGAATCCCTCGGCGTCCATCTGCTCGACCATGCGGATCGCTCTGCGCTCCCGCTCGGGATCGCCTTGCGGCAAGTGTGCGAGGTGCGAGATCTTCGCGGCGGTGAAAAGCATCGCCGATCCATTGGGGCACGCTGCGACGCATGCGCCGCAGCCAATGCACGTTGCCGTCTGGAACGCGATGTCGGCGTCGTACTTGGGCACCGGGATCACGTTCGCCTCGGGCGCGGAGCCGGTGCCCACCGAGATGAACCCTCCGGCCTCGATGATGCGGTCGAGCGCGCCGCGATCCACGACGAGGTCGCGCACCACGGGGAACGGTTCGGCGCGCCACGGCTCGACGGTGATCGTCTCGCCGTCGCGGAAGTGGCGCATCGAAAGCTGGCACGCGGTGGTTTCCTTGAGCGGGCCGTGCGCCTCGCCGTTGATCATGAGCGAGCAGGCGCCGCAGATGCCCTCGCGGCAGTCGCTGTCGAACGCGACCGGCTCGCTTCCCTTCTCCACCAGCTGATGGTTGAGCAGGTCGAGCATCTCGAGGAACGACATGTGCGCCTCGACGTCGGTGACCTTGAAGGTCTCCATCCCGCCGGCGGCCTTGCGGTTCTTCTGTCGCCAGATGCGAAGCGTGAAGTTCACTTGTAACTCCGCGTCGAGAGGTGAAGAGTCTCGAAGGTGAGCGGCTCGATGTGGCGCACGGGCTCAACTCCCACGCCCTTATGCTCGAAAGCCGCCACGTTGCAGAACTTCTCGTCGTCGCGCTTTGCCTCGCCCTCGGGAGTCTGGTACTCCTCACGCAAGTGAGCGCCGCACGATTCCTCGCGGTCTATCGCGTCGCGCACGATCACGTCGGCGAATTCCATGAAGTCCGCGACGCGCAGTGCTCTCTCCAGTGCCATGTTGTATTCCTCGTTTACGCCGGGCACGCGAACCTCGCGCCAGAACCGCTCGCGCAGCTCGGCGATCTTGCCCAGCCCCTTCTCGAGGTCGCCGCGGTTGCGCGAGATCCCGCAGTGGTGCCACATGACCTGACCGAGCTCGCGGTGGAGCACATCAGCCGACTTGCTGCCGTTGACGGCGATGAGCTTGCCGATGCGGTCGCGCGCCTCCTGCTCGGCGGCGGCGAAGGCGGCGTGGTCGGCGCTCAATGGAGCGGGCTTGGAGTCGGCGACGTAGTGCGAAATCGTCTGCGGTGCAATGAAGTAGCCGTCCACGAGTCCCTGGAGCAGCGCGTTCGCGCCGAGCCGGTTGGCGCCGTGGTCGGAGAAGTTGGCCTCACCGAGGACGAAGAGCCCCGGAAGGTTGCTCATGAGGTGGTAGTCAACCCAGAGCCCGCCCATGGTGAAGTGCGCCGCAGGGTAGATACGCATCGGCACGCGGGTGGGGTCGTCGCCCGTGATCTTCTCGTACATCTCGAAAAGGTTGCCGTAACGCTCGCGGATGACCTTCTCGCCGAGCCGCTTGATGGAATCGGCGAGGTCGAGGTACACGCCCTGGCGGCCGGGGCCAACGCCGTAGCCCTCGTCGCACATGCGCTTTGCCGCGCGCGAGGCGATGTCGCGAGGCGAGAGGTTGCCGAACGACGGGTAGAGCCGCTCGAGGTAGTAATCGCGCTCGTCTTCGGGGATCTGGCCTGGCGCGCGGGTGTCGCCCTTCTTCTTCGGAACCCACACGCGGCCGTCGTTGCGCAGCGACTCCGACATGAGCGTGAGCTTCGACTGGTGTTCGCCGGCGGCCGGGATGCACGTGGGGTGGAACTGCACGTAGCACGGATTGGCGAAGAACGCGCCGCGCTTGTAGGCGCGGTAGGTTGCGGTGACGTTGCCGCCGCGGCCGTTGGTCGAGAGGTAATAGACGTTGGCGTACCCGCCGGTGGCGAGCACGACGGCGTCGCCCGACCACCGCTTCAGCTCGCCGGTCTCGAGGTGGCGCGTGATGACGCCGCGCGCACGACCGTCAACGACGACCAGGTCCTGCATCTCGGTGCGCGTGTGCATCCGGATGGCGCCGAGCCCGACCTGGCGCGAGAGCGCGCTGTATGCGCCGAGGAGGAGCTGCTGGCCCGTTTGCCCGCGGGCGTAGAAGGTGCGCGAGACCAACACGCCGCCGAACGAACGACCGTCGAGCTGGCCGCCGTACTCGCGCGCGAAGGGCACGCCCTGCGCCACGCACTGGTCAATGACGTTCCCGCTGATCTCGGCGAGCCGGTAGGTGTTTGCTTCGCGCGAGCGGAAGTCGCCGCCCTTGAGCGTATCGTAGAAGAAGCGATAAGCGCTGTCGCCGTCGGCGCGGTAGTTCTTGGCGGCGTTGATGCCGCCCTGCGCGGCAACGCTGTGCGCGCGGCGGGCACTGTCCTGAATGCAGAAAACATCCACCTGATAGCCAAGCTCGGCGAGCGACGCCGCCGCCGACGCGCCGGCAAGGCCGGTGCCGATCACGAGGATCCGGTGCTTCCGCTTGTTGATGGGCCCAACGAGCTTCATCTCGTTGCGGCACTTGTCCCACTTCTTCTCGAGCGGGCCGTCGGGTACGCGAGGATCGAGTGCCATCTTACATCCCTCCCGCGTACGGGATCTTGCCGAAGAGCACCATGAGCGGGATCGCCCAGTTGCCTATCACGAGGAAGCCGACGATCGCCAGCATCACCGTCTTCACGATCCTGCTGTCGTTTGCGGTATGCACGCCGATGGTCTGGAACGCGCTCGATATTCCGTGCCTGAGGTGCATCCCGAGGAGCCCGATCGCGACGATGTAGCTGAGCACGATCCACGGGTTGTGGAAGCTGCCGACCAGCGCGGAGTACACGTCGCGCCGACCGGCGGAGTCGAGCAGATCGAGGCTCGTGTTGGAGTGGTCAACCACGCCGAGCGTGAAGTGCAGCAGGTGGAAGACGACGAACGCCAGGATGACGAGGCCGGAGAGCGCCATGTATCTGCCCGCCACGGTGGAACGGCTCGGCACCCACATCTCGTAGCGCACGGGCCTCACCGCGCGGTTACGGCGCGTGAGCGTGATGGTGCCGATCACGTGGAGCAGGAACACGCCGAGCATCCCCACGCGCTCCACCCAGAGGAGCGGGTAGATCGGGTTCGACTTCAGGCGGTGGGCGTATTCGTTGATCGCGTCCTGACCGCGGAAGATGAGGAGATTACCAGCGAGGTGACCGAGCAGGAAGAGGATGATCAGGCCGCCGGTGACCGCTACTACGGACTTGCGCCCGATGGTATCGGCGAACAGGCGAACGAGCCGGTGCGCACGCGGGGGGCCTGAGGCGGCGTGCGCGGCTGCGGATGCGGTTGCCATCGTAATCAGCTGCGGGTTGGCTGCACTTCGTTCATGGTTCGTGAAGCTGCTCGAATTCTAGTCATGTGATGAATCGCGCGGTGCTTGTCAGGGCGCCTTGACCGCGCCGAGTCCGGCCGCTTTCCGCTTGGCGTTGAGCTGCATGAGTCCCGTGGTGGAGAGTTGCGTCCACCTGGCCATTGCAACGCGTGACGCTTCGCGGGCGCGACCGATGGCCGCGAGGTTGCCGGCCGTTGGAGCCGCTTCCGCGGCGCCTATCGCCACGGCGGCAGAAATCATCTGGTTGGCCGCGGACTCGAGGTTGGGCGGGCCCTGCGGCGCACCGCCGCGCCCGCCGAACCCGCCGAACCCGCCGCGTCCGCCGCCGCCGGCCGCGGGCGCGGGAGCGATCGAGTCAACCTTCGCTTTGAGCGCCTCGGCGTCGGCGCCGCCCGCGCTCGCGAGCGCGCCGCGCAGCGCGCGCGCCTTCGCGTAGGCCGCGCGCGTTGCCACGGCTCCGTCACGCATTTCCTTCGTGAGCGAGTTGAGCTGGGCGAGCGTCACGGGGGAAAGCTTCACGCGCGGGTCGAGCCGGACGGTGATTGGCTGCGTGTACGACTTGCCATTGGCGGTGAGCCGGACGGTGTAGCTGCCGGGCGGGACCCACGGCGTGTTGACGATGTCGTACGTGCGCCCCGGCACAGCGCCCGTCGTTGACATGCCGGCGCCGGGCGCGATCGGGTCGTAGCGTAGCTCCCAGCTCCAGCGATGCACGCCCGGCTGGCTGGAGAGAGCCGAGGACGGCGGCGCCCAGTAGAGCGGGAACTGGCAGCGCGGGGCGTTCGGATTCCGTTGGCAGACCTGGTTGTACGCTGCCGGGTCGCGGTGCGGATCGGGGTTGAGCACCGGATCGGTACTCGAGTAGGTGCGCACCAGCTTGCCGGCCGCGTCGAGAATCTCGAGCTTCGTTGCTCCTGAAGTATTCGACGGCAGATAGTAGTCAATCAGCGCGCCCGGCGGCGCGCTCTCGCCCGCGGGCATTTCCGGCGGCCACGGAGTCGGGTCGTTGCCTCCGAAGCGAATCCGCAGGCCGGGCGCGGGCTTGAAGAGGTATGCCTCGTTCGCCGCCGCTGCCTTGCGGAGGGCGGCCATCTGGCGGAGCGGGGTGATGTCGTCGAGGATGTAGAAGCCGCGCCCGTGCGTGCCGGCCACGAGGTCGGAGCAATGGCAGGTGCTGTCGTCCTTGACCTTGAGGTCGCGCACCGAGATCGCGGGCATGTCAATGCGCAGCGAGCTCCAGTTGGCGCCGTCGTCGAACGAGACCCACACCTGAGTGTCGGTCGCGCCAAAAAGGAGGCCCGGCGTGCGCGGATCCTCGCGGATCGAGTTGGCAACCGCGCCCGGCGCGATGCCGTTGTTGATCTCGGTCCATGTCTTGCCGCCGTCGTGTGTGCGCCAGAAGTGTGGGTTCATGTCGTCGAGCCGCATCGTGTTCGCTGCCACGTACGCCGTCTGCGTGTCGAAGTGGCCCGCGTCAACGTTGAAGATGCGCGTCCACGGCTTGATGGCCGGTGGAGTCACGTTCTTCCAGGTGAGGCCGCCGTCGGTCGTGACCTGCACGTTGCCATCGTCGGTGCCGGCCCAGAGTACGGCCTCGCTGCGTGGCGAGGGGCCGAGCGCCGTGATCGTGCCGCGCGGCCCGGGGGTAACGCTGCTGGCGTACTTGCCGGCATTCGCGGGTACTTCCCACGTTTGCCGTGTGAGGTCGGGGCTGACGCGCTTCCAGCTCTGCGCACGGTCGGTGGTCTTCCACACCGCGTTCGATGCGTAGTAGAGGACGTCCGGGTTCACGGGTGACCAGACGAGCGGCATCGTACGGACGTTGCGGTTGTACACCTCGCCATTGGGACCGCGCTCGCTCATGTCGGGGCCAACCTGCCGGGTCTGACGCGTCTTCCGGTCCCACAGCGAGACGCCGTTGCGCGCGCTGCCGTATACCATGTCGGGGTTCCTGGGATCGGGCGCGGCGATGCCGTACTCCTGGATGTTCACCGGGTGCCAGTCGTTGAACGTGATGATCCCATCATCGGACCGGCTCGCGACGCACGCCGAGCCGGAATCCTGCTGTCCGCCGCAGAGGCGATAGGGGAAGTCGTTGTCGGCGGTCACGTGGTACATCGCCGCCGTGGACTGCGTGTACCAGTTACTCCAGCTCAGGCCGCGGTTGGCCGACACTACCGCCCCCTGGTCGGCGACGACGAAGAGGATGTCGGTATTGTCGGGGTTGATCCAGATGCGCTGGTAGTCGTCCCCGCCGGGGGCGCCGCGCACCGCTGTCCACGTTGAGCCGCCGTCGTCGGAGCGCCACATCACGGTTGACGCGGTGTACACGACCTGCGGATTCTTCGGGTCAACGGTCACCGTCGGGAGGTCGCCGCCGCCGATGCGCCCGAGGGGGCGCGAATCCGGCGGCAGTCCCCGGCTCGCGGCCTCGTCCGATCGCGCGAGCGCCCAGTGCTCGCCCGCATCGGTGCTCTTGTACATGTTGATCCCGCCGCCAGCGCCCCCGCGGCCGCCCCCACCGCCCGCGCCCGGAGCGCCGGCCTGCCCTGCCACGGTCGCGTAAAGCACCCGCGTGTTGCTTGGCGCGATCGCAAGGTTCGCCTGAATCACCGTCGCGGGGAGCCCGTCCGTGAGACGGCGCCACGTCGTCCCGCCGTCAATGCTCTTGTAAACGCCACCGGTGGTTATGCCGACGGTCGTCGGGAAGTCCGAGGCCTCGTAGAACGTCTGCTGCTGCTGCCACATCGCCGCGTACACGACGTTCGGGTTCTGGGGGTCGATGCGGACGTCGTTGCCGCTGGTGTACTCGTCTGTGTACAGCACCTTCTGGAACGACTGGCCACCGTCGGTGCTGCGGAAGATTCCGCGCTCGGCGTTGGGTCCGTACGGGTGGCCGAGTGCCGCTACGAAGAGCCGGCTGGGATCCTTCGGGTCAACGTCAATCCACGCGATCATCTGCGTCTCGCGCAGGCCCAGGTGGGTCCACGTCTTGCCGCCGTCCGTGGACTTGTACATGCCGTCGCCCGTGGCGAGGTCGGGGCGGATTATTCCCGCGCCTGTGCCGACATAGATGATCGAGGGGTTCGAGGGTGCCACGGCGATCGCGCCGATTGATCCCGTGCCCTCGCTGTCGAAGATGGGGCTCCAGTTCGAGCCGTAGTCGGTGGTGCGCCAGACGCCGCCGTTGTCGAACCCGGCGTAGAATGTTCCCGGCTGCTGCGGCACGCCCACCGCCGCGCGGGTGCGCCCCGCGCGTACCGGGCCGATGTTCCGCCAGTGGAGCGCGGCGGCAATGTTGGGATCCTGCGCGACGGCTGGCGCGCTGGCGGCCGCCGCAAGGGCGGTGGCAATGACGGCTCTCACGACGCTTGAACGCACGACGACGTCCTCCTGAGGGTTTTTCGCCCGGGACTTCTCCAGCAACACATATCATACGACGCTGCGCGCCGCGGCGCGCCTGGTTCAGCCGCGGGCCTTCAGTTTCCTGAGCTTCTCCTCCACCGACTCCGGGACGAAGAGGGAGTCGGCAATGGCCGCGATCTCCTCGGCGTCGCGCCACGCCTCCTCGAGCGCATCGAGCTCGCCTTCCATGGCGCGTCGCTCGGCCTCCTCGTGAAGCGCCATTTCGAGGGCGAGGCGGTCCGTCTTCGGGATTGCGAAGAGTCCGAGCTTGTGGTACGGCGTGGCGCCACGCTTACGGGTCCACGTCGGGGAGCCATGGCTGCCAGGGTCAGATCCCCGTGCGTATCTGCCCACGGCGGAGAGGAATCGCTCGGAACTGCCGACCCGCTCGATCGCCTCGACCGCCTGCGCGACTTCGCGCCTGCTGCCGCCAAAGCGATTGACCTTGGGAACGATTATGGACGCAATGCGCGCTGCCTCCTCACCCGTGAAGTCGGCCTGGCCCTCCTTGAACCGGAGCGAGAGGCCGAGGGATCCATCGGGTGCACGGTTCACGAACGACTCGCCCAGGTGGCGGCGCTGCACGTGCACCACCCCGTTCGATTCCGTCTTGATCGTTGCGACCACGGCCTTCGGGTTTCCGCGAACGATCCGGTCGCCCACCTGCGTGAAGGAGTAGGCGAACGCGCCCACGCTCACGCCTGCGATCGTTCCGCCAACGACGACTCCGCTCACCGCCGCGATGCCGCCGCCAGCCAGGAGCAGCGCCCTCGTCCGGCGGCGGCCGAACTGGTCTCCGTAGCGCCACGCTGCGAACTCGGGGCGCTGTGGTTCGCCAATCCTCACCAGCGTGGTTCCTTCACGAAGCCGCGCAAGGCCGATGTTGTCGGTGCTAACGCGGCGGCGGGTGTCGCAGTAGAGCTTTTCGGCCTGCTCGATCGCCTCCCAGCGCTCGTCGAGCGGCGAGAGGTTCCACCGCTCGCATGAGGGGCACACCACCCAGAGCCGTCCGCGCGCGGCGTCGAATGCGAGGCGCCGCCCTACCGGAAACGTCTCGAACACCTCGTTCGAGCCCAGCGGTTCGTTGCAGAAGATGCAGGTGGAGAACATCGCCTGGCGGTCAGAGACGGAGGCACATCCGCGCGCACCGTCCACAATAATACGAACCCGGTCGAGGAGGTTCGAGTGCGCAAGCGCGCATAAAGCGCACGGCCCGTGACCGTTTCCGGCCACGGGCCTCGCCACGCACACGGTTCACCCCCCAGTGTACCGGCGCATGACTAAACCACTGCGCCAGCCGATCGCGGAACCCCACCTACGTTAGTGCTTTCTCCGCTCGCGACGGCCGCATCGTCCAACACCGCAACTGCTGCGGACGCGCGTAGTCTGCGAAGCGACGCCTTACGTGCCAGTGAAGCACGTGAAAGGTTCTGTTAATGAGACGCGCGCCCGGTTCAGCCGGCCAGCCCCGGGGGCGGCATCGGGGCGATCGTCGCGCCGCGCACCATGCTTGCAAAGGTATGCGCGAGCGAAGGATCGAGCTCCGACCTGGCGCGCTCTTCTATGTAGTTGAGCACCTGCTCGGTAGTCCACGGCTTGCGATATGGCCGGTTGGTGGAGAGGGCGTCGTAGATGTCGCAGACGTGCACGAGCCGACTCGCAAAGTGGCAGCCACGGTTCCACTGGAAGCGCGGGTACCCGGCGCCGTCGAGGTGCACGTGATGCTCGTACGCCACCACCGCCGCCATCTGCATCTGCTTGTGCTTCTCGAGCAGGATACGCGCGCCCTCGGCGGGGTGTGTCGCCATCACCGACATCTCCTCCGGGGTGAGGCGGCCCGGCTTGTTGAGGATATCGCGCGGGACGCGCACCTTGCCAATGTCGTGAAGCAGGCCCGCCACCCCGAAGGCGCGAACCTCCGCTCTCGAACACCCGACGGCTTCCGCCAGGCCCATTGCCAGCACCGCCACGTTGCACGCATGGGTGGTCGTGTACTGGTCGAACTCCTTGAGCATCACGAGCGGCAGCAGCAGGCCCTTGTCGCGGTGCATCGCGATCGCAAGCGAGCCCACCACGGCCTCCACCTCCGCCATGGGGATACGCTCGGTGGAGAGCACTTCCTCGTGGATCCAATTGACCGTGACGACCTCCTCGGCGAGCGAGAGGGCGAGGCGTGCCGCCGCCTCGTACTCGATCGCGGGCGCGGGCTTCTCCTCGACGGCCTGCTCGGCGCCTTCAGCGCCAGCAAGCACCCGCAGCGGGCCGAAGCGAACCGACGTGGCGACGGTCTGCCGCTGTGCGCTGCTGTCCATTGGTTTGCCATCGAGACGCGCGTACATCTCATCCAGCGCGAGCGACCAATCCTCGCGCGTTACGTCGGCGTCAATCTCGATGCGGCCGATCCCCGCCGCGCTCAGGCGCGGTGCCCAGTCCCAGTTGCGCAGTTCCTCGACAACGCGGTCATGGAACACGACGCCGTCGCCAATGATGGAAAAGTCGGCGTATTGGATGTCGTTGAGCAGATCGGCCAGTTTCGCGAATGAAGAGTCCAACACGCGCTCACGCGCTGGGTGTCCGGACGAATAGAGCGACATCGTGGAAAGGCACTGCCCAAGCGACACCATCACGGCAGCGGGCGCGTTCACTTCGCCTCCCGCCCGGCCGCTGCCGCAGCCAGGTGCTGGTCGCCCGAGCCCGCCGCGAGCGCCAGCGTTGCTCTTGCATCCGGGTCGGCGGGCCAGCGCTGGGCAAGCACACGAAGCGCGGCCAGCATTTCGGGCGACCTGGGAACCAGGGCCCAGCGGCGGAACACCAGGAAGCCGCGCCTGCGGCGCACGTGCGCGAGCAGCCAGTCGCGCGAAGCCGGCAGGGACACGTGAACGAGGAGCGCGATGCCCCTGATCCGGATGTCGGATCCCTCGGCGGCCTCCTCGACGAGCTGCAGGAGCCGCGCGTGGGAACGGCGGCCGACGCCATCGGCGGCAAGCTCGATGCCGCCGCGAACGACGCGCTGATCCGGGTCGGAGAGCGCGTCGTGTACCGCCTTTTCGCGACGGGCGGGTATCTTCGCGAGCAGGCGATAGGCCTCGAGGCGCAGCATGGGCTCCTCGCTCGCGGTGAAGCTGTCGAATGGAAGGTCCTGTGGCGGGTCCGGAAGCGCGGCAAGGAGCATGAGAAGGTTGCGCTGCACATACCACGTCGCCCCGTCCAGCCGCGCGATCAGCTTGTCGCGCACCGAGTCGCCGAGCTCTCCCAGCCGCGCCAGCAGGAGACGGCGGGTCGCCTCCGACTCGGAGATTGCGAGCGCGTCGAGGAGGGCATCGGCCTGGGGAAGCTCGCAGCGCTCGAGCAGCAGGCGCGCACCTTCCGTCTCTATCGGCTCGGCGAGCATCACGAGGCGCACCATCTCGGGCTCGAGCAACTGTTCCGCAATCATCGGCGCGGCAACGGATGCGCGCTCGGCTTCGTCGAGGAACCGGAACAGCAGGCCCAGGCGCTTCTCGTCAATGAGCTGGCTCACCGCAACACCTACGTCCGGACCGGAGACGTTCGTCTCGAGTGCGATCTGCACGATCACGTCGGCGCCGGCGCCCCCGCCGCCGTCCTTCTGCGTGTCGGGAGAATCGTATGCGCCAATCTTCGCGAGGAGGGCGCCGTGCGCATCGGAGCCCCCGGCCTCGAACGTCCAGTCGTCAATGAGCTTGCGGGCGGCCTCGCGGATCGGCTCGCCTCCTTCGTCGGCCCCGGAGTCGGCGCGCCGATGCGTCTGCGCCGCGAGCTTCTTGAAGAGGAGCAGGAGGTGGCTCGAGACCGTCTTGCCACCGCTCGTTGCCGCCGCCTCGATCCAGTCCGTCACGGCCGACACCGGCAGCGAATCAACTCCCTGGATCAGGAGCAGTCGCTGGCGCGCCGGATCCGGCTCCCCTTCGAGAAGCTTCGCGAGCGTGCCGGGCTCGAGCTTCTCGAGCACTTCACGCAGCCGCGCCGCCACGGCGCCGCTGCCCCCGCGGCCGCGGCGGCGGACGTGCCGGCCGATACGCAGCAGCGACTTGAGGATCGCGGGCCGGTCGCCATCGGCCCGCGCGCGCGCGCTGATCGCGGCCGCAATCTGCTCGGCGCTGAACACGGCGGACAACTGGGCCGACCGTCTGAGCGAACCCGAGCGGCGGGTCGCAGGCGGCGCGTCGGCCGGAGCGGCGTCACCGGCCGCGGGCTGCTTCCCGGCTGCGCCGGACGGCTCCGGGGCCGGTTCGGACGCGGGGCCACCGTTCTCTTCGCGCGTGTCACTCGCTGCACCACCACCGCCACCCTTCCCGGTGCCCCCGCCGTCGTCCCATCCGATCAACGCCGCCTCGGCCAGTTGCTGCCAGAGGTGTTCCGCCTTCTCGTCGTGCCCGGGGCCATCTTCCTCTTCCTCGTCCAGCACGAGCCCGTCGTAGCTGAGGAGTTCGACCGACACGTGTTCGCCCAGGCGTGGTGTCGTCAAGTCGTCGTCTTCAGATTCCGGGGCGTGCGAAGTGACGATGAAGCCGAGCAGTGCGTCGAAATCGGCTTCGCCCAGCCCCTCGCGCAGCGTGATTGCCGCGATGCCCTGGCGATGCAGCCGCTCGGCGAGCTCTCCCAGCGCAGGGTTCCTGGGGTCGCTCACCGCGCCTCCGATGGAGAGGTGCCGCCGCCCGATCGTCATCACGATTTCGGGCGCGACGACAAGCGCCTGCTCCAGCGCGCGAACCGCGACCTTCCCTGCGGCGACCGACGACGGATGCCCCGGCGGATACGCGAACCGGCGGTGCATCGCGACCGAGAATTCCTTCAGCCACGCAACGTTGGCCGGAGAGATTCGCTCGATGACTGGCGTGGTCACAATGGACTGAGGAAGCGGTGCAAGGAGTCCGCCCATGCGGCCAGCGAAACACCGCGTATGGGCTGTGCAAAAACTAGGACACGCGCCGCGCTGCCGCACGGAGCGCGCCCCTGCCGCCTGCTGCAGCGGGTAGCCGTGCCGCATCGTACTATATGAGGAGCAAGCGACCCCCCCATCCGTCCATCACCACTCCATGTCCAGTATTCGCACTGCATTGCTCGCAGCCGCCTGCGTTGCAGGCGCCGCCTCGACCGCGTCGGCGCAGGCCAAGCGGCCGCTCGCCCAGGCAGACTGGGATCGTTGGGAAGGCATCGCCAGCCCGACGCTCTCGCCCGACGGCAAGTGGGCAGCCTACACGCTTAATCCGCGCGTTGGCGACGGCACCTTCGTGGTTCGCGCGACCGGCGCGCAGACCGAATTCCGGGTGAACCTCGGGTACACCAACCGCGATAACAACACACCCGGTGCGCTGCGCGGGCGTGGCGGATCCGCCGGAGGCCCGCCGCCCGGCGCTGGGGGGCGCGGCGGGCGCGGCGGGCCATCGGGCACGGGCCCATTCAGCGCCGACGGCAAGTTCGCGTTCGTGACGGTATCCAGCGCGCCGCGAGCGCAGGTTGACAGCGCCGAAGCCGCCCAGCGTGGTGCGGGCCGCAGCGGCACAGGCGGGCGGGGAACGGCAAGTGTATCCACGCAACTCAATCGCGTGGCGCAGTCGCTGCACGTCATACGGCTCGCGGACGGCAACATCGAGACGGTGAAGGGCGCGCGCGGGTTCCGCGTACCGGACGCCAACGGACGGTGGCTCGCGTACCAGAAAGCGGACACGGCTTCGGCCGATTCCGCCAACGGAGGGCGCGGTGGCCGGGGCAGCGCCGGCGCCGCCGCGGCGACCAGCGGGCGCGGCGGCACGGCTCAGAACGTCACGCGCCGCACTTACGGCACCGATGTCGTCCTGCGCGACCTGTCCAGCGGCGCGGAAGTGACGCTCGGCGATGTCTCCTTCTACACCTTCGACGACAGCGCGAAGATACTCGCGTACGCGGTCACCTCGCGCGACTCCACGAAGGACGGCGTCTATCTCCGCGACCTTGCAACCGGCGCAACACGCAGCGTGATGAGCGGGCCGGGCAACTACCGCGCGTTCACATTCGACCAGGCGCAGCAGCAGTACGTGTTCGCGTCCGACCGCGACGCCTTCGGCAAGCCAGATGCGCCTTCGGTGTTCTACTACGGTACGGTGAAGGCAGCGAACGCTCAGCCGCTGCTCGCAACCACGGCGCTGCCGCCAACGTACCGCTTTCCCGACTCGCCGAGCGCGAGCTTCACTCGCGCCGGCAATGCGGTGCTGGTGGGTATCGCGCCGCCCAAGGTGACACTGGTACCCGACGACTCGCTCGTCGGCAAGGCAAAGTTCGACCTCTGGCACTGGGAGGATCCGCTCATACAGCCGCAGCAACTGCTGAGCGTGAACCAGGATGCGAACCCCACCTACCAGGGGCTCGTCAACATCGCGACGCGCAAGTTCGTCCGGCTCACCAGCGACTCGTTCCCCACGGTCGCGCTCTCGGACGACGCCAGGGCCGGGCTGTTCTCGACGGGCGTGCCCTACGAGAAGGAAGGAACGTGGGGAGCAGGCGGCACCGACGTGTACTACGTGGATCCTGCGTCCGGCGCGCGGAAGTTGCTCGCATCCAAGGTGAAGGGCCCCGCGCAGCTCTCGACAGGCGGCAGGTACATCGCATGGTTCGACAAGGCACACTGGTACACGTACAGCATTGCGACCGGCAAGATCGTTGACCTGAACGCGACGCTGCCCAGCGTGCACTTCGAGCAGGAAACGTGGAGCACGCCCGACGAGCCCCCGGGCTGGGGAATCGCCGGCTGGACGAAGGACGACCAGTCGGTGCTGGTGAACGGCCGCTACGACATCTGGGCGTTCGACCCGTCGGGCGTGAAAGCGCCGGTGATCCTCACCGACTCGCTCGGGCAGCGCGAGCATGTCACGCTGCGCGCGCTGAGCCTCGACCGCAGCGCCGATGAGCGCTTCCTCAACACGTCCAGGCTCACCTGGCTCTCGGCGTTCAACGAAGACACCAAGGAAAGCGGATTCTACCGCACGCAGCTCGACTCGCGGCGCGCACCCGAGAAGGTAGCGATGGACAAGGTGCGCTATGGCAACCCGTCGAAAGCCGACAAGGCCGACGTGTACATGGTCACGCGAACGACCTTCCAGGAACCGCCGAACCTCTGGGTAGGTCCGTCCGTCGAGAAGGCCGCCACCAGGATCACCGACATCAACGCGTTCCAGAAGGAGTACACCTGGGGCACTGCGGAACTTGTCGAGTGGACGAGCCTCGACGGAATCCCGCGGCAGGGGATCCTGTTCAAGCCGGAGGGCTTCGATCCGTCGAAGAAGTACCCGATGATCACGTACTTCTACGAGGACCTTTCGGACGGGTTGTACAACTACATTGCGCCGAACGGCGGGACGAGCGTGAACATCACGCACTACGTCTCCAATGGGTACGTGATGTTCGAGCCGGACATCTACTACGAGATGGGGCACCCAGGGCAGAGCGCGCTCAAGTCCATCGTTCCCGGCGTGCAGAAGGTGCTCGAGGGCGGCTTCGTGGATCCGGCGCGCCTTGGGCTCCAGGGGCACTCATGGGGCGGCTACCAGACGGCGTACCTGATTACGCAGACCAACATGTTCTCGGCGGCGGAGGCCGGCGCGCCGGTGGCCGATATGATCAGCGCGTACGGCGGCATCAGGTGGGGCTCCGGGATGAACCGCGCGTTCCAGTACGAAGCCACGCAGAGCCGCATCGGCAAGACCATCTGGGACGGACTGCCGCTCTATCTCGAGAACTCGCCCCTCTTCGCGCTCGACCGCGTGCACACGCCGCTCCTCATCCTGCACAACGACCACGACGACGCCGTACCGTGGTACCAGGGTATCGAGCTCTACATCGGCATGCGGCGGCTTGGCAAGGAAGCGTACTTCTTCAACTACAACGACGAGCTCCACGGCATCCAGGGCCGCGCGAACCAGAAGGACTGGGCCATGCGGATGCAGACGTTCTTCGACGTGAAACTGAAAGGCCAGCCGATGCCGGAGTGGATGAAAGACGGAATCAAGGCGATAGACAAGGGGAGAGACCAATTGGCTCCGACAATCAGGCCGTGATCGCGCCGCGAGGGCCGCTTCCGGCGGCGGCCCTCGCGCGGGACACTCTATGACGCCGGTCGCGCGACGGTACACCGTGTGCTAACGTCAGGACAAACCTTCACCAGACGTACGATGCGAACATCATACCTCTTCGCCCTTGCTGCCGCGCTTCCGCTCCTGGGTATCGGCGCGCAGGCACCCGATTCCATCACCCTGTCCGGCCTGCAATGGCGGTCAATCGGCCCGGTGAACATGGCTGGCCGCATCACCGACGTCGAGGGCGTGCCGGGCACGCGCACGTTCTACGTGGCCGGCGCCGGCGGCGGTGTCTGGAAGACCGTGAACGCCGGAACGACGTTCTTCTCGGTGTGGGACACGCAGCCCATCGCCTCGATCGGCGATATCGCCATCGCGCCGAGCAATCCCAACGTGGTTTACGTGGGCACCGGCGAGGGCAACTCGCGCAACTCCGTGGCGCCGGGCTGGGGCGTGTACCGCTCTGGCGACGGCGGCGTCTCCTGGACATCGCTCGGCCTCGAGAAGACGCAGCACATCGGCCGCATCGTAGTTCACCCGAAGGACCCGAACACCGTTTACGTGGCGGCGCTGGGCGCGGTGTGGGCCGACAGCCCCGACCGCGGGCTCTACAAGTCCGTCAACGGTGGCAAGACGTGGCAGATGTCGAAGTTCGTATCGAACCGCGCCGGATTCACGGACGTGGCGATGAGCCCGGCCAACCCCGACGTCCTCTTCGCAGCGAGCTACGAAGTGCAGCGCAAGCCCGCGTTCCTCGCCTCGGGCGGCCCGGGCTCGGCGCTCTGGAAGACGACCGACGCCGGCAAGACGTGGACGGAAGTGAAGGGCGGCGGATTCCCCGCTACCACGAAGGGCCGGATGAACATCCAGTTCGCGCCGAGCAACCCGAACATCGTGTACGTAATGGTGGAGGCCGACTCGGTGCGCGGCGCCAAGCCGCAGCAACTGCTCTCCGGGCTCTATCGCTCCGCCGACGGCGGCCGGACATGGAAGTGGATGAGCACGATCAACAACCGGCCGTTCTACTTCTCGCAGATACGCGTTGACCCGAAGAACCCGAACCGCATCTACCGCGGCGCGGTGGACTTCGCGTTCAGCGACGACGGTGGCTACTCGTGGACGCTCTCAATGGTCGGGAACCACGAGGACTACCACGGCATCTGGATTGACCCGACGGATCCCAGCCACTTCATCATCGGCGGAGATGCCGGCGTGTTCCAGACGTGGGACCGGGGCGGCACGTACGACTCGATGAACAACATGCCGATGGGCCAGTTCTACGGCATCAGCTACGACTATCAGGTGCCGTACCGCGTGTGCGGCGGGCTGCAGGACAACGGGTCGAGCTGCGGAATCTCGCGCAGGCGCAATGGTCAGCTCCAGATGACCGACTGGTTTGCGCTGATGGCGGCCGACGGCCTGCAGACCGCGCAGGACCCGGTCGAGCCGAACATCGTGTACTACGAGTCGCAGGGCGGCAATATGCAGCGCCGCGACCTCGCGACGGGTCTGACGGCGAACGTGAAGGCCCGCACCGCGGCCACCCCGGGCGGAATCGGCACCGACCCGAACGCAGCAGCGCGGTGGAACTGGAACACGCCGTTCATCGTCTCGGTACACGACCATAACGTGTTCTACTCCGGCGCCGACAAGCTCTTCAAGTCGGTCGAGCACGGCGACAACCCGCGCGCCATCTCCGGCGACCTCACGCGCGCCGACCCGACGTGGCTGCGCGTGTCGAGCGGGTTCGACGCACAGGGCAACCCCGCGGCCGACGCCAGCGGCGGCATCACGCGAGACGCCACGGGCGCCGAGGAGAACTCGACGATCGTGAACATCAACGAGAGCACGATCCGCGCGGGACTGCTCTACGTGGGCACGGACGACGGAAAGGTCTGGCTCACCCGGAACGACGGCGCTGCGTGGGAAGACCTCAGCGACCACTTCTCCGGCGTACCGCCGATGGCCTACGTCTCGAAGATTGACGCATCGCACCACGACTCAGCCACCGTGTACGTGGCGCGCGACAACCATCGCGAGAACGACTTCAAACCATACGTGTTCGTATCGAACGACTTCGGCAAGACATTCCGCTCGATTTCGTCGAACCTCCCCACGGATCGCCCAGGCACGGTGTACGTGGTTCGCGAGGATCCAGTGAACCCGAACCTCCTCTACGTGGGCACGGAGACGGGTGTTTACGCCTCGCTCAACAAGGGCGGAAGCTGGTTCCGGATCTCGAACAACATGCCGGCAGTGCCGGTGTACGACCTGCAGGTGCATCCGCGCGACCACGAGCTGATCGCCGGTACGCACGGCCGTGCTATCTGGATCCTCGATGTGGCTCCACTGCAGCAGATGACGCCTGCGGTGGTTGCGCAGGGTGTCTACCTCTTCGCGCCGACCACCAGCTACATCGCACCAATCACGCTGCCGCCGAGCGAGCCACGTAGCCAGCGGCAGTGGCGCACGAGCGGCGGACCGCAGGGCGCCGAGATCGCGTACAAGCTGGGCGGCAAGGTGCCCGGCGGCGTGAAGATCATGATCGTGGACGCCAGGGGCGATACGATCGCGCGCATCAACGGCGACTCGACGCCCGGGCTGCGCTACGCGACGTGGAACTACCAGGTCTCGACGCCTGAGCAGATGGCCCAGGCCGCGCAGTTCGGCGGGGGACGCGGCGGTTTTGGCGGAGGGTTCGGCGGCCGCGGCGGGCGCGGCGGATTCAGCGATACGACGCAGGTGGCGGGCTTCCCACGCGGGTTCAATCCGCGCCCCGCGGAAGCGATGGGCGCACCGGACACGACGGGAAGCCCAACCGCAGTCAAGCGCGCCCTCGAAGCGGCTGAACAGGGCGGCGGACGCGGCGGGCGTGGTGGCCGCGGCGGAGCCGGAGGCGGCGGGCGAGGGTTCGCCCAGCCACAGATCGCGCCAACGGGAGACTACCGCGTGGTTCTGGACGCAGGCGGCGTAAAGCAGACGGCAGTGCTCCGCGTAGTAAAGCTCGAGGGCTGGGAAACGAGCGTCGGATTTCGCCAGAAGTAAGCAGTAGCGACTGCACCACAAGGATGGGCCAGGCACGCGGCGTCAGGTGCCTGGCCCATCTTTGATCAGTAGCCACCACCGCGGAGACCAGGCACAATGGCAGCCAACGATACGTTCGGCGAACTGTCGCTGCTCATCCGCGCGCGTTACGCGCTGGTGGTGCTCGACACGCGCGAGTACGACCGCGCCATCGCGGGCATCGAGCGGATCTCGGCGGAACTCGGCTTGAACCTGTTCTGCTGGAGCCGGTCGCGCGGCACGTTGCGCGGCTCGCACTTCACGGACCCGCTGGTTGACAACACCGCCGAGCCGGCGAAGGCGCTTGCGTTCGTCAGGGACCAGGGAGCGGGCCTCTTCGTGTTCCGTGACCTCGCGGCCCACTTCGACGACCCCGGCGTCATCAGTTCGCTCCTCGAGGGCGTCGAGTACTTCGGGATGCGGAAGGGCGGCGTCATCGTTATCGGGCAGGACGTGCGACTGCCGGACGCTCTTCGCCCGCACGCCACGGTGCTCGACCTCGCGCCGCCTTCCTTCGACGACTATCGCCGACTTCTCGAGCGCCTGATCCGCGAATACTCGGCGAAGATGCCGGTGCGCGTTGACCTGACTCAAGCCGACCGCGTGCGCTTCGTGAATAACCTCATTGGCCTCTCCCTGCTCGAGGCGGAGAAGGTCATCACCAGACTCATCGTTGATGACGGCGTGCTCGGGGAATCGGACGTACGCGCCGTGATGGAGGCAAAGCGGCAGGTCGTGGAGCAGGATGCACTCCTCGAGTACCGCCCGGCGGAGGAAGGGCTGAATCAGGTGGCAGGCCTGTCGGGACTCAAGGCCTGGCTGGCGAAGCGGCGCCCGGTGGTGATGGACCCGCGCCGGGCCGAGCAGTTCGGGCTCTCGTTCCCGAAGGGGGTGCTGCTCCTTGGCGTCCCGGGTTGCGGGAAGAGTCTGTCGGCACGGGCCGTGGCACGCGAGTGGGAACTGCCGCTGCTGCGCCTCGACCCCAGCAACCTCTACGACAAGTACATCGGCGACTCGGAGAAAAACTTCAAGCGCGCTATGCAGACCGCCGAGCGGATGGCGCCCATCGTACTGTGGATTGACGAGATGGAGAAGGTGTTTGCAGCCGTGAGCGGCGACTCTGACGGCGGCGTGTCGAACCGCATCTTCGGCAGCTTCCTCTCGTGGCTACAGGAGCGGAAAGCCGACGTGTTCGTCGTTGCGACATCGAACGACATCACGAAGCTTCCGCCGGAGTTCGTGCGCAAGGGCCGCTTCGACGAGATATTCTTCATTGACCTGCCCGGCGCCAGTTCGAGGGAAAGCGTGTTTCGTATTCACCTCGCGAAGCGGAAGCAGGATCCCGCGGTCTTCGACCTCGCCCGGCTCGTCGCGGCCACCGACGGGTTCAGTGGCGCGGAGATCGAGGAGAGCATCAACACGGGGCTTTACTCGGCGTTTGCCGACAACCGGCCGCTCGTCACGGAAGACCTCCTTGCCGCAGCGCAGGGGACGCGACCGCTGTCGCAGCTTGCCGCGCGCCGCCTGGCGGACCTGCGCGCGTGGGCGAGCGGCCGGACGGTGCCCGCGGAGTAGTCACCAGCGCCGCCCTGCCGGTTGGCGCTCGCATGCCGGGGAGTCCGCACCGCCCGCACACCACTGGTATACTTCGGTTCTCGGCTTGACACGTCCGACAGCAGCGGTTCAGCAATGCCTCTTGCATACTACGTCAACGTTACGATTCACGTCCTTGCCGCGATGCTCTGGCTCGGCGGCATGTTCTTCCTCGGCTTGGTAGGCGCTCCGGTCCTCCGCGGCATCGAGCCGCCGGCCCTCCGGCAGCAGCTCTTCGACCAGTTCGGCAGGCGGTTCCGCACGCTTGGATGGATTACAGTGACGGTTGCCGTCATCACCGGAATCGAGAACCTTCGCTGGCGCGGCTGGCTGCACTGGCATGGAGTGTTCGACTCACCTCAGTTCTGGTCGAGCCGCGTCGGAATCGCGCTTGCGCTGAAGCTCATCTTCACGACGCTGATGCTCGCCGTGGAGGCGTACCACGACTTCGTGATCGGCCCGCAGGCAGGTAGCTTTGCGCCGGGGTCGCCCGAAGCGCTGGCACACCGCAGGAAAGCGGCGCTCCTCGCGCGATTTGCCGGCATCAGCGGGCTCGTGCTGGTCTGCGCGGCGGTAGTGCTCACGCGCGGCTGACCTGGCCAAAGCAAGGCGCCACGTGCCAGACGAACGGTATCGCCACACCCAGCGGGGCTGGACCATCATCGCGGCGTCAGCGGGGCTCGCAACGGCCGGGGTATTCGCTTCTCTCGTCGGCGGGCGCTCGCCGGCAGTGTACGTGCTGGTGCCAGTTGCGGCGATCATGGCGCTCCTGATGGGCACGCTCACCGTGGCGGTTGACGATTCCCACGTTCGCATCCGGTTCGGCATCGGGCTGATCAGGCGGTCCATCGAGCTTTCCACGATCGGCTCGGCGGCCGTGACGCGCGTCCCGTGGTGGGTGGGGACGGGGGTGCGGCGGATCGAGGGCGGCTGGCTCTACAACGTCGCCGGACGGCGCGCCGTGGACCTGCGCCTCGACGGTGGCGTGCGAGTCGCGATCGGCACCGATGAGCCGTCGGCGCTGGCCACGGCGATCGCCGAGGCAGCCGGGATCGAGCCCGTGCACACCGGTGAGGTCGACGCCAGGTCGTTCGCGTGGCCGGCCATCGTGATCGCGCTGCTGGTGGCGTGCCTGGGCGTGCTGGTGTACATGCAGACGCAGCCGTCGCGCGTTGACCTTTCGCGCGAGCGGGTTTCCATCACGAGCATGTTCTACCGCACGGTGATCCCCACCAGCGAGATCACGGAGGTCGTCGTGACGGACTCGGCGCCTGCAATCGAGGCGCGCCTGAACGGCTTCGCGCTCGGGAAGACCCGGCGCGGACGCTTTCGGGTGAGCGGCCTGGGCGAAGGTTCGCTCTTCGTGGAAATGGACTCGCCGCCTTTCGTGGTGATCCACGCGAAGGGGTCGTTCGCGATGCTCAGCTACCGCAACTACGAGCACACGAGCAAACTGATCGAGGGCCTGGCGAAGGTGGCCGCGAGGTAGGGGGCGCGGGAGGGCGCGTCAGGCCTTCTTCGCGCCGGCGGTGCCATCGGCGGCGCTGACCGCGAGCCCCACGGCCACGACGGCCACGGCCCCGATCACGTTGTACCAGAGGAACGCTACGTTCGGCGCGCCGAAACTCACCGCGCCAACGGCCAGCATCCCCGCGATGAGTCCGATGAATGCGCCCTTCGCGCGCGCGCGCGGCAGCATCGCGAGGAGGAACACCCCGAGGATCGAGCCGTAGAAGAACGAGCCGAACCGGTTCACGACCTCGATGAGGGAACCGAGCGACGCCGCAAAGACCGCGACCCCGCATGCAGCAAGCCCCCAGAAGGCGGTTGCGATGCGCGACACCTTCAGGAAGTGCGCGTCACTCGCCTCCGGCCGCACCCAGCGCCGGTAGAAGTCTATGACCGTGCAGGTAGAGAGCGCCGACAGCTCGCCCGCGACCGCGCTCATTGCCGCCGCTATCACGGCCGCGATGAAGAGGCCGCCGAGCCCGAGCGGAAGCTGCGTGAGCACAAACTGCGGGATGATGTAGTTCACGTCACGCGCGGGCCCGCCAGTCACCTCCTCTGCCTTGGCGAGCGCCTGCGCCCGGATCGCCGCGTACGCCGAGTCTGCCGCGCGGAACGGGGCGCGCGGCACCGCCGCCTGCGCCCGCGGGGTGCGGGCGATCTCCGCCGCGAGCTGGCTGCGGAGCGTCCATGCTGCCTGCGCCTCGCGTTCGAACTGCACGTAGGAGCCCTGGTCCGCGGCCGCGACTGCATGGTCGGCCGCGGGGTTCCAGTACAGCGGCGGCGTGACGAACAGGTAGTACACGAACACCAGCACGCCAACGAGGAGGATGAGCCCCTGGAGCGGAATCTTCCAGAACGCACTCATCAAGTGCGAGCTGCGCGCCTCGTCAACCGAGCGCGCCGTGAGGTACCGCTGCACCTGGCTCTGGTCGGTGCCAAAGTACGAGAGCATCAGGAACGTGCCGCCGATGATCCCGCTCCAGAAAGTGTACTGCTCGTTGAGGGTAAAGGAGAAGTCGAAGACGCGCAGGCGCCCCGCGGCGCCCGCGATGGACAGGGCCGCGTCCGGGTTCACCGGGATCTTCACCAGCAGTGTGATGACTACCGCAACCAGCGCCGTGACTATCACGAACATCTGCTTCACGTCGGCCCACGTCACCGCCTGCACTCCCCCGATCACCACGTAGATCACCGTGGGCAGCCCTATCACCGCGACCGAGAGCAGCATCGGCCAGCCAAAGATCGCGCTGAATACCACCGCCGGCGCGGCGATGATGGTGCCGCACGAGAGCCCGCGGGAGCACAGAAAGAGGAACGCTGTGAGCGAGCGCGTACGCGGCCCGAACCTGCGCTCGAGGAACTCGTAGGCCGTATATACATTCGCCTTGTGCAGAAACGGCACTATGGTGACCCCAAGGATCACCATTGCCACCGGGAGCCCGAAGTAGAACTGGACGAAGCGCATCCCGTCCACTGCGCCCTGCCCCGTTGTGCCGATCATGGTGATGGCAGAGAGCTGCGTGGCCATCACGGTGAGCCCGACGGCCCACCACGGGAGGTTCCGGTTGGCGAGGAAGTACCCCTCGATCGTCTTCAGTCCCCGCGCGCGCCGGATACTGTCGCTGACTACGTACGCCAGATAAACGGCGACGACCGCCCAGTTGACCCAATGCATCGGCTATCCGTTGTAGCGGAGCTGGAGCAGCGCAAGCAGCGCCCACGCCGCGAGCTCCGCGGCGAGGACCTTGAGCAGGATGCGCTTGAATGAACTAGGCATGCGGGGTCAGTGGCGGGTAAAGGTACCTGTCATCAGGGAGTGGGCCCCGCCGCGGTCGCCTTGCCCGCGCTCAACAGGTTCGCCCAGAGGCGCGCGCCCCCCGGAACCCCGGCCGGCAACTGCCGAAAGAGCGCGAGCGTGGTGAACACGAAGGTGCCCTTGCCAAGGGGCGTCACGAGAATGGCGCCACGGTTCTCCTTTTCGCCGGGGTCGTGCATCTCGATCGGCGCCTGGTACCTGGGGTCAATCGTGCTCGGCATGTAGAGCGCGCGTTCCTGCACCCAGCCGTTCCAGTCACCAGGCCCGAGTCGGTTGGGCGATGTCAGAACCTTGGCGGCGGGATCGAGCACGGTCACCGGAACGTCCTCCACCGTCACGCGCTCGGCGGGCTGCGCCCAGCCGAGCGGATACGGAAACACCGCCTTCGCCTGCGCCATATTCTGCCCGTACTGCACCACCAGGGTGCCGCCGCCCCGCGCGTAATCGAGGAGACGCGGCACGAAGGCAACGAGGGAAGGACTGGCGTCGAATGCGCGCGTGCCCAGCACCACGGTACTGAACCGTGCGAGATTCGCCTTTCCGATCTCCTCGGGCTGGATCACCGTCACTGGTATCCCCAGCTCGGCCAGGTAGCCGGGGCTGGCATCGCCGGCGCCCTGCACGTACGCGACGTTGAGTCCCTGCGCGACCGCGACGTCAACGGCCTGCAGACCCAGCACCGACGTGCCGTATATGTGGATCGGACGGATGTGCGGATAGTTGATCGTCGCAAAGCCGGTGCCGAACGTGGAGCCGTCCGCATAAGTGCCGGTGGCGCGCAACTCGTGGCGACCGGCGCCGAGCGTCCCGCGCAACCTGAGAGAAAGCTCGCGCCGCTCGCCCGCCTGAAGCGTCACGGACGCCGGGGCTGAGTCAACCTTGAGACCCCGCGGCGCTGAAATGCCCAGCGTGAACGTGCGCGGTGAGTCAGCGTAAGACTGGATCGTGAGCAGCACCTGCCGGTCAATTGGCTTCGATGCAGGAACGAACTCGGCGGACGCGTCGAAGGCGAGCGTCACCGGCGGCACGCCCACGAGCGGCCGGTCCTGCACGCCCATGAGCGGGTCGGCCGAACGGAACACGAGCGGCCCAGCGTTCACAGGCACGGCCTGGCCCGCAATCTCGAGCGTCACCCAGACCTCGCTCGTGCGCCGCGATTCTTCCGATACGGCAACGCCCGGCACCAGGTCCGTTGCGCCGCCAGCAGCGCGCTCCACGCCGTCGGCCGGCGACATCCTGCCCGTCAGCATCCCCTCCGGGTGAGCGCCCAGCCACCATGCGCCAACGGCCGGGTATCCGCGAACGACCTTGCGCACCGCAACGCCGCTGTCGGGCGCGAGCGTGACAGCGCCGAACGACCCGGACGGAGCGCCGGTCGCGCGCACATCGCGCACGGTAACAGCCGTGCGTCCGTGGTTCACGATCGCGACCGTGACCGGCAGCGAGTCCCCGACCGCGAGCAGTTCGCGGGGCGCGATCGGGTCCAGTTCCACTTCCGCCGCTGCAACCAGCGCCTGCTGCGCGCGCCGATCGAGCAGGTCGAGCGCTGCGTCGAGGTCGGCGTCTGCGGCAGTACACGCGCGGGCGCGGCACGGCTGCACCGCGTGGCGCGCCGCATGCACCGCACCCGCCATCCTTGCCACTAGCGGCACGACTTCCCACGGACGGGCGTAATCGAGCACGGCGGTCGCGGAGTCGGCCCTCGCGCCCGCTGCCGCGAGCTGGCCGCGAATCGCAGGTGGCGCCGCAGACACGAGTCGCGCAAACGTGGTGTCAACGCCATCGAAGATCGAGTGCTCTGAGGCCGATGGCGTGCTCTCGTTGACCCGCGACGCCTCGCGCACCACGCCTCCGCCGAACCCACCGCGCCCGCCCCCGCCGCCGGGCACGATGCTGCGGAGCGCTACCCCCGCGAACCCCTGCGACCGGTGCTGCGACCTGCTGTTGGCCGCGATTGCCGCGTACGTCTCGCCAAGAATCGGGTCGTACTCATTCACGGGAAACCGGATCGCCGCGCCACGACGATAGAACTTGAGCGGCTCCCACGCGGGGCCGTATTTCGCCACCGGAAAGCGAATCGTATCGCCGGCTGCGTCGTACGCTGCCCGCGCCACCTGGCCGGCGTACTCGTGGTGGCCGTGGCCGTCGGCGCGGGTACCCGTCCACACTGAGTGGATCACGTGCGGCCGGAATGCGCGAATTACCGTGACGGCGTCGCCAAGGATCGAGTCGCGCGGCCAGTGCCGGGCCGTCTCTTCCGCGTTCTTCGAGAACCCGAAATCGAACGCGCGCGTGAAGTACTGGCGTCCGCCGTCTATTCGCCGCGCCGCAAGGAGCTCCTCGGTACGAATCGCACCCAGCGCTTCACCCAGCTCCGGGCCAATGAGATCCTGGCCGCCGTCGCCGCGTGTCAGCGAGAGGTACGCTGTTTCGACGTGCTGGCCACGCGCGAGCCAGGCGATTGCCTGCGTGTCTTCGTCGTCCGGGTGCGCGGCAATGACGAGCACGCGCGCCGTGGAGGTGAAGCCGGCAAGGGATTGCTCGATGGCTGCGGCTCCGTAGCGCTGTTGCGCATCGGCGGACGGCGCAGCAAGGAACAGAAAGACCGCAGCGGCGGCTGCCGCTGCGCGAGCGGCCGGGTGGGCCAGGCAACTACGCCGAGGATTGTCGCGTGACATGGATGACGTACCTTCGCCACCCGCACCGCGTCCCGTCAACCACTACGCTCCGCCACGGCAACCTGGCGCTTCACCTGTATGAAGCTGTCGGGCGTGACGGACATCGAGTCTATGCCCACGCTCACGAGGAACTCCGCGAACTCGAGGCTGTCGCTCGGCCCTTGCCCGCAGAGCCCCACCGGCCGCCCCTTTGCGTGCGCGTCCTCGATCACGCGAGCGATGAGGCGGGTTACCGCAGGGTCGCGTTCGCTGAAGATCCCCGCGAGCAGCGCCGAGTCGCGGTCCACGCCAAGCGTGAGCTGGGTCAGGTCGTTGCTGCCGATGGAGAAGCCGTCGAACCGGTCGGCGAATTCGGAGGCAAGGATCACGTTCGAGGGGATCTCGCACATCACATACACCTCCAGCCCACCCTTTCCGCGCTCGAGCCCGTTCATCGCCATCTCGCGCAGCACCAGGTCGGCCTCCGTGAGCGTGCGGCAGAACGGCACCATTACGACCACATTCGTGAATCCCAGCTCTTCGCGCGCTTTGCGGATCGCGCGACACTCGAGCGCGAAGCCATCCCGGTATGCGTCGCTGTAGTAGCGGCTCGCGCCGCGCCAGCCAAGCATCGGGTTGGCCTCGACGGGCTCGAAGTCGCGCCCGCCAATGAGGTCGGCGTACTCGTTGGTCTTGAAGTCGCTGAGCCGGACGATCACGGGCCGCGGGTGGTGCACGACAGCGATACACGCAATGCCGTGCGCGAGGGTATCAATGAAGAACGAAGGGCCGTCCGCATACCCGGACGTGAGCGCAGCGATCTGGTCCCGCGCGCGCTTCTCTCGCACGCGCTTCGGGTACAGCAGCGCCAGTGGATGGGCCTTGATCAGGTTGCCGATGACGAACTCCATGCGCGCGAGGCCGACGCCGTCCGCAGGGAGCCGCCACCAGCGAAGCGCCGTAGCCGGGTCGCCGACGTTCAGCATCACCCTCGTGCGCGTCGCCGGCAGATCCTTCGTCGAGACGTCGCGCACTTCGAATGGCACGCGGCCTTCATACACATACCCGGTGTCGCCCTCGGCGCACGAGACGGTGACTACGGCGCCATTCTTCAGCGCGCGCGTGGCGCCGCGCGCGCCCACGATCGCCGGAAGGGCAAGCTCGCGGCTCACGATTGCCGCGTGCGACGTGCGTCCGCCGTGGTCGGTCACGATCGCGCCGGCGCGTCTCATCACCGGCACCCAGTCCGGGTCGGTCTTGTCGGCAACCAGGATGGCGCCCGCCGGGAAGGCTTCCGCCGAGCCCGGGACGTTTCGCGCGCACACCCTTCCCGTGACGATCGCCTGGCCGACCGCCGTCCCCGATACGATGCGCCGTCCCGTGCCCTTGAGTTTGTACGATCTGAAGGCGTGGTCGGCGGCGCGCGACTGAACGGTTTCCGGCCGCGCCTGTACGATGAACAACTCGCCGGTGATCCCGTCCTTCGCCCACTCGATGTCCATGGGGCGGCCGTAGTGCTTCTCGATCGCGACACCCCAGCGCGCAAGCTGAACGGCGTCGGCATCGCCAAGGGCGAACGACCCTTGCTCCCGTGCTGTGGTGCGGACGTTGCGCGTGACGCGCGATCCTTCCGTGCCGTAAACGACCTTTCGCAGCTTCCGGCCTCGCCGCCGCTGGATGACCGGAATCGCGCGCTGGTCGGCGAGTTGCGCCTTTGCGACCATGAACTCGTCCGGATCCACGCTGCCTGAGACCACCGACTCGCCCAGGCCCCAGTTGGCACTGATCGTAAGGGCGCCTGGGAAGCCTGTCTCGGGCCCGATCGAGAACATCACGCCGGCGGCGCCTTTGTCGGAGCGCACCATTCGCTGCACGCCAACCGAGAGCCCGACGCGCATGTGGTCGAACCCGTGATGCTCACGGTACGAGATGGCGCGGTCGGTGAAGAGCGACGCCATGCATCGCCTGCACGCGCGCAGCACGGCCTCCGCGCCACGAACATTCAGGAACGACTCCTGCTGCCCCGCGAAGCTCGCGTCGGGAAGATCCTCGGCGGTGGCGCTGCTGCGGACCGCGACGTCCACGTTCACGCGCCCGACGCGCTTGCACAGCCGTGCGTACGCGTCGGCGACAGCGGCGCGCACGTCGTCCGGCATGGGGGTCGCGAGGATTGCCTTGCGAATCGCCGAGCCGGCCCGTTCCAGCGGCAGCTTGCCGCGCTTGAACCGATCGAGCGTCTCCGCGATGCGATCGTGCAGGCCGCCGGTGGCGAGCAGCGCGCGGTACGACCGCACGGTGGTGGCAAACCCGTCGGGAACGCGGATTCCCGCCGCAGACAAGTTGCGGATCATCTCGCCGAGCGATGCGTTCTTGCCGCCGACCAACGCGAGGTCGCCGGACGTCACCTCATCGAGGCCAACAACATACGGGCCCGCAGCTTCCGGCATCCGGGACTTCGCAGTCGCCATGGTCCGTTCCCCCCGGTAGGCAGGCGTGGGCATGCATCGCTCCGGGAGCCCGGGCGAGCACGAACGCACGCTGCCCGTCAATTTACGTTCATGGCGACACTCAAAGCGCCCGCGGGTTCATCGTTTGGGGCGCGCATATATCGTTTCTACACGACGGTCAGCGCGCCGCGGCTCCCAGCCGGCGTGGAGGCAATGAATCCGTACGCCAACCGCGTAACGCGCCGTTACGTAAAGGCATACCTGGACGCCTTTTACGCCGACACCAGGACACGGCTGCTCGCGTTCGGCATCAACCCGGGGCGGTTCGGCGCCGGCATCACCGGCGTGACGTTCACCGACCCCGTGGCGCTCGCCGAGTACTGTGGAATCGAGAACGACCTTCCCCGACGGCGCGAGTTGTCGTCGGTGTTCATCTACGACTTCATCGAGGAGTTCGGCGGCCTGGCCGAGTTTGCGGCCCGGTGCTACATCGGCGCGGCCGCTCCGCTCGGTTTCACGCGCCGCGGCCTCAACCTCAACTACTACGACGTACCAGCGCTGGCGCGCGCGTGCAGGCCGTTCATCATCGAGTCCGTCGAGATGCACCTCGCGGCCGGCGGGCGCCGTGACCGCGCGATAGTGCTTGGCAGGGGCCAGAACTTTGCGTACCTGCAGCGCCTGAACGCCGAGCATCGCTGGTTCGACGAGCTGGTAGCGCTCGACCACCCGCGGTTCATCCTACAGTACCGTCGCAAGCGTGTGCCGGAATACATCGAGCGGTACGTGGAAGCGTTCGGAGGGTAGCCATGCGCCGCCGGGGCGCGGCGCGTGCGTCCTTCAGTCGCCCGTGGGCTGACGGCGAGCGGCGCTGCCGGCGCACCCGCGGCACGACCGGCAGCACGAGGGTCAGACGATGTGCAGCACCCCGCTTGGCCGCTGCGGAGCCGTGCTCCGCGGCTCCGTCGCGAGCGCCTCCGTGACGATTCGCTCCTGCTCCACGCTGTGCGCCTTCGTGTACCCCTCGGCCGGGCTTGCGCGTTCGGGACGGCCCACGTAGCGGATCATCACGGAGTTGCCAACCGTGGCACGCAGCCGCGGCGCAATCCAGGTCCATGCACCCTGGTTCTTCGGCTCCTCCTGCACCCACACGACTTCCCGCATGGATGAATACCCGTCGAACAGCCAGGTAAGGGCCGCGTTCGGCCACGGGAACAGCTCCTCCACGCGCACTACCGCGATTTCCGCCGGAACGGGCTTGGCCACGATGTCGTAGTAAACCTTCCCGCTGCACAGCACGATGCGAGTCACCTTCTCGCGCTTTTCGGGCCCCGAAGGGTCGTCGAGCACGGAGTGGAACGCGCCCTCCGACAGGTCGGTCAGCTTGCACATTGCCTGCTGGAGCCGAAGCAGCGACTTGGGCTGCATCAGCACCAGGGGCCGCCGTTCCTTCACCAGGGCCTGCCGCCGCAGGATGTGGAAATACTGCGCCGGCGTGCTCGGGTATGCTATCCGCGTGTTGTTCTCGGCGGCGAGCTGCAGGAACCGCTCGAGGCGCGCGCTGGAATGCTCCGGGCCCTGCCCTTCGTAGCCATGCGGCAGGAGCAGCACGAGCCCTGAGTCCTGGCCCCACTTGGCGCGGTCGGCGGCAACGAACAGGTCAATCAGCGGCTGCGCCATGTTGACGAAGTCGCCGAACTGCGCCTCCCACAGCACGAGCGTTCCGGGCGCGGCCACGCTGAACCCGTACTCGAAGCCCATCACCGCCAGCTCCGAAAGGGGCGAGTTGTAGATCTCGAACGCGATTGCCGCGCCGGCAATGTGCTGGAGCGGCGTATGCGTCTGCCCCGTCTTCACGTCGTGCAGCACGGCGTGACGGTGTGAGAAGGTGCCGCGCTCTACGTCCTGCCCCGACATCCGGATGCTTGTGCCATCGGCCAGGATCGTGGCAAACGCGAGCGCTTCGGCATGGCCCCAGTCAATTCCTCCGGCTGCGTCCATCACCTCACGCCGCCGCTCGAGCTGCTTGGCGAGTCGCGGGTGCGGCGTGAAGCCGGCGGGCCACTCGAGCATCGCATCGTTGACCCTGTGCAGCAGGCTCGCAGGCACGGAGGTGACGGGCGGTTTGAACGGTTCTTCCCGCGCGGCTGCTTCACCATCGGACGCGCCAGCCGTGGCGTCCTTGCCGGCATCGAACACACGCTGGTATTCCGCAATGGCATCGTCTTCGACCGACTTGGCGGCGCCGTCCGCAATGAGACCTTCCGCGACGAGGCGCTGCCCCCAGAGCTGCCGCACGGTGGGATGCGCATGAATCCTGTCGTACATCGCCGGCTGCGTGTACGCAGGCTCGTCACCCTCGTTGTGCCCGTGACGGCGATAGCCAACGAGATCAATGAGCACATCGCGCCCAAAGGTGGTGCGGTACGCCATCGCGATGCGCACGGCCGCAATGCAGACCTCGGGGTCGTCCGCATTCACATGAATGACGGGCATCTCGAAGCCCTTCGCGAGGTCGCTCGCAAAGCGCGTCGAGCGGCCGTCGGGCGTGTCCGTGGTGAAGCCAATCTGGTTGTTCGTGATTATGTGGAGCGTGCCGCCCACGGAATAGCCGCGAAGGTGAGCGAGATTGAACGTCTCCGCGACGATCCCTTCGCCGGCGAACGCTGCGTCGCCGTGAATGCAGACAGGCAGCACGGCAAACTCGTCGCGCTCGTACGGATCGCCAGCGTGCCGCTGCAGCGCGCGAGCGGCACCCTGCAGCACGGGATTGACCACCTCGAGGTGGCTGGGGTTCGGAAGGAGGGTCACCTCGATCTCCTGCCCGTCCTTCAGCGCGTACGTACTCGCGAAGCCGAGGTGGTACTTCACGTCGCCCGTGCTCACGCTGCCAAGCTCGTCGCGCCTGCCCTGGAACTCGCCGACGAGCCGCGCGAAGGGCATCCCGGCCACGTTCGTGAGGACGTTGAGGCGGCCGCGATGAGCCATCGAGATCACCACGTGGCGCGCGCCCGACGACGCGGACTCCGAGATCGCCGCGTCGAGCATCGGCACGAGCATGTCGGTGCCTTCGATCGAGAACCGCTTGTAGCCCGTGAACGCGCGGCCGAGGAACACTTCCATGCCCTCAACCTGCGAGAGCCGCTTGAGCATCGCGCGTTTCTCGTCCGCGTTCAGCGGCCGCGTGAGCTGCTCGGCGGTAAACAGCTGCCGGAACCACTGGCGCTCCTCGTCGGTGCCGCAGTGGACGAACTCGACCCCGATGTTGCGGGTATAGCGGTATTTCAGCCGCTCCGCGACGTCGCGCCCCGTGCCGAGGTGCGGGAAGCCGAGCGCCTCGCCGGTCACGAGGGCCAGGTCGGCCTCGGTGATCCCGTAGTAATCCAGCGTCAGTTCCACCGCGCCCGGAGGAGCGGAGCCGAGCGGGTCGAGCTGTACGGCCAGGTATCCGTAACGGCGGATGCCGTTCAGGTACCGGGATACGCCAACGATGCGCCGCGCGAAATCCTGGTCGTCACGCTGAATCGCCGGCTGCGGAGCCTGAGCCGCTGCCGACGCCGCCCGCACGGCAGTTGACGGGAATACCGGGGCTGCGGCCAGCGCGCCGCGCGGGGAGGAGGCGCCTCCGTACTGCACGGCAAGCTCGAAGAACTGGCGCCAGGATTCCTCAACCGACGCCGGATCGCGAAGCCACAGCTCGTACGTCTCGGCGATGTATGCGTCGTTGAAGACGGAAGTTACAGGTTGTGTCATGACAGATTGAAAGTTACCCGCTCTGCGGCCTCGAATGACGCGGGGCCTCAACTATTGACGCACAAAGGGGTTGCAAAGCCACTGCCGCGCCGATCTCTGGTAGATTCGGGCTGTGACAATACCCTCGGGTGACCAGGACGCGGCGCTGGCTGCGCCAGCCGGAAGAACCGCACGAGCCCTGCCATCCCGCGTAGACGCGGCCCCGCGGCGGTACGATCGCTCGCTCGTTGACGGGCCCCTTGCCCCCGCCGTCTGGAAGCTGGCGTGGCCAGCCGTGCTGACCAGCGTGATTGGGGGCATGCAGGGCGTGGTAGATCACGCGCTCGTGGGCAACTATGTGGGATTCAGCGGCAACGCCGCGATCGGCGTGAGCTGGCAGATACTGCTCATCGTCATCGTCTTCACATCCTCGATCTTCACGGGGATGAGCGTCCTTGTCGCGCGGTTCGCGGGCCAGGGCGATCATGAGACGGTGGATCGTGTGGTTTACCAGTCGTTCCTCACGGCGGTCGGAATGTCGTTCGGGATCATGGCGCCACTTGGGTATTTCATTGCGCCGTGGCTGCTGACGCTCGTGAACGCAACGGCCGAGGTACAGGCGGAAGCGCTGCCATTCCTCCGCATCATGTTCCTGTTCAGCGGCGGCATGATGATCTTCTTCATGCTGAGCAACGCGCTTCGCTCGGCGGGCGACGCGCGTACGCCCATGAAGCTCGGTATCGCGACGACGGTGCTGAATGTCGTGCTGAACGTGGCCTTCATCCGCGGCCTTGGCCCGGTGCCGGCCTTCGGCACGAAAGGCGCCGCCATTGGCACGACGATCGCGTTTGGCGTCGTCGCCTTGTACTCGACCTACCGCCTCTGGTTTGGCGGCTGGGCGCTGAGTTTCCCGCGGCATGCCGCGCGAGGACCGGACTGGAAAGTCATCCGCTCGCTCTTCCGCTACGGGCTCCCCACCGGCATCCAGGGCATCGCGATGAACGTGGGCGGCGTGCTTCTACTCGGCTTCATTGGCTCCACCGCGCACGGCGCCGAAGCGCAGGCCACGTACGCCGTTGGATACACGGAGCTGTTCTCGTTCATCACATGGACGTCGCAGGGTCTCCTCGGGGCAGCCGCAGCGATCGCCGGGCAGAACCTGGGCGCGGGTCGGCCCGCGCGCGTGGAAGAGGGCGTGCGCGTAGCCGCGAGGTTCGGCCTGATTGGCGCAGGTTTCGTCGGCGTCCTCTTCCTGTCTATTCCTGGTCACCTGCTCGGGCTGTTCGGCATGCACGAGCCGGCGGTGGTGGCCATCGGTACCCAGCTCCTGCGCGTCCTTGCGCTGTCGGGGCTGTTCGTCACTGTGGCCCTCACGTACACCGGCGGCCTGCAGGGAACCGGCGATACGAAGAGTCCGCTCTATATCTCAGTCGTTTCGCAAATCATCATTCCACTGGGCATCTGTTTCGCGGTCTCACGGCTCTCCACACTCGAGCCGCTCCACGTGTGGCTCGCGATTCTCGCCGGTCATTTCTCGCGCGCAGCTCTGAGCGTGTGGCGGTTCCGCCAGGGCAAGTGGCGCAACATCGAGGTCGAGGTCGGCGCGGCACGTGCATGACTACGGCGCAGGAGTGGCCACGAGGCGCACTTTGATCCCGCCGTTCGAGAATGCAGCGACCGTCTCGAACGGCAGCTGGACCTGCGCGTCCAACGCGCGGTCGGCTGAAACCAGTGCCACGCGCCAGCCCGGCAACCTCGTGCGCGCCACGTTGCCGAACTGCGCATAGAGGTTGCGCAGGGCGTTGCGGTCGCCCACGCGCTCTCCGTACGGCGGATTGGCAACGAGAAGTCCCGGGCCGGGAACTGTCTCGATGGCGGAGAGCGGCCGCCGCGAGATTGCCACGTCGGCTGCCACTCCGGCACGCCGGGCGTTCGCGAGCGCCGCTTCGACCGCACCGGCGTCACGATCCGAGGCGATAATCGCCGCACGCGCCGCACGCGCCGCCACACGAGCACCCGCGCGCTCGCGCGCCGCCGCGCGATCGTCGAAGCCCGGCCACGACTCGCACGCGAACGCGCGCCGAATCCCGGGCGCGATGTTGCGCGCGATGAGCGCCGCCTCGATGGCAAACGTGCCGGAACCACACATCGGATCAATCAGCGGGCATGAGCCGTCGTACCCCAGCGCGAGGAGCACGCCAGCGGCCAGCGTCTCGCGCATCGGGGCCTTGGCGGTCGCGAGCCGGTAGCCGCGGCGGTGAAGCAGCTCGCCGGAACTGTCGGCGCTGATCGTGCAGACATCACGCTCGAATCTGACGACGAACAACTGCGCCACGCAGTCATCGGCTTCGGTGCGCACAACCTCAACACCGGGCATTGCAGCCGCGATCCACTTCGCAAGGCGCTCAGCGACTGCGCCCGAGTGGTAGAGACGCGACTTGCGGCACGTCACCCGCAACGCGATCGAGGAATTGCCTGAAGCATACCCGGCCCACCGCACCCGCTTCGCGTGACGCTCGAGTTCCGCGAATGACTTCGCCGTGAACGTTGCCATTCGTACGAGCACCCGGCTCGCAGCACGCAGCCACAGATTCGCCCGCACGAGTTCGGCGTCGCTTGCGCTGAATGAAACGCCACCGGCCTCCGCAGCAGCGTCGCTGAAGCCGAGCGCCAGCAGTTCGTGCTCCGTCACGCCCTCGAACCCCGGAGTCACGACCGCAAAGCAGGCCCTCCTGTTCGCGGCGGTCATGAAGCAGCCAGGGTCGGTCTGCGCTGCCGGACCCACTGTACGAGCCGCCAGCCGAGGAGCACGGCCAGTACCGCGCCGTACTCCAACGGTGCGGTGATGTCCTTCTTCTGCGCCATTGCGAAGTGAACGACGCCCAGCACGGCTGCAACGTAGATGAGCGAGTGCAGCCGGCTCCAGTTGCGCCCGCCCATCCGTCGCATCATCCCCTTGGTTGACGTAGCTGCCAGGGCCCCGAGGATGAGCAGCGCGGCCATGCCGAGGTATATGTACGGGCGGTCGAGCAGATCCGTGACGAGCGTGGCCCAGTCCAGCTGCACATCGAGCAGCGCGTACGCGATCCAGTGCAGCGTGACGTACGCAAAGGCGAAGAGCCCCACGGTGCGCCGGTACTTCGCGAGCCAGCTCCAGCCGGTGAGCTTGCGAAGCGGGGTAACGCACAGGCTTGCGAGAACCAGGCGAAGCGTCCAACGGCCAAGGTAGTGCTCGACCTCTTTGACCGGGTCTGCTCCAAACCAGCGTGTGCCAGCGAGAATGTCCGAGAGGGTTCCTGCGATGGCGAGCACCCCAGGCAAGCTGAGCACGACGAACAGCACCGGGCCAAACCCGGGCGGCTCGCGGAACGCCCCGAGCCTCGCCACAGGCTCAGTAGTTCTTGTTGAGGTCCATGCCGGCGTACATCGAGCCGACCTGCTCGGCGTACCCGTTGAACATCAGCGTCTTGCGGCGGCGAAACTCGCCGATCCGGCGCTCCGTGGCCTGGCTCCAGCGCGGATGATCCACGCCTGGATTGACGTTGGCATAGAACCCGTACTCTCCCGGCGCCGCCACGTTCCACGTGTTGCGGGGCTGCTTGTCGAGCAGCCTGATGCGGACGACGGACTTTATGCTCTTGAACCCGTACTTCCATGGAACGTGCAGCCGTAGTGGCGCTCCGTTCTGGTTTGGCAGATCCTTTCCGTAGAGGCCCGTCACCAGAAACGCGAGCGGGTGCAGCGCTTCGTCCAGCCGAAGTCCCTCGACGTACGGCCAGTCGAGCACGCGTGACTTCTGGCCCGGCATCCGTTGCGGATCGTACAGCGTCGTAAACTCGACGAACCCCGCCTGCGACGTCGGCTCCGCTCGCTTGATCACGTCTGCCAGCGAAATGCCGCGCCACGGCATCACCATGGACCACGCCTCCACGCAGCGGTGCCGGTAGATCCGATCCTCTATCCTGTGCGGCTTGAGGAAATCCTCGAGATGGTAGCTGGCTGGCGCCTTGACGAGTCCTTCCACCCGCACGGTCCAGGGCGCCGTCCTGAAGCCCTTCGATCTGGCCGCGGGATCGCCCTTGTCAACGCCGAACTCGTAGAAGTTGTTGTACTCCGTGATGTCTTCGTACGAGTTCGGCTTGTCGTCGGGCTGGAGGCCGAATGGCATGCCGAGCCGCTGCTGCCCCTGGGCCAAGGCGGCAAGGGGCCGAACACCGGGAGCGAGCACGAGCGCGCCCGCGGCGGCGGTCGCGGCGGCGATCCATTCGCGCCGGTTCCAGTAGAGATGTTCCGGCGTGATCTCCGACGATTTCAGGTCCGGCGCGCGTCGAATCAGCAACCTCGGCCTCCTCCTGTGACACACGGTAAGCTCCCCCGTCAAGCGGACCGTTCGAGCGTAGACTCTGTGGGTATGGTCGGCCTTGGAATGTAGGTGAGCGGCGGCACCCGGCCGAGGCTGTCGTGGGGCCGCCGCGTGTTGTACTTCGTGATGAACGCATCGGTCTCGGCCCGCACGTCGGCGAGAGAGCCGAAGACGTAGGCGTCGAGCACTTCGCGCCGATAGGTGCGGTTGAAGCGTTCGATGTAGGCGT
>JADZCT010000006.1 GCA_020851455.1 Gemmatimonadaceae bacterium | reverse complement strand
GATCTGCGGGTGGACCAACTCGCGCCCGCGGAAGACCACGGTGACTTTGACTTTGTCGCCCTCTTTGAGCAGCTTCTCGACGGTGCGTGTCTTGAAATCGACATCGTGGTCGTCGATCTTGGCCTTCATGCGGATTTCGCGCATCTCCATCGTGTGCTGATGTTTGCGCGCTTCCCGCTCCTTTTTCGACTGCTCGTAGCGGAACTTGCCGTAATCGAGGATACGGCAGACCGGCGGGACGGCATTGGGTGCGACCTCGACAAGGTCCAGCCCGCGCTCGCGCGCGAGTTGAAGGGCTTGGAACAGCGGCACGACGCCGAGCTGTTCGTTGTTCTCATCGATCAGCCGCACTTCGCGGACGCGGATACGGTCGTTGACTCGGAACTCTCGTGTGATAGGAAACGTCCTCCGTGAAACTCGCCTTGTGGCGAGAACTGCATCTAACAGCACCTTAGGATAGCATGAGCAGCGGCGGCAACGCCAGTGTTTGGAAGCCGGATCTGCGGTCAGGCGGCGTTGAGTCAGGTTTGGCGGCTCTGCTATACTCTGGATGTGACGCCAAGGTAGCTCAGTCGGTAGAGCATGCGACTGAAAATCGCAGTGTCGCCAGTTCGATTCTGGCCCTTGGCACCGTTGCTTTTTGCAGGAAGGCCGCCTTCACGTAGGGCGGCCTTTCGCGTTTTTCCGTTCAGTGCCATTCTTCTGAGACGCTGCCGCGGGTCGTGGCAGCCACGCTAGCGGGAGCCGCGCAGGCGGGGGTCGAGCAGGTCGCGGATCGCGTCGCCGAGCATGTTGAAGGAGAGCACGGCGAGGCTGATCGCCAGGCCGGGGAAGATCGCCAGCTAGGGGGCGATCTCCATGAAGCGGCGGCCGGTGCCGGCGAGCATCGCGCCCCAGGATGGCCTCGGGAGGTGCGTGCCCAGGCCGAGGAACGAGAGCGACGCCTCGATCAAGATCGCGTTGCCGAGCGTGATCGAGGCGAGCACGATCACCGGCGCGAGCACGTTGGTGAGGATGTGGCGGCGGAGGATCTGGCCCTCGGTGCAGCCGGTGGCGCGGGCCGCCTCGACGAACGGCCGCTGTTTCACCGCGAGGGCGACGCCCCGCACCACGCGCGCCGCGCCGGGCACGATCACGACGGCGATCGCGAGCATCGACTTGACGGTGCCGGTGCCGAGCACGGAGATCACGACCAACGCCAGGACGAGGCCGGGGAAGGCCATGATGATATCGACGATCCGCTGGAGCACGGTATCGAGCAGGCCGCCGAAGTAGCCGGAGATCAGGCCGATGAATGCGCCGAGGAAGGTGCCGAGCACCACGGCGATCAGGCCGACGAACAGGGAGACGCGCGCGCCGTACAGCACACGAGAGAAGACGTCGCGGCCGATCTCGTCGGTGCCCATCAGGTGATAGGCGCTGGGCGATTGGAAGGTGTCGGCGCTCAGCTCGTAGGGTCGACAGCAGCGCGCTCATACGGGGCTCCGATGGCGAGGCTGCCGACATTCTACGTCGAAACGCGACCGGACGGTTTGACGCGCGACACCAGGTAGGACGAGATCTCCGGCGGGCCGGGCGTGCAGGTGCTGGCGGCGCGACGGCGCGGGCGTGCCACCCGTGTCCCGGCATCATCCTGTGCGCCAGGGTCCGGCGCGGGCGGGTGACGGAGCAGGTTGGGGCGGGGTCCGTTACGAGAAAAGGGAGCGGCGTGTCAGCTCCCGGCGGGTGGCGTGCTCGGCGCGGGCGCGGGCGGGCGGGCCATGCCGCGCATCTCGGTGAGCGGGAAGCCGCCCATGCCGAGCGTGTGCGGCCACTCCGCAAACAGCTTGTCGATGTCGAACAGTGGCGTGTCCGAGTGGAGCGTGCGTTCCCATTCCGGCTCGCGGTAAAGGCTGATCCGGTGGCCCGACGCGCCGAAGATGCGGCCGTTGGCGACGCCGCCCGCGTCCGACGCGAGCCAGACGATGATCGGCACGACGTTCTTGGGGTCCATCGCCGTGCCGGCGGCGGACGAACTGGGGGCCTCCGCGCCCTCGCGCTGGGAGCCTTGCGCGGCGAGGCCGCGGTCGGTCATCCGGGTGGAGGCGAGCGGCGCGATCGCGTTGCAGGTGACGCCGTAGCGGGCGAGGGCGCGGGCGTTGGAGCGCATCAGGCCGAGTTTGCCCGCGTGGGCGGCGGAGTAGTTCGGCTGACCGGCGCTGCCGTGGATGCCGGCGTCGGAGGTGAAATAGATGATCCGGCCCCCGGCGCGGGTCTGCCGCCAGTGGATCGCGGCGTAGCGGGTCGGGGCGAAGCAGCCCTTGAGGTGGGCGCGCACCAGCCCGTCCCACTCGTCCTCGGTCATGTTGAAGATCATCCGCTCACGCAGGATGCCATGCGCGCAGACGAGGATATCGAGGTGGCCCCATTTCTCGATCGCCGTGCCGACCAGCTTTTCGGCGTGGTCCATGTCGGCGACGTCGCCGATCATCGCGACCGCCTCGCCGCCGTCCGCCTTGATCTCATCGACCACGGCGTTCACCCGGCTGGGGTCGACGCCCGTCCGGCCCTCGACGTCCGCGCCGGTGTCGGCGACGAGCACGCGCGCCCCCTGCTCGGCGAAGATCTTGCTGATCCAGCGGCCGACGCCGCCCGCGCCGCCGGTGACGATCGCCGTTTTGCCTTCGAGATGCTGTGCCGGCATGTGTC
>JADZCT010000005.1 GCA_020851455.1 Gemmatimonadaceae bacterium | reverse complement strand
GGTCCTCACCAAGGGCCAGGTGATCAGCGAGGAAGTCGGCTTCAAGCTCGAGAACGCCGTCATCACCGACCTCGGCCGCGCCAAGCGTATCGTCGTGGACAAGGACAACACCACTGTCATTGACGGCGCCGGCGACGACGACAAGATCAAGGGCCGGATCAAGGAAATCGAAGTCGCCATCGAGAAGTCCACGAGCGACTACGACAAGGAGAAGCTGCAGGAGCGCAAGGCGAAGCTCGCCGGCGGAGTGGCGGTCATTGACGTTGGCGCCGCCACCGAGAGCGAGATGAAGGAGAAGAAGGCGCGCGTCGAAGACGCGCTGCACGCGACCCGTGCCGCTGTCGAGGAAGGGATCGTGCCGGGCGGCGGCGTTGCCTTCGTCCGCGCGCAGGCGGCGCTCAAGAACGTCAAGCTCGACGAGGACGACGAGCAGATTGGCGTGGACATCATTCGCCGCGCCATCGAGGAGCCGATCCGGATGATCGTGCACAACGCCGGCGGCGAGGGCTCTATCGTGGTCGAGAAGGTGCGGGCCTCGAAGGACCGCAACTTCGGCTACAACGCGCTCACCGACACGTACGAAGATCTGGTCGTGGCGGGCGTCATTGACCCGACGAAGGTGAGCCGCACCGCGCTGCAGAACGCGGCCTCCATCGCGAGCCTTCTCCTCACGACGGAAGCCCTGATCGTCGAGAAGAAGGAAGAGAAGCCCGCGCCGGCGGCTCCCGGTGGCGGCATGGGCGGCATGTACTAAGCCGCTGCATCTGCTGAGCGGCACGGCAGGAACGGGGCGGGCATCCGGTTTTCCGGGTGCCCGCCCTCGTTGTGTCGCTCCGCGCGAGCCGTGGCGTCCGCGGCCCGGACAAAGGTCGGGAGAGCGGGCTGAGCCGCCGCTAGATCGCGAGCGCGAGCTGGGCGGCGGCCGCGCCGATCGGGGCGCTCGGCGCCCGGCGCACAGCGGCATCAAGTGATGCCAGCCGCGCACGCCGGTGAACGCCGCGCCGCGTCGCCTCGCACGCCGCCAACGGCGTGTTGTTGACTTCGCTGAGGTGGAGCAGCAGCACGGCACGGAGGTCGCGCGTGCCTACCGCAGCGATGAACGCCGCCGCCTGGTCGTTGCTCAGGTGGCCGGTGGCGCCGGCGATCCTGGCCTTGAGGTGGGCAGGGTAGGGGCCGCCGCGCAGCATCCCGGTATCGTGGTTCGCTTCGATGCAGAGTAGGTTCACTCCGCGGAATGAGTCCACGAGGGCCGTGGACGGCTCCCCGAGGTCGTGCGCGATCCCCGCGCGCATCCCCGTGTGCCTGTCGGCGACCGCTACCGCGGTGGGTTCATTGGCGTCGTGAGCAACCGCGACGAGCCTGATCGTGATCCCGCCGATGTCCACGGCGCCTTTCACCGCTGTCGCCCGGGGTAGCACGCTCGCGTCCAGGCCCCGGATGGTGCCTGCGCTTGCCAGCACCAGCCACGGCCAACGGCGCAGCGCGGCGGCAAGGCCGCGGCAGTGGTCAACGTGTTCGTGCGTCACCACCACGGCGCTCACCGACTCCGGCGCAATCCGCGCGTCGTCGAGGCGGCGGGCGAGCGTACGCGGCCCGATCCCGCAGTCAACCAGCACGCGCGTGCCCCCGGCGTCAATCACGATGGCATTACCGCTGCTGCCGCTGGCGAGCGAGACGATCCTCATCAGCGGCGCGCCGAGGTACCAGCGTGCGTCCTGCGGCCGGGCCTGCCACCCCTGGCCACTTGCGCCGACGCCTCGGCAGCCGCGGCCAGCACCGCTCGCATCCCCTTCGAGAGCCGCATCTCGCGGCGCTTCATCACCCGCGCCGCGACGTCGAGGAACCGCGTGATCTCGTACTTCGCGAACGGCGCCCGGTCGCCCCACGCAAACGGCGGCACGTACTTGTCGGGCGTGCGGTCGCCGACGATGTTCGCGCCGGCGCCGACGATCGTTCCCGTCACGAGCCGCGTCCCGATCGCCGTCTTGGCGTGGTCCCCGATCAGCGAGCCGAGGAACTGCTGGGCAGTGTCGTGCTCGCCGCGGGCGTCGCGTACCCTGATGGAACCGTACGTGTTCTTGAGGTTGCTCGTGATCGTGCCCGCGCCCAGGTTCACCCATCGGCCAAGCGCGGAGTGCCCCACGAAGCCGTCGTGCGCTTTGTTCGAATACGCGCCTACGGTCACCACGCTCAGCTCGCCGCATACGCGCGCCTGCCTGCCGATTGACACGCAGCTGTAGCGTCCCGGGCCGAGGCGCGCCCCTTCGTCAATCACCGCGGGGCCGGCGATCCGCGCAAACGCGCCGATCCGCGCCCCGCTCCGCACGACCACGTCGCCGCCTGTGGTATCCGCCACGACGTACGGCTCCGCGTACGCACCCGGCTCGAGGACGAGCCGGTGCGCTCCGAGCACGGCAACGTGCGCCGGCGGTTCGCCATGGGCGTCCGCCGCCAGCACGGCGGAATCGGCGCCCAGCATTTCGGGCAGCAAGGCGACGAAGTCCCATGCGTTCCCGATCCACCAGCCTTCAACGGTCCGCCCGGCGCGCGCGGGGAGGTCCGCCAGCGGCAGCTTGCCATCGGCGAGGATGGCGACTGGAAGCGGCGTGGCCAGTGCCACCGCAACCACCTCGCCGTGCGCTCGAAGCGACGTCCCCGGCTCCAGCGACGTGACCCCGCCGCCTGGCTGTGCAAGCGCCGGTGCAAAGCGTGTATTGACCACGACCGTGCCCGCCCGCAGCGTCCCCCTGGACAAGCGGGCCGCGCCGTCCTCGTCGAACCGCTCCAGGTGCGGCGAGGAGACGACGCCCGCCGCGGAACCGCCAAGGATCCGCGCCCACCGGTCACGGATCAGCATCGCGCCGGCTGTCACCTCGCAGAGCGGCCGTGTGAGCGAAAACGGCTCCATTGTGCGGGCAACCGCGTCGTCGTAGAGGACGTAGCGCACGCTCACGGTCCGCGCACCGATTCGGGCAGCGACGCGAGGAGCGATTTCATGTCGGGGGCGCGCTCCACGGTCGTCACGAGCGTTGTTCCGTTCGCGACCACTACCACGAGATCTTCGACTCCATAACACACGACCGCCGGTCCGTCCGAATACACGACCATCCCGCGCGAATCGCGCAGGTACACGAGGCCGGCGGGGACGTTGCCGTCCGCGTCGTGCTTTCGGACGGCGCGCAATGCGGACCACGTGCCCACGTCGTTCCAACCGAAGGATCCCGGCAGGACGAGCACGCGTTCACTCCGTTCGAGCACCCCGACGTCTATAGCGACGGGCGTAACCGCTGCAAAGAACGCATCCGGATCGGCGGGGTGCGCCTCCAGCGCCGAAGCGACCTCAGGGCAGCGGGCGCTCACTTCCTCCAGTATATCGCCCGCCCTCCATGCGAAGATCCCGGAATTCCACAGCGCTCCTTCCTGGGTGAGTCGCACGGCGCGATCCTTGTCGGGTTTCTCGACGAACCGCGCAACCCGCCGCAAGTCTCCCTCGACCGCATCCCCGGGCACTATGTGCCCGAGCGACGAGTCCGGGTGGGTGGGCACCAGGCCGACCGTAACGAGCGCATGATGCGCCTGCGCCGCCGTCGCGGCCGCGGCGAGCGCCGCCCTGAAAGCCGCGACATCGCCGATCGCCCAGTCCGCATGGACCGACACAATGACCGTCTCCCGCGATGACCGGCGGCTCACCTCCTGCGCGGCCCACGTCAGGGCTGCCGCCGTGCCGGCGGGCCTCGGCTCGGATATGACGTTCGCCCGCGGGAGACCAGGCGCGATTCGCCGAATTGACTCCACCAGCGACGCATTCGTGAGGACGAGCGTGCGCTCCGGCGGAACGAGCGGCGCGAGGCGATCGAGCGTGTCCAGCAGCATCGGCTGGTCGGTCACCAGAGGCAGCAGTTGCTTGGGCCGCTCTGGCGTGCTCAGCGGCCAGAATCGCGACCCGATCCCACCGGCCAGGACGACGCTCCACGGCTCCATGGGCACGTCAGTTGTCTCCGCGACGGTGCATCGCAAGTTCCGTGGCGCGCGCAAGCAGGCGCTTTGGGCTGAACGGCTTGGTCAGGAAATCGGTCGCGCCCAGCCGGAGCGCCTCCGCCCGCTGTTCATCGTGGCCCGCGGCCGTGAGTATGATGCACGGCGTATCCTTCCACCGCGCGTCCGCGCGCATGCGGCCCAGTACTTCCAGCCCACTGAGGCCCGGCATCATCAGGTCGAGCACGACGAGCGCGACGGCGGGGTCATCCTCCATGACGCGCATCGCTTCCGTGCCATCGGGCACCAGCGTGACGTGGAACGGGCCCTGCTCGAGCTTGGTCTGGATGATTCGGCCGATATGCGGTTCGTCGTCGGCCACGAGCACGTGTGCCGTCATCGGGGGCGCGGCCGGATGACGCTAGACGAGCGCGGCGATGTTCGCGCGATTCCGGCGGAGCTCGTAGAGAAGCTGCCCCAGATTGGCCGTCGGCTGTACGAGCACGAGGAGCACGGCGTCCGCGGAAAGGCATGAGATGACGGCCATGCCATGCTCGTGCTCCATGATCGCGGTCTGCAGCACGCCGCGCCCTGCGGCAACCCCGAACTCGTCGGCGAACTGGACGATGGACGGGACGTGCGCTGCGATCTGCTCGGCGTCGAGCTGGCCGCCCGCCTGGCTGTCAATGAGAAGTCCGTCACGGCCAAGGATCGCGGCCGCCTCAACACCTTCGCGCGTCCGGATGGCGCCGACAAGGTCGCTGATCGTTGGCATGCGCTCTCCGGTGGAGGTTGCCGAAGTGTACGCGCCGCCTGATTGATGTCAAGTTGCTGATTCGCTTGAAGTTGCTGCATCGGCCGGATACACTTCGGCTTCATCCCATGACATATCGTTCTTGCCGTCTCCGCACCGTCGGCCGGGCGGCGCTCGCGGCCCTCATTACCTCAGCCGCCGGCGCCGCTGCCTGCAGCGACACGCTGGGCATCCCGACCAACCATGTGAACGCGGACCAGGCATTCACTGTGTACGCCTTGTCCGGGACGGACCTCGGCGCCCCGGCCGGGATGTTCTTTGCCACTCGCACGGTCGTACGCGTGGATGGGTCGTTCCAGTTCGACCTCGCGTTCGACATCAACAGCCAGGGGAACGCCGTCATCCTTCCGGTCGGGCAGGTTGGCACCCCGGTCGGCGGGGCACCGATGATCGGGCTTCAGCGTGTGCCAAAGGCCTACGGCGACCTGACCGAGGCGCCGCGCACCGGGTACGTATTCGATTCATCAATGGTCGTCCGGCCCGGCGGCACGCTGGCGATCCAGGCGCAGTCGGTCATGTGCATGGGGTACATGGCGCCGTACATCTTCGCCAAGATCACCGTTGATTCGGTCAACGTTCCGGCGCGTGCCATCCACGGCCACGCCCTGATCAACTCCAACTGCGGATCGCGCCAGCTCACGCCGGGCGTGCCACGGTTCTAGGGTGCACGACATCCGGTTGTTGCGCGAATCGCCCGACGTCCTGCGCGACGCAATGCGTCGCCGCGGAAAGTCGGACGCGCTCGGGCCGGCAATTGACCGCGCCGTAACGCTCGAGCAGGAGCGGCGCGCTGCCATCCAAGCGTGTGAGGAGAGGAAGGCCGCGCGTAACACGGCAAGCCAGGAAGTTGCGCGTGTCAAGAAGGCGGGCGGCGACGCCAGCGCACTGCTCGGCGCCGCGAAGGCGATCGGCGACGAAATCACGGCCCTCGAAGCACGCGAGGCCGAGGTGCAGTCCGAACTCGATTCCATCCTCGCGGAGCTCCCGAACATCACCGCGCCTGAGGTGCCGGAAGGCGATGAATCCTCCAACGCGGTAGTGCGCGCGTGGGGGACGCCCGGGGCGGGGGGAGCCCAGCCCCACTGGGATGTTGGCGAGCGGCTGGGCATCCTGGATCTTCAGCGCGGCGCCAAGATCGCCGGGTCCGGGTTCATCGTGCACCGCGGGCTTGGCGCGCGGCTTCAGCGTGCGCTGCTCTCGTTCATGCTCGACATCCACACGCGCGAGTTCGGCTACGAAGAGGCATGGGTGCCGTTCTTCGTGAACCGCGACGCGATGACCGGCACGGGGCAACTGCCGAAGTTCGAAGAGGATATGTACGCGCTCCGCGACGATCCGCTCTACGCGATCCCAACGGCGGAAGTACCCCTCACGAATCTGTACCGCGACGAGATCCTGGATGGCGCGCGCCTTCCCCTCGCGATGACGGCGTACTCCGCGTGTTTTCGCCGCGAGGCGGGTGCTGCGGGAAAGGACACCCGCGGGTTGCTGCGCGTGCACCAATTCGACAAGGTGGAGCTTGTGCGCTGGTGCGCTCCGGAAGACGCGGCGGCTCAGCATGAACTCCTGACGTCGCACGCCGAGGCGGTGCTGCAGCGGCTCGAACTCCCGTATCGTGTCGTGCTCCTGGCGGCCGGCGACACCGGCTTCGCGAGCGCAAAGACGTACGACCTGGAGGTGTACGCGCCTGGAGTGGGGAAGTGGCTCGAGGTTTCCTCGTGCTCGACCTTCACGGACTTCCAGGCACGCCGCGCGAACATCCGCTTCCGCCCGGCCCCTGGCGAGAAGCCGCGCTTCGTCTACACGCTTAACGGATCGGGGCTTGCGCTCCCGCGTGTCGTGGCCGCCCTGCTCGAGCACCATCAGGCTGCGGACGGATCCGTGACGGTGCCAGCGGCCCTCCGGCCGTACCTCGGCGTTGACAGAATAGGTTGAACCATGCGCCGCAGCGCGCCGGTCATCCTGGTCACACTGGGGCTGCTGGCGCTGCTCGGTTCGTACGTGTGGTACACTCAGCGCGTGGTGGAGGAGATGGGCCGGGCCGCCCGCCAGACTGCCGAGGTCGTTTCGCGCGTGTACGCCGCGGCGGCTGCGCCCACCCCGGCGCCAGCGGATAACGACGCAACGCTCTTCGAGGTGATCGCCGCGCTGCGGGGTTTCGGCGTTCCCATGGTGGTGACCGACTCCGCGGGCCGACCAACGGCAGTGGACAACCTCCCGTTCGCGCACACTGGGCCTGCCGACCCGCGGGTTGCCGCGTATGTCGCCGAACTCGACCGGCTGAATGCGCCGGTTGGTGACCCGGCGTTCCAGCTTGTCCACTTCGGGCGAAGCCGGCTGGCGTCGGGGCTGAATGTCATTCCGCTGCTGCAGGCCGCGCTGGTGGCGATCCTGATCGCGATTGGCGTCGCCGTGCTGCGGACGCGGGGACGCGCAGAGCGCGAGCGCGTGTGGGCGGGAATGGCGCGTGAAGCGGCGCACCAGCTCGGCACTCCATTGTCGAGCCTGCACGGGTGGGTGGAGTTGCTGCGCGAACGGGAAGAGGGCAGTCTGGCGAACTCCTCAGCGCTCACACACGTGGCGACGGACGTGGAGCGCCTCGAGCGCGTCGCGCGCCGTTTCGAGCGCATCGGGCGGCCCCCGCGGCGCGAACCCGTGAACGTAACCGAGGTGGCGGCCCAGGTCGCCGGGTACTACCGGCAGCGCCTCCCGACGCTTGCGAACAGGATCACCATTGCCACCGAAGGGACGTCAGATGCCCTGGTGATCCCGGGCGACCGCGTGCTCCTGGAGTGGGCGATGGAGTCGCTTGTCAAGAATGCGATTGACGCGCTCTCCGGGCGCGGCGGATCCATCGTGCTGACCGTATCCGCCGGCTCTGGTGGCGGAGCCACCGTCCGGGTCGCCGACGATGGCGAGGGCATTCCGCCGTCGCTCCGCCGAAAGGTCTTCTCCGCCGGATTCTCGACCAAGGAATCAGGATGGGGCATCGGTCTGTCGCTCGCTCGACGGATCGTCGAGGAGGCCCATCACGGCCGGCTCGCGCTGGTGACATCCGATCGTGGCGCCGTGTTCGATATTATTTTGCCGGGATGACGCTCCGCGCCACCCAGACGTCGCTCAATCCGGCGCAGCGCGAGGCGGTGGAGCATGGCCAGGGTCCGCTGCTCGTTCTCGCGGGGGCCGGCTCCGGCAAGACGCGCGTGCTTACCGCGCGCATTGCCCGGCTGGTCACCGAGCACGGTGTGCGCGCCGACCAGATCCTCGCTGTCACCTTCACCAACAAGGCCGCCCGCGAGATGCGCGACCGCGTGGGCCGGATCCTCGGGCACGATCCGCGCGGAATGTGGATCGGCACGTTTCACTCCGTGGGCGCGAGGCTGCTTCGGGCTAACGCTGCCGCCGCTGGCAGAACGGCGTCGTTCACCATCTACGACGAGGACGACACGCTTGGCCTCGTCCGCCGCCTAATGGATCGGCTTCGCGTCTCGACCAAGGCGTGGCCGCCGCGGCTGGTCGCGGCAACCGTTTCCGGGGCGCGCAACGCGCTCGTGTCGCCGGCGGAATACGAACGGCTTGCGCTGACACCTCTCGCCAAAGCGGTCGTCCCGCTGTACCACGCGTGGGATGCGGCGTTCGCGGCCGCGAATGCCGTCTCTTTCGATGACCTTCTCTGGCTTCCGGTGGCGCTCCTGCGCCAACACGACGACCTTCGCGCGCGGCTGCGACGGCAGTTCGCCCATATCCTCGTGGACGAGTACCAGGACACGAACCGTGCACAGTACGAGTTGATCCGGCTGCTTTCGCCCGACACCCGCGACGTATGCGCCGTGGGCGACGATGACCAGGCGATCTACGGATGGCGCGGCGCAGATGTCCGCAACATCCTCGACTTCGAGCGTGACTTCCCCGGGGCCCGCGTCGTGAGGCTCGAAGAGAATTATCGCTCGATTCCCCAGGTGCTGGATCTTGCGAACGTCGTGATCAGCGAGAACCAGGGCCGGCTTGGCAAGACCCTGCGCGCAACACGGCCAGGCGGTGAGCCGGTCGCGCTGGTGGGCGCGGCCGACGACCGCGACGAGGCCGACGCGATCGTGGCCGAAATTGAATCACGGCGCGGCCGCGGCGACTTCCGGCTCGGCGACATCGCAATCCTGTACAGGACAAACGCGCAGAGCCGCACGCTCGAAGAGGCCTTCCGCCGCCACGGGATGCCGTACCGGCTCGTGGGCGCAGTGAGGTTTTACGACAGACGTGAAATCCGCGACCTGCTTGCATGGCTCCGGCTCGTGGCCAACCCGAACGATGTCGAAGCGTTCGCGCGGGCGGTGGCGGCCCCCCGACGCGGCGTTGGCGAAGCGACGGTTGAACTCCTCGCCTCGGGAGCGCGAGACGCAGGCCTCGCCATCCTCGATGCAGCCGTGGACGATCGCATACTCGCGGGCGCGAGACCTGGCACGCGCGCCGCCCTCGCGGAGTTCGCGGCGCTCGTTCGACGCCTGCAGGCACGTGCTGCCGACGCCAGCGTTGACGCCCTGCTCTCCGAACTCGTGGACGCAAGTGGCTATGCACGAGCGCTCGCGGCCGAGCCCGACGGCACCGAGCGACTCGAGAACGTGGCCGAGATGGTCCGCGGCGCGGCGGAGGCAGTCATTGATGAAGGCGGCGAAGTGGGCCTTCGTCCGCTCGACCGGTTCCTCCAGCAGGCAAGCCTCGTTGCGAGCGCCGACGAGCTTGGCCCGGACGCCGACGTCGTAACGATGATGACGCTCCATACTGCGAAGGGACTCGAGTTCCCCTTCGTGGTCATCGCGGGCCTCGAGGAAGGCCTTTTCCCGCTGAGCCGTTCGCTTGACGACCCGGAACGCCTGGAGGAAGAGCGGCGGCTCTTCTACGTCGGAATCACGCGCGCCGAGCGCTTCCTGATGCTCACGTGGGCGCGAAGCCGCCGGCGGAACGGCGAGATGGTGCAGTCGCGGTTGTCGAGCTTCGTGACGCCCGGCGCGGAAGCGATGCTGGCAACCCGCCTCACGGCGCGCTTGCGCTCTACCCCGCGGTACCACGGCGGCTATGGCGGCGCGAGGCGCGAGGCAGCCTGGGGCGAGTTCGATGTGCGCGACGACGCTCCACGGTGGCTTCCCGATCCGCGCCGCGAGACGGCCGTCGAGGCGGAGGACGTGTCGCAGGACATTCCGTCGTTCGCTGTCGGCGAGCGGGTGCGCCACGCCCGCTTCGGATCCGGCGTCATTACCGCCGCCTCCGGCTCCGAGCGGCAGGGAAAGGTGACCATCGAGTTCGATGACGAAGCCGTTGGCACCAAGAAGTTGATGGTCGCTTTCGCCGGCCTGGAGAGGGATTTCGACTCATGACCGTGACGCCCGAAGACGTTCGCCGCGTTGCCTCGCTCGCGCGCATCGGCGTGCCTGAAGAGCGCCTCGATGCGCTGGTGGCTGAACTCGATGGCATCCTTGCGCACATGGAGGTGCTCTCGCGGGTGGAACCGTTCGCGGGAGAGCAGGAACGCGAGGGCATGCCGCTTGCCCCGGACGTTCCACCGGGCGTGCGGCTCGAGCGACCGTTGGAATCGTTCGCGCCGAGGTCGCGTGATGGCTTCTTCCTCGTTCCTCGCCTCGCAACCCACGATGAGGGAGCGGGGCCCGCGTGAGCGAAGATCGCAGCCACTCCGCTGCTGCCATCGCTGCTGCCGTCAGAGCAGGCGATGAACACGCCGAAGCGATCGCCCGGCGCGCCCTGGATGCCGTGGCGCGCACACAGCCCGTACTCAACGCCTTCGTCTCGTGGGATCGCGACGTCACGCTGTCGGCGGCGGCAGAGGCGCCGGTGAACGGACCTCTCGCGGGCGTTCCTGTCGCGGTCAAGGACAACATCGCCACTCCTGTCCTTACCACGAGTTGCGGCTCCCGAATCCTGGCGGGGTACGTGAGCCCCTACGAGGCGACGGCTGCGCGAAAACTGCGCGAGGCGGGCGCCGTCCTCGTGGGCAAGACGCAGATGGACGAGTTCGCCATGGGGTCGAGCACGGAGCATAGCGCGTTCGGTCCCGCCCGAAACCCACACGATGTGGCGCGCGTGCCAGGCGGCAGCTCGGGTGGCTCGGCGGTGGCGGTAGCGGCCGGCGTATGCCCCATCGCGCTGGGATCCGAGACTGGCGGTTCCGTTCGGCAGCCAGCTGCCTTCTGCGGAATCGTGGGTATCAAGCCAACGTACGGGCGCGTGAGTCGGTTCGGCCTCGTTGCGTTCGCGTCGTCGCTCGACAACGTCGGCGTCTTTGGCGCCACTGTGGACGACGCCGCCCTCGGCCTCGAGGTGATCGCAGGGCCCGACACCAGACACGACGCCACTTCCGCGCCCGGCCCCGCCCCCTCGTTCGGTGCTCCCCACCCCGCGAGGCACGGCCTGCGTGACCTCGCCGGAGTAGTCGTCGGAAAGCCCCGCGAATACTTCCCCGACACGCTCGACGCGGCGACCCGCGACCGGTGCGAGCGCGCGCTCGACGCGCTCCGGGCCCGCGGGGCGGTGATTCGCGACGTGACGTTGCCCCACACGAACCTGGCGATCGCGGCCTACTACATCATCGCGCCGGCGGAGTGCTCGGCAAACCTCGCACGCTTCGATGGCGTCCGCTACGGCGCGCGCATCGAAGGTGACGGGCTCCGCGCCATGTACGAGGCGACACGCTCGGCCGGGTTCGGGCCGGAGGTGACGCGCCGTGTCCTGCTGGGCACCTACGTGCTCTCGGCTGGCTACTGCGACGCCTATTACCGCAAAGCCATGCAGGCCCGGGTGCGCATCCGCGCCGACTTCGACGTTGTGTTTGCCTCTGGCGTGCACGCCCTCTTCACGCCCACCACCCCGACGCCTGCGTTCCGCTTCGGCGAAATCTCCGATCCCTACGAGATGTACCTGAGCGACATCTTCACTGTAACGGCGAACCTCGCGGAAGTCCCGGCAATGTCGATCCCCATCGGCCGCGTGCGCGGACTCCCCGTTGGCGGCCAGTTGATCGCCGCCCGGTTTGACGAAGCTACGATGCTACGCGTGGCGCGAGCCCTGGAAGCGGAACTCGGCGCGGAGGCGGCCCGGTGAGCCACGAGCGCTACGAGATGGTCGTCGGCCTCGAAGTGCACGTTCAATTGCGCACGCGCACCAAGGCGTTCTGCCGCTGCCCGGCTTCCTTCGGCGACCCGCCCAATCGCAATACCTGCCCGGTATGCCTCGGCTTGCCTGGCGCCTTGCCGGTGCTCAATGAACGCGCGGTCGAGCTGGCCGTGCGTGCCGCCCTCGCCCTCGGCTGCACGGTGCATGATCGCTCCGTGTTCGCGCGCAAGAACTACTTCTACCCGGACCTGCCCAAGGGATATCAGATTTCGCAGTTCGACGATCCCCTGGCTACCCGTGGGAGCGTTACCGTGCGAGATGGCCGCGTTATCGGCATCACGCGCATCCACATGGAAGAGGACGCCGGCAAGTCGGTGCACGACCGCTTCCCCGGGTTCACCGCAGTTGACCTCAACCGCGCAGGGATCCCGCTCATCGAGATCGTCAGCGAACCCGACATACGCTCGGCCGCCGAAGCCGGCGCGTACCTGAAGGCACTCCGCGAGATCCTCGTCTTTTCCGATGTCTCCGACTGTTCGATGGAGGAGGGCAGCCTGCGCGTGGATGCGAACGTGAGCGCGCGGCTGCACGGTGAAGGCGCGCTTCATACACGCACCGAGATCAAGAACCTGAACTCGTTTGCCAACGTCGAACGTGCCCTGGAGATCGAGTTCAGTCGGCACTGCGCGGCGCGCGATACAGGCGTCGCGGTGGTGCAGCAGACCATGCTCTACGACGCCGGCGCCGACGCCGTGCGCCCGGCAAGGGACAAGGAAGAGAGCCACGACTACCGCTACTTCCCCGACCCGGACCTTCCGCCGCTCGTGCTCGCACCCGGCCAGCGCGACGCCATCCGGCAGTCGCTGCCGGAGTTTCCTGCCGAGAAGCGGGCGCGGTATGTATCGGCGATGGGTGTGGCTCAGGCGGACGCGGACGTGCTCACGGCCGACCGGCCGGTAAGCGCGTACTTCGAAGCTGTCGTCGGGGCAGGCGCGCCCGGCCCGGTCGCGGCGAACTGGGTGCTTGGCGAAGTGCTTGCCATGCGAAACGGCGGCGCGGGCGACGCGGCATTCGTCGCGCCCGGCCGTCTCGCCGCGCTGATCGCGATGGTGCGTGACGCGACCGTCAGCAACACCGCCGCGAAGGCGGTCTATCGCACGATGCTCGCCGATCCGGCAGAACCCGCTCGGATCGCCCAGCGCGACGCACTGCTCCAGGTCGGCGACTCAGGCGCCATCGAGCGATGGGTGGACGAGGTCTTCGCCGAGAATCCTGCCGAGGCCATGCGCTTCGCAGGCGGAGAGGCGCGCCTGCAGGGCGTGCTGGTCGGGCTGGTAATGAAGAAGTCGAAGGGGCGCGCCGACCCGCGTCGGGTCAGTCAGGTAGTCTCGACGCGCGCGGCCGGCAGGTAGAGAGGACCCGGCGCGGCAGCCGCGTAGGACAGCGGCGACGGCTGTAGCCCGAAGCGCGCTCGCGCGTCATCGAGCAATGCGTTGCTCTTGTCGCCGCGCGCTGCCTCGCGGATCGCCTTGGCCGACCGAAGCGCCTTCTCTCCCGACGGATCGTATGTGTAGGCAACCGACCCCGCTTCACGCACGAGGAAGTCCATTACGTAGTCGTACGACCTCGCCACATGAGCCGCTACGATTGTGTCCGCCAGATCCCAGCGGCTGTTGGCTGCGATTAGGGCGAAGACGCGCTGCCAGCCCGCGTTGTCCGTCGCCCGCACCATGCCGCGAAATATCCGCCGGTTCGTGCGCGTCGAGAATATGGTCGGGCTCAGCACGTGGTCCAGATGCGCATCGCTGGCGCCGTGGTCGAGCTGGATCACCTCCACGGCGCGGTGCGGATACCGGTCGCTCAGGTGGGTCTCGAACCGGCTCTCCCAATAGCTGTGACCAACGCCCGAAGAACTCGACGTGACCGCGAGCTGGTGGGGAACGAAGAAGTTGTGTGCGACGACGTCCGCGGCCAGGTGAGCCAGGTATCCCCACGCAAACGACTGCAGCGGCTCCTCCCGCGCAGTCCCGAGAATCTCGAGCCCGACGTTCCATGAATGGCAGTGGCGGCCGAACCGGGCGTACTTCTTCGCGATGCTCGTGTCGGCGGCAATTGACCCGTAGAGAAAATCCCACGGGTACGAACGGAGCAGCGCTGCCAGCGCGGCTGGCAGCGCATCCGCAGCCCGGAGCACGGCCTCGCCAAGGAGGATGTGCGTGCCGGGGGTCCACGCATGCGCCACGCTGGGAAGGGCGGCGACGAGGATCAGGGCGAACAGGACCGGCTTGACCATGTGCAACGATGCTAGGCAGCGGCCATCTTTGGGTCAAGCAACTTGCCCATCGCTGGATGCGAATCCATCGTTCGTCCGTGCCAGTCCTCCCGCCACGCGCCCAGTGCCGAACCTACAGTTCATAGTCGAGGGAAACCGCCCGCTGTCGGGCGTCATTCGCCCCAGCGGCAACAAGAATGCCGCGCTGCCCATCGTCGCGGCCGCGCTGCTGACGGACAAGCCGGTTACGCTCACGAACGTCCCGAGGATCCGCGACACGGAGACTCTGGTTGACCTGGTTCGGAGCACTGGCGCGTCTGCCGACTGGGCCGACCGAAACACGCTGCGCATTCACGCGGCCTCACTGAGCACGGCACGGCTGGATCCGGCTCTGTGCGCGCGCATCCGCGCCTCGATCCTCCTCGCGGCGCCCCTCCTGGCACGGTGCGGCGAGGTAGAACTGACTCCTCCCGGCGGCGACGTGATTGGCCGCAGGCGGCTCGATACGCACTTCCTTGCTTTCGAGGCGCTGGGCGCCGAGCATGAGTTCGGCAATGCGATCCGGTTCCGCACCCGGGGCCTCCGCGGTGCCGATGTCTTCCTCGACGAGCCGAGCGTCACCGGCACCGAAAACGCCATCGTGGCAGCGGTGGCCGCGCACGGTACCACTACGCTCCGGAACGCGGCGTGCGAACCGCATGTCCAGGACCTCTGCCGGTTTCTCGTGGCCCTCGGTGCGCGCATCGAGGGGATCGGCTCGAACGCCCTTACGATCCACGGCGGGGCGAGTCTCGGCGGAGCCGCGCACGCCATAGGACCCGACCACATCGAGGTCGGATCGTTCATCGGCCTCGCGGCCGTGACCAGGTCCAACCTGCGCATCGCCGATGCCGGGGTCGAGCACCTTCGCTCCATCCGCATCGGCTTCGAGCGGCTCGGCGTGACCACGCTCATTGACGGCGCCGACCTGGTCGTGCCAGCCGAGCAGTCGCTGGAGATTCAGAGCGACCTCGGCGGACACGTGCCCAAGCTGGAGGACCAGCCCTGGCCCGCATTCCCGGCCGACCTCATGTCCATCGCAATCGTCACTGCCACCCAGTGCAACGGTGTGATCCTGATGCACGAGAAGATGTTCGAGTCCCGCATGTTTTTCGTGGACAAACTCATCTCAATGGGTGCGCGCATCGTCCTCTGTGACCCGCACAGGGCGATCGTTGCGGGGCCATCGCAACTGCACGGAGCAGCGGTCGAATCGCCCGATATCCGCGCGGGCATGGCTGTGCTCATCGCCGCGCTCTGCGCGCACGGAACCAGCACGATCGACAACGTCGGCCAGATCGAGCGCGGGTACGAACGTATCCACGAGCGCCTGAACGCGCTGGGCGCGAGCATCCGCCGCGTCGAAGGAACTGAGAGGGCGTGACTGCGCGCGGCGCCATGGAAGCGCTCGAACGCGAGGAGGTCGAGGAGTTTCGGCCCATCGGAACCGCTGCATTCACTACGACCAGGGCAGCGGGTGACTTCCGGCTTCCGGCGGACATGGCCGCGCCCCCCAGCGATGCCGAGTCCGGGTGCGCCGCCCGCTGGGTCGCGCTCCACGAGACCGTCGCTCGCGCTGCGCCGGGCCTGGTGAGTGCGGTACAGGTGCACGGCACTGAGTTCGCCGAGCACGCGACGCCGTGGACAGGGATCCGGCGGCTTGCTGGATTCGACGCCCAGATCGTGCGCACGGCCGGCGCCGCAGCCATTACGGTCGCCGATTGCGTGCCCGTGTTCATCGCGCACCCCTGCGGCACGGTGGCGGTTGTTCACGCTGGATGGCGCGGGATCGCTTCTGGAATCCTGCCCGCGATCCTCGCGCGCCTTTCCAGCATCGGACTGGCGCCAGGCGACCTTCGGATCCACCTCGGCCCGGCCATCTGCGGCCGCTGCTACGAGGTGGGGCCGGATGTGTTCCGGCAACTGACCGGATGGGATACGGTGAGGCACCGGAACATAGACCTGCGCGCGCTGCTTGCCGAGCAGGCCCGGGATGCGGGGGTCACGCGCATTTCGGCCTCTCCATCGTGCACGCGGTGCGACCATGATCGGTTTTTTTTCGCACCGCGCGGGCGACGCGGCGCGTCAGGTTGCCGTGATCGTTGGTGCCGATCGCGGGCCAGGGCCGCCTTGACCGGGGGCCGCCGGCCACCTAGTTTTGGATGTTCGGCCCGCTCCGGCGAGTCGTTCGATGTGGGGGAAGGCTCCCCACATTTTTTTGTCCTCGTACGATCTGGAGAAACGGCGTGAATCCCGAACTGCACGCCGTTGTCGAGCAAGAAGTTGGCAGGCTCGGCTACGAGCTCGTTGATCTCCGTTTCACCGGCCCGCGGAACCGGCCGGTTCTGGATGTCCGCATTGACACGTTGGACGGCGCAGGCGTCAGGGTCGGCGACTGCGAGCGGGTGTCGCGCGCGCTGAGCGAGCGGCTTGATGCTGCGCCAGCCGTTGGTGGAGCGCGGTACGTGCTCGAGGTGTCGTCGCCGGGGGTCGAACGGCCGCTCCGTAACGCGGCGGAATGGCGGCGTTTCATAGGACGTCGTGCTACCGTCAAGAGCGCGAGGTTTGGCTCCGTAGGCGGCCATGTCGAGGTCGAGATAGTCGCAGTTGAGGGAACCGGGGGCGACGTGCGCATCAGGGTGCGCGACGCCAAGGCGGTGGAATTCGAGTTGGCCCTGGCGGAGATAGAGCGGGCCCGCCTGGCCGTTCATTGGAATCACTGAGGAGTCTCCCAGATGGCTGGCTCTACCGAAATCCTGTCTGCGCTGCGCGACCTGGCGAGCATGAAGCAGATCGAGCGCTCGGAGCTCATCGAGCTTCTGCGCGACGGCATCCTTGCGGCCCTGGCCAAGAAGCACGGTCTGACAGTGCAGGCGGAAGTGGACGTGGACGAGGGTCGCGGCGAGATCCGGATCGTCCTGCTGAAGAACGTGGTCGAGGTGGTCGAGGATCCGGCGTCGCAGATCTCGCTGGAAGAGGCGCGCTACGAGGACGAGGACTACGAAGTCGGCGACGTCATGGAGATTCCGGTGGAGTTCGCCGACTTCGGGCGTTCGGCGGTGCAGGCGGCAAAACAGCGCATCGTCCAGCGCGTACGCGAAGGCGAGCGCACCAAGATCCGCGACGAGTTCTCTGGCCGCGTGGGCGACCTCCTGTCCGGCGAGATCCAGCAGATCGAGCGCGGAAAGATCGTCGTGATGCTCAACAAGTTCCGTGAGGCGGAGGCGGTCATTCCGTACCGCGAGCAGAACCACAGGGAGTCGTACAAGCAGGGCGAGCCGGTTCGCGCCGTGCTCAAGAAGATCGAGGAGACGCCCAAGGGGCCGCGTCTCGTCCTCTCGCGTGCCGATGCGTTGTTCGTCAAGGCGCTGTTCCGCCTCGAAGTTCCGGAGTTGCAGCAGGGGATCGTCGAAATCCGCGCCGCGGCGCGCGAAGTTGGGAGCAGAACCAAGATCGCGGTATTCTCGCGCGACGAGGCGATAGACCCGGTGGGCGCCTGCGTGGGGATGAAGGGCGCCCGTGTGCAGGCCGTGGTACAGGAACTCGGCGGCGAGCGCATTGACATCGTCCCGTGGTCGGCAGATCCGGAGCGCTTCGCCCGGCTTGCGCTCGCGCCAGCCAAGGTTGCTCGTGTATTCAGCGATCCGCCGACGAAGACGATCAAGGCCATCGTGGACGAGGATCAGCTGTCGCTTGCGATCGGGCGCAATGGCCAGAACGTGCGACTCGCCTCGGAGCTGACGGAGTGGAAAATAGACCTGTACTCGAGCCGCGAGTGGTTGGAGCGCGGCGGCGATATCCCGCTCTTCCAGCCGCTGCCGGAGGAAGGGGATGAGGCAGCCGACGTCAAGCTCGACGCCATCGAGGGACTGCCGCCGGCAACCGTTGCGGTCCTTGAGGCCGGCGGCTACCGCACGCTTGACGACATTATTGACCTCGAGAGAGAGGATTTTCTCCGCCTGCCCGGGATCGCACCAGAGGAGGCCGAGCGGATCATGAAGCTGATCGACGAGCTCACCGAAGACGGCGCGGACGCGTCGGGCGTGGCGAGCGCGGGCGGGGAGGCCGAAGAGAGTGGCGGGCAGGGCGCCTGATCGTGGCACGGACGGCCGGGATCCGGGTCGTGCGCGGCGGCTGCTGGGCCTGGGCGTCCGCGCACGCACGGTGATAGTTGGCGTCGAGCAGGTGCGCACCGCGGCTCGAAGGGGAAATGCGGTGATGGCGTTGGTGGCCGACGATGCATCGGAGCACAGCCGGGCGAAGGTGATCCGGCTGCTTTCCGCGCGCGGCGTGCCAGTGACGGCGGGGGTAACCGCGGCGTGGCTGGGTGAGTCTGTGGGACGCGGTGCCACGGCGGCGGTCGCCGTCGTGGATGGAGAGCTGGCGCGCGGGATCGTCGAGGCATTGGGCTCGACGCCGGTGAGCCGGCCGAACGGAGGTATGGGGTGACGACGAAGCTTCGCGTTACAGATCTGGCAGCCGAGTTCGGCATTTCGAGCGAAGACGTGGTGGCCATGCTCCGCTCGCTCGATGTCGTGGTGCGGAGCCACGTCACGCCCCTCACCGACGACCAGGTCGCGCGGGCGCGGACACGCTGGGAGCGCGAGAAGCGTACGCGTGCCGCGCAGGCCACGGCACCGGTCGCCGCTCCCGGGCGCCGCCGGCGCACGCCGGGACCCGGCCCAGCGGCAGTGGAGCCGGCATCGGCAAAGGCGGCAAAGGCGGCAAAGCCGGCGAAGGCGGCAAAGGCGCCGAAGGGCAAGGCGGCCAGGGAAGAGCCGGCGCCCGCACCGGACGCCGCCGAGGCCGCGAAGCCGTCAACTGGCACGCGGCGCCGAAAGGGCGCGGCAATCGCGGCGCAGGCGGCCGCGGAAGCAGCAGCGGCAGCTGCGGCGCAGGCCGCTGCGGAGGCAGCTGCTGCGGAAGCCGCTGCGCTCGCGGAGGCCACGGCCGCCAAGGCGGCTGCCGCGGCACTGCAGGCGGCGAAGGAAAGGGAAGCAGAAGCCGCGCGTCGTGCCGCTGCGGAGGCAGCCGCTGCGCACGCAGCGGGTATGCCGGCGGACGAGGCGCCCGTACCGGTCGAGCAGCCGCGCCCGCCCGTGGCTCCCGCGTCGGTCCCGTCGGTTGCGCCTTCGGCTGGGGCGCCAAGACCCGCCACTCCGGCTCGCCCGCGGCCGCGCCCCGTGGTTCCCGGCGCGCCCCGCCAGCGCCCCAGCGGCGGCGGGATGGCATTCCCGCCACGCCCGATTGCCTCAGCCGCGCCCGGAGTGCCGGGCGGCGGCATGCGCCGCGACGACCGCCCGCGCAGCGGGCCGGCGGCCGCGAGCGGCCCGGCTCCCTCGAGCGGCCGCCGGCGCAAGGGTAAGCGCGGCCAGGTGGACCAGGAGGCCGTGTCGGCAAACATCTTCCGTACCATGAAACAGATGTCGGGCGGCCACGCCAAGCGCCGCCGCACCGACGACTCGGACCGCGACGACCTCGAGGCGATGCGCGCCGCGCAGGCAGAGGTCGAGCGCAAGACGGTTCGTGTCAACGAGTTCATTACGGTCAGCGAACTTGCCGGAATCCTCAACGTTCCCGCTACCCAGATCGTGAGCTTCGCCTTCAAGCATCTCGGGCTGATGGTCACGATCAACCAGCGGCTCGATTTCGACCAGATCGAACTGATCGCGTCCGAGTTTGGCTTCAACGCGGTACGCGAAGAGGCGTACGCCGCCGATGTCGCCGAAGAGGCGCCGGACACTCCCGAGGCGCTGCAGCCCAGGCCCCCGGTCGTCACGATCATGGGGCACGTTGACCACGGGAAGACGTCGCTGCTTGACTACATCCGCAAGGCGAATGTGGTCGCAGGCGAGGCCGGCGGCATCACGCAGCATATCGGCGCCTACCACGTCACCACCGCCAACGGCAAGGAGGTGACGTTCCTCGACACGCCGGGCCACGAGGCGTTCACCGCCATGCGCGCCCGCGGCGCGCAGGTCACGGATATCGTCGTGCTCGTCGTCGCGGCCGACGACTCCGTCATGCCGCAGACGATCGAAGCGATTTCGCACGCCAGGAACGCGGGCGTGCCAATCATCGTGGCCATCAACAAGATTGACCTGCCCGCTGCAAACCCGGCGAAGGTCAAGCAGGAGCTGCTCGCCCACAACGTTGTGCTCGAGGAGTTCGGCGGGCAGGTGCTGTCGTCCGAGATCAGTGCGAAGACTGGCAAGAATGTGAGCGGCCTTCTCGACCAGATTCTCCTCCAGGCCGAGATCCTCGACCTCAAGGCCAACCCAGAGCGGCGGGCCACGGGTTCGGTCATCGAAGCGCTCCTCGACTTGGGTAAGGGCCCTGTGGCCACGGTGCTCGTCGAGAACGGGACGCTCAGGGTTGGCGACGACTTCATCTGCGGCCTGTTCTCGGGACGCGTGCGGGCTTTGCTCGATGAGCGGGGCAAGCAGGTTAAGTCCGCTGGGCCAGCGGTGCCCGTGCAGGTGCTCGGAATGAGCGGTGTCCCGATGGCCGGCGACCAGTTCCTCGTGGTGGAAGATTCGGCCAAGGCGCGCGAAATCGCGCAGACGCGCGAGCGACTCGATCGTGAGGCAAGGAGCCGCCGCACCGCAAAGGGCGCGGTGTCGCTCGAGGACTTCATGGCGCAGTCGGCCGCCGATGAGCGCCGCTCGCTGAAACTGCTCATCAAGGCGGACCAGGGCGGCCCGGCGGAAGCGCTCGCCGATGCCCTTGCCGGCCTTTCGTCGGACGAAGTGGCGGTCGAGGTCATTCAGCGCGCAGTTGGTGCGGTCACCGAAGGCGACATCCTCCTTGCCAAGGCGGCTGGGGCGATCATCATCGGCTTCCATGTGCGGCCAGACAACAAGGCACGCGCCGCCGCGGAGCGCGAGGGTGTGGACATCCGCCTCTATAAGATCATCTATGAAGCCGTGGCCGACGTTCGGGCCGCGCTCGAGGGTATGCTCCGCCCGGAGGAGAAGGAGGTCGTCATGGGCGAGGCGGAAGTGCGCGAGACGTTCAAGGTGTCGAAGGTCGGCACCATCGCCGGATGCTACGTCCGCAGCGGCGTCATCAACCGGCAGGGCAGGATCCGCGTGATCCGCGACTCGAAGGAGGTCTACGATGGCGCGATCGCGTCGCTCCGCCGCTTCAAGGATGACGTGAAGGAAGTCAAGGATGGCTTCGAGTGCGGCATCGGCATCGAGAACTTCAACGACGTCAAGGTCGGCGACATGCTCGAGTGCTACCGGAAGGAGAGCATCGCGCGCACCCTGCAGCCAGCCACTGCCGGCTGAGGGAGGACGCATGGCCCAGCGTGACCCGAGGCGCCCGGACCGCGTAGCAGAGGCGGTGCGGGAGGAAATCGCGGTGATCCTCTCGGAGGGCGTGAAGGATCCGCGCGTGACAGGGCTCGTGACTGTCACGGGCGTGGACATGTCTCGTGATCTCGGCGTCGCGACGGTGTACGTCAGCGTGTACGCCGGCGACGCGGCGCGCGCCGAGGCGCTGGATGGGCTCAACGCGGTCGCGCCGCAGTTTCGATCCCGGGTGGGGCGCGCGCTACGGCTCCGGCTTGCACCCGAGATCACCTTCCGCCTTGACGAGAGCATCGCGCGCGCGGCGCGCATCGAGTCCCTCCTCAACAGCGTGCGCACCCACGACGGCCCGGCTGCGGGCGCGCCCGGTGACTCGCCAGACGAAGAGCGCTAGCCGCCTCGACGGCCTGCTGCTCGTTGACAAGCCGGCAGGCGTTTCATCGCACGACGTCGTCCTCGCGGCGCGGCGGGCCACCGGCGAGCGCCAGGTCGGCCACGGCGGCACGCTCGATCCATTTGCGACCGGGCTCCTCGTGCTCCTCCTCGGCCGCGCCACGCGCCTGCTCCAGTACCTGGATGACGAGCCGAAGGAGTACGAGGCGACGGTCGAGTTTGGCACCGAAACCGCCACGGAGGATTCCGGCGGCACCGTGACATCAACCGCTGCCCTGCCGTCGCGTGAAGCGCTGCTGGTCGCTGCGGAACGGTTCCACGGCTCCATTGACCAGCTTCCTCCGGCCTACTCGGCCAAACGCGTCGGCGGACGGCGCGCCTATGAACTCGCGAGGGCTGGGGAAAGCGTTGCACTGGCGCCCGTGAAGGTGCAGATACACGAGGTCGCGCTGGATGCGATGGAGGACGGCCCGGGCGGTGGGATCGCCAGGTGCCGCATGCGCGTGAAGTGCGGCGGCGGAACATACGTGCGCTCCCTTGCCCGCGACCTCGGTCGCGCGGCGGGGACTGCCGCACACCTCTCGGCGCTTCGTCGCCACCGTGCGGGCGTCTTTGACGTTGCGGCCGCAATCACATTGCAGCGACTGCGCGAGGGCGGCGTGTGCGTGGCTCCCGCCGTCGAAGCCCTTGCCGGGTATCCGCGGCAGAACCTCGACGCCGTGGAGGGCCTCGCCGCCTCGCGCGGGGTGGACGTGGAGGCCCGCGTCGGAGGAGCGTTCGCTGCGCTCCTCGACCCGTCGGCCCCTGACGAGGCGTCGCGGCTGGTCGCGTTCGCGAAGCGAAGGCCGTCGGAGCGCGGAGACCGTTGGCAGCCGCGGGTGGTGTTCCGTGACCCGTAACGCGTCGCTTGCCGCCGTGACAGTCGGCACGTTCGATGGCGTGCATCGCGGGCACCGGTTCGTCGTGGACCGGCTCGTGCGGTTCGCGCGCGAGCGGGGCGTCAGGAGCGCGGTGGTGACATTCGAGCCTCACCCGCTCCGCATCGTCAACCCGTTGGCCGCGCCGCCGTTGCTCTGCGTGGGCGACGAGAAGGTGCGCCTCCTCGAAGCGTCGGGCGCTGACGACGTCGTCGTGGTGCCGTTCACCCGCGAGGTCGCGTTGCTCGAAGCGGAGCGGTTCGTGGACGAGGTGCTGCTCGGGCGCTTCGGGATGCGCCATCTGTTCATCGGGCACGACCACGGCTTCGGCCGCGGCCGGGCCGGCGATGCCGCGACGCTCGAACGGCTGGGGAGTGCACGGGGGTTCGACGTCCACGTTGTGCCCGCGGTTGACGATCGTGACGGGCGGCCGATTTCCTCTACGGCGATCCGCAACGCGGTCGCTCGCGGGGACCTCGCTCGAGCTGCCGACGGCCTCGGGCGGCCCTACTGGGTCTCCGGCGTTGTCGGGCACGGCGAGGGGCGGGGAGCGGCCCTGGGGTACCGAACGCTGAACCTTGCTTCGCATCCGCCGGAGAAGCTTCTGCCCCCGGAAGGCGTCTATGCGGTTCGCGTGGCGACGCCCGGTACCGACTATCCGGGGATGCTGAATCTCGGCGCAAGGCCTACGTTCGGCGACGAGCGCCGAGGCATCGAAGCTCACATCTTCGATGCCTGCGGCGACTGGTACGGCGAGTCGGTGCGGGTTGACTTCATCCGGCGGTTACGCGACGTGCGCAGGTTCGACGGCCCGGAGTCGCTCGTTGCGCAGCTCAGGCGTGATGAAGAAGCCGCACGGCTCATCGTCAGCCGGTGGCGCGCGGGATTGTGACTTACAAGCCGTTGCCGGGCAACAGGATCGGTTGACCGTGCGCGATTCCGTGGCTAAGCTAATGGGTTCTGCTAGCGGCGGATCTCGACGGCGCCCGAACGGGGCGCCGTCCCCGCGCATGTCCCCTGTCATCCAGCATTCGACGCAATGTCCAACCTGAAGTACCGGATCGCCTTCATCGTGGCGCTCGTCGCGGTGTCAATCGGGATGCTGATACCACGCGATACGATCGAGCGCGTGAAGCGCGCCGACGGCTCGATCGGATACGACACCGTGAAGCGCGTGCCCCTCAAGCGCGGGCTCGACCTGCAGGGGGGAATGCACCTCACCCTCGAGCCCGACGAGTCGAACGGCGTGATTGCCGACAAGGCCGCGGCCATCGAGCGCGCGCTCAAGGTCGTTCGCACGCGCGTGGACGAGTTCGGCGTCGCCGAGCCGGTCGTGCAGAAGTCGGGCACGGACAAGATTATCGTCGAGCTGCCCGGCATTGACGACCCTGAGCGCGCGATTCAAGTGGTGCAGAAGTCGGCGTTCCTCAAGTTCCAGATCACTGACAAGTCGCAGTCGCTCGAGCGCGTGATCCCGCGGCTCGACGGAATCGTGAAGGAGCGGAAGCTGGGGCAGAACTTGCCCAACGTGCGTGGCGACACCGGCGTCAAGCCGGCGCTCTCCACCCTCTTTTCCGACACGGCGAAGAAAACCGCTGCCGACACGGGCGTCACTTCCACGACCGGCCCGTTCTCGCAGTATGTCCAGCCGGCCGGCGTAGTGCCCGGGCTGTTCTACGTCGAGGCGTCGCGCCAGACCGAGATTGATTCATACCTGCGCAACCCGCTGATCCAGGCCGCGCTCCCGCCCGGCAAGGACGTGCGCTGGGGCGTTGACTCCGTGAGCGCCGGCGGCCGGTGGATGCGCCCGTTGTATGTCCTCGACTCGAGGCCGATCATCACGGGCGAGTACCTGACGGACGCCCGCCCGAACCAGGTGCCGATCGAAGGCACCGTCGTCGAGTTCCAGCTCAACAACGAGGGCGGCCGCCGGTTCCGCACCGAGACCGGCAAGCACGTGAAGGACTATATGGCGATCGTCCTCGACGACCGCGTCATGAGCGCGCCGGTCATCCAGAGCGCCATCGGAACCCGTGGGCAGATCACACTCGGCGGCGGCGGGCTGCAGGCGGCCACCGACCTCGCGCTCGTGCTGCGCGCCGGCGCCCTGCCGGTGCCGCTCAAGGTCGCCGAGGCGCGCAACATCGGCGCGAGTCTTGGCGAAGATTCGATTCACAAGGGCGTGACCGCGGGCGTCCTGGCTATCCTGCTCGTCGTCGTCATCATGGCGGGCTACTACCGCTTCTCCGGCCTGCTCTCGGTGGCCGGCTTGGTGCTGTATACACTGTTCACCATTGCGGCGCTCGCGATGTTCGGCGCCGTGCTGACACTGCCGGGCATTGCCGGCTTCGTTCTGTCCATCGGCATGGCCGTGGACGCGAACGTGCTGATATTCGAGCGAATCCGCGAGGAAATGGTCCACGGCAAGACCGTCCGCACCGCCATCGAGGAAGGCTTCCGTCACGCCATGCCTGCGATCGTTGACAGCAACATCACCACGGCGCTCACTGCGGCCGTCCTCTATCAGTTCGGCACCGGGCCGGTTCGCGGGTTTGCCGTCACGCTTCTCGCGGGCATCGCGGCGTCAATGTTCACCGCCGTCTTCGTCGTGCGCACCTTCTTCCTCGTCTGGCTGAGCCGGCACCGCACGGCTGACGCCTTGAGCATCTGATGTTTCGCATCCTTCACGACACCAAGTACGACTTCATCCGCTGGTGGCGCCTCGGCGCCGCCCTCACCGCAGGGTTCATCGTCGCGGGCGTGGTTGCCGTGCTCATCAACCGCGGGTTCACATACAGCGTGGACTTCACCGGCGGCACCGTGGTCCAGGTGGAGTTCACCCAGCCGCCTGATGTTGGCCGCCTGCGCGCGGCGCTCGAGGCGGGCGGTGCGGTGGAGCCGGTAGTGCAGCAGTTCGGGACGCCCACCGATTACATCATCCGGGTGCGTGGCGACACGGCGGCCGCGGGAACGAGCGAGGCCCGCCGGGAAATCAGCGCGGCGGTCGAGACTGTTGCTGGCGCGGGCAACTTCACCGTCGTCCGGTCCGAGGCTGTGGGCGCTCGCGTGGGCGCCGAACTCAGGCGCGGCGCGATCATCGCCATCCTCATCTCCTTCGCGATCACGCTCGTCTACCTTGCGTGGCGGTTCGAGTGGCGCTTCGGGCTTGCCGCGGTGCTCTCGAGCATGCACGACATCCTTGCGACCGTGGCGTTCATCGCACTCATGCGGCTCGAAGTTTCGCTGACCGTCATCGCCGGCCTCCTCACGGTGATCGGCTATTCGATGAACGACACGATCATCATCTTCGACCGCGTGCGGGAGAACCTGCGCAAGAACAGCAAGGAATCGCTGTACGAGCTGGTCAACCGCTCCGTGAACGAGACGCTGCCCAGGTCGGTCCTGACGCACGCCACGACGCTCGCTGCAACGCTGGCGCTCCTAATCTTCGCCGGCGAAGTGATTCGCCCGTTCGCCTGGGTGATGACATTCGGCATTTTCGTCGGCACCTTCAGCTCGATCTACGCTGCGTCCATGCTCCTCATCTATATCGAGCACCGGTTCCCGCGCGAGGCCGGCGCGAAGACGAAGCGGTCGGTCCACCCGGTGGCTGCGGGCCAGTAGGCCGGGGGAGGCGAGGGGCGCGGTGCGCTTCACCGACTCCCACTGTCACCTGGCCGACCAGGCGTTCGACGGCGATCGCGACGAAGTCATCGAGCGCGCCTTCGCCGCCGGCGCCGTTGCGCTCGTGTGTGTCGGGGAATCGCTCGAAAAGGCCGACGCGTCGCGGCTCATAGCCGCGGCGTACCCAGGTCGGATCGCCTGGACGGCCGGGATCCACCCGCACGACGCGACCGGCTTCGATCCCGCGCGTGACGTCGCCGCCATCCGCGCAATGCTCGACGCAGGCGCGTGCGCCATTGGCGAGTGCGGACTCGACGCGCACTACGACCATTCGCCGCCAGATCTTCAGCGACGTGCCTTCGCAGCGCAACTCGAACTCGCCCACGCGGCGCGCAAGCCGGTCGTGGTTCATACACGCGAGGCCGCAGACGATACCGCAGCGATGATCCGCGAGGCAGCGTCCGCCGGCGTACGGGGCGTCCTGCACTGCTTCACGGGGCCGGCGTCGCTGATGGAGGCCGCGCTTGCCGCCGGATGGTACATTTCCTTCAGCGGCATCGTGACGTTCTCGAAGTGGGCCGGCGACGCCCTCGTCCGGCAGGTGCCCGATGAGAGGCTGTTGGTCGAGTCCGACGCACCATATCTCGCACCGATCCCGAAGCGTGGCAAGCGGAACGAACCGGCCTTCGTCGTGCATACAGTCGCCCGCGTGGCGGCCGTGCGCGGTGTTGAGCCCGATCTCGTCGCGAACCTCGCCAGCCGGAACGCCGAGGCATTGTTCGGCCTATGAGAGGGATGGCCTCAGTGGCCCACCTCGGCGACGCCATCGGCGTTACGCGACCATCCGTGCCGGAATGCCAGCCATCAACCAGGAGTGACTGAGAGATGCCAGTGCAGTACCAGACCACCAAGGACGCCCCCGCTGCCATCGGTCCCTACTCGCAGGCAGTGACCGCCGGCGGTTTCCTCTTCACCGCCGGGCAAATTCCCCTGGATCCGGCCACAGCGCAGGCCGTTGGCGGCGATGACGTCGCCGCGCAGGCCGATCGCGTGCTGGCGAATCTGGCCGCCGTCCTCGGGAACTCAGGGTGCGCGTGGAAAGATGTCGTCAAGACCACGATCTTCCTGGTGGACATGGGCGACTTTGCGAGCGTGAACGAGGTCTACGCGCGACACCTCGGTGACGCGCGGCCAGCCAGATCCACCGTGGCCGTTGCCGCGCTTCCCCGGGGGGCGCGCGTGGAGATCGAGTGCGTCGCGAAGGTTCCCTAGGCGCGGCGGGGGAGTGACCACCGTACCCGGCGCGCCTCCGGTCACCGCTGGCGCCGCCGCCGTGCGCCTCACGGAGTGGGCGCGCTGCGCCGGATGCGCCGCCAAGATGGGCCCGCTCGACCTGAAGCAGGCTCTGGCGCCGCTCACGCGCGGGAACGACCCGCGCCTGCTCGTCGGTCACGAGACCTTCGACGACGCCGGGATATTTCGCCTCTCGCAGGAACTCGCCCTCGTACAGACGGTGGACTTCTTCGCGCCGATCCTCGACGACCCCTATGAGTTCGGCCGCGTCGCTGCGGCGAACGCGCTTTCTGACGTCTTCGCCATGGGTGGAGAAGCAATCACGGCAATGAACATCGTTGCCTTCCCGGTGGGCCACCTCGACCTTGGCGTCCTCTCCGAGGTGCTACGCGGAGGCCAGGACGCGGTGCACGAAGCGGGAGCGAGCGTCGTTGGTGGTCACAGCATCCAGGACGACGAACTCAAGTACGGCCTCGCCGTCACCGGGACAGTGCACCCGGATCGGGTGCTCACCAACGCCGCCGCAGCGCCGGGGGACGTGCTCGTCCTCACCAAGCCCCTGGGCACTGGCATCCTGGCTACGGCGGCCAAGCAGGGAATCCTGCCCGAAGCCGAGCGGTTCGCGCTCGCGGCCTCGATGATGTCGCTGAACCGCGATGCCAGCCGTGCGGCGTTGGTCGCCGGAGCACGCTGCGCCACCGATATCACGGGCTTCGGGCTTCTTGGGCACGCCTCCCACCTCGCGCGGGCGAGTGGCGTGACCGTACGGATCGAGTCGGCTGCCATCCCCATGTTGCACGGCACCGCTGCCATGGTTGAGCACGGTGCGCTCACGGGAGGCGCTGCGCGCAACGCTGCGTACCTCGATCCGACGGTAGACTGGGGCGATGTTACCAGTACTGCCCGCGCGGTGCTCCTCGACCCGCAGACCTCGGGCGGGCTCCTGGTGGCTCTGAAGCCCGGCGCCGTGGGGGGATATATTGCCGCGATTCCTCATGCTGTGGTGGTGGGCTGCGTGCTTGCGGCCGGCCGTCATCCCCTCGTCGTCGCCTGAGCCCGGGGCCGCGGCCGTGAATCCGGGGGCGAATGGAGCCTGGTGGTTCCCTCAGTCTTCAAAACTGGTGCGACCTGACGATGTCGGGTTGGGTGGGTTCGATTCCCACGCGCTCCCGCCACGGTCGGCGCGGCTGCGCGCCGTGATGCGGTGGCTTCACGTCGCGTTTGGCGCGGCCGGCTTCGCCGCCGGTGCGCCTGCGATGGCGACGGCACAGCGTCTGTCGCCGGCTGGAGTCGCCGACACGGCCCGGCTTCCGCTCAGCCCTGGCCGGGCGTTCTTGTATTCGCTCGCAGTGCCCGGCCTCGCGCAGGCCAGGCTCGGCCGACCCATCGTCGGTGCGGGGTTCTTCCTCGTGGAGGCCGTCGCAATCGCTGTCATCCACCGAACTTCCGACGAGCTTCGGCTGGCCAGGGCGTTCAGACGCGACTCCGTCCCGTTGCGATACTCGATCAACGAACAGACCGGCGTCGCGCAGACGGATGCCAACGGCAATCCCGTCGTCGCGGCATGGCTCGCGCCCGCGTATTCAGACTCGCTGGTGCGCGCGCGCCGTCTCCAACTCGAAGACTGGAGTGCGGTGTTGGTGTTCAATCACCTCGTTGCCGGGGCCGAGGCGTTCGTCGCCTCGCAACTGTGGGACCTCCCCGAGCACGTGAAGTTGCGCGCGACCAACCTGCCGCGAGGGGTGGGCCTCGGCGTCTGGATCCAATCGCGGTGACCGCTCGGCGTTGCCGCCCGGGCGACGGGTTCGCCCACGGCGGAGCCGGTTTATCGTCGCAACTCGCCAGTGATTCGCGGCCTGCCCTCCACGCGAACCAGCGATACGCGATCGTCGAGGATCTTCACTGCCTGCGGGCAGTCCATCCAGGCGCCGGGGTTGGCGTACACTCCCCCTGCGGGCGCGCGCTCCAGCGCTTCGGCGTGGCTGTGGCCGTAGAGGTAGAGATCCAGCCCAGGCTCGGCTGCAAGTCGCGCCAGCGCGACGCTGCGCAGTCCTTCGCCGCCGTCACGCGGGCGCATGTTGCGGCTCGTGTGCGACGTGCGGCTGGCCAGTCCAGTCGCCCAGTCAGGATGGAGCAGGTGGCGGAATGCCCAGGTCGCCGCCCGGTTGCGGAGCACGGCCCTCAGCCGCCTGTACGGGGCGTCCTCGGCGTCGCGCAGCCCGTCGCCGTGCTCGATGAGCGTCTCCCACGATCCGATCGTGCCGCGCCACGGCCCAACGTGGTAGGACACGCCTGCATCGGTGAGCGGCCCGCCGCCCCAGCAGTCGTGGTTCCCGGCGATCCAGAGTACGTCCACGCCTGCCTCTCGCAGCGCCGCGAGCGCCGCGAGCGCCCGGTAGCCGGCGCGGGGCATCACACGCCGCCACTCGAACCAGAAATCGAAGAGATCGCCGTTGATTACGAGCGCCCTCGCATCGCGTGCCGCACCTGCAGCGAATGTGACGAGAGTCCGCTCCGCCTCCGGCTGCGCCGCGCCGATATGCGCATCGGAAATCACGTAAGCGGGCGTTGGCAGGTGCGGGCGCATGCGACCGGGAACCTAGCTTCCGCATGGCGCTTTACAAAGCCGACTGCCGCGCCTCACTCTCGCTGGTGTCCCGGACAATGACCGAAACCAGAGTACGCTACGCCGAGACCGACCAGATGGGCGTTGCGTACCATGCGAACTATCTCGTCTGGTGCGAGATGGGCCGTACGGACTTCATTCGCGAGCACTTCAAGAGCTACGCCGACGTGGAGCGCGACGGCGTCCGGCTCGCCGTCGCCGATGCGCAGGTGCGCTATCTGGCCCCGGCGCGTTACGACGAGATCATCCGGATCGAGACGCGGCTGGCCGATGTGCGGTCGAGGGCCGTCGCATTCGAGTACACGATCACGCGCCCCGCCGACGATGTTCGCCTCGCCACGGCGCGCACGGTGCTGGTGTCGGTTGATGGCGCCCAGCGGCCGGTCGCCATGCCCGCGGAGCTTCGCGGACGCCTCGCGGCGGCTTCGGAATGACCGGTCGGATGCGACGCCCGTACGGCACGCGCGCGCTGCGCGCGCTGTTCTTCGCCGGGCTCCTGTTTGGCGCGCAGGGGTGCCTGTGGCGCTACGGCCTCCACGGTGGCGGCCTCCCGTCGCACATCAAGACGGTGGCGATCCTCCCCTTTGACAACCAGACCATTTCGACCGACCTGCAGCGCGAACTCGCCGACGCGCTCCGCAAGGGATTTTCTTCGCGGCTCGGCTTGCGCGAAGCGGCCGAAGACCGCGCCAGTGCCGTGGTGCGCGGAACGATCGTCAACTACGATATGGACGTTCCCGTCGCGTTCAGCGCCAACCCGGCCCAGGCGACTTCCGCGCGGCGCCGGCTGCAGGTGCGCGTGGACGTGGAGATCGTGGACCAGACTACCGGGAAGGTGCTGTGGTCGAAGAAGGGGGTGAGCGCCGAAGGCGACTACGCCGAGAGTGATGAGCCGGCCGGACGCAAGCAGGCCGTCGAACGGATCGTCAATGAGGTCATCGAGGGAGCGCAGTCGCAATGGTGAGCCGCAGGGCGGGAAAGTCAACGCTTGGGTGCCTCGCGTCCGTTCTCCTTGGCGCGGCGCTCGTGTACTTCGGTGTGAACATCGGGCAGGTCGCCTGGACCTACTACCAGTTCGAGGACGCGATGAAGCAGGAGGTGCGGTTCGCCGGCAACCGCTCCGACGCGGTCATCAAGCGTCGCCTCGCCGAATATGCCGACTCGCTCGGGCTCCCTGAAGCGGCGCGTTCCGTCCACGTCAAGCGAACGGACAAGCTGATCCTGATCTGGGCCGAGTATTACCACAACATCGAGCTTCCGGGATTCGTGAAGGAGATCCGGCTGAGTCCTCAGGCCACGGGGCCGTTCTGATTTCGCGGCTCGACCCGTCCCGAAAGGTGATGATGCGCGACGCAGCGGCCGCGTGGCGCCGCGAGCGGCGAGGGCCGGTCGCATTCACCAATGGCGTGTTTGACCTGCTTCATCGCGGGCACGTTGACGTGCTGTGCGCGGCGCGCTCCGAGGCCGACGCGCTGGTTGTCGGGGTGAACAGCGACGCATCCGTACGCCGCCTCAAAGGCTCCGGCCGTCCCGTGCGCGGTCATGACGAACGCGCCTTCCTGCTCGGCGCACTCGAGTGCGTGGACGCCGTGGTCGTCTTCGACGAGGATACGCCGCTCGACCTCGTGCGGGCGCTTCGCCCCGACGTCATCGTGAAGGGCGGCGACTACGCTCCCGACGCCGTCATCGGCGCGCACGACGTGGTCGCGCACGGCGGCCGCGTGGTAATCGTTCCGCTCACGAGCGGTTATTCCACCACTGGCACGATTGCCCGCGTGATCGGCGAGCGATGCCAGGACCCCGCGTGAGCCAGCCGGCGGCGCGTCGCGATGCCCGGGCGGCGGCTGCACTGCGCCCGGTCGTGCTCGAGCGCGGAGCCGCCCGGTACGCGGAGGGCTCCTGCCTTGCCGGGTTTGGCGAAACGCGCGTGCTCTGCGCGGTCTCCGTCGAGGACGGCGTGCCAGGGTGGAAGAAGGGCCGCGGAGAGGGCTGGCTCACCGCCGAGTATGCGATGCTCCCTCGCGCAACGCACACCCGCACGGCGCGCGAGCGCGACAAAGTGCAGGGGCGCACACAGGAGATCCAGCGGCTCATCGGGCGCAGCGTGCGCGCCATGCTCGATGACTTTGCGTTCGGCGAGTACACTCTCAAGGTTGACTGCGACGTGCTGCAGGCGGATGGGGGCACGCGGACCGCGGCAATCACCGGTGCGTGTGTCGCCGTCGTGGATGCGTTCGCGTGGATGGCGGCAACCGGCCGCATCGCCGCCTCGCCCGTGATGCGCCGGGTGGCGGCCGTGAGCGTGGGCGTCGTGGACGGCGAGCCGCGCGTGGACCTCGATTACTCGGAGGACGCGCGTGCTGCGGTGGACATGAACGTAGTGATGAGCAGCGAGGGTCGCTTCGTGGAAGTGCAGGGTACCGGCGAGCACGGCACCTTCGGGCGTCGCGATCTGGATGCGTTGCTGTCACTCGCGGAGCAGGGAATTCGCCGCCTCGATGAAGCGCAGGCCCGCGCACTTGGCGCCTGACGCCTGCAAGGACGCTCGCCCGCGGGCGCCGCGCCTGGAGGTCGTGCTGGCAACGCGCAACGCAGGAAAGGTGCGCGAGCTTGCGCCGCTCGTCGCGGCCGCGGGATTCATCCCGCTCACACTGGATGACCTTGAAGTCGCGGAGTCCCCTGAAGAGGACACAATCGAGGCGTTCGACACGTTCGAAGAGAATGCGCTCGCGAAGGCGCGTTGGTTCAGCGCGCGCGGCGGCGGCCGCCCGGTGCTCGCCGACGACTCGGGGCTCGCCGTGGACGCCCTGGGCGGAGCTCCCGGTGTGCGGAGCAGGCGATGGGCGTGGGTGGCGGGATTGAGTGGCGCCTCGCTCGATGCGGCGAACAACGAGCGCCTCATTGCCGAGCTTGCCGGCGGGGCGAATCGTCGTGCGCGTTACGTGTGCGTTGCCGCGATCGCATGGAGCGGCGGAGAGGTCTCTGCAAGGGGAGAGTGCGCCGGGGCGATCGCGCCGGCGCCGCGCGGGGCTGGCGGCTTCGGCTACGACCCCTATTTCGTTTCCGACGAACTCGGTGCGACTTTCGCAGAGGCATCCGTTGCCGCAAAGCAGGGTGTCAGCCACCGTGGCCGCGCCGTGCGGGCCGCGATCCAGCTCCTGCGCGCATCGTTCGGGCACGGGCAGTGAGGACGGAGCACTCGAGGTGACGCGGCCCCGCTTCCATCGTGTGCATCGTGGCGCTATGATTCCCGCTTGGCTTCGCGGGGCGTAGCGTAGCCCGGTATCGCGCCTGCTTTGGGAGCAGGAGGTCGCCGGTTCGAATCCGGCCGCCCCGATTGCACGCGATGCTTGCAGTGAAGTGACGCCGGATGTGCGGTGCGGAGTGAGGCGTGCGGGTCCGCAAGTGGCGAACGGTCTGACCTTGGCGCCAGTAGCTCAGTTGGATAGAGCGGGAGCCTTCTAAGCTCCAGGTCGGGGGTTCGATTCCCTCCTGGCGCGTCTGGGCGGTTGTGGTGAGTGCTCGTGCGCGACGGGAATTACGCGGTCTGATGTGCGGTTGTTCGTCGCGCCCTTTGCTCAATTGGCAGAGCAAGTGACTCTTAATCACTCGGTTGTAGGTTCGAGTCCTACCGGGGTCACCACACGACAAGGAAGGGACCGCCCGAGTGGGCCGTCCCTTCTGCGTCCCTCGCGCGGTTTGACACCAACGCTGACACCAACCCACGCGGAGCTACTTGGCCGCGGCTAGTAGCGCCTCCATGCGGTCCGCGGCATCCCGCTGTAGGGCGGGGATGACGTGGCTGTAGGTGTCCATCGTGAGGCTGAACTGGCTATGCCCGAGAATCTCCATCACCACGCGCGGGTGGACACCCTGGGCGAGTAGCAGCGTCGCGCACGTGTGGCGCAGGTCGTGGAAGCGCAGCTTGGGCAGGCCGTGCGCCTTGAGGATCGCCTGTAGGCGATGCGTGACGTTGTTCCCTTCGAGTGGCGTGCCGACCGTGCTTGGGAACACCAGTCCCCAATCTTCCCACTTGCGCGCCGACAGTCGTTCTTCAAGCTGGCGGACCTTGT
>JADZCT010000070.1 GCA_020851455.1 Gemmatimonadaceae bacterium | reverse complement strand
CTCCGGGTGCCGCAGCCGCGGCAGCACCTCGCGCAGCGTGAAGAAGTTGCCGAGCGACTTCGACATCTTCGCGTCGTCGACGTTGACGAAGCCGTTGTGCATCCACACGTTCGCGAAGCGGTCGCCGGTCGCGCCGCAGGATTGCGCGATCTCGTTCTCGTGATGCGGGAACTTCAGGTCCACGCCGCCGCCGTGGATGTCGAAGTGCGTGCCGAGCAGCGCCGTCGACATCGCCGAGCACTCGATGTGCCAGCCCGGCCGGCCCGGGCCCCACGGCGACTCCCAGGCGGGCTCCCCGGCCTTGGCGCGCTTCCACAGCACGAAGTCGAGCGGGTCGCGCTTGGCTTCGTCGACCTCGACGCGCGCGCCGGCACGCAGCTCCTCGATGCGCTTGCCGGAGAGCCGTCCGTACTCGGGGAAGCGTGCGACCGCGTACAGCACGTCGCCGTTCGGCGCCACGTAGGCGAGCCCGCGCTCGATCAGCCGCTCGATCATCGCGATGATGCCGGGGACGTGGGCGGTCGCGCGCGGCTCGTGATCGGGGGGCAGCACCCCGAGTGCCGCGCAGTCCTCGTGCATCGCCACGATGAAGCGCGCCGTGAGCTGCGCGACGGTCTCGCGGTTCTCGGCGGCGCGGCGGATGATCTTGTCGTCGATATCGGTGATGTTGCGCACGAAGTTGACGGCGTAGCCGCGCCACGTGAGATAGCGGCGCACCAGGTCGAAGACCACCAGCATGCGGGCGTGGCCGATGTGGCAGAAGTCGTACACCGTGATGCCGCACACGTACATGCCGACCCGTCCGGGCTGGATCGGCGTGAACGGCTCCTTGCGGCCGGTCATCGAGTTGTGGATCTGCAGCATCCGTCTCGGCTCCCTCAGCTCCATTGCAGCAGCCGCGCGCGCACCGTCGCCGCCGGCAGCAGGGCGAGCAGCGCGGCGAGCCCGGGCCCGTGCAGCCGGCCGGTCAGCGCGGCGCGCAGCGGCGCGTACAGCGCCGCACCCTGCACACCGGTCGCGGCGCGCAGCGCCGCCACGTCCACGCCCTCCCCGACCGCGGCGGCCGCGGCGGCGAAGAAGCCCGGACCGGCGGCAGCGATCGCGGCCCGGGCCTCCGGCCCGAGCGGCACTTCCGCACCGAACAGTATGTCGGCCCAGGCCCGTGCGTCGTCGGCCAGGATCACATTCGGCAGCACGGCCTCGAGAAAGGCGCCCCGGCGGTCGGGGGGTACCCCGGTGAGCGCCGGGGCGAGCCAGGCAGCCGCCGCATCGGGATCGAGCCCGCGCACCCAGGTCGACTGCCAGTGCCGCAGCTGCACCGGATCGAAGCGCGCCGGTGCGCGCTGCAGGTGCGCGACCTCGAAGCGCGCCGCCATCGCCGCGAGACTCAGCAGCGCGTTGTCGGCCGTGGAATGGCCGAGGCGGAACAGGTGATTGGCGAGCGCCGCCGGCGCGTAGCCCTGCGCGCGGAACTCGCGCACGCTGGTCGCACCGTGGCGCTTGGAGAGCGGCACGCCGTCGGGACCGGTGAGCAGCGCGACGTGGCCGTAGCGCGGCGCCGGCAGCCCGAGCGCCTCGAGGATCAGCAGCTGGCGCGGCGTATTGGCCAGGTGGTCCTCGCCGCGGATCACGTGCGTGACCT
>JADZCT010000069.1 GCA_020851455.1 Gemmatimonadaceae bacterium | reverse complement strand
CGCGCGAGATGGGGCTGACCGGCGCCGAGTGCCTCGTCGGCGTGCCGGGCACGATGGGGGGCGCGTCGGTCATGAACGCCGGCGGCCGGCACGGCTGGCTGTCGTCGATCGCGAAGCGCGTGCGCTATCTGACGCCCGCGCTCGACGAGCAGGAGGACGCGGTCGGCGACCGGACGTTCGGCTACCGCTCGTCGATGTTCGACGCGTGCGTCGTGCTCGAGACGGTCGTCGCGCTGCCGCGCGACGCGCCGAAGGCGGTCCAGGAACGCATCAAGACGATCTTGAAGGAGAAGAGCGCCGCGCAGCCGCTGATCGAGCCGAGCGCCGGCTGCATCTTCAAGAACCCGGACGGACACTCCGCCGGGAAGCTGATCGAGTCCGCGGGACTGAAGGGCGCACGCGTCGGCGACGCCGAGGTGTCGACCAAGCACGGCAACTTCATCGTCAACCGCGGCGCAGCGACGTTCCGCGACGTCCTCCAACTGATTCGGCAGGTGCGAAAGGGCGTGTTCGAGCACGCCGGCGTCGATCTCCACACCGAAGTGAAGATCTGGAGCCGCGAGCCGCTCGAACTCTCCGCGTCTTCCCGACCGTAACCGCCTGCGCACCGACATTCGGCCATCGAACCCCGGAGCCACTCCCGTCCCATGGATTCACTGAAGGAAATCGTCGACGTCGTCCTGCACCTGAACGACCACCTGCGCGAGCTCGTGGACCAGCACGGGACGACGACGTACTGGATCCTGTTCGCGATCGTGTTCGCCGAGACGGGTCTCGTCGTCACGCCGTTCCTGCCGGGCGATTCGCTGCTGTTCGCGGCCGGATCGATCGCGGCGCTCGGCAGCGAGAACTTCCAGGTCTGGCCGATCTGCATCCTGCTGACGGTCGCCGCGATCATCGGCGACACCGTCAACTACTGGATCGGGAAGAAGATCGGCGCGAAGGTGTTCGCGACCGAGAGTCGGTGGATCAAGCGCGAGCACTTGGAGAAGACGCACGCGTTCTACGAGAAGTACGGAGCGAAGACGATCGTGCT
>JADZCT010000068.1 GCA_020851455.1 Gemmatimonadaceae bacterium | reverse complement strand
TGATCGCCGCACCACTGTTGATGGTCGCAGACGTGTTGATCGTATCAATATTGATTACCACGGCTCCCGCCACACCGACACCACCCGTACTGGCCGAGCCCGCTACGGCCACACTGGTTGCAGTCAGGTCGGGGATCGGTCCCGGCAAATCGATGACGGTCGGGTTGATCGTTGTCCGCGCGGTGACAGACATGGCACTGGCTGCGTCCGCACTACTGCCGATAAAGGCATCGGTTTGCGTCGTCAGCAATCGTATGGCGACCGAGCCACCGACGACTGGATTGTTCGAGGCGTTAAAACCAGCACCGACGGCGAGCGTTTGCGGGTTGAGCGTATTGTTGGCGTTGACGGTCAAATTGCCGGTGGACAGAAGTTGCGAGCCGCTCTTGGCCGATGCTAGTGTGGTGAAGTTGACTAGTTCGATGGCGGCACTACCGGCCACGCCGACGCCACCGGTTCCCCCTGCCGCTGCGGCTCCCCAGGCGGTGAACGCGTTGGCTTGCCCGGCAGGAGTGATCGCCTCTACTGTGATCCCACCGCCGCGCACGATCGAGCCAGATTCGACTGTAGCCAAGTTGTTTATTGTGGCAAAATTCAAGCCGGCAGAAGCTCCGATCTTGGTCGAATCGGAGAGTGCCACCGAAGTGCCGACGGCTTTGGTCGATTCGTTAACCAGTTGGCTTGCGCGGACCACGATGGCTCCGGTCCCCGCATTAACCGAAGCCGAGTTGTCAATCCTGGCGACGTTGGTGATATTCAGCGAGTTGAGACCGAGCGAAGCTGCCACCCCCAGCCCTCCCCCTTCGCTGCTGGAATTCGAACTGGCCGAGCTGTTACCGCTGGTCATCGCGGAGCTGCCGCTGGGAAGCGTGTTCGTGCCACCCGTGTTGGGCGTTTGATTGCGTGCCGTGTTCGTTGTCTGATCTGCGCCTCCCGACAGTGGATCAGCGCCTTTAGCTGTCGATGTGGTCTCGATCGAGCTCGTCACGCTGGAAGTGGAAAGTACATTCAGAGCACCAGCGAGTGTCAGGCTGCGAGAGAGAATTGCCGACGAGTCTTGATGGTCATCGTTGATGCCGACCCCCACACCGATGCCCACGTTGCTACCGGTTACTGTGGCATCGGCTTTCGTCGCAGAACTGCCGTTGTGGTTGGCACGGATATCGCCTGTACCTACCAACGTTACCAATCCACCCGTACCGACTTTGGCGGTGGTGGTGTTGTTGATGATGGCCAAGGCGACGCTACCCGCGATACCATTGGTGTTGCCTCCGCCAGCCGTCGATTCCGTAGCCGCGATATGATTGGCATTGGCAACGACATTTAGATTTCGCCCCGTACCGACAAAGAGCACATTGTTATCGACAATCGCGCTGACCTGTTGGTTGAGTCGGTTCAGCGCCAATGAAGCGCCGATGCCCACAGTCTCTGCAGTAGCTCCGTCGTCGTTGGGTTTTGCCTTGGCCGTGCTAGACGTGTTACCGGTGGCGGTGACCACGATATCAGACACATTGTTTAGTCCACTGATTGTGGCGGCGGACCCGATGCGGGCTTCGGTAGTGGTGTCGATCAAAGCGAGTGCCACCGAGCCAGCGATAGCGACCGTCTTGGCACCTGCACCCGAGATTGCCTCCG
>JADZCT010000067.1 GCA_020851455.1 Gemmatimonadaceae bacterium | reverse complement strand
TGGGCGGTCACCTGCTCGGACGTCCCGCAAACCGGGACGTCCGAGCGATCGCGGCGACGGACGCGCGCTCCGCCAGGACGGCGAACGCGTCGACGAACTCTGGAGGTTCGACGGCGTCGATCTCGGCGTCGAACTGGCACAGGGTCGCGGCCAGCGACACCCACGACCAGGATCCGGCCTCCAGTCGGCACCGGCCGTCCCCGAGGTCCTCGACGATCCCGTCCCCGGCGAACGGCGCGACCTCGCGAGCCGGCCGGTGGAGGATCGCCCTGCCGACGCACGGCCAGCGGTTCTCCGCGGCCGAGCCCTTGAAGCGGGCCGACACGTACTCCGCGACGTCTCCACCGGGGACCTCCCGGGGAACGAACCGCGGCCCGGTCGGCGTGCTGGGGGCGATCCGGTCGGCGCGGAAGATGCGCCACTGTGCACGAATGCGGCACCACGCGACGAGATACCAGCGGCCTCGCGACGTGACGAGGTGGTGCGGCTCGACCCGCTCCCGCGACGGCGGCCCGTCGTCTCCCGGGCGAGGGGCGTAGTCGAACCGCAGCACCTCCCGGGCGCGGATCGCCGTCGAGACCGCCAGCAGGGTCTGTGGCGGAACAGCCCCGGCCTGCGCCGCACCGACATTCGCGCCCACCGGCGTGAAGGCGAGCGCGTCGAGACGGTGCCTCAGCCGGGAGGGCATCACCTGCCGTACCGTGGTCAGGGCGCGCAGGGCTGCCTCCTCGATCGCGGCGCCGGTCGCGGTGGCGTCCTGGAGGGCGACTGCGAGAGCGATCACCTGGTCGTCGTCGAAGAGCAGGGGTGGGAGTTCCTCGCCGGCGTCCAGCCGATACCCGCCGTCCGGTCCCATCGTCGCCCGAATGCGATAGCCCATGTCCCGCAACCGGTCGACGTCGCGACGCACGGTTCGCGGACTGACCGCGAGGCGTTGCGCCAGCGCCGAGCCCGGCCAGTCGCGCCGCGCCTGCAGCAGCGACAGCAACGTCAGCAGGCGCGACGTGGTCGTGGTCACATCATCGAGACTACGGCCCATCTAGGACAGAAGTGGACCTATATGACGGGAAGCGTGTCCGCTGACCGGGGAGACGCCTCGGCGACGTTCTCTTGGAGCAGCGATGACCCTCAGCACGACCACCCACCTGAACTTCCGCGGCGAGGCGCGGGCGGCGCTGGAGTTCTACCAGTCCGTGTTCGGCGGACACCTGGCCATCACGACGTACGGGGACTTGGGCATGCCGAAGGACGCCCCCGGCGCCGACGGTGTCGTCTTCGGTGTCGTCGTCCATGACAGCGGGTTCCGCGTCATGGCCTACGACGTCCCCGGCGCACCTGAGCAGCCGTCGCCGCGCACCGGGGTGACCCGTCGGGACAACGGCATGACGATCACCGACCAGCCGTTCTTCGTCTCCGTACGTGGCACCGAGTTCGGCGAGGTCGAGGGCTACTGGAATGCGCTCGCCGCGGGAGCGTCGATCATCGAGCCCCTGGCGGCGTCCGCGTGGAGTCCCGGGTTCGGCATGCTCACCGACCGATTCGGCGTGACCTGGATCCTCGACGTCGACGCGGCGAGTGCCGCCGGGTAGCGCACGCCGTACCGGGACGTGCGGGCAGCTGCGGCCCCGTACGGGCCTCCACCTGCTCGGACGTCCCGGTT
>JADZCT010000004.1 GCA_020851455.1 Gemmatimonadaceae bacterium | reverse complement strand
GATCCGGCCGGACAGCGGCAGCTTCCCGCCCAGCGGCAGCATCTGCATCACCTGCACCTGGACCATGCCTAACCGGTCCATGGGGCGAAGGGCGGGCAAGGCGTAGTTCATGAAGCCGAGCTGCACCTGGGGATCGGGCAGCAGCCCGGCCGCGGGCACGCGGGAGGCGACGGCGTCCGCGAGCGACCGGGCTGCGGCGGCCTTCGGGTTGCGATCGCGCACACCGGCATAGACGGCCCCAAGGCGCAGCCGGCGGACCGTATCGGGCGCCGTCGCCATGGCCGTCGCATCCTGCGCCGCCGCGGGAGCTGCCGCGGCCAATGCGGTCGCCAACGCAGCGGCGATCAGGAATGCCGGCCGAACATGTGGCGCCAGGACGCGGCGCCGAATTCCCGGGACTGACATCGTTGAGTTCTCCTGGCACGCGGCGACCGCGCTGGTCGCGTCGCGTGGGACCATCGTGCGCCGGCGGGAATCGCCAAGGCGCACGTCACCCGTGGGGCGATGAGGCTGGGAGAACTACGACCGCGGGGGTGGTCGGTCGGGAGCCAGGAATGGACTCAGGTGTGCCGCGGACACCGCGGACGGCACGAGCGGCGCCCGGATCGCGGGGATGTCCAGCATTGTCCCGGCGACGAAGCTCGGCGACAAGCACCCGAGCATCGTCAGGCACATGGCCCCGCATCCGTCGTCGCGGTCACCACCGGGTGGCGCGCCCGAATCCGGACAATCGGACTCATTGGTGGCCCCGTGTGCAGCGTGCCCCGGACCATCCATCGCCGTGGCAACATCCGTCCCGGCCGCTGCCGAGGACTCGCACGCGGCCAAGGATGGCGTCACCATCGCCAGGACGAGCGCGACGGCGGCAACCAGCGACGAAAGGAGACGGATCATGCGACGAGGTTGGCTCGAGGCGCCGCGGCCCCGGTCGGGGCCGCGACGTTCCACTGAAACAACGCGCGGCCCGGCAGGTTTCCCGTCCGCCGAACTCCCCGAACCCGGTAGGAGATAACCCGACACGGCGCAGGCGGCCTACGGCCGGCGGGCCCGAGAGGACCAGTGGATGGCGGAGATCTTCCATCCGCCCGGCGTACGCACCAGTACCATCAGCTCCGCGCCACTGGAGTTGATGGCACGACCGTTCATCTCACCCTGGGTCGTGCTCGTTGAGCTCGCCCAGGCGACGTCACCGCGGACGCGCACAAGCACGGAGCCGCGCTGGCTCCTGACGGCCTTCGCGAAGGCGATGTCGCCGGGAAGGTGATTGGAGCGATACTCGGCGCGTGTCTCGACGCCACCGCTCTCGAGGATCACCGCATCCTCCGAGAGCAGCGCGAGCACGGCCGCACTGTCCCCGGAAGTGAGCGCCTCGTGGTACTTCGTCACGACCGACGCGACCGCGGACGAGTCGACCATTGCCGCGTGACCTTCGTGCTGGGCGATCGCGCCTGACGACGACGTCGCCAGGGCAGTCGCCATGATCACCACCAGTGTTGTGGTCTTCATGATCTCCTCCAGGAGAAGGGGGCCTGCGAGGGTGACGTGCTCCCCGTTGGCGGCGCGGTACCCGTCAGGAGGGCAGTCAGGACAACGACGGTAAGGACGAGGAGGACGTCGATCGCGACGGATACACGCAATCGCACCATGGACCGCTCCGTGCCAAGGGATGGCTGGGCGATGCGCCAATGATACGCGCCGACGACCACGATCAACCCCACTACGACCACCTTCCTGAACAGGATGAAGCCGTATGGGCTGTCGAAAACGAGGCTGATGTCGCGCAGCTGCAGCCACGCCCCCGCCACGCCGGTAGCCAGCAGCGCCGCCGCACAAGACAGCGCGAGCGGCGAGAACGCGCGAAGGAGTTCACGTATGACAGCAACCCGATCGTCCGGCGCGAGGGACCGCACGAGCGGAAGCGCGGCGAACGCCAGCATGAGTATCCCTCCCGCCCATCCTCCGGCCGTCAGTCCATGAACTGCATCGAGCCCCATGGCGAGGATCGGCATGTCCACCACCGCCGCCGGGTGACCGAGCATCGGCGCGGAGATGCCGAGCGCCAGGGTGACACTCCCGGCCATCCACCATCGCCATGGGCGCTCGGATCGAAGACCGGAGAGCAGCGCGAGCGTCGCCGCCACCTGTAGCAGCCAGCCGCGGCCCCAAGTCGAGCCGGCGATGAGGTCGGCGAGATCGCCCAGGCGAAGCGCGTCGAGCGATCCGCCGAGGACGATGCCATGACTCAGGAGGCGCACCATCGCCAGTCCAAGCAAGACCCAGGCGCCGGCGACGCAAAGCGCTCGAACGCGGCTGGCGATCGCCCTGCGGAACTCCAGGTCCGAGACGCCCGGCACGACGAAGAGGGCGAACGCGATCGAACCGATCACTACCACCATCGCGAGCAACGAGAGGAAGCGGATGCCTGACTGGATACCCGAATCGCCCACCGCCGCGTCGACAGGTACATCCGGAGCGGCGATGGCCGGCGTCGTGTCGACCGACTGAGCGGCGGGAAGCGAGTCCACCGTGAACCCGAACTCGCCCGTGACCGCGTGTCCATCGGGTCCGACCAGTCGCCACTCGACACGAATCTCGCCGGTGCGTGACAGCGGCGGCACCGCAGCGAGCAACACTGTGGAATCCCCGATGTCGGCGCGCAACATGAGGCCGAGGCGCTGCGAGTCCGGTCCCACCAGGTCCACGCGCGACGTCCGCGGCACTACGGACTCGCTGAACTCCAGCCTCACGTCGGTGGGGGGAATGGGTACGTGTGCGCCTGACGCCGGCACCGCGCGTACCAGCCGCGCATGCGCCCAAGCGACACCATGCGCCACCGCCATCATGAGCGCACCAATCACGAGTGCCCTGAGGCCGCCTCGGAGGGCGCTCATCTCATACCTGACGCGACGGCGTCAGCGAGCGGCGGAGACGGCGGCGGTGCG
>JADZCT010000066.1 GCA_020851455.1 Gemmatimonadaceae bacterium | reverse complement strand
GGTGCTGGTGGAGAATGTGCGGCGAGTGGTGGCCGCTTACCGGTCCTACGTCGACGAAGGCGGCGAACTGAAGCTGTACGCCAAGCCCTACTATGAGATCGTCGATGGGGAACTCGCGCTGCGGAATGTGCCGCCGGCGCGGAAACCGTTGACCGAAGAGGAACTGCCGGAGGCCGAGCGCAAGCGGATCGACCGCGGGGGCCGATTACAGACGGTGCGGGAACTGGCTGGAAGGCTGGGCCTGCGCGAACTGGCGCAGAAAGTGACGCGGTACCAACCCGTGCCCGAATACGATTCCGCCGGCAATCCGCAATGGCTGCTGTTGAAGAAGATCGTGTTGGAGTGGATCAAAGGGCACCCCAAGCCGGTGCTCTTGATGCCGCTCCCGCTGTCGCAGCATATTGAAGAAACCTCCGACGCCAGGCCCTATCAGGAGCGGTTTCAGGAACTGGCGGCTGAAGCGGGTTGCCATTATCACGATCCTCTTCCGGATTTGCTCCGTTACACGGCCGCCGAGCGCCGTCAATTCCGCTTTCCGAAGGATATTCATCTCACTCCGTCGGGACACGCCGCGCTGGCAAGTTCCCTACAGCCCGCAATTGAGCGGCTTCTTTCAACCAACTAAATCGATGAGCAAGACCATTCTAGGCATCTCTGCCTTCTACCATGATTCCGCAGCGGCATTGGTGAGCGGCGGCGAAATCGTCGCCGCGGCGCAGGAGGAACGATTCACGCGCAAGAAGCACGATCCGCGGTTTCCCAGGAACGCCATCAACTACTGTCTGGCCGAGGCGTTTATCGAGGCGGAGGAACTGGACGCCATCGTTTTCTACGACAATCCTCTGCTGACTTGGGATCGCGTGCTGCAAAACGCGATGGTGGCGGGTCCGGCCGGGTGGCCGCAGTTTGAAAAGGCCGCCGAGTCGATTCTGGGCGTCAAGATGTGGGTGAGCGATCATGTATCGCGCGCGGTGGGGAGCCTGGGGCGGGCGGGACAGCTTCTGTTTACCGAACACCACATGGCGCATGCGGCCTCGGCGTTCTACCCGTCGCCGTTTGAATCGGCCGCCATTTTGACACTGGATGGCGTTGGCGAATGGGCCACGACGACGGTCGGCAAAGGGTCCGGGACCGTGATCGAGCTGCTCGATCAGATCAATTACCCGCATTCGCTGGGCCTGCTCTACAGTGCCTTCACGTATTTTTGCGGGTTCAAGGTGAATTCCGGCGAATACAAGCTCATGGGACTGGCTCCCTATGGGCGTCCCCGGTACGCCGACCGGATCAGGCAGGAATTGATCGATATCAAGGATGACGGTTCCTATCGTTTGAACACCAGCTATTTCGGATATCTCGATGGCCTGGTGATGACAAACGAGCGGTTTGGC
>JADZCT010000065.1 GCA_020851455.1 Gemmatimonadaceae bacterium | reverse complement strand
CGGCGCGACATCCTCGTGGCGCTTCGCTCCCGCCCGCTCGCCGTGAACGAGATCGCGGCGCGCTTCGGGGTGAGCCGGCCTGCGGTGTCCCGCCACTTGCGGCTGCTCGAGAGCGCGAGGCTCGTCGAGACGCGGCAAGAGGGCACGCGCAGCATCTACTCCGTCCGCGTGCAGGGTCTGCGCTCGGTCCGAGACTTCCTCGATGGGTTCTGGGATTCGGCGCTCGAGCGGCTGGCCGCGCTCGCCCGAGAGGAGGAGGGTACATGATCGTCAAGACCAAGATCCTCGCGTGCAGCGTCGCGCGGGCCTTCGATCTCTTCACGAATCGAGCGGGAGAATGGTGGCCATCGCAGCTGCGCCACACCGGCGACGAGGCGAGCCTCATCGTGATGTCCGCGACCGGGCGCTTCTTCGAGCGCGGGAGCGACGGACGAGAAGTAGAGCTCGGGATCGTGTGCGTCTGGGAGCCACCCGAGCGCCTCGTCCTCGACTGGTATCCCGGTACGGGCGTAGAGCACCCGACCCGCGTGGAGGTGCGGTTCGTCTCAGAAGGCGCGGCGTCGACGCGCATCGAGATCCGGCACGACGCGACCGCGGCCAGCGAAGCGCTCTTCCCGTCCCGCGCGCCGCGCTACGAGGCCGCTTGGTCTCGGGTGCTCGACGCGCTCACCGCCGCGACCGGGGCTTGATCGAAGGTAACCAGTTTGTTACCAAGCGAGCATGACCACCGCGACGCGCACCGCGAGCCCGTTTCGCCTCGAGTACTCCGTCACCACCCGTATCTCCGCGCTCCCAGCGCGCGTTTGGGGGCTGCTCACCGACGTGAAGGGCTGGACGCGCTGGAACACGACCGTCACCAGCATCGAGGGCGACATCGCGCTCGGAGAGAAGGTGACGCTGCGCGTGCCGATCTCGGAGCGAACGTTCGTTGTCAGAGTCGCGGAGCTCGAGCCGGACCGGCGTATGGTCTGGAGCGACGGCGCCGCGCCGATGTTCAAGGGCGTGCGGACCTACACGCTCGCGCCGAGCGGCGAGGGCGGAACGGACTTCTCCATGGTCGAGGTTTTCCAGGG
>JADZCT010000064.1 GCA_020851455.1 Gemmatimonadaceae bacterium | reverse complement strand
TTTGTAAACATGATTGTTATTGTTATGCATAACAATTACTTAACAAATGTCTGTGCCCCCACTGTTGGTTCTGTAACTTGGCAAACGGTACCTCCTCGCCTGTCTGTGCTTGAATACACATACCATGCTGATTGTGGATCTGTGCTGTCAATTATCGGACACTCGCTGTCATCCTCTAGTCGTGTATAGGCGATAAATCCAGTAGTATTGGTATCGTAACACCAAGTATTTTGTACCACAGCCTTTGTACACGGTTGGACAGCAGTATATTCAATTCCTTCTGGAACGGAACTTAGTTCACCCGCTGACACCAATTCTTGAACCCAGAAGTTAGTATTGCTTGGATAGGTTCGTTTTGCGGTATAAAACGATGTGGTTGCGTGGCCGAGTTGAGTAACGTAACTTTTTCTCTTTACATCTCGCGTACGAGCAGCATGAGCAGTTGGATTTATTAGTGGTGCTGTTTGTTCTATTGTTGACATTCCTGAGACAGATTGTGAAATTCGACCTACAAATTCTTCGATTGATTCTGATGTGTCGGGTGCTTTTATATCAAATGTTTCTCCGTATCGCGAAAAATTCATAGTGATAGCAAGGTGCATTTTGAGATCGGAATCTTTGCTTTGTGTCAGTCCAAAGGTACTTCCAAGGACATTACTTTTTGCTGGATCGATAAGTGCTCCTTCAGAGAGGACTGTATATGCTTGCATTTTTCGCATGAGGAACGTATCTTTATCAACCCAGAATGATACTTCAAATTCGTCAAACTGAGACTCAGTACTCTGTGAATCAAGGTATGCTTCTAAGCCTTTTTCTTCTGATAGCTTTCGCATTATAGATTTGATTTCCTGATCAGTCAGGTTAACGTTTAGTTTATAGGTGTTTTCTACATCATCAGGCGTTTCAACGGTTACTCTTGGAAGAACATCAGTTTGCATTACTTCGACCAATTTGTCTAATTGCGAAGTATCTACCTGAGTATCTTTTTTCTTATCAATAACTGACTTTGATTCTGTATCGAGTTCTTCGATTGGATATGAAATCCATGAATTGAGAAATGGAGTGGGATCGATTCCGTATGCTGCCAATACTGTAGTAAACGAAGTGGGAATTTCGTTTGCTTTGAAATAAAGCATGTCCTCAAGCGTTATGAAGTCCAAGTCGAGTGCGTTTTCGATATTCATATTAAATTGA
>JADZCT010000063.1 GCA_020851455.1 Gemmatimonadaceae bacterium | reverse complement strand
GCCACCGCCGAAAAGAACCTCGCCGAACAGGAACAGCTCAAGACACTCGAGTTCAAACGCCTCGAGGCCGAAAGCCTCGCCGAGAAGGACCGCGTCGAGCTGGCGCGCATGCGCGAGAAGGAAGTCCTGGGACGCCCTACCGCGCTCGAGAAGGAATCCGCCGAGATCGGGCTGAAGAAGGCTGAGGCCAAGGTCAAGGCCGCTCGCGAGGAGTTGGTGAGTTCCCAGATGCTGATGGAAAGCGGCGCCGAGCAACGCGCGAAGTACGAGACCAAGGTCGCCGACTTGAAACTAGCCGAGAACGAACTCGAGCGCGAGAAGCTGAAGGCTAAGAAGGTGCTCGACGGCGCATCCGAGGCCGAACGCCGCAAGGCGCACCTCGAACGCGAAGACGCCGAGATCAAGTACAAGCTAAAGCTCATCGACCGCGACACCGCGCTGGCCAACATCGAAGGCAATGTCCGCAGCGCCGGCAATGCCGTCAAGAGCCTGCGCGCACGCCTAACCGACCGGCAACACAGGCTGGAGGACTGCGTTGTCTACGCGCCCCACGACGGCATCATGACCTACCGCGACATGAGCTGGAACGGCACCGGCGAGAAGATTCAGATCGGCGATCGCGTGCGAAGCTGGCGCCCGCCCATCGATCTGCCCAGCTACGACCTGATGAAGGTGCGCAGCATGGTGCCCGAGTCCATCGTGCGCATGCTCCACCCGCGCAAGGTCGGCGCCAACGGCGAGGTCCTACAGCCCGGCTCGCCCGTCGCCGTCACGGTCAAGACTCTGCCCGGGCGCATTTACAAGGCCGAGGTCATCTGGATCGACGGCTGGTCCCGCGACCGCAACGACAAGCTCTCCGAGGCCGACATCAAGCACCAAGGTCTGGCCGGCGTGCGCGTCTTCGACATCGAGGTCGAGATCCTCGAGAAGGACACCGAACACCTGCGCGCGGGATTCAACGCCATCGTCGACTACCCCATCGAGACGCTCGGTGAGGTCCTCGTCATCCCCAGCCACGCCGTCACCGCCGTCGAGGGCCAGACCACCGTGCGCGTCCGGCAGGACGGTCGCCTGGTCACGCGCCCCGTCACGCTGGGACCGGAGTCCAAGGGCCGCGTCGTCGTGCGAGAGGGCATGCAGGAAGGCGAACGCATCTGGGTGCCACCCGCGCCGAAGGAAGAGGAGGAGCAGCGGCCCAAGGAGAAGGAACCCGAGAAGAAGGCAGCTCCGCCTGGCATGGCTGGCGCCCCAGCCCTGCCCCAGGCCCCGGCTCCGGCCGGCGGCAACTCGAACGGCCAACGCCCGCGCAGCAGCGGCGAAGGTGGCTCGCCTCCGGGCGGCGGCGCCGAAAGCGGCGGTCGCGGCAATTGGGGCGGCGGCAGTGGCGGTGGCGGCAGAGGTGGACGCGGAAGCGGCGGCCGTGGCGGCGGCGGACCGCGATAAGCCTTCCTAACGGAGCGCAACGAGG
>JADZCT010000003.1 GCA_020851455.1 Gemmatimonadaceae bacterium | reverse complement strand
CGCGCCCGGTTCATGCTCGCCTCCACGAGCGAGGTGTACGGCGACCCGCTCGTGCATCCGCAGCCCGAGACTTACTGGGGCAACGTGAACCCCGTGGGCCCGCGTGGTGTATACGACGAGGCCAAGCGCTTCGCAGAAGCGATGACGATGGCCTACCACCGGTTCCATGGCGTGGACACGCGAATCGTCCGGATCTTCAACACGTACGGGCCGCGGATGCGCCCGCGGGATGGGCGCGTGGTGTCGAACTTCATCGTTCAGGCGCTCAATGGCGAGCCGATCACCATCTACGGCGACGGCTCGCAGACCCGGTCATTCTGCTACGTTGACGACGAGATCGAGGGCATCTATCAGCTCTTCATGCGAGGCGACGCGAACCCGACGAACATCGGCAATCCCGCGGAGTTGACCGTGCGCCAGCTGGCTGAGCTCGTGATCGAACTCACGGGCACGAAGAGCAAGGTCGTGACCGAGCCGTTGCCGGAGGATGACCCGAGGGTAAGGCAGCCCGACATTGCGCGCGCGCGCACGATGCTTGGCTGGGAGCCTGCGGTGGACGTCCGGTCGGGCATTGCCCGGACGATTGCATACTTCCGCGGGCTTGTGGGGACTTCACGGATGGCTTCAGCATGACGCCGAACCCGATGCGGGCCGCCGGACCGCGTGTGCGTTTCGTTGCGGCGGCCGGGTGGCTCTCGATCGCCGCGGCCGCGTGCATGGGCGGCTTCCAGGTGCGCCGGTTCCCGACCTCCGGCGCGCTGTACGCAGCCTCCCTGGCCGAGTTCAACAAGGGCAAGTGGGACAACGCGGTTGCCGGCTTCGAGAAGCTCACGCTCGACCTCGGGGCGCGTGACACGCTCCTCCCCGTCGCGAGCTGGTACCTCGCGACCGCCCACGAGCGGAAGGGCGAGCACATCCTCGCCGCCACCACGTATTCCCGCCTGGCTGAGTCGTTCCCGGACGATACGCTCGCCCCGGTAGCGCTTCTCGCGTCGGCGAACTCGTACCTGTCGCTCTGGCGGCGCCCGGACCTCGATCCGCAGTATGGCACGCTGGCACAGCTCCAGTTCCGCCAGTTGCGCAACGTGTACCCCGACTCGCCGCTCGTCGCGTCGGCAGACTCCGGGCTCCAGCGGATCAGCGAGATGTTCGCGCAGAAGGACTATGATGTCGGCCTGTACTACGTGCGGCGCAACGCATTCGACTCCGCGATCCTGATGTTCAAGGACGTGGTGAAGGACTACCCGAACACCGACCACGCGCGGCTGGCGCTGATGCGGATGGTGGAGGTGTACCGCAGGCCGCAGATGAACTATAAGGAAGAGGCCGCGGAAACATGCAACACGCTACGCACGGCCTTCGCCGGGAACGCGGAGGTCGCGTCGCTCTGCGCCGTGCACGCTGACTCCGGAGCAACGGCGGCTGGCAAGCCGGGTGGAAAGGTGCCGCCGGCGCCGGCGGCACCCGCCAGCCGCTGACGGCGGTCGGGGCGGCGATTCGCGATGCGCATTGGCGTCTTCGGCGGCAGCTTCGACCCACCACACGTTGGCCACCTCCTCGCGGCGCAGGACGCCGCCGAGGCGCTCGCGCTCGACCTCGTCCTGTTCGTCCCCACGTCTGCGCAACCGCTGAAGGCCGGGCGCGAATCAGCCCCGGCTGGAGACCGCCTGGAGATGGTGCGCCTGACCATCGGTGACGACCCGCGGTTTGCGGCGGAGTCGGCGGAAGTCGAGCGCGGGGGATTATCTTATACGGTTGACACACTCCGGGCCCTCCGTCGCAAGTGGTCCGATGATGCTGCGGAATTCGTGCTCCTTCTGGGAGCGGACGCCGCCGCGCAGTTTCCGCAGTGGAAGGACGGGGACGTGATTCGCTCGATGGCCGAAGTGAGGGTGCTCACCAGGGGCGAAGCGCCTGGCCGGCTGGCAGAGGGGATGGAGGCCGTGCCGACGCGGCGTGTTGACATCTCCTCGACTGAGGTTCGGGTACGCGTGAGGGCGGGGAAGCCCGTGCGCGGGATGGTGACTGACCACGTGGCGGCGTACATCGCCGCGCGCGGGTTGTATTGCTTAACGGAGCGCCAAGGCGGATGCTGAAGGGATTGGTAGGCGGGCTGTTCGGGACGCGCCACGAGCGTGAGCGTCGCCGGGTTCAGCCAATCGTGGACGAGAGCAACGCGCACTATGCGCGGCTTCAGGGCATCTCCGACGACGAGCTGCGCGGGCAGACGGCACGATTCCGCGCAATCATAGACGAGCGCACGGCGGTGCTCAAGAACCGCATTGCCGAGCTGAAGGAGAAGAAGCGGGTGGCGGCGGACGCCGAGGAACGCGACGCCATTGACCGTGAACTCGGCGGCAACGACGGATCCGGCGGCGTCGAGGCCGAGTATCGCAAGGCGCTGCGCGACACACTCGACGACCTCCTCCCCGAGGCGTTCGCGACCGTGCGCGAAGCCGCCCGCCGGCTACTCGGCACCACCGTGTCGGTGACCGGGCACGACGTCACCTGGGACATGGTGCATTACGATGTCCAGCTCATCGGCGGAATCCAGCTCCATGTGGGCCGCATCGCGGAAATGGCTACAGGCGAGGGCAAGACCCTCGTTGCGACCCTCCCGCTCTACCTGAACGCGCTCCCCGGCCGCGGCGCGCACCTTGTGACGGTCAATCCGTACCTTGCCCGTCGCGATTCCCAGTGGATGGGGCACCTCTACACGTACCTCGGCCTCACCGTCGGATGCCTGGACGATACGGAGCCCGGCACCATCGAACGGCGCCAGGCGTACGAGTGCGACATCACCTACGGCACAAACAACGAGTACGGCTTCGACTACCTGCGCGACAACATGGTGGTCAGCAACCCGCAGCGGGTCCAGCGCAGTCACATCTTCGCGATCGTGGACGAGGTTGACTCGGTGCTCATTGACGAAGCGCGCACCCCGCTCATCATCTCGGGGCCGGTGGGGAACGAGGGCGATGCCGCTTATGGTGAGTACAATGCCGTGGTCGCCCGCCTTGCGCGCAAGCAGACGGAACTCGCCAACACGCTCGTTGCGGCGGGCGAGAAGGCGCTCGCGAAGGACGACGAGCGCGCGGCGATGATCGCACTCTACCAGGCGCAGCTCGGCGCACCGAAGAACAAGCAGCTCCTCAAGGCGATGCAGGAGCCCGGCGTGAAGCAGCTCATTCAGAAGATGGAGCTCGAGCATATCGCCGATCGGAAGCTGCCCGCTGCCCGCCAGGCGTACAAGGATATCGAGGACGATCTGCTGTTCGTGCTCGACGAGCGCGGCCACACGGTGCACCTCACCGACCGTGGCGTGGACTTCATGTCGCCGAGTGACCGCGAGGCGTTCATCCTGCCGGATATCGCCAGCGAGATCGGGCGCATTGATAAGTCGGACCTCGACGCGCACGAGAAGGTCGAGGCGAAGCGCAGGATCGAAACCGACTATGCGCTCAAGAGCGAGAAGCTGAACATCATCCACCAGCTTCTCAAGGCGCACGCCCTGTATGAGAAAGACGTGAACTACGTCGTGCAGGACGGACAGGTGCTGATCGTGGACGAGTTCACGGGCCGCACCATGCCCGGGCGTCGCTGGAGCGAGGGACTGCACCAGGCGGTGGAGGCCAAGGAAGGAGTCCAGGTGAAGGGCGAGACGCAGACGCTCGCCACGATCACCATTCAGAACTACTTCCGCATGTACGAGAAGCTCGCGGGCATGACCGGCACCGCCGAGACCGAAGAGACGGAGTTCTTCCAGATATACAAGCTGGAGGTGGCCGTCATCCCGACCAACAAGCCGGTGATCCGCGACGACCGCCACGACTTCGTCTACAAGACGCGGCGCGAGAAGTACAACGCGATCGTGGACGAGACGCGCCGCCTGCACGGGCTCGGCTTTCCGGTCCTCGTCGGCACGACGAGCGTCGAGGCGTCGGAAACGCTCTCGCGCCTCTTCCAGCGGGCGGGCCTCACGCACAACGTGCTCAACGCCAAGTACCACCAGCGGGAGGCAGAGATCGTTGCGCTCGCCGGCCAACCCGGCGCGATCACTATCGCGACTAACATGGCCGGGCGCGGTACCGACATCAAGCTCGGGGCAGGGGTAAAGGAAGCGAAGCCGTCGGCGATCAAAGACCCGGACGGCAAGGAAGTCAAAGTCGAGGAATGCGGCGGCCTGCACATCATTGGCTCGGAGCGGCACGAGTCGAGGCGCATTGACCGCCAGCTGAGGGGCCGGTCGGGGCGCCAGGGCGACCCGGGCGCGTCCCAGTTCTTCCTCTCACTCGAGGACGACCTGATGCGGCTCTTCGGGTCGGAGCGGATCGCGCGGCTCATGGACAGGATGGGCGCGCAGGAGGGTGACGTGCTCACGCACCCGCTCATCACGCGTTCCATCGAGCAGGCGCAGAAGCGCGTCGAACTCCAGAACTTCCAGAGCCGCAAGCGGCTGCTCGAGTACGACGACGTGATGAATCAGCAGCGCGAGGTGATCTACTCGCTACGCTCGTTTGCGCTCGATGGCGGCGAGGAACTGAAGGGCGAAGCGGTGCGGATGGTCGAGCACGCGGTGTCGAAGCGTATCCACGGCGCGGTCGCGTCCATCGAGAATCCCGCCGACTGGGATTCTGGCCTGGTCCGTGATGACCTGATGATGCGGTACCTGCTTTCGGTGCCGTGCTTCGAGCCGTCGGGCACGCGCCCGCGCACCGTCGCAGAGGCGGAGGAAGAGGGCCGTGGCGCCGCGCGTGACGCGTTCACGCGCAAATTCGCGTCGCTTGGAGAATACGCCGACCAGGTGCTGGCACTCGTGATGCTCACCGTGCTCGACGAGAAGTGGAAGGATCACCTCTACGACCTCGACCAGCTCCGCAACGCGATTCACTACCGGTCCTGGGGCCAGAAGGATCCGCTCATCGAGTACAAGCACGAGGCGTACACGATGTTCGTGGACCTGATGGACGACATTCACCATACGTTTGCCGAGCGGTTCCTGCGCGTGCAGGTGCAGTTCGAGGGCGATCGCGGCTTCATCCAGCCCGCCGCGCCGCAGCCCGAGCGCCCGCAGGCGAAGCCGGCTCCGTCGGCGGTGGATGAGTTCGGCGTCGCTGCCGGCCTGGCCGGCGTGCCGGTCGAGGAGCCCGCGGGCGTCGCCGCGGGCGATCCCGCCGCTGCGCCACGGCCAGCCCCCACGGTGGTTGGAGCAGGGCGCGCCGCGCAGAACCTGTCGCGGGGTGTCGCAAGTGGGGTGGCTGGCGTGCCAGGCGGAGTCCCGTCGGGTGCAGTTGACTTCAGCAACGTCGGCCGGAACGATCCGTGCCCGTGCGGGAGCGGCAAGAAGTTCAAGAAGTGTCACGGAGCGACGGCGTAGGAGAAGCGGCAGGGCAGGGCTGAGCGGGGGTGCGCGTTCGCGCGGCGAGCGCGGACCGGCGACGACATCGAGGTCGGCGCTATGCCGCGCCAGCGCGACCCGCGGCGTTCCGATGTCGGCGGCGATGCCGCGATGACGGTTCGCGCACGCCGTGGCCGTATCGTACTGGAATGTCGCACCTTGGAATCGCAGAACTGCCTCCGGCCGAGCGTCCTCGGGAACGATTCCGCGCGCACGGCGCCCGGTCGCTCTCGATCCCGGAACTGCTGGCGCTCGTAATCGGTTCGGGCACCGCCCGCCGATCCGCGCTCGCCGTCGCTCACGACCTGTTTGGCTCATCTGACGGCTCCCTGCGGCGCCTGGCTGGCAGGTCACCGGCTGTAATGACGAACATCGCCGGCCTCGGTACCGCCCGCGCGCTTGCCGTGCACGCTGCGCTCGAACTTGGCAGGCGGATGTCGAGCGAAGGGGTGGCTGAGGGCGCGGCGTTTCGCTCTCCGCGCGACGTCTGGCTCGCCTACGGTCCCCGTCTCGAAGACCTCCCGGTCGAAGAGTTTCACGTGGCCGTGCTCAACAGCCAGCACCGGCTCGATCGCGACATACTCGTCACCCGGGGGATCCTGAACTCGTCGCTCGTGCACCCGCGCGAAGTTTTTCGCGAGGCCATCGCGGAGAGGGCCGCGGCGATTGTGCTCGTTCACAACCACCCGAGCGGCGACCCCACGCCGAGCATGGACGATCGCGCCGTTACGAACCAACTCGTCGCGGCGGGAAAGCTGCTCGACATCCCGGTGGCAGACCACGTGATTATCGGACGGTCCCGGTACCTGAGCTTCTCGGAGGCCGGGATGCTGTAGCCCGTCCGGCGGTCTCCACTTGGCGCCGGCCCGCCATATTTTCCGGGAATGGCGACGTCTGTCCTGAGCGATATTATTCCGGGCTGGGAACTGTCCGCAGAGGCCAATCCTGAACGCCTCGATGCGGATCTGCTCGCGCGCGCCTACCACTTCAGCGCGAACGCGCACTCCGGGCAGACGCGCAGGAACGGCGACCCGTACGTCACTCATTGCATCGAGGTCGCGAAGATCCTCGCGAACCTCCAGCTCGATTCGGTGACCGTGGCGAGCGGCCTGATCCACGACGTGATCGAGGACACGCCCGTCACGCTCGGGGACGTCGAGCGGGAGTTCGGGCGGGAGATCGCGCAGATCGTGGACGGGCTGACCAAGATCGGCAGCCTGCCGATGACCTCGACCCAGGAGCGCCAGGTCGAGAACTACCGAAAGCTGCTGCTGTCCATCGCCAAGGATATTCGCGTCATCCTCATCAAGCTCGCGGACCGGCTGCACAACATGCGGACGCTGGAATACCTGCCCGAGGAGAAGCGCGCGCGCATCGCGCAGGAAACCCGCGACCTCTACGCTCCGCTCGCGCACCGGTTCGGTCTCAACCAGCTAAAGGCGGAGCTCGAGGACCTGGCCTTCAAGTTCCTGGAACCGGAGGAATACCGGCAACTCGCGCGCCTCGTGGCGAAGAAGCGGGCCGAGCGCGAGACGCTCGTGGAGGAGATGGCCGGGCCCCTGCGCGCGCGGCTGGAAGAGGCCGGCATCACCGTGTACGACGTGAGCGGACGACCCAAGCACCTCTGGTCCATCTGGAAGAAGATGCAGAAGCGCGACAAGCCGTACGAGGAGATATACGACCTGCTCGCCATCCGCGTCCTCGTGGACAGCGTCCAGGACTGCTACCATGCGCTGGGCATCATCCACGGCGAGTGGACTCCGCTCCAGGAGCGCATCAAGGACTACATCGCGAGCCCGAAGTCGAACGGATACCAGTCGCTCCACACGACCATTTTCGGGCCGAAGCATACGCTGTTCGAGATACAGATCCGTACGCGCGAGATGCACCGCACCGCCGAGTACGGCATCGCCGCGCACTGGCTCTACAAGTCGGGCGACCCGGAGAGCGACGAGCTCGACCGCGCTCTGCAGTGGTTCCGCCAGGTGCTCGAGCTTCAGCTGGACGCCGAGACGCCCGACCAGTTCCTCGAGTTCCTGAAGCTCGACCTCTACCAGGACGAGATCTTCGTGTTCACGCCCGCCGGCGACGTGATTCAGCTCCCGCGGGGCGCCACGCCAATCGATTTTGCGTTCGCGGTGCACACGGAAGTCGGGATTCACACGCAGGGCGCGCGTGTGAACGGCCGCCTCGTCCCGCTCTCGCGGGAACTGCGGAACTCCGAGACCGTCGAGATCGTGCAGTCGCAGGCCGCGCGGCCGACGCGGGACTGGCTGGCGCATGTGCGCACGGGGCGCGCCCGCCACAAGATCCGCCAGTGGCTCCGGATCGAGGAACAGAAGGCCGCGGTTGCCGTCGGGAGAGAGATACTCGATCGCGAGGTCAAGCGTCGCAGGCATCCGAAGCTGACGGACGGCCAGCTGGAGGCCGCGGCGTTGGCGCTGAAGCTGAACGACGTGCGTCACCTCCACGCATCGATCGCACAGGGCGACATCACGGTCACGCAGGTCCTGCGCGCCATCTACCCGGATTTCGACGAGCGCGACGATTCGGTGCTGAAGGCCAGCCCTCTCGAGCGACTCCTCGACAGGGTGAAGAGCGTCTCGCCATCGCCGCGCGGGTTGCGCGTGCAGGGCGTGGACGGGCTGATGGTGCGCTACGCCGCCTGCTGCCAGCCCGTTCCCGGTGATAAGGTAGTGGGCTACGTTACGCGCGGGCGCGGCGTAAGCGTGCACCGTGCAGACTGCCCCAACCTCCTCCAGCTCGCCCACGAGCCCGAGCGGCGCCTCGACATCGTCTGGCAGAAGACCGACGGCGAGCGCTTCCTCGTGCGCCTCGCCATCGAGGCCACCGACCGGCGCGGCCTGTACGCGGACCTCGCCACCGCGGTCAACGAGACAGGTACCGACATCAAGTCGCTCGAGCTGCGCACCAGCGAGGCCCGCGTCACCGGCGCGGCCCTCGTCGAGGTCGAGAACCTCGCCCAGCTCGAGAAGATCCTCAAGGCGATCCGGAAGGTGAAGGGTGTATCCGAGGTGGCGAGGCGCGAGCGGATCGTGGCGGGCGACTGACGTTCCCGGGGATCCCCGAATAAACGCCGACATATTAGTTTAACGCCTTGTCACGATGCCGTCCGCCTTCGACCTCCGCGCGCCGTTCAGGCCGGCCGGCGACCAGCCGCGGGCGATTGACGAGCTGGTTGCGGGGCTCGGCCGGGGCGACAGGTTCCAGACGCTGCTTGGCGTCACCGGGTCGGGGAAGACGATGACGATCGCAAGCGTCGTCGAGCGCTGGAAGCGCCCGACGCTCGTGCTTTCCCACAACAAGACGCTCGCGGCGCAGCTTTATGGAGAGCTGAAGTCGTTTTTCCCGAACAACGCCGTCGAGTACTTCATCTCGTACTACGACTACTACCAGCCCGAGGCGTACGTGCCCGCGAGCGACACGTACATCGAGAAGGACGCCTCGATCAATGATGACATTGACCGTCTCCGGCTGCGCGCGACGTCGTCGCTGATGGAGCGCGAAGACGTCGTGATCGTCGCAACGGTGTCGGCGATCTACGGGCTTGGCGATCCTGAGACGTACCGCGCGACGATGGTGATGCTCCACGCCGGCCAGCAAGTGGCCCGCGACGACATCCTCCGGGCGCTGGTCAGGATCCAGTACTCGCGCAACGACATCGCCTTCGAGCGCGGCACCTTCCGCGTCCGGGGCGACACCGTCGAGATTTTCCCGGCTTACGAGGAGCAGGCGGTTCGCGTCGAGATGTGGGGCAACGAGATCGAGCGGATTTCGAAGGTGAACCCGCTCACGGGCGAGGTCATCGCGCCGCTCCAGCGCGCGGCGATCTACCCGGCGAAGCATTTCGTCACTACGCGACCGTCACTGGAACGCGCAGTCGGCGCCATTCGCGCCGAGCTCGGGGAGCGGCTCGCAGAGTTGCGCGCGGGCGGCAGGCTCCTCGAGGCGCAGCGGCTCGAGTCGCGCACGAACTTCGACATCGAGATGATGCTCGAGATCGGCACGTGCCCGGGGATCGAGAACTACTCCCGCCATCTCGCCAACCGGAAGGAGGGAGTGCGGCCGGCGGTGCTCTTCGACTACTTCCCGGACGACTTTCTCGTCGTCGTGGATGAGTCGCACGTCACGCTCCCTCAGGTCGGGGCGATGTTCAACGGCGATCGGTCGCGCAAGCAGACGCTGGTTGACTACGGCTTCCGGCTGCCGAGCGCGCTCGACAACCGGCCATTGATGTTCGACGAGTTCCTCGCGCTCACTCCGCGGGCAATCATGGTGTCTGCCACGCCTGGCGACCTCGAGCTGCGGCTCTCGCAGGGAGTCGTGGTGGAACAGGTGATCAGGCCGACCGGGCTTGTTGACCCGCCAATAGAGATACGGCCCGTGCGGGGCCAGGTGGACGACCTCCTGCACGAGGTCCGGAGCCGGGAGCGCCTTGGCGAGCGGGTGCTGGTCACGACGCTTACCAAGCGGATGGCGGAGGACCTTGCCGACTACCTCGCGCAGGTCGGTGTCCGCGTGCGGTACATGCATTCCGAGATTGACGCAATCGAGCGAATGGAGATCGTGCGTGGCCTGCGGCTGGGCGAGTTCGACGTGCTGATCGGAATCAACCTCCTGCGGGAGGGGCTCGACATGCCGGAGGTGTCACTGGTCGCCATCCTCGACGCGGACCAGGAAGGGTTCCTGCGCAGCGACCGGTCGCTGATCCAGACCATCGGCCGCGCGGCCCGCCATGTCAACGGGCGCGCCATCTTCTACGCTGACCGGGTCACGGGCTCGATGCAGCGGGCGATGGACGAGACCAACCGCAGGCGCAAGCTCCAGCAGGATCACAACCGGGAGCACCACATAACGCCGCGCGGCGTCGTCAAGAGCGCGGACGAGGTCAGGTTCATCACGCGCGTGGCGGATGCGCGTGACACGCGCGAGGCGATCGAGGCCGAAGCGGGCGGCCGCCGCAAGCTAAAGAAGGTGGCGGAGGCCGCGGCGCACTACGGAACCGACGACCTGCCGGGCCTCGTCAAACGGCTCGAGGAGGAGATGCGGGCCGCGGCGAAGGATCTCGACTTTGAGACCGCCGCCCGCCTCCGTGACGAATTGTTCGACATTCGTGCCGCCACCGATGGCACGCGCCGCGTGCCGCGCCGTCTTGCGCGCCTGTAGCGAATCCCACGTGACGGCTTCGCGCTCCCGGCCGGATAGCGGTACCGCTGCCGCACCCGCCTTACACGGCACGGCTGAGATGGCACGCGGTGAGCTCGTCGCGTGGGGAGCTGCGCTGGGCCGGGGGCTCAGCGCGCCGGCGATCATCGCCCTTTCGGGCGACCTTGGCGCCGGGAAGACGACACTCGCGCAGGCGATCTGCGCCGGGTACGGCGTGCTCGACCACGTCACGAGTCCCACGTTTGCCCTCGTGCACCAGTATCGCGGTGCACCGGCCATGGTGTTTCACCTCGACCTTTACCGGATCGAGTCAGCTGCGGATCTGGCGAACCTGGGGTGGGACGATCTGCTGGACGCCAACGCGATCGTTCTCGTCGAATGGCCGGAGCACGCGCGCGGCGCCTTGCCGCCCGATGCGATGCGAATCGCGCTGGAGCATGTCCCGGGCGCGCCGGAGCTAAGGCGCGTATCGTGGTGAGCGGACGGGCGTCGCGGCCGGCGACGACGCATGCCGGCGAGGCGCGGTGATGGGCCGCCCTGAGGTTGGCGCGGCGCCGCACGCAGGCCTTGCGCGGGGCGGGCTCACGCTCTCGCTCGATGCCGCCACGTATGAGGGCACCGTCGCAGTGCTTCGCGACGGAGCCGTGGTCGCGGAGGCTTCGGCTGCCATGCGGGGTGAGACCGAGGAGCGCCTAACGCCTGCGGTGGTTCGCGCCCTGGCCCAGGCGGGAGCGACCGCGCGGGATGTGGCGCGGGTAGTGTGCGGGGGCGGGCCGGGGAGTTTCACCTCCCTCAGAATCGCCGGATCCGTGGCCAAAGGGATCGCGCTCGGGTCTGACGTTCCGCTCTACGCGGTGTCGTCGCTTGCGCTGGTCGTGGCGGGCGTCCGGGACATTGCGCCCGGGGATTACCTCGCCGTACTCGACGCAATGAGGGGCGAGAGTTACGCCGCGCCCTTCCGCGTTCATCCTGGCGGCCGGGTCGCTCAGTCCGGCGAGGCGCTGCTTCTTCCGGCATCCGCCGTCGCCGAGGCTGCAGCGCGGTACGGCGCAAGACCGGTGGGGCCGGGCGAGGAGCTTCGCGCGGCGCCGCACGCCCGGGGCGTATGGCGGCTCCGGGACGAGCTGGCCGCGGCGGCGCCGGTTGACCTCGACGCGTGGGAGCCGTGGTATGGGCGAATGGCCGAAGCGCAGGTGAGGTGGGAGGCCGCCCACGGCAGAGCGCTGCCCGTGAACGGATCCTTCGCTGTCCGCAGTGCGGTGGCGTCCGACGTTGACGAGATGCATGCCATAGAGGTCGCGTCCTTCCCGCGGCCGTGGAGGCGTAATGCGTTTCGGGAGTTGATCCTTGGCGGTAATGCGCGCGTGCTCGTTGCCGAACGCGCCGGTTCGATGGCTGGATTCGTGATCGTGCTTGCGGCCGCCGACGAGGCGGAGATCGCCAACCTCGCCGTGGCGCCCGCGGGGAGGCGGCAGGGGGCCGGCGGCGCACTCGTTGCGGCAGCACTCGCCGAGGCGGCACGGCTGGGCGCGCGTAGAGCGTTTCTCGAAGTCCGGGAGTCAAACGCCGCGGCGCAGGCGCTGTACCGCCGGGTCGGCTTTGATGAAGTTGGGCGTCGCCATCGGTACTACGACATGCCAGACGAAGACGCGATCGTGATGCGCTGCAACCTGCCCGCTGCCCTGCGCGGGCCCGCGTGCGACGCGACGTGATTGCACCTGCATGCAATCGTTTGGTGGTGCGGTGGGCCGACAGTAGATTCAGCTTGATGCAGCATTCCACCCAGGAGGAGACGTGAGCCGGAGCTTGAACAAGGTGACGCTGATCGGGAACGTGGGGAACGACCCTGAGGTTCGGACAACCACCGGGGGAAGCAAGGTTGCCCAGTTCTCGCTCGCCACCAGCCGCCAGTGGAACTCTGCATCGGGCGAGCGGCAGGAGAAGACGGAGTGGCACAAGTGCGTGGCGTGGAACCAGGGCTCCCGTGGCACTGGCCTGGCCGACATCATCGAGCGCTACGTACGAAAGGGCGACAAGCTCTACGTGGAAGGGCGCGTCGAGTACCGACAGTACCAGGACAAGGAGAACCAGACGCGTTACGTAACCGAGGTCAACGTGCGGGAGATCCTCCTGCTTGGCGGGCGTGGTGGCGCGGTCGGCGGAGACACCGAGGCCGGGGCGGCGCGCGCGCGGCCGGAAGAGAAGGGCAAAGGGGGGGACTTCGAGGAGTTCCCGAATGCCCTCGAGCCCGCAGACGACGACCTGCCCTTCTAGCCGGGGCAGGCCTGGAGGGCGGCCCGCAGCGGGTCGCCCTCTGTCGGGGAGAGGCCGGGCCGTCCATGTTTCCCGAGGTGCAGGCCGCTCGTCCTCTACCGTAGCGGCGCCACCGGCGATGGCCGGCGGCGCGGGTACGACCTGCCACTCCCTATAGTCGCATGCGCTACCACCGATTCCGCATCCTTATCGCCACTGCCGCCGTTGCCGCGGCTCCGGCAGTCGCCGCGGCTCAGGAGCCGACGGAACGTCCAGCGACGCACATGGTCAAGAAAGGCGATACCCTCTGGGATCTCGCCCGCGAGTACCTCGGCGACCCGTTCCAGTGGCCGCAGATCTACCAGCTCAATACCGACATCATCAAGGATCCGCACTGGATCTACCCCGGCCAGGTGTTCAAGCTGCCGGGCGCCACCGTCGCCGCTGCTCCGTCGCCGGAAGGCCAGGCCGTGCCGCGTCCGCCGCGGACTTCCAGCGGGACGGTCTTCGACCCGCGCACGCGCGCCTCGGTTACGCGCGGGCCGCGGCAGGACGTGCTCAGCGCCGTGGCCCACACCGCCGTCCGTCAGGGCGAGTACATGCAGTCGCCGTTTATGTGGATGGTGGGCGGCCCGGCCGGCGCCGGGAAGATCGAGGGAACCGCGGAGACGCTTGGGCTTGGCATCAGCAGCAACATCCGGCCGATCCAGCCGCTCGAGGAAGTGTACGTCACCATGCCTCTGGGCGCGGCCGCCGTCGCGGGAGCCCGGCTCGTCGTCTTCCGGCTCGGCGACGTGGTGCCTGGGCAGGGGCAGGTGGTCGTCCCCACGGGAATCGTGCGGCTCGCCCGCGACGCAGGGAGCAACCGCGCGCAGGCGGTGCTCATCGAGAAGTACGAGGACGTGTTCGCCGGGCAGGGCGTGGTCGTGCTCGATACGCTCTCGATGCCCGTGAACGTGTACCCGTCACACGTTGAGTTCGGGCTGCGGACGAACGTGAGCTGGATTCACTCGAATCCGCAGCTCGTCATGCCTGGCAACAAGTTGATTCTCGCGGCCGGCAGTGGACAGGGACTCGTCCCAGGTGACCAGGTGACCATCAACCTGCCCGCTGGCGGAACCGATGGCCAGCCAGCAGAGGAGGCGGCGGTCGCGCAGGTCACGAGGGTAACGCCTTGGGGCGCATCGGCGACCATCCTCAGTGTGCGCGACGGTGCAATCCGCCCAGGCACGCGGGCCCAGGTGTCCGCGAAGATGCCCTGACGCTGCCGTGAACGCGGAATCCGTGGCGCGTCGCTCCGAACGATCATCTGCGCGCCGCGGAAGGGAGCGCGTGTGATGGCCCTTCGCGCGCTCGTCACCGGAGGAGCCGGCTTCATCGGATCGCACGTCGCCGACGCGCTCATCGCGGCGGGGTACGGCGTCACCGTGCTGGACGACTTCTCGAGCGGCAAGCGGGAGAACGTCCCGGCCGCCGCCGAGGTCGCCGAGCTGGACGTAAGGGACGCCGACGCTGCCGCGCTCGTCCGGGACGGGGGCTTCGACGTCGTCTGCCACCTCGCCGCGCAGATTGACGTCCGCAAGAGCGTGACCGACCCGGTCGCAGATGCCAGCCGCAACGTCCTGGGGGCGCTGAACCTGCTCGAGGCGGTGCGCGCCGCGCCCAGCCGACCGCGCTTCGTATTCTCGTCCACGGGGGGCGCCGTGTACGGTGACCAGGAACCCCCGCCCAGCGCCGAAAGCCAGGCGAAGGATCCCGAGTCGCCATATGGGATCGCCAAGCTGGCGGTGGAGTACTACCTCTCGTACTACGGACGCGTTCACGGAATCGAGGCTGTGGCGCTGCGGTATGCGAACGTCTACGGGCCTCGTCAGGATCCGCGCGGCGAGGCGGGGGTAGTGGCGATCTTCTGCCGCAGGCTGCTCGAACGCGAGCCGCTCGTCGTCTTTGGCGATGGCCTGCAGACGCGCGACTACGTATACGTTGGCGATGTCGCGCGGGCGAACGTTCTCGCCGCGCGAGCGGCCCTGCCGGCAGCGAGGCGCCTGGACGACCGCGCGTACAACATCGGCACGGGAGTTCCGACGTCGGTTCTCGGCCTTGCGGCGGCCATGCAGCGCGCCGCGGGCGTCAACGGTGCGATTACCCATGCGCCGGCGCGGCAGGGCGAGCAGTTGCGGTCGTTCGTTGACGTCCGGAAAGCCGGCAGCGGGCTCGGTTGGGCGCCGGAGGTCTCGCTCGACGTCGGTGTGCGGCTCACGCTCGATTGGTTTCGCCGCGCGCAGGATGGTTGATTCAAGCACTTCACACCCCTATCGCGATGATTACGCAAGCCGGCAGCGCCGTGCCCAGCACCCCGGTCGAGTTGATCCTCAGTTCCTCGTTGCCCACGAAGATCGTTCTCTCGATCCTGGTGGCGCTCTCGCTCATATCATGGGCGATCATCATCGCCAAGTGGTTTGAATTCCGCCGTGTGGCGCGAACTTGCGGTGCATTCCTCAACGCGTTCGATGATGTTGGCACGCTCGAGCAGGCCGCGGCGCTGGCGCGACGATCCACGGAAAGCCCGTACACGCGGGTGACGGCGCGGGCGATGGCGTTCCTGCACGAAATCAGGCCACGTTCCGGCGAGGCGGGCGGCGGCCCCGTGCGCCTGAATGCCGCTCAGGTCGAGGCCTTGCGGCAGGTTCTGGAAGCCGAGTTCACACGTGAGCGTGACAGGCTCGGCCAGTACATCCCTTCGCTTGCCGTCATCGGCTCGGCCAGCCCCTTGATGGGCCTGCTCGGAACGGTGCTCGGAGTGATCAGTGCGTTCACCGGCATCGCGCAGAAGGGGTCGGGCAACCTGAGCGCCGTCGCGCCGGGCGTGGCGGAGGCGCTCACGGCAACGGCCGCCGCGCTCATCGTTGCCGTCCCCGCCGTGTTCGTCTACAACGTGTACGCGGCGCGTCTCAATCGTTTTGACGGAGAGCTGGACGGCTTTGGCGCGGAGTTGGTGGCGCTGCTGGCGCGCGAGGGCCGGATCTGATGCGCCGTCGCCGCGGCGACCGCACGCAGATGTACGCGGAGGTCAACGTCGTGTCGTTGATTGACCTGATGATGCTGCTGATGGTCATCTTCATGATCACAGCGCCTATCATGCAGGGCGGCGTTGACCTCAGCCTGCCGCAGACCGACTCGCGGTCAGTGGATTCCAAGGGCGGCATGACGATCAGCGTTACTGCTGCCGGCGTCATCTACGTTGACGATACCCGGCTGACGCTGTCGGAGTTCAGGGCGAGCTTTCGGGCGCTCGTCTCCCGGCGCGCGGACCAGGGCGTGTACATACGGGGCGACCGTGGCGCACCGTACGGAATTGTCGCACAGGTGCTCGACGTGGTGAAGAATGCGGGCGTGTCCAACGTGGCGCTCGTCACCGAGCCGGAGGACGTCACGCGGTGACCGCAGCACGAGCGGCGCCATCGTCGCTGAAGCTGCCGGTTGCGGGTTCCATCCTGCTCCATGCGGCCATCGTGGGTGTCGTAGTCCTGCGCAGCGTAGTGCCGGCGCGGCCGATGCCGCCGATGTATCGGGTGCAGTTGGTGGCGGCGCCACCGGGACCGCGTGCCGAGGGAGTCGTGACGAGTAGGCCTGCGCCCGCCGTGCCCGACCGAGCTCCCGCCGCGCCCGAGCGCACCAAGGCGCCGCCAACGGCCAGCAAGCTGGCCACGAAACGGACGAAGGCCGCAACTCCAACCGCCACGCCCAACATCACGAAGTCCGCCCGGCGTGAAGACTCCAGGTCCGCGCCCAAGGCGGGCGGCGGCGCGGAAGGCGGAACAGGGGCGGACGTCGCAAACGTCAACACAGCGGGAATCGAGTTCCCGTTTCCGGGGTACCTCCGGAACATCGTCCGGCAGATCGCCCTGCAGTTCGACACCCCGAAGGGTGCGGCGACGCTGCGCGCCGAAGTGGCGTTCCTCGTTCACCGCGACGGCTCCGTGACCGGGATCCGCCTGATCACGCCCAGCGGGTCGTACATGTTCGACCAAAGCGCCCTTGCGGCCGTCGAGGCAGCCGGGCGCACCGGGCGGTTCGGCCCGCTCCCGGAGGGGTTCAATGACGACGTGCTGCCGGTGATCTTCAGCTTCGACCCACGAACCCTCAGATGAACGAAGAACGCATCGAACAGGCTGGATGCGCCAAGCGGCGCGCGGCGCCGGCGTGCCATTGGCTCAACGTTGGCGTTGCCGCCGCCCTCGCGCTCGTCGTGACTGCTGCGCCTGGCCGCGCGCAGGACACTGTGCCAGCGGGAGTGCGGATCGGCCTCACGTACGACAGGAGCGGGAAGCCGGCCGTCGCGCTTGCGCCTGTCGCAGGGCCGAACGCCGACTCGGTGTTCGCGATCATGGCGCGTGACCTCGACTTCAGCGACCGCCTCACCGTGATCCGCCAGGACAGCGGCGATGCTCCCACCGGCGCCCTGAACTACGACCTGTACGCAAAGCTCAACGCTGCCGCCGTCGTTCAGGCGACGGTGACGCCGACGGGCGGGCTTCACATCGCCGTGCACGAGGTCGCGGGAAAGCGCGTTGCGCTCGTCATGGACCTCCCCCTGCCGTCGCCGGCCCTCTCCCGCGACTGGCGTCACGTGGTTCACATCGCTTCCGACTCGGTTGAGTGGTCGGTGCTCGGCCGCCCTGGCATCGCGAGCACGAGAATCGCGTACACTATCCAGTACGGAGGCGCCATCACGCTGGTGGACTTCGATGGCGAAGGCGCATGGCAGGTGCCGGGCACACATGATTGCCTGTCTCCGTCGTGGGATCCAACGGGAACGAAGGTCGCCTGCAACGCCCTTCCGGAGGGCAATTCTCCCTCGCGGATCGAGGTGCACGACCTCGCCACCGGGCGGAAATGGACCACGCGCGCGACTGGCAACAACCAGACGGCGGTCTTCTCCCCGGACGGTCGAACCATCGTGTTCTCAGCCGGCAGCGATGCACAGGATCTCTACTCGGTGCCGGTGTATTCCGACTCGGCGCCGCGCCGCCTCACGTCCCGGCGTGGAAGCCTCAACGTCAGTCCGGACTTCAGCCCCGATGGGCGGAAGATCGTCTTCACGTCCAGCATCCTCGGCCATCCAGAGGTGTATATTATGGACGCCGACGGGTCGTCCGCCGACCTTCTTACGAGCAGCGGGTTCGGCGACGACTTGTACCGGTCAGACCCGGCGTTCTCCCCGGACGGGCGTCGCGTAGCCTTCCAATCGAGAATCAAGGGAACGTTCCAGGTGATGGCGATCTCGGTAGCCGACAAGTCCACGGTGCAACTCACCAGTGAAGGCGCGAACGAGTCGCCGAGCTGGGCGCCCGACGGCAGGCATATCGTGTTCGTCAGCACCCGGACGGGTCGGCGCGAGCTGTGGGTGCTCGACGCCGAGAGCTCACGGGCTCGGCAGCTCACGCATGGGGGCCGCGCGCAGAATCCGGCGTGGTCGCCACGACTCAGTTTTCCACGACAGCCCTAAGGGCCATATCGCACGAGGAGGCAGGATAATGAACAGGTTCCGTATTGCCAGCATGATCGCGCTCACCGCTGTTGTCGCCGCGTGCTCGAAGAAGCCGCCGCCGGCTCCAGCGCCAGCGCCGGCTCCGGCGATAAACCAGGACTCGATCGATCGCGCCAACAAGGCGCGCGCCGATTCAATCGCAGCGGCCGAAACGGCCCGTCGGCGGGCCGAGGAAGCTGCCCGTGCTGCCGAGGAAACGCGCCGGATCGAGGCTGCCCGCGCCGCCGCCCGCAACACGCTCGTGGCTAAGGTGTACTTCGACTACGACATGGACAACATCCGGCCCGACCAGCAGGCGACTCTCGACGCCAAGGTGCCGATCCTGAACGCCAACACGGACATCCACCTTCGCATCGCTGGCCACACGGACGATCGCGGCTCGGATGAGTACAACCTCGCACTCGGGCAGCGCCGCGCGGCGAGCGTCCGTCGCTACCTTGTGGCTCGGGGTATCGGCGAGTCACGGATGGATATCGTGAGCTACGGCGAGCAGCGCCCTGTGGCGACCGGGGAGAACGAGGAGGCTTGGGCGCAGAACCGCCGCGCCGAGTTCGAGATCACGGCTGGCGGAAACCCGATCAAGGTTCCGTGAGCCGCACCCGGCACTTGCCGAAGCTTCTGCCGGCCGTGCTGCTTGCGGCCGGCGGGTGCCTCGCAACACGGAGTGACGTGGAGCGGCTCGAACTCAGCCTCAGGGCCATGCGCGACTCCGCCCGGATCCAGCAGGCGAGGTCGGACTCCACTACGCGCCTGCTCCTTCGTGACGCGACGCTTCAGTTGGGCCAGCAGTTCAGCCGTTCGTTCGCCGCGCTCAGCGATTCGGTGCGGCGGGTAGCCGCGGGGGTCGCTGGCATCGAGCGTGTGCAGGGCGACCTGTCGCTGTCCATGCACGACTTTCGCGCGCAGATCGCCGCGGTCCAGGAAGGCGTTGGAATCAGCCAGAAGCGACTGGCCGACCTCCGTAGCAGTGTCGAGGCAGCCGCCGCTTCGGCGCCGGCGGCCGTGGCGCCTCCCGCGGTGCCAGCCGGCACGGGCGGCGCCGCCGCCCCGACGGTCGGCCAGCCCGCCGCGCCACCGGCTGCAATCCTGTGGGAATCCGGCACCGCCTCGCTGACGAAGGGTGCCACCGCTGCCGCCCGTGAGAGCTTCCAGGCCCTCGTCACGAACTACCCCACGTACGAGAGGGTGCCAGAAGCGCAGATGTACATCGCCGACGCCTACGCCCAGGAAGGCAACCGCACCGCCGCCGATTCGGTATACGCGCTCGCCGTGGCCACCTATCCGGCAGCGACCGAGGTGGCTGCGAGATCCCTCTTCAAGCGCGCCAAGCTGGCCGTCGAGACAGGTAATCCCGACCGGGCGAAGGCACTCTACCAGCAGATCATAGACAAGTACCCGGGCTCCACCCTGCGTGAGCTCGCCGGTGTCGAACTGAAGGGTCTCGGGCGCCCGTAAGCCGCAACGCGGCGCAGTTCATCGTGCCACTCGACCAGCCAACCAGCTCAGGGGAAATGCCGTTCCTCGAACACCTCGAGGAACTCCGCTGGCGACTGGTCAAGGCCCTCGTGGCGCTGATCCTGGCGTTCTTCGTGTCCATGAGCGTCTGCATGCGGTACGACGTCATCGCGCTCGTCGTGAGCCCGATCGAGCCGTACCTGCACGGCAAGGCCCTGATCGTCACGCATCCGGTCGAGAAGTTCACGATTCTTCTCAAGGTGGCGATCGGCCTGGCCGTGGCGCTCGCGAGTCCGGTGGTTGCATACCAGGTATGGGCCTTCCTCGTGCCCGCCCTCACGCCGCGCGAGCGGCGCGTGCTGATTCCCGTCCTCGTCTTCGCCGCCGTGCTCTTCCTCGCTGGCGTTGCCATGTCGGTGTTCGTGTTCATTCCGGTGACGATGGGGTTGATGGACAACATCAAGACCACCGCGATCGAGCCGCTGTACTCCGCGGGAGACTATTTCGGCTTCCTGTTCTCCGTCTCGCTGGCGTTCGGCGCGATGTTCGAGCTGCCGATCGTGATCCTGGCGCTTACGGCACTCGGCCTGGTGACGCCGGCGTTTCTCGTGAAGTACCGCCGCCATGCGTTCGTCATACTGCTCGTTGTCTGCGAGATCATAACACCCGGCGATTTCATCCTCTCGACGCTGATGCTCTTTGGCCCGGTGTACGGACTGTACGAGCTGAGCATCCTGGCGTCGTGGTTCGCGTACCGCGCCCGCAGGCGGCGTGAGGCCGCCGGGACCATCGGGGCAGGGGCTTGATCGGGAGCGGCTGGCGCGGGATTGCCGCACTGGCACTGTTCCTCGGCGCGTCGCCGGTCCTTGCGCGGGCCCAGGGCGGGGTCGGTACGACGCGCCAGGGAGCGCAGGGGCGCGACACGATCCTGACGGATTCCGGGCGCGTGTCGGTGGTCAAGGCGCCAGCGGCGAAATGGGCGCCGCTCGACAGCGCCGGGCTCGCGTTGATGAAACGTCCCGGCATGACCGCGGTGCGCTACCAGGGTGAATCCGTGGAGTTCGACGCCCGCGGGGGGGTCATCAAGCTGGTCGGGGCGCCCGGCGTGCGAGCGATCGTGGAGCAGGAGCCCACATCGCTTGTTGCCGATACGATCGAGTTCGCCCAGAAGAGCGACAGCATCCGCGCGAGCGGCGATACGATCGTCATGCATGACCCGGGCAAGGGCGAGGATGTCGTGGCGCTGGGCCGCCTCACGTACGACCTGGTGAACCGCCGCGGAAGCGCGGCCAACGTCTCGACGGCGATGCGCACGAGCGAAACGTGGCTCGTCGAAGCGCACCGCGCCGCTTTTTCCGTTGGCGACTCGGCCGCCGCGCGCTCAAACGTGTTCTACGGCATGGGCGGCTCGATTACCTCCTGCACGGACTCGCTTCCGCACTACGACTTCGCCGCCCGCGAGGTGAAGCGGGTCGGCAACGACCTGCTCGTGGCGCGCAACGTCGTGATGTACGTGCAGGGAGTGCCCGTGCTCTGGATGCCGTTCATGTTCCAGGACACCCGCAAGGGCAGGCGGAGCGGCATCCTTACGCCGCGGTTCGGCATTACCGAACTCGTCCGGAACAGCCCGAACTACAGGCGCACTGTCGAGAACGTGGGCTACTACTTCGCGATCAGTGACTACGTGGACTTCGCTGCGTCGCTCGACTGGCGATCGAGCGCTGCCGCCACCGATCAGGATCCCGGTTGGACGCGGTGGAACAGCGAGTTTCGCTACCGGTGGCTCGACCGGTTCGCTTCGGGGCGCGTGGGCGTCAGCCTGCAGAACCTGAGTTCCGGGGCATCGAACACGCAGGTGTCATGGTCGCACACGCAGGACCTCTCCCTGAGGTCGCACCTCTCCACGAATCTCAACTTCGCCACCAGCACCGCAGTACAGCGGCAGACGGCGCTTGCGCCGCTCGCCGCGCTGGCAACCATTGCGTCGCAGGCCAACTTCCAGCGCGACTTCGGCACGGCGCAGCTCAGTATCGGAGGGTCGCGCCGCCAGTATCCTGGCCGACCGCAGGTGGACATGGACTTCCCCACGTTCAACCTTACATCGCGGCCGCTCGACATTGGCGGGTGGCTCACGTGGACGCCGGGCCTCAGCATCGCCACTTCGCGCAGTTCGCACATTGATTCGCAGGGCGACTTCACGCAGCGCATCGTCGTGCGCTCCGACGGTACCCTCGACAGCGCCAAGGTTGACCGCGGCACTCACTCGTCGTCGCTCACGCTCACGACGCCGTTCAAGGTGTTCGACTTTCAGATCACAGCGGCGCTGAGGGCGAGCGACCGTGGCAACGACTACCCTGAACTGCGCACCTTTGCCGATCCCGTTGACACGAGCAAGCGCGTCACTCGCGTATACGAGCGCACCTACCTGACCCAGGTTGACTACGACCTGGGGATGAATCTTCCGCAGTTCTTCGGAGGTACGTGGAACCTCGTACCGAGCATTTCGATGGCGAATGTCGCATCGGGTGCGGTCTTCGTGCGAAGCGAGCGCACCGGCACGCGATGGGTCTCGGCGGGCAAGCGCTTCACGTACGGGCTCGGCGTCTCGCCCACATTTTACGCTCTGTACGGCGGCGTGGGGTCGGTCGCCGCCTTCAGGCATTCGATACAGACATCGCTCTCGTACACCTACTCCCCGGCCAAGGACGTGTCCGCGGAATACCTCGCCGCCCTCGGCCAGACCCAGGCCGGCTTCCTCGGGTCGCTCGCGCAGAACCGCGTCACACTCTCGATCCAGCAGGTGATCGAAGCGAAGCTCAGGGCACCGCCTGACTCCGGCCGCGCGGCGCCCGACGGCGGACGCAAGGTGAAGTTGCTTTCCCTCCAGTTTTCGCCGATAACATGGGACTTCGAGCGGGCGCGCCACAGCAAGAGCGGCTTCGCCACCGACCATATGGACGTATCGCTGCGGTCGGACCTGCTGCCCGGGTTCGATGCGGGCGTCTCCTATTCGCTCTTCCAGGGCAACATCATGTCCGACACGGCAGTGTTCAGCCCGTACCTGGAATCGGTTCGCGCGAGCTTCAGTCTCGGGGCGGGATCGGGCATCGCGGGAATGCTGGGGCGGGTTTTTGGCGGACCGGCGACTGGCCAGCCGACTGACACGGCAAGCGCCCCCGGCGGCCAGCGCGCGCTCGCCACTCCGCCAGCGGGGATGGCCGGGCAGTCCATCCGCGGATCCACGCTCGACCTGCCCAGCGGCCGAGGACTCGAGGCGCAGGTTTCGTTCTCGCTGAGCCAGCAGCGCGCCCCGGTTGGCGGCAACGTCGTGCAATACGACCCGACGGCGCAGTGCGCGCCCTACCAGAGCGTGAATCCGCTGCAGTACAGCATTTGCGTGCAGAACGCCCTCGCCACGCCGCCCGCGGACGTGAATGCCGCGCAGACCACCGCAGGCGGTACCTTCTTCCGCGTTCCGCCGCAGATGAACGTGCAGGGCCGCACGAGCTTCAACCTGACTCCCAAGTGGTCGGCGAGCTGGTCAACCAACTATGACTTCCAGCGAAGCCAGTTCGGCATGCAGTCCGTCACGCTGCAGCGCGACATGCACGACTGGCGGGCGATCTTCGGCTTCACGCAGGCGCCGAACGGAAACTTCTCCTTCACATTCTTCATCTCCCTGAAAGCCGAGCCGGACCTCAAGTTCGACTATAACCGGTCGTCCTACGGATCCCAGAGCGGCACCCCCTACCGATGAGCACACTTCCTGCCATTACCGTTGACGGCCGTTCGCTGACCCTTGCGGCTCTGCGCGATGTTGCAGAGGGACGCGCCCGTGCCACCCTCGGCGCTGATGCGCGGGAACGGATGGTGGCGAGCCGGCGCGTCGTGGATGGAATCGTCGCGTCGGGCGCGCCGGTGTACGGCGTGACAACCGGGTTCGGCAAGATGTCGGACGTTCGGATACCCGGCGACAAACTGGCGGAGCTTCAGGTGAACCTCGTGCGCTCGCACGTGGTGGGCGTGGGGCCGCTGCTTGCCAGGCGTGAAGTGCGCGCCATGATGCTCCTGCGCGCGAACGTGCTGGCGGCCGGATATTCCGGCGCCAGGCCGCTGCTCGCCGATTCCATCCTGGCGATGCTGAATGCGGACCTCTGGCCGCCGGTGCCGGAGCAGGGAAGCGTTGGCGCGAGCGGCGACCTGGCGCCGCTCGCGCACCTTGCGCTCTCGCTGATCGGCGAGGGCGACCTCTTTCACGGCGACGACCGTATGCCAGCCGCGCAGGCGCTTGCCGCCGCCGACATCGCCCCGGTCACGCTTGCGTCCAAGGAAGGGCTCGCGCTGATCAATGGCACCCAGGCTCACACGGGCGTTGCGTCCCTTGCGCTCCTCGACGCGGAAACGCTCTGGCAGACAGCCCAGGTCGCGGGCGCCGCGACGCTCGACGCGCTCATGGGCACGCCCGATGCGTTCGACGACCGCATCCACGCCGCCCGCGGCCAGCCCGGGCAGCGTGAGTCGGCCCGGCGGTTGATGGAATTGCTCGAGGGGAGCGCCATCAGGGAGTCGCACCGCGTTGGCGACCCGCGTGTACAGGATGCATACGCACTCCGATGCATGCCCCAGGTCCATGGGCCCGTGCTCGAGGCAATCGGCTTCGTGAAGGGGATCCTCTCGCGCGAGATCACCGCCGCCACCGACAACCCGCTCGTTCTTCCCGATGGAACGCTGATATCAGGCGGTAATTTCCATGGGCAGGCGGGCGCGCTCGCGTCCGACGTACTCGCCATTGCGCTCACCAACCTCGCCACGATCTCGGAGCGGCGGATAGACCGCCTCGTGAACCCGGACCTCAACGAGGGGCTGCCTGCTTTCCTCGCGCAGGATCCGGGGCTGCACTCGGGCTACATGATCGCGCAGGTTACCGCGGCCGCGCTCACGAGCGAGTGCAAGGCACTCGCGCACCCGGCCAGCGTGGACACGATCCCGACCGATGGCGGCAAGGAAGATGTTGTCCCGATGGCCATGGGCGCTGCGGTGAAGCTGCGCCGCGTGGTGCACAACGTGGCGCATGTGCTGGCGATCGAGCTGATGTGCGCCGCCCAGGGGATCGAGTATCGTCGCCCGCTCACGTCGTCGGCGCGCATCGAGGAGGCAGTTGCGCGCGTGCGGCGCATCGTGCCGCGCCTGGAGGCCGACCGGGTCGTCGCTGGCGACATCGCCGCGCTCGCATCGGCCATCCGCAGCGCGACGTTCATTGTGTAGGTTTCGTTCATGACCACGACGGCTCACAGCGGCGCGCGCGTCGTGCGCGCTCCACGCGGATCTACGCTCTCGTGCAAGGGCTGGCAGCAGGAAGCAGCCCTTCGCATGCTGATGAACAACCTTGACCCCGAGGTTGCCGAGCGCCCGGACGATCTTGTCGTCTATGGCGGCGCCGGAAAGGCGGCCCGCAACTGGGAGTCGTTCGACGCGATCGTTGCCGCCCTGCGCGCGCTCGATGCCGACGAGACGCTGCTCGTCCAGAGCGGCAAGCCGGTAGCCGTGTTCCGCACGCACGCGCATGCGCCGCGAGTGCTCATCGCCAACTCCAACCTCGTCGGCCGCTGGGCCACGTGGGACGTGTTCCGCGAGCTCGAACGCGCGGGCCTCATCATGTATGGACAGATGACGGCCGGCTCGTGGATCTACATCGGTTCGCAGGGAATCGTGCAGGGCACGTACGAGACGTTCGGCGCCATGGCGCACCGGCACTTCGACGGGTCGCTCGCCGGCCGGCTGGCGGTTACGGCAGGGTTGGGCGGCATGGGCGGCGCGCAGCCGCTCGCGGCGACGATGCAAGGGGCCGCAATCCTGTGCGTCGAGGTTGACCAGGCGCGGATAGACAAGCGCATCGCGACGCGCTACTGCGACCGTTCCACGGCTTCTCTCGACGAGGCGCTGGCATGGCTGAACGAGGCGCGCGCGGCGAGGAACCCGCTCTCGGTGGGGCTCCTCGGCAATGCGGCGGAGGTCATGCCTGAACTCGTGCGCCGTGGGATCACGCCGGATATCGTCACAGACCAGACAAGCGCGCACGACATGCTGAACGGCTACGTACCCGCGGGGATGTCGCTCGAGGCGGCAGCGGAACTGCGAGCGCGCGACCCGAAGGCGTACGTCCGGAAGTCCACTGCGTCCGCGGTTGAGCATGTGAGGGCGATGCGGGCGATGCAGGACCGGGGCGCCAGGGCGGTGGACTACGGCAACAATATCCGCACCGTGGCGTTCGACGCCGGGCTGAGTGACGCATTCAAGATCCCCGGTTTCGTTCCGGAGTACGTCCGACCCCTCTTCTGCGAGGGGAAGGGCCCGTTCCGGTGGGCCGCGCTCTCTGGGGACCCCAGGGATATCGCCCGCCTCGACGACCTCGCGCTCTCGCTCTTCCCGGAAGACAAGCACCTCCGCACCTGGATCGAACAGGCCCGGGCCAAGATCGCCTTCCAGGGGCTGCCGGCACGCATCTGCTGGCTCGGACAGGGCGATCGCGCGAAGTTCGGCGTCGCGATCAACGACCTCGTCGCGAGCGGTGAGGTGAGCGCGCCGATCGTCATCGGCCGCGACCACCTCGACACCGGAAGCGTGGCCTCGCCTTTCCGCGAGACCGAGGGCATGAAGGACGGCAGCGACGCAATCGCCGACTGGCCAATCCTGAACGCGATGCTAAACGTCGCGAGTGGAGCGAGCTGGGTGAGCTTCCACCACGGCGGCGGCACTGGAATCGGGAACTCGCTGCACGCCGGGCAGGTGATCGTTGCCGACGGGACGCCCGGGATGCGGCTGCGGCTGGAGCGCGTGCTCACGAACGACCCGGGCATTGGTGTCGCGCGCCACGCGGACGCCGGTTACGAGAGCGCCCGCGAGACAGCGCGCCGCACGGGCCTCAAGACGCCGCTCGTCTAGCGCTGCGGTTCGGCACGCCACCGGGCAGCCCGCTGCTTTCCAGCCGTTTCCGGCCCTGGCACCTCGTGCCCTTTGCCGGCCGCTACGCGCGACTTCGCGCCACGCGGCGACCGGTACTCGTGCATTTCGAGGTCACGTCGCGCTGCAACGCGCGGTGTGACTTTTGCGATTACTGGAAGACAGACCCTTCGGCGCGCGAACGCGAGCTGAAGTCGTTCGCCGACGCAGCGCGGCACTTCCGCCCGATGATGATCACGTTCACCGGCGGCGAGCCGCTACTCCGCCGCGACCTGGAGGCGATTGTCGCGGAAGTGGATCGTGCGGTTCCGCTGACGTGGATGTCCGTCATCACCCACGGCGGGATGCTCACCGTCGAGCGGGCCCAGTCGCTCTGGGACGCGGGGATCGCGCAGTTCTGCGTCTCGCTCGATTTCCTCGACGAGCGCCACGATGAGGCACGGGGCATCCCCGGCCTTGCCGCGAAGATCCTGCGGACGGTGCCCGAGCTCGTCGCGCGCGGGATGACCGTGCGGTTCAACACCGTGATCAAGCGCGAGAACGTCCCAGAGATCATGCCCATCGTCCACCGCGCGGCGGCAATCGGGGCCGGCGTGAACCTGTCGCTCTACACGGACTCGAAGAACGGGAATCGCGCGCACCTGCTCGAAGCCGACGACCTTGCGCGCGTGGACGCCCTCGTGGCGGATCTGCTTGCGTTCAAGCGGCGGAACCGCGGCGTGATCAGCAGCTCCGACTGGTACATCTCGCACATTCCGGACTACCTGCGCGGCAAGCTCGGTGGGCCATGCCGGGCTGGAGAAACAACGATCCACATTGACCCGACGGGAATGGTTCGGCGCTGCCCGGACTTTCCGCCCAACAAGCACTGGTCCGAGTACTCCGGGTACGAGCCAATTGACTGCAATGCGTGCTACTACGCCTGCCGCGGCGAGGCGCAGGCCCCGCTGACGATATCGCGGTTTCGCGACCTCGCGGGCTCGACCCGGCCGGCCGGCGAAACCGTCGAGGCCGCGGGGCCGTAGTATCAGACATGCGACTGCAAGCGGCCCAGGCCCCACCGCCGCCCTCTCCCGCAACGGCCGGCCTGCCCGATATCCGGGATCTGCGCGCGCGGCGTTCCGAGCTCGGCAGCCAGCTCAACAGCGCCACGTCCAGGCGGAATGAGCTTGCTTCGCAGCTTCGGAACGCTTCACCCGGCGCTGATCGCTCGGGGATCGAGGCCAGGATAGCGGCGCTCGACAACCGCATCCTCACGATCGAGACGCAACTGAGCGCCACGAGCCGTGATATCGCCGATGCTGCGTCGCTCAGCGCCACCACCGAAGAGCCTTCCGGATCGAGGTCGAGTGCAATGCGTGGTGACCAGGTAGCAACCGTAGCGATCATCTTCACCCTCGCCGTGCTCATGCCGCTTGCCATAGCGTGGTCGCGCGCGATCCTCCGCCGTGCAAGGCACGCCACCGAGCGGCCATCGCCGGAGCTCGACCAGCGCCTCACGCGGATCGAGGAGGGTATAGACGCGATCGCGGTGGAAGTCGAGCGCGTTTCGGAAGGCCAGCGATTCGTCTCGAAGCTGCTGGGCGAAGGAGCGCGGCTTCCGGACCGGGCCAGGCGGGGCGAAGCGCTGGCGGTACGCCCTCCCGACGCAGCCAAGGCTGACGCCGCCGGGAACGTTCCCGGCGCATCGTAGGCCCGGCACCCTCGGATACCGGGGACCGAGCCCCGGACCCGGCGGCGGCTCATCAGGCCCGCTGGTAGATTGCCCGCTCATGCCCATTGTTTTCCTGAACGCTGCGGAGGTCGTCACCTGCGCCGGCCCGGCGCGCGCCCGACGGGGCGCCGAAATGGCCGACATGCAGTCGCGGCGCGGCATCGCCGTTGCCGTGGAGAATGGCCGCATTGCTGGCGTCGCGCCGCAGGATGAGCTGAGGCGCGCGTACCCGGACGCGGACGAGGTTGACTGCCGCGGCTGCCTGCTGACCCCGGGCCTGGTTGACTCGCATACTCATGGTATCTTCGGCAAGCCCCGGCACGAAGAGCAGGAACTGCGGGCGTCCGGCGTGGATTACATGGAGATCGCAAGGCGGGGCGGGGGCATACACGGCAGCGTGCGTGACCTGCGCTCACGCAGCGAGGATGAATTGTTCGACCTCGCGCTTGCCCGGCTGCGCCGAATCGCTTCGTACGGCACCACGACCGTCGAGGTGAAGAGCGGCTATGGGCTTACCCTGGAGGACGAGCTCAAGTCCCTTCGCGTGATCCGGCGGCTCAGCCAGGCGCTGCCGCTCCGCATCGTCCCGACCTTCCTCGGCGCGCACGAAATCCCGCTCGAGTACCGCGCGGCACCGCGCAGCCGCGAGGAATACATCGCGCTCGTCATCAACGAGATGATTCCGCGCGTGGCCGCGGAGGGGCTGGCGCGGTTCGCTGACGTGTTCTGCGAGCCGGGAGTGTACACGGCGGACGAATCGCGCAGAATCCTCACCGCCGCCAGGGCGGCAGGTCTTGGGCTGAAGATCCACGCTGACGAGCTCGAACCCGGTGGCGGTGCGGAACTGGCCGCGGAACTGCGCGCCGCGAGCGCCGATCACCTCGCAGCGATTTCGGAAGGTGGGATCAAGGCGCTTTCAGAGGCCGGGACGGTCGCTACCCTGCTCCCGGGGACCATGGCCTTCCTCGGGAGGCAGCGCCAGGCGCCCGCCCGTCAGTTGATTGCCGGCGGGGCCGCCGTGGCCCTCGCGACCGACTTCAACCCCGGGACGTCGCCCACCGTCAACCTGCCGCTGATCCTCACGCTGGGCGTCAGCCAGCTTCACCTCAGCGTAGCGGAAGCACTTGTCGCGGCAACGGTAAATGGCGCGGCCGCGCTGGGCATGGCTGCCGAAACCGGCCAACTGGCCCCCGGGTTCGCGGCCGATGTCGCCCTTTTCGACATCGAGGACGCGCGGGAACTGCCGTACTGGTATGGCGACCGGCGCTGCCTGGCCACCTGGGTACGTGGAATCGCTTGTCATGCAAGCGGCAACGACGGTACCTTTCCCAGTTCGCCGGGTCGCCCGCTCTAATGAGTGCTCGGCGGCATTCACCCGGTTCCCGCTAGAGCGCAATGGCAAACGTAGCCGCCCTCAAGAAGAAAGCCGCCGACTTCGAGGCAAAGAAGCAGACCGACAAGGCCATCGCGGCGTACCGCGAGATCCTCGACGCGTACGACCGCGGCGAAGACACGGAGCCTGAGATCGCGCTCTACAACCGCGTGGGCGACCTCCTCGCGCGCCAGGGGAACACGGCGGAAGCAGTCGTGCTCTACGAGCGAGCGGTAGACCTGTACTCCGAAGGCGGGTTCTTCAACAACGCGATCGCCCTGTGCAACAAGGTGCTGCGAACGTCGCCGGGGCGCGCGTCCATCTACTACAAGCTCGGCAAGATCAGCGCGGCAAAGGGCTTCAAGGCCGAAGCCAAGCAGAACTTCATCGAGTACGCCGACCGCATGCAGAAGGGCGGTCAGCTCGATGAGGCGTTTCGCGCGCTGAAGGAGTTCGCAGAACTCGTCCCTGACCAGGACGACGTGCGGCTCACGCTCGCCGAGCAGCTCACGAAAGCTGGCAAGCAGTCTGAGGCGCTCGAACAGCTGCAGGTTCTGTACAACCGGCATTCGGCCGCCGGGCGTGACGACGAGGCGGCCGCCACGCTCACGCGCATTCGAGCGATTGACCCTGCATTCGAGCCGCAGGCATCCGAAGCCAGCACGGCATCGCGGAACGACGGCCTTGTCTTCATTGACCTCGACGCGCCGCCGCGCCGGACGACGCGCACGATGCGAGTCCAGCCGCCCCCTCTATCTCCGCAGCCGGTCGCCCCGCCAGCGTCGGCGCCCGTAGAGGCGACGCTCGAGCCCGAACGCATCGAACCGGTTGCAGCCGACGCGACGCAGCCGACTGGCACGATGGCCGGGCTCGAACTGACGTCGGCCTCAGACGGCAGCGACTCCATCGCGCCACCCGCCGACACCGGCTCGCTGCTGGGACTCGAGCCCACTTCGCTTGGCACCGGCGGCGACGCGGTCGCGGCCGAGCAGGCCCCGCTCGACGCCGCCGAGTTCGGCGCCATTGACCTCTCGACGATAGAAGAAGCAAAGCCCGAGCGGCCGGCAGAGGCGAAGGACCTCGCGCTCGGCGGCGACCTGCCGCTCATTGGCGGTGACGCCGCGCGCGACAGCGGATCCCTGCTGGCGCTGGACGACGCCACCCTCGCCCTCGGCGGTGGCGGCGACGCCACGTCTGTAGCTGCCGAGGCTGTCGTACAGGCGCCAGCCGACCTCGGCGTCGAACCGACGGCGCTCGATGCCGTGCCTGCCGATGAAGCACCCCTCGACCTCATCGTCGTGGACACCGACGACGAGCCGTCAGCCGCGATGCCAGTCGTGGAGCCAGCCGTGCCGGATGCGCCGACCCAGTACCATGAAGTGGAGGCGGAGGCCGTCGAGGAGGCACCGCCGCCCGTGAGGCGCTCGTCAGCGATCGTCGCCGCCAACTCGGTGATGGCGCTGCGCGTCAAGGTCGCGGAGGCGCCCGAAGACTGGCACCTGCGCCGCAGCCTCGCCGAGGCGCTGCTCGAAGACGGCGAGCGCGATGAAGGGTTGAGGGAACTGGAAGCCGCCCTCGCCGGGTTCGACCGCGCGAACGACGTCGGCAATGCCTCGTCCGTGGCCGACGAGATCGTGCGCGTTGACCCATCGTCCGTACGGTACCACCAGAAGCGTGTCGAATACGCATTCCGGGCGAACGACAAGGGAAGGACCGCCGACGCCTACCTGTCCCTCGCGGATGCCCTGCTGCGGAACGGGCAGTCCGACCGCGCCCGGACAGTGTACGAGCGCGTGCTGGAAATCCGCCCCAATGACCCGCGGGCGGTCGCGGCAATCGAGGCCCTCACGCCGGCGGTTCCGCCCGACGAAGCCGCTCAGGGCGGCCGCACCGCCACGCCCCCGCGTGGCAGGCGATACACTGGGGCGATCGAGGCAGAGAAGCCGACGGTGAAAGCCACGCCTGAGGCGCCGACCCCGGGCGGTGACGACGACTTCGTCTCGCTCGGAGACTGGCTTCGCGAAGACGAGGGGCCCAAGTCCACCCGGATGGTCGTGGAAGAGCAGGAGCCGACGGGCGACGAGCAGGCGGACTTCGCGGACATGCTCAAGAAGTTCAAGCAGGGTATTTCCGAAAACGTCGAGGAAGAAGACCACGAGTCGCACTACGACCTCGGCGTGGCGTACAAGGAGATGGGCCTCATTGATGAGGCCATCGCGGAGTTCCAGAAGGCGCTCCGCGGCACCGAGCATCGCGCCCGCACGTACGAAGCGCTCGGTCAGTGCTTCCTCGAGAAGAAGCAATTGCCGGTCGCTACGACGATCCTGAAGCGCGCACTGAGCGAGCCCGGCGTTGGTGACGAGCAGTTGGTCGGGGTGCTGTACCTGCTCGGCTACATCCACGAGTCGCAGCAGAAGCCGGCTGATGCAAAGGGTTTCTACGAGCGCGTATTTTCCGTGGACATCCAGTTCCGCGACGTCGGCGAGCGGCTGAACGCCGTTGACAAGGCGCTCAAGTGAGCACGGGCGGTTCACGAGTATCCGCGCCATCCGCGCCGGCGCTGCTCGAAATCCAGGACCCCGTGCGCGACCGCCTCGACCGGGTGCCGGGGGAAATGTGGCGGATCGTGCAGGCCGACGCCCCTGTAATCGCGGCGGCCAATGCCCACCTCCGCGGTATGAAGGGGAAGATGTTCCGCCCGACCCTTCTCCTCCTCGCGAGCGAGCTCGGAGAGTCGCCTGATGGCCGGGAAACGGCGCTCGCAGCCGTGGCGGAACTCGTCCACCTCGCAAGCGTCGTGCACGACGACTCCGTGGACCATTCGAACGTCCGCCGCGGCCAGCCCACGATCAACGCCCTCTTTTCGCACCAGATCGCGGTGATAATGGGCGATTACCTTTATTCGAGGGCGGTCGCGGAGCTGGTGCGCCTGGGCGACTTCGCGCCGCTCCGCGCGTTCACCGCGGCGTCCAACGAGATGACGCTGGGCGAAATGCGCCAGCTCGCCGCGTATGACGCGCTTAGTTTCGGCGAGGCGGACTACTTCAGCCTCATTCGCGCGAAGACGGCGTCGCTGCTCGGGGCGGCATGCGAGGTCGGAGCACTGTGCGGCGCGCCTGCGCACCGCGAGGCGATGCGCGTTTACGGCATGCAGCTCGGGATGGCGTTTCAGGTCGCCGACGACCTGCTCGACTACACCGAAGTCGAGGCGGTCACAGGCAAGCCAAGCGGCAACGACCTGCGCGAGCACAAGGTTACGCTCCCGCTCATCGCTGCTCTTCCCGTCATGTCGCCGGCGCAGCGCGCGGCCGTCAACTCCCTCTTCGCCAACCCCAACCCAGCGAATGACGAGATCGCCGAGACCGTGGCCATCGTGACGGAATGCGGCGGCCTCGATTACGCGCGGCGCAAGGGGCAGGAGTTCGCGGATTCGGCGGAGGCGGCGCTTGCGCCAGTCCCATCCTCGGCTGCGCGCGACGCGCTGGCCGGGGCACTGCGCTACGTGCTGGACCGCAGGTCGTAACGATGCCGTCGCCCGGATCGTCAAGGCATCGGCTCGGGCATAACCTGGGAATACTCGCGGCGGGCTTCGTGGCCGGCGGGCTTCTGAACGCTGCGGCGCGGCAGTGGCTGCCCTCGGGCGCCGTGAAGGAGTTCCTCACCACCGGGGTTACGCCATCGTTAGGGCACATTGACCTGGACCTGGTTATCTTCAAGTTCGGCATCGGGCCGTTCGCCATGGACGTCTCGCTGTTGAGCGCAGTGGGCGTGCTGATCGCATACCTCATCGCGCGGTCGCTGTTCTAGCCCGGTCGCGGCCGGGAAGCGGGTTCAAGGAGGCACTATGTTTGGCATGGGTCCGATGGAACTGTTTCTGGCGTTCGTCGTGGTGCTGCTGCTCTTCGGAGCGAAGCGCATCCCGGAGATTGCCGGATCGTTCGGCAAGGGCATTCGCGAGTTCAAGAAGAACATGCACGACGTGCAGAAGGAGATTCAGGCGCCTGCGCCCCAGGCACAGGCCGAGTCGCTCCCGCCTGCTCCCGCCCGTGAAGAGGCGGCGCCGCGTGAACCGAAGCGCTTGATCCAGTAGGCTCTTCCTCGACAGACGAACGAGAGCCGGGATCCCAGGCGGGATCCCGGCTCTCATCGCGCCACTGCCACGCCGTGCCGGTCAGCTTCCGGTAGACTGCCTGCGCTGCAGTGCGTTGACGGCGGCGCGGCGGTCGTCAATCCTTGCGGCCTTGCGGATGTTGTCCAGGAACGCCCGGATCCGCTGCTGGCGCAGGGCATTTTCCACCTGCAGCCGCTGCACCTTCTTCTGGGCTTCCCACTTGGCGCTGTCGGCCGCGACGCGCCGGTCAACCCGCATCACGAAGATGCCAACGTTGGTGCGCACGGGGACGCCGACCTTGCCCACCGGAAGTCCAAAGGCGGCGCCGGTAGCTTCGCTGATGTATCCCATGGCGGCGACCGGCGTGCTGCGCGTGTACGGCCCTTCCTTCTCGACCGGCCGCCCAGCCTCCTTTGCCGCCGACTCGAGAGATGTTTTCGCCGCCGCCGAAGCAAGCGACGCTGCCTGCGGCATCGCTGCGTCCAGTGCCTTCTGGCGGGCCACGATGTCGCGGATCTCGGCGGCCACGACCTCCAGCGGCTGGAGGCCGCCGCGGTTCAGCGAATCGAGCCGCGCGAGGTAGTAGGCCCCTTCATCGTCGAAGAGGTCGCTGCTCTCGCCCGTGCGCGCCCCGCCGAACGCCCACGCGCTCACGCTCGGGATCGTCCGGCCGAGGTACGAAGCGGGCTGGCCTTCTGTCACGCTGATGCGGGACACGAGCAGGGACATCCGGCTTGCCGCATCGTCGAACGCGGCCGGGGAGGTGGATCCGGCGGCCAGTTTCGCCAGCGAGTCCGCGCGGCGATCCGTGGCGGTCGCCGCCGAGTCTCCCTGCCGGACCAGCTTCAGTATGTGGTGCGCATACACTGTGTCGGCCGTGCGCTTGTCCACACGGATGATGTGAAACCCATACTCCGTCTTGATGGGCTGGGAGATCGTCCCGACGGGGAGCGAGAAGGCCGCCGCGTCGAACTGCGGTACGTACGTGCCCTTCACGCTCCGGCCCAGGTCGCCGCCCTTGAGCGCGCTTACCGAGTCATCCGACTCGCGCTTGGCGACATCCTCGAACTTGGCGCCCTTGGCGATCTCTTCCCGCAGGGCGCGGACTTTGTCGAGCGTCAGCGCGGTGTCGGCCGCCGTCGGGCGCCGCGGGATGGATACCACCGATACGACCGCCGTGCCGGGCCGTTCGAACTGATCCTTGTGGGCGTTGTAATAGCTGCGAATGTCTGCGTCGGTGACTGCGTCCAGGTCCGCCTTCGTGGGTGCCGGGCGGAAGGCCACGTAGCTCACCGTTGCCGAGTCGCGGCTGTCCTGCCAGAGCGACCAGAGCCGGGCGTCGGGCACGTAAACGTCGCCAGCGACCTGCGCGAAGAGCTTCTGCCGCGGGATCTCGGAACGATAGTAGTTCTCGATGCTTACGAGGATGCCCGCCTGTCGCGCGCCTGGACTGGCCAGAAAGCGCTGATACTTGGCGGGGTCGAACCGCCCGTCGGTCTGGAGATCCGGCGCGCTCTCGAACTGCGGCGGAGGACTGTACTTCGCCATCTCGACGATCTCGGCATCAGTGACACGAATGCCGCGCCGGGCGTATTCACGCCTGAGGAGGATGTCGGCGACGAGTTCGTTGAAGGCCTGGTCGTCAACCTGGTTCCGCTCGTCCATCGTCAGTCCGCGGCCCTGGGCCTGTTCCTGCTGTTGCGCCATCTGGGCTGACGCGTTTATCCACGTGGAATACAGGATACTCTCGCCGTCAACCTTGGCGACGACCGTGGACGTGGTGACTGGGCCCTGGCCGATCAGTCCGGACATGTCGGCAAACAGGAAGACGCCGACGAAGGCGGCGGCAACGATGATCCAGATGTATGCGGCTTTCGCCCGCATTTGCTGCAGCACGGCGCACTACTCCTTGGTCTGGTTCTGGTTCGGCCGGCCAACGGGTGCGGCCGGAACCCTGTAGGTTATCGGCTCCTACGCCCTAAAATCAAGGGACGAACGGACTTCTGGTTGGCGTCGTTCCCGCATCTGACATATCTTTTTACACCTCTTTTTCCGGCTGGCCACCTGCCCTCACCACGCCTGAACGAGCTTCTCAAGCGCTACGAGGAGAACCCTCGCCGCTTCTTCGCGCCCCTTGCCAACGAGTACCGGAAGTCGGGCGATCTGGAGCAGGCGATCGCGCTTTGCGAACAGCACCTCCGGGAGCAGCCCGGCAACATGAACGGGCACGTCGTGTACGGGCAGGCGCTGTTCGATGCCAGCCAGTACGCTGATGCGGAAGCGACCTTCACGACGGCGCTCGACCTCGACCCCGAGAACCTCATCGCGCTCAGGCACCTGGGCGACATCGCGCGGTTGGCGGGCGATGCGCCCAAGGCCATCGGCTGGTACGAGCGCGTGCTCGATGCGGATCCGCGCAACAGCGAGATTCAGGGATTCATCGAGGAGTTGAAGGCGCGCGGCGCGGCAGAAGCTGCGGCTGGCGCCGGTACCCAGCCCGCGGAGCCGGAGGCGCGCCCATCTTCTGCTGTGCGCTCCGACGCGATATCTGATGCTGCTCCCGGGACGCCGGTGCCGGCGGTTCCCTCGGCGTTGTCCGACGCCAGGACTATCGAGATCAGTGCGCATCAGCCGTCGCCGTTCGCGCCAACGCCGATCGCCCCGATACAGCCGGTGGCGCCGCCGCGGCCGCGCGTCCCGCTACTCGACCTCGACTTTGGCGCAAGGGACGGATCGCCGGATCACGCGGCAGTGCCCGACGCACCGGGCCCAAGCGCGCCTCCTGCCCCGGCTGAAGAGGATGTCGCTGGCGCTGCGGACCATGGCGTGGCGGCCCTTGGCGACATCGAGTTCACCGATATCGGGTCGCTCGAGCCGCCCGAGCCGGGTGCAATCGGCGGACTGGAGGCGCCCGACGCGACGGCGGACATCCTGCCACCTGCGGAAGGCGCGCCGCCTCAGCCCCTTGGCATGGAGACCGCCTTCGGGTGGGAACTCCCGGACGCGTCTTCGCATGGCCTGTCTGCCGACGTGGATGTGCCGGATGCGCCCGCGGTGGAGCCGCCCGCGGTATTCGTCACCGAGACAATGGCGGAGCTCTACCTGCAGCAGGGGTTCCGCGACGAGGCGCTGGAGGTCTACCGGAAGCTCGCGGAGCAGAATCCGGACGACGCAGCCCTCAGGGAGCGCATCCATAGTTTGGAGGCGGGGAAACGGGCCAGTATGTCGTTCGAGGCGCTCGCGGACGACGTGCCGGAGTACGCCGCCGGAACGGACGCGCTGATCGTCATGAAGGACGGTGCTGAAGCGCAAGAGGAGGGAGTCCAGGCAGCGACCGCTTCGGAGACGGAGCTCGAGTTCGAGGTTGAGGAGGTGGCGGAGCCGGCTGGCGGCATCGCGTCCGTTCCGGATTCCATCACCGAACCCCAGGAGCCGACGGAGCCCGTCGGTGTGCAGGACGTAGACTGGCAGGCGGGCGCAGCGCCTGGGGCCGAGCCACGCGGGCCGAGCGCGCGCAGCGTCTTTGCCGCTCTGGCGCAGCGCCGGCCGCTGAGGCCGGACGGCACGCTGCCTGGCGGCATCGAGGCCGTCCCGGCACCGCAGCCAGGGGAGCGCGCGCGGGGCTCGCTCGACGCGCTCTATTCCGCGACGCCATCGGCGGCCGACGACGCGATGGCGGCGGCGCTGGCGGTTGCCGTTGGCATTTCCGACGCGGCACCATCCGTTCAGGGGCGCCCAACCCAGCCGGCGGGCACGGAGTTTTCGCTTGACGCCGTGTTTCGGGGTGAGGTGGCTGTGCAGGGTGGAGCCCAGCAGGTGCCGCGGAAGTCGCAACACCTGAAGTTCGACCAGTTCTTCGCGCCGGATGGTTCCGGCCAGCAGCAAGCCGGCCTGGCTGGAGAGGATGTCGCCCCTGCGGACGACGCCCAGTTCCAGACGTGGCTGAAGGGACTTAAGGAACGGTGAGGATCGCCGTCCTGAACGGGCCGAACCTCGACCTCCTTGGGACGAGGGAACCGGCCGTCTACGGCACGACGACGCTTGCGGAGATCGAGGCCCGCCTCGCCGAGGTCGCCGCGGAACTCGACGTTGAGATGGCGTTCGGCCAGTTCAACCACGAGGGTGACCTGATTGACGCGATCCACGCCCTCGGGGGCCGGCCTCCAGCGCCGGGCGTGCCGCCCGGCCTGCGCAAGCGTGCCCGCGGCGCTCTCGTCAATGCCGGCGCGTGGACGCACACGTCGCTGGCGCTCCGCGATGCGCTGGTTGGCGTAGGCCTCCCGTTCGTGGAAGTTCACATCTCGAACATCTACGCGCGTGAGCCGGAGAGGCGGCACTCCACGCTCGCATCCGCGGCGGCGGGGTTGGTATGCGGCCTGGGCGACGCAAGTTACGAGATGGCGCTGCGCGGGCTTGTTGCCGTACTCGCGCGAACCAGGGAATGACCGGCGCGGCGCCGCGAGCCGCCGCGCACCTCGAATCGGCGCGTGCGGGCTCAGGTCCGGACGAGAAACACGGCGACCGGCGGTCGGCGCGCCTCAGTGCGCTGCGCTCAGAGCTCACTTCGGCCGGCCTGGACGCGCTCCTCGTCACGCACGCGCCTAACGTCCAGTACCTGACTGGGTTTTCCGGATCGAGCGGGCTGCTGCTCGTTGCACACGACGCCGCATTCCTGGTCACGGACTTCCGGTATCGCACTCAGGCACGCGAGCAGGTATCCGGTGTGGCCGAAGTCCAGATCGGCGAGACGTCGCTGTGGAGCAGACTGTGGACCACGCTGCCGCGGCTGGCAGCGGTGAGGACGGTGGGATTCGACTCCGCGAACGTCTCACATGCCGACTATCAGCGCTTCGCAGAGGCCGGCGCGCCGTGGCGGTGGCAGTCCACGTCCGGGCTGGTCGAGAGCCTTCGTCAGCGGAAGGATGCCGGCGAGGTCGCGCACATCCGGACAGCAATCGCGATTGCGGAGTCCGCGCTCCATGCGACTGTGCCCGCCATCCGCGCGGGCATGACCGAGTTCGAGGTGGCGGCCATCCTCGAGTGCGCGCTCAGGCAACGCGGGAGCGAGGCTCATCCTTTCGAGGCGATCGTGGCCAGTGGTGAGCGATCGGCACTACCACACGCGCGCTCATCGGCCCGCCGGCTGCGGCCGGGCGAGTTCCTCGTGCTGGATTTTGGCGCGACGTCCGGTGGCTACTGCGCGGATATCACGCGGACCTTCGTCGTGGGTAAGGCAACGCAATCGCACCACGACACATACGACGTCGTCCGCGAGGCGAATGCAACTGCGTGCCTTGGGGTCGTCGCGGGAATGCGCGGGTGCGACGCGGACGCGATCGCCCGCGAGCACATCGCTGGCTGCGGACTGGGCGCGGAGTTCGGGCACTCGCTGGGGCACGGCATCGGCATCGAGGTGCATGAGAAGCCGCTTCTGGCGCGGACTGCCGACGCGCCGTTGCCAGTAGATTCAGTGGTTACGATCGAGCCGGGCGTCTACCGCGAAGGGTGGGGCGGGGTCCGCATCGAGGACGACGTTCATCTCGGCCTCGGGCGGACAGAAGTCCTCACGGTGTTTCCCCGCGAACTGATCGAGGTCGGTTGAGCTGCCGGGGCGTTTCGTTCGGCATCGGTTCGCTTCTTGCCGCAACATTGCACAACGTGCTACATCTTGTCATGGGTTTCAGGCTGCCGTCGGGGACCGGGCCGTATGCCGGATCTTCGTGGCGGCAACCACCCTCAACCCCAGAACTGTGCTCGATCTTCGTTATGTGAAGAAGCTGGTCGAGATGCTCGACGAGTCGTCGCTGGACTCGATCGAGATATCAACCGAGAAAGGACTGAAGATACGTGTGAGCAAGGCCGTTGCTTCGGTGGCTGCAGTGGCCGGGATTGCTCCGGCGCCAATGCTGATGGCGGCCGCCACCTCCGACCCGCGCCTTTCGCCGCCGGGCGGGATTCCGATTCCAGCCGTTGCTGCGGCGCCCGCCGCCGCGCCTTCCGCCGAGCCGGCGCCGGCCCTGCTCGAGGTGAAGTCGCCCATGGTGGGCACCTTCTACGCGGCGCCAGAGCCGGGAGCCAAGCCGTTCGTGGCTCCGGGCATGCGCGTGGCGAAGGGCCAGGTGCTCTGCATCATCGAGGCGATGAAGATCATGAACGAGGTCGAGTCGGAGCATGCAGGGGTCGTGAGGGAGGTGGTGGCGACGGAGGCGCACCCGGTCGAGTACGGGCAGGTTCTCTTCCGCATTGACCCAAATGGCTGATCCGACGGGTGCATCCGGGAGCGGCTCCGGAGCAGGGAGCGGACCCCAGCGGCGGCCCACGACGGGCGCTTCGCCCGCTCCTGGCGCGAGCCAGCCGGCTGCCGCAGCCGGAGGAGGGGCGCCGGCGGCCCCGCCGTACAACTACCGGTTTGTGCTGCAGCAGATGGTGCAGCAGAATGCGTCGGATCTTCACCTCAAGGTGGGCCGGCCGCCGACGATCCGGATTGACGGCGAGCTGAAGGCCCTGGACCTTCCAGCGCTCCGGCCGGAAGATCTCCGCTCGATTGCCGAGCAGACGCTTCCGCCCAAGCAGCGGAAGGAGTTCGAGGTCGAGCGCGAGGCGGATTTCGCGGTCGGCGTTCCAGGTGTGGGCCGGTTCCGCGTGAACATGTACCAGCAGCGCGGATCGCTGGCGTACGCGTTTCGCGCGATCGCGTTCCAGGCGCTGTCGGTGGCGGACCTCAATCTTCCCAAAGTGGTGGAAGAGATCGCGATGAAGCCGCGTGGGCTCGTGCTCGTCACAGGAATCACCGGGTCGGGTAAGTCAACGGCGCTGGCCTCGATGATCCAGTACATCAACGAGCACCGGCACGCGAACGTGATCACGATCGAGGATCCGATCGAGTTCCTCCACCGCGACATCAACTGCCACATCAACCAGCGCGAGGTCGGCACCGACACCGGCGGGTTCGCGCAGGCGCTGCGGCGGGTGCTGCGCCAGGATCCGGACGTCATCCTCATCGGCGAGATCCGCGACCTCGAGACGCTCGACATCGCCATGAAGGCGGCGGACACGGGGCACCTGGTGTTCTCGACGCTCCACACGACGGACGCGACGCAGACGATCAACCGCGTCCTGTCGTTCTACCCGCCGCACCAGCAGGCCGACGTGCGCTTCTCGCTCTCGACCGCGCTCCAGGCCGTCATTTCGCTTCGGCTGGTGCCCCGCGCAGACCGGCAGGGTCGTATTCCTGCCTCGGAGATCCTGATCAACACAGCCGCCGTGCGCGACAACATCCGAGACATGACCAAGTCGCTCGACATTCCTGATCTGATCAAGGAAGGCACGGTTCAGTACGGGATGCAGAGCTTCGATCAGTCGCTGATGAATTGGTATGCGAAGGGCGTGATTTCCTACGAGAGCGCGCTGTTTTACGCAACGAGCCCCAGCGAGTTCGCATTGCGCGTGCAGGGAATCGCGGGCACATCGGACACGACGTTCGACCAGGTTTCGCAAGACGTCCGGTAGAGGGCCAACGCCGCGGCGCGGCGGTCAACCCCCCGTTCGCGCGCCATGCCCAGTACCTCCATACCCCGAGGCCCGTGTTCAAGAGGATTCTGATAGCTAACCGAGGCGAGATTGCGCTCCGCGTCATCCGCGCGGCACGTGAACTTGGCGTCGAAACGGTTGCCGTTTATTCGGAGGCCGACCGCGAGTCGCTGCACGTCCGGTTCGCCGACGACGACGTGTGCCTCGGCCCGGCGCCGTCGCGCGAGAGCTACCTCAAGATTCCGCGGATCATCGCGGCCGCCGAGATCACCGGCGCGGACGCAATCCATCCCGGGTATGGCTTCCTGGCCGAGAACGCGGAGTTCGCGGAGATCTGCGCAAAGTCGGGGATCACGTTCATCGGGCCGACGCCGGCCCAGATCCGCCTGATGGGCGACAAGGCCACTGCGCGGCGAACGATGATCGCCGAAGGCGTGCCGGTTGTGCCGGGCACGCCGGGGCCTGTTGACGACGTGGAGGAGGCGCTGGCGTTCGCCCGTGACGCCGGCTTCCCGGTGATCATCAAGGCCGCGGCGGGGGGCGGCGGGAAGGGAATGCGGGTCGCACGCGAGGAAGGTGAGTTCCAGAAGGCATTCTCGACCGCGCGGAGCGAGGCGCTGGCCGCGTTCAACAACGACCAGGTGTACGTGGAGAAGTACCTCGACCGTCCCCGCCACATCGAGTTCCAGATCCTGGGCGACCAGCACGGACACGTCATCCACCTCGGCGAGCGCGACTGCTCGATCCAGCGGCGTCACCAGAAGCTCATCGAGGAAGCGCCCAGCCCGGCAATGACGCCGGAGCTTCGCAAGAAGATGGGTGAGGCGGCGGTACGGGGCGCCAAGGCGATCAACTACGTGGGCGCGGGGACGATCGAAATGCTGCTCGACGAGGACGGCTCGTTCTTCTTCATGGAGATGAACACGCGCATCCAGGTCGAGCATCCCGTGACGGAGATGCTGACCGGCGTGGACCTCGTGAAGGAGCAGATCCGCGTGGCGGCAGGCGAGCCGATGCGCGAACTCGAGACGCCGCCGCTCGCGGGCCACGCAATCGAGTGCCGCATCAACGCCGAGGACCCCGCGAAGAACTTCCAGCCCTCGCCGGGCAAGCTCGAGGTGTTCCATCCTCCGGGGGGCAACGGCGTGCGCGTGGATACGCATGCCTACGCGGGATACACGGTGCCGCCGTACTACGACTCGATGATTGCCAAGCTCATCGTGCATGGGCGCGACCGTCCCGAGGCGATCGCGAAGATGCGCCTCGCCCTCGACACGTTCATCGTGCAGGGCGTGCAGACGACGATCCCGTTCCTGCGGCGAGTGATGGACGATGAGCACTTCGTCCGTGGGGACGTCCACACGAAGTTCCTGGAGCGGGAAGGGGCGAGGCTGCTGGCTGGCTGACCGGCCGGCCGTGCATGGGCGCCGATTCCCGTGACTCGGCGCGCATTCCGGCCGTCATCCACTGAGAGCCATGGCCAACTCCAAGACACGCCGCGCGAAGCCCGCTGCGGCGACTTCCGCGCAATCGCCTGCCATCCCCGAACCCGGGCCGGAAACCGCAGGCCCGGCAGGGCGGTGGGGCCGCGTTCGGGACGAGATCCTCGGGATCGCCTTCCTGCTGGGCGCCGCCTTCGTGGCTGGCGCGCTGCTGGCGGGCGGCGCGCCCGAGGGCCAGTCCTGCGCCAACACGACGAGCATCTTCGGACCGGTGGGATCGTGTCTGCGGAGCGCGCTCCTCCTCACCCTTGGCGGGGTCGGCGCAGCGCTGGTGCCCCTCGTGCCCGCCGTGCACGCGCTCAGGCTGCTCGGCCGGATCCGCGCCGGCGACGACCGGTACTGGCTGCTCTTCACTGGTGGGCTGGCGGCGCTCGCGCCGGTCATCGCTGCGCTGATTGGGGGAAGCGTCGCCGATCCGTCGTCCCTCGTCCCGCGGGCGGGGTTCTTCGGCAGCTTCGTTGCCTTCTACCTCGTTAAGGCGGTTGGCGTGGGCGGCGCGTGGGTGGTCGCGGTCATTGCCCTCAGCGTCCTCGCTGCTGCGTCGCTCGCGTGGAACCCCATTCGGCTGCTGATCGGAGGACGCTCCGGACGGGTAGGCAGCGGTGCTGCGCGGCAGAGCGACGCGGACACGCTGGCTGCAATCGGAGAGGCGCTGGCGGCCGCCGAACCGCTTCCCGTCCCGCGCGTCACGAAAGCCGAGGCGCTCGAGCCCGATTCTGCGGAGATGCCCGCGCTCGACCTCTCGCTTTTCGACGGATCCACCGCCGCGCCGGACGACGCAGCGTCCGCGGAGTCAGGGCCAAGCGAATCTGCGAGCAGCGAGCCGTCCATGGCAGCCGACGACACGCGGGCAAGGGGGAAGAAGCAATCGAAGGCGGCCAGGGCAGCCGCGCAGGATGCGGTCGTCGCCGCGGCGATTGCCGCCGCCGACCCTGCGGACGCCACGGGCGACGAACTCCCGCCCATTGACCTTCTCACGGCCGGAAACAGCCGCTCGGGGGAGGGCAAATCGCAGGCGCTCGACCTCATGGGCGCGAAACTCATGGACGCGCTGCGGACGTTCAAGGTGGACGGTCAGCTCAGCGGGCGCACGACCGGCCCCACCGTGACGCAGTTCGAGATCGAGCCGGCGCCTGGGGTGAAGGTACGGCAGTTCGCGAACCTTGCGAACGACCTCGCGCTCGCCATGCGGGCGCAGTCCATCAGGATCGTGGCGCCCATCCCGGGGAAGGGAGCAGTTGGCGTGGAAGTGCCGAACCCCACACCCGAGATAGTGCACTTCCGGGATATGCTGGAGTCGCGCGACTACCAGTCAACGCCGCGCGCGCTTCCGATTGCGCTGGGACGCGACCTCGAGGGGAAGCCCGTAATCGCGGACCTCGCGAAGATGCCGCACCTGCTGATCGCGGGCGCCACGGGCTCGGGCAAGTCGGTCTGCGTCAACACGATCATCACGTCGCTCATCTACCGCCATACGCCCAAGACTCTCCGGTTCCTGATGGTGGATCCGAAGATGGTCGAGCTGAGCGTGTACAACGCGCTTCCGCACCAGCGTCACAAGGTGGTGACCGACAACCGCGATGCGGCGGCGCTTCTGAAGTGGGCCGTGCTCGAAATGCACGACAGGTATCGCCTGCTCGCGGCGAACGGCTCGCGCAACATCCAGGACTTCAACCAGAAGGTGCGGGATGGAGCGCGCCTCAGGAAGCCGAAGGATGCGGAGGCGGGGGCGATTGCCGTTGAGGGTCTCGCGTACTCCGGCGGCGTCCTCCCGTACGTAGTGGTGGTGATTGATGAACTCGCCGACCTGATGATGACCTGCGCAGCCGAAGTCGAGACACCGCTCGCGATGCTCGCGCAGAAGGCGCGCGCGATCGGCATCCATCTGATCCTGGCTACGCAGCGGCCCAGCGTGAACGTGATCACCGGCCTCATCAAGGCGAACTTTCCCAGCCGGATCGCGTTCCGTGTCGCTTCGCAGATTGACTCGCGTACGATCCTCGACGGAGTCGGCGCCGAGTCGCTTCTCGGGAACGGCGACATGCTGTTCATCGCTCCTGCCAGGAGCGAGCCGGCGCGCCTCCAGGGTGCGTTCCTCGCGAACGACGATACCGAGCGGCTGACCAGGTGGTACAACGAGCGCCGGGAAGCGCGGAAGGCGGCGATGGAGGCGCAGGGGTTGGTGTCGTCGGAGGGCGCCGCCGTCGAGCCCGACATCAT
>JADZCT010000002.1 GCA_020851455.1 Gemmatimonadaceae bacterium | reverse complement strand
GCCGCCGCCGGCAGGTGCTCGCCGCGGATATTCTTGGTCTTGCCGTTGAACCAGTCCGTGACGGTGGCGCGGCTGACGCCGCTGGCCTTGGCCAAGCCGGCCTGCGATGCGGCCTTGTCGGCCTTTCTCCGCTCGACGAGCGCCTGCTTCATCCGGTCTTTCAGTAAGGACATCCTAACAACATAGGCGGTTATGTGTTTGGGATGCTTGACATAACTGTTAGGCATGTCTAACGTACTTGTATGGCCAAGCTGCATGATCTCGATCCCCAGATCACTGTCGACGCCGCGCTGCGAGCGTATGAGTACAACCAGGCGCGACTGGCGCGCGCGCTCGGTCTCGACCGGGCATCGGTGAATGAGTGGGTGGCGTCGGGGAGGATGTTCCTGCCGGCGCTGCAGGCCCATCGTCTGCAGCGGTTGCGGCCGGACCTGTTCGGCACTTCATGCCAGGGTGCGGCCAACGAATGCGAGGCGGCGGCCGGATGAGCGCCGTGGGGGCGGAATTCGTGTCAGTCGGCCGCTGCCTTGCAACCAGTGTTGTTGCTGTCGAAGTGTTGCGTTTCATCTCGGTGTTACCTCCCTACTCGATGTGACTTGGCGGCGCCTTCGGGCGCCGCATTTTCTCGTGGGGAGCATGGTCGACGGCTACCGGAAACTACCGGAAAGAGAATTTCCGGTAGCTTCCGCAAGCCACTGAAAGGGGGCTCGCGTGGAAGTGAAGCTGACGTTCTTACCTGGCCTGACCGCCAAGTTCGAGAAGCTGCTGGACCTGCTGATGGCGCAGACGACGAACAGCGCGCGGCCGCTGAAGGCGATCGCCTCGGACATGGATCTCTCGCCGAGCGACCTGAGCCGCAAGCTGCGGCACTACGAAGGCGACCCGCGGGCGTTCTCGGTGGAGGACCTGGACCGATGGATCCAGGCGACGGGGGATCTCTCGCCACTGTACTGGCTTATCGAGAAGCATGTCGTCATGGCGCGAGATGCGCGCGAGGAGCTGCTCGATCGGCTGGCGTCGCGCTACGAGGACCTCGACGACCTGGCGGCGATCATCAAGGACCTGCGCGGCGCGGCATTGAAAAACACCAGGCGGGCGCGGTGAGCGGACAGGCCCGCGCTGCTTTTGTGCCCACGCGCGAATGTGCGTGCGGCGAGTGCCGGTTTCGCGAGGATGACGGCGAACCATGCCCGAAATTGCGTGGCCTCTCGCGCGATGAACTGAAAAATGTGAAGGCACGCCGGACACTATGGGCGCACGAGTACGACCTGGTGGCTTTCCGATGAACGCCTGCACGACGCATGACGCGGCACGCGAGCGGCAGATTGCGGAGGCCTCGGCGCTGCTGCAGAGCGCAACGAATCGCGAGGATCGGCGGGCGTCATGGGAGCGGATGCGGACATTGCTGCTGGCACGCAGCCCGGTGCAGGTGATGCTGATGGAGCGGGAGCGGGGGCTGCGGTGAATGAGACGCGCCTCGAGCTGCGGGTGTGCGAGGAGGACCGCGTAGTCATCCTCGAGCGGCGCGGCACGGGGCGGCGGGTGCGGTATCACCGGCTCACTCTGGCGCAGGCTGGGGAGTGGCTGGCGGAGTTCCTGCGCGGCGAGTCCAGCAGATTCAATCAGCTAAACGCGCGCTTCGTGGAACGTGGCGAGCGGGGGAGGGCGGCGCCGTGAGTCTGCCGCTATTCGCGGAGCGGGTGTCGGCGATCAAGCGGCGGATCGTGGACGTGCTGAGCACGTGCGAGGTGCCGCGGCTGCAGCAGCAGCAGATCCATGCGCGCCTCGGGGTGGAGGTGACGCGGGCGCAGCTCACCGAGATCCTGATGGCGATGCACGCGGGGCGGGCGCTCTGTTTCGATGCGCCGACGCAGGAGTACTGGATGGCGAACCGGCTGTTCGCGCCGGCGCCGGACGAAGCGATCGAGGTCGTGCTGGCGAAGGTGCGTGAGCTTGTCGAGGTGGACGAGGAGGGGCTGGCGGAGGCGTTGCCCGCCATGCGGCGTTCGGCGGTGATGCATGCGCTGAAGCGCCTGGCGCAGTCCGGCAGGGTGCGGGTGCGCTCGGTACAGCTGGCTAGGGTGAATGGGCGGCGGACGATCGTGCTGTACCGGGAGGCGCGGATCCCGAAAGCGGAGCCGCCGACGGTGCGGCACCGCAAGCGCAAGGTGAAGGCGCACCTCAACGCGCTGCGCGCCCTGGCGCCGGAGTACCAGGGGAGGAGGGTGTGATGGCGGAGATTTTGAATCGTGCCGATCGGGTCATTGAACGGACGTAGCCGGCGAGCCCGACAACGGGCTCGATTGTTCGCGAAGCAGGAAGGGCTCTGTCATTGGTGCAGGGGGCCCATGGTTTTGCTGCATGGCGTATGTACGTATCCGCCGAAGAATCTGGCGACGATCGATCACCTCGATAGTCGTCTGAGCCCGGAGCGTGGCAAGCATAACGGGAAGCTGCGAAAGGTGGCAGCCTGCTGGGAGTGTAACAACAAGCGGGCGGCGGCCGAGGAAAGGGCGCTAGGCCTGGTGGAACTGAGGCGTCGATCATGCAATGGAGGGGCGTATGACGTGGGCTGAATTGTGGTGGACCATCGGGCAGTGGTTCTTGTGCTGGTGGCCATGGTAGCGAGCGCGCCCAAGTTTCGGCCGAAACTTCCCGCCTACGGGCGCGAGCTGCTGCAGGCGCGCCAGGCCGGGAGGCATCCGGCGCGGGTGTGGGTGATCTTCTCGCAGGACTGGGGGCGCCGGCCGGTGGACGTGCCGGTGCTGTGCGTGAAGCCGCTCGAATGGGTGGCGGGCACGCTCGAGTGGGGGCTCGTCGCCGGCGTGCGCGTGGACGTGGTGAACCGCGACGATGCGGAGTCAGTGTATCCCTTCGCCGCGGAGATCGCGCGCGTG
>JADZCT010000001.1 GCA_020851455.1 Gemmatimonadaceae bacterium | reverse complement strand
CTCGACTTCGGGTGCGCCGCGATCGACTGGCGGGGCCTCTACAAGGCCAACGGCGCGTAACCTCCCTGGCCGCGAGGATCGGCGAGCTGGCGCCGCCTCGCGGTTCCGCCGTGCCTTGGTCGGCCGGCGGAATGGCGTTCCAGCACCGGGCAGGGAGAGAACTTTCCCTGTGATGCGCCTCCGGATGCCGGTGTGATGACGGTGATACGGCGCAACCTCCTAGAACCGCGTGGAGCCTCGAATCATGCCCCTCGGCGACTGGCAGCTGCAGCAGAACATCCGTGACGCGCACAACGCGGCGCCGCCCTTCTCGTCCTACGTGCAGGCGGTCAACGTGAGCTCTGGCGCGGTCAAGGAGATCGCGGTCCCCAGCGGCGCGACCCACGTCGTGATCGCGGGAACCGCCCCGTTCGCCTTCACGGCCGGCGCCACGGGCGTCACCGCCGCGTGGCCTGCGGTCGACGTGTCCAATGGCACGGCCACCGAGGTCGCCGGCCTGGGCGACGTGATTTTCCGCCACCTGCGCGATGGTGACACGCACTTGAGCATTGCCGGCGACCCGGGCTTCGTCTCCAACTTCGTGACCGCCGCCTTCTGGCGCATGGTCGGGTAGTCGTAGGGCTAAACTGCGGCCGTCGCGCGGGCCTCGGGTGCGACGTGGCGCACGAGGACCTCGAGCTGCATGTCGCCACTGCCAGCCACGCGGAAGGCACCGCCAGCGCATGAAGCGCGAGCGGCGGCACCGTTACCACCGGCCGCATCCGAAGGCCTCCACCGCGCGCCCCGCGAGCGCCGGCATCGTCACCCTTCGCCCGCGTCACGCATCGCACAGGTGAGGCCCTCGGGGGCCGCGTCGATCGCGATCAGGCACGCAAGGAGCCCGATGGGCAGCCCGCCGGCATCGGCCGCTCCGTGAGCCCCACGACGCGCGGCGGGGGGCGGTTGCGGGCTACCCCCACCCTTTGCCGGCGGACGTGACAAGCCTGTGGGCCTTCCGGCAGTTCCGCGCGGCGCGACGTTCCGGGCCAGAACTCAGCCCCTTGACACGGGTGCAATGCGCGGCATTACAATACCTGTAATGCGAAACCTTACACGCCTTCCGTGATCCGCAGTTTCCGGCACAAGGGCCTGCGGCGCTACTTCACCGAGGGGGAGCGCAAGGGGATCGACGCCAAGCACGAGCCGCGGATTCGGCGCCTGCTCGACCGCTTGGACGCGGCGACTTGCCCGGAGGACATGAACCTGCCCGGCTTCGAATTCCACCCGCTCAAGGGGGCCATGCGAGGCACCTTCGCGGTCTCGGTGTCGGGAAACTGGCGCATCACCTTCGCCTTCGAGGATGGCGATCCGATCGACGTGAACCTTGAGGATTACCACTGATGAAGAGCCTTCGCGACCCGAACCGCAAGCCCACCCACCCCGGCGAGGTGCTGCGAGAGGACGTGCTGCCGTCGCTTGGCGTGACGCAGACGGACCTGGCGCGGCACCTGGGCGTCTCGCGCCTGAGCGTCTCCGAGCTGTTGCTCGAGAAGCGGGCGATGACGCCCGACATGGCGATGCGGGTTGCGGCCCTTACCGGCACGACGCCGCAGAGCTGGCTGCGGATGCAGGAAGCGCTCGACCTCTGGACGCTCGCGAAGGATCGCAAGCGCTACGCCGCCATCGAGCGCCTGCGGCCCTCCGAGGCCGCGAGCGCATAGCAGCACCGTCCCGGTGCGGCCCACCGGGAAGCGACGGAATGCGATGCGGAAGGCGGGCGATGGCGGTGACTATCGTGGACACCAAGCACACAGCCATTCACGAAGCGGGCCACGCGGTCGCCCACGTTCGCCACGGCATCGACCAGGCGTGGGCAACTATCGTCCCGAGTGAGGGATCAGCTGGCAACGTGCTCGCGGACGAAGGCCATTGGAACCGCGACGACGGCGAGGCGCAGGTGCTTTCGTACTGCGCGGGCTTCGCGGCCCTAGTCGCGGCAGGCCACTCCACGCAGGTGGCCGAAATCGGATGCGACGACGACTTCAAGAAGGCCGTCGCCATCATCGAGTTCTGGGACCTGGGCAACTTGGATACATGGAAGGCGCGAGCCGTGGATCTGATGCAACGCCCGGAGAACGTTCGGGCGGTCGCGCTCATCGCGGATCAGCTGCTCGCGCGGGAGCGGGTAGATGCGGATCACGTACAGGTGCTTGTTGATGTTGCGGACGGGGAAACTACGGTCGAGGAACTTGCTCAATACCTCGCATTTCGCGACATGGTGGGGTCCACCTGACCGCCATCGCGCCCGCGACGAGCCCCGCTGCGGCGGGGTTTTTCTTTTGTGTGTCGTGCACATTCCCATTGCGGTACTCGAAAACGGCACGACCGCCTAATCTAGAGAAATTCTAGAGAAGGGCAAAGAAAAAGGGCCTGCCTTTCGGTAAGCCCTTGATTTTACTGGCGTCCCCACGGGGATTCGAACCCCGGTTATCGCCGTGAAAGGGCGGTGTCCTAGGCCTCTAGACGATGGGGACATGAAAACCGGACACCCGAAGACACCCGATTCCCGTCTGAAACTTTGGTGG
>JADZCT010000062.1 GCA_020851455.1 Gemmatimonadaceae bacterium | reverse complement strand
TTAAATTAAGAAATCAGTATGTCAATTCTGGAAGACGTATAAAAGTAGAAAATGTTTTTGTTATTTCTTATCCATTGGCTAATGTAAAATATTTCACTATTTATCGGAATTATTCCGATAAATCATAGTTATTTTTACATATTAAATGGAATTAAAGGAAACGATACAGAAATATGCAGAGCAGCCTATTGTCAGGCATGTGCTGCTCTCCCTATTAAAAGATTATAAAAGACCTTATGATAAGATCAATGAACTCGTGAAGCAAAAAATATTGATGCCGGTAAAACGAGGCATCTATATTCCGGGACCAAATTTGAATATGGCGCCACCTGAACCGTTTCTTCTTGCAAACCATCTTCTGGGGCCAAGCTATGTGTCTATGGACTCAGCGCTCTCTTATTGGGGTTTTATCCCCGAAAAAGTCTTTGAGGTCAGCTCCGCTACTATCAAAAGTCATAAATTTTACGATACCCCTATTGGAAGGTTTAGCTATATTTCTTTGCCACTGCCTTATTATTCTTTTGGGATACAAAAGGTGGCTTTGACAAAAAAGCAAATTATATTAATTGCTTCTCCTGAAAAAGCGCTTTGTGATAAAATAATAACCACTTCAGGAATTTTACTTCGAAGTTCAAAACAGGCAATAGAGTATTTAACAGAAGATCTTAGAATAGATGAACAAGCATTACGAAAGCTAAATGTGGCAGCGATAAACGATTGGATTATTGATGCGCCCAAAAAAGAAAGTTTGAATATACTCATAACAGCTTTAAAAAAATTATGATAAAAGATTGGTTAGACGAATACCAGCCCAGAACGCAAACGGATGCTCACCACGCATTGCGTGAGATAATGCAACAAACAGCGCTGGCGGGTTTACAAAGAAGTGGTTTTTTCGAAAAGGCTGCTTTCTATGGTGGCACAGCGCTACGCATTTTTTATGGTCTGGAAAGATTCTCGGAAGATCTTGATTTTTCGTTACTGAAAAGCAATCCTGATTTTTTGCTGGAACCCCATCTTGCTTCTGTCATTACCG